>NZ_JAHRHK010000039.1 GCF_021246465.1 Nocardioides sp. R-C-SC26 | reverse complement strand
GATAGCTGTCAGTTGCCGCCGGGGGTCATCGACATCCCAGCCTGGAACGACCCTGGAGGCGGGGTCACGCCATTCTCCCGGCACCACCCACCCGGCTCACGCTGCGAACGACGCGGAATCCCATTGCTGGGCTCCAGCTGCAACGGGATGGGCGGCAGGGGAGGCAGCTCCTGCCCCGACTCGGCCGCCAACTCATCGGCGTCCTTCTCCTCCGACATACCGATCGGACCCACCCGCTGAGCATTCAGGAACTGGCGCACCACCGGCTCCTCCGAGCTCAGCAGCATCTCCCGAGGACCGAACATCGCCAGATGCTTGTGGTAGAGCAGACCGATGTTGTCCGGCACCGTCCGGGCGGTGTTGATGTCGTGGGTCACGATCAAGAACGTCGCATCGATCTGAGCGTTCAGATCCACGATCAGCTGGTTCAAGAACGCCGTGCGCACCGGGTCCAGACCCGAGTCCGGCTCATCGAACAACACGATCTCCGGATCCAGCACCAACGCTCGCGCCAGACCAGCCCGCTTGCGCATACCGCCCGAGATCTCGCCCGGCAGCTTGTCCTCAGCACCCAACAGACCCACCAGGTCCATCTTCTCCATCACGATGTCACGAATCGCCGACTCCGACTTCTTCGTGTGCTCACGCAACGGGAACGCCACGTTGTCGTACAGGTTCATCGACCCGAACATCGCACCGTCCTGGAACAGCACCCCGAACAGCTTCCGGATCTCGTAGAGCTCCTTCTCACTGCACGAAGCGATGTCGGTGCCCTCGATCACGATCGAACCCTCATCGGGCTTCAACAACCCGATCAGCGTCTTCAGCAACACCGACTTACCCGTCCCCGACGGGCCCAGCATCACGCAGATCTCACCCGCCGGAACGGTCAGCGTCACCCCACCCCAGATCAACTGCTTGCCGAAGGACTTCGTCAGATTCTCGACCTTGATCTCAACACCCATGACAGTCCTTC
>NZ_JAHRHK010000038.1 GCF_021246465.1 Nocardioides sp. R-C-SC26 | reverse complement strand
GTCGACCTTCGCCGTCCTGCCCGCCGTCGACGGCGACCCGTTCTGCCGCGAGCTCGACACCGCCGGCATCCCCGCCCGTCTGGTTCGCGGGGATGGGCCGGTTCGGGTGAACCTGGCCATCACCGAGCCCGACGGCACCACGACCAAGCTCAACAATCCGGGTCCCACCGTGTCAGCCGGAACGCTGGACGCGCTGCGCGACGCGCTGGTCGCTCTCGCGGACCGCTCCGCGTGGATCGTGCTGGCCGGCTCCCTGCCGCCCGGCGCCCCCGCACACTGGTACGCCGACCTCGTGGCCTCGCTGAGTGCGCGTACCCAGGTCGCGGTGGACACCAGCGACGAGCCGCTCCGCGCGCTCGCCCGTGCGTTCGACGGCGACCGCAGCCGAGCACCCCATCTGATGAAGCCCAACGGGCACGAGCTCGGCGCACTGCTGGGCCTGGACGGCGACGCCCTCGAGGCCGACCCGATCGCGGTCGCCCACGCCGCACGGGGCCTGATCTCACGCGGCGTCGGAGCCGTCCTCGCCACGCTCGGTGGCTCCGGGGCGGTGCTGGTCACGCCCGAGGGGCAGTGGCACGCCGCTCCCCCGCCCACCGAGGTGGTCAGCACCGTCGGCGCCGGCGACTCCAGCCTCTTCGGCTACCTCCTCGGCGACCTCCGGGGCCTGGCCCCGGCCCCACGACTAGCGCTCGCCGTCGCCTACGGCAGTGCAGCAGCCGGACTCCCCGGCACCACCATCCCGCAGCCCACCGACGTCCGGACCGACCTGGTCACCGTGCGCCCGCTGCCCGACTCCACCGGAGTGTGACTCGATGACCGACTTGATCACTGGCGATCTGGTCCGTCTGGACGCCGATCTCGGCGCCGACAAGGACGCTGTGATCGGCGCGCTGACCCAGGTGGTCGCCGGCGCCGAGCGAACGAGGCAGGCAGACCTCCTGCTGACCGACGTCATGGCGCGCGAGGCGAAGTCCTCGACGGGTCTCCCCGGCGGGATCGCGATCCCGCACTGCCGCACCGCCGCCGTCAGCGAGCCGACCCTCGTCTTCGCCCGGCTCGCCGAGCCGGTCGACTTCGGCGCCCAGGGCGGGGGGGCGGGCCTGGTGTTCCTCATCGCCGCCCCCGAAGGCGGTGGCGAGACACATCTGCAGATCCTCACCAAGCTGGCACGCGCCCTGGTGAAGCCCGACTTCACCAGCGCGTTGCGCGCCGCTGCCCACCCCGAGGACGTCGTGGCCCTGGTAGGCGCCACGGTCGGTGGGGCCGCGCCGGCGGCCGCGGGCGCGGGGGCTCCCGCGGCTGCCGCTCCCACCCACCCCCCGGACCAACGGCGGGCGGCCG
>NZ_JAHRHK010000037.1 GCF_021246465.1 Nocardioides sp. R-C-SC26 | reverse complement strand
CCTGCGGGTGCGGTGACGGTGTTCAGCCCGACCGCTCTCTCGTTCCCGACGCCGTCGGCCACGGCAGGAACGGTGGCGGTCACCGTATCGACGGTCGGCGGGACCTCCGATCCTGTGCCGGGCGGGTTCACCTACGTGACGGCACCGACCGCGGCGTCGCTCTCGCCGTCGTCGGGCCCGAGTGCCGGCGGGACCTCGGTGACGGTGACGGGGTCCGGGTTCGTAGCGGGTGCGACCTCGGTGACGGTCGGCGGCGTCGCGGTGCCTGCGGGTGCGGTGACGGTGTTCAGCCCGACCGCTCTCTCGTTCCCGACGCCGTCGGCCACGGCAGGAACGGTGGCGGTCACCGTATCGACGGTCGGCGGGACCTCCGATCCTGTGCCGGGCGGATTCACCTACGTGGCGGCACCGACCACGACGAGCCTGCAGCCGTTCTATGTTCCCGTCGCCGGAGGCATCCTGCTCTTCGTGAGGGGGTCCAACTTCGTCGCCGGTGCCACGTCCGTGTCGATCGATGGGATCGTCGTCCCCGCAAGCGAGGTCAGCGTCTACAGCTCGACGCTCCTGGGCTTCATGGCGCCGCCCCATGCCGCCGGCCCGGTCGACCTGTCGGTGACGACCCCGGGCGGGACGTCGGACAACGTCCCCGGTGGGTTCATCTACGGGATCGACCCCCACGGATTCGACCCCAGACTGATGGCTGGAGCCGACTCGTGCGGCCCGCCGACGATCGCCTCGGTGTCCCGGCCCGCCGGGCCCAGCGCCGGTGGCCAGCGGCTGGTCGTGCGCGGCGCGGGCTTCACGCCCGACACCCGGGTCCGGTTCGGCGAGCGAGCCGCCCGGTCGGTGAGCTATGTGACGCCGAGCCTGCTGCGTGTGGTGACGCCGGCGCTGCGACCAGGTCGGGTGCGGATCTCGACGACCACCATCGCCGGCACGAGCAACCGGGTCATCTACCGGTCGCTGCGAGCCCCGGAGCTGACCCGGATGACCGCGGCCTCGGGCCCGTCGTCGGGTGGCAACACGGTCGTCCTCGTCGGGCGCCGGTTCGTCGACGTCCGCAAGGTCACGGTCGCGGGCAGGGCAGTGGCCTTCCGGACCGTCTCGCCTCGGCGGATCTCGATCGTGATGCCGCCGCGCCGTCCGGGTCGCGTCCAGGTGCGGGTGATCGCCGTGGGAGGGCGGAGTGCGACTGTGACGGCGTCGTCCTACCGGTACCGCTGACGGGGCGACGGCGGGCGGCGGCGCGTGCCGTGACGCTGGCGGGGTACCGGGTGCCATGACCGACGTCGCGAGCTCCACGGACAATGCCCGGCTGAGGGCCTATCTGCACGCTCACTGGGTCGGCGCGAGCGCCGGCGTCTCGACATTCCGCCGCGCCGCGAAGGGGTTCCCAGAACCTGGGGGAGCAGCGACTCTCGCCGCGCTCGCAGACGACGTGGCCGCCGATCGCGCGTCGTTGCGCCAACTCATGGCCGCCGTGGGTGCGGCACCGAGTCCGCCGCAGACGCTCGCGGCGCAACTGGTGGCTCAAGGACGCCGGTTCAAGCCGGACCAGTTGCTGGCCGGGGCGGCCCGGGCCGCCGGCGGCGGCGGGGGCGAGGGGCTCCGGAGGCGG
>NZ_JAHRHK010000036.1 GCF_021246465.1 Nocardioides sp. R-C-SC26 | reverse complement strand
CCGCGGGCCGCCCCGCTCTGGGGCAGGTTCAGTGCGACGGCGACCAGCGCGACGGCGGTCGCGACCGCGGTGCCGATCCGGACGACGCGGGTCCGGCCGCCTGGCGACGAGGCGCCCGAGGTGTCGTCAGGGTCGCCGGCGTCGTCGCCGAGGGGCGTGGTGGTGGAGCGGGAGCTGGGCATGCAGAGATCCTCCGGAGGTACGGGTGGGGGAACTCTAAGGTCTGAGCCAGAAAGATGACAGCGATTCAGGTTCAGTTTCTATGACGCCGGCAGTGGTCGGGGATACCAAACGTGTTTCAGCAGGGAAATCGGGCCGATCGGCGCCGAAAACCTGCAAGAACACGTTTGCTATCCCCGAGCCGGGCCTCAGAGCCGCTGTACCCGCTGGCGGTAGTTGGCGACGTTGTCGCCCTTGATGTCGGTGCGCTTGGTGCCGCGTACCTCGTCGACCTTGTCGTCGCGACCGGTGACCGGCTGCGCCTCGATCCGCGTCTCGCGTTCGAAGGAGTGCGACTTGTCGGTGTTGCGGTAGTAGCGGTACAGCCACCAGTAGAGCGCGCCGCCGCCGAGGGGCCCGGCCAGCAGCAGCGCGAAGATGCCGCCGTCGGACTCCATCGGCAGCAGCCAGGCAGTGCCGACGGCGATCGCGAGCGCGCTCACGAGGCAGCCCCCACGATCGCGATGGCGAAGACCTCCAGGATCGACCCGACCGTGATCGCGGCTGCCAGCAGACGGCCTTGGGACACCGGGACGCTGCCCATGGTCTCGCCGGTCCGGCCGTTGACGGCGATGTAGTGCACCATCGACTTGTCCTGCTCGTAGTAGGAGTACAGCCACACCGGCAGATACATCGAGACCCAGCGGGTGCCGTGCACCTCGAGCCCCTCCGACTCCCAGCGGACGCCCCGGTCGTAGGCCGACACCGAACCGCGGGCCTCCGAGCGGGCGATCGAGAGCAGCTGGTGCTCCAGTTCGGGCACCAACGCCGCGACGTCCTGATCGCGGCGCTCGGAGGTGAAGCCGACCAGGTAGTTGGCGTTCCAGCGAACGGCCTTCTCGGTGTCGAACGGCAGGATCGTGTTGATCACGTTGTTCGTGTTCACCACGGTGTTCATGTCCGCCCGGGCGGCCGAGGACTCCAGCGTCAGGTCGTCGGCGGTGAAGTCGACCCGGCGTGCGATGCGGTAGACGTCCGCGTCGTAGTAGGTCTCCTTGTTGTCCCCGGTGCCGCGCGTGTACCGGCGGATCAACACCTCGCCATGTCCGTGGAGGTCGGCGCTCGCGCGGCTGTCGACCACCATGTACGGCAGGTAGGCGCCGACGACGTTCTCCGGCACGAACTCCTTGAGGAATCGTCGGTGCGCGAACATCCGTCGCTTGCCGGCGAACTCGCGGATCCGCGTCAGGGCGTCGTCGCGAGTGATCGCGAACGGCAGGACGGCGTCGGGCACGGCGCCGTTGGGCACCTGCTCGTTGACCGTCAGCACGTGGCGGCACCAGTGGCACCGCGACGACGTCGCCTCGGCGATGTTGACCACGACCTCGGAGCCGCAGCCCGAGCACTTCAGGGTCAGCACCTGCGCCGCGGCCGCATCGATGTCGGCTGCTCCCGACGCGATCACCGTGCCGGTCAGGTCGGCCAGCGACGCCTCGCCCGAGACCAGCGGGTCGATCGCGGCCTCGGCCCACTCGTTGCGGCAGAACAGGCAGACCAGCATGCCCGTGGAGACGCGCAGTTGGATGTCGGTCGACCCGCACTTGGGGCACCGGTTGACGCCGTCGGCCAGGTCCTGGTTCTCGGTGTCGATCACCCGGGGGCCGCCGGGGGGCGCGCCGTCGGGTGTCAGCACAGGCTCCCCCGCCGGGGTCGGCGGGGGAGGTGGCTGCGGGACGGCGCCCTGGTCGGGCGTCGTCGAGGAGTCGCTCATCGTCGGGAATTCTTCGCTCGGCGCGGTCTAGAGACCGAGCGCCTTGGCCTTGAGCGAGTCGTAGTCCTCCTGGGTGATGAGGCCGGCGTCGAGCATCTCCTTGGCCTTGGCGAGCTTGGCCATGGGGTCGTCGGCGGCAGGTGCCGCAGCGGGCGCCGCCGGGGCCGCGGGCGCGGCCGGCGTCGACTGGGCACCCACGCCGGGCACCGGCTGCTGAAGACCGCCGATT
>NZ_JAHRHK010000035.1 GCF_021246465.1 Nocardioides sp. R-C-SC26 | reverse complement strand
GACGGGCCCAGCATCACGCAGATCTCACCCGCCGGAACGGTCAGCGTCACCCCACCCCAGATCAACTGCTTGCCGAAGGACTTCGTCAGATTCTCGACCTTGATCTCAACACCCATGACAGTCCTTCACATCAGTCTTCTCGTACCGGCGGCGACGCAGGTCCGGCTGCGCTCAGGCGACAACGGCGCGTTCGCGCGACCGATGTACAACAGCTACCACGACATCTGGATGGAGCTGCACGAAGACCTCATCGTCTCCCTCGGCCGGACGCGCGGCTCCCACGACGAGGGCTGAGTCGGAGACCGAGCCCCGGTCGAGGCTCCGCCGACGGCGATCCCTCAGCCTCCCCGTGCAGCCCGGCGGCGAGTAGTCCCGACGGGCGTTCCCGGATGTGGAGCGATTCCTCACCACGCCTAGTCAAACTGTGCGAGGATGCGCAGGCTCCGAAGCACAAACTCCTGGGGAATCACTTGAAGACCACCTCACATCCTCGGCCGCGATACTCAGCCTTGGCCCTCAGTTCGTTTCTTCTGGCGTCGTTCGTAACGGTGCTGACGTTGCCGATATCGACTGCTGCGGCAAGCAGCGCCATGGATCAACCCTGCGGGCAGATCGAAACCATTTGGGCAAGAGGCTCTGGTCAATCTCTGGACAAAGACGAGGCGAAGAAGTGGATCTCAGAATTCGACAAGCATGCACCTGAGCTCACCGTCAACACCTATCAACTCGGGGCGGAGCGTTTCGGCGGCGCACAATACCCGGCCCGCAAGGTCTCGGGAGAGCGGTTCCTGACGGGAATCGGAGCCTCGATCAGTTCAGGAGACATGTTCTCCTACGGCCAGAGCGTCGATCTGGGTGTCTCCGAACTTGTCGCATACTTCGCCGAACGACGGGCGAAATGCAGCACATCCGTCTTCGTGCTCGGAGGCTACTCACAAGGTGCGCAGGTTGCTGGAGAGGCGCTCTTCGCGATCGACGGCATGGGATACGAGCGGAGTGTGGCCTTCGTAGCCCTCTTCGGCGACCCGAAGCTCCACCTGCCGGAGGGCCGCGGCCCTTCTGCTGCGGCGTGCCGCCACACTAGAAACCACTCAACGTGGCGTCGAACAGTCCCGGACTGCAACACCGATGGGGGTTCCCTCGGAGCACGAGTCCCGCGCTATCTCCCCGACGCGTTTACGCATGCCTCTACCGGGGGTGGCCCCGCCTTCTCGGAAAAGCCGTCGTGGCCGATCAGTAAAGCCGGCTCGTGGTGTGCCGACGCAGATTTCGTCTGTGGATCGTCGGCAACACTTGTGACCAACAGCGGGCACTTCACGTATGCAGAGAACGGGCACATCCATCAGGCAGTGCTCGAGGCAATAGCCCGAGCTCGGCCATTCATACCCGCCGCTCCCCCGCCAACGCCCTACGTCGACGATCGCCCACTCGCAGGCACAACCGGACTCGACCTGGCGATCCTGATCGATTCGACCGGGTCAATGTCGAGTTACATCGAGAGCGCTAAGTCCCAGGCTGCTCGTCTCGCATCCGAAGTCGCGCGAGTTCGCGGGCGAGTAGCGCTGATCGAATACCGCGACGCGGGTGATGCGTTCGTTGCTCGGACACTTCGCCCGTTGGGCGACAGCCTCGATACGTTCAGCGGCGCCCTCAACGGGATCTCAGTCGACGGCGGCGGCGACACCCCAGAGGCTGGTTTGGCCGCGCTCATGCACACGTTCAACGACCTCAGCTGGCGACCTGGGGCGACAAAGGCCGCGGTCGTGCTGACGGATGCGCCGTTCCACCATCCGGATGCCGCGACCGGCGTCACCATCGCCGATGTGGCCCGCCGCTCCCTTGAGATCGACCCAGTCAACGTCTATCCGGTGGTGCCTGATGAACTGGCTGGGGCCTACCGCGAGCTCGCGGATCGCACGTCCGGCAGAGTTGTCACGCACGGAGAAGACGTCGGAGTCGCCGTCATCGACGCAGTGACCGAAATTATCGAACGTCCGGTTGTATTGCTTCGGCAAACATCGTACCGAGGCGTTGTCGGGGACGAATTCGAGTTCGACGCATCGGAAACCTACGGCGGCCGCGGCCCACTCAGGTTCGACTGGGACTTTGACGGCGACGGGGAGTTCGAGGTCCGTGACGGTTCCCCGATCGAGACCTTCAGCTATCCGGATACATTCTCGGGGCAGATGCAAGTTCGGGTCACCGACGCCGACGATCTCATCTCGTCGATGTCGGTGCCGGTGACTGTCTCGGACGCGCAGGACGTGCCACCGCGCCCCGCAGCGCCGCACCCGCTGCGTTCGTCGGTGGTACCAGCATCTGGCGGTGGCTTCTCTGTCGAACTCACGTGGTCGTCCGCCGATTCCACCGCTGACCGGTGGTGGATTCGCACCGAGGACAGCGTGCTGGGATGGGTGACCAAGGATCGGCATTCGCTTACGGTCACCGACTTTGCACCAGGCGACGTCCCGACCTTCGAGATCTTCGGTACAAACGCGGATGGCAGGGCAGGCGAACCCGCACGTATCACAGTCAAGGGGACCTCGATACTCAATGGTGTCGTCGTCGACGATGTCGGCAGGCCAATCGAGAATGCGCAGGTCACGCTCTTGCGAGCAGAGCGCGCGGATGGGCCTTACTTCGAGGTAACTGCGGCGGACGGCGTCATTGCGGGGTCGAGTCTGTCAAATCCGACGAGTTCCGATGCGCTGGGGTCGTTCTCCTGGGAAGTCACACCTGGCTGGTACCAGGTGCGCGCGGAGGCGCCAAGCTGTATTCCGGCGTCGTCCGGCGGGGTCGAAGTTCCGCTCGAATCGGATGGATTGAATCTCGCGCTCTCCTGCCATCGCTCCGGCTTCCCGGTACCACCCTCACCGCCATCGACGGAGCCGTCACCCACCACGAATCCAACACCGGACCCCGAGATTGCTCTCGAGACCAGAGTTGGGATACGTCTCCCCCGCCACCGCGTCACCTCGAACCAACGCGCGGTTGTGAACTTTGCGGTCGTAGCCATCCGCGGTTCGGGAGCCGGAGAGCCAGCGATTGGCACCGTCTCCATCGTGGTGAGCAGGAGCGTCGTACACACTCTCACCTGGGACGGCACGGGCTTCACGGGCAGCGTCAAGTTGGCCAGGCTAGTACATGGCAGATACCCGATCCGCGTGCTCTTCACAGGCGAGGGCTACGCCGCATCGGCTTCTGCACCTTTGATTCTCACCGTCGCCAGGGCCAAGAGGCAGGCCCACTAGCCGCAGTTCTGGGTGGGCTCCGGGCGACCGGGGCCTACCCAGAACTCCGCCGCTGACAGGAGCGATCAACCGACATCGCGGCGATCCCTCAGCCCCCGCGGGCCGCCCGCGAGTCCGGGGCCATCTGGTCGTAGCGGTACATCAGGTAGTCACCCAGCCGTGGGCTGAGGAAGTTCACGACCTCGCCGACGACGCCGGCCGGGATGTTCCACACGGGCGGCCGCTCCTCCAGGCACCGGACGACGGCGCGCGCGGCGTCCTCGGGCGACATCGCGCGACGCCCCTCGTACTCCTCGGTCGGCGCCACCATGGGGGTGCGCACGAGCCCGAAGCGCATCGAGGTGAAGGTCACGCCGTCGCCGCGGGCCTCGCGCGCTGCGATCCGCACCCACTGGTCGAGTGCCGACTTGGAGGCGATGTAGGCGGAGAACTTCGGCGCCCGCATCTGGACGCCCCACGTCACGATGCTCACCACGTGGCCGAAGCCCTGCTCACGCATCGCGGGCAGCAGACCCATCGTCAGACGCACCGGGCCGAAGTAGTTGACGGCCATCGTGCGCTCGACGTCGTGGAAGCGGTCGTAGCTCAGGTGCAGCGAGCGCCTGATCGAGCGGCCGGCGTTGTTCACGAGATAGTCGACCGCGCCGTGGTCGTCGAGCACCTGGGCGACCAGCTCGTCGATGGCGTCGAAGTCGGTGAGGTCGCACGGGTAGACCGACGCGAGCCCGCCGTCGTCCCCGATCTCGGCGGCGAGCTCGAGCAGCGCCGCGGCGCGGCGGGCGACGAGCAGCACGTGGGCGCCCTGCGCGGCGACGGCGCGCGCCGTGGCCGCGCCGATACCGGACGAGGCGCCGGTGATCAGCACGGTTCGGCCACGCAACGGCGAGGTGCCTCGAGCGCGACGCACGACGCGTCGGGCCACCGAGACCGGAGTGGGGAGTACGCCGAGGATCACGGAGCAATCACTGTGAGATCACCATCAGACTTTCATGATCGTGACGACGTCGTCGCCGATGAGGAGCCTCGCGCCGTCGACCAGCTCGGTCGTCAGCTCCGGGTCGATGCGGAACTCGCGGCCGTCGGGGTAGGTGATCGTCCACGGCTCGGCCGAGACGTTCAGCAGCCCCCAGCGGGCCGGGTCGTGCGGGTGTGCTCGCACGCGACCGACGGCGACCGGAGCGTCGACCCCGCTGTCGAGGTGGTCGGTGCGCAGGACTGCGAGGGGGGAGACCGCGACGGTGCGTCGTCCGACCCGGAGCACGAAGGCCGGGGCGAGCGGCCCGCCGCACGCTCGGCAGAGGGTGTCGGGCTCGGCGGGATCCCAGAAGTTGGTGACCGGGCAGTGCGGGCAGGTCGTCATGGCGTCGCCGAGGCGGTCCATTGCCTTGATCCACTGGCCCTCGGTCACGCGCCGCGCCGGCTCCCACAGACCCGCGACGAACGCCTGGGTGAACAGTTCGCGCAGGAACGCCGGGTAGAGGTCCCAGTACTGCTGCACGATCGAGGGGGGCCGGTTGCCGGAGTCGTCCGGGTGCTGGCAGAAGAGCGCACCGCGACCGAAGTGGTGCTGGAGCCAGGCTCCATCGCGCAACCCCGACGCCGTCCTCGCGCCTTCGAGGGGGTGGCCCAGGAACAGCGCATAGAACAGCAGGACGGCGAGCGAGTGCCGGTCGGTGGCGGTCGAGGGCAACGTCGCGTAGGTGGTGTCGGCGACCACTTCGGGCGCCATGAAGTACGGCGTGCCGAGCACGCGACCGGTGCCGTCGTCGACACCCACGTTGTCGTTGTCGCAGATCAGCACGTCGCCGGTGGCGGGCTCGAAGAACACGTTGCCGAAGGAGATGTCGCGGTAGCACAGGCCGCGCGCATGCAGGCGCAGGAAGCTGAAGGCCACCTGGCGGCACAGGTTGATCGTGGCGGCGAAGCTGACGTTGAGCGGGCGCCCGTCGCGGTCGACGTTGGACAGCAGATAGCTCAGCTCGAGGTAGCGAGGGTCGCGGACGTGCATGACGTAGCCGAACCCGGGGTGGCCGGGGACCTTGGCCATGCTGAGCGGCCACAGGAACCGGTCGTGCGGGGACCCGAACTCCACCAGCGTCTGCATCTCGCGGTACTGCTCGGACGAGGCGCTGGTCGGCTTGTACCACTTGAGCGCGAGCGTGCTCCCGTGCGTGCGAGCGACCTCGAAGACGTAACCCTGGCCGCCCTCGCCCAGCAGCGACGTCACCGTCGCCGCACCCAACGGACCGAGGTCGACGTGGGTGCCCTGGGGGAGGACCATGGGTTCAGTATCGCCGGACGCGGTCCGGCCCGACCGCCGGAGACCCGATGACCGATCTTCCCGCCACCCAGCAGGTGGCCTCGGACCGTCTGGGCGGTGCCGTCGCGCGCACGCCCCTCCACTTCGTGTTCGTGCTCGACCTGTCGGGGTCGATGCTGCGCGGTGGCCGGATCCAGGCGCTCAACAACGCGATCGCCGAGGCGCTGCCCTCACTGCGCGACGAGGCGCGCGCCAATCCGCACGCCGAGCTGCTCGTGCGTGTGCTCGGCTTCGCCGACGAGCCGCGCTGGATCATCGAGCAGCCGACCCCGATCGAGCAGCTGCGCTGGGACGGCGTCGAGGCGGTGCCGCAGGGTTTCACCGAGCTCGGCAGTGCGCTCACGACGCTGGCAGAGGCGATGGCCGAGCTCGACGTCGAGGGCGGCCGAACCGCCTACCCGCCGGCCCTCGTGCTGGTCTCGGACGGTCGGCCCACCCAGAGCAGCGGCGTCACCTTCGCCGAGGGCCTGCACGCGCTCCTGGAGCAGCGCTGGGGCGCCGCCGCCGTCCGGCTGGCGCTGGGAGTGGGCCGTGACGCCGACATGAACGCGCTGCGACGCTTCATCGGCAACGAGGAGGTGCCGCTGCTGCGTGCCGACAACCCCGAGCAGCTGGTGGAGTACATCGTCTGGGCGTCCAAGGCCGCCAGCCAGGTCGCGTCGCGCCCCGTGATCGGCCGCGCGACGGCCCCCGGCGTCGCCGGAACCACTCGGGTGCCGCCCGCCCCGATCGGCGACCCGATCTGGAGCCAGACGCTGTGAGGGGCCGCGGGCCGTGGTCGGTGGTTGAGGAGCCCGCGAGGGACGAGCGGGCGGTCCACCCGGTGGTTGAGGGGCCCGCGGGGAACGAGCGGGCG
>NZ_JAHRHK010000034.1 GCF_021246465.1 Nocardioides sp. R-C-SC26 | reverse complement strand
GAGCTGGCCCTGGGGGTCGCCGGCGGCAGGTGCCGCAGCGGGCGCCGCCGGGGCCGCGGGCGCGGCCGGCGTCGACTGGGCACCCACGCCGGGCACCGGCTGCTGAAGACCGCCGATTCCGGCGCCTCCTGCCGCCATGCCCATGCCGATCAGACCACCCGGGCCGGCGTTCTCGCCGGCGGACTCGAAACCCGCCGCCACCGAGGCCTGGAGGTTGGAGTTGCCGCGGGCGCCCGAGAGGGCGTCGGCGCGCTGCACGTTGCGCAGCAGCTCGCGGGTGCTCTCGTCGTACTCGATGGAGATGATCGCGGTCGAGATGATCTGCAGGCCACGACCCGAGCTCCACTGGTAGTTCTGCTCGACGGCGGCCGAGAGGCTGTGGGCGAAGCCGATGGAGTCCTGCTGGATCTTGGTGATCCGGTTCCCCTTGGTGGGGTCGTTGGTGTACATCGAGAACGCCGGCGCGAGCGAGCCGACGACCTCGTTGAACAGCTGCGAGGCGGCGTCGTTGTCGATGTCGGTGAAGTCGAAGACCTTGCCCGGCTCGAGGTAGGTCGCGGGCACGAAGGACCGGATGAAGAGGATCGGGTCGATGATCTTCATCGTGTAGGTGCCGCGCGTGATCGCACCGACCTGGGCGTTCATGTACGCGTCGTCCCAGTAGATCTCCGACTGCGTACCGAAGCGGTTGTTCGGCAGCTCCTTGAGCGTGACGAAGTAGGCGCGCTGCTGGCTGCTCGGCCGACCGCCGAACTTGAAGCGCTCCCACGACGTCTTGATGAGCGGGCTGACGATGCCGTCGCCGTCGAAGATGGACTGGGAGTCCTGGGCGTCGGAGTTCCACTCGTACGCGCCGGGCTCGGCCGCGAAGCCGGTGATGGCGCCGTCCTGCATGAGCACCAGGCCGTACCCCTCGGGCACGACGATCTTGCTGCCGTTGGTGATGACGCCGTCGGAGCCGCGGGTGTTCGAGCCCCGCCCGGCGTTCTCGCCCTGCGCTGCGGCGGAGAAGACCGCTGCCGTCGGCGCCAGGCCGTTCGGCACCGTGTAGAAGTCCTTCCACTGATCGGCCAGAGTGCCGCCGAGTGCGCCGATCGCAGCCTGAATGAGTCCCATCGGGGTTCCTCCGTCTTGCCTGGTGTGGTCGCCAGAACAGTAGCGCCGCGCCGGAGGATCGGCACTGGAGTCGGGCACCGGTCCGGACAGGTTCTTCGTGAACTCTTAAGGGAGCGCGCTCGGAGACGATGGCCCGGCGTACGACCAGTGCCCGCGGCACTAGCCTCGCCGTCATGGCGGAGTGGCTGCGGATCGGTGAAGTGGCGACCGCCGTCGGGGTGTCGGTCGACACCCTGCGGCGCTGGGAGGCCGAGGGGCGGGTGGAGTTCGAGCGCCAAGGTGGCAAGCGGGTCCTGCGCGCCGACCGGCTGGCCGACGTGCTCGCGCATCGCCCGGCCGGAGCCGGGTCGAGCGCGCGCAACCGACTCGCGGGCGTCGTCGTCGCGGTGGAGAAGGACGGCGTGATGGCCCAAGTGGAGCTGGCCTGCGGCGACTTCCGCGTCGTCTCGCTGATGAGTCGTGAGGCGGCCGACGAGTTGGGCCTGGCGCCCGGCGTCCGGGCGACCGCGGTGGTCAAGGCGACGACGGTCATCGTCGAGGCGGGTCGAGGCGTCGAATCTGGCTAGCACGAGGGGGCGACCCATCCGATCTGGCAGGCTCTCCGGATACCTAGGACATACCTAGGTTTAAACCCACATCCAGATCGGATCCCGCCATGCGTCGTCGTCTGCTCATTCCCCTCGCTGCCTCCCTCGCGCTCGCCAGCTCGCTCGCTGCGTGCAGCAGCGAGGAGGGCGCCGGCGCCGAGGCCGGTGAGAAGGAGCTCACCGTGCTGGCTGCTGCCTCGCTCACCGAGACGTTCACCGCGCTGGGTGAGGAGTTCGAGAAGACCCACGACGGCGTCGATGTCACCTTCGCCTTCGATTCCTCGGCCACGTTGGCCGCCCAGGCGGTCGAGGGCGCCCCGGCCGACGTACTGGCCACTGCCGATCTGCGCACGATGGACGACGCCGTCGCGGGCGGCGCGATCGACGGCGACCCGCAGACGTTCGCGACCAATGTGATGACCCTCGTCGTGCCGGCCGACAACCCGGCCGGCATCAGCTCCTTCGCCGATCTCGACAAGCCCGGGGTGGACTACGTTCTCTGTGTGGAGACCGCCCCCTGTGGCGTCGTCGGAGCGGCCCTGATCGCCGACGGCGGCATCACCGCCGACCCGGCCAGCCTCGAGGTCGACGTCAAGGCGGTGCTCGCCAAGGTCGCCTCCGGCGAGGCCGACGCCGGGCTGGTCTACGTCACCGACGCGACGGCGGCCGGGGCCGACGTCGTGTCGATCGAGATCCCGGGAGCCGAGACCCAGCTGTTGGAGTACCCGATCGGCGTCCTCGAGCAGACCGGCGACGACGACCTGGCCGCGGAGTTCATCGAGCTCGTGCTCTCCGACGAGGGCCGGCGGGTGCTGGCGGACGCCGGCTTCGGGGCGCCGTGAGCCACGGGGACGGCGTCCAGGAACGGGAGCGGGCCACGGCCTCGCGCCGCGCAGCGGTTCGCCGACGCAGCGGTGGCCGACTGCCCACGCGCCCGCGCCTGGGCGGTCCGCCCCTCGTGCTCGTCCTGCCCGCCGTCCTCGCGGTGGCGTTCCTCGTCGTGCCCCTCGTGGCACTGGTGGCAGGCACGCCCTGGGAGGACTTCTGGGACAGGCTGCGCACGGAGGCCGTGCGTGACGCGCTCGCGTTGAGTGCGATCACCTCGCTGGCCACGGTCGGACTGTGCGTCCTCATCGGCACGCCTCTCTCCTGGGTGCTGGCGCGCGTGGTGTTCCCGGGCCGTGCGCTGGTGCGAGCGCTCGTGGTGGTGCCGTTGGTGCTTCCCCCGGTCGTGGCCGGAGTCGCGCTCGTCGCAGCGCTCGGCCGCACGGGCCTGATCGGCTCCTGGCTCGACGAGTCGTTCGGCTACCGCATCCCGTACACGACGGCGGCGGTGATCATCGCGCACACCTTCGTGGCGCTGCCCTTCTACGTGCTGGCTGTCGAGGGCGTGCTGCGCTCGAACGGTGCCCGGTGGGACGACGTCGCCGCCACGCTCGGCGCCGGCCGATGGACCACGTTCCGCCGTGTCACCCTGCCGCTCGCCCTCCCGGGCCTGATCGCCGGTTGCGCACTGGCCTGGGCGCGATCGTTGGGAGAGTTCGGCGCGACGATCACCTTCGCCGGGAACTACCCGGGCACCACCCAGACGCTGCCGTCGCTGATCTACAGCGAGCTCCAGGGTGACGTCGAGGTCGCGCGCACCATCAGCATGGTGCTGCTGCTCGCCTCGGTGCTCGTGCTGGCCGGGTTGCGCGACCGCTGGCTGAGGGTGCCGTGATGGCAGGCGGACCGCTCGACGTCGACGTCACCGTGCCGGGGCGCGTGCGCGCGGCGTTCAGCGCGCAGCCGGGTGAGGTGGTCGCCGTGCTCGGCCCGAACGGCGCGGGCAAGTCCACGCTGCTGCACGCCGTCGCCGGCCTCCACGGACCGGTCGGCGACATCAGGGTCGGTGATCAGCGCTGGGACGGCGCCGCCCGCACCACCCGCGCGCTTCGGGTGCGCGACCGTCGGATCGGGCTGGCCTTCCAGGGTCAGCTGCTGTTCCCGCACCTGAGTGCCCTGGAGAACGTCGCGTTCGGCCCGCGCCGTCGTGGCGCGTCGCGAGCTGCCGCCCGCCGACTGGCGGCTCGATGGCTGGACCGCTTCGAGATCGGCGACCTCGCGCACCGGCGTCCGCACGAGCTCTCCGGCGGGCAGGCGCAACGGGTCGCGTTGGCCCGCGCGCTCGCCGTCGAGCCGGAGGTGCTGCTGCTCGACGAGCCCTTCGCCGGCCTGGACGTCGGGGTGGCACTCGGGCTGCGCCGGGTGTTGGCGCAGCACTTGCGCGACTTCTCCGGCGTCACGCTGCTCGTCACCCACGACGCCCTCGACGCCGCCACCCTCGCCGACCGGGTGCTCGTGCTCGACCGGGGCGTGATCGCCCAGTACGGCACGACCGCCGAGGTCTCGGCGCAACCGTTGACCGAGCACGTGGCCCGGCTCGCGGGGTTGAACGTCGTGCAGGAGACGCCGACCCGGTTCGTCGCCTTCTCGCCGTCGGTCGTCACCGTCGCTCTCGCCGAACCGACCGATTCGCCGCGGCTGCGCTGGCACGGCGTCGTCTCGACGGTGACCCGACACGGATCCGCCTTGCGGATCGCCGTCGCGACCGACGAGGGCCTGGACCTGCTGGCCGACCTGACCCCCGAGGCGGTCGCCGAGCTCGAGATCGCCGACGGCGCGCCGGTGTGGCTCGCCGTCAAGGCGACGGCGGTGCGCCGCTACTCCCCGCCGCCGGGGGCGGCGGTGTCGCCGCCGCGCTGACCGGCCCGGATGGCCAGATGGTTGGGTTGCTGTCATGACACGAGCACTGGTCCTCGGCGGCGGCGGCATCACCGGCATCGCCTGGGAGACGGGTCTGCTCGCCGGACTGGCGGACGCGGGCATCGATCTCACGGCAGCCGACCGGGTGATCGGCACCTCGGCCGGCTCGATCGTCGGTGCCCAGATCACCGGGGGTCTGGCGATCGGAGAGCTCTACGCGCGACAGCAGGCGGCGCCCGGCACCCCGGGGGTCGACGGCGCCGCCCCGCTCGCCGCGATCGGGCGGGGAGTCGCGGTGCAGTTCGCGTGGTGCCTCCTGCGGGCACGCGGCGACATCGAGCGCTTCGGCCGCCTGCTCGGACGCCGTGCCGTCGCCGCCGCGCGGGCCGGCACGGTGCCGAGCGTGGAGGAGCGCTACTCCCAGGTCGCGCTCCGCATCGGCGGCCTCGAGTTCGGCGACCGCGACCTGCGCGTCACCGGGGTCGACGTCGAGACCGGCAAGCTGGCCGTGTTCGGACCGCACGGCACCCACGCCGACGTCTCGCTGGAGGACGCCGTCAACGCCAGTTGCGCGGTGCCGTGCGTCTACCCGCCGATCCCGATCCGCACCGGCGGCGCCGTCCGGGTCTTCGTCGACGGAGGTGTCCGCTCGGGCGGCAACGCCGATCTGGCCGCCGGCTGCGACGTCGCCGTGGTGCTCTCGCCGCTGGACCGCTCCATCGGGCCGGTGCGCAGTGCGGGGGCGCAACTGAGGGATCTCGGCATCCCGCACGTGGTCATCACCCCCGACGACGCGGCCCGCGCCGCGATCGGACCCAACGTGCTCGACCCCGCGGCCCGTCCGGGCTCGGCTCGGGCGGGCTACGCCCAGGCCGCCCTCGTCGCGGACGCCGTCCGGGAGGTCTGGGATGGATAGCAAACGGGTTTTCGTCGGCGTCAGGTACGCGATCGGCCAGTTTTAGCGACCAGAACCCGTTTGCTATCCCTCAGGCCCGCCTCGAGACGGCGACTCCAGGAGGAGCGTGACCGGCCCGTCGTTGACCGAGTGCACGGTCATGTCGGCACCGAAGACTCCGCACGCCACGAGGGCGCCCAGGCGGCGCAGCTCCGCAGCGACCGCCTCGTAGAGCGGCTCGGAGATCGCGCCGGGCGCCGCCGTCGACCAGCTCGGACGGCGGCCCTTGCGGACGTCGCCGTACAGCGTGAACTGGCTGACCAGCAGCACAGGTGCGTCGACGTCGGAGGCCGAGCGCTCCTCACGCAGGATGCGCGTCTCCCAGATCTTGCGCGCCATCCACGCGACGTCGTCGTCGCCGTCGTCGTGGGTGATGCCCAGGTAGACCAGGAGCCCTGGGTCGTCGAGCGCGCCGACGGTCTCGCCCTCGACGACCACCGACGCCTCCGACACCCTCTGGAGGACGGCGCGCATCGAGAGTTCCGGCCGACCGGTCAGGCCTGGAGAGCGGCGATCGCCTCGGCGATCGAGAGCGTGCGGGTGGCCGACTCGACATGCAGGTTCTCCACCATGCGCCCGTTGTAGGTCACGACGCCACGGTCCTTGCCTTCCTCCCAGGCGGCCAGGATGCCGCGTGCATCCTCGATCGCCTGCTCCGAGGGGGCGAACGCCTCGTTGGCACCCTCGACCTGGCCGGGGTGGATCAGCGTCTTGCCGTCGAAGCCCATCTGGCGCCCCTGCTCGCACTCGGCGAGGAAGCCGTCGAGGTTCTTCACGTCGTTGTAGACGCCATCGATGACGGCGATGCCCGCAGCGCGTCCGGCGAGGAGCGCCGTGTGCAGGCTCGGCAGCACCGGAGCGCGACCGGGCACGTGCTCGCAGTAGAGCTCCTTGACCAGGTCGTTGGTGCCGAGCACGAACGCGCCGAGACGGTCGCTGGCCTGGGCGATCTCCAGCGCGCTCAGGATCGCGATCGGGGTCTCGACCATCGCCCAGAGCCTGGTGTGCGCGGGCGCACCGGCGGTCTCCATCGCGGCGACCAACTGGCGCACCTCCTCGGCGCTGTTCACCTTGGGGACGACGATCGCGTGCGGGCCGGCCTGCGACGCGGCGATGATGTCGTCGTCGTGCCACTGCGTGCCGATGCCGTTGACCCGGATGGTCAGGGTGCGGCGTCCGTACTCGCCGGAGGCGACGGCGGCCGCGGCCGCGGCGCGCGCCTCGGGCTTGGCGTCGGGCGCCACAGCGTCCTCGAGGTCGAAGATGATGCCGTCGACCGGGAGGGTCTTGGCCTTCTCCAATGCCTTGGCGTTCGAGCTCGGCATGTAGAGCACCGAGCGGAGCGGCGTGAATTCAGGTGCGGTCACGGTGATCAGTCCTCCAGGGAGATCGCGTCGTAGGCGGCCTTGAGCTCGGGGTCGATCGCGGCCAGCTTCTCGGCCAGCTCGACCATCACCAGGCACTGCTTGAGGGAGGCGTCGTCCTCCATCTTGCCGTCGAGCATCACCGCACCCGTGCCGTCGCCCATCGCGGCGACCACGCGGCGGGCGTGCTTGATGTCGGCCACGCTCGGGCTGAAGACGCGGTTGGCGATCGCGATCTGCTTGGGGTGCAGGCTCCAGGTTCCGACACAGCCGAGCAGGAACGCGTTGCGGAACTGGTCCTCGCAGGCCACGACGTCGGCGATGTCGCCGAACGGGCCGTAGTAGGGATAGATGCCGTGCATCGCGCAGGCGTCGACCATCCGCGCGATCGTGTAGTGCCACAGGTCCTGCTGGTAGGTCGTGCGCGCCGCGAGGATGTCGTCCTCTGCGGAGGACGCTGGGTCCTGCCGCACCAGGTAGCCGGGGTGGCCGCCGCCGACGCGGGTGGTCTTCATCCGGCGGTCGGCCGCGAGGTCGGCGGGGCCGAGCGAGAGCCCCTGCATCCGCGGACTCGCACCGCAGATCTCCTCGATATTGGCCACGCCGCGGGCCGTCTCGAGGATCGCGTGCACCAGGATCGGCTTGGTGATGCCGGCCTTCGCCTCGAGCTGGGCCAGGATCCGGTCGATGTAGTGGATGTCCTCGGCGCCCTGCACCTTCGGCACCATGATCACGTCGAGCTTCTCGCCGATCGCGGGCACCAGCGTCGTGAGGTCGTCGAGCACCCACGGGCTGTCGAGTGCGTTGATCCGCGTCCAGAGCTGTGTCGGGCCGCTCTGCCCTCCGAGGTTGGCCGTCTCCTGGGCGATGGTCACCAGGCCCTCGCGGGCGGCGACCTTGTTGTCGGCCTTGACGGCGTCCTCGAGGTTGCCGAGCAGCACGTCGACGGTGCCCACCATGGCGGGGATCTTCGCCGCCATCTTCGCGTTGCTCGGGTCGAAGAAGTGGATCGCGCGGCTGGGGCGGGCCGGGATCTCGCGGACCGGCTCGGGGGCGCCGACGGCGAGCGGGCGGAAGAAGTCCTTGCTGGAGCGCATGCCTCGGAAGTTAGCAGTCATTCACCTCGGCCCATCAGCCGTCAGGAGTATGAGAAACCTCGCGTTCCCCGACGTCGTCGGCTCGCGGGACGGCACGTGCGAGGCCGCAACGTCCTGGGACCGCAGTAACCTCGTGAGGTCAGCGGCTCCCGGCGGGAGCCGATATCTCGGGAGTGGGAAGGCCGTACATGCCTCTGAGCCGCCGCCACGTGATCGCGACGTCGCTCGCCGCGACGGGCGCCGTCTCCGCGGGGGCCGTCGCGGGGCTGGCGGGCCAGGGCCAGGGCACCACGTTT
>NZ_JAHRHK010000033.1 GCF_021246465.1 Nocardioides sp. R-C-SC26 | reverse complement strand
GGCCGCCGGGGGCTGGGGTGGGGCCCCCCGCCGGCCCGGAGACCGTCGTGGGCGCGAGCGGGGTGAAACCGGCGACCGCGCCGAGACCCTCGATTCCCGACATGCTCATCGGTGCTCTCCCTTCGACGAGCACTGCGGTGCCTCGCTCCGCCAGCACACGGTCCTCGGGCTAGCTCCGCGGGGGCTCCTCGCACTCATCGCCCGCCCCCGATGCCGATCGCGGTCGAGTAGGCGTCCTGGGCGTACTTGGTCACCTGCGCCGAGGCCTGGAAGCCGCGCTGGGCGATGATCAGCTGCGTCATCTGCGAGCCGGCGTCCACCGACGGCTTGCGCACGTAGCCCTCGGCGTCGGCCAGGGGGTGGTTCGGGTCGTGCACGACGACACCCTCCGGGTCGCTGAGCGCGATACCGGCGACGTCGACACCGCCGCCGGGCTCGGCCTGCGCGATGACCATCTGGGCCTGGAACGCCGTCTGGTCCATGCTGCGCACGGTGTTGACGTTGGCGATGTTGGAGGCCAGCGCGTCCAGCCAGGTCTGGTGCATGCCCAGGCCCGACGAGGCGATGTTCAGGCTGTCGTAGGCGCCCATCAGAACGCACCCGCCGCCGTCTTGATCAGCTCGAAGCGGTCGGTGACCGCCCGCGCGACCATCTGGTACTGGAACTGGGACTGCACCGCAGCGAGCGTCTCCTTGCGCAGGTCGACGTTGTTGCCGTCCGGTCCCACCGGGGTGTCGTTGGCGATGCTGGCCGGCGTGGAGCGGGCGATGTCGGCGATCGTGCGGGACTCCTCGCCGTTGCCGCGCGAGATGGCGGACTGCAGGGCGCTCTCGAAGTCGACGCTCGACGCGCGGAAGTCGGGGGTGTCGACGTTCGCGAGGTTGTCGGCGATGGTGCGCTGTCGCATCGCCAGGCCGTCGAGGGCGAAGCCGAGCACCGACGAGACGGCGTCGCCAGCGGCGTAGGCCGGAACGGACACAACTGCCTCCCGTGAGGTCACGAGTGCGGTGCCGGTCCGTCGGCAGGGGCGAGCAATCCATTCGCTCGGCTAGGTGTTCGGTCATCCGACGGGGGAGTTGAGGGTTTCGCGACGCTCGCTGCGTTCGCTCCTCGACCGCCGGGGGGTGGCTGGCGCTCGGGCGCCTCCACCACCTTCAGCAGAGCACGATGGCCAGGCGGCCGGTGCCGTAGCCGGCGACGTCGACGACCAGGTCGTCGCGCCGGCCCAGGATCTGGGTTCGGGCGCGCAGGTCGGCCGAGAGGGGCTCTCCCGACGTCGCGGCGGAGTAGAGCCGCAGGTGGGCGGAGCTGGGGCCGTTGAAGAGCGAGGCGACGATGTTGAAGACCTCGCGCAGGCTCTCGGCCAGGGAGCCGTCGATCAGGCCCTGCTCGATCGCGGCGTCCGCCCCGGTCTTGGGTACCAGCGCGAGTGCCGCGCCGGCGTAGGCCGACAGCGGCAGGTCCATGGCGACGACGGCGCGCACGACGAGTGAGTCGTCGACGTAGCTGGCGATGCTCGCGGGGTAGAACGGGCTGACGCCGAAGGGCGGGCCCGGCCGCAGGGCGACCTCCTTGTCGAGGAGGTCGCCGAGCAGGTCGCGCACCTCCTTGGGAGCGGGCAGGTGCGAGGGTGCGGTGGTGTCGGTGGCCATGGTCGTTCTCCTGCGAGATCTCTGTGCGAGCGACCCGAGACGTCTCGGGTCGCTCAGCCGACCAGGACCGGAGCGAGCGCCTCGTCGAAGGCCTCCGGTGTGAACGGCTTGGCGATGAGGAAGAGCGCGCCGGCGCCGGTCGCGCGGGCACGCATGTCGTCCGAACCCTCGGAGGTGACGAATCCGAACGGCGTGGTGTTGCCCTGCGCCCGGAGAGCTTCGAGCAGGTCGATGCCCGTCATCTCGGGCATGTTCCAGTCCGAGAGCACCAGGCCGGGGCTCTGCGCCTGCACGACCTCCAGGGCCTCGCGGCCGTTCTCGGCCTCGACGATGTCGTGGCCGCCGTGGCCGGACTGACGCAGGGTGCGGATGACGATCTGCCGCATCACGCGGCTGTCGTCGACGACGAGGATCTTCACGGTCAGGCCTCCTCGGCTTGCTGGTCGCGGTCCTGGTCGGCAGGAACGCTGACGACGACCCGCAGCGAGTGCGGGCCCCAGCCGAGATCCAGGCGACAGGCCTCGACCAGGCTGGTGGACGGCGAGATCGGCCCACGCGCGACCAGCGGCAGCGACAGCTTGCTCGGGCCCGGCATCAGGCTCTTGATGTTGCCGCCGATGACGTTGACCAGCTCGCCGAGCGCGTCGATCAGGTCCTCGGGCGCGAGGTGATCCTCGGGGGCGAAGCCCAGCATGGCGCGGGTGACGGCGTCCGCGACGCCGTCGGGCAGGCAGATCACGATGGCGGCCTGCCATGCACCGGTGACGGTGATGGCGGCGTCCCAGACCGAGCCCTGCTCCGCCGGATCCCGGTCCGTCGGGGGTGCGATCTCGTAGAGGGGATCCCCTCCGCCGAGGAACGTCGTCCAGACCTCCTCGACCACCGCGTGGACGTGGGTCATCGACAGCTCCGCAGTGCTGGTGCTCATGCGGGAACCTCCCGTGCGGCGAGGCCGAGGAGCTCGAGCTTCTCCACGATGGCCTCGGGTGTGAACGGCTTGATGACGTACTCGTGGGCGCCGGCCGCCAAGGCACGCACGATCTGTCCGTGCTCGCTCTCGGTGGTCACCATCATCAGCGTCATCGAGCGCCATCTGGGTTCGGCGCGGACGCGGGTGACGAAGGTGTAGCCGTCCATGAGCGGCATGTTCCAGTCGATGAGGCACAGGTCGACGTCGATCCCGGTCTCCAGGGCGTCGAGGGCCTCCTGGCCGTTGCCGGCCTCGGTGACCTCGTAGCCCAGCTCGGTGACGATCCGACGCAGGATCGTCCGCATGGTGCGGGAGTCGTCGATGATCAGGGCGTGCACGGTCATGCTCCTGTCGCAGTGAGGGTCGTGGGGGTGGTGATCGCGCGGGGAGCAGCGGCCGCGGCGGTGCCGTGGGGGCCGTCGGGCCGCGGACGGTGGATGACGACGCGACCGGCGGTCTCGCGCACCCAGGAGTCGTCGAGATCCAGCGTCGTCTCGGTCGAGCCGAGCAGCAGGAAGCCGTCACGGGCCACGCGGGCATTGACCCGTCGCAGGATGTCGCGCTTGGTGTCGAGGTCGAAGTAGATGAGCACGTTGCGCAGGAACACCACGTCGTAGGTGGCCGACGGCGGGAACGGCAGCGCCAGGTTGACCTGCTTCGTGGTCACCATCGAGCGGAGCTTGGCCGCGACCTCCCACTCGTTGCCGACGCGGGTGAAGTAGCTCACGAGCCGGGTGGCGGGCATGCCGCGGTTCATCTCGACCTGGCTGTACCGCCCCGCCTGGACCCGCTCGAGCATCGACGGCGAGACGTCGGTGGCGTGGATCGTCGCCGTCCAGCCCGCCGGCAGGTTCTCGTCGAGCAGCATGCAGAGGCTGTAGGCCTCCTGGCCGCTCGAGCACGCCGCTGACCAGATGTCGAGGTGACGGCGATGAGCACGCGTCTGGAGCAGATGCGGCAGCATCACCTCGGTGAACGCCTGGTAGGGCGCGAGGTCGCGGAACCACGACGTCTCGTTGATGGTGAGGGCGTCCACGGCGCGGGCACGCTCGGCGGCATCGGTGCGGAGTCGGTCGACGTACCGGTCGACGTCGGCGTCCCCGGCGGCTCGCGCCAGGGGGAGGAGCCGGGCCTCGACCAGGTACTCCTTGCCGGTCTCGCACAGCATGGCCGTCTCGCGTCGCAGCAGGTCGGCGACGAAGGAGAAGTTGGCCTCGGAGATCACGGCCGACCATTCGGCGCGCCGTCGCAGGTGTTGAGAGATTCGGGGCGAGACGTCCGGTTGCTGGCCGCACACGGCGGGCGACACACATGCTCGGGCGGGCCGGGGCGCGACCTCGTCATCGGCTCGAGCACAGCTCGGGGAACATCTCACGGCGGCCGACGGCGGGCCGATCACCACCTCATGAGTGGGGTGCGCGCATGAGCGGTCTGTCCTCGGGTGCCGCGGCGGGCGCGCCGATCCGGGTCCTGGTCGTCGACGACTCCGCCGTGCTGCGGCGACTGATCTCCACGGTGCTCGGCAAGGAGCCGGACCTGGAGGTGGTCGGCACCGCGTGCGACGGCCTCGAGGCGATCGACCAGGTGGAGGAGCTGCGCCCCGACGTCGTGACGCTCGACGTGGAGATGCCGCGGCTGGACGGCCTCGGCGCCGTGGAACGCATCCATGCCGCGCACCCGCGCCTGCCGGTGATCATGTTCAGCACGCTGACCGCTCAGGGCGCCTCGGCGACCCTGACCGCTCTCTCGCGCGGCGCGTCGGACTACGTGACCAAGCCCTCGGGCTCTGGCGACATCGGCGCGTCGATGGAGCGCGTGCGGGAGGACCTCGTGCCGCGCATCCGGGCTCTCGCCGGTGCGCGTCGGGTCGTGGCGTCGTCCGCGCCCGTGCGGGTACGCGCCGCCGCGCCGCAGGCACGCCGTCCGCAGGTCCTGGTGGTGGCGAGCTCGACGGGCGGGCCCGACGCGCTCTCCCAGGTGGTGGCCGGACTCCCGGCGAGCTTCCCCCTCCCGGTGCTCGTGGCCCAGCACATGCCCCCGCTGTTCACCGCGCAGTTCGCCGAGCGGCTCGACCGCGTCGGGCCGCTGTCGGTGGCCGAGGCCGCCGACGGCGACGTCCTGCGACCCGGCCGGATCCTCGTCGCACCGGGCGACTTCCACCTCCGGGTGGGCCGCAGCGGTGCGCTCGCCGTCGCCCGACTCGACCAGGAGCCGCCGGAGAACTTCTGCCGCCCCGCGGCCGACCCCTTGCTGCGATCCGCCGTCGAGGTCTACGGCGGGGGAGTGCTCGCGCTCGTGCTCACCGGTATGGGTCACGACGGTCTCGCCGGCTGCCGGGAGGTGGTCGCCGCGGGCGGGCGCGTCGTCGTCCAGGACGAGGAGACCTCGGTCGTGTGGGGGATGCCCGGCGCGGTCGCGGACGCCGGCCTGGCCCACGAGGTGCTGGCGCTGCCGACGATCCCGGCCCGGCTCGCCGCGCACGCCGTCCCCGATCGCGCGTTGACCCGTCTGTAGGTAGAGACGGGTCAACCGTGATCAGGGCGTTGACCCGTCTTCAGGTAAAGACGGGTCAACGCAGCAGCGGCGCTCAGGGCTAGAGTGAGAACACGTTCTAGTTCTCCAGGAGCATCATGACGACGGCGTCCCCCGCGATCGAGGGCTGGTTCACCACCGGCCCCGAGCCCGCGCTCATCGGCTCGCGCTGCACCAGCTGCGGCTGCACCTTCTTCCCGAAGACGGCGGGTTTCTGCCGCAACCCCGCATGCGACGGCGAGGAGTTCGCCGACGCCGAGCTGTCGCGGCGCGGCACGGTGTGGTCCTACACCGACGCGCAGTACCAGCCGCCGCCGCCCTTCATCCCGCCGCACGCCGAGGGCGAGGCCTATGTGCCGTTCGCGCTGGCCGCCGTCGAGCTGGCCGAGGGGATCGTCGTCCTCGGGCAGGTCGCGGAGGGCTACGGCGTCGCGGACCTCACGGTCGGCTCGGAGTGCGAGCTCGTCGTCGAGACGCTGTACACCGACGAGTCCGGCGACCGACTGATCTGGCGCTGGAAGCCCGTCGCGGGCACGACCGAGGGGAGCGCGGCATGAGCACGCCCGTCGCCATCGCCGGAGTCGGCATGCACCCCTGGGGCAAGTGGGGCCGCAACTTCGCGACGTACGGCATCCACGCGGCCCGCGCGGCCCTCGCCGACGCCGGCATCGCATGGACCGACGTCGACCTCGTCGTCGGCGGCGAGACCGTCCGCAACGGCTACGCCGGCTACGTGGCCGGCTCCACCTTCGCCAACGCGCTCGGCTGGAACGGCGCCCGCGTCGCGACGTCGTACGCGGCCTGCGCGACCGGTGCCCAGGCTCTCGACACCGCCCGCGCCCGCATCCTCGCCGGGCTCAGCGAGGTGGCACTCGTCGTCGGTGCCGACACCACGCCGAAGGGCTTCTTGGCGCCCAACGCCGGTGAGCGCTGGGACGACCCCGACTGGCTGCGCTTCCGCCTGCTCGGCATGACCAACCCCGCCTACTTCGCGCTCTACGCGCGACGTCGGATGGATCTGTACGGCGCCACCCAGGCCGACTTCGCCCAGGTGAAGGTCAAGAACGCCCGCCATGGTCTGAACAACCCCTACGCGCGGTATCGCAAGGAGGTCAGCGTCGACGACGTGCTGACCAGCGCCGTCGTCTCCGACCCGCTGCACCTGCTCGACATCTGCGCGACCTCCGACGGCGCCGCCGCGGTCGTCGTCACCAGCGTCGAGTACGCGCGTCGGCACGGTCTGGAGGACGCCGTCCGGATCGAGGCGATCTCGACCGTCACGCCGACGTTCCCCAACACCGTGATGGACATGCCGAACCTCTCCACCGACCCCTCGGGCGTCGTCGGGATCCCCGAGCACACCTTCAAGGAGTCGATCGGTCACGCCGCCTACGAGGAGGCGGGCATCTCGCCCGAGGACGTCGACGTCGCGGAGGTCTACGACCTCTCGACCGCGCTCGAGCTGGACTGGATCGAGGACCTCGGCCTCTGCCCGCGCGGCGAGGCCGAGAGCCTGCTGCGCGCCGGTGACACCAGCCTCGGTGGGCGTATCCCGGTCAACCCCTCGGGTGGCCTGGCCTGCTTCGGGGAGGCCGTGCCCGCTCAGGCGCTCGCGCAGGTCTGCGAGCTCACCTGGCAGTTGCGTGGCCAGGCCGAGGGTCGACAGGTCGAGGGCGCCCGGGTCGGCATCACTGCCAACCAGGGTCTCTTCGGCCACGGTTCCTCGGTGCTGCTGGCACGCTGACCTGACGTCCGCGCTCGCCGTCCTGCCGCGGGGCGGCGGCGGGCGGCGCGATGGGACGGTGACGTACGGAGGTTTCGTCGCCGTCAGGTCGGTTCGGCGGTGAGCTACAGAGGAATCGCTGCGCGCGAACACTCTGCAGGTCACCGCTCGCGCGGTGGACGTGGCACAGAAGCCTCACTCACTCACCGCCCCCAGGCGGAACCCGGAGTCGGTGACCGCTGCTGCCGCGCCCGGGCGTCGGCGCTCAGGCGAGGGTGAGCGGCGCGACGTAGACCCATCGGCCACCACGACGAGCGAACCGGCTGCGCTCGTGGAGCACCCGGTCGACGCCGCCGAAGCGGTAGTGGGCGGCGAACTCCACCCACTCCTCGCCGTCGGCCAGCTCGGAGACGGCGTCGGGCGCGCCCGGCTGGTCCGAGGCCGTGCCCGCGCCGAGGACGTCGAGGCGCGTCCAAGTCAGGCCCGGGTCGGTGCCGACGTCGTCGGGGCGGGTGCGCGGGTGCCAGGTGCGGAAGACGTAGCCGTCGTCACCGAGCGCGTAGGCGGCGTAGCGCGACCTCATCAGCAGCTCCGGCGTCGGCGCTGCCTCGCCTCGGTGGAACGGACCGCAGCAGGTGTCGTAGACCGCGCCACCGCACGGACAGGGGCGCTGGAGCCCCAGCGCTCCTGTCGCCGGACTCATCGGCGCCGCACCCGGTAGATGACGTGCCGACCGGGCAGCCCGCGCAGCTCGACCTCCTCGAGTGCGTCGAGTTCGACGGTCGCGTCGTCGTCCAGGGCCACGCGGACGGCCTCGGTCGCGAACACCTCGCCGCCTCCGGCGAGCGCTCCGACGCGCGCAGCCATCGCGACGTTGCGGCCGAAGTAGTCGCCGTCGCGGGCGACGACGACGCCCGTGTGGATGCCGATCCGCACGCGCACCGTCGTCACCAGACGCAGCATCGGGTCGAGCGTGCGGCGCAGGTCCTTCTGGATGCCGAGCGCGGAGCGGCAGGCCGCCTCGGCGTCTCGGAAGACGACCATGAAACCGTCGCCCGAGGTCTTCACGACCTGGCCGTGGAACTGCTCGACGCGGGTGCGCACCAGGGAGTCGTGTGCGGCCAGGACGCGCACCCAGACGTCGTCGCCGAGCTTCTCGTTGAGCACGGTGGAGTTCTCGATGTCGGAGAACAGCAGGGTCACGCGGCCGTCCGGGTCGGCCATGGTCACGATCTCCGAGCGCTGGGTCGCCGCCCACTGCTGGAGGTCGTCGATCGAGGACTGGAGCAGTGCGCCGATGCCGCCCTCGCGCACCTTCGAGGCGGTGTTGACCAGCGTGCGCACGGCCCGCTCGGTCGCCGACGACGGCGGGCGTGGGCGCAGTGCGGCGGTCAGGTCGGACTCCAACTGGTCGATCCGTGCCCGGGTGCGCTCGAGCTCGCGCTGCTGTTGACGCACGATGACGAACGCCGCGCAGAACCCTGCCACCGCGAAGGCGAGCAGCACACCCAGGACCCAGGTCACGAACGGCATCTTAGAGATCGCGCGAACAGGGCAGATGCCGGCCGGGCCCCGCCCCCGCACGCACCTGAGCACCTTCGACTCGGTCGCCGTGCCTCCGGCACGGCTCCCTCCTCGGCGGCACTCATGCACGCACCGGGACGACGCCCACCACGACAGCCCCTATCCGCGCGACCTCTGAGAGACCGCGCGAACAGGGCAGATGCCGGCCGGGCCCCGCCCCCGCACGCACCTGAGCACCTTCGACTCGGTCGCCGTGCCTCCGGCACGGC
>NZ_JAHRHK010000032.1:3522-10867 GCF_021246465.1 Nocardioides sp. R-C-SC26 | reverse complement strand
CGCCGGCGCGACCGGCACCAAGGGCACGAGGGACGCCGAGGCCGCCGACCAGCTGCTGGCCAAGATCGACGAGATCGCGGACATCTTCTGGGAGACCAAGAAGGCCTGAGCGTCTCCGTCTCGCGTTTGCCAGGGCCGGTGTCTGGGGAGTAGTCCCGACACCGCCCCTGTCGCATCGTCTCGGGTGAGACGCCGTGCCGCCCGGAGCGTCGACCACCTCCACGTGATCGGCCGTCGCACAGCATCGCCCATCCCGTTCGTCCACGCCTGCTCCCCGAGGAAGCCCATGTCCGAGGTCACCGTCCCGTCGACCGCCAAGCACGCCGACGTCGAACTGCGTCTCCCCGCCGACGGCGCCTACGCCTCGGTGCTCCGGACGACGAGCGCGGCCCTCGCGGCGCGGATCGACTTCACCATCGACGACATCGAGGATCTGCGCATCGTGGTGAGCGAGGCGAGCTCATTGGTGCTCGACTATGCCGACCCCGAGAGCGACCTCCACTGCGCCTATGCGTTGGCGCCGGGGTCGATGACGCTCACCCTGACGGTCGCCACCGAGGACAACCCGGTGCCGGACCTGGACAACTTCGCCTGGCAGGTGCTTTCGGCGCTGGCCGAGTCCGCGGACCTGCTCGACGGCGAGGGGACGTTCGCCGTGCGGGTCTCCATGGTCACCTCGGCATCCACCGGCGCCTGAGATGGACGCCGCCACCAGCCGGGACGACACCGTCGCGGACCCACCCGCGACGGGTGAGAGGACCCGGCTCGAAGAGACCCGTCGTCGCAGCGCCGAGCTGTTCGTCGAGCTGCGGGACGAGTCGAACTCCGAAGCAGCCCGCAGCACCTCGCGCGACGCACTGGTGCATCTGCACCTCCCTCTCGTCGAACACTGCGCCCGACGATTCCGCAACCGCGGCGAGCCCTTCGAGGATCTCGTCCAGGTCGGCACGATCGGGCTCATCAAGTCCATCGACCGTTTCGACACCGAGCGCGGCGTCGAGTTCTCCACCTACGCCACGCCGACCATCATCGGCGAGATCAAGCGCTACTTCCGCGACAAGGGCTGGGCGATCCGGGTCCCGCGTCGTCTCCAGGAACTCCGCATGCAGATCTCCAGCGCGAGCGGTGAGCTCACCCAGTCCCTGGGCCGCTCCCCCACGCCGTCCGAGCTCGCCGAGGCGATCGGTTGCACCGTGGACGAGATCATCGAGGGTCTGGAGTCGAGCAACGCCTACTCGACCCTCTCGCTGGACGCCTCCGACGATTCCGACGACTCGCCGTCCTCCATGCTCGACAGCCTCGGCATCGATGACGAGGGCCTGGAGCACGTGGAGGTCCGCGAGTCGATCAAGCCACTCCTGGCCCAGCTCCCACCACGGGAGAAGAAGATCCTGCTCCTGCGGTTCTTCAAGAACATGACGCAGTCGCAGATCGCCGAGGAGATCGGCGTCTCGCAGATGCACGTGTCGCGCCTGCTCGCACGGACCCTCGATCAGTTGCGCGCGTCGCTGGAGTCGGCCGACTGAGGTCTCTACCCGGCCGGGTCCTCGTCCTCGAGATCGGCACGCGTCGCCGAGACGAGGGCCGCGAGCGCGATGAGCGCGATGGCGAGCAGCGGGACGGCGTACTGCGGCTCCGCCCGGGTGTTCCAGGCGAGCCCGAGCTGGATGAACTGCGTCATCAGCGCCGGGCCACGCGCCCAGCCGTGTCCCGCGTTCAGGCCGATCCCGGCCGCGACCAGGAGCGCCCCGTAGCCGAGGAAGAAGATCGCGGTCGCCGCGCCGAGCGACAGCCGGTCACCGCTGATGTGCAGGGCCTCGGCGACGGCGAGTGCGACCAGCGCTGATCCTTGCAGGCTCACCACGGCGGCACCGAGCCGACGCGCGCCGAGCCCCGGGACGGTCCGCTGGCGCGTTTCGGGGTCCGTGGGCTCCTCGGGCGTCGTCACAGAGCCAGAGCCTACGGTCGATGTCTCGCGACGCCGGAGCCGAGTGCCGGCGCGCACCTCGCCCCTTCGGGCAGTGACGCGCGGTTCGCCGTCTGCGATGCTGGTGTGACCCAACAGACCTCGTGAAGTCCTTGATCCCGAGGGGTGTTGTTTGTCAGAGTGGTCGGGCGCTCGTGAAATCGTTCACAGACGAACATATTGGCGCGCCCGCAGGCCGGATCCTCCCGGTGCTGCACATTCGAGCAGATGAGGAAACCCACCCTCCATGGATTGGCGTCACCGTTCCGCATGCCTCGATGAGGACCCGGAGCTGTTCTTCCCGATCGGCAACACCGGTCCCGCGATCCTCCAGATCGAGGAGGCCAAGCAGGTGTGCCGTCGCTGTGACGTGCGCGAGCAGTGTCTGGCCTGGGCCCTCGAGGCCGGTCAGGACCATGGTGTGTGGGGTGGCCTCAGCGAGGACGAGCGCCGCGCGCTCAAGCGTCGCAACGCTCGCGCGCGGGTGCGCACGGCCTGATCCCGCCGCGCCTGTTCCCGGCCGACCGGTCCTTCACGGCATCGTCGACGGCGCGGGGATGTCGATCTCGGCACGGGTGCCGCGATCGACGCCGGGCGAGGTCAGCTCCAGTTGACCGCCCAGTTCCGACTCCACCAACGTCCGCACGATCGACAGGCCCAGGTTCGTGGAGCCGTCGAGGCTGAAGTCCTCGGGGAGCCCGGCGCCGTCGTCGGAGACCGTCACGTGCAGCCGCCCCACGAGTTCGCGCACCGTCACGGTGATCGCACCGACATCGTCGATCGCGAGGGTGGAGAACCCGTGCTCGACCGCGTTCTGCATCAATTCGGTCAGCACCATCGCCAGCGCGTTCGCCGCCTCCGAGCTCATGGCTCCGAACGATCCGTCCCGGCGGACGTGCACGCGGCCCGTGAGAGCGCTGACGTCGGTGACCATGCCACCGAGCCGGTCAGCGATCTCGTCGAACTCGACCGTCTCCTCCACTGCGAGGCTCAGGGTCTCGTGCACGATCGCGATCGAGCCGACTCGCCGAACAGCCTCCTCCAGCGCGGCCTTGGCCTCGTCGCTGCCGATCCGACGAGCTTGGAGGCGTAGCAGCGCGGCGACCGTCTGCAGGTTGTTCTTGACCCGGTGATGGATCTCGCGGATGGTCGCGTCCTTGGTGACCAGCTCGCGGTCGCGTCGCCGCAGATCGGTGACGTCCCGCACGAGGATGAGCGCTCCGATGTGCTCACCGTCTGTGCGCAGCGGCACCGATCGGACGATCAGCGAGACCTCGTCGCCGCCGATCTCGACGTCGCGGTGGGCCCGGCCCCCGAGCACGGCGCTGAGCGTCTCCTCATCGGGTCGACGTCGGGCCGGAACCAGGTCACGGACGAGGTCGGGGAGCGAGAGTCCGGTCAGGTCGCCCGAGAGCCCGAGGCGTCGGTAGACCGACTGAGCGTTCGGACTCGCGTAGACGACGTGGCCAGCGGAGTCCACGCGAAGGAAGCCGTCGCCGACGCGCGGGGAGTCTGCGTGGTCGGAGCGCTGAGCGGTGGCGGGGAAGTCACCGGCCGCGATCATCTGGGTGAGGTCGCCGGCGGTCTGGAGGTAGGTCAGCTCGAGCCGTGACGGCGTGCGGACGCCGAGCAGGTTCGTCTGGCGCTCAATGACGCCGATCACCGCGCCGGCCCGCACGACGGGAATCGCCTCGGTGCGCACCGGGACCTCGTCGCGCCACTCCGGGTCCCCCTCGCGCACGACGCGGCCACTGCTCCACGCTCGCCCGAGCAGCGAGTGCTCATCGGTCGGCGCGAAGATGCCCACGACGTCATCGACGTAGGCGGTCGGCCCGGTGGTCGGCCGCATCTGCGCCGCCGCCCAGAACCCGCTCCCGTCGCGGTCGGGCAGCCAGAGCACGAGATCGGCGAAGGAGAGGTCTGCGATGATCTGCCAATCGGCCTGCAGCAACTGCAGCCACACCACATCGGCGCCGGTCAGCCGGGTATGGGTGCGGACGACCTCGGAGAAGCTCGGCACACCCCGACACTAGTTGTACGTCCGGATCCTCTGCGACGTGGCCGGGCGAGCCCGCGGGCGGCAGCACCCGGGTTGGAGTCGCAGGGGTCCTTTGGCAGGATGCCGGACGTGTCTCGGGTCAACTGGCGGGCCGTCCAGGCGGCCGACTTCTCGGTACCACCGGACGCCTCGCTCAGCGATCTCACCGCCGAACTCACCACGTCGTTGGGATCGACGGACGAGGCCGAACGCGAGCGGGTCGCGCGTCGGATCCTCTGCACCTGGATCCGGCGCGGCGTCTACGACGACCTGCTCGGCGGGCTCGGGGACGGCATGGTCGCCGGCCACTCACGGGTGTCGGACGAGCCCGGCAGCGCCGAGAGCCAGGTCTTCCGGCGGGCATCGTGCGCGGTGATCCTGCGCGAGTGCATCGACCGTGACACCTCGCGTCCACTCGTGGCCGGCGGCACCGTGCTCTCCTGGGGCGACCGCCTCACCGCATGGCTCCTCGCCGAACGCGACCTGCGCGACGTCATCGCGGGCCACGGCCGCGCGCGGGCCGTCGTCCACGGCGCGCGCGCGTTGGCCGCGCTGGCCGCATCGCCGCACCTGGGAGCGCCCGAACTGACCGTGATGCTGGACGTCGTCGGGGAGCGCAGCGCGGCACCGGCGCCGCATCCCTTCCTCGCGCGCGAGCCGGATGCCTTGGCCGACGTCGTGCTCACCGTCCTGCACCGCGACCGGGTGCCCGCCGACATCGTGGAGGCATGGCTGCTCCGCCTCGCCGAGGAGCATCGCGACTCCGGGCGCACCAGCGCCGAGCACGCCGTCGCCGATCGCAACGTCGAGTCGTTGCTGCGCGCCGTCTACCTCCGTCTGGCGTTCTCCCGACGCCACCCGCCGCAGCGGGCAGATCTGATGCTCGGACTCGTCGACGCGCTGCAGTCCTTCGAGGACGGCCCGCCGTCCGACGGCCAGAACGGCCGCCACCACTGAGACTCCCGCGGTGGAAGTAACGTGCGTCACATGACGACCCCGTCCGATCCCGTGTCGCCCCTCTCAGACGCCTCCCCGTCGGCAACCGCCGTGCCCGTCGGCGTCCAGTCGGTCGCCGCAGCTCGAGCCCACGGCGTGACCACGATGTTCACCCTCAGCGGCGCTCATGTCTTCCCGCTCTACGACGGCGCCGTCCGGGCCGATCCGCCGATGCGTCTCCTCGACGTCCGGCACGAACAGACCGCGGCCTTCGCCGCCGAGGCGACCGGCAAGCTGACGCGCGCCCCCGGACTCGCGGTCCTCACCGCGGGCCCGGGCGTCACCAACGGCATCAGCGCTATCACCCAGGCCCAGTTCGCCGGGTCGCCGATGGTCGTCGTCGGCGGGCGGGCCCCGGCCAACCGGTGGGGCATGGGCAGCCTGCAGGAGCTCGACCAACCGCCGATCATCGCGCCGGTCGCCAAGGAGGCGCGCACCCTGCACACCGCGGCCGAGGTCGCACCCGGCCTGGACGATGCGTTCGCGCTCGCGGCCTCCGCACACCGAGGGCCGGTGTTCGTCGACGTGCCGATGGACGAGCTGTTCGGCAGTGCTGAGCAGCACGCGCCCCTCGGCACGCGCAGCGTCCCGCGCGAGATCGACTCCGACGCGGTCGCCGCCGTCGGTGCTCTGCTCCGCGGCGCGCAGCGGCCGGTGGTCATCCTGGGCACCGACGTCTGGTCCGACCGCGCCGAGGAGGCCGCCCTGCGCTTCGTCGAGCAGTACGAGCTCCCCGTGATCACCAACGGCATGGGACGAGGCGTCGTGCCCGGCGGCCATCGACTCCTGGTCACGAAGGCACGCGGAGCAGCCCTGAACGGCGCCGACCTGGTGATCGTGGTCGGCACGCCTCTGGACTTCCGTCTGGGCTACGGGATCTTCGGCGGCAAGGACGGCGCTCAGCCGGCGCGGGTCGTCCATCTCGCCGACTCCCCCGGCCAGCTCTCCACGCATGCGTCGCTCGCCGGAGCCGTGAGCGGCGATCTGACCCAGGTCCTGCAGGAGATCGCCAGCGCCGTCGACCGCGGCGGCGCAGCGACCGGATGGTCCGCGTGGCTCGCCGAGCTCCAGGACGTCGTGCGTGCGACGTCCGAGCGTGATGCCGCGCTTCTCACGGCGGAGTCCGACCCCATCCATCCAGCCCGGATCTACGGCGAGCTGCTGCCGCGTCTGGCGGACGACGCCGTCGTCATCGGCGACGGCGGGGACTTCGTCAGCTTCGCCGGCAAGTTCGTCGAGCCGCGTCGTCCCGGTGGCTGGCTCGACCCCGGTCCGTACGGCTGCCTGGGTGCCGGCATGGGAGCGGCGATCGCGGCGCGGATCGCGCGGCCGTCGTCGCAGGTCGTGGTGCTGTTCGGCGACGGCGCCGCCGGCTTCTCCCTGCTCGACGTCGACACGCTGGTGCGTCACCGGCTGCCCGTGGTGATGATCGTCGGCAACAACTCCGCGTGGGGGCTGGAGAAGGGTCCGATGCAGGCGCTCTACGGCTACGACGTCGCCGCCGACCTGGCTCAGGAGACCCGCTACGACGAGATCGTCCGCGCTCTCGGCGGGGCTGGGGAGACCGTCACGGATCCGCGCCGGATCGGCGAGGCGCTCGACCGCGCCTTCGCCGCCGCCGTGCCCTACCTGGTCAACGTCATCACCGACGTCGACGCCGCGTACCCGCGCGCGACGTTCGGCATCTGAGGAGCAGCCCGATGAGCAGCGGCGCGACCGCCCGCCTGAGGTTCACCGTGACCGACGACGACACCGCGCTCGCCGTCGGCTCGGGCAGCCTGCCCGTGCTCGGCACCCCGCGCCTGCTGGCGTGGTGCGAGGCTGCCACCTGCGCCGCACTCGACCCGAGCCTGGACGACGGCGCCACGAGCGTGGGCACCCGGGTGCAGGTCGAGCACAGCGCAGCGAGCCCGGTCGGAGCGCTGGTGGAGATCGAGGCGACACGGACCTTCGTCGACGGACGACTGCACCGATTCTCGATCGCAGCGCGGGACGTCGAGCACGACCACGCCCAGCCGGGGCGTCTCCTGGCCACCGGCGAGATCACCCGAGTCGTGGTCGATGCCGAGCGTTTCCTGGCCCGTCTGGTCCGCTGACCCGAGCACCCCGGATTTCGCCCGACACCGATGGCCTGGGAGAATCGCATGATCCTCGCCGCGATCCTGCGGCGGTACACGACGGAGGAGTCACCATGGGCAAGACCGGACGCAAGCGCCGCGCGCGCCGCAAGAAGGCCGCGAACCACGGCAAGCGCCCCAACAGCTGACCTGCTCAGCTGCTCGAGAAACGTCGGAACCCCCGCCCCCCCCGCGCGCGGGGGGGCGGGGTGTTCACTCGTGGGCGGG
>NZ_JAHRHK010000032.1:0-3512 GCF_021246465.1 Nocardioides sp. R-C-SC26 | reverse complement strand
CCCCGCCGAGAACCCCGCCCCCCCCCCCCCCCCGCCCGGGGGGTTCGTGTCGTTCTCACGACGGTGACGTGACGCCGCCGAGCGGCGCCAGGGTCGGCGATCAGCCTTCGGTGATCCGGATCTGGACCTCGCGGATCTGGATGCGCACCCGCTCACGCAGGTCGGCCGGGGCCGACTCCGAGCAGGACCGCGCGACCACGGACTTCACGGTCCGCTGCAGGTCGTAGCGGGCCAGACACGGGTTGCAGGTGTCCAGGTGCACGCGGACATCGGCGCAGTCCGCGTCGTCCAGCTCGTTGTCGATGAAGTAGACGATGCGCTCGAGATAGTCGGCACAGTCCTGGGCGGACGGGTCGGCGGGCAGGCCGCCGCCCGCGGGGTGCACGTGGTCGTGGCTCATCGGGTCGCCCCCGTCGCACCGTCGACCGTGCCAGCAGGCAGCAGGTCGTTGACCCGGACGTAGTCGGCGAGCATGTCGCGCAGCTGACGGCGTCCGCGGTGCAGCCGCGACATCACCGTGCCGATCGGGGTGTCCATGATCTCGGCGATCTCCTTGTACGCGAATCCCTCGACGTCGGCCAGGTACACGGCGAGCCTGAACTCCTCGGGCAGGCGCTGCAGCGCCTGCTTGACCTGACTGTCGGGCAGGTGCTCCAACGCCTCGGTCTCGGCCGACTTCAGGCCACCCGAGGTGTGCGACTCCGCACGTGCCAACTGCCAGTCCTCGACGTCCTCGGCCATCGACTGCTGCGGCTGCCGCTGCTTCTTGCGGTAGGTGTTGATGAAGGTGTTGGTCAGGATCCGATACAGCCACGCCTTGAGGTTGGTGCCCGGACGGAACTGGTGGAAGGCCGAGAACGCCTTCGCGAAGGTCTCCTGCACGAGGTCCTCGGCGTCGGCCGGATTGCGGGTCATCCGCAGCGCGGCGGAGTAGAGCTGGTCGAGCAGCGGCAACGCGTCGCGTTCGAAGCGCAGGGCTCGCTCGGCGTCGGTCTCGGTCGCGACGTCGACCTCGCCCGGCGCGCGCTCATCGATCGCGTCGTCGCCCGCGCTCGGGGCCGTCTGGTTCACAGAGTCGTTCATCGTCGCCCAGCCTACGGCCGGACCGGCAGTCACGGCATCGCGGACGACGAGCGCGTCGTCGCCCGAGGCCGGGCGTTCGAGAAGAGCCATCACGACCGGTTCAACAGCAGGTGACGACGGGTCATTCCCCCACGACCTCGCGGACGATCCACTCCAGCACCGACTCGACCAGGATCTCCAGCGCCTGCTCCTGGTCCACCGCCGCCCGCGCGGGGACGGCGAAACCATGGTCACCGCCCGGCACGATCGCCAGATCCAGGTCGTCGGGGAACTCCTCGGGCCGACCGAAAGCGTCCCGCTCGCCCTGCACCACCAAGGTGGCGACTCCGGCCCCCAGCAGCTCGGGCAGCCGCGATGACTCCGGCTTGCCGGGCGGGTGCAGGGGAAAGGCCAGGGCCAGACATCCACGTGCTCCGAGGCCGCTCGCCGTCCGCGTCGCCGACCGGGCGCCGGCCGAGCGACCACCGACCACGAGTGGCGTGCTCCCGCGCAGTTGCGCCGCTGCCGCGACGAACCCGGCGTCCAGGCTCGCCGGCGGCGTCGCGATCCGACGGCCGGCGACGCGCCAGGGCTGCTCGAAGCGCACCACGGTGATCCCGTGCCGTGGCAGATGCTGCGCCAGCGCTTCGAGATCGCGCGTGTCGATCCCGTTGCCTGCCCCGTGACTCAGCAGGAGCGTGACCACCGGACGCCGGGCACGGGAGGTGACCAGACGACCGACGCCGTGGGGTGTTTCGACGTCGCGCGTCACCGGCGCGTTCATGGAGTGACGGACTTCATCGCGGGGTGGATTTCATGCCAGCTCCCAGACGTCGTCGTCGGCGAGGGGTCGCACGAGGTCCGGCCCGTTGTTGCGCACGTTGCCGACGGCGGTCGACACCGCGAAGGCCTCGAGTACGCCCGGGCTGGCCGGTTCGAGGAGGTCGAGAAGGCCGGCGACCGGAGTGCGCGGGTCGAGCCAGGCGTCGCGGCGCTCGGACGTGACCATCAACGGCATCCGGTCGTGGATGCGACCCAGCTCGTCCTCGGCCTCGGTGGTGATGACCGTGCAGGTCCACCGGAAGCGGTCGGGGTCGTCGTCCGCGCGCTCGGGATCCCGCCAGATCTCATAGAGGCCCGCCATCGCCAGCGTTCCGCCGTCACGCGGGCGGATGAAGAACGGCTGCTTGCGCTGCTTCCCGCCGGCGGGAGTCGCCGCGTACCACTCGTAGTAGCCGTCGGCGGGCAGGATGCATCGACGCGCGGCGAACGCCCGTCGGAAGGACGGCTTCTCCGCCACCGTCTCGCTGCGCGCGTTGATCAGGCGGCTGCCGATCGAGGGATCCTTGGCCCACGACGGCACCAGGCCCCAGGTCAGGCTGCGGAGCTGGCGCACCGGCGCGGACGCCTCGCCGTCCTCGCTACGGCGCGGCGGGCGGTCGAGCACCGCGTACACGGGCTTGGTGGGAGCGACGTTGTAGTCGGGCTCGAGCGGCGCCGCGAGATGGCGCTCGAGGACGTCGAACTCCTCCACGAGGTCGTCGGGTTCCCGGGTCGATGCGTACCGGCCGCACATGCCCCTCACCCTAGGGTGTGGCCGCGGCCCATCACCTGGCATCTACCGTGGGCTTCATGTCGCTGAGCCGTCTGATCGCGCGTCCGCTCCTGGCCACCGGGTTCGTCTACGGAGCGGTGACGGCGTTGCGCAACGCCGACGCGCTCGCCCCGAAGGCCGCTCAGGTGACCGATCGGGTGGTGCCCCTGGCGCAGAAGGCGGGGCTCCCGCTGCCCTCGGACACGCGCACGCTGGTGCGCCTCAACGCCGGTGCCCAGATCGTCGGTGGACTCGCGCTCGCGTCCGGCCGCGCGCCGCGCCTCGGAGCTGCCGTGCTGGCCGTCTCGATCGTGCCGACGACGGTCGCGGGTCACGCGTTCTGGGCCGAGACCGACCCGGCAGCAGCGAAGACCCACCGTCTGCAGTTCGCCAAGAACCTCTCCCTGCTCGGCGGAGCGATCATCGCCGCCGGCGACACCGACGGGAAGCCGGGCGTCGCCTGGCGCACCCGCCGAGCCGCCAAGGACGCGCGGCGTGAGGCACGACGTCTGGCTAAGAGGTCGCGCGGGTAGGGGCTGTCGTGGTGGGCGTCGTCCCGGTGCGTGCATGAGTGCCGCCGAGGAGGGAGCCGTGCCGGAGGCACGGCGACCGAGGAGAAGGTGCTCAGGTGCGTGCGGGGGCGGCGCCCGGCCGACATCTGCCCTACCCGTGCGATCTCGAGGACGCTCGACGCGAGGCGAACCTGGTCCGCGCCAAGGTGCGCTGACGCCGCGCCGCCTGCGGGGCAGCCTCGGTAGGCTGCGGCTGTGGGAGTCGATCACTGGCCGGTGCCGTTCGTCGATGAACCTGTCGACCTCGTCGTCGACCTCCCCCGCAGCAAGTCACTCGCGAATCG
>NZ_JAHRHK010000031.1 GCF_021246465.1 Nocardioides sp. R-C-SC26 | reverse complement strand
GGCCGCGGGTCCCGCGCGGGAGCGGCCGGCGAAGCGGTCGGGCGCCGTACGCCGGGTCGTAGCCCACGTCGGCCAGCCAGGCCTTGGCGGCCTCGGTGACCTCGATGCCGATCCGGCGTACGGCGAGCCTGCGGCGCAGGAGGTCCAGCTGCAGATCGACGATGTGGGTCAGAGCGTCTCGGTCGAGCGCCTCGAAGGTGACGATCTCGTCGAGCCGGTTGAGGAACTCCGGCTTGAAGCTGGCCCGCACGACGGCCATCACCGCATCGTGCTTCTTCTCCGGCTCCAGGGTCGGGTCGACCAGGTACTGCGAACCGAGGTTGCTCGTCAGGATCAGGATCGTGTTCCGGAAGTCGACGGTGCGGCCCTGGCCATCGGTGAGGCGACCGTCGTCGAGCACCTGCAGAAGGATGTCGAAGACCTCGGGGTGCGCCTTCTCCACCTCGTCCAGCAGCACCACCGAGTACGGGCGACGGCGCACGGCCTCGGTCAGCTGCCCGCCCTCGTCGTAGCCGACGTAGCCGGGAGGTGCGCCGACCAGCCGCGAGACGGCGTGCTTCTCGGCGTACTCGCTCATGTCGATGCGCACGATCGCGCGCTCGTCGTCGAACAGGAAGTCGGCCAGCGACTTGGCGAGCTCGGTCTTGCCGGTGCCGGTCGGCCCGAGGAAGAGGAAGGACCCGGTCGGTCGGTCGGGATCGGCGATGCCGGCCCGGGATCGCCGCACGGCGTCGCTGACGGCGCGCACGGCGTCGGCCTGGCCGACGAGCCGCTCGCCGATGACGTCCTCCATCCGCAGCAGCTTGGCGGTCTCCCCCTCGAGCATCCGTCCCGTCGGGATCCCGGTCCAGGCCTCCACGACCTCGGCGATCTGGGTGGCGCCGACCTGGTCGCCGACGAGCGGCTCGACGGTCTGCGCCTCGGTCGCGGCGGTCGCGGCGGTCTCGAGGGCGCGCTCGAGCTCGGGGATCTTGCCGTAGAGGATCTCGCTGGCCTCGTCGAGCCGGCCCTCGCGCATCAGCCGGTCGGCCTGCACCTTGACGGCGTCCAGGCGGCGGCGGAGCTCTCCCTCGCCCTCCAGGGAGGATTTCTCCTGCTCCCACCGGGCCTCGAGCGCGCGCAACTGCTCCTCACGATCGGCGAGGTCCGCCCGCAGCCGGTCGAGCCGTTCCGCCGAGGCGTCGTCGCTCTCCTTGGCGAGGGCGAACTCCTCCATCTTGAGGCGGTCGACGACGCGCCGGAGCTGGTCGATCTCCTCCGGAGACGACTCGATCTCCATCCGCAGCCGCGATGCCGCCTCGTCGATCAGGTCGATCGCCTTGTCGGGCAGTTGGCGGCCGGTGATGTAGCGGTCGCTCAGGGTGGCGGCGGCCACGAGCGCGGCGTCGGTGATGCGCACGCCGTGGTGCGCCTCGTACTTCTCCTGGATGCCGCGCAGGATCTGGATGGTGTCCTCGACCGACGGCTCACCCACGAACACCTGCTGGAAACGGCGCTCGAGCGCCGGGTCCTTCTCGATCCGCTCGCGGTACTCATCGAGCGTGGTGGCGCCGATCATGTGCAGTTCCCCGCGGGCCAGCATCGGCTTGAGCATGTTCCCGGCGTCCATCGCCGAGTCTCCCCCGGCACCCGCTCCGACCACGGTGTGCAGCTCGTCGATGAAGGTGATGACCTGGCCCTCGGCCTGGCGGATCTCGTCGAGCACCGCCTTGAGCCGCTCTTCGAACTCGCCGCGGTACTTGGCCCCAGCCACCATGGCGGCGAGGTCGAGCGAGAGCACCCGACGTCCCTTGAGGGAGTCGGGCACGTCGCCGTCGACGACGCGCTGGGCCAGGCCCTCGACGACCGCGGTCTTCCCGACGCCCGGTTCGCCGATGAGCACGGGATTGTTCTTGGTGCGCCGGCTCAGCACCTGCACGACACGGCGGATCTCGGCGTCCCGACCGATCACGGGGTCGAGCCGACCCTCCTCCGCCGCACGGGTCAGGTCGACGGAGAACCTCTCCAGCGCCTCGTAGGTCGCCTCGGCGTCCTGGCTGGTCACCCGGCGACTGCCCCGGACCGCGGTGACGCCGTCGCGCAGCCCGGCCTCGGTGAGACCGGCGTCGAGCAGGAGACGCTGGGCGGTCGACTCCACGCCCGCGAGCGCCACGAGCAGGTGCTCGGTGGCGACGTAGTCGTCCTTCATCGACGCCGCGAGGTCCAGCGCCGCCGCGAGCACGCGGGTGAGCGAGGCCGACGCGGCCGGCTGCTTCACCGTGGCGCCGGTGGCGCTCGGCAGCGCGGCGACGGCCTCCTCGGCTGCACTGGTCAGCGCCACGGCGTCGGCACCCGCCCTGGCGACCAGCGTGCGCGCGGTGCCGTCAGGTTCGCGCAGCAGCGCAGCGAGCAGGTGGACGGGTTCGAGGTGGCTGTGTCCGGACGTTGTCGCGAGCAGCTGCGCGGATTCGATCGCCTCGCGGCTGCGCGTGGTGAACTTGTCGGCACCGAACTGGCTCATGGCGGTTCTCTCCTGTGGGGTCGTGCTGGTCTTCGATCGGTTCAACGTCGCCAAAGTTGAGTCTGTTCCGCTCAACTTCGATCATTCTGGGCGATCCCTGGCCCCGGCGTCACCGCGGGTGGTCCGAATGAACTACTCGTCGATCCGTTCGGTCGAAACCGCGACCGCACCCCACGCCAGGAGCTTCTTCGGCCCTACGCTCTCCACAGGGCGCGGCCGTCGGGGGGTGGCCACTCCCGGCTCCCATGCGCAGCCGTCGACCTCCCACCGGTCCGCGGCACACGCCGTCACCGGACTCGTGAGAAGAGCGAGCCATGAGCGTCGTGCCCATCCAACCCGCGCAGCCGGCCCCGCGTGTCGTCATCATCGACGACACCGAGGATCTCCGCGACCTGCTGCGGCTCGCGCTCATGCGCGACGGCTTCGACGTCGTCGGGGAGGCCGGCGACGGCAGCGACGGCGTCGACCTCGTGCGCGACCACCAGCCCGACCTCGTCCTGCTGGACCTGGCGATGCCCGTCATGAACGGCATCGCCGCCCTCCCCGCGATCCGCCGTGTGTGCCTGGGCGCACGGGTCGTCGTCCTGTCGGGGTTCGGTGCCGACCAGCACGTGGTCAGCGCCGTGGCGGCCGGCGCGGACGGCTATGTGCAGAAGGGCGCCCCGCTCGGGGCGATCGTCACCTACGTCCGCGACCTGCTCGCGGAGGAGTCTCCGTCGATCCCCACCCGCGCCCTGACCATCGAGCACGAGGAGGCGGCGCTCTCGGGACGGGCGAGCATCACCGCCCGTCGCGACGCCCTGCGCTCCTCCGGATGGACGACGGCCGGGGGCGCCCGGCCACGCCACGTCCGGGGACGGACGGACGTGGTGGCGTCCGGCAGCCGTCCCGCCGACGCCTCGATCCGCGCCATCGAGGCTGTCGCCCGCGCACCGTTCGGCGTTCTGGAGCTGGCCGACGAACCCCTACTGCGCATCGTGAGTGCGAATGCCCCCGCCGCGCGCCTGCTCGGCGCCGAGCACGTGGGTTCGCCCCTGTCGGTGGTGGCGCCTGAGCTGGCGGCCTTCGTCACCCATCACCGCCGGGGCCCGGAGGGCCCGTTCGCGACCTCGCTCCCGGGAGGTGCGGTGCGAGTGAGCCTGAGCCGTACCGACTGGTCGGTGCTGGTCTACCTCGAGCCGGACGCCGACTGATCCCCGCGCCGAGCCCGCCTCCTTGTCTGCGGGGCGCTCGACACCCGCACGCCACCTGGGTGTGACACGACGCCGCTAGCGTGGTGGGCATGGCCCAGCAGTCATCTTCAGCCGCGAGCGGCCCGTCGGTGGACTGGACGGCGTACCGCGCCGTCCTCTTCGACCTCGACGGCGTGATCACCCCGACCGCCGAGGTGCACATGCGCGCCTGGGCCGACCTCTTCGAACCGGTACTGGAGGAGCACGGCGCGGAGCCGTACACCGACCAGGACTACTTCGATCACGTCGACGGCAAACCGCGCTACGACGGCGTCCGCGATCTGCTGGCCTCGCGCGGCATCGAGCTGCCGGAAGGCAGCCCCGACGACGGTGCCGACGCCGAGACGGTCTGCGGTCTCGGCAACCGCAAGGACCAGGCGTTCATGCAGGCGCTCGAGGAAGGCGGAGTCAGCCCCTACCCCGGGTCGTTGGCCCTGATGGAACAGCTGCGCGACGCCGGGACCGCGATGGCGATCGTCTCCTCCTCCCGCAACGCGCCCCGGGTCCTGCAGACGGCGGGCGTCACCGAGTTCTTCCCCGTCGTGGTGCACGGCGGGGTGGCCGAGGAGCGTGGTCTGCCCGGGAAGCCGGCGCCGGACACCTACGAGGAGGCGGCCCGGCTGCTCGGCGTCGCCGACGCCGACGCCGTTGTCGTGGAGGACGCCACGAGCGGGGTGGCGGCCGGAGCGGCCGGCGACTTCGCGCTGGTGATCGGCGTCGACCGCGGCACCGGGGCCGACGCGCTCCTCGCCGCGGGTGCCGACGTCGTCGTCACCGATCTGGGCGAGTTGGTCGGACCGCTCCCACAGGGCACCGACCGAGGGGAAGGCTGAGTCCCGATGAGTGAGCCCGTCGTCAGCAACGGCCACCCGCACCACCACTCCCACGGCGCGAGCCACGAGGCACCCCCGCCCACCGATCCGCTGGACCGCACCCGCTTCCCGGTCGACCCGTGGCGCCTGGTGGAGACGCGGTTCGACTCCCGCGACCTCGGCACCACCGAGTCCCTGTTCAGCGTCGGCAACGGCTACCTCGGCCTGCGGGGCAACTACGAGGAGAGCCGCGACTTCGTCGCGAACGGCACGTTCGTCAACGGCTTCCACGAGACCTGGCCGATCCACCACGCCGAGGAGGCGTTCGGCTTCGCCAAGGTCGGCCAGACCATCGTCAACGCCCCGGACGCCAAGATCATCCGGCTCTACGTCGACGACGAGCCCCTCGAGCTCTCCACCGCCGATCTCGTCGAGTACGAGCGCAGTCTCGACCTGCGCGACGGCGTGCTGCGCCGGCACGTCGTGTGGCGCACGCCGTCGGGCAAGCGGGTGCAGGTCGACAGTACCCGGATGGTCTCCTTCACCCAGCGTCACCTGGCGGTGATGACCTTCGAGGTCACCCTGCTCGACGACGCCGCGCCGATCACGATCAGCTCCCAGGTGCTCAACCGGCAGGACGCCGACCGAGGTGCCTCCGTCGAACTCGCGAAGCGTGCCGGCAAGGACTCCGAGGAGGGCTTCGATCCTCGGAAGGCCGACGGCTTCAAGCAGCGGGTGCTGCTGGCCGAGAGCGAGGCCGACGACGTCGACGAGGGGCAGGCCGAGCGCCGCACCTCGCTGCGGTTCTCGTGCGCCGAGAGCGGCATGACCATCGCACTGGGCGTCGACCACGACCTGCAGACGGAGAACCCGTCGGTGCAGCGGGTCGAACGCGAGCCGGACATGGTCAAGACCATCTATCGGATCAGCGGTCAGCCCGGCGTGCCGATCCGGCTCACCAAGACCGTGAGCTACCACACCGCGCGCGTCGTGCCGTCGCGCGAGCTGCTCGACCGCTGCTTCCGCACCCTGGACCGCGTGGTCGAGGAGGGCCTGGAGCGCCAGTTCGCGGAACAGCGCGGGGGGCGGGCCGCGTCCTGGGCGCGCCCCGACGTCGAGGTGGGCGGGCAGCCCGCGCTCCAGCAGGCCGTGCGCTGGAACCTGTTCGCCGTCATCGCGGCGGCGGCGCGCGCGGACGGCGCCGGCATCCCGGCGAAGGGGGTGACCGGATCGGGCTACGGCGGCCACTACTTCTGGGACACCGAGATCTACGTGATGCCGTTCCTGACGTACACCAGCCCGTGGATGGCGCGCAACGCACTCCGATTCCGGCACTCGCTGCTCGACGCCGCGCGCGAACGAGCCCGCCAGCTCGCCCAGCACGGAGCCCTCTACCCGTGGCGGACGATCAACGGCGAGGAGGCGTCGGCCTACTACGCCGCGGGCACCGCGCAGTACCACATCGACGCCGACATCTCCTATGCCCTGAGCCAGTACGTCGGGGCGACCGCCGACTACGAGTTCCTCGACCACCAGGCCGTCGACATCTTCGTCGAGACCGCACGCCTGTGGGCCGATCTGGGCTTCTGGCGCGAGGAGGCCACCGGCGGCACGTTCCACATCCACGGTGTCACCGGCCCCGACGAGTACACGACGGTCGTCAACGACAACCTGTACACGAACGTGATGGCGCGCTTCAATCTGCGCCGCGCCGCTCAGGCCGTCCGCTTCCTGCGCGACCACCGGCCCGACGCCTTCGACGCGATGGCCGTGCGTGTGGGCCTGCTGGACGGCGAGGTCGCCGAGTGGGAGCGCGCATCGGCGGCGATGGAGATCCCCTTCGACGAGCACCTCGGCGTCCACCCGCAGGACTCGCACTTCCTCGAGCGCGAGATGTGGGACCTCACCCGGACACCGGTCGAGAAGCGGCCTCTCCTGCTCAACTATCACCCGCTGGTGATCTACCGCTTCCAGGTGCTCAAGCAGGCCGACGTGGTGCTGGCCCTCTTCCTGCAGGGCGAGGAGTTCACCTACGAGCAGAAGCGCGCCGACTTCGAGTACTACGACCCGATCACCACCGGCGACTCGACGCTGTCGGCGGTCGTGCAGGCGATCATCGCCGCGGAGGTCGGTTACCACGACCTGGCGCTGCGCTACTTCTACGCGGCGCTCTTCGTCGACCTCGACGATCGGCACGCCAACACCTCCGACGGCGTCCACATCGCCTCGACCGGCGGGGTCTGGAACGCACTCGTCGCCGGTTTCGGCGGCTTCCGCGACCTCGGCGCCGGCACCTGGACACTCGACCCGCGCCTCCCCGACGGCTGGGACTCCCTGAGCTTCCGCCTCACCCTGCGCGGCACCCGGGTGCGCGTCGACGTCGAGGCTTCCTCGCTGACCCTGACCGTGGAGGACGGCGAGACACCGCTGACGTTCGTCGTCCGGGGGGATCCGGTGGCCGTCACCCCCGGAGACCCCGTCGTCGTCCCGCTGCCGGACCAGGGCCCGCGCCTGGACGGCGGGCCGCCGGCGCCCGCGGGGACACGACGCTCCGACGGCACGGTGATCACCGCCATCGTCCCCTCCGGCGACTGATATCTCACGGTGGTTGAGGAGCGAGCGCAGCGAGCGTCTCGAAACCCCCGCCGGCCACGGCAGCGCCTCGGCCAGCGGGCGGGCGGCGTCCAACGTCAGTCGGCTAACGCCTCGGCCAGCATCGGCACGATCTTCTCCGCGGCGTAGGGCAGGCTGAGCACGGTGCTGAAGGCCAGCGCACCGCCGAGCGGCTCGTAGCCGAGGAATACGTCCCGGCCCTCCCGATGCACGTCCAAGCCGGTGTACACCTTGCTCTCGAGCAACGTGGCTGCCTCGTCCCGAGTCTCGTACCACAGCGCGATATCGCGGTCGAAGAGGTCGAGGCGCTCGCCGCTGACCGACACGACACCGGTGACCCCGGCGTCCTTCGCGAGCGTGTCAATCGCGGGATCGTTCTCGAATCCGAGCGAGGCCAGGAAGCGCGCCGCCGAGTCGGTGCTGGTGTACGCGACGTACTCGGCGCCCGAGACCGAGCCCACGACGGCGGTGCGGCCCGCGAACTCGGGGTGGGCCCGGCGCAGGCCCGCGAACGTGCTCCGGACGCCTGCGACCAGGTCGCGGGCGAGGCTCTCGCGGCCGAGCGCGCGGCCGATCGTCAGGGTGATCTCATCCCACGGCTGCCCGTAGTCCGGGTAGTCGGCCGACTGTGCGACCGTCGGGGCGATCTGGGACAGCAGGTCGTACTCGCGCTGCGACATGGCGGAGTAGGTGCCGATGATGAGATCGGGCTTCAGCGCCGCGACCTCCTCGATCCGCAGACCGTCCGAGGCATCGAAGACCGTCGGGGCGGCGTCGCCGAGCCGATCGCGGGCCCAGGGCCACACCGCGTAGGGCTGATCGCCGAAATAGTCCCGGATCCCCACCGGCACGACGCCGAGTGCCAGGATCGCATCCTGGTCGGTGTCACCGACCGACACCACGCGCTGCGGCTTGCTCGGGACCACGGTCGAGCCGTACGTGTGATCGATCCGGGTCTCGCCGGTCGCGCTCTGCGACGACGTCTGCCCGGTGTCCGAGCAGCCGACGAGGGCAGCCGCACCCAGGCCCAGCACGCCTCCGAGGAAGCCGCGTCGGGTCGCGTCGTCGACGACGTCGTGCAACACGTCGGTGGGGCGTTCGAGGGTCATCGTCATGAGATCCGCCTTGCTCTCCCAGGCCCGGCACCACGCCGAGCCCCTCAAGTAAGGGTACCCTTATCTACAGCTCGAGCGGCGCGACGGCCACCGTGCGAACCCGGGAGCACGCGATCGGCGCGACCTCGCGCGGCAGTTCGAGACCACCCTGAGCGGGGTCTTCCACGCGACCGCGGGCAGATCAGCCCTCGTCGGGGTCGCCGGCCTCGGGCGCCGAGTGCTCCGGGAACTCCCTGGTCGCCTGCACCTCGTCGATCAGGCAGGAGCGGCAGAAGTCGTCGCCGAACGGCGTCAGGTGGATGCTGCGGCGCACCACCTTGGCGAACTTCACCGAGTGCATCGCCTCGAGGACGTCGGGCTGGGCCTCGACCACCTGGTACTCCATCGGATCGCGCAGCGACTCCCGCGAGAACCACAGCAGTCCCAACCGATTGAGGTTGTTGAGGTAGGCAGGCGTGTGGTCGACGTATTTCAGCCCCGCACGCGGACCGATCATGTTCAGGCCCGGCGCGATCAGCTGGGAGTTCACCATGCCGATCGGACCGCCCGTGCGGACGTCGACACTGGGTTGCGGGCCGCTGTTCAGCAGCAACAGCAGGATCCGCGCCTCGTCGGGGGCGAGCTCGTCGAGGATCCGGTCGTAGGCGGGGTGGCCCCGGTCGGTGTCCCAGACGTCGCGTGAGCGCTCGAGCAGGCCCTGCCCGCGTTCGCGCAGGGTCGGCGCAGCGGGCACGCGCGCCCCCAGGCTGGATCCGACGATGTCGGGTTGCTGGTCGACGATGCCGCCGAGTGCCTCCCCGGCCGACATCAACGCCGCACCCACCGGCACCCCGGCCGACACCGAGCGGGCGAGCTCGCCGACGACGGCGAACGCCTGCCCGGCGTCCCGTGCCAGGTGGACCGCCTCCTGCTGGCTGGTCATCGCCTTGCCCATCCGCAACGCCGCGCGGGCACTGGTGCGCAGCGACCAGCCGGTCGTCTGGACGGCGGCGTAGGCGGCGACCCGCGCCAGTCCCGGCAGCGACTCGGTGACCCCGGAGGGGACGAGGTCGCGGCGTCCGCGCTCCTGCGGTGTGGTGCTCAATGTGACCCCTGCACGCCGAAAATCAACAGGTGGAGATAGCCGCCCGCGGCGCCCATGATCGCGCCGTGGGCGTACAGCATCCACTCATCCTCCTTGATCGCCGAGCGCATCATGTCCACGAAGTCGCGCGGCGGCAGCTCCTTGGTGCGCATCGCGACCAGCGCACGGATCTTCTCTGCCTGACGAGCGCTGAACTCGGGATCCTTGAACGGCGTCAGGGTGCGGCCCACGGCCTCCTGTGCGACCGACTCCCGGATCGTGTCGAAGCGACCGCTGCCCATGGCGACCCGCAGTGCGGCCCGCGCGGGCCCGGCAGCCTGGTCGATCGCGGGTCGCAGTGCGGTGGCGAGCATCTGGCGGGTGCGGTCGCCGCGTGGCCCGTCGAGCAGGAAGTCGCCGATGCGCTCGAGGGTGATCACGTCGTCGGCGATGATCTGGGCGTAGACCTCGGCCGCCTCGTCCTGACGGCGCAGGAAGAGCCCGTGCGCCTTGAACCCGAGGATCTTCCTCGGCTCCGGCGGCTCGAATATCAGCCACATGCCCAGTGCGTTGGTGATCCAGCCGACGACGATGCCGAGCACCGGCAGCAGCCAGCCCTGGTGGGCGATCGAGTCGATGATCGCGACCGGGATGCCGAGGAGGAACCCGAAGATGAACCCGAACCTGACCATGAGGTCGAGTTCCTTCTGGCCGAAGTCGCGGAAGATCCGCACGACCAGCTCGGGGTTCTTCTGGAAGTGGTCGATCACCATGATCTTGGGATCGAGCAGCTGATCGATGTGGACGCCGATCTCGGTGGTGACCCGACCCACGACCGAGGGCAGCTGCTCCTGCACGCGCGCGTAGACGGCGTCCTTCACCGGCTGCGGGAGATCACGCCAGAGCCGTGGGTGCTCCTGGCGCATGACCTGGTCGACCAGTTCGGGCACCTCGGGCCGGAAGACCTCGACGATGTGCTCGGCGATCTGGTCGGGCTCGAGCTGCTGGTAGAACTCCGCCGGCGTGCCGAGCTTGGCGATCGCCTTGTCGACGGCGATCGAACCCATCTTGGCGGCGCGGGCGGGCACGATGCCCTGCCAGCCGATGCCACCTTGCAGGACGCCGGGCACCTCCTGCACCTTGCGGGGCAGCAGGGTCGCGAGCTCCTTCATGCCGGGGACCGAGACCCCGTGGAAGCGGATCGGGGCGAAGAGCATCACCAGGCCCGACCAGTTGATCAACCACCCGACCACTCCGGTGAAGACCGGGATGCTCAGGAACGCGACCCAGTTCAGGTGCGAGTACCAGTCCTCGAACCACTCGACCACGCGCGCTCCTTCGCAGCTGACGACCCCATCATCGTCGTGGGCTGAGGTTAGTGCCTGGCATCACATCGCGACATGGTGTCCGTGACGCGGTGTCACTGCTGTCGCGACAATGGACGGAGCCCGACTGGGGCTGCGGCTCAGCCGCCGAGGAGGTCCTCCAGGTCCCGGCGCTGGTCGGCCGGCGGCTCGGAGACCCTGACATCGACACCGAACTCGGAGAACCGCATCGTCGGTCCGATCTCGGCTTGCAGCTCGACGAGGTAGTGCGGGTCCGCGACCATCACCACCGCCCGCACCGAACCCATGCTCAGGACGGGCGCGGTGATCTCCAGAGCGTCGCCGGCCTGGGTCTCCACGGCGCGCATGGTCGCGTCGTCCCCAGCCGGATCGTCGACGTCGAGCTCGATGTCACCGATCGTCTCCAGCAACTGACACGACCCGGCCACCACGCCGGCGGGGTCGCTGATCCATCGGTCCAGCAGCAGCGGCGCCACGAGGTCGGCGTCGATCGCGGGGGTCTGCGCGAGGAGGGCCGTCCAGTAGGCCTCGTCGGCGCGCAGCCAGTAGCGACCGTCGGCACCGAGCACCTCAGCCGCGCCGCCGTCCTGCTCGATCCGCCCCCGACAGTCCCCCTCCGCGGTCATGACGATGTCGGCGCTGGCGCTCAGCCCCTCGAGTTCGATCGTCTGGCGCACCCGCGCCGAGTCCACCGCAGCGAGGGCCTCGACGCCCGTGACGAACACCTCGTTGGGCGTGCGCTCGGGGAAGGGCCGCACGTCCGGCGAGGCCCCGCAGGCACTCAACGCGCCCGACGTCATGCCCACGAGCGCGACGAGTCTGAGCGTGCGGAGCCCGCGGCCTGCCGGCCGCGAGGCTCCTCGGACGGTGACGATCAGGCGTCGACGCACTCGGTGATGCCGTACTCGTTCATCGCCTCGCCGACCTCGGCGAACGGGTTCTCCTGCTGCAGCGCGGCGATCGGATCGGCGTCGATCTCCGCGATGATCGCGTCCGCGTCGTCGAGGATCCCGCCGAGCAGGTCCTCGTCGCCCTCGGGGAAGCCGAGGTCGCGGATCTGCTGGATCTGGTCGCTGATGTTCGGCAGGACGTCGTTACGGACCAGATCGATCGCCTCATCCTCGGTGGTGGGCTCCGCGAAGTCCTCCTCCTTCTCGTCGCCGGCCTCGCAGATCGCGTTGGCCTTCTCGACGAAGTCGGCCTTGCTGATCGAGGAGGTCTCCTCCGACTCGCCGTTGTCGCCGTCGGAGTCGTCGGAGCCGCAGGCGGCGAGGGCGAGTGCGAGCACGAGCGCGCCGGCGCTCGCCGTCGCGCGGGCCAGGGTGCGGGAGCGGGTCATGATGGGGCCTTTCCTCAGGCGTAGGCCGACGTCCGTCGGCTCGCGCTGACGGTAGCGGCAGCCGGCGCCCGGTTCGTCGACGGCAGACGGGCGGTCTGGACCGCCGAGCGGGCTCAGCGGCCGCGGCGCCAGACGACGACGGCCTGCTCGGCGCTGGTACGCAGCACGGGCAGCCGGTCGGGGCGCGGCGTCGCAGCCGGGCTGACCGCCCGGGCGGCCAGTGCCTGGCGCAGCGTCTCGCGCACGACGTCGAGCTCGCGCTGGAGCTCCTCGTTGCGAGCCGCCAGGGCGGCGGCGCGGTGCTCGAGATCGAGGATCCGGCGCACACCTTCGATGCCGATGCCGGCCGCAGTGAGTTCGGAGATCTCCTGGAGCAGCTCGATGTCGCGGTGGGAGTAGCGGCGTCCGCCGCCGCTGGTGCGGCCCGGGGTGATCAGCCCCATCCGCTCGTAGGTACGCAGTGTCTGCGGATGCAGGCCGGTGAGCTGCGCCGCGACGCTGATGACGTAGACCGCGGCGTCGGGCTCGGGGGCCGTGCCGAAGCCGCCCATCACGAGGCCCCCTCGAACAGTCCGGCACGCAGCGGCTTGCCCGCCGTCGCCTCGCGATAGGCCTCGACAGCGGCTCGCGCGGCATCGTCGAGCACCGCCGGCACCTGCACCTGCACGGTGGCGAGCAGGTCGCCGTGCCCGCCGTCGGCGGTCGGGGCGCCCTTGCCGCGCACCCGGAAGGTGCGGCCGTTCGGCGTACCCGCGGGGATCCGCAGGGTGACCGAGGCGCCGTCGAGTGTCGGGACGCGGATCTCCGCCCCGAGCGCCGCCTCGTCGAAGGAGATCGGCACGTCGAGCGTCAGGTTGTCGCCCTTGCGCCCGAAGACACGGTGACCCGCGACGTGCACGGTGACGTAGAGGTCGCCGGCCGGACCGCCGCCCTCACCCGGCGCACCCTTGCCACGCAGGCGGATGCGCTGGCCGTCCTTGACCCCGGCGGGGATGCGCGCCTGGATCGTGCGCGAGGAACTCCCCCGACCGCTGCCGTGGCACACCGGGCACTTCTCGTCGTAGACCAGCTGACGCCCACCGCAGGCCGGGCAGGTCTCGTTCATGGAGAAGGCGCCGCCGAGGTCGGCCACCACGTAGCCCGACCCGTCGCAGGTCGAGCAGACGTGCGGCTTGGTGCCGGGCTTGCCGCCGGTGCCCGAGCAGGCCGAGCAGGCGGCGTCCGAGGTGAGACGCAGCGAGATGGTGACGCCGTCGATGGCGTCGGTGAAGCCGATGGTCGCCTCGCTCTCGAGGTCGGCACCCTTGGTGGCACGCCGTCCCTGCGGACGACGAGCGCCGCCACCGCCGCCGAAGCCCCCGAAGAGATCGCCGAACATGTCGCCGAAGCCACCGCCACGGCCACCGCCGCGATCTCCGAGGAGATCCTCGAGGTTGATGCCACCCTGGCCCGGGTGCCCGGCGTTCGCGCCGTAGCCGCGGAACCCGCCGGAGCCGTAGAGGCGCCGCATCTCGTCGTACTTGCCGCGCTTGTCGGCGTCCCCGACGACGTCGTAGGCCTCGGCCACCTGCTTGAACCGGTCGTGCTTGGCCGTGTCGCCGGGGTTGGAGTCGGGGTGGTTCTCGCGCGCCAGCTTGCGGTAGGCCTTCTTGATGTCCGCGGCGGACGCATCCTTGGCCACGCCGAGCGCGGCGTAGAAGTCCTTCTGCGCCCAGTCGGCTCGGAAGCCCTCTTCTGCCATGTCTCACCCCTCCTCTCTGATGTGGTGCTGGTGTCTGTCGTGCCGGGGGCGGTTTCCTCGGCCGGCCGAAGAAACAGGACCTTGGACGATGAAGTTTCGCCCGCCAGGGTCCGGTTTTCTCGGCCGGCCGAGAAAACCCCCCGCAGCNCCGGCCCTGTCTTTCCGCGCCCGCCCAAAAAAACCGGACGACTACGCCGGCGGATCGACCACCAGCACCTGTGCGGCGCGGACGACACGATCACCGATCTTGTAGCCGGCCTTGGCGACCACCTTGCAGGTCGCCACGGTGACGTCGGCGTCCTCGCCGAGGTGGCTGAGCGCCTCGTGCACGGTGGGGTCGAAGGCGTCGCCGGGCTCGCCGAACTTCACCAGTCCGAGACCGGCGACGATGCGCTCGAGCTGGTCGGCCACGGTGCGCAGGTCGTCGGAGATCTCGCCACCGCCGCTGCGTGCGGAGTCGCGCGCCCGGTCGATGGTGTCGAGGACGTCGACGATCGGAACCAGCGCCGCGTACGTCGAGTTCTCCCGCACCAGCTCGCGGTCGCGCTCGACCCGCTTCTTGTAGTTGACGTACTCGGCCTGCAGGCGCTGCAGGTCCAGGGTGCGCTCCTCCAGGGCGATCCGGGTGACGACGAGCTCGTCGCCGGCGCCCGCCACGGTGGACTCATCGCCCGCGGCGAGCGCTCCGCCGTCCTCGATCCAGTCGTCG
>NZ_JAHRHK010000030.1 GCF_021246465.1 Nocardioides sp. R-C-SC26 | reverse complement strand
CCCCCGCCCCCCCCCCCGCCCGCCCCCCCGGGCCCCCCGGCCCCGCCCCCGGCCCGTACCCAGGCCGCGGCCGGCCCGGACTTCGGCGAGCTGATGGTCGACAGCCTGGACAACCTCGACGGCGTGCAGCGCACCGCCGACCGCCTCGCCGTCCAGGCTGCGACGGGCGACCTGGCGAACCTGCACGACTACACGATCGCCGCCACCCAGGCCCAGGTCGCCACCCAGGTGACCGTCGCCGTACGCAACAAGGCCGTGGAGGCCTTCACCGAGATCATGCGGATGCAGGTCGGCTGAGGCCGGAGACACAGTGATGAAAGAGACCATGACCCGGGCGGCGGCCCGCTACCAGCGCTCGTTCCAGACCTTCACGCTCGGCCAGAAGGTGACCGCGATCGTCGGCACCGGGGCCCTGCTGCTCGGCGCCTTCCTGGTGTTCCGCTGGGTCTCGGCGCCGAACTACTCGCCGCTCTTCTCCGACCTGTCCTCGGCCGACGCCTCGGCCGTCCTCGAGCAGCTCGACGCCAGCGGCGTGCCCTACGAGTTGACCGACGGCGGCTCGACGGTGCTCGTGCCGCGCGACGCCGTCTACAAGACCCGGATCGACCTGAGCGCAGATGGCCTGCCCAGCAACAGCGGGGGTGGTGGCTACTCGCTGCTCGACGACCAGGGTCTGTCGACCTCGAACTTCCAGGAGCAGACCGACTTCAAGCGGGCGATGGAGGGCGAGCTCGCCAACACCATCGAGGCGATCGACGGCGTCGACGCGGCAGTGGTGCACCTGGCGATGCCGGAGAAGAGCGTCTTCGCCGACGAGCAGCAGCCGACGACGGCGTCGGTGTTGATCGGCACTCGCACCGGCAGCACCATCTCGCCGTCCCAGGTGCAGGCGATCGTGCATCTGGTGGCCTCCAGCATCGAGGGGCTGAGTCCCGACGACGTCACCGTGACCGACTCCGCCGGCACGCTCCTGACCGCGAACGGCGCCCAGGGGGACGCCACTGCGCGCGGTGACGAGCGTGCCGCGATCGAGCGTGAGCTGCAGGCCAAGATCCAGTCGCAGCTGGACCGGATCGTGGGGCCGGGCAACTCCACCGTGCAGACCAACGTCGTGCTGAACTTCGACAAGCGCAGCCGACAGGAGGTCGACTACACCCCCGACGAGCGCCCCTCCTCCAGCACGACCAGTACCGAGAACTACACCGGTACGGGTGCCGGCAGCGTCGCGGGCGGCGTCGTCGGACCGGACGGGCAGATGGAGAACGGCCTGGGCAGCAACGACCCCGGGGCGACCTACACCCAGAACACCACCACCGCCGACCACCCGGTCGACTCCATCATCGAGACCACCGAGACGGCACCGGGGCAGATCGAGAAGCTCAACGTCAGCGTGGTGCTCGACGCCGCGACGACGCAGGCCTACTCGCCGACCCAGGTGCGCAAGCAGCTGGCCGACGGCATCGGCATCGACCCCGCGAACCTGGCCGTGTCGGCGATGCCGTTCAACCGCACCGCCGAGGAGACCGCTCAGAAGGAGCTGGCCGCTCAGCGGGCCGCCGACGAGGCCGCCGCGAAGAACGACCTCTACCGCAAGGGCGGTCTGGGCCTGGCGGTGCTCGCCATGGTCCTCCTCGCCCTCCTGCAAGGACGCCGCAAGGCCAAGCGGCGCGAGCAGGCCACCACCTACGTCGTGGAACAGCTCAAGCTCGAGAACGCCGCGCGCACGACGGCGATCGAGGCGCCGGCCGCGCTGGCCTTGGAGGAGGCCGAGCGCAGCGAGGACGACCTGCTGCGCGCAGAGCTGGACGCCCTGATCGAACGGCAGCCGGAGGACGTCGCAGCTCTGCTGCGCGGCTGGCTGACCGAGAAGAACTAGTGGCCGGGATCAGGGAGAGGACGTACGGATGACGACGACGCTGACCGGTCTCGGCGCGCGCAAGGCCGCCGTGCTGCTGGTGCAGCTGGGCAAGCAGCGCGCCGCGAGCGTGCTCTCCCACCTGGGCGAGAACGAGGTCGAGGCGATCACCGCCGAGATCGCCCGGCTGGACTCCATCAGCGCATCGGAGTCGAGCGCGGTGATGACCGAGTTCCGCGACATGATGACCGCGCGCGAGCACATCGCGCGGGGCGGCCTGGCCTTCGCCCAGCAGGTGCTGGAGCAGTCCCTGGGGAGCGAGCGGGCCGCGGAGATCATCGAGCGACTCAACGCCGCTGCCGTGCAGATGCCGTTCCAGTTCCTGCGCCAGGCCGACCCGGCGCAACTGCGCTCCTTCATCGTCGACGAGCACCCGCAGGTGATCGCGCTGGTGCTGGCGCACATGACGCCGGACAAGGCGTCGCTGCTGCTCTCGGGGCTGCCCCCGGAGCAGCAGGCGCAGGTGGCCCACCGCATCGCGGTCATGGACCGCACCTCGCCCGACATCGTGCGCACGGTGGAGAGCACGCTGGAGCGAAAGCTCTCCTCGATGCTGCAGCCGCAGGACATGTCGCGCGTGGGCGGACTGGACCCCCTCGTCAACATCATCAACTGCTCCGACCGCGCCACCGAGCGCCAGATCGTGGAGGGCCTGGAGGCCCTCGACTCGACCCTCGCCGACGAGGTCAAGAGCCGGATGTTCATGTTCGAGGACATCGTCAACCTCGACGACCGCTCGATGCAGCAGGTGCTGCGCCAGGTCGAGACCTCCTCGTTGGCCCTCGCGCTCAAGGGCGTCGCCACCCCCGTGCGGGACAAGGTCACCACCAACCTGTCCTCGCGCGCCGCCGAGACGCTCATCGACGACATCGAGTTGCTCGGGCCGGTGCGTCTGACGCAGGTCGAGGAGGCCCAGCAGGCCGTCATCCGCACGATCCGCCAGCTCGAGGAGCGCGGCGAGATCATGGTGCGCCGCGGAGGCGACGTTGACTTCGTCGAGTGACCTCGCCGTCACTCTGACGGCGCGGAACCGCGTGCTGCGCGGCGACCTGGTCGCGTCGGGGCAGGCCGGCACCGTCGGTGCCCTCGCGACGCCCGAGCTGCGCGACGGCACGTGGACCCGCTTCGAGGACGACGGCGTGCTCGGCGACGCCGTCACCGAGCAGGTGCTCGCCGGGCTCGCCGAGAACACCCGGCGCGCCGCCCAGGCTCAGGGTTACGCCGTCGGCTGGGCGCAGGGACGGCGTGAGGCGGCAGCGACGGCCGCTGCCGAGCGTGCCGAGCTGGAGGCCCAGGTCGCCGCGGCCGAGCATCGGCGCGAGGCGGAGCTGAACGACGCCCTCGCCGCGCTGCGTCAGGCGGCAGCGGGGCTCCAGACGGCGGTGGGCGACTATGCCGCCGACCTCGACGCCCACGCACTGCGCCTGGCACGCGAGCTCGTCGAGGCGATCCTGGGCCGCGCGCTGGCCGATGGCGAGTCCGACGGCAGCGCCGGTGCGGACGTGCTCCAGCGGGTGCGAGCCGCTCTGACGACGGTGTCCTCCGGCGTCACGGCGACGGTGCGGCTCCACCCCGCCCTGGCCGACGACCGGGCGATTCGCTCCGCGCTCAGCGAGACCGCCGCGAGCCCCGGCGACATCCGTGTCGTCGGCGACGACTCGCTGGCCCTGACCGACGCCGTCGTCGAGACCGACGAGCAGCTGATCGACCTCGCGATCGGCACCGCGCTGGACCGCGTCCGGACGGCGCTGACATGACCGTCGACGTGATCGGCTCGAACGGCGTGCTCGACGCCGTGCGCCACCGCGCGCTGGACGCCGTGGCGCCACAGCCCCGCGGCCGCGTGCGGGAGCTGGTCGGCCTGCACCTGCGCGTCGTCGGGCTCAACGCCGCTGTCGGCGACCTGCTCGAGCTCCTGCCGCAGCACAGCTCCGAGCCCGTGCTGGCCGAGGTCGTCGCCAGCAGCACCACGCACGGCCTCACCTGCCTGCCGCTCGGCTCCACGCAGGGCATCGAGGTCGGCGTACCGGTGCGATCGACCGGCGGCCCGCTGCGGGTCTGGGCCGGCGACGCGCTGCGCGGTCGCGTGCTCGACGGGCTCGGTCGACCGTTGGACGGCGGACCCGCCCTCCCGAGTCTGCCCGGCATGGAGCAGGTCGGCGTGGAGCACGACGCCCCCGACGCCCTCGCCCGCCCCCGGATCGACACCCCCCTCGGCCTGGGGGTGCGCGCCCTGGACGCCCTCGTGCCCTGCGGACGCGGCCAGCGCCTGGGCATCATGGCGGGCTCGGGCGTCGGCAAGTCCAGTCTGCTCTCGATGATCGCGCGGGGCACCGACGCCCAGGTCTCTGTGCTGGCACTGGTGGGCGAGCGCGGCCGCGAGGTCCGCGAGTTCATCGAGCACGACCTCGGCCCCGAGGGCCTCGCCCGCTCGGTGGTCATCGTGGCGACGTCCGACCAGCCACCGGTGGTGCGGATGCGGGCGGCGTTCGTCGCGACCCGGATCGCGGAGTGGTTCCGCGACGCCGGCAACGACGTCGTGCTGATGATGGACAGTCTGACCCGTGTCGCGATGGCTCAGCGCGAGATCGGCCTCTCCGCCGGCGAGCCACCGGCCACCCGCGGCTACCCGCCCAGCGTCTTCGCCCTGATGCCGCGCCTGCTCGAGCGCGCCGGAACCTCTCCGGCGGGCTCGATCACCGGCCTCTACACCGTGCTCGTGGAGGGCGACGACCTCCAGGACCCGATCGGCGACACCGCCCGCTCGATCCTGGACGGCCACATCGTGCTGACCCGCCGCCTCGCGACCGCGGGCCACTTCCCCAGCATCGACGTGCTCGAGTCGATCAGCCGGGTCACCTCCGCCGTGACCACCTCCGAGCAGCGCGCGGACGCCGTCCGCCTGCGCCGGATGCTGGCCGCGCACCGCTCGGTCAAGGAGCTGGTGGAGATCGGTGCCTACGTCGCCGGGAGCGACGCGGACGCCGACGCCGCCATCGCGCGGATGCCGATCATCGACGACTTCCTGCGCCAGGACATGGACGACTCCACCCCGCTCGATCAGACCTGGGCGCGCCTGCAGCAGGTGGTGGCGCCGTGAGCACCCCGGTCATCGAGCCCCCCCGGGTCATCGAGCCCACCCCGGTCATCGAGCTTGTCGAGATGCCCGGTCTCGACGAGCTCGACCACCGCACCCCACCCGGTCTCGACAAGCTCGACCACCGAGGGGTGGTGGCGCCGTGAGCACCGCGGCGACCACTCGTCATGACGCCGGCCTGCGCGCGGTCGCGCGGGTGCGCGAGGTACGCGAGCGCGATGCCCGGCTCGGCCTGCAGGAGGCCGTGCGCGACCAGCAGCGGGCCGAGGCACGGCTCGCCGCCTACGAGGACGCGCTTGCGGCGCACGACTCGCTCGCCACCGGAACGGCGACCTTCGCCGGCCCCGGAGCCGGTGGGTATGCGGCGCTTCGCCAACAGCTCGTCGTCACCTCGCACCTGGTGCGCGAGGCGCGCGACCAGGCCGGCACTGCGCGCGTCGTCGCCCTCGACGCCGCGGCACACTGGCGTTCCGCGCACTCGCGCCTGGATGCCGTGCAGCGACTGCTCGAGCGCCGCGCCGCCGAGCGGGCGGCCGAGCAGACTCGCGCCGAGGCGCTCGAGGTCGACGACGTCAGCGCACGGTTGTGGCAACGGCGCGCCCGGGACCACCGCCAGGCCCACGGGGAGGCCTCATGAGCGTCACCGACGTCACCGCGCGGATCGCCCAGATCCAGGGCCAGCTCTCGCTGCTGCGCGCCACCACGCCGTCCGTCGGCGCGGACACGACCGGCACCACCGGCGCGCTCGGCGCAGGCTCGACGTCGTCGACCCAGTTCTCCGATGCCCTCTCCCTCGTGCTGGGCGCGAGCCCGGACGGCGCACCGACATCGGGCACGTCCGGAGACTCGTCGCCGCTGGCCGACCAGGTGATCGCCGAGGCCCGTACGTTCGTCGGGATGCCCTACGTGTGGGGCGGCGACTCCCCCAGCGACGGCGGCATGGACTGCTCCGGACTGATGCAGTACGTCTTCGGCCGGCACGGCATCGATCTGCCCCGCGTCTCGGCCGATCAGGCCCGCGCGGGCACCGCCGTGGGGTCGATGGCCGAGGCGCGACCGGGCGACCTCGTCGCGTGGGACAACTCCTCGCGCAACAACGGCGCCGACCACATCGCGCTCTACCTCGGCGACGGCAAGATCCTGGAGGCGCCACGCACCGGCCTCGACATCCGGGTCATCGACCTGGCCGCGTCCGGTCACGGCGAGCCCGACTACATCCGCCGGGTGCTGCCCGAGGCCGCCCCGTCGGGGTCGGGAGGCGGTCTCGCGGCGGTCGCGGGCCGCGTCGCCGCCGGCCGGACCGCGTTGCCGCCGTCCCCCTACGACGACCTGTTCGCCACGGCCGGCGCGCGGCACGGCGTCGACCCCTCGCTGCTCTCGGCCGTGGCCAAGCAGGAGTCCTCCTACCGACCCGGTGCCGTGAGCCCCGCGGGTGCCCAGGGGCTGATGCAGCTGATGCCCGGCACCGCCGCCGGACTCGGCGTCGAGGACCCCTTCGACCCGAGCCAGGCCGTCGACGGGGCGGCGCGACTGCTGCGCGACCTGCTGGATCGGTTCGGCCGGGTGGACCTCGCGCTCGCGGGCTACAACGCAGGCCCCGGGGCGGTGCTGCGCTACGACGGCGTGCCGCCCTATCCGGAGACGCAGAACTACGTGCGGTCGGTGCTCGGCAGTCTGGGCGGCTCGGTGGGTGCACGATGACCACGCCCATGGGCGCCGCGGCGCCTCGAGGGATCGCGACGCTGACGCCTCCGCCGAACTCGGACGGCGGCACTGCCGCCGTCGTCGAGGGTGGGTTCCCCGCGTCCCTCGCCTCGCTGGTGGACGCCGACGCCGCAGCGGCACCGGGCGACGTCGAGGTCGCGCCCGACCCCGTCCCGCCCCGCACCCGTGAGGCGACCGGCGATGCGACCGACGTCGCACTCGACGCTGCGACCTCTGACGGGACGACGCCCGATACCGGTGCGGCCGCGACCACGGCGTCACCGGTGGAAGGGACCGACGTCGCCTCGGCGCCGAGCACGACCGCCTCCACCGTGTCCGGACGAGACGACGCCTCGACCGCGCCGCCCACGACCGACGACGGCCAGGTCGACCACGAGCCGACGACGGCGACCGCGACGGCCGAGACCACACCGTGGTGGGTCGCGTTGCCAGCGCTGGTGACCCCGAGCCCGACCCTGATCTCGGCCGGCGTCGCGACAGGAGCTCCGGAGCCGCCCGAGACGGCGGAGCCCGGATCGGATGCCCCACCGGGGCGTGGTCAACTCGCGGCCGCCCCGGCGCTCCTCGCCGATCCCGGTCCTGCCCATCGGACGCCTGACCACGTCGTGTCGGCGGAGACCGGCGACGGCGTCCCGATCGTGGCCCGCGAGCCCGGCCCGACGGGCCAGGCAGGCACCGACGGCCAGGCAGGCACCGACGACTCGCGCGACTCCCCACCCGAACGGCCCCCTGGCCCCACGGGCGCCGGAGCCCGGGCGAGCTCCACGGGCTCGCAGGGCCCCGCCGAGGCGACGAGCGGCGCACCGGCTGCGCCCACGGCACAGCCCGCCGCACAGCCCGCCGCGACGCTCCCGGCCCCGTCCGGCGCAGGTGCGAGCCCGGCGGTGGCGATGGCAACGCCGATCGCGACACCGGTGTCGCCCTCCGGAGGATCCCCGTCCACCGTCACCCGCCAGGTCTTCGGCGAGGTGCTCCGCATGGCGGAGAGCGGCCCGGCCCAGCAGACCACGCGGCACGTCACCCTGCGACTGAACCCCGACAACCTCGGCGAGGTGCGGGTGACACTCAGCCTCCGCGCCGGCGTCGACGCTCCGGGCGAGGCGAGCGCCGTCCGGGTGCGCCTCTCGGCCAGCACCGAGGCGGCCCGGGCCGCCCTCGCCGACGGCAGCGCGGACCTGCACCAGCTGCTGGCTCGACACCACTCCGAGGTGCACATCTCGGTGCGGGACGCCGCGCGCGACGCCAGTACGCCGAACGCCCCGCTCCCGTCGGGTCCGACTCCTCAGCAGCCGGGTTCGGCGACCGATCAGAACTCCACCGGTGAGGACGCCGGACGCCCCGACGTCCCCACCGGAATGTCCGATCCCGGCACCTCCGCGGATCGGAACCCAGGACGGCAGACACGGATGCCCGTCGTCCCCACCGCCACGGACGGCACGCCGCTGACGACCACGGGCTCCGCGCTCGGGGAACCGGCGGCAGACCGACTCGGGTCGCGTTCTGCGCGACTCGACGTGAGTGTGTGAGGAGATCCCATGCCCGTGCCAGCCACCTCGTCGGTGACCGCCAGCGGACTCGGCTCGCTCATCGCCCCCGCGACGTCCAGCGGCACCGGGAAGACGTCCTCGAGCGACGACAAGCAGATGTTCATGGAGCTGATGGTCGCCCAGCTCCGCTACCAGGATCCGCTCAATCCGGCCGACACCGGTGAGTTCCTGAGCCAGACCGCGCAGTTCAACGCCCTCGAGCAGATGCAGAAGGTCGCCGAGCAGAGCGCGCTCGTGCTCTCCAGCACCCTCGCCTTCGGTGCGGCCGGCCTCGTCGGTCGCGAAGTGAGCTTCACGACAGCCGACGGCAAGACCGCCAGCGGCCCGGTCGAGAGCGTCACCTTCGGCGTCGACGGCCCGATGCTCTCGGTGGGCGAGCACCAGGTCCCGTTGGCCTCGGTGCAGTCGGTGCGCGCGCCGACCGAGGCCGACGACACGACTGCGACCGGCCCGACTCCTGCGGCCACCGACTCCACCACCGGTCTCTGACCGACCACCGATCCGTCACCGGCCCGTCACGGGCCACCACTGGTCCATCCGAGAGGACATCACCATGCTTCGTTCGCTCTTCGCCGGCATCTCCGGCCTCCGCGTCAACCAGACCATGCTCGACGTCACCGGCAACAACATCGCCAACGCCAACACCGTCGGCTTCAAGTCGAGCACCACGGTGTTCAGCGACACCCTGAGCCAGATGCTCACCGGCGCCACCGGCTCGAACGCCGCCCGGGGCGGCACGAACCCGGTACAGATCGGTCTGGGCGTGCAGCTCGCCGGTTCGGTCGCCAACATGACACAGGGATCGGCCCAACTCACCGGTCGCTCGACCGACCTGATGCTCAACGGCGACGGCATGTTCATGGTGCAGATCGACGGGCAGTCGCTCTACACCCGGGCCGGCGCCTTCACCTTCGACGAGACCGGCACGTTGGTGAACACCTCCGGCGCCCGCGTCCAGGGCTACGCGCTCGACGCCACCGGCGCGCCGACCGGCGCACCGACCGACATCACCCTCGGCACGGGCTCGTTGACCCCCGCCGTCCCCGCCGGAGTCGAGCTGGTCTCCTTCAGCTTCGGCAGCGACGGCGTGCTGCGCGGCGTCTTCTCCGACGACATCCAGCGCGACATGGCGCAGGTCGCCATCGCCGACTTCAACAACCCCATGGGCCTGGAGAAGGTCGGCGAGACGATGTTCCGCGAGTCAGCCAACTCCGGCGCCGCCCAGCTCGGCGTCTCCGGCGAGGGCCGTCGCGGCACCATCACCGGCGGCGCGCTGGAGATGTCGAACGTCGACCTGGCCGCCGAGTTCACCAACCTCATCCTGGCGCAGCGCGGCTTCCAGGCCAGCTCCCGGGTGATCACCACCTCCGACCAGGTCCTCGAGGACCTGATCAACATCAAGCGCTGACCCTGACGGTGGTCGAGGCGCTCGCGCCAGCGAGGGCCTCGACCCCGCCCCGGTGGTCGAGCTTGTCGAGACCCTCACCGGGTTTCGAGACGCGGGTCGCGACTTCGTTCCTCAGTCGAGACCCGCTCCTCAACCTCCTCGCACTACGCGCCCGCTCCTGCGTCGCGCGCGCTGCGCTCGGACCACTCAGATCCTCTCGACATCCGCCGATCCAGAACCTCGACGGCCACGGATGGCTGTCCTCCCCGCACTAAGGATGGTGCCCCGATGATTCCGCTGACCCGGTTGTCCGGTTCGGTGTTCGCCCTCAACGCCGACCTCATCGAACGCGTCGACAGCACGCCAGACACGGTCATCACGTTGATGAACGGGACCAAGTACATGGTCGCCGAACCCATGACGACGGTCATCGCGATCGTCCGTCGCCACCGCGCCGAGGTGATGGCGCTGGCGAGCCTGTTGGAGGTCGACGTCACCGCGAGTCCCGGTGACACCCAGGCCTGGCAGGCGGCCCGCAGCACCACCGACGCGAGCGCGTCGGTGCGCCGTCCCAACCTCCTCGTCGTGGGCCATGACCAGGCCGGCCACGAGCCTGACGCGGCACTGATCTCCCCTCCGGCTCCCGGGGTCGCTCGTCACAGCACCGGCGGGAGCCCCTCATGAAGGATCCGGCAACCGCGCTCGGGATCGGCCTCGCCTTCGGCTTCATCGTCGTCGCCAACGTCATGGAGGGCGGCAACCCGGCCAGCCTGATCGCACCCCCCGCGATGACCCTGGTGCTCGGCGGAACCCTGATGGCGACTCTCGCCGGCTGCACGATGGCCGACGTCAAGGCTGCGATGCAGGGCGTCGTCCGAGCCTTCACCGGCGGCCAGGCCACCCCCGCGGGCGACATCGTCCCCCAGGTCGTGAGCCTGGCCGAGAAGGCCCGACGCGAGGGCCTCCTCGCACTCGAGGACATGGTCAAGGACATGGACGACGAGTTCCTCGTCAAGGGCGTCACGCTCGCCGTCGACGGCACCGACCCCGACGAGGTGCGCGACATCCTCGAGGGCGAGGTGATGGCGAAGAAGAAGTCCGACAAGCAGGCCGCCAAGTTCTGGGGCGACGCCGGCGCGTACGCGCCGACGATCGGCATCATCGGCACCGTCATGGGCCTGGTGCACGTGCTGGAGAACCTGGCCGAGCCCGAGAAGCTCGGTCACATGATCGCCGCGGCCTTCCTCGCGACCCTGTGGGGCGTGATGAGCGCCAACGTCATCTTCCTGCCGATCAGCAACCGGTTGAAGCGGCTCAGCGAACTGGAGTGCGTGCGGATGGAACTGGTGATCGAGGGTGTCGCCGCGATCCAGGCCGGCTCGAACCCCCGTGTCATCGCCCAGAAGCTCACCTCCCTGCTGCCTGCTGCGCAGCAGCCGCTGGACGAGGCGGCCTGATCCGTCATGTCCGGACATGCCAAGGGCGGCGGGCGGCGCGTCCGTCACGAGGAGCACGAGGAGCACGAGAACCACGAGCGTTGGCTGGTGACCTACGCCGACATGGTCACGTTGCTGATGGTGCTCTTCATCGTGATGTTCGCGATCAGCCAGGTCGACCAGCGCAAGTTCGCCGAGCTCAAGGACGGCCTCGCGGCCGGCTTCGGGTCCCAGGACTCGATCCTCACCGGCGCGCAGTCGCTCCAGGACCAGCCCGGTGAGGGCGCCGTCGGCCCCGTGGCCCCCGAGCTCACGCTGTCGGGCCTCGATCCGGACCAGGTCAAGCTGATCAAGCAGGCGATCGATCAGAACGACCGGCTCGAGCGCGAGCGTCGCTCCGCCGACGCCGCGAACGAGGCGGAACGCCTCGGCAAGCTGCGCGACAAGGTCGTCGAGGCACTCGAAGCGGCCGGTCTGGACGGTGACGTCCGCCCTTCCTACGACGAGCGCGGCCTGGTGCTGAGCCTGGTCTCGCGCCACGTCGTCTTCGCCGCCGACCTCGCGACCCTGACGGACCGCGGCCGCGAGGTCGTCGACGCCCTGTCGAAGGTGCTGCGCACCATCGACGACCCGTTGCAGATCGACGGCCACACCAACCAGGCGCCGGTGAAGCCGAAGTACTACGCGACCGACTGGGACCTCTCCGCCGCCCGCGCCGTCACGGTGCTGCGGCGACTCAACGAGAACGCGGGCATCCCGCAGTCACGCCTGTCCCTGGCGGCGTTCGGCGCGACCAAGCCATTGCTCGACCCCGCCCTGCCGAAGTCGCAGGCGATCAACAAGCGCGTCGACATCGTCGTCCTCTCCCAGGTGCCCGCCGAGACCCGGGCCCTGCTGCCCGAGTTCGGCAGCGCTGCCGACGCGGCGGCACGTGATCACGGCTCGCCGCTCGGGGCCGGCCGAGCCAGCGCGGCCAGCGCGGCCCGCACGACGTCCCGCGCCGACGAAACCGAGACCACCACCGAGCAGGACGGAGACCACGGATGAGCACCGCGACCGCGACCGCCCCGGCCGCCGCCCCGGAGAAGCCCGGCGGCAAGAAGAAGCTGATCATGATCGTCGCGATCATCGCCATCGTCGGCGGCGGCGCCTACTGGTTCGTGCTCAAGCCGAAGCCGGAGCCCGGCGAACCCGTGCCCGGCGAGGTCGTCCCGCTCGACGCGATCCAGGTCAATCTCGCGGGGGGCCACTACCTCCGGCTCGGACTCGGGCTCCAGCTCGTGGCCGACGTGCACGAGGAGGTCGACGGCAGCAAGGCGCTCGACGTCGCCATCGACATCTTCAGCGGCCGCAAGGTCGAGGAACTGGCCAAGCCCGCCGAGCGCCGCAAGCTGAAGAAGGAGCTCGTCAAGGAGCTCGATCACCTGTATCACGGGGAGGTGATCGACGCCTACTTCCGCGAGTTCGTGACGCAGTAGGCGCCCGAGAACGTTGACCCGTCTTTACCTGGAGACGGGTCAACGCCCCCCGCGGCCGTCCCCCCCCCCCCAGGTAAAGACGGGTCAACGTGGCTCAGCAGCGCAGATCACCCGATCGGGCCATCCCCCCGGCCGTTCGGTCACATCGGCGTCCCCGCGCACTCCGGCGTCCCCGAATGCTCAGTTGCCCCGGCATCACGCCGATACGGGGCTTCGTGAGCATGCTGGCGACGCCTCCGAGCGAGCCCCGGTCGGGATCTGCCGGCCCGATGGGTCGATCTCGCCGACGGGGCAGCGGTGAGGCGACGCCGTACGACTTCCGGCGCCCGATCCAGCTCTCGCGCGAACACCAGCGCATCCTGCAGCTCGGCTTCGACGGCTTCGCACGCCAGGCGACGACGGTGTTCACCTCGGCACTGCGCAGCGTCTGCTCGGTCTCGCTGCTGAAGATCGACCAGCGCAGCTACTCCGAGTACATCGACTCGCTGCCCCCGACCACCTATCTCACGCTGTTCACCACCGACCCGATGCCCGGTCGCGGGATGCTCGACCTCCCGCTCGACGCCGTGATGAGTTGCGTCGACCACATGCTCGGCGGCCCCGGCGGCTCGGCGCAGCCGCAACGGCCGCTCACCGAGATCGAGGGCGGCGTGATCCGCGGCCTGGTCGCACGACTGCTCAGCGAGATGCGCTACTCCCTCGCCGCGATCGTCGCACTCGACCCGCAGGTGACCGGCGTCGAGTACAGCCCGCAGTTCGCCCAGGTGGCGGGCGCCGCCGACGTGATGGTGACCATCACCCTCGAACTGCGCATCGACGACCGCCCGTTCGGCATCTCGGTGTGCCTGCCCTTCAGCGGGCTCCACCCGCACCTGGCCGCCGCGGCGGCGCCGGCCCCGGTCTCGAACCGCGAGCGGGCGCAGCGTGCCGAGGCCGCCGAGTTGCTGCAGAACAGCTTCCAGGACGTCCCCGTCGACGTCCGGGCGCAGTTCCGCACCACCCGGGTCGACCCGGCGGCGCTCTCGGGCCTCCAGCCCGGCGACGTCCTGCGCCTGGCGCACCCGGCGTCCGCACCGCTCGACATCACCGTCGACGACCAGATCTTCGCCCACGCCACCGCGGGCACCCACGGTCAACGGCTGGCCGCCCTGATCGTGGCCACGGCGGCCCAGCGGACCCATCAGGCGGCATCAACGCTCGCTCCCTCGCGGGGCCGGGCCTTCCAGGAGGACCAGTGACCGACGCGATCTTCGACCCCGGCTCACCCGAGGCGATCGTCCACGCCGCCGCGGAGGCCTGCGCCGCCGTGCTGCCGGCCTCGACCCAGCTCGCCGCCGGAGATCCGCAGCCCGGCACCGAGCACGTCGTCTCGGTCTTCGCCGGCGCGGCGACCACCGACCTCGGCGGCGCCCTCACCGGGGCGATCACCGTGCTCGTGGGTGAGGAGCTGGTGCAGGCGCTGCAGGCCAGCCCGCTCGGCGGGCTCGACGTCGCCGCCGCCGTCCAGCCCGCGCTCGACGCCGCAGCCGCGGTGCTCGGCGCCACCGCCGCCGCTGCCCGCACCCTCGACCTCGAGCTGGTGGTGGACAGCCTCTCCGGACCGTTCATCGCGGTGCCGTTGCTCGGCGCCGGCATCGACGCGGCGCTTCTCGTGCCGGACGCCGTCCTCCAGCAGGCCGTCGCGCAGGCCTCCGGTGGAGCCGGCGCCGCCGCAGCGACGACGGCGCCCGGCTCCGGCCAGCCCCGCGGCGACCAGCCCGGAGTCGCGGGCCAGGCTCTGCCCGACCTCGGTGCGGCTGCGGGCGCGCTGCCCGACAACGTCCGCTCGCTGGCCCCGGGGCGCCGCGGCATCGAGATGCTGCACGGCGTCGAGATGGAGGTCACCGTCGAGCTCGGGCGCACCCGGATGGCGGTGCGCGACCTACTCGCCCTGGCGCCCGGCGCCGTTCTCGCCCTCGACCGGGCCGCGGGATCGCCGGCGGACCTGCTGGTGAACGGCCGACTGATCGCCCGCGGCGAGGTCGTCGTCATCGATGAGGACTTCGGCCTCCGGGTCACCGAGATCCTCGACCAGTCCGCCGTCGGCTGAGCCGGCACACCCTTTCACCAGCCAACGAGACCGGGGGGACTCGCGATGGACATGGGAGCAATGGCGCTGCGGATGGTGGCGTCGCTGGCGGTCGTCGTCGGCCTGCTGATCCTCGCCGCACGGATCGCCGGACGCCGGTACCGGCCGCGCGCCGGCTCGACGGTGACGCTGCTGCACCGCCAGCAGCTCAGCCGCGGCACCGGCGTCAGTGTGATCTCGGTGGGCTCGCGCGTCCTCGTGCTCGGCACGACGGAGCAGCAGGTACGTCTGCTCGCCGAACTCGACCCGGCCGACGTCGCGCCCGCAGTCGACGCGGCGCCGGTGGTCGCGTCGCACCCGGTGGTCGAGACACCCCCGGTGGTCGCGTCGCGCCCGGCGGTCGAGCTTGCCGAGACCCCGCATCTCGACAGGCTCGATGACCGGGCCAGGCTCGATGCCCGACAGACGACCCCGCAGCTCGGCAAGCGTGCCCGGCTCGACGTCATCGACGACCGCCCCGTCGTCGCCGTCAGCGGCAAGCACGCCGCGCCGGCGGGCGTCGTCGAGGCGCCTGCTGCCACCCCCGTCCCGGACCCGGCAGCGCCGACCTGGTTCGACGACTTCCTGCGCGAGCGGGTCGACCTCGTCGAGGCACGCGAGGCCGCTGGGGTCAGCGAGCTGCCGAGCGCGGCCGCCGTCCGGCCGCGCCTGGCGGACCTGCCGCTCTCGGGGCCCTATGCCGACTTCGCGGCTGCCCTGCTCGCCGAGCTCGGCCCTGCCGACGACGTCACGATCGCGGGTGCACCCACCCCCGCACCGTCCGGACGTCGGTCGCGCGCCGACCGCCGCGCCGAGCGCCGCGCGGCGGGCGCAGCGCCTGCGCCGACTCCGGCACCGCTCGCGCCCACGGCGCCCCAGACGAACGGACCCCTCGCGGGCTCCGTGCTCTCCCCCCAGACCTGGCGTCAGGCGCTCGGCGCCGTGACGCGGCGGGCGTCATGAGCGCGTCCCGGCGATGGGGGGGCGGGGCGGCCGCACCGGCCGGCC
>NZ_JAHRHK010000003.1:115024-261253 GCF_021246465.1 Nocardioides sp. R-C-SC26 | reverse complement strand
CGACCTGGTCGCCGCCGGGCTCACCGAGATGCGCGGGGCCACCGCGCCCCGGCTGCTCCTCGAACTCATCTGCGCCCGCGTGCTGCTGCCCGGGGCCGACCACACCGCCGACGGCGTGATGGCGCGGCTCGACCGCATCGAGCGTCGCGCCGCTGTGCTGGGCACCCCCGGCGGAGCGCCCGTGCCGCCACCGGTGGCGGCGCCTGCGGTGGCGACCGAGCAGGCCACGCCGAGTCTCGAGACGGTCGCGGAGCGACCTCCTCGACCAGCGGACAAGGCGCTCGCAGGCCCTCGTGCCCCTCAGCGACCGGAGGCGGCGCCGGGTTCCGAGACGGTCGCAGAGCGACCTCCTCGACCACCGGTTGCGGTGGAGGTGGAGCCGAGCCCGCCGGCGCCCCAGCCACCGGCGGCCGCCGAACCCGCGCCCGCGGCCGGCGGGCTCAGCCTCGTCGACGTGCGACGGCTGTGGCCCGACGTCATCGAGGCGACCAAGGCCAAGCGCCGGATGACCTGGATCCACCTGAGCCAGAACGCACAGGTCGTGGCGGTCGACGCGACGACCATGACCCTCGGCTTCGCCAACACCGGCGCGCGCGAGTCGTTCGACCAGGGTGGCAGCGCCGACATCGTGCGCGACGCGGCACGGGAGATCCTCGGCGTCGAGTGGCGCATCGAGACCATCGTCGACCCGGGTGCCTCCGGTGGCGCCCCGTCGTCGGGAGCCTCGACGCCGGCAGCGCCGCAGGCGACCGCACCCACCCCGCAGCCCGCGGAGCCTGGGCAAGGAGGAGACGCCGGAGCGGTGCCGGATTGGGCGCGCAGCGAGGGCCCGGCCGCCGGGGGCCCCCGGGGCGCCGCGCCCCCGGGCCCCCGCGCCCCCCGCCCCCCCCCCCCCCCGCCCCCCCGGGCCCACGCCGAGGCCTCCGCGGAGCCGGCGCCCGCGTCGGCGCCGACCGCCGCGGCCCGCGAGGCGATCCGGCAGACCCGGCCGGCGGGGGAGCAGGTCGACGACTCCCGCGCCCGCGCGATGGCCGATGCCGACGCGGTCGCCAGCCCCGACGACCAGGACATCGAGACCGAGCACGTCGGTGTCGACGATCTGCTCGCCCGCGAGCTCGGCGCCCGTGTGATCGACGAGATCCCGCGTCAGTCCTAGTGCCGAGAGCACGAAGTTCATGGACGGTTGGCGCCGCCATGGCACGCACCTCGCTACGTTGGCATCGCTGGAGATACACCCGGTAGCCCTGCGCGATGGCCGCCTTGCGATGCACGCACCCTGACGACGCGAACCATCCAGTTACTTCGTGCTCGCGACACGAGAGATCACGCGATCTCCGAGCCCGACCCCGACCGACAGGAATCCCAGATGAGCCAGAACCCCCTCGAAGGCCTGCTCGGCGGAGCCGGCGGCTTCGACCTCGGCGGCCTGCTGGAGCAGGCCCAGCAGATGCAGCAGAGCATGGAGGAGGCCCAGCAGCGCCTGGCCGAGACCGAGGTCGAGGGCACCGCCGGCGGTGGCGCCGTTGCCGTCACGATCAACGGCATCGGCGAGCTGCTCGGGGTCCGGATCCAGCCCGGCGTGGTCGACGGAACCGACGCCGAGTCTCTGGGCGACCTCTCCGACCTGCTCGTCGCCGCCTTCCGCGATGCCAAGAGTGCCGCCGACCAGGCCGCCGCCCACGCCCTCGGTCCGCTGGCGGGCGGGTTGGGTGGCGGCATGGGCGGCGGGTTGCCCGGGCTGCCTGGCGCCTGAGCCGTAGGCTCGCGACGTGTACGAAGGCGTCGTCCAAGACCTCATCGACGAGCTCGGCCGCCTGCCCGGCGTCGGGCCGAAGAGCGCTCAACGCATCGCCTTCCACCTGCTGCAGGCCGACCCGGTCGACGTCCGTCGGCTCGCCGACGTCCTCATCGAGGTCAAGGCCAAGGTGCGGTTCTGCTCGATCTGCTTCAACGTCTCCGAGGACGACCAGTGTCGGATCTGTCGTGACCCGCGACGCGACCCGGCCACGCTGTGTGTCGTCGAGGAGTACAAGGACGTCGTGGCGATCGAGCGCACGCGCGAGTTCCGCGGCCGCTACCACGTGCTCGGCGGGGCCATATCCCCGATCGACGGCATCGGGCCCGAGCAGCTCCACATCACCGAGCTGATGAGCAGGCTCGCCGACGACCGGATCACCGAGGTGATCCTCGCGACCGACCCGAACCTCGAGGGCGAGGCGACCGCGACCTACCTGACCCGCCAGCTCAAGACCCTGGGCCTGCGTGTCACCCGCCTCGCCAGCGGCCTGCCCGTCGGTGGCGACCTCGAGTACGCCGACGAAGTCACCTTGGGGCGTGCCTTCGCGGGCCGACTCGCGGCACAGTGAGCCCCGACGTCGTCGCGGGTCCCACGCCCGCCCGATCAGCCACTCCCGCCCCACAGCCCGACCTGACCACTAGGAGCATCCGATGACCGACCAGCTGTCGGACTCCTCGCCGCCGGACTCGGCCACCGAGGACTTCGCCCAGCAGATCGCCGACTCTGTGGCCAGCTTCCTGCTGGCCCTGCGCGAGATCGCCCGCGAGGCCGACCCCGGGCGCGCCGTCTCGCTGCTGCTGCTGGAGATCAGCCAGGTGCTGCTCACCGGTGCGAGGCTCGGCGTCCAGCAGGACTTCACCCCGCGCGCGGAGTACCAGCCCGACGTCGGGCCCGAGGCCGACCTCGACCAGATGCGTCTCCGGTTGGCCGACATGTTCGGCAACGCCGACACCTACGCCTTCGTGTTCGACCCCTACGCCCCCGACGTCGTCGCCAGCCAGCTCTCCGACGACCTCACCAGCATCGCCGCGGACCTGGAGAACGGCCTCCGGCACTTCCGGCAGGGCGACATCGACGAGGCGCTGTGGTGGTGGCAGTTCTCCTACGTGTCCTCCTGGGGCAACCTCGCGGGCGCGGCGCTGAACGCGCTGCTCTCCGTCGTCGCCCACGATCGACTCGACCGTGAGGAGACGCTCGACACGCGCGAGATCGATCTCATCGAGGCGGCCGAGGCCGTCTTGGACAGCGACTGAGGTCGGCGGCCCTCGACTCGTAGAATCGACCACCGAGATTCCTTCCCCGATCTAGGGAGTACCCGGTGGGCATTGTCGTGCAGAAGTACGGCGGTTCGTCCGTTGCCGACGCGACGGCGATCAAGCGCGTCGCGCGGCGCATCATCGAGTCCAAGAAGGCGGGCAACGACGTCGTCGTCGTGGTCTCCGCGATGGGCGACTCGACCGATGAACTGATCGATCTGGCCGAGCAGGTCAGCCCGCGCCCGCCGGCGCGCGAGCTCGACATGCTGCTGACGGCGGGCGAGCGCATCTCGATGGCCGTGCTGTCGATGGCGATCAACGACCTGGGCTACTCGGCGCGCTCGTTCACCGGCTCGCAGGCCGGCGTCATCACCGACGCCGAGCACGGCCGGGCCAAGATCATCGACGTCACTCCCGGGCGCATCGTGGAGGCCATCGGGGAGGGTCACATCGTGATCGTCGCCGGCTTCCAGGGCGTCAGCCAGGCCACCAAGGAGATCACCACGCTGGGCCGTGGCGGCTCCGACACGACGGCCGTCGCGCTGGCGGCCGCGCTGCGCGCCGACGTCTGCGAGATCTACACCGACGTCGACGGCATCTTCACCGCCGATCCCCGCATCGTGCCCGCCGCCCGCAAGCTCGACCGGGTCTCCTACGAGGAGACGCTGGAGCTGGCGGCGTCCGGCGCGAAGATCCTGCACCTGCGGTGCGTCGAGTACGCCCGCCGCTACGACATCCCGATCCACGTCCGCAGCTCGTTCAGCCAGCTGGAGGGCACCTGGGTCATCGACCCGACCTCGGAGGAGAACCAGAACATGGAACAGGCGATCATCGCCGGCGTCGCGCACGACCGGTCGGAGGCCAAGATCACGGTCGTCGGCGTGCCCGACAAGGTGGGCGAGGCGGCCCGCATCTTCGAGACCCTCGCCGACGTCGGCGTGAACATCGACATGGTCGTGCAGAACGTCTCGGCCGCGTCCACCGGTCTGACCGACATCTCCTTCACCCTGCCCCGCGCCGAGGGCACCTCGGCGATGGACGCCCTCGCGGGCCGGCAGAGCGAGGTCGGCTTCGACAAGCTGCTCTACGACGACCAGATCGGCAAGGTCTCGCTGATCGGTGCCGGGATGCGCTCGAACCCCGGCATCACCGCGAAGTTCTTCGCCGCACTGGCCTCGGCCGGCGTCAACATCGGCATGATCTCGACGTCGGAGATCCGCATCTCCGTCGTCGTCGACGAGGCCCAGGTCGACCAGGCGGTGCAGGCCACCCACACCGCGTTCGACCTGGACGCCGACGAGGTCGAGGCCGTGGTCTACGGAGGTACCGGGCGATGACCAGCATCGGCATCGTCGGCGCGACCGGGCAGGTCGGCGTCGCCATGAGGCAGATCCTCGAGCAGCGCAACTTCCCCGCCGACGAGATCCGCTTCTTCGCCTCGGCGCGCTCGGCCGGCACTGTGCTGCCCTACGCGGGCCGCGAGATCGTCGTCGAGGACGCCTCGACAGCCGACCCGGCCGGGTTGGACATCGCGCTGTTCTCGGCCGGCGCGACCACCTCGCGGGCACAGGTCCCGCGCTTCGCCGAGGCGGGCGTGGTCGTCGTCGACAACTCCTCGGCGTTCCGCAAGGACCCCGACATCCCCCTGGTCGTCTCCGAGGTCAATCCCGAGGCGATCGACCTGGCGTTCACCGGCGAGAAGCAGAACATCATCGCCAATCCGAACTGCACCACGATGGCCGCGATGCCGGTGCTCCGGCCGTTGCACGCCGAGGCGGGCCTGGTCCGCCTGATCGCCTCGACCTACCAGGCCGTCTCCGGCTCCGGCGTCGCCGGCGTCGCGGAACTGGCCGACCAGGTCGCCGCAGCCGGCGACAAGGCGGGCGAGTTGGCCTACGACGGTACGGCCGTCGACCTCGGTGCGCCGTCGATCTACCGGCGCAACATCGCCTACAACGTGCTGCCGTTCGCCGGGAACCTGGTCGACGACGGCTCGAACGAGACCGACGAGGAGCAGAAGCTGCGCAACGAGTCGCGCAAGATCCTCGGCATCCCCGACCTCCGCGTCTCGGGCCTGTGCGTCCGCGTCCCGGTGTTCACCGGCCACTCGCTGGCGATCAACGCCGAGTTCGCCCAGCCGCTCTCGGTCGCCCGCGCCACCGAGCTGCTGGCGGCAGCGCCCGGCGTCGAGCTCAGCGACATCCCCACGCCGTTGCAGGCCGCCGGCCAGGACCCGTCCTACGTCGGCCGCATCCGTCAGGACGGCGACCATGGGCTCGCGTTGTTCGTCTCCAACGACAATCTGCGCAAGGGCGCTGCCCTCAACACCGTGCAGATCGCCGAGCTGCTGTTGGATCGCCTGGCCTGAGCCCGCGCATCAGACGGAAGAACCCCGGAGCCCATGGCTCCGGGGTTCTTCTGTATCCGTGCGGATCGGTCGGGCTGACAGGATTTGAACCTGCGGCCTCCTCGTCCCGAACGAACTCGTCGGGTGGGAACCCTGATGGTCATGCGAGCCGGACGGTCCATACGGTCCATCCGGTTCGCGGCGGGGGTGATTCTGGGGGTAGCGCTCTTAAGCGGCCATGGCCGGAACGGCGGCGCTCGAACTCGGGCTAGAGGTGATGCTTTCACGTGCATGTCGTCGTCCGTTCGAGACTCCCTCAGGTCACGTGGTGCGCTGCGGCTCCAGACTGAAGGCGGAGTGTGAAGGGTGCTCAGCACTGCACGTCGGAGACTGGCGGAGCATCATCCGATCCGGTGTCTTTGATGCCGGCACGGGATACCGATTCTTCCTCCTGACTCTGACCGCGCCGTCGTTCGGTGCGGTGCACCACGTCCCTCGCGAGCCCGGCAAGCGAGATCTCTGCAAGTGCGGGAAGCGCCACTCCAACGAGGTTGATGCGGGCCTCCGCGGCGTACCAGTTGACCTAGCGGACTATGACTACGCCGGCCAGGTGGCCTGGAACGCGGCCTCAGGTCGACTGTGGGATGCGACTCGGGCACGGTTGCGGGCGCTTCTGCCTTCGCTCGCCTTCGCCTCTGTACGCGAGTGGCAAGCACGTGGGGCCTTGCATCTTCACGTGCTGATCCGGGTGGAGGCCAAGGACGCGCAGAAGGTGCCTGTAGTTCAGGCTGGCAAGAAGCGTCGGTCGGTCCCGGTGATTACGGCCCTGGTTGGTGCGGTGACCGCACGCGGGGATGACGGAATCACGGTGTGTTGGGGCGCGAATGTCGACTGTCGACCCGTGCGAGCTGATCAGGCAACTGGGCGGACCATTTGGTACCTCACCAAGGCTGTCGGCTATCTGACCAAAGATGTCGCTGACGGTGGAGGTGGGCACTCGCTGGCGGGCGTTGAGCATTGGAGACGGATGGACCACGCTGCGCGTCGCCACCGATGCCCTGGGTGTCAGAGACGGAGACACCGGGTGCTTGCTTGCGGCGCACTCCTACATCGGCAGTGGGGCGCCCGTTCTCACGTCGTGTCGGTTTCTCGACCGTCCCGCGACGGCAGCCGTCCTGGTTGGTCGCTGACCGGTCTAACTCGCGCTCGACAGCGCGAGGCTCGACTCAAGTGGGTTCGTGAGAACTTCCCGATGAGTGAATCGGAAATTCGAGAGGCTGCCACTGCGCGCTTGGCTCGGAATCAAGAAGCGTCTGCCTTGCTGGCTGCGTTGGCGCGCAAGCGCAAAAGTGCCACACAGTCCCTGGTTTCCGTCACCGCGTCGGCGGGGCCGCCCAGCCACGCGGGTTGAGCGGCGCTGTCAACGCCGCCGAAGGCGACTAGGTGCAGCGTTGACAGCGTTGCGTCGCGTGGCAGGTTCCGTCGATGGACCGCGGTGGTGGAAGCCGGGCACTAGGCCGAAGGCCACTCGTTTCCGGAGCCGTAAAGGTTGCGAGCCCGGCGCGCCTGGGGCGTGTCAGGCATGGCGCGTCGACGCACGGATAGGGGCGATGCAGTTGGGCTGGGGCTGTTGCTTAGTGGGCCGATGCGCTGGGCGCGCGCGAAGCGAAGCGAGAGCGCGTTCGCCCAGCGGGCTACGGGCCCGCGCAGCGGGCCCGTCTTGGTTATGTACTGAAATTTTCGTCAGGTGTGGCAGGACGGACGATCGCGAGAATGGTCGTCCAGCCAAGTGCGGAGGCTGCCGCCACGCGGTGGAAACCGTCTGTGAAGCGGTAGCTCCCCGTCCGGTCGTGAAAGAAGGCGGCAATGGGCGGGACAGCGTTGCCGTCTCGAAGAGCGCCCATGAGGCCCACGTAATCGTACTCGTGCTCCTCCGGTGAAGTCCGCAACTTCTGCAGCAACCAGTCAGAGGGCTGCTGGCATCCACCGAAGTCCCGGAGGTCTGACATAGGCAGGGACCTGACGACCCAAACGGTGTCCCTCGTCGTCCCCTTGCACATGTCTGAGTATTCGTCTGCGCCTACACCGATCCACGCCTTGGCCTGGGCCTGGGTGATCTGACTTCCTTCGGGATACATAGAACTCCTGAACTAAGACCGCCAGAGTGGGACTCGGCTGCCGGGCAACTGGCTGAACCACGAAGGCCGCCAAGCGACCTAACCCAGACTTGCACCCTTGCGGCGGTTGCAATCCTCACAGAGCAGTTGAAGGTTGCGAAAGGAGTTCGCGCCACCAAGAGACAGCGGGATGATGTGGTCGAACTCGATGTTCCGGTTCGAGTCACATGACACACACCTGCCGCCGTCGCGCTGCCAAACCTGCACCTTGACGTCAGTGGGGATGGTCTCTCTCTTAGGCCTTGTGTCGATCTGTTCGGCGATCGCCTGCAACGAGTGGGCCTTAGCTAGCCGTATCCGACGCTTGTTCGCCACCTCGTTGATCAACGCGGCAACGTCTTCGGGAGTCAGCTCATGATCGGACGTCTCGTAGATCTTGGATTCAAACGACCAGTACCTCTTACCTGGACGTCCCGGGCTCAGCAGATACCCGACGCCAGCCCGTCGGGCGGCTTCCAGCGCGTTCTGTTCCTTCTTGCTGAAGTACCCGACGGCAACATTTCCGCCTTTGGTGTCGAGAACTCGCCAACTGGCGTTCTTGCCGGACTTGACCAGCTCAGAGTTGGTCACCTCTTTGATCACGCGAAGAAGGATAGGACCTCGAACCCTGATCGTGGACATAGATGGTTGGGCAGGGTGGAAGGCCTGCCTAGCAGGAGGTCCGTCGAGAGACGAGGCTAGGACGCCCCCTCCACTGCATCCAACAACTCCCAACCGACTTGCCCCGTAAAGCGCGGAGAGCGCGTCAGTGAACGTGGCGGCGCGATTTACCTCCGGACCAAATCACGCCCGGCCCTACATCTTCAGAAAACACGGCTAGCTGAGACTAGAGACCCCTTATCTCGCTGGCGGGCCGCCCCGGCGACGAACTACATCCGGTCGATCCACGTGTCCTCGTCACGGTCGTCCCACGTCCGACGCGTTCTTTGTGCGGCAGCTTGGTCCTCGCCCAGAACTCGGAGTGCCCCCATCGCCTCGGCGGCCGTCAATTCGCGAAGGGAGGCGACTGGCCTGCCCACAGCTGCGTCGATCGCAGCCTTGCGGGCGGTCATGTCATCAAGGCCGCGCGCATCCAGGGCCTTCCTAAGCAGACCAATCTGCCACTCTGGGACCGCGGGCGGACTTGGAAGTGGTGGCTCGGGAACAGCACTTACCCCGCTGAACAGCGGCAGGTCGCCCGTCATGCCCTCATCCTAGGCGGCGCACAACGCAACGCTTGCGGATCGGTGCCAATGGGCGGTCGCATGCCGGGTTCCCGTCTGTCTGGACGGCACCGAGAGGCGATCTTGAGACGCTACCCGTGTCCGCCTGTCAAACCTCCTCGGCGGACAGGATGACGATGTAAGTTCGCGCGAGCCGGCGGGAAGGCAGTTCGCCGTCGTGGACCACCGGGAGCGACATTGAGTCAGTTCACACTGCAGCCTGATCTCTACAAGACAGGCTCAGCCACCGATCTCTTTGAAGTGTTGAGCGATGTCTGGCCGAAGAAGCCTGACAGTGCCGAGGACTACTTCGTCGTATCAGGTTTCGGATCGTTCAACGGTGGTGTTTCCTTTTATGAACGTTTCCGAGCTCTGACCGCGACCGGGCGTCACGTCACAGCCGTTTTCGGCGGATCCAGGAGCACGAACCAGACAAGCAGACAGCTAACAGATGCGCTCCTTGATTGCGGAGTCGACGTCCATATCGTAAACCGCCGATACATGATGCATTCCAAGCTCTATGGCGCAAAGGCCGACGATGGGAAGCAGAAGCTGGTCATCACCTCGGGAAACTTCACGGGCCCAGGTATTGCAAGGAACGTGGAAAGCACGCTGGCTCTGACGAGCGACCTCACGTCGAAAGTCAATTTCGATTGGGATGGGGTCATGGCAGGACTACTCCACAGCGGACTCGACGTGTTCACTCTCAACAGTGCCACTGAAGACGACCCACGATGGAACTTGCTTTATGATGAAGGTAGTCGCGACTCACGAAAGCCGACCCCAGAAGATAATCAGGATATTCTCGAGTCGCTCATAGTGACCCTCGGTCACGCAGACACTGCGAGAATCCAGGCCGCTCGCGGCACTGACGAGGGTAAGGGGTCACAATACTTTTGGTTGTCCACTGACTCGTATTCTTTCTTTCCTCCTCTTACCATTAGGAACAGGAGGGGCCGTAAAGCGACTTACTCATGCCTGATCAATGTCAACTTCGTGAGTTTGAGTGAGCAGTCAGAAGTCCGAGTGACCTTCGAAGCCGAGAATAATCGTGACTTCCGCCTCGGGACTGGCCGACTGCGACACACTGGAGCGGCCTCCGCGGGAGACCTCGCTGTCTTGAGTCGACGCGGGGAGTACGACTATGAGCTTCGGATAGTGCCAGCGGGTACAAGCCAGTACTTCAAGTTGAGTGCGTATGCCACAGCATTCATCGGCGCTCAGGGAAAGCGCTACGGGTACGCGCCAAACAGCGTCGTTGATCGTGCCCTCAAAGGCGTCAACTAGGCCTCAGCTTTGAGAATTACGGCGCTCTCCGAGTTGACGGCATTACGGGAATGCATGCCGTAGCGCGCCCATGTCTGGAACGGCAAGATCCGCTCCACCGAGTAGCCACGGGTTCGCGCCACCGAGGCCAGCAGAGCGGGTGTGTCGATCAGAGTTTGAGCGTTGCCCGCACCGGTGCGATTGGTACCGACTACGAAAACGGCGGCCTCGCCTGCCGTCAGGTGAAGCCTGAGCGCGCTCAGGGTGTCGGCCATCTGAGCGAAGTATCGGTACAAGAGATTCGGAACGGCGGCGCGTCGGAAACCCGCCCCCGTGTCTGCGTTGCGTTGGGCAATGAGGGAGAGAAGCTCCTGAAGGTCGGCGGGCAACTCGTCCTGGTTGGCAGCCCTGCGTCGTGCCCATGCCCGTGCCTCGGCTGCATTCCACTCACGGCTACCGGTCAACGACTGCTCAAGGTTGCGAAGCTGGCCGGAAGAGTCCAGACCGAGCAGGACGATCGATAGCCGGTCCGTGTCGATATACGGCAACGCTGTCGCGTAGGGGGGTGAGGTAACAACGAGTCGTCGCCCAGGATAAAACGCACGCCCGACCGTCTCCGGCTCTCGCGAGGAGCCAAAGAGTATGCGCGCCTCTCCCAGGGCAGTGCCTTGCATGGTCTCTAGTTCCGACAGCGCGAGGGCGCCGCGATCTGCTGATACCGAAAAGTGCTCTGCCACGTTCGGCCAACACCAGTCGGGGGGACGCCGTCGTACACGGAGGTCTTCCGGAAGCTGCCACGACACTTGCCTGATAATGTTCGACAAACAAAGTCGAGCGACGTCTCTAAGCGGCTCGTCACCCTGCTCAATGATCGCGAGACCCGCCCATAGGGCAGCGAGGACAGGCTCGGGGAACCAAGTCCTGAGGTAGACGTCATCCCGGGACTCGACTTGCGGTGGCGTTGGTGCCTCCGCTCCATCCTGGGCGACCTTCATCGCTTCACAAACGCTACTCACTAGCGTCTCGAATCGGGACGCGATGCCGGTCAAGCCGGCATATGAAAGCGTCTGCGCCTTTACTTCGGCCATCCATCTCGCCAGCGGATTTTGATCGATTCCTGCGGCGTTGAGTCCGAGGCGGCGACCTTCGACGACGGTGGTGCCTGATCCACAGAATGGGTCCAGTAGGGAGGTTGCTGACGGGTCGACGGCGTTAATCAGAGCGCGCGCCATCTGGGGGTTGAACTTTCCCTTGTACTCATGCAGTCCGTGCACCAGGTACCTTGTCGCCTGCCGAGTGGAACGGGTACCCCGCAATGCGTGGTGGCGCGCCTCCACCCGGAACTGCTCGGTCGGTAATCCCTCGACTGACGCGGCGAAAGTTAGACGCGCCGCGATATCTGCCGCGGTCAACCTCTGTCCGCTTAGGGCTTCAAGTTCTGCGCCTGCGAGGTCACGCTCATATTCGAATAGTGAATAGCTGGGCATTGCCGTGCGCATCATCTAGCGTTCCTGAAAACGAGAATATGCTCGGTTCTTCGGCCGCGACTGTGAGCGCGATTGAAGGAGCTCTTTCCGACGTGTATTGCGCGCTCACCTGCGTACTCGGCCGAGTATCCGCAGCTCTTGGCGACATGGGTAAGCAGCGCCCCATTGTCTATCTCGCGTCCGCCGATGACGCTGTCTCCCACGACGACCACGCTGTAGGCGCCATCATGTAAGACTCGCTTCATGGAAGAGAAGACTTGAGACATCTGTTCGGCGAAGTCATTTTCGGTCAAGCCATTAGGGCGTGAGTAGTGGGGTCGGGCGCCGATCTCGTCTCGACGCACAGCGACGGCGTCAAACCCAAGCCAGTACATCCGGTATTTGTGGTACAGCCAATATTCGTAGGCGTTCGGGTACGGCGGTGAGAAGCACGCCAAGGCTACGGAACCATCTGAGATGGCGGAGAGGTCTCGAGCGTCGCCATGAATTACCTCTGCTCGCGTAGATTCCTCATAGCGCGGACTTGCGCCACGCAGCCAGTTGGCGACGCGATCTAGCGAACGGTGCAGCGACTGAGCGACGGTTGTCTGGTCGCCGGGCTTCTCCACGGCCGCGTATCGCGTGTCAGAGTCCTGGCGGGAGATCCGCACGGTTGCGGCAGAGATCGCGGCGGAGAGCCTGTCACTCCAGGGGTCACCCTTCGGAAGAGACTTGGCATAGCTCACCGCGCCAGAGAGCGCGACCTGTGCGTAGTCGTTGAACCAATGGTCCAGCCGTGGGATGCGGGCGAACTCTGGAGCCACGTCGCTTGATCTCAGCGCACTGTCAACAAGTGCGCGGCGGTGCTCGGTCAGCTGCTCCTCGTCCCCCGGCTGCCAGGTCGAAGTGCGCACCCGGCTGATCAGACAGGCCACGGGGTTGATGTCTACGCCGACACTCGACAGGCCGTAGGCACGAGCTTCTGCCAGTGTGGTTCCGGACCCACAGAACGGGTCCAAGACGAGTCCTCCGCGTGGCTGCGTCAGTTGCAGAACCTGGCGCGGCAGTGCGGGAATGTACCTCGCCGGGTACGGGTGAAACTCCTGAGATCGCGCACTCTCGGCGAGACCCCAGTCAGCGCCAGCGAAGGCCTCCTGGACTGGATCGACCGCGGTCTCGGCAGCGCCCGAAGCGTCAGGGGGTCCTTGGGTCAGCAACGACGTCACACTCTCCCACCGCTCGTCAGCCGCGCCATCGTTGTGCGCGACCAGGCCAAGACTAGATAACTCCGCCGACGGTCCGGGTCAGCGGCGCGGCATCCGCTAGGAACTGACGCGGTTCGCAGTACCGCTTGCTGCCTGTTGGCCAGGTCTTGTACCCGGCCCAGCAACCACCCAGATTGGAACGGCAGCACAGGGTCGAGACCCCAGGGCGCCGTGCGAGGTGAGGTTGTAGGCGACCTGTGCCGCAGGTTCTGGCAGGGCTTGTCGGCAGGGCTCTTCCGTGAAGGAAGGTTCAACAGACCCTTCATTGTCGGTGCAGCCTGACAGGCTGAGTCACGTGGCCACCCCCGTAGACGGCTTTGCCGAACACAGAAGTTTCAGTGAGATGCAAGCGCTCCTGGCGCATGCGCACTGGATCCCCTGGCAAAGGGGGTACCTGCGCCAGCATTTGCTGGACCACTTCCCCGGCTGGGAGTGGAACGACCTGCTGGAGATCTGCCGCGCGGCCGAAATTATCGATCCGCGTTCCGGGCGTGGTGCCCCTCTGCGTTGTCTCCGGAGCGTTCGCGCCTTCCACTTCACCAGCCGTGACGCCTGGGCTGTGGAGTGGACGGACGGGACCCTCACAGTTCCTCGGGAATCGTCTGTCAACCTTCCGAACGTCTCTGCCGGTCGTGAAGATTCCCGCCTCTTCTGACGTCCCTTCGTGGTAAGCCGCCATGCGCGGCGTTCACTGATGTCCGCTGGCCCTCGCGATGAGTGCATCATCCCGTACCGCACTGACACCACGCTGTGCAAAGAGAGTGACCAGTGCAGGCTCATCGGCTGGGGTCATCTCTAGGTAGGAGTCGGCCATGAAGGTGCTTCGCTCCTGACCGATTGGCCAATCATCGCCTGCCAATTCGAGTGCAACGGTGGCGGCGGGGACGGGCCACAACTCGAAGTCGTTGATGTCGAACGGTTCATCCGCCTCGTATTCGGCCGCTGCTTCCCCCGGCTCGAAGGGCGGACCGACCCACCGGACATCCGAGGCCAGCTGGAGGGCGTCGCCCCAGGTGGTGACTTTGCGCCAGCGTTGCACCTCGTCGGAGGCTCCTCGGGCATAGTCGGCGGGAAGGAATGTCAGCAGGTCGTTGGCGTAGATGCCATACACGACATCGGTGGGGAACTGGCTCACACCGTCATGATGGCGCACTGATGAATCTCGCGTGGCCGGATCTGGGCCGAGTGCGACTACCTCACCCAAGCTCGAGATTCACTCCGGCTCAGTCCAGTCTGGGAAGTACCAACGGAAGGCGACTCCGTTGATCTCGAAGGTCGCCTCTCGACCGCTGTTCTCAAGTTCACGCATCTCCTTCGCGATGCGTGCGACGTCCGGAAACTGGCGGTGAAAGTTGCCGGCACTGCTGAGCCCCATGGCTTCGGTCAGTGCGTGCTGAGGCACCCCAATGCTCAGTGCGTTGGCCATTTCGATCTGCAGGTAGGCATCAACGGACTCGCGGGCCATCCGACCCGCAACGACTCCTGATAGCGGCCCAAGCCGCAGGTCCTCGTTGAGATCTGCGAACCGCCGGGTGACGTAGTCCCGCCAGAAGACAGCGGCGCCCGCGCGTATCTGAGCGCCTGCCTCCAGGTACGTCGGAGGCTCTGAGAGCAAGCGGCGCAGTGGCTCGAGGTTGAACGGGATGCGGGGCATGAAGGCACCCTAAGTCATTGCCTACTAAAAATAGTAGACACCCGCCGGGGGGTCGTGGCACACTGTTGTTAGCACCTATAAATAGTAGGGCTGCCGTCGTCTGACGGGTATCAAGGAGGCACCATGCCTAAGATTTTGGAGGTGGCGGCGAGGAACCTCGTCGTCATGCTCCTGGGGGGCGACCCCCGGGAGGTGTTCGAGTACGTGGACGGTGTGCGCACCGACAAGCCGCGGGTCTCGGTGGACGGACGGCCGCTCTGGCGGTTCGAGGCTGCGATCGAGGTTGACGGGCATGCCGTTGGCGCCTGCTCGGTCCTGACGTGTACGCCGGAGGTCGTCACGGGGCAGCCGATGGGGACGCGTCTCGTCGGGCAGGGCGGGATCGTCAAGGCCACGCCGGATTCTCAGTTCGAGATTCGTGTGACCCTCACGATCCCGACCCTGGTTGCCGAGAAGCGGGCGTCGGCGGCGTGAACACGCAAACGTCCTACGGCCGGTCGGGTGGCTCTCGCGAGCTGCCCGGCCGGGCCACGCTCGGAGACTTGTTCCTGGAGCTGCTGCTTTACGTGCTCCTGGCTCTTCTGCCCGGCCTGGTGATTTGCGGGGCTGGGGTGGCCGCCTGGCTGATGTTGCCCCGGCAGGCATGTGTCGCGGCGATCCTCCTCCTGGGAGCGATCCTTCTGCTTTCGATTCGCTGGCAGTGGTGGTGGCTGCGAGCCGTCGTCGTTCGGTACTCGCTGACCTCGAAGCTCCGCCGCATCGGCCTGACTAACAGTGTCGGTGAAACCCCCCGCGTGCTGTCAGTGAGGTGGCGCCGAAACGTGACTTCGATCCGGTTCTCGACAACTGGTGGGCACGCCTACGGCCAGTTCGCTGCGAGTCGATCCGAGTTGATGGCCGTCTTCGGCGGCGTTGATGTCGACGTTAGTCAGGGCAAGCGCTGCGTTGTCATCGACGTGATCCGGCGGTCCGCGTTCCAGGTCGATCAACCACAGTCATGGTGACGACGACCGTGCTCGCGGATTTGGGGACTGCCAGCGATGGTCGCCCGGTCCGCGTGGACCTTCTCGGGGTCGCTGCTCACTGGGCGATCCAAGGCGGAACGCGCAGCGGGAAGTCTCAGATGGCTTACAACGTGCTGGGCCGTCTCGCCGGCGACCCGCGGGTTCGAGTGATCGGTTGTGACCCGTCGAGTCTGTTGCTGGCCCCCCACGCCGAGCGCGGTGAATCCCTCATCGCGCTCGGCGTGGGGGAGGTGTCGCAGGCGGTTGAAGTGCTGCGGTGGGCGAAGGGCGAGTCAGACAAGCGCACTCGGTGGATGCTTACGTCGCGGATCGACAAGGTGACATCACTGAGCCCGGCGCAGCCACTCATTCTTGTGGTTCTGGAGGAATACGCCGGACTGCTGGAGGCCGCTGAAGACGAGGACTCGTCGCTGGGTAGGCGGCCCGGTGATCGATTGGAGCCACACATCAGGCGGTTGGTCCGCCAGCTAGTTGCTCAGTCCGCCAAGTCCGCGATCCGGGTCCTCATGTTCACCCAGCGGGCGGAGGCCTCGATTGTCGGCGGTGCTAGCCGCTCGAACTTCGGCGTACGTCTGAGTATGCGGGTCGACAACCCGGACTCCGTCCGAATGCTTCATCCGTCCGCCGATCCGGGTCGCTGCGAAGCGATCATGCAATTTGCGCCGGGGGTGGGGTATCTGGAAGTTCCAGGTCAAGCCGCCCGAGTTCTGCGGGGGCCGGTCACCGGGTACGCCGAATACTTCGATCGCGTCTTGCGGGGTGGAGAGCCGTCGCGTGGATGACCTGGAGCACCCGCCGCGCCAATCGATTCGCGGGCGCGTCGCTGGTGACGACGAGTGCGATCCGCTGTTGCGATCCGCTCAAGTCGCCAACTGGCTCTCCGTGTCGAAGTCGACGCTTGTTCGCTGGCGCAAGTCAGGCCACGGGCCCGAGGTGCTCTGGCTCTCGGAGGACCTACCCAGATACCGAACTTCGGATGTACAGCGCTGGCTCCGTTCGCGAGCTAGCTGAATCAGAATTGAGGAATGACGTGCCTGTTCGTCGCGGAAATAAGTGGGAAGCTCGTCTCAAGATCAATGGTCTCGTCGTCCAGACCAAGCGTTTCGACACCAAGCGCGAGGCTGCAGCGTGGGAGTACGAGGCCAGGGGTAAGCATCGCGAATCGGGCTTCAATCCGGCCCGGGGCAAGAAGCCAGTTGAGGTTGTACTTATCTCTTACCTCGAGGACAGAGTTGGGCGGGTCAGTCCGACCACTCTCGCCAACGACCGCTTTCTCCTGCCGACTCAAGGGCAGCTCACCGGAAAGTCTGGCACGCAGCCGTTATTGCCGATCTGGCTGCGCAAGCTGAACGTAGGCGACGTCACGTCTGGTCACGTCAAGCGTTGGCAGGATTCTCTGCTGGCGAGGGGGTTGGCGCCGACTTCAGTCAAGCGTCACCGAGAATCGCTCTCCTCATTCTTCGCCTGGTGCGTTGAGCAGGGGTACGCCGCCGCTAACCCGGTAAAGGGGGCGGCGCCCCCCAAGGATCGGCGGCCAACCGAACAGATGCGGCCCCTGCCGGAGCCCGAGCTTGACGAGGTCGTCGCCGAGGTGGCTCGTCGCAGTCCCGGCTATGCGGACCTCATCGTGGTCTTGGCACGCACTGGGATCAGGTGGGGGGAGTGTCGGGCCTTGCGTGTTCAGGACTTCACTGAGGTCCCGATGCCGATGCTTTGGGTGGGTCGGAACCAGCCTGAGGGCGTGCCCACAGCCAAGGCAACGAAGTCGGGGCTCGGTCGAAGGGTTCCGCTGTCTAACGCTGTGCTTCCTGCGGTCCGGCGCTTCGCGGCGGGAAAGGCGCCCGATTCCCTTCTGTTCACGCGTCCCGGCGGCGGGCAGCTGCACCGTTCGATGCTGGTGCGTCAAACGAGTTGGACCAAGGTAGGACGGGGTCGCACTCTGCACGACCTGCGGCACACGGCCGCTTGCTTGTGGCTCATGAGTGGCGTTCCTCTGGGAACCGTTCAGGCCTGGCTGGGTCACAGCACCATCGCGATGACCAGTCGTTACCTGCACCATCTCGGTGACTACGCAGATCGGGCAGCCCTCGAACTTCTGAATGGCACCCGAGGCAGTGGCGCAAAGGCCGATGATGAGGAGACGGGATGACCTCCCTGTCGGCCGACATCGTCGAGAAACTCAACGCCGCCGGCTCATCAGTGCGGACTGTGCAAGGCGTTAGTTCGGGACTTCGAAGTGGCGGGGGAGCAGCTGCGGCTGTGACGAGCGTCAGTGCCGCGTCCTCCAGCACTCTGAACGCGACGGGTGCACGTGTCCGCGGCTCATACTCCGCGCATACGCCGGCCCACGAGGGACTCACCCAAGGACGCGAGCTGAGTGGGGCAACCCGTGCGGTGGCTGTGCGGCCTGACGCAGTCCCCTCGCGCTGGCAACTTTGACCAAGCTTCCCCGGGGGTGACTTAGGGGTGAGCAGCAATAGGAGGGAGGTAGGGCGCGAAAAAGCCCCTGACCCACGTCTTCGCAGGTCAGGGGCCAATTCCAGATCGGTCGGGCTGACAGGATTTGAACCTGCGGCCTCCTCGTCCCGAACGAGGCGCGCTACCAAGCTGCGCCACAGCCCGATCCATGAGCCGGCAGAGCCGGACTCACAAGCACGGGAGCATACCGGAGCGGACGGGGTGCACCCCAATCGGGCGGCGCCTCGGAGTCAGCCGCGCGAGACCAGCCGCAGCAGCGTCGCCTCGGGGCGGCAGGCCAGCCGGAGCCGCACGAACGGGTTGGACCCGATGCCGGCCGAGATGTGCAGCCACGACGAGCCGGGGTCACCCGGTCTCGTATCGGCGGGATGGCGATGCAGGCCGCGCGCGCGTGCCGGTTCAAGGTCGCAGTTGGTGGTGAGCGCCCGTCCGGTGAAGGGCAGACAGACCTGCCCGCCGTGGGTGTGGCCGGCCAGGATCGCGTCGTACCCGTCGCGGGCGTAGGCGTCGAGTACGCGCAGGTACGGCGCATGCGCCACCGCGAGCCGGACGTCGGGCGGCTCCTCACCGCCGGCCTCGACCGCACCCGTGACGGTTTCGAGCCGGTCATAGCCCAGGTGCGGGTCGTCGACGCCGCCGAAGGCGAGTCGCAGGTCGCCGATCGTGAGCTGCCCGCGGCGGTTGGTCAGGTCCAGCCAGCCGGCCTCCACGAAGCGCTGGGAGAGCTCACGCCACGGCAGGTGCGGGGTGTCGGTGTAGCGACGCCCGGTGTCGGGCAGCAGGTAGCGCAGCGGGTTGCGCATCTTCGGTTCGAAGTAGTCGTTCGAGCCGTGGACGAAGACGCCGGGCCGGTCCATCAGCGGCGCCAGCGCGTCGGCCAGCGCCGGGACGGAGTCGCGGTGCGCCAGGTTGTCGCCGGTGTCGACGACGAGGTCGGGCTCGAGGCTCGCGAGTCCGCGCAGCCAGTCGAGCTTGCGCTGCTGGGTCGGCACCAGATGGATGTCGCTCAGATGCAGCACCCGCAGCGGCCGTGCGCCGTCCGGCAGGATCGGCAGGTCCACGTGCCGCAGTGTGTAGCAGCGTGCCTCGTGCGCGGCGTACCCGACGACGCCGGCTCCGGCCAGCATCGCCCCGAGGCCGCCGTAGGCCCACGCGCGCGGCGGAACGGAGGTGAGCGGCATCGGTCCAGGCTGCCACAATGAGCACCATGGCCACGCTCAAGGACCAGCTCCACGCCGACCTCACGGTCGCCATCAAGGCACGTGAGGCTGTCCGAACCTCCACCCTGCGGATGGTGCTCTCCGCGATCACCACGGCCGAGGTCGCGGGCAAGGTGGCCAAGGAGCTCACCGACGACGAGGTCATCGGCGTGCTCACCAGCGAGGCCAAGAAGCGCCGCGAGGCGGCGACGGCGTTCGAGGACGGCGGACGAGCCGAGAGCGCCGCGAAGGAGCGCGCCGAGGCCGAGGTCATCGCCGAGTACCTCCCCGAGCAGCTGACCGCCGACGAGATCGCCGGACTGGTCGCCGCTGCGATCGAGCAGACGGGCGCGGCCGGCGAGGGCATGAAGGCGATGGGCAAGGTGATGGGCGTCGTCACGCCGCAGGTCAAGGGCCGGGCGGACGGCGGCGCTCTCGCCGCCGAGGTCCGCAAGCAGCTCGGCTGATCCGGCGGTGTTCCCCACAGACGTGGCCGCGGGCCCGGTTCTCCGCGCAGACGACCTCGACCCTCGTACCCCGGTACTGATCGGCGTCGGCCAGAGTTCCGAACGACCGGAGGACGACGGCTACGCGGCGCTCTCGCCCGTCGAGCTGGCCGCCGCGGCCTCACGTGAGGCGCTGGCGGACGCCGGTGCGACGGGCGGGGCCGGAGCGGGCGCCGCGGCGCCCCGCGGCATCGCCGCGACGCGTCAGTTCGAGAACTCGGTGCCGGTCACGCAGGCTCCGTTCGGACGCTCCACCAACCTGCCCCGCTCGGTCGCGACGAGGATCGGTGCCGATCCCGCGCGTGCGGTGCTCGCGCCGACCGGTGGCACCTCGCCGCAGCAGCTGATCACCGAGTTCGCCGGCGAGATCGCCGCCGGGCGGGCCCGCGCCGTCCTGATCACGGGCGCCGAGGCGGGCTCGACCGTCCGGCACCTGCAGCGCGCCGGCCAGAGCCGGGACTGGAGCGAGGACCCCGGCGGGCAGCTGGAGGACCGCGGGTACGGCCTGCGTGGCCTGATCTCGCAACGCGCCGTGCAGCACGGCATGACCGGCACAATCGTTCAGTACGCCGTCCTGGAGAACGCGCGACGCGCGCGCCGTGGTCTGAGCAAGGCGGAGGGCCTGGCCGAGATGGGCGCGCTCTTCGATCGGTTCAGCGCCGTCGCCGCCGAGAACCCGCATGCCGTGGTGCGCGAGCACCTCGACGCCGCGACTCTGACCACCGTCGACGACCGCAACCGGCTCGTCGCCACGCCCTACCCGCGGTTCATGATCGCCCGCGACATGGTCAACCAGGGCGCCGCCGCGGTGCTCACCTCGATCGAGGAGGCCCGCCGGCTCGGCGTGCCGGAAGACCGCTGGGTGTTCCTCCACGGCCACGCCGCCATTGCCGAGGCCGACATGTTCGCCCGGCCCGACCTCGACGCGCCGGGTGCGCAGATCGCGGTCCGGGCTGCGCTGGAGATGGCCGGCGTGGGCGTCGACGACGTCGACTGGTTCGACTTCTACAGCTGCTACCCGATCGCGGTGCTCAACGTCATCGACCAGCTCGGCATCGCGCTCGACGACCCGCGGGGACTCACCGTCACCGGCGGTCTGCCCTTCTTCGGCGGCCCCGGCAACAACTACTCGCTGCATCCCGTCGTCGAGATCGTGCACCGCGCCCGCCGTGAGCGTGACGGCGTCGGCCTCGTCGGCGCGAACGGCGGCTCGCTGTCGAAGTACGCCGTCGGCGTCTACAGCGCGCGACCGGCCGTCTGGAGCGCCGGTGACTCCGCGAGACTCCAGGCCGAGTACGACCAGCGCCCCCTCGCCCGACTCACCGACCACCCCGAGGGTTGGGCGAGCATCGATACCTACACGGTGCAGCACGCGGCGACGGGTCGGACGGCGATCGTGGTCGCCCGTCTCGACGACGGGCGCCGCTTCGTGGCCAACGCCGTTCCCGGCGACGACGCGCTGCTCGACCAGCTCGACGGCCCCGAGGAGTCCGTGGGCGTGCGTGTGTTCGCGCGTCACGTCGGACCGACGAACGTCGTCGCCCTCGACGCCGCGACGGTCGAGGCCTTCGCGCCCCGACCGCCCGGAGCGTGGCGCTCGGACTACGAGCACGCGGACGTGCGCCGCGAGGGACACGTCGTCGAGATCGCACTGCGCGCGGACGCACTCGGCGGCCCGGCCCACCGGGAGCTGTCGGAGGTCTTCGACGCCTTCGAGGCCGACCGCGACGCCTGGGTCGCGGTGCTCAGCGGACCCGCCGGAGGCTCGTTCTGCCGCGGCGAGGACCCGGCCCAGGCGTTCTCGGGAGCTCCGCCTGCCACCGGCGTCGGCGGTCTGAGCCGTCGCCGCCTGACCAAGCCGGTGATCGCCGCAATCGAGGGCGACGCCGTCGGGACCGGGCTCGAGATCGCCCTCGCGGCCACGCTGATCGTGGTCGCCGACGACGCCAGGCTCGCACTCGACCACATCACGCGCGCCCGCTACGCCGAACACGGCGGCGTTGCACGGCTCGCGCACCGGCTGCCGGCGGCGCTCGTCGCCGATCTCGCGATCACCGGTCGAGCGATCACCGGCGAGGACGCCGTTCGCTACGGGCTCGCCAGCCGGCTCGCGCCGTCCGGGAGTGCGAGGAAGGTGGCCCGAGAGCTCGCGGCCGAGATCGCCACGCACTCGCCGACCGCCGTCCGGGTGAATCTCGAGGTGCTCGCCGACGCCCGGTCGATGAGCGAGGTCGACGCCGTCGCGTACGTCTCGGCCTCCTACGACGACATCACGTTCACCGACGACGGCTGGGAGGCCGGCCTCGCTCCGGGCGAGGGCCGCGACCCGGTCTGGCGCAACAGGTAGCGAGCGCCCCGGCCGACCCCCCAGGACCCGGTCATCGAGCCGTCACCCGGTCATCGAGCCTGTCGAGATGCGGGGTCTCGACAAGCTCGACCACCGTGGCCGGTGGTCGAGGAGGTCGCTCTGCGACCGTCGCGAGACCCGGCGAGCGCCGAGAGGTCAGCGGCCTCCGCGTCCCCGTCCGCCACGGTCGCGGGGCTGACGGCCGTTGGACTCGAAGACGAGCACGGTGTCGCCCGCACCGAAGGTCGATCCGCCGCCGGGCACGGTGTAGGCGGCCGTGCCGCTCGGCTGACGCGAGCGCACCCGCGGACCACGCTCGGCGTTGAACCCGGCGTCCTCGAGCGCTGCGATGGCGGAGTCGACGCTCATGCCCGCGACGAACGGCACCGGAGTGAGCACGCCGACGACGTCCTGGGCGGACGGTGCCACGAACGACTCCGGCGCGAGCAGGGGCGCGATGGCCTGCATCGCGTCGCCCCAGATCGGGCCCGCCGTCGTGGAGCCGGCAGCGCTGTAGGTGGTGCTGCCGCCGAGAACCTGGCCATCCAGGGTGATCCAGTTGCCGTTGTCGTCGGCGCCGGCCACCATCGACGCCGTCGCCAGGTTCGGGGTGTAGCCGACGAACCACACGCTGAACGAGCCGTTGGTGGTACCGGTCTTGCCGGCGTCGTCGCGGTCGTTGAGCGAGATGCCGGCGTTGTAGCCGAAGCCGCCGGGCTCGAGCACCCCGCGCAGCACGTCGTTCACGGCGTCGGCGGCGGGCCCGGGAATCACCTGCGTGCACTGGGAGGGGTACTCCTTGACCACGTTGCCGCCGGCGTCCTCGATCATCGAGACCGGGCGCGAGGTGCAGTGCAGACCGCGCGCGGCGAAGGTCGCGTACGCCTCGGCCATCTCCAGCGGGCTCACGTCGGCCACGCCGAGGGTGAACGACGGCACCATCTCGCGGTCCTTGTCGTTCGGCGTCAGCTGCACACCCATCGACTTCGCGAGGTTGTACGGCTCGCAGATGCCCGTCTCCATCTCGAGCTGGGCGAAGAAGGTGTTCACCGACTGCCGGGTGCCGGTGTAGAGGTTGAACGTGCCCGAGCCGGTGGAGTTCTTGGGGTCCCAGATCTGGGTCGAGGCGTAGGGACCGTCGCACGTCTCGAACTGGTTCATGGGCAGGAAGACCTGCGGAGGCGAGGAGATCGAGCGGTTCAGCGGGATGTCCTGCAGGATCGCCGCCGTCAGCACGAAGGCCTTGAACGTCGACCCCGCCTGGAAGCCGTTGGCGTTGCCGTACTTCCGGGGCACGGTGTAGTTCAGGTAGGTCTGGCCGAGGTTCTTCTTGCGTCCCATCGGACGCGACTGCGCGAGCGCGCGCACGTCCCCCGTGCCCGGCTCCACCATCGCGAGCGCGCCGATCGCGCGATCCTTGGCGAAGACGCGTTGACGCACCGAGTCGTCGGCGGCCTTCTGGAACCGCAGGTCGATCGTGGTGTGGATGGTCAGCCCGCCGCTGTAGATGAGGCGCTCTCGCTCCTCCTTGTCGCGACCCAGCGCCGGGTCCTGCAGCAACCAGGCGAGCGCGTACTGGCAGAAGAACGGCGCCCGGCTGTTCACGCAGCCGTTGCTGCTGGGCTGCGGGTCGAGCCCGAGGCCGCGCTTCTTGACATTGTCGGCGCGCTGTTGCGGGACGACACCGAGCTCGGCCATCCGGTCCAGCACGACGTCGCGACGCTCGATGGTGCGGTCGGGATTGTCGGTGGGGTCGAACGCCGAGGGACTCTGCACGAGGCCCGCGAGGATCGCAGCCTGGTTGAGGTCCAGTTCGCGGGCGTTGACGTTGAAGTAGTGCTTCGCCGCGGCCTGGACGCCGTAGGCGCTGTCGCCGAAGTAGACGGTGTTGAGGTAGGTCTCGAGGATCTGGTCCTTGGAGTACTCGTTCTCCAGCGCGATGGCGTAGCGAAGCTCGCGGATCTTGCGCGCGTAGGTGTCGTCGGTGGCCGCCTCGGCCTCCTCCTCCGACGTCGCGTTGTAGAGCAGCGTCTGCTTGACCAGCTGCTGGGTGATCGTCGAGCCACCCTGGACGACGCCGCCCTCGGCCGCGTTGGCGAAGAGGGCGCGCAACGTGCCGCGGAGGTCCAGCGCGCCGTGCTGGTAGAACCGGTAGTCCTCGATGGCGAGCAGCGCCTTGACCATCAGGCGTGAGATCTGGTTCAGCGAGACGTTGGTGCGGTTCTGGTCGAAGACGGAGGCGAGCACCGTGCCGTCCTCGGCGAGGATCGTGGTGCGCTGGGGCAGTGCGCCGATCTCGAAGTCCTGCGGCAGGTCGGTCATCGTGTCGGCGGTCTTGTTCGCCGCGACGCCCGCCAGACCGGCGAACGGAAGGGCGATGCCGGAGACGATCACGCCGAGGATCACCGACACGACCGCCATCGCAGCGAGGTGCGTGGCGATCTGGCCGGGGCGAGGACGGGGGGCTGGCACCCGCCAAATGTACGTGGTCGCCGGGTGCGCCCCGGCCTCTCGTCCGACACGGGCCGCCCGCTCGTGCCGGCAGGCCGCCTCCGGGCTCGTCTCCCGTCGCGAGGCGGGGGGAGACCAGGGGTGGACTAGTCATCTCGGGCTATGCCAGTTGAGTCGCATGGGCGGTGGTACGGACCAGTTGCCGCACGTAGCGTTTCCGTCGTCAAGAGATGGGACTGGTGGGGGTGTCCCGGCGTCACAGGGTTGTGGCGTCAGCCGAGGACACACCCGTCTCGCGAACGATCTGGGGACTGACATGTGGGTTGAAGACTGGGCGCCGCGCGCCGCTTGCCGGGCGGACAACCCGGACACGCTGTTCGTACGGGGTGCGGAGCAGAACAAGGCCAAGCAGGTCTGCCAGACGTGCCCAGTGCGCACCGAGTGCCTCGCCGAGGCGCTGGACAACCAGATCGAATGGGGCGTGTGGGGCGGCATGACCGAGCGGGAGCGCCGCGCGCTGCTGCGTCGTCGTCCGACCGCGTCGTGGCGCGCTGTGCTCGAGACCGCCCGCGAAGGCGCGTCGTCCGAGCCCGTCGTCGCCGTCTGAGGCGGGTCTCTCGCTTCTGGGTTTCCCCGGTCGGCCGGGGAAACCTGCACCTGCAGCTTTCCCCGGTCCACAGGCAAAACCAGCACTCAGCGCGCGAAGCTTCGCCCGTCCGGTGACAGTTTCGCCCGTCGGGATGCAGGTTTCGCCGGTCAGCCGGGGAAACCAGCGAATCTCACCGGCAAACCCGCAGCCCTACGCGCCGGAGTCCGCGAGCAGGGCTCCGATCCGTCGCAGGCCACTGAGGTCGTGGACGTCCGCCGCGAGCGCGGGCACTACAGCGGTGGGCACCTGCGGATGCGCCTTGGCGAATCCCGCCCGCAGTCTGGCCTCCCGCTCCACCGAGCGAGACTGGTCGGCGTGCAACCGCAGCAGGCCCGCCGTCACCGAGGCGGGGTCCTTCGCGCGGAGCCGTTGCCCGGCCGCCATCGCCTCGTCGGCGCTGAGATCGCCTGACGGCGGCGCGCTCGCGCGGTTGACCACCAGGCCCGCCAGCGGCATCGCGTCCTCGCTGAGCCGCTCCACGAAGTAGGCGGCCTCGCGCAGCGCGTCCGGCTCCGGCGCGGCGACGACGAGGAACGCCGTCCCGTCGGCCTGCAGGAGGGCGTAGGTCCTCATGGCGCGCTGGCGGAAGCCGCCGAAGACGGTGTCGATCGCGGTCACGAAGGTCTGCAGATCGCGCAGGACCTGGGCGCCGAGCACCTTGGTGAGGGCGTTGGTGATCAGCGAGAAGCCGGCTCCGAGCAGCTTCGCCGGCCCCTTCGCGGGCGCCAGCATGAGCTTGATGAACCGGCCGTCGAGGAAGCTGGAGAGCCGCTCGGGGGCGTCGAGGAAGTCCAGCGCCGAGCGCGACGGCGGGGTGTCGACGACGATCAGGTCGTAGGTCCCGTCGCGGCGCGCGTCGGCGTGGATCTGGCCGAGCTTCTCCATCGCCATGTACTCCTGCGTGCCCGCGAACGAGCTGGAGAGTGCGATGTAGAAGGGGTTCTCCAGGATCTGCTGGGCCTTCTCCGGGCTGGCCTGGCTCTCCACGACCTCGTCGAAGGTGCGCTTCATGTCGAGCATCATCGCGTCGAGCGAGCCGCCGGCGGCCGGGTCGACGTCGGTCACCGGGCGCGGGGTGTTGTCGAGACTCTCGATGCCCATCGACTGCGCCAGCCGCCTGGCCGGGTCGATGGTCAGCACGACCACCGTGCGCCCACGTTCGGCCGCGCGCAGCGCGGGCGCGGCGGCGGTCGTCGTCTTACCGACGCCGCCCGAGCCGCAGCACACGATGATCCCGACCGAGCGGTCGTCGAGCAGACGGTCGACGTCGAGCGCGGGCGCGGTGGTCAGCCCGGTCGGGCCCACGCGGGTTCGGGTGCTCATCGGGCGTCCTCTCGGGTCGCTTCGCGCGTGGTCATGCCAGCCCCTGCTCGCGCAGTCGGGAGGCCAGGTCGTAGAGGGCGCCGAGATCGACGCCCTGCGGCAGTCGGGGCAGCTCGTAGACCGGCACGCCGAGGTCGTTGACGAGCGCGCGCTGGGTGTTCTCCAGGTCGCGACGTTCGGCGTGGTCCCGCGCGGCGGTGAGGAGTCCGTCGACGAGGTCGTCGTCGGGGGTCATGCCGGCGGCCGCGAGATCGGAGGCGATCGTCCCTGCCTCGACCGCGGTCAGATCCTTCGGGCTCAGCTCCTGGGGCCGCACGAGGTTGACGATCACTCCGCCCACCGGCAGGTCGACGGCACGCAGTTCGGAGATGCCGTCCGCCGTCTCCTGCACCGGCATCTCCTCCAGCACGGTCACCAGGTGCACGGCGGTGCGCGGCGAGCGGAAGAGCGTCATCATCGTGTCCGACTGCGACTTGATCGGACCGACCTTCGCCAGACCCGCGAGCTCGTTGGACACGTTGAGGAACTGGGTGATCCGGCCCGTGGGCGGTGCGTCGAGCACGACGGCGTCGTACTGGATGGCGCCCTTGTTGCGACTGTTGCGCTGCACGGCCTCGAACACCTTGCCGGTGAGAAGCACGTCCCGGACGCCGGGAGCGATCGTGGTGGCGAACTCGATGACACCGAACTTGTCGAGCGCACGGCCTGCGCGACCCAGCTTGTAGTACATCGCGAGGTACTCCAGCAGCGCCGACTCGGCGTCGATGTGGAGGGCGTGAACGAGCCCCGGGCCGCCGGCCGAGCCCTGCGCGCGGTCACGCTCGGGGAGTCCGGTGGCGAGACGTCGCTCGGCGTAGGGCAGCGGGTCGACGTCGAACATCCGGGCGATGCCCTGGCGTCCCTCCACCTCGCAGAGCAGGACGTTCTTGCCGTGACCCGCCAGGGCGAGGGCCAGGGCCGCAGCCACCGTGGACTTGCCGGTGCCGCCCTTGCCGGTGACCACGTGCAGACGCACCTTCGGCCAGTCGCTCATGCGCCGGACACTAGTGCCTGGCGACCTCGCCCTTGCGGTGAACGAGGCGGCCCGATGGGATGGGCTCGTGAAGATCGCTGTGGCCGGTGCGACCGGCGTCGTCGGGCGGCAGGTCGGCGACGTCGCCGTCGAGCGCGGGCACGAGGTCGTGCCGCTGACACGCTCGAGCGGCGTCGACCTGACGGCGGGCGCGGCGGTCGCGGACGTGCTCGCGCAACGGTTGGGCGGTGTCGAGACGGTGCTCGACCTGACCGGGACGACGGCGCAGAGCGAGCGCGGTGCCTCGGCCTTCTTCGGTGCGGTGACCCAGGCCCTGCTCGCCGGCGAGCAGGCTGCCGGCGTCGGACACCACGTCGCGCTGTCGATCGTGGGCATCGACGGCTCGGCATCGGGCTACTACCGCGGCAAGCAGCACCAGGAGCACCTGGTCGCAGCGGGCGCGACGCCCTGGTCGGTGCTGCGTGCCACCCAGTTCCACGAGTTCGCCGAGCAGTTGCTGGGCTTCGTGCGGATCGGACCGGTCTCCGTCGTCCCGGTGATGCTCAGCCAGCCGATCGCCGCGCGCGAGGTCGCCGAGGCACTGGTGGATCTGGCCGAGGGTGGGCCCGTGGGTCGCGCGCCCGACCTCGCGGGCCCCGAGGAGGTGCGGATGGACCTCGCCGCGCGTCGCGTGGCGCGCGCCCGCGGGATGAGACGTCGGGTCGTGCGGGTGCCGCTGCCGGGTGCCGCCGGCAAGGCGATGCGCTCGGGTGCCCTGCTGCCGAAGGGCGACGGACCGCGTGGGCGGCAGACCTTCGAGGAGTGGCTCGGCGCCTGATCGGCCGAGGCTCCTACTTAGTGATCCCGCGGATAGGGCAGATGCCGGCCGGGCCCCGCCCCCGCACGCACCTGAGCACCTCCTCGTCAGTCGCCGTGCCTCCGGCACGGCTCCCTCCTCGTCGGCACTCATGCACGCACCGGGACGACGCCCACCACGACAGCCCCCATCCGCGGAATCACTTCGGCGGCAGCGACGTCGCGACGGCGAGGCCGCGCGCGACCCACGGCGTCAGCTGGGCCCCGTCGAGTGCGGTCGTGTCGACTCGCAGCCAGGTGCGCGACTCACGGCCCCCCATCACCAGGGGCACGACCGCGACACCGTCGATGAGGCCGGGGGAGTCCTCGGCGGTCACTCGGACGAGCACCCCGCCCTGCCCGCTGACGCAGACCGCCAGGTTGCCGCCGACCATGAACCCGAGCCCGCCGAACATCGGCTTCTCCACGGTGCCCGGGGGCAGCAGGTCGCGCACGCGATCGGCCAGGTCGACGTCGTACGCCATACGGAGCAGTCTGCACCGGGACGCGGCCTGAGTAGTCTGCGAGCCATGACGAAGTGGGAGTACCTGACCGCGCCGATCCTCACGCACGCCGCCAAGCAGATCCTCGACAACTTCGGGGCCGAGGGGTGGGAGCTGGTGCAGATCGCGCCGGGGATGAACCCCGAGAACCTGGTCGGCTACTTCAAGCGCCCGCTCCAGTGACGGACGCCGCGGTGACCGTCGAGGGGCGCCTGAGCGCGCTCGGCCTCAGCGTGCCGGACGTCGTGCCGCCCGTCGCCGCCTACACGCCGGCCGTGGTCACCGGTGCCTACGTGCACACCTCGGGACAGCTGCCGATGCGGGCCGGCGAGCTGATCGCCACCGGCAAGGTCGGCGCCGGCGTGACGGCCGAGGAGGCCTACGCCTGCGCACAGCAGTGTGCGCTGAACGCGATCGCGGCGGTGAAGTCGGTGATCGGCGACCTCGAGCGGGTTCGCCGCGTCGTCAAGGTCGTCGTGTTCGTCGCCTCCTCCGCGGAGTTCACCGGGCAGCCGCAGGTCGCCAACGGCGCCTCCGAGCTGCTCGGCGAGGCGTTCGGCGAGGCCGGGGTGCACGCGCGCTCCGCCGTCGGCGTGGCCGTGCTGCCGCTGGATGCGCCGGTCGAGGTCGAGATCGTGGTCGAGCTGGACGCGGCTGAACGGGGCGGTGCCTCATGAGGATCCCGCTTCCGCCCGTGCCGCTCCCGCCGCACCTGGCCGACGTCGCGGCCGAGTTCGCCGACGGCACCCGCGTCGCCGTAGAACCCCGTGACGCCGCGACGGTGGTGCTGATGCGCTCCGGCGACTCCGCCGACGATCGGGGCCCCGAGGTCTACCTCCTTCGTCGGCACGTCTCGATGGAGTTCGCCGGTGGGATGGCCGTGTTCCCCGGCGGGGGTGTCGACCCGCGCGACTTCGACGCCGACGTCGCCTGGGCCGGTCCGACGCCTTCGGAGTGGGCCGAGCGACTGGGCTGCGACGAGGACACGGCGCGAGCACTCGTCTGTGCCGCCGTGCGCGAGACCTTCGAGGAGTCCGGGGTCCTGCTCGCCGGGCCGCTCGAGCGCCCCGACGACGTCGTGGCCGACACGACCGGCGACGACTGGGAGGCCGACCGGTTCGCCCTGGAGTCGCGTGACCTGTCGATGACCGACTTCCTCAACCGGCGCGGGCTGGTGCTGCGCACCGATCTGCTCGGCACCTGGTCGGGCTGGCTGACGCCGGTGTTCGAGTCCAAGCGCTACCGCACCTGGTTCTTCGTCGCTCAGCTGCCGGCGGGGCAGCTCACCCGCGATGTCTCCACCGAGTCCTCCTCGGTGACGTGGCTGCCGGCGGCGATCGCCGCCGACCGGGCCGATGGCGGAGACCTGGCGATGCTGCCGCCGACGTACCTGACCTGCCTGGAGGTCGGCACCCACCCCGACGTGGACGCCGTCCTGGCTGCGGCGCAGGGCCGCCGGGTCACCATGTTCACCCCCGAGGTCGAGCCGCTCGGCGACGGCTTCACGCTCTCCATGCCCGACGACCTCCGCCCGCTGGTCGCGCAGCGGCGCGTGTAGGAGAGGTACGCGATGACAGCGGGGAGCGACTGGGCCGTCTGGGACGGCGGGCGGTTCGGCGACCGTGCCGTCTGCGTGCGAGCCGACAACCCGGGCCCGTTCACCCTCGACGGCACCAACACCTGGGTGCTGCGAGAGCCGGGCGCCGCGCGGTGCGTGATCGTGGATCCTGGCCCCGACCTCGCCGAGCACGTGGACGCCGTCCTCGCCGAGGCGGGCGACGTCGGGCTGGTGCTCATCACCCACCACCACTTCGACCACACCGACGCCGTCGAGCTGGTGCGTGAGCGAACCGGTGCGCCGGTACGGGCGGTCTCGTCGGAGTGGTGCCGTGACGCCGACCCGCTCGGCGACGACGAGGAGATCGACGTCGACGGCCTGCACCTCCGCGCCGTCCACACCCCCGGGCACACGGCCGACTCGGTGAGCTTCGTACTCCCGGCGGAGCGGGTGCTGCTCACCGGAGACATGGTGCTCGGGCGCGGCACGACGATCGTGGCGCACCCCGACGGCGCGCTGCGGCCCTACTTCGCCTCGCTGGAGAAGATGCGGTCGCTGGTCGCCAACGGCGAGGTCGACGCCGTCTGGCCGGCCCACGGTCCCGTGCAGCCCGATGCGGGCGGCGTGCTGGACTACTACCTCGCCCACCGCCGTCAGCGCCTGGACGGCGTCCGCGCGGCCCTGGGTCAGCTCGGCGTCGAAGCCGGCCCGCACCTGTTGGAGGACGAGGCTCTCCCGCGCCGCGTCGTCGAGATCGTCTACGCCGACGTCGACGAGTCGATGTGGGATGCCGCGGACTGGTCGGTCACCGCCCAGCTCGCCTACCTCGCCACGGAGTAGTCGATCGCCGCCGTCTCGGTCATCGAGCATGTCGAGATGCGGTGGGGTCTCGGCACGCTCGACCACCGGGGGTGCGGCGCGGCCCCGGGCCTGTGGTCAGAAGAGTGGTGCGGTGAGCTCCGAGTCGGGCTCAGGCGCGGGCTTCTCCTTCGCGACGGTTTTCTTCGCCGTTGCCTTCGTGGCGGCGCGGCCCTCCGTGGCGCGCTCCTGCCGCTCGCCCGAGCCGGCACGGCGCTTGCGGGCGCCGGGGAGCCGGCCGACGAGGTCGACGACGGGTTCGAGGAGGTTGACCAGCTCGGCGGCGGAGGCGTCGATGCCCGCGGCGGAGGTGGCCAGGCCGGAGGCCGAGGTGTCGATGCCGGACGCCGCCTCGCGCACGCCGCCCACGACGGGCTCGAGCTTGGCGAGGATCGGACCGATCCGGTCGATGTTCTCCATCAGACCGCCGAGCCGGTCGATGATGCCGTCCTCGGCGACGAGCTGCTCGATCAGACCTTCCTGATCGAGGAGGCGGTCGACGACGCCGCCCGGGGCGAGCATCCGCTCGATCGCTCCCTCCTGGGCGAGGAGCCGCTCGAGTGCACCACCGGGTGCGACGATGCGGTCCATCAGACCACCAGGCTCCAGGGCCTGGTCCAGGGCGCCGCCGGGTGCCAGCAGGCGATCGACCGGGCCGTGGTTGACCAGCGCGCGGTCGATCAGGCCACCCGGCGAGATCAGGCGGTCCAGGACGCCGCCGCGTGCGCTCAGGCGCGCCAGCACGCCGTTCTCGTCGAGCACGCGGTCGACGACGCCGCCCGGCATCAGCGCCTGCCCCAGTGGACGGTCGGGCGCGGTGACGTTCGAGAGCAGGTGCAGCAGCCGGGCCGGGCCGTCGGGGGCGATGAGTCGCGAGACGCCGATGCTGGCCTCGCCGAACGCGATGAAGGCGCGGAACGGGAAGAGCGCCGCGGCGACCAGGCCCTCGCCGATCTCCCGCGGGGAGGACGGCGTCCACCACAGGTGCACCGTGCGTGCAGGGGCCTCGACGGCCGCGGTGCTCACGAGCGCTCCCCGCCGGCCGGTGGTGTCAGCAGGTTCCGCACGGTCTCGGCGCCCAGCGCGAGCACCAGTGTGGGCAGGCGCGGCCCGCGCTCGGCGTCCACGAGAAGTCGGTAGAGCAGGCTGAAGAACGACTTCTGGTCGGCCTTGACCTCGTCGGTCGGTCCGTCCTCCAGGCCCAGGCCGCGGGCCAGCTTCGGCACGCCGTAGACCAGCGCCGTCGCGGTCTCGAGATCGAGGTCGTCGGGCAGCCGGTCGACGAAGATCCGCAGCCAGAGCTCCTCGTCCTCGCTCAGCGCAGCGAGTCGCGCGACGTCGGGAGTGCTGCGGACCGTGGTCCGGTCGTCCTCGGGCACGTACTCGCCCATCCAGGTCATCGCCCGGCTCAGACGAGGCTCGAGGTCGGCCACGGAGTCGTGCGGGTAACCGGCGTTGCCGACGACGCGGCTGATCAGGTCGGCGCTTCCGGTGGTGACGTCGGCGACCGAGGACAGCATCCGGAACGGCACCGTGACGGCGGGCCGCGGCAGGTCGCCGGCGGTCGTCGTCGAGACCGCTCGCTCGTAGGCGAGGACGGCGGCGTCGCGCTTGGCCGGGTCGGCTGCCTTCTTCGTCAGCGCGTCCCACTCGTCGTACAGACGCAGCATCTCGGCGCCGAAGTCGACGTTGAACGCCTGCTTGGGCTGGCGGCGCACGTAGAGCCACCGCAGGATCGGCGCCTCCAGGATCCGGAGCGCCTCGGCAGCGGTCGGCACGCCGCCGCGGGAGGAGGACATCTTCACCTGGCCGGCGACGCCCACGAAGGCGTACGCCACGAAGGACGGCGCGATCGCGTCGTAGAGCTTCACGACCTCCTTGCCGACGGTGTAGGAGGAACCGGGGGTCGCGTGGTCCAGGCCGCCGGGCTCGAAGTCGACGCCCTCCACCGACCAGCGCATCGGCCAGTCGACCTTCCACACCAGCTTGCCCTCGTGCTGGTTGCGGATGTTCGTCACGCCGGTGAACGCGCACGCGTCGCAGGTGTAGCCGAGGTCGGTGGTCTGCTCGTCGTAGGACGTCAACGTGACCGTGTCGCGCCCGCAGTCGCGGCAGTAGGGCTTGTACGGGAAGCGCGCGAGGTCGCCTGCGCCGTCGTCTCCCGACGTCACGTCGTCGTCCTCGGCGGTGGACTCGGTGACCTCGCCGCCGTCGGCCGGGCCCTGCTGGGGGCCTTTCTTGGTGCGGTGGCGCGCGAGGACGGCCTCGATGGCGTCGCGGTGCTCGATCGCGTGCAGCACCTGCTCGGTATAGGCGCCGGCGCGGTAGCGGTCGGTCTGGTCGATCTCCTCCATCTCGCACCCGAGCTCGACCAGCGCCGCGCGCAGCGGCGCCTTGAAGTGCTCGGCCCACGAGGCGTGGCACTCCCACGGGTCCGGGACGTCGGAGAGCGGCTTGCCGACGTGGGTCGACCAGCTCGGATCGACACCGGCGGGCACCTTGCGGAAGCGGTCGAAGTCGTCCCACGACTGCAGGTGGCGCACGGGGACGCCGCGGCGGGCGATCTCGTCCGCGACGAAGTGCACGGTCAGGAACTCGCGCAGGTTGCCCAGGTGGATCGGGCCCGAGGGGCTGATGCCGGATGCGCAGGTGACCCTGCCCTGCCACGCACCCGGCGCGCCGCTGAGATGGCCCTGCTGCTGGGCCTGCCGGATCGCCGCGTCGGCCGCCCGGGTCACCCAATCGACCGGGTCTGACTTCTCCTGCTGGTCCGCGCGTGCCACGGCGGTCGAGGCTACAGGCGCCGCGCCGTCCGAGCCGAGTCGGCGGTGCTGCCGACGGACGCGGCTGGAGCGGTGGTTGCTGTGGGGAGCGGTGAGTTGCAGAGGAGAGGTGCGCGCGATTTCCTCAGCAGGTCACCGCCCTCGGGCGAGCGCGGGGCGGATTCCCTCCGTAGGTCACCGCCACCCAGGCCGCCGCGAGCGCCCCAGAGTGACAGCTCAGGTGCGCGGGACCACGAGGGAGTAGGCGGCGCGCTCCAGGCGCCAGGAGCGGTGGCGCTCGGGGCCGTCGAGCTCGCCGTCGGCGCTGCACCAGAACTCCTCGCCGCTCACCGAGACCTGGCGCCCGCGCACGTAGTCGACGTCGACCGCGGAGGGGTGGGTGCCCATGCCCAGGCGGGCGGCGTAGATGAACCGCGAGATCGGTCCGGTCGCGCGGGAGACCATCACGTCGAGCATGCCGTCGCCGGGGTCGGCGTGCGGAGTCAGTTCGGTGCCGCCGCCGACGGACCGGCCGTTGCCGACGGCCACCTGCAGCACCTGCTCGTCGAAGTCGACGACGGGGACGCCGTCCACCTCGACCCGCAGGCGCAGCAGCGGCGGGTTCCAGGCTGTGATCGCGGCCCCGATCGGGTAGCCGAGCTTGCCCACACCGGCCTTGCCCAGGCGCGACTTCCACCGCGCGCCGCGTTGGGCGGCCTTCGCCCCGGCACCCACGTGCACGTTGTTCACCACGACGCGGCCGACCTCGTCGACGATCAGGTCCATCGGCTCCGGCGTCCCGCCGGCCAGGGCGAGCGCAGCCTCCTCGGCGTCCAACGGCATCCCGACCGAGCGTGCGAAGTCGTTGCCGGTGCCGAGGGGCAGCAGGCCCAGGGTGCGGTCCTTCAGCTCGCCGCGGCGGTAGAGCGCCGACACGACGGCGTGGAGGCTGCCGTCGCCACCGGCCACCACGATGCGCCGCGATCCCGCGCGGTGCAGCACGCCGTCCAGCTCGCCCGGGTCGGCGGTCGCCTGCACCTCGACCGAGGTGTGGCGGCGCAGCACGGTGAGGGCGCGCTCGAGCGACTCCTCGTCGGCCGAGCCGGCCTCGGCGTTCCGGATCACGAGCAACGGGTCCACGGGGGTGAACCTACGACGAGACGGTGTGCCACACACGATCCCCCGAAGGAGAGGGATCGTGCGGGACGCTCGACGGGGCCTCGTCGGCACCCGCTCCGAGGCGTGATTCTGCTAGATTCACGTCGCAAGAGCCCCGGACGCACTTGCGCCGGGGCTTTCGCGTTGTCAGGCCCGCGCAGCATGCCGGGCCCCTCGAGGAACACCTGGAGAAGACATGCCCGCGATCGCGATCATCGGTGCCCAGTGGGGCGATGAGGGCAAGGGCAAGGCGACGGACCTGCTCGGGAGCAAGGTCGACTACGTCGTGAAGTTCAACGGCGGCAACAACGCCGGCCACACCGTGGTGATCGGTGAGGAGAAGTACGCCCTGCACCTCCTGCCCAGCGGCATCCTCACCCCCGGGTGCACGCCGGTGATCGGCAACGGCGTCGTCGTCGATCTCGCCGTGCTCTTCCACGAGATCGACGGGCTCGAGGCCCGTGGCGTCGACACCTCGACCCTCAAGGTCAGCGCCAACGCCCACGTCATCGCCGACTACAACCGCTCGCTGGACAAGGTGACCGAGCGCTTCCTCGGCTCGCGTCGGATCGGCACCACCGGCCGCGGCATCGGTCCCACCTACGCCGACAAGATGAACCGCATCGGCATCCGCGTCCAGGACCTCTTCGACGAGAACATCCTGCGTCAGAAGGTCGAGGGCGCCCTGGAGCTGAAGAACCAGATCCTCACCAAGGTCTACAACCGTCGCGCGGTCACCGTCGACGCGACGGTCGAGGAGCTGCTCGCCTTCGCCGATCGACTCGCGCCGATGGTCTGCGACACCAGCCTGCTGCTCGGCGAGGCCCTGGACCGCGGCGACGTCGTGCTGCTCGAGGCCGGTCAGGCCACGCTCCTCGACGTCGATCACGGCACCTACCCCTTCGTGACGTCGTCCTCGGCGACCGCGGGCGGCGCCTGCACCGGGTCGGGCATCCCGCCGACGCGGCTGAGCCAGGTCATCGCGATCGTGAAGGCCTACACGACCCGGGTGGGCGAGGGGCCGTTCCCGACCGAGCTGTTCGACGACGCCGGCGAGCACCTGCGCTCGGTCGGCGCCGAGTACGGCACCACGACGGGCCGTCCGCGCCGCTGCGGCTGGTACGACGCCGTCATCGCCCGCTACGCCGCACGGATCAACGGCGTCACCGACTTCGTGCTCACCAAGCTCGACGTGCTCAGCGGACTCGAGCAGATCCCGGTCTGCGTGGCCTACGACGTCGACGGCGTGCGGCACGACGAGATGCCGGCCAACCAGAGCGACTTCCACCACGCGAAGCCGATCTTCGAGTACCTCCCCGGCTGGACCGAGGACATCTCCGGCGCGCGCACCTTCGAGGACCTCCCGGCCAACGCCCGCGCCTACGTGGAGCGGGTCGAGGAGCTGTCGGGCGCGCGGATGTCGGTCATCGGTGTCGGTCCCTCGCGGGCGGCGACGATCGTGCGGCACGCGCTGATCTGAGGTAGCGAGTCCCGACCATCCCGGTGGTCGAGGAGGTCGCTCTGCGACCGTCTCGAGACCTGGCGAGGGGCGGCGGTCTGTCGTCGGGCGGGGTTTCGAGACGCTCGCTGGCGCTCGCTCCTCAACCACCGGCTGACGCCTGCTGCGCTCGCTCCTCGACCACCGTCGTCAGAGGCGGCTGTTGCCGACGTACTCCAGTCGATCGGTGTTGCCGTACCGGTTGAAGCGCGTGCCCCACGCGCCGACGTCGCGGGTCCGGAAGCCGTCGCCGCGTGCGAACGCGACCCGCACGCTGCCCTCGGCGAGCGAGCTCGTCGGTCCGACGATCACGATGTCGTCGCGCCCGTCGCCGTCGACGTCGGACACCCCGACGGCCGGCTCGACCTGCGCCGAGACCGCGAGGCCGTCGGTCCACACGGGCCGCTTGAGGGTGCCGGCGTCGAGGTCGATCACGCCGAGTCGGAGACGGTCGTCGGCGAGAGCGTCCACGACGACGATCTCCTCGCGGCCGTCGCCATCGACGTCGGCCAGGCGCAGCGGGGGAGTAGCCGCCGTGATGATCGGTCGGCTGACACGACGACTCAGCGTGCCGTCGTCGTCGAAGGAGTGCACGGCCAGACGCGAGGAGATCTGCCGTCCGCGGCTGCCCGGGTCGTCGAGGTGCTGCAGCGTGACGACGTCGTCGCGGCCGTCGCCGTCGACGTCGCCGGAGCCGAGCGTGGTGCGATCGGCGTTGGGGGGCCACGACGCCGCCTCGCGCAGCGGTGCGAACTCCGCGCCGTCGAAGCGCGCGACCAGCACCTGGATGCCGCCGGTGTCGAACGCGGCGAGCGAGGTGAAGGCCAGATCGTCGCGACCGTCGCCGTCGGAGTCGACGACGTGGGCGAACAGGTTGCGTCTCCCCGGGTGCGCCAGGGTGGCGCTCAACGAGGCGCCTGAGCTGAGGGTGCCGCGCACCTGGATCGCGCTCCGGTCGGACGGCGTTCGCACCTCGAGGACGTCGAGCGCTCCGTCGTCGTCGAAGTGGCCCGCCACGCGCTGGACGTAGGTGTCGGCGTCGTCGTCGAGCATCGCCGTGCTGGGTGCGGCCAGCGATCGCCCGGTGGAGAGCCAGGTCGTGCTCTCCACGATCTCGCGCTCGGCACCGCCTCGGCGCAGCACCCGGCCGTGGTCGACGCTCACGTCACCGAGTCCGTCGCCGTCGAGGTCGCCGGTGACGCCGGTGGGCGCGGGGGCCGGGTCGGTCGGCGTCTCGGTCGGCGACGCAGGAGCCTCCCCGCTCCCGGCGGTCGGCGACGCAGGAGCCTTCGGGTCGTCGTCGCCGGCGAACGCCCACCATGCGATCAGCGCGACGACGAGCAGCGCCAGCGCCGTGGCGAGGGCGACGGCGAGCGTGGGGACGCCTCGGGAAGGCCACTCCCGAGGTCGGGAGCGTTCAGCGGGCGGCACCTCTGCGCTGGCGGTGGGCGCGAGCGGTGCGCGAGAAGCGGGTGGCGAGGTCGTCTCCGGTGTCGGCGTCGACGCAGGTTCGGAGTTCGGCACCTCGGCCGGGAGGTTCGCGACGGCGGGCGCCGAGGGCACCGCGGCGGCGTCGGCCAGATCGGCGAGCAGGGCGCCGGCGTCGGGGTACCGCCCGGCGGGGTCCTTGGCGAGCGAGCGTTGGAGCACCTGGTTGACCCGTGCCGTGAACTCGTCGCCGCCGAGCAGCTGAGGTACCCGGCCGGTGCGATGGCCCTCGGAGATCTGCGCGTCGGTGCCGCGGTACGGCGGCGCACCACTCAGGCAGGCCCACAGCAGGCAGCCCAGTGCGTACACGTCGGACGCCGGGGTGCCGGCGGCCCCGCCGTCGAGCTCGGGCGCCAGGTAGCTCCACGTGCCGACGATGGCGGTCTGGTGGCCGGCCGGGACCTGGCCGATGCGGTGCGCCAGACCGAAGTCGCACAGGTAGGCGTGGGGCGTGGTCGCGTCGGCGTCCTCCAGGAGGACGTTGGTGGGCTTGACATCGCGGTGCACCACGCCGGCGTCGTGGGCCAGGGCGAGCGCGGAGGCGACCTGCACGCACACGTCGACGGCCAGCCGCGCCGGCATGGGACCGCGCGCATGGATGAGCGCACCCAGGTCGCCGCCGGCGACGTGCGCCGTCGCGACGTAGGTGTAGTCGGTGCCGCCGATGCGCGTGGTGCCATGCGCCAGCAACGGCACGATGTGGGGCGAGTCGAACGCGCCGAGCGTCTGGGCCTCGCCGGCGTGCGGGTGGGCCACGGGCAGGAGCTTCACCGCGGCGTGGGACTGGTCGAGCGTCGAGGCGGCCAAGAAGACCACGCCGGTGCCGCCGTGGCCCAGCGGCGCGAGAAGACGGAAGTCGCCGACGATGTCGCCGACCCGAGGAAGTGCAGTTGCCACGGGCCGCATCCTTCCCCGTGCCCGCGGGATGAATCGCAACGCCCGCGGGCGATTGCGCCCCGCTCGATCTCTACGATGCTGCCGTGAAGACCCTCGTGATCGGAACCGGCGGGCGCGAGCACGCCCTGGCTCTCGCGCTCTCCCGCGATCCCGCGGTGAGCGAGGTGCACGCGGCGCCCGGCAATCCCGGGATCGGTGCGATCGCCACGGTGCACGAGGTCGACCCCGGCGACGGTGCGGCGGTGGCCGACCTCGCGGAGTCGCTCGACGTCGACCTGGTGGTGGTGGGCCCGGAGGCACCTCTCGTGGCGGGTGTCGCCGATCCGATCCGAGCCCGCGGCATCGCGGTGTTCGGTCCGTCGCAGGCCGCCGCGATGCTGGAGGGTTCCAAGGCCTTCGCCAAGGAGGTCATGGCCGTCGCCGGCGTTCCCACGGCGGGTTCCCGCACGTGTACGACGTCCGCCGAGGTCGAGGCGGCCCTGGATGCGTTCGGCGCCCCCTACGTGGTGAAGGACGATGCGCTCGCGGCCGGCAAGGGCGTCGTGGTGACGCGCGATCGTGCCGAGGCTCTGGCGCATGCGGCCGGATGCGACCGGGTGGTGATCGAGGAGTTCCTCGACGGTCCGGAGTGCTCGCTGTTCGCCGTCTGCGACGGGACGACGGCGTACGCACTACAGCCCGCGCAGGACTTCAAGCGGATCTTCGACGGCGGTCTGGGCCCGAACACCGGCGGGATGGGGTCGTACAGCCCGCTGACGTGGGCGCCGTCCGACCTCGCCGAGCGGGTACTCGCCGACGTCGTGCGGCCCACCCTGGCCGAGATGGCCGACCGCGGGTCGCCGTTCGTGGGATGCCTCTACGTCGGGCTCGCGCTCACCGCGGCCGGGCCCCGTGTCATCGAGTTCAACGTGCGCTTCGGAGACCCCGACATCCAGCCGGTGCTGGCCCTGCTCGACTCCTCGTTGGGCGAGTTGCTGCTCGCCGCCGCGCGGGGGCGGCTCTCGTCCGTGGCAGCACCGGTCTTCCGCGACGGTGCCGCGGTCAGCGTCGTCCTGGCCTCGGCCGGGTATCCCGAGTCGTCCTCGAAGGGGGACGTGATCCGTGGGGCGGGCAACGCCGACGGCGTCAACGACGTGGACGTGATCCACGCCGGCACGGCGATCGTCGCCGCGCCCGAGGAGGGCGACCCCGGTCACCGTCATCTGGTCACCGCCGGCGGCCGCGTGCTGGCCGTGCGCGCCGTGGGCTACGACGTCGCCGACGCGCGGTCGCGCGCCTACGCCGCCGCCGACCTGATCTCCTTCGACGGTCTCCAGCGCCGCAGCGACATCGCGGCCGAGCCCCTCGGCGTCGTCGAGGGCGCCTCGATGCTCTGAGGCGCTCACCGGGCCTCCTCGGCGTCCCACTCCTGGTCCGCGGGTTCGCAAGCTCACTCGCGGGGGTGGGTTTCGAGACGTCCTGGCGACTTCGTTCCTCAGTCGCCGGGCTTCCTCAACCTCCCACCCCTGGTCCGCGAGTTCGCACGCTCACTCGCGGGGGTGGGTTTCGAGACGTCCTGGCGACTTCGTTCCTCAGTCGCCGGGCCTCCTCAACCTCCCACCCCTGGTCCGCGAGTTCGCACGCTCACTCGCGGGGGTGGGAGAATGGGCGCTCGTGACCGTCCCGAACGTCCTGGCCACCCGCTACGCCGGCGCCGATCTCGCCCAGATCTGGTCGGCCGAGCACAAGATCGTGCTGGAGCGACAGCTCTGGATCGCGGTCATGAAAGGCCAGCGTGACCTCGGGATCGACATCCCCGACGGCGTCGTGGAGGCCTACGAGGCCGTCGTCGACCAGGTCGATCTCGCCTCCATCGCCGACCGCGAGCGGATCACGCGTCACGACGTCAAGGCCCGCATCGAGGAGTTCTGCGCACTCGCGGGGCACGAGCACATCCACAAGGGGATGACCAGCCGCGACCTCACCGAGAATGTCGAGCAGCTGCAGGTCAAGCAGTCGCTCGAGCTGCTGCGGGACCGCGCCGTCGCGACGCTGGCCCGTCTGGCCCGGCTGGCCACCGAGCACGAGACCACGGTGATGGCCGGTCGCAGCCACAACGTCGCGGCCCAGGCCACCACGCTGGGCAAGCGCTTCGCCACCGCCGCCGACGAGCTGCTGATCGGCGTCGAGCGCATCGAGGAGCTGCTCGCCCGCTACCCCCTGCGTGGGATCAAGGGCCCGATGGGTACCGCGCAGGACATGCTCGACCTCCTCGACGGCGACGCCGACAAGCTCGCGACGCTGGAGCAGCGGGTCGCCGGGCACCTCGGCTTCGAGCGGGTGCTCACCAGCGTCGGTCAGGTGTACCCGCGCAGCCTCGACTTCGACGTACTCGCGGCCGTCGTGCAACTCGTCGCCGCGCCGTCGAACCTGGCCACCACGATCCGGCTCATGGCCGGCAACGAGATCGTCACGGAGGGTTTCAAGGAGGGTCAGGTCGGCTCCTCGGCGATGCCGCACAAGATGAACACCCGCTCCTGCGAGCGGGTGAACGGCCTCGCCGTCGTCACTCGCGGCTACCTCTCGATGGTCGGGGAGCTCGCCGGCGACCAGTGGAACGAGGGCGACGTCTCCTGCTCCGTCGTCCGCCGGGTGGCTCTGCCGGATGCGTTCTTCGCCTCCGACGGGCTCTTCCAGACCTTCCTCACCGTGCTCGACGAGTTCGGCGCCTTCCCTGCGGTGATCCAGCGTGAGCTCGACCGCTACCTGCCCTACCTGGCGACGACCAAGGTGCTGATGAGCGCCGTGCGCAACGGCGTCGGCCGCGAGAGCGCCCACGAGGCGATCAAGGAGGCGGCGGTCGGTACCGCGCTGGCGGTGCGCCAGGGTCAGGCGGAGAACGACGTCTTCGCCAAGCTCGCCGCCGACGAACGGCTCGGCCTCACGCAGGCGCAGCTGGATGCGCTCGTTGCGGAGCCGATCACGTTCACGGGGGCGGCACTGGCCCAGACGCAGGCCGTCGTCCGGGCGGTCGAGGCTCTCGCCGCGCGCCACCCCGACGCCGCCACCTACACCCCCGGCGCCATCCTGTAGCCCTGCGCGTTGACCCGTCTTTACCTGAAGACGGGTCACCCGCCCCGGCTGCGTTGACCCGTCTTCAGGTAAAGACGGGTCAACCTGCAACGGCCGGCCCGGAGCCGGACATGATCAGGGCATGACGACGTCCTCGGGTGACCGCGAGCGCGATTTCGGCGTTCTCTACGCCGAGCACTTCGACGCCGTGCTCGGCTTCGCGCTGCGCCGCACCGATCGCCCCGAGGACGCCGCCGACGTCGTCGCGGACACCTTCCTCGTCGCGTGGCGCCGGTTGGCGCACGTGCCGCCGGGCCACGAGGCCAGGCCGTGGCTCTACGGCGTCGCCCGCCGGGTGCTGGCCAACCAGCGTCGCGGCGGTCTGCGACGAGCCGCGCTCGGGTCGCGGTTGCGCCATGAGCTGGTCCGGATCGTCCCCGATCGCACGGCGGAGTCCGACGGACGGCTCGACGTCGCTGCGGCCCTGCGACGGCTGAGTGCCCGCGACCAGGAGGTGCTCGAGCTGCACCTGTGGGAGCAGCTGGAGCCGCGGGAGATCGCCGAGGTGCTCGGGTTGACGACGGTCGTCGTCCGGCCCCGCCTCTCGCGAGCCAGGGCGCGGTTGCGTTCATTGCTCGAGTCGGACGGCAACGATCCGCCGTCGGGCGGACATCTCTCCTCACGTCAGCCCCACCCAGTCCGGAAGGAGTCGTGATGGGCCACCCCTGGTCGGACGACGAGATCGCCCGCCTCCCCGTCGGCTCGGCCCGGGCCGAACTCCTGGAGGAGATCATGAACAGCACCGATTCCGCAGACCGTTCGGGCCGTCGTGCGGACGTCGAGGCGGACGCGACGTCGCGCCGAGCCACGCGGTGGCTGGTACCGCTCGCCGCGGCCGCCGTCGTCGCCGCCCTCGCCACGGCGCCGGTCTGGTGGCCAGACGGCGACGGAGGACGCGACGGCGAGGTCGCCGCCACGCCGCCCTCCCCCTCGGCGCCCACGGGGGTGGCCTACCGCGCCGTGCTCGTCGACGCGTCGGGATGGACGCTCAACGGCGTCGCCGACGACGCCGACGGCGGCGAGATCGACTACGAACGTGGCCAGGAGAGCCTCGAGGTGCACTGGCGTGAGGCCGGCGACTACACCGGCTACGTCGAGGACCGCAGCGACATCGGCCCCGCGACCGACACCGAGTTGGCGGGTCTGCCGGCGCTGCAGTGGTCCTACGACGCCCGCGACCACACCACGATCCGCGACGTCCAGGACGGGTTCTTCCTCGAGGTGCGCGGCAGCGGCATGGACCTCGGGTCCTACACCGAGCTGCTCGGGCAGCTCAGGATGGCGACCGCCGAGGAGTTCCAGGCCTCGCTCCCCGAGGAGTACGTCACCGACGCCGAGCGCGCCGACGTCGTCGCCGAGATGCTCCAGGGCATCGCGGATGCCGCCGCGCCCAACCCGGTCCGTCCGACTCCGGCGGACGGTTCCGAGCCCGCGCCCATCACCTCGACCGAGGTCGAGCGCTACAACCTCGGCGCGGACGTCGCCGGCACGGTGGCGTGCGAGTGGATCGCGGCCTACGAGTCGGCGCGCGAATCAGGTACGTCGGAGACCCTCTCCCAGGCCCAGCAGGTGCTCAGCACCAGTCGCCAGTGGCCGGTCCTCCAGGAGATGGCCGGCGAGGGCGACTACCCGCGCGTGATCTGGCAGATCTCTCGCCGGGCCCAGACGGGGCAGCCGATCGGGGAGTACGCGCAGGGCGTCTGCTGACCAGCGGCCCCCGGACCGTCCTCGCGGTCGTGAAGCGGCGTCGATCGCGAGGGCCGGGTCGTGGGCCTGAGGACGGAGTCGGGACCGTTCTCGGGCACACGACCCGTGACCGGTGCGGTGCAGCCGGGTGGGCCACCGGATCGCCCGGATCAGGCTCGCGCTTCGCCACCCCAGTTCGCGAGCTTGGCGGCGACGGTGCTGAGGTCGGCGCGCCAGAGATCCTCGGGGCCGGGCGGGATCATGTCGTCCCACTCGATCGCGCCGGAGCCGAGCACGTTGGTCAGCCGCGCGGTGCGGGCGGTGAACCACACGTGCAGGTGCGAGCCGCCGTCACCGATGCGCTGGACGTGGACCCGCGCGATGTGCGGCAGGTTCTCGATGATGCGCACCAGGCGGTTGCTGATCCGGCCCAGCTGCGAGGCGAGCTCGTCGTCCAGACTGCCCATGTCGAGGTGCTCACGAGGGTGCAACTGCAGGACCAACGGCAGTCCCGACGGTGCGCCGCCGTGGGTCAGCACCCACACCTCGTCCTCCCACACGACGGTGGCGGGGTCGAAGCCGGCACACGAGCCGCAGGGCTTCTCGGCGATCTCACCCCACCGGGCGGGCTCGTCAGCCGGTGGTGGGAGCACCTTCGGCGCGATGGCGCCGTCGACGACCTCCCACGGGAAGATGTCCCAGTCGCCGTAGGCCGACATCGGCAGGCGCCCGTCGGGGCCGGCGGCGGCGGTGATGCGGGCGTAGACCTCTTCGGCGGACTCCGGCATGCACCAAACTGTGCCACCCGGCGGACGGCTCAGAACGCGCGGGGTGCGGGCGGCCCGGCACGCCTCGGTCCCGTCGGTCCTGTGCCTGACCGCGACCCTTCAGGACGGCGTGAGGAACACGACCCCCGCGACGGCCGGCGAGCGGCCCGAGCGCCGGTCAGCGTGCCCCCGCGGCCGACCGACCTCCGGGGCCCGGACACGACCGTCACTAGGCTGGCCCCGTGTTGAACATCCCCGCTGCGCCGGTCATCGACGGAGCGCGTCATCTCCACTCCGGCAAGGTGCGCGACCTCTACGAGCTGACGGCGGGCCCACACGCCGGCAACCTGCTGATGGTGGCGAGCGACCGCCTCTCGATCTTCGACTTCGTACTGGAGACGACGATCCCCGACAAGGGCGAGATCCTCACCCGGATGTCGCTGTGGTGGTTCGACCAGCTCGCCGACCTGGTGCCGAACCACATCGTGTCCACCGACGTCCCCGACGTCGTGCGTGGCCGCGCCGTCATCTGCGACAAGCTCGCGATGTTCCCTGTCGAGTGCGTCGCCCGCGGATACCTCACCGGCTCGGGACTTCTCGACTACACCGCGACCGGCGAGGTCTGCGGAGTCGCACTGCCAGCCGGCCTGGTCGACGGCAGCCGGCTGCCCTCGCCGATCTTCACCCCGGCCACCAAGGCCGAGCTCGGTGACCACGACGAGAACGTCTCCTACGAGACGATCGTCGGAACGGTCGGCGCCGAGGGCGCCGCGCAGCTCCGCGACCTCACCTTGGCCGTCTACGGCCGCGCCGAGCAGATCGCCCGGGAGCAGGGGATCATCCTGGCCGACACCAAGTTCGAGTTCGGCGTCTCGACCCGCGGCGACACCGAGACGATCGTGCTCGGCGACGAGGTCCTGACGCCGGACTCCTCGCGGTTCTGGCCGGCCGCGGAGTGGGAGCCGGGCCGTACCCAGCCCTCCTACGACAAGCAGATCGTGCGCAACTGGGCCCTCTCCCCGGAGTCGGGGTGGGATCGCGCCAGTGGCGAGGCACCACCGCCCCTTCCCGAGGCCGTCGTCGAGCGCACCCGCGCGCGCTACCTCGAGGCCTATGAGCTGCTCACCGGCGAGCGGTGGTGACCCTGATGTCGCTCACCCGCCCGACCGTGCGCTTCCCGGTGACAGCGGAGAAGGCCTACGACTACCTGATCGCTCCGGCCAACCGCGCTGCCTGGCAGTCGAGCCTGCGCCGCGTGGAGGACGTCCGCGGCGAGGACGGCGTCGTCGGGCAGAGCTGGACCGACATCACCTCCGCCGGCGTCCGGCCGCGCATGGAGCTCACCGACGCAGACCGCCCGCGCCGCTGGACCGAACGCGGCACGTGGCGCGGCATCGACGCCACCCTCACCCTGCATTTCCAGCCCGTCGACGCGACGTCGTGCGACGTGACCGCGACGATGGCCCTGCGCGGCTACGGCCCGGTCGGCTACCTGCTGGGTCGCGTCGCGCCGCACGCCGTCCGGGTCGACCTGCGCTCGGCCGCCGCGATCCTCGCGGGGTAGTCGGCGTCCGCCTCTGCTCGACGGCGGATGCGGTCGACGCGCAGCCTCACTCCCCGCGTGGACGCCGTCGGGTCGCGCCCCACAGGCCCACGGCGATCCCGACCAGCGCACCCCCGACGCCGACGTGGCGTTGCGACGCCGTCATCTGGTCGTGCACGGCCCATCCGCCGAGGAGATCGGCGGCATCGGCTCCTCCCGAGGCCAGGAACCATCCGCGGGTGTCGGCACCCCGCAGCGCCGAGCCGACCAACAGGCCGCCGATGAGGGCGTCGCGATAGCCCATCGAGCGCAGCAACGTGAGGTGCCCGGTGGCGGTCGGGACCTCGGTCTCTCCCCACCACCGGTTCGCCTGCAGCGGCGCGACCAGGAACGAGATTCCGGATGCGAGCCGGATACCGCCTACGGCGAGGGCAGCGTGATCGATCGGCCTCAGAGATCGCGCGCGCATGGACCGAACCGTAGGCGAAGGCGTGGCGCGCGTCACGCCTCGCTGAGTACGTTGTGCGCGTGACGACCTACAACCTCGCCAGCCTCCTCGAGGGCACCGCTGCCCAGCACCCGGACCGGACGGCCATCGTGTTCGGCAACACCCGCCTGAGCTACGCCCAGGTCGACGGCGCCGCGAACCAGATCGCCAACCTTCTGGTCGAGCGCGGCATCCGGCCCGGTGACAAGGTCGCGCTGAGCTGCCCGAACCTGCCCTACTTCTCGATCGTCTACTACGGCATCCTCAAGGCCGGCGGCACCGTGGTCCCGCTCAACGTGCTGCTCAAGGGCCGCGAGGTGGCCTACCACCTGGCCGACTCCGGGGCGAAGGCGTACTTCTGCTTCCAAGGGACGCCGGAGCTGCCGATCGGGGCCGAGGGGCACGCCGGCTTCACCGAGACCGAGGGTTGCGAGACGTTCTTCGTCATCACCGCCGACCCGGCCGCGGAGTCTCCGATCGAGGGCGCCGAGACGATGGGTCGTGCGATGGCCGGCCAGGCGCCCACCTTCGACGCCGTCGCCACCGACGAGGACGACACCGCCGTCATCCTCTACACGTCCGGGACGACCGGGCAGCCCAAGGGTGCTGAGCTGCGCCACCGCAACATGCGCGACAACGCGCTGGCCGGCGCGGACCTCTTCGGTGCCAGCGTGGAGAAGCCCGACACCTTCCTCTGCGTCCTCCCGCTGTTCCACTCCTTCGGCCAGACCGTGATCCAGAACGGCGGCTTCGCCTTCGGCGGCACCGTGGTGATGCTGCCGCGCTTCGAGGCAGGGCCGGCGCTCGACCTGATGCTGGGTGAGAAGGTCACCTTCTTCGCCGGCGTCCCGACGATGTACTGGGGTCTGCTCGGCGCGCTCGCCGACGACCCGTCGGTCGACGTCTCGACCCTGAAGGAGAACCTGCGCGTCGCCGTCGCGGGCGGTGCGAGTCTCCCCGTCGAGGTGCATAAGTCCTTCGAGGCCAAGTTCGGCGTCACGATCCTGGAGGGCTACGGCCTGTCCGAGACCTCGCCGGTCGCCTCCTTCTCGCGCCACGGCGAGCCGGTGCGTGTGGGCTCCATCGGGACGCCGATCCCCGGCGTGGAGATGAAGCTGCTCGAGCCCGAGACGTGGGACGAGATCGAGTGGAGTGCCGACGCCGTCGGCGAGATCGCGATCAAGGGCCACAACATCATGAAGGGCTACCACGGTCGCCCCGACGCCACCGACGAGGCGATCCAGGACGGCTGGTTCCGATCGGGCGATCTCGGACGCCGGGACGAGGACGGCTGGTACTACATCGTCGACCGCTCCAAGGACATGATCATCCGCGGTGGCTACAACGTGTACCCGCGCGAGATCGAGGAAGTCTTGATGACCCATCCTGCGGTCTCGCTCGCCGCCGTCATCGGCGTGCCGCACGAGAGCCACGGCGAGGAGGTCAAGGCCGTGGTGATCCTGGAGAAGGACGCGGAGATCACCCCCGACGAGCTGGTCGCCTGGGGCAAGGAGCAGATGGCCTCCTACAAGTACCCGCGCATCGTGGAGACGGTGGAGGCCCTGCCGATGACCGCCACCGGCAAGATCCTCAAGCGCGAACTCTCGTGACCCGAGGCCGACTGCTGGCCCTGGCGCTCGCCGTCCTGCTGTTCGCTCTCGGAGCGGTCTGGACGGCGTACGGCCAGGGTTGGCTCGGGGAGGGTGAGAACGAGTCGTGGGCGGTGATCGGGCCGATCTTCGCCGGTCTCGGCGTCGCCCTGGCCATCGTCGTGGTGCAGAACCGCAACCAGCACCGCTAGTGGCACGTCCGGGAAGTTCTGATGCGCTTCGCGCACCCCCGGCACGCACCCCGCGGCGTTGCCGACGCTTGCAAGACAACCCGGTATGGCTGCGCGCCGGCGCCTTGCGCTGCACGCACCGGGAGCACGCCAACCGTTTCACAACTTCTCGGACGCACCACGAGCTCCGAGGCGCTCAGGCGAACGGGTTCGGCAGCGCGCCGGGCAGGCCCGCGAGCAGCTCCCGTGCCTGGCCCGCCACCTTGTGCTCGACGAGCACCTCGTAGCGGGTCGCGACCACCTGGGTGACGGACTGGAAGTCGCGACGGCCCCGGGTCATCGCGTACCCCAGGAGTGCCCAGATCAGGCCGAACAGTGCTCCGACGAGCATCGTCGACAGCAGGGTGGCGAACGCGCTCTCATCGGAGAAGATCACGAAGATCAGACCGACGAAGAGCCCCAGCCACGCGCCCGAGGCCAGGCCGCCGACGGCGACGCGACCGGTGGTGAGGCGGCCGGTGATGCGTTCGATCCGTTTCAGATCGGTGCCGACGATGAGGCAGTTCTGCACCGGGAACTCGTGGTCGGCGAGGTAGTCGACGGTGCGCTGGGCGGCGGCGTAGTCGTCGTAGACGGCCAGCGACTGGGGGAACTGCAGGCTCAGCAGCGATGCGGGGTCCGTCGCCCCAGCGCCGCCACGGGGGCCGGATGTCATGCTCATGTCCTCCAGTGTGCCCGCGCCCCGGTCGCGTCACGCGGCCCCGGAGGGTGATCGCCGTGACACGGAGCGAGGCGGCCGTCGACGGGGCCGGACCCGGCGGCGTCCCAGGCCGTCGAAGGTCACTAGAATGACGCCGTGCCCAAGGTCGTCGTCGACGTCATGCCCAAGCCCGAGATCCTGGACCCGCAGGGGAAGGCGGTGCTCGGAGCCCTGCCCCGCCTGGGGTTCAGTGGCATCACCGACGTCCGCCAGGGCAAGCGCTTCGAGCTCGAGGTCGCCGGCGAGGTGACCGACGAGCTGCTCGCCGACGTCGAGAAGATGGCCGAGACGCTGCTGAGCAACCCGGTCATCGAGAACTTCACGGTGCGGGTCGAGTCGTGAGGGTCGGCGTCGTCACCTTCCCGGGGTCGCTCGACGACGTCGACGCGCTGCGCGCCGTCCGCATCGGCGGCAACGTGGGTGTGCCGCTGTGGCACGGTGACCACGACCTCAAGGACGTGGACGCCGTCGTGCTGCCCGGAGGCTTCTCCTACGGCGACTACCTGCGCTGTGGTGCGATCGCCCGCTTCGCGCCGGTGATGACCGAGGTCATCGAGGCCGCCGGCAAGGGCATGCCCGTGCTCGGGATCTGCAACGGTTTCCAGATCCTGTGCGAGTCGCACCTGTTGCCCGGTGCGCTGATCCGCAACGACCACCAGAAGTTCGTCTGCCGCGACCAGGTGCTGCGCATCGAGAACGCCGCGACCCCCTGGACCTCCGCGTACGCGCAGGGCCAGGAGGTCACCATCGTCCTCAAGAACGGCGAGGGCGGCTTCATCGCCGACGAGGAGACGCTCGACCGCCTCGAGGGCGAGGGCCAGGTCGTGGCGCGCTACCTCGGCACCAACCCCAACGGCTCGCTGCGCGACATCGCCGGGATCAGCAACGAGCGTGGCAACGTCGTCGGGCTGATGCCGCACCCCGAGCACGCCGTCGAGGAGCTGACCGGGGCCGGCACCGACGGCCTCGGCTTCTTCACCTCGCTGGCCGCCGCCACCTTCGTGTGAGACGGGCAGCATGAAGGTCACGCCGCAGAGACTGTTCCGCCGGGTCGCGGTCGCCGAGGCGATCACCTGGGCGCTCCTGCTGACCGGCATGTTCCTCAAGTACGTCACGGAGACCACCGACCTCGGGGTTCGGGTCTTCGGCATGGTGCACGGCGTCGTCTTCATCGCCTACTGCCTGGCCGTCGTCGTGGTGGCCATCGACCAGCGCTGGACGGTGCTCCGTTCGTTCGTCGGTCTGGCTGCAGCGGTGCCCCCCTTCGCCACCGTGCCGTTCGACCTCGCGATGGAGAAGCGGGGGGCCTTCGGCGACTGGCGGCTCCTCGACGGCGAGTCGTCGGCACCGCTGGACCGCCCGGTGTCCTGGCTGCTGCGCAAACCCGCCCAGGGAGCGCTCGCGGCGGTGGTCGTGGTGGCGGCCCTCACCGGCCTCGCGCTGCTGGTCGGGCCGCCCGTCGGGGGCTGAGCCCCGCGACCTTCTCGATGGTCGCAGTCTTCGGTGGCCGAGGGGAGGTCGCTCTCGCCTCCGGTGGTCGAGGAGGTCGCTCTGCGACCGTCTCGAGACCTGTTGGGTCGGACGCCTGCCTTGACCGGCGGGGGTTTCGAGACGCCGTCCCTCGTTCCTCGGGACGGCTCCTCAACCACCGGGGTGGCCTGGCGATCCGGCGATCGGGACGGCTCCTCGACCACCGGGGTGGTCCGGAGATCCGGCGATCGGCACGGTGCCTGGTCAGCGGGCGCGGGCCTGAGCGTTGCCCGGGCGCGCCCCGATGGCCAGCTTGTTCCACGTCTCGCTGTTCACGATGCCGGACGGCGCGAGACCGAGGCGGGACTGGTAGCGCTTGACCAGTGCGATGGTCGGGGCGTCGTAGAGACCGTTCGCCCGCACCGTCGAGCCGACGGCGGCGGCGTTCAGACTGCGCTGCACCCGGCGCACGTAGAGACCGGCGGATCCGACCTTGAGCACCGGGCGGTAGCCGTAGTTGAGCAGCATCATCCAGTCGCGCTTGAACCACCGACCGGCGGCGTCGGGAGCGATGCCGCGCTTCTTCTGCCACTGCCGCACCGCCGCCATGACGTCGGCGTCGTACACGCCGTCGAGTGCCCCGGTGTAGATCGCCTGGGACTGCAGCAGGCACTGCAGCGCCTTGACGTGTTTGGGTGCGGGGCGCGTGGTCGCGGTCGGTCGGGCCAGGGCCGGGTAGTCGGTGAAGGAGATCGTCACGCCGCCGCAGTGTCGCTCGGGCTTGGCGACTGAGCCGGCACCGAAGTCGAGCCAGTTGGAGTCGATGTTGATCCGGACGCCTCCCCACACCTCGTCGTGCCCGCCGCGGTACTGCTTCATCCGGTTGCCGGGCAACCAGCCGTCGGCGCGGATGTAGGACGTCGAGGTGTTGGCGACGCCGTCCCAGCGTGCGATCCAGATCCGGTCGGGGAAGGTGAAGGCCGTGGGGCGGTTGACCCGCGCGTCGTCCAGGGCCTTGATGCCCGATCCGGCGCTGGAATAGACGCCGGCGACGTATCCCTGGGCCTTGACGGTGCTCACCCACGCGCTGACGAACGCCAGCGCGGACTCGCGACAGTTCTTGTTGCCGAGGTTGAAGCCTTCGAGGTCGTACCAGAGGGTGCTGCCCGGCACGATGCCGAGCGCCTGGGCGTCGATGACGCTCTGGTTCGCGTTCGTCTGTCCCTGCGTCCGCGCCTGGGAGTACTTGCCGTTGGCGCCCGGCGTCGGGGAGATCTTGAAGTCGTCCGCGTAGCGCGGGAACCGCGGCTGGCAGGAGGCCTGGGGCCCGAGGATGATGGGCAGCAGCCGCCAGCCGTTGGCCAGCTGGGTGCTCACCCACTGCGGCGTCAGATTCGGCTGGTTGCGACAGGCGCGGGAGTCGCCGGAGATGTAGATGCCCACGGCGAGGAACGGCGAATGCTGCAGCCAGGTGTCCATCGCCGCCTGGGTCGGCGTCAGGCACTGGTCGAAGCCGTAGCCGGTGAAGTCTCCCGGTGTGACCGGGTTCGTGCCCGTGGCCTTGCGGCCCACCGTGACGGCGCGGTCGCGCCCGTCGTCACCGGGGTCGACGGCAAACAGCAGGCCGGCGATCGCGACGAGCGCCGTCGCGAGGATGGCGAGCCGCCACCGGACGTCGGCACCTGCGGAGGCGGTGCTCTCGGTGTCGTCGGTGGAACGGGTGGATGTGCGCGTGCGCGACTGCATGGCGGGCCCCAGGGGAAGGTGGACGAGTCCGTCGGGCCGTCACTCTAACCCGCAGATGTCACTCTGGTCACAGAATGCGGTGCGCCGGTTCGGCTGGACACCCGCGCGCGACACCACCGCCCGCCCCGGTGAGCCGGAGCGGGCGGTGAGGGTCGGTCGCCGTCAGGCCGGTGGCGGGGGCGGGGGCGGGGGTGCCCAGCCCGGAGGCGGCGGAGGCGGGGGCGGCTGCTGTCCCGGCTGGTCGGGGGCCTGCCATTGACCCGGCGCTGCCGGCGGTGCCTGAGGCGGGGCCGGGGGCGCAGGCGGCTGGGCCTGGCCCGGGTACGTCTGACCGGGATGGGTCTGACCCGGGTAGGGCGGCTGCGGCGCGGCAGGCGCCGCCGGGCTCGCCGTCACCAGGGGGCCGAAGGTCTGGCGCACCGGAGGCGGCACGGTGAGGCCGTAGATCGCCAGCGCGGGCAGTGTGACCCAGGCGGCGACGGCCCAGCCGGTGTCGACACCGGCGGCCGCATCGGAGCTGTTGATGATGCCGAAGAGCACCAGCCCCACCACGATCAGCCCACCCCAGAGGCCGAGGAGCATGACGCGGGACTGCGCGGGCCTGCTCAGCAGGGTCAGCGAGAAGCCGGCGATGCCGGCGGCCGCCAGGCTGAGGATCATCGCGGTCACGCTGCTGCCGCTGAAGTCGAAGGAGATCTGGGCGAACAGCAGACCGACCACGGTCAGCGCCGAGAGAGCGGCCGAGACGAGCATCGCCGAGGACGCCGTGCGCACCCAGTTGCCGATCGGGTCGGCGTCGGGCTGCCGCAGTCGGGCCCGGGAGACGGCCAGGGCGCCTGCGGCTCCGAGCAACAGGGTGTAGGTGGGCGGAGCGCCGACGAAGCCGTACCACTTGTCGCCGGGGCTGGAGAAGAACCAGCCGCCGTCGTTATCGGTGCCGGCGAAGAGTGCGATCACCGGCAGCGTGAAGGCCACGGTGACGAACACCCGGCGCCATGAGGGAGCGCCACCGAGCTGGGAGAACGCCGGCCACATCGCGCCGACGGCGGCCGTGAGCACCAGCCCGAACAGCAGCGCCAGGAAGCGGGTGAAGTCGTCGAAGAGGTCGATCTCGTCGGCGATCGCGCCGTAGAGGATCCAGGTCACCGTCATCACCGCGCTCAGGCCGAGCAGCGCGTAGGTCAGATAGCTCGACAGGCTCAGCCACAGCCGATCGTCGCTGTGGTCGGCGGTCTCCTCGGCCGCACGCGGTTGGATCGCCAGCGCCATGCCGGCCAGCGCCATGCCGACGCCCGTGCCCAGCAGCCCCTCCTGGAGATCACCGACGTGGATGAGCTCGTTGATCACGGCTGCGAGCACGCCGGCCGCGAGCGGGATGTTCAGGCCGAGCTTCAGCAGGTGGTAGTGCTTGCCGGTCCACGCCGGGACGGCGCCGGACTTGGCGAGGTACGGCACGGCGAGCGAGAGCACCGCGAGCAGGACGCCGATGATCACCCACCACTGGTCGCCGCCCTTCTTCAGCTCGGCGACGGACCCGCCGAACTCGAAGTCACGCGTGCCGATGCTCCACGACATCCCCAGGACGGCGAAGAGGCAGAACGCCGCCGCGGCGTCGCGGATGTAGTCGCTGATCGGCCAGCCGTGGAAGGGATTCACCTTCGGCGCGAACGGCGCGGGCGCCCCGTACTGGGGTGGCACGGGGTATCCGGGAGCCGGGTGGCCGGGCTGCTGGCCGGACGCGGGGGGTGACCACGTCGGTGGCATCTGCTGGGTCGCCTGGGGGTCGGCCGGCGGCGCGGGTGCGGCCGGAGGCGGAGGAGTGGGCGCCGACGCAGGAGCCGGGGGCGCCGGTGGGGTCCAGGTCTCCTGGGGTGCCGCGGGTCGCGCGACGGTCTGCGCGGACGCCGCAGGAGGAGCCGGAGGTGCCGGCGGAGGCGGGGGCGGCGTAGCCGCGGCTGGCTGGCCGCAGCGCGAGCAGAACGCTGCGCCGTCGGCGAGAGCAGAGCCGCACGAGGTGCAGGCAGTGGACAAGGCGGTCAACCTCCGTGGTGCGTCGAGCGCGCTGTCGCGCCGGATCGGCCCCGTCGCTGGGGTCCGCCGCTAGCGTTCCACTCGCGGACCCTCCGCGGAAGGGTGGGTGCGGGTGAGCGGGGTCGATCGGACAGCGCCGGGCCCGGGGTCATACGGCGGATCCGGCCCCGCGACGAGGGCGGTACGTCGGGTGGCGGCCGGTGCCTGGGCGGTCGCCGGCGGATGCTGGACGATGCAGTTCCTCCTGCCGTGGACGACGTCCGGGCTGCTCTCGCGCTCCTCCCTCGCCGACGCCCACGCTCTGGTCGGCACCGGCCTGCTGGACGGCGTCGTCCCCGCCGCGCTGGTGTGGCTCGCGGCGACGGTGCCGGTGTTCGGAGTCGCGGTCGTCCTCGGAGCCGGCTTCGTCGGAGCCCGCGCCACCGTCGTGCGCGACGGTGTGGGCACGCTCGTCGCGCTGCTGTGCGTCGTCATGGCGGCGACGTTGCCCGGCTCCGCCGGTGGCGTCGATACGGGGCTGGGGCCCGGCGGCGTGGTGGCCGTCGTCGGTGCACTCGCGGCGGTCACCGCACTGACCCTCGACGTCGCGCGTCTGCGTGCCGCGCGCGGCGCACGTGCCGCCTCCGATCCGGGGGTGGTCGTCGCTGCTGTGTTGCTCGGTCTGGTCGCGGCGGGAATCGCCCACCACGGACTGATCCGTCACGAGGTGGGCGCCTCCAGCCCCACCGATGCCGCGCGGCGTCTCGTCGAGGGGGTGCAGGCTCGCGACGGTGTCGCCGTTCTCGCGGTGCTCGCGCCGGCCGAGGCGGCTGCCGTGGTGGATCTCTATCGCGCGAACCGCGACGTGTTGGGTGAGCGCCTGACCCTGGCCGAGCGGCTCGACGTCGAGGTGCGCGACGTCGAGTACGCGACGCCACCCGACCCTGCCGACGGCGATGGGGCGCGAGCCGTCGTCCGTCTGACCGGGGGTACCTACACGGTGCGTGTGGACACCACGGGCCTGCGGGGATTTGTGGAACTCTTCGTCGCGGCCTCGGGCGGGCCGACCTGGACCGGCGAGCTCGCCGACCCCGACCTCGGGTTCCTCGGTCTGTTCGTCGACACCGACCTCGCCGTGACCGCCGTCCGCGACGACGATCGTTGGTACGCCTCGGGCGTCTGGACCGCTCTCGACAGCGTGCTGAGCCTCCTCCCCGGCCGTTGACCCGTCTTTACCTGGAGACGGCTCAACGCCCTGATCGCGGTTGACCCGTCTTCAGGTAAAGACGGGTCAACGCGGAGGCGTCGGGGACGGGCACTAGATTTGCCCCCGGGCTTCGCTCGACACGGTCGCCGTGGCAGCCCAGGACCCCGACCGCGAGCAGCCGTGGGCCGATCTCGGCCTCAAGGCCGACGAGTACGAGCGGATCCGCGAGATCCTCGGACGTCGGCCCACCAGCTCGGAGCTGGCGATGTACTCGGTGATGTGGAGCGAGCACTGCTCCTACAAGTCCACCAAGGTGCACCTCAAGCAGTTCGGCGAGATCCCCCAGGAGACGCCGGCCGGCAAGATGCTCGCGGGCATCGGCGAGAACGCCGGCGTGATCGACATCGGACAGGGCTACGCGGTCACGTTCAAGGTCGAGTCCCACAACCACCCGAGCTTCGTGGAGCCCTACCAGGGCGCGGCCACCGGCATCGGCGGCATCGTGCGCGACATCCTCGCGATGGGTGCCCGCCCGGTCGCGGTGATGGACCCGCTCCGCTTCGGCCCGCTCGACGCCCCCGACACCCGCCGCGTGCTGCCCGGGATCGTCGCCGGCGTCGGCGGCTACGGCAACTGCCTCGGCCTGCCCAACATCGGCGGCGAGGCCGTCTTCGACGAGACCTATCTCGGCAACCCGTTGGTCAACGCGCTCTGCGTCGGCGTGCTGCGGCACGAGGACCTCCACCTGGCCAAGGCCTCCGGCGTCGGCAACCAGGTGATCCTCTACGGCGCCCGCACCGGAGGCGACGGCATCGGCGGCGTCTCGGTGCTCGCCTCGGAGACCTTCGACGCCGACGGCCCGGCCAAGCGTCCCGCCGTCCAGGTCGGCGACCCGTTCATGGAGAAGCTGCTCATCGAGTGCACCCTCGAGCTCTTCGCGGCGGGGGTCGTGGCCGGTATCCAGGACCTCGGCGGCGCCGGTCTCTCCTGCGCCACCTCCGAGCTCGCCAGCGCCGGCGACGGCGGGATGCACGTCGAGCTCGACCGCGTCCCGCTGCGTGACTCCACGCTGGCGCCCGAAGAGATCCTGATGAGCGAGAGCCAGGAGCGGATGATGGCGGTCGTCGAGCCCGACGACGTCGCCACGTTCCTCGGCATCTGCGCCAAGTGGGACGTCGAGGCCGTCGTCGTCGGCGAGGTGACCGACACCGGTCGCCTGCACATCGACTGGCACGGGGAGCGCGTCGTCGACGTCCCGCCCCGCTCGGTCGCCCACGACGGGCCGACGTACGAGCGCCCCTACGCCCGCCCGGACTGGCAGGACGCGCTGCAGGCCGACGGCGCCGAGACGCTGGCCCGTCCGGCCTCGGGAGAGGAGCTGCGCGCCACCCTGCTGCAGCTCGCCGCCAGTCCGAACCTGTGCGACAAGTCCTGGATCACCGACCAGTACGACCGCTACGTGCGGGGCAACACCGTGCTCTCCCAGCCCAGCGACTCCGGCATGGTCCGCGTCGACGAGGAGACCAACCTCGGTGTCGCCGTCTCCACCGACTGCAACGGCCGCTTCGCCAAGCTCGACCCCTACGCCGGTGCGCAGCTCGCACTCGCCGAGAGCTACCGGAACGTCGCCACCGGCGGTGCGCGGCCGCTGGCCATCTCCGACTGCCTCAACTTCGGCTCGCCCGAGGACACCGGCGTCATGTGGCAGTTCGCCGAGGCCTGCCGTGGCCTCAAGGACGCCTGTCTCGAGCTCGGTATCCCGGTCACCGGCGGCAACGTGAGCCTCTACAACCAGACCGGCGAGACGGCGATCCTCCCCACCCCGGTGGTCGCCGTGCTCGGCGTGATCGACGACGTCACCCGACGCACGCCGTCCGCGTGGGCCTCGGTCGAGGGCGACGACGTGGGCGACCGCGTGCTCCTGCTCGGCACCACCCGCGAGGAGCTCAGCGGCTCGGAGTGGGCGCACGTCGTGCACGGCCACCTCGGCGGTCGGCCGCCGGCGGTCGACCTGGCCCACGAGAGCCGGCTCGCCGAGCTGCTCCGCGAGGGTGTCGGCCTGCTGACCTCGGCCCACGACCTGGCCGACGGCGGCCTGGCCCAGGCGCTCGTCGAAGGTGCGCTGCGCAACCTCTGCGGTGTCCGGGTCGACCTCGCCGGCGTGCATGAGGATCCCTTCGTCGCGCTCTTCTCCGAGTCGGCCGGACGCGTGCTCGTCACGGTCGCCGAGGGCGACGTCGAACGCCTCACCGCACTCGCGGACCGGCACGCCGTCCCCGTGGTCGAGCTCGGCACCACCGGTGGCGATGCCCTCGGGGTCGCCGGCCTGTTCGACGTCAACCTGCTCGAGCTTCGCTCGGCGTGGATGGCGACGATCCCCGTCGCGATGGCCTGAACCGCCGCGGCGGGTACCGAAGCCCCTGCGGATCGGGGTTGCGGGCCACTAGCGGCACGTCCGGGAGGTTCTGATGCGCTTCGCGCACCCCCGACACGCACCCCGCGGCGTTGCCAGCGCTTGCGAGACGACCCGGTATGGCTGCGCGCCGGCGCCTTGCGCTTGCACGCACCGGGAGCACGCCAACCGTTTCAGAACTTCCCGGACGCACCACTAGGGTCCGCGTCATGGCCGACCCGGAGCCGACGTACGCGCCCTACGTGCCGCCACCGCAAGCGGGGTACGAGAAGTGGCCGAAGCCGCGTGCGGAGGCCTGGCCCGAGCGTCACGTCGCGCTGCCGACGCCGGAGACCGTCGCGCCTCTGGCCGCGCCACCGCGGGCGGTGCCGCTCGCCTACCGGGCCAGCCTGATCGCGTTGACGCCGGGTGGGCTCTTCGCGCTGGTGATCGCGATGGTCGCCCCGATGGTGATCTGGGTCAGTCACCCGCCCCTCCTGGCCGCCGGCTCGGCCCTCGCCATCGCCGTCGTGCTCGGTCTCGCCGACGCGCGCATGCGCCTCGTCGTCCCCGTGTTGCGCGAGGGCGTGGTCGCGACCGTCACCGGATTCACCGAACGAGCCAGTAGCACCAGCTACGAGAACGTGCCTCTGCGCACAGCGGCCGGGTGGCGCACCCGGTGGTTCAGCTTCAGCGGCCAGGGGCGCATCACCGAGCTGCAGTTCGTCGTCGACGGCCGCGAGGGCGCGCTGCTGGTCAAGGGCGCGCCGTACCAGGGCGGCGTCGTCCTCGCCGACCCGGAGAACCTCGATCGCGCCGTGTGCGTGAGCCAGTTGATGATGGACGTCGAGCCGCGCCCGGACGGTTCGTTCAGCGGACGCGTGCCACCCGCCGGTTGGGTGCTCACCTTCATGACGCTGGATGCGATCGGCGTGCTCCTCGGCCTGATCGTGTGGCAGGTCCTCGCCTGAGAGGTCAGGCGATCGCCAAGCCGATGAGGTCTCCGTGCCGAATGCGGAGCATGCGACGTCGCAGCGTGCTCCGGCTCCCGTTCCTCGCCGCCGGCGGGACGGCGGTGATGACACTGAGCGGCTGCGGCGAGTATGGGAATGTGGCACCTGTGCCGATCTCCGATGCCGGCTCCGGCGCGGATCTGCCCGACGTCCGGCGGGTCACCTACGGCGAGGACGCCAGTCAGTTCGCCGACCTCCACCTGCCCGATGCCTCCATCGGCGACCCGCGCGGCGTCGTCGTGGTGATCCACGGAGGCTTCTGGTCGTCCAGGTACGACCTCTCGCTGGGGACGCCGCTGGCCGTGAGCCTCGCGGAGCAGGGCTGGGCCGCGTGGAACCTGGAGTACCGCCGGGTCGGCGGGGGCGGCGGCGCACCCGCCACCTTCGACGACGTCGCAGCAGGCATCGACGCCCTCGCCGAGGCGGGCCTCCCGCCGTCGACGCTGGAGACCGTGGTGACCCTGGGCCACTCGGCCGGTGGCCACCTCGCTGTCTGGGCCGCCGGGCGCGGGCGCTACGGATGGGCCGACCGGGTTCGACTCACGCACGCGATCTCCCAGGCGGGCGTGCTCGACCTCGTGGCCGGTGCGCGGCTGGGTGGCGGCGCCGTCAGCGCACTGCTGGGCCACGCGCCGTCGTCGGCCGACGAGCGGTACGACCCCGCCCAGCAGGTGCCGCTCGACATCCCGGTGTGGTGCGTGCACGCCCGCGACGACGTCCTGGTGCCGCTGGAGCAGTCCGTCGACTACGTGGCGCGTGCCACGGCGGCAGGGGCCCAGGCCGAGCTGATCGAGGTCGAGGGCGACCACTTCGTCGTCATCGACCCCGGCAGTCGAGCCTGGCGGCAGACCCTCGACCTCCTCGACACGATCGACGGCGGCTGAGGGCCTCGAAACCCCCGCCACCGGTGGTCGAGCTTGTCGAGACCCGGTGAGGCGGGCGCTGGCCTCGACCGACGGGTGGTCAGTCGGGTAGCAACGAGATCTTCTGCCAGATCGAGCGGCTCATGCTGGTGGTCAGCGTCTCCAGGTTGCTGACGGCGTCCAGCACGACGGCGTCCTGCGACTGCTCGGCGACGAGCGCCGCCGTCTTGCCGACGAGGCTGAGCAGCTCGGTGCAGTAGTCGAGGTAGCTCTCCATCTCGTTGCGGTCCAGGCCCGGGTCGGCGCTGCGCGGGGTCGGTCGGAAGTCCACGCGCAGCCGCTCGGGATCCTTGGTGAGCTGGTGCATGTCGACGACGTGCGCGAGTGAGCGCAGCCGGTGCAGCAGCGCGAGCAGCGAACTGCGATGCACCCGTTCAGGCAGCGACCACAGGAACCACAGCGCGATCGCGGCGAAGACCAGGTCGTTGATGCCGCTCTCCAACAGCGGCAGCCAGTCGAGCGAGCTCGTCACGGCGCGGTCGTCGAGGGCCGACCGGACGGCGAGCCAGAAGATCGTCGCGGTGACGGCGAGGATCGCGACCACTCCCAGCCGGGAGAGCAACCGGGTGTGCCGGATACGGCGGCGGACGTCCGCGGCGCCGTCGGCCACCTCCTCGACCAGTGCGGCGAGATCGCGGACGACGTCGAGCAGGTCGCGGTCGGGGAACCGCGCTCCGACGCGCTCCTCCAGACGTCGCACCGTGGCCAGCACGGGTTGTGCGTGCAGACGATCTGAGGGCCAACGCGACACGGCGCTCACCCTAGGGCTTGGTCCCGTCGGTGGCCCCGGCCTCGGAGCGACTTCAGCCGGCAGGTCTCGTAGGGTCGGGGCGTGCCTGCCCGTCTGCGTGCTCTCGATCCCGAAGCGCTCCGGGCGGCGCAGGAGGCTGGTGACACCCGGGCCCTGGTCAAGCACTACCTCGCCGTGCTGGAGACCCGGGCACCGGGACGATCGGTCGAGGTGCGGGTGCCGCCCTACGCCGCCGTCCAGTGCGTCGACGGCGTCCGGCACACCCGCGGCACGCCGCCCGCCGTCGTCGAGACCGATGCTGCGACCTTCCTCGCGCTGGCGACCGGGGGGCTCTCCTGGGCGGAGGCGCTCGCAGACGGGGCGATCAACGCATCGGGCGAACGTGCGGACCTCGCGCCCTGGCTCCCGCTGACCTGAGTGTGCCGGCCGCCGGGACGCGGGGCTAGCGTGGGAGACATGAGCGACGCGACGCAGGCCGGGACGACCGAGCAGATCAAGGCCGCCGTGGCCGACCTGATGCCGGCCCTGCGCGGCGACCTCGAGGATCTCGTGCGCATCGAGTCCGTCAGCGCCGACCCGGCGCGGGCCGCGGAGGTGCAGCGCAGCGCGGAGGCCGTCGCCGCGCTCTTCGAGGCCGAGGGCTGCACCGCCCGCATCGTCAGCGCGGACGGCGGCGCGCCTGCGGTGATCGCGCACAAGGCCGGCCCGGCGGGTGCGCCGACCGTGCTGCTGTACGCCCACCACGACGTCCAGCCGGAGAACGACCACGCCGACTGGGACTCCCCGCCGTTCGAGCCCTCCGAGCGCGACACCCCCCACGGTCCACGTCTCTACGCCCGCGGCGCGGCCGACGACAAGGCCGGTATCGCCGCCCATCTCGGTGCGCTCCGCGTCTTCGGTGCGCTGGGCGGCGGCGAGCCGCCCGTCAACGTCACGATGTTCATCGAGGGCGAGGAGGAGGTCGGCTCCGACACCCTCCCCGCCCTGCTGGCGGAGCATCAGGAGTCCCTGCGCGCCGACGTCATCGTCATCGCCGACTCCGGCAACTGGGACGTCGGCGAGCCCGCGTTGACCACCAGCCTGCGCGGCCTGGTGCGGGTCGACGTCGAGGTGCGCACGCTCACCCATGCCGTCCACTCCGGCATGTGGGGTGGGCTGGTGCCCGACGCGATCATGGCGCTGGTGCGCCTGCTCGACACCCTCTACGACGCCGACGGTGGGATCGCGATCGAGGGCCTGCACCGTGGCCCGGCCGCCGACGTCGCCTACCCGGAGGATCGGCTGCGTGCCGAGTCCGGCGCCGCGCCCGGCGTCGAGTGGGTCGGTCAGGGACCCGTCGTCGAGCGCCTGTGGACCCAGCCGGCGCTGACCATCACCGGACTCGACGCCCCGAAGGTCGACGGCGCCAGCAACACTCTGACGCCGTCGGCGCGCGCGAAGCTGAGTCTGCGGATCGCCCCCGGCGACACCGCGGCCAACGCGCTGGCCTGCCTGACCCGGCACCTGGAGGCGAAGGTGCCGTGGGGAGCGCAGCTCACCGTCACCCACGTCGACTCCGGCGAGCCGACCCAGATCGATGCGACCGGCCCGGCCTACGACGCCGCGCGTGAGGCGTTCACCGAGGCCTGGGACGGCACGGCGCCGGTCGACATGGGGGTCGGCGGCTCGATCCCGTTCATCGCGGAGTTCCTCGAGGCCTTCCCGGAGGCGAGCGTGCTCGTCACCGGCGTCGAGGATCCCGACACCCGCGCGCACGGCGCCAACGAGGGCCTGCTGCTGGAGGAGTTCGAGCGGGTCGTCGTCGCCGAAGCGCTGCTGCTCGCCAAGCTCGGTCGTCTCTGAGAGGTCGCCTGTCGGCTCACGGGGTTTCATGACGCTCGCTGCACTCGCTCCTCGACCACCGGGGGACACCTCAACCACGGTGTCGGGGGAGGGACACCGTGAAGGTGCTCCCCACGCCCAGCGTGGACTCGACCGCGACCGATCCGCTGTGCCGTTCGGCGATGCGGGCGACGATGGCCAACCCCAGGCCCGTCCCCTCCAACCTCGACGCGTCGGGGTCGGCGGAGCGGAAGAACTCCTGGAACAGCGATCGCTGGTCGACCTCGGAGATGCCGAGGCCCGTGTCGGCCACGGCGAGTGTCGCGACCGCCTCTGCGGTTGTGAGGGTGACGGTGACGGCTCCCCCCGCATTCGTGTACTTCAAGGCGTTGCCGACCAGATTCGCGAGCATCCGCTCCAGCTCGCCGCCATCGCCGAGCACCCAGACCGGGGTGTCGGGTCCGGTGTAGGTCAGGTCGATCTCCGCGATGGCGGCCGTCACGGCGTTGAGCTCGACGCCGTCCCGGGCGATCGCTGCGAGGTCGACATCGCGGTGGGGGCGCGCCGGCGAGCCGCCGTCATAGGTCAGGGCGCCCATCGCGGACACGATGTCGGCCAGGCGGTCCGCCGCTCGCGTCATGCTGCGCAGAGCGAGCGCGGTGCCGGCGGCGGGGGTATCTCCCGCCATCTCGTTGAGGGCGGCGAGGTGGGTGCGCGTGGCCCGGATGGGGCGCGCCAGCTCACGCGCGGCCCCGGCCACGAGTTGCTGCTTGTAGGCGGAGGCCTCCTTCTCGCGGCTCAGCGCTCGCGCCGTGAGGACGGCGCGCCCGAGGTCGCGACCGATCTCCAGGGCCGCGTCGGTCTCCGCGTCGCTCCAGTCGCGGTCGCCCGCGCCGCGCCACATGACGATGCGGCCCAGGCACTCGGGGCCGGCGCCGACCGGGACGAGCATCATCGACGCATCACCTCGCCGGGCGACCTCGTCGGTGAGCAGCCGGTGCTGGTCGGGATCGAGCATGGGACCGACCCCGCGGCGCCGTGAGACCACCGCGGCGCGGCGCTCGGCCCAGCATCGCAGCGCGAGAGTCGTGCCCAGCCGCTGGAGCGGGGTGGCGGCGGTCGTCGCGTCGTGGAGCACGATGCTCGGTTCCTCGGCCCCGAACGCCGTGGCGAGGAGACGCTGCGTCTCCCTGAGCATCTGCTCCACAGGCACGTCGGAGGTGAGGTCGGCGAGGACGTCTCGCGTCGACTGCAGCACGCGCTCGCGCTCCTCGATCAGGACCCGGTCCAGATCCATCGCGATGGAGCGAGCGATCTCCCGGCTGGCGACGGCGATCGCCGTGCGGGCATCGCCGGCTACCGGCCGCAACCCGTCGAGAGGAAGGTCCAGCCAGATCACGCCGAGCATCGAGTCACCGGCCACCACCGGGACCATCAGCAGGTCGTAGGGGTGCCATCGAGCAGGGTCGCTCGGCACGTCCGGGTCGGCCGTCCAGAGATCCTCGGCGTAGGCGAGCGCCAGCTGATGATCGAGGAAGCGCGGCCCGCCCCAGTTCTCGGCAGCGGCGAGCATCGCTGCGACGTCGGCACTGGGGACCATCTCGCCCAGGACCTCCTCGGCCACGTGGGACGGGTCGGACACCGCGATCACCTCGATCTCGGCGGTCGCGCGCAGCACACCGAGCGAGGCGACCTGGAACCCCGTGCTGTCGCCCAGCGAGCGCAGCTTCGCGCGGAGCTGCTCCTGCGCGTCACCGCTCGCCACCAACTCGCCCAGGTCGCCCACGGTGGGGAGCGCCCATCGGTGGTTCGGCTGTGCGTCGGAGGCGATCATCGGTCCGCACCCTCCGAGATCCCGGCGAGTCGGACGGCGACCGTGGTGCCGCGGCCGACGCGGGAGTCGATGTCGAGAGTGCCGCCGGAACGCTCGGTGATGCGTCGCGCGATCGAGAGTCCGAGTCCGGGACCGTCGGGCTCGGGGCGGGTGGTCCGACGCGGAACCACGTAGAACTCGTCGGTGATGCGGCCGAGGTGTTCAGCGGCGATGCCGATCCCCGTGTCCTCGACGGTCAGGACGTAGGCCGTCGTGGACACGCCGGCGGGCTCTGCGGGTCCGGCCCGCACGCCGCGTGGGTCGTCGATGACCGCATCCGGCTGTCGTCGCACGGTGAGTGTCACGGTTCCGCCGTCGACGTGGGCACCGATCGCGTTCTGGAGCAGTCGTGCGACCAGTTCCCGCAGCTCGAGTTCGGTTCCCCGCACCCGCGCGGTCGGCGGGTCTTCGACGACGAGCGTCACACCTCGCTCCGCTGCCGCAGCGCTCAGGTCGGCGACGGTGGCCCGAACGGCGGAGGACAGGTCGGCGGAAGCGTCGTCCGCCAGGTCCGTCGCCTGGAGCTGGGCCAGGAGCAAGAGCGCGTCGATGGTGGTCGTCAGGTATCCGGTGGCACGCGCGACCCGGTCGAGCAGCTGCGCTTCGGGAGTTCCGGGATCGAGCGTCTCGGCCAGCAGCTCCTGGTACCCCCGCAGGGCGGTGAGCGGATTCTTCAGATCGTGGGCGAGTGTCGCGAGCACCCGCTGCTTCTCCGCCGCAGAGGACTGCTCCCGGGCGAAGAGATGGCAGGTCTGGACGGCCCGCCCCAGCGCACCGCCGAGCTCGATCGCCGCCTCGAGCTCCAGATGCTGCCACTCCAGATCGGCGTCGTGCCGGGTCAGCAGCACCGTGCCGACGACGGTGTCGCGGACGCCGAGGGGCACGAGCATCACCGACGCGGCGCCAGCTCGGTCCATCACCTCGGGAAGGTGGCGGGCGATGTCTCCCAGGGGCCCCGGCGCCACGACCCGGTGAGCACCGACCACCACGGCGCGCCGGTGCTCCCAGCCGGAGACCGTCGGCGCCACGGCGAGGCGGGCCAGTTCGATGAGGGTCGACTCCTGTGCCTCCGCGTCGCCCGCGGGCACTCCGTTCGGCAGGGGGTGCATCTGCCCGGTCACGAGGTCGTGCCAGACGATGTCGTCGGCCCCGAAGAGGTCCAGGAGCGGGGCGGAGCACGCCGCGACGAGGTCCTCGACGCTCCGCTGCTCGGCTGCGATGCGGCTGATCTGTCGCTCCCGGGCGGCGCTGTCGATGCGCTCACGCGCGGACAGCTGCCGGTCGAGGAAGCGGATGAGCGCCTGCGCGTGCCCCGCGTACGTCGCCAGTCGCTCACGCGCTGCGGGCCCGGGTCTGCGGCCGTCGACCGGATCGTCGACGAACAGCAGTGCCGAAGGCGTTGCACGATCCTCGCCGGTCACCAGCGGCACGAACAGGATGTCGTCGGCGTGCCACTGCTCGTGGTCGTCCCCCGGTGCGCGCGGCGCCGGGAGATACCGGAGTCCGCCCCACTGCTCCGCGTTCTCGATCTCGGCGAGCATCGCCGACAGCGACACGTGGCCGCCCAGCAGCTCCGTCCGCGTCCGGCCGTCTGCCGAGACGGCGACGTACTCGTACTCGTCCGTGGTGCGGAGGAGGGCGAGGGCCGCGGCGCGGAAGCCGGATGCCTCGCACGCGCCGCGCGTGATGAGCTCGAACGTCTCTCGCGTCGGGACGTCGGAGATGAGCGCGTCGCGCGCCCGTGCCAGGAAGGGAAGGCCTCCATGAGGAGGCGCGCTGACAGCGGTCTCCATGCCAACCCCCGGCGCTCCTGATGCCTGAATCCGTCAGGCGCGGCCCCGTTCGGAAAGATAGCGCGCCCCTGGCAGCCTGGACCTGAGTTCGGCCAGCCGCCGGTGAGTGTGAGGAGTTCGCCGCTCCTCGCGATGCGCGTCCCGCCGTACGCCACCCGTACGATGAGCCCGTGCCCGACGCGTCCCGCCCGGTCCTCCCGGTCGCCTCGGTGGCCTCCCGTCGCGGTGACGGCCGCCTGACCGCCGCCCTGGACCCCCATGACCAGGGCCCGCAGGACCAGTGCGGCGTCTTCGGTGTCTGGGCGCCGGGGGAGGACGTCGCGAAACTGACCTACTTCGGGCTCTACTCGCTGCAGCACCGGGGTCAGGAGTCGGCCGGCATCGCCGTCAGCAACGGCCGCCAGATCCTGGTGTTCAAGGAGATGGGTCTGGTCTCCCAGGCCTTCGACGAGCCGACCCTGGCCTCGTTGCACGGCCACCTGGCGGTAGGGCACTGCCGCTACTCCACGACAGGCGCGAGCACCTGGGAGAACGCGCAGCCGACCTTCCGCCCGACCGCCGAGGGCTCGATCGCGCTGGGCCACAACGGCAACCTGATCAACACCCACGAGCTCGCCGAGCTCGTGCGCGACCTGCCGAGCGACTCCGGTGAGCTCGACATCCATGCCCGCAACCTGGAGATGTCGACCAACGACACGAACCTGGTGACGGCGCTGCTCGCCCACCACCCCGACACGACGCTGGAGCAACGGGCGCTCGAGGTCCTCCCGCAGGTGCGAGGGGCGTTCTGCTTCGTCTGGATGAACGAGAACACCCTCTACGCCGCGCGCGACCCTCAGGGCATCCGCCCGCTGGTGCTGGGCCGGCTGGAGCGCGGCTGGGTGGTGGCCTCCGAGGACGCCGCGCTCGCCACGATCGGAGCCAGCGTCGTTCGCGAGATCGAGCCCGGCGAGATGCTGGTCATCGACGAGAACGGCCTGCGTTCGCACACCTTCGCCCCGCCGGAGCCGAAGGGCTGCGTCTTCGAGTACGTCTACCTCGCCCGGCCCGACGCGACGATCAGCGGTCGGAGCGTGCACGAGGCGCGGGTCGAGATGGGCCGCGAGCTGGCGCGCCAGTTCCCCGTCGACGCGGACCTGGTGATGCCCGTGCCCGAGTCGGGGACGCCGGCCGCTGCCGGATACGCCGAGGAGAGCGGGATCCCGTTCGGGCAGGGCTTCGTGAAGAACGCCTACGTCGGCCGCACCTTCATCCAGCCCAGTCAGACCCTGCGCCAGCTCGGCATCCGGCTCAAGCTGAACGCGCTGGAGCACATGATCCGGGGCAAGCGGATCGTCGTCGTCGACGACTCGATCGTCCGCGGGAACACCCAGCGCGCCCAGGTGCGGATGCTGCGTGAGGCCGGCGCGCTCGAGGTGCACGTGCGCATCTCCTCGCCGCCGGTGAAATGGCCCTGCTTCTACGGCATCGACTTCGCCACCCGCGCGGAGCTGATCGCCAACGGTCTCGACGTCGACGAGATCGCGGCGAGCGTCGGAGCCGACAGCCTCGGCTACATCTCGCTCGAGGGCATGATCGGCGCGACCGGCCAGTCCTCCGACCGGCTCTGCCAGGCCTGCTTCACCGGCGAGTACCCGGTCGAGCTGCCCGATGAGAGCCTCTTGGGCAAGCACCTGCTGGAGACCTCGATCAACACGCCGACGCACGGCAAGGCGCTGCCCGTGCTGAACAACCCCTGAGTCCGCGCACCGGCTCCGAGCCGGTGGCCCGCAGCAGATCAGCGCCGACCGGCGCCGAGTAGTAGGAGAACCATGACCACCGAGAACGCCTACGCCGCGGCCGGCGTCGACATCGAGGCGGCCGACAAGGCCATCGAGTTGATGAAGGCCTGGGTCGAGAAGGCTCGTCGCCCCGAGATGGTCGGCGGTCTCGGTGGCTTCGCCGGTCTCTTCGACGCGTCCGCGCTGACCAAGTACCGCCGTCCCCTGCTCGCCACCTCCACCGACGGCGTCGGCACCAAGGTCGCGATCGCTCAGCGGATGGACGTGCACGACACGATCGGGTTCGACCTCGTCGGCATGGTCGTCGACGACCTGGTCGTCTGCGGCGCCGAGCCGCTCTTCATGACCGACTACATCGCCACCGGCCGCGTCGTCCCCGAGCGCATCGCCGCCATCGTCAAGGGCATCGCCGAGGCGTGCGCCGAGGCCGGTTGCGCTCTGATCGGCGGCGAGACGGCTGAGCACCCGGGCCTGCTCGCTCCCGACGAGTACGACGTCGCCGGCGCGACCACGGGTGTCGTCGAGGCCGACGACCTGCTCGGCCCCGGACGGGTGCGGCCAGGTGACGCCGTCATCGCGATGAAGGCCTCGGGTCTGCACTCCAACGGCTATTCGCTCGTCCGTCATGTGCTGCTCAACGGAACCGACGGTCGGGCCGGTTGGGAGCTGGACCGCCACGTCGACGAGCTCGGTCGCACCGTGGGCGAGGAGCTGCTGGAGCCGACCCGGATCTACGCCAAGGCCTGTCTCGCGCTGGCTGCCCAGACCGAGGTGCACGCGATGTCGCACGTCACCGGCGGCGGGTTGGCTGCCAACTTGCAGCGGGTGATGCCGGTCGAGCTTCGTGCGACGATCGAGCGCGGCACCTGGACCCCGCAGCCGATCTTCGACCTCGTCCGTCAGGTCGGCTCGATCTCCCAGCCCGACCTCGAGGCGACGCTCAACTGCGGCGTCGGCATGGTCGCCCTGAGTGCGCCGGAGTCGGTGGACGCCGCTCTGTCGCTGCTCGAGGGATTCGGGATCACGGCGTGGGTCGCCGGCGAGGTCGACGTCGATCCCGAGCAGGTCGGCACCGTGCGCCTGACCGGGCAGCACCCCGGCTGGTAGTCCACCCGCGCGACTCTCGGCCGACGACGGAGCGCGTGGAGGCGCCCCGAGGCGCTGGTGCACGCGTTCGCCCCGTACCGGATTCGACGAATGTGGCGGTCACTACGCGAACCGAGGTGCCGGAACACCCGGGCAGCAGGTAGCGTTACGCCCACGAGATCCTGTCGAGAAAGCCCGGGCCCGCCACGAGCCCGGCCAAGTGTGCGAGGGGGCTGGACCCTATGGGCCGCGGCCGAGCGAAAGCCAAGCAGACCAAAGTCGCCCGCGAGTTGAAGTATCGCTCGCATGAGACCGACTTCGGAGCCCTTGCCCGGGAGCTCCATGGTGACCCCGGGGAAAGCGCCGAGCAGGACTCGGCGGTCGACGACCACGACGAGTGGTCCGACTACGCCGAGCGCGCGCGCGACTGATCGGCGGGGCTTCCTCGACGGTGGTCGAGGAGGTCCGAGGAACGAGGACCGTCTCGAGACCGAGTGAGGGTCTCGACGAGCTCGACCACCGGTGTCGGGGGTCTCGACGAGTTCGACCACCCCTGGTCAGGTCGGGCGGACGACGCTCGCCAGCGCTCGCACGCCGGCGTCCATCTCGGCGCGCAGCAGGTCCAGGAGCGTCGCGAGCTCGGCACCGCGGCCCTCCTCGGCCGCGGTCTCGATCGCCGCGGCGGCTCCGCCGGCTCGCATCAGTCCGATGTTGGTGCAGCTCCCCTTGAGTGCGTGGGCGTGGGTACGCGCGTGCTCGAGGTCGCCGTCGGCGATGGAGATGCTGAGGCGGGCCAGTGAGCTGTCGACTCGGGAGAGGAACGACATCCGCGTCCGCTCGAAGAAGTTCACGCCGTCCTTGACCAGCTCCGACAGCATCTCGATCCGCTCGTCGTCGAGCACCGGGACCGCGATCTCGGCCTCGATGGGGCCCGCGGTGGGGTCGACGACGGGTACCCAGCCATCGTCGATCGGGCGTCCGGCGCCCCATCGCTTGAGCACCTGCGCGAGCGCGGCGGGTTCCACCGGCTTGGTGAGGAAGTCGTCCATGCCGGCCGCGAGGCAGCGATCGCGCTCGCCGGGGAGCGCCGAGGCGGTCATCGCGATGATCGGGACGCGTCCGGAGTCCTCCTGTGCCCGGATGGCGCGGGTGGCGTCGTAGCCGTCCAGACGCGGCATCCGGCAGTCCATCAGGACCAGGTCGTAGCCGTGCCCGCCGGCGAGCGCCTCGACGGCCTCCATCCCGTCGGCGGCGATCCCGACGCGGCAGCCCATCGTCTCCAGCAGCCCGGTCGCGACCATCTGGTTGACGGGGTTGTCCTCCACGATCAGGACGTCGAGGCCGAGCGCGGTGGGCAGAGCGCGGACGCTGCGGTCACCCGCGCCGGGTCGTGCCGACGGCTCGCGTCGTGCCAGGGCGTCGTAGAGCGCCGAGGGACGCACGGGCTTGCTCAGCTGCGCTCGGAAGGTCGCCTGCCGCGACTCCGACGGCGCGATCACCGCTGTGTCGGCGAGCAGCAGCAGGTCCAGTCCGTCGGCACCCGGGAGTGCGCGGACCTGGGCGGCGAGCCTCAGACCGTCGATGTCGGGCAGGTCGCGATCGATGATCGCGACGTCGTACGGCGTTCCTGCGGCGATGCCCGCCGCGATCGCGAGCAGCGCAGCCGCACCGCTGGACGCGGTGTCGACGGTCAGTGACCAGCCGGTCAACTGGCGAGCCAGATAGCCGGCCGCCGTCGCGTTGTCATCGACGACCAGCACCCGGCGTGTGTCGAGCCGTCCCCGCGTCGAGCGGCTGGCGACCGCCGCGGCCGCGTCGGAGCTCGGCACGCCCAGACGCACCGTGAACCAGAACGCGCTTCCGGCGCCGGGCGCGGTGCGGACACCGATCTCGCCGTCCATGGCCTCCACGAGACGGCGGCTGATCGCGAGGCCGAGGCCCGTGCCGCCGTGCTCCCGCGTGGTGGAGCGATCGGCCTGGGTGAAGGCGTCGAAGAGTCGCTCGACCTGGTCCGCGGCGATGCCGACGCCGGTGTCGCGCACCTCGCCGCGCACCACGATCCACGGCTTGGTGGCGTCGTCCTCGGGATCGGATGCCAGCTCATCGCTCGCGGCCGCCGCGGTGGTCGAGCGGGCGTCGACGCTGAGCACGATCACGACCTCGCCGACGTCGGTGAACTTGACGGCGTTCGAGGCCAGGTTGGTCAGCACCTGTGCCACGCGCACCGGATCGCCGACGACGGCCGGTGGCACCGACTCGTCGCAGTCGATGACGAGCTCGATGCCCTTCTCCGCCGCGGTACCGGCGATCACGGTGATGGTGTCGTCGAGCACGCTGCGCAGATCGAACGTGGTGGCCTCGAGGTCGAGTCGACCGGACTCGATCTTGGACAGGTCGAGGATGTCGTTGATCAGTCCGAGCAACATCAGTCCGGCCGCGCGCAGCTCGGTGCCGAGTCGCTGCTGCCGCTCGTCGAGGCCGGTCCGCAGTAGGAGGTCGGTCAGTCCGATCACGCCGTTGAGCGGCGTACGGATCTCGTGGCTCATCGTGGCCAGGAACTCCGACTTGTGCTGCGAGGCGGCCATCGCCTCGTCGCGGGCCTCGGCGAGCTGGGTCCGTGCGCGGTCGCGCTCGGCGACGCGGCCCAGGTGGGCGCCGACCTGGCGGATCAGACTCCACTCGGCCTCGGTGAGTGGTCGTCTCGGTGCGAACGCCTGGATGACACAGACCGTGCCGGTGTCGTTGCGCACCGGCAGCGTGGCGATCATCGTGCCGGGCAGGTCCTCGGCATCGTCGATCCTGGGTTCGCGGGACCTCCAGGCGGACTCGGCCGCACCCCGATGGGGCGTCGGCATGACCCGGGCCGCCGGCTCGGGCATCGCCAGCGGAGTCAGGGAGTCGTCGCTCTGCCGCACCCACACCGCGAGCGGCAGCCATTCGCCCGACGCGGTGAAGGAGGCCGCAGAGCGCATGATGGCGTCGCTGATCGACTCCGACCTGTTGGCGTCGTCGGCCAGTTGCTGGAGCAAGGAGAGTCGTCGGTTCGCGGCATCGGCGGCGTCGGCTGCGAGCCGGGTGTCGGTGATGTCCTGCGCGGTCCCGCTGATCCTGGCGGGTGCGCCGCTCTCGTCGCACTCCACCAGGCCCAGGCCACGCACCCAGCGCACGTCGCCGTTGGGCCGCACGATGCGTGCCTCCCAGGCGAGGTCGGGTCCCTCGATGAAGGCCTGTTCCACGCTGGCGTGGACCAGCGCCCGGTCGTCGGGGTGCACGCAGGCGAGGAAGCCCTCGTAGGTGGGCTCGAACTCTCCGGCCGACAACCCGTAGATTCGGTACAGCTCGTCGGACCACCAGACGACGTCGTTCCCGACCTCCCACCACCAGCTGCCGATGTGCGCGATCGTCTGCGCCTGGATCAACTGGTGCTCACGGTCGCGGAGCGCCTCGTGGAGAGCGCGGCGCTCGGTGTGCTCGGTGAGGCGGTGCAGATAGCCGAGGACGTGGTCGTCCTCGTCGCGCAGCGGGAGCCAGCTGCACAGGGTCCAGACCCGTTCGCCGTTCGGCAGCACCACCAGGACGTCGTCGTTGTGTCCACCCGGGTGTCCGCCGCGCATCAGTGCCAGATGCTCGGCGAAGTCGGAGGCGCCCTGCTCGTCCGCGACGAGGGCCCCGTTCATCGCGTAGATCTCGTCGAGCGGCCGACGCAGGATCTCGGCCAGGCGTTCGTTGGCATAGAGGGTGTTGCCGTCGAGATCCATCACCCACAGACCGTCGGGGGTGGCGTCGACGATGCGCGCGGCCATCCCGGCCGGGTCGATCGTGGTCATCCTGCCGCCTGTCCGTCGCACCGGGGTGCGTCGTCGTGTCGTGCTCGTACGTCGGGGATCCCACCATTGTGGTGCGCCGACGGCCGGAGGGCTCCATCTGCACCGTCGGGGGGACGACGACGGCGCCGGCAGGCCCAGCCGGTCGACCCGGACGGCGGGGCGGAGCGAGACGAGCGGGTCATCGACGCGTCAGAGTACGAGCGCGCGGGTCCGGCGCAGCATGGACTCCGGAACCGGGCGCTGCACGACCAACGAGCCGTGGCTCCCATAGGGCAGCAGCGCCCCTCCCGCCGGTTCGCCGTCGAAGCCGAGGAGTAGTGCCGAGGCCTCGGCGCCGCCACCGTAGGGGGCGAGCGTGGGCCACGGGATGTTCGTCGGATAGTGCGCTCCGAGCCGACCCCGTTCGACGAGGTCGAGGTCGAAGACGGGGTAGCGCTCGCGGTGCTCCCGGGGATTGTCGCGGCCGTCGGAGGCCAGCAACCACCATGCGCCGTCGGCGCGGATCAGGGTCGGCCCCTCCGTCGCGTGTCGCCCGGTCGCGGCGGCGCGGAAGGAGAGTCGGTCCAGCGCGGGCCCCTCGGCGAGCATCGGGTGGAACCGGAAGAACCGGGAGGCGCCGACGAACGCGACCAGCCATCGCTCGCCGTCGCGCACCAGGTGCGGGTCCCACACGCCCACGACCTGCCCCGGGCCGGTGGGCAGGGGCAGCGGGACGGCGTCGAGCACGTGCGTGCCGCGCATCAGGTCGGCGTCGGTCTCGGCCAGGACGACGTCGACCTGTGGATGACGCCGACGGTCGAAGTCGCCCCAGGTGCTGGTCGCGACCAGCCAACGTCCGCCGTCGCGCACCAGGTGGGTGGCGTGGTCGCCGTAGACACCGGGCCGTCCGTCGGCGCCGGGACGACGGACGAACAGGTCGCCGCGGTGCTCCAACGCCAACGTGGCCGGGTCGAGCGACCACACCGAGGTGTGCCCGGTGCGGAAGCCGCCCGGACCGGCGCTGGTGGCGGTGAACAGCACCTGCTCCGAGGCGCCCGGCTCGCGGTAGGAGGACCCGTCGACCTCGGTCACGACGCGGGCGTCGCGCAGCCCGAGCTGGCCGAACGCACCCCACGACGGGCCGTGCGCCACCACGTCGGCCAGCCAGTCCGCGTCATGCACGGGTGGGGCCGTCCTCCCCGCCAGCACCGCCTCGTCGGCGAGGTCGACCTGGGCACGCGCTCTCCAGTCGCGGCCCTCGCGCACCCACGCGGTGGCGACAGGTCCGGTCAAGGACAGCGCCAGCTCGACGGCGTGCCTGCTGCGTCCGTGACGACGGCTGCGGTGCTGCGTGGCGACGCCGTCGAGGTCGACGCCGAGCGCGACGCGACCCTCGTCCCAGGTGGCGGAGATCCGGGTCGTGTCGGCCGTCAGGGCGACCTCGGCGCCGTCGCCGTCGATCGGCTGGGCTGCCGCGATGAACGGTGCGCGCGGCACCGAGGTGCCGGGCTGGACGACGTCGACGGGGCGGAGCCGTGCGACGGGGGCGAACACCGGGAACAGCGGCCCGCCCTTGCCCTCCTCGCTCACGCCTCGACCTTAGAGGTCCCGATGGGCCGATTCTCGGTCGGTCGGCCGAGGGCAGTACGGAGGCTTTCGCCGCGATCTGACCCCGCTGAGGGTCCGGACTCCTTCGAAGACGTCCGTACTATCCACGAGACGGCGGATGGAGACGCAGATGGCACGCGCACACGGGTTCACCGCAGCGATCGCGGGAGCGACGGCGGCGGTGATGGCGGGCGTGCCCGCCGTCTCCTCGGCGGAGGTCTCGCCTCCCTCCAGCGCGGGCGCGCAGCATCCCGACGTCGTCCGGGCACCGCAGTGGGTGGCGGTGCGCGACCCGAAGGTCGCCGTCGTCGGCTCGTCCGTCGACCTGGTCGGCTCCGGCTTCACCGTGGTCGACGGCACCGGCACCCCGGTCCTTGCGGGAACCTTGAGCGCGGTGCCGAGCGGCCTGGACGGCGAAGCGGTCGACACCGAGGGCTGGGCCCGGATGGCGCTCGCAGACTTCTCGGCGTTGGTCACCCCCGGCACCTACCGGGTGCGTGCCGGGAATGCGGTCGAGGCGACGGTGACGGTGGCGCAGGAGCCCTACGCGGGCGTGCTGAGCAGTCTGCTGAGTATCTACAACGTCAATGCCGACGGGCGGGAGTCGACCTTCCATCGTCCGAGCCACCTGCGCGATGCGCATTCGGCGATCGCCAACGGGCCGCGCCGCGGTACGCGGGTCGATGTCGCGGGCGGCTGGATGGACTCCGGCGACCAGCTCAAGTTCACGGTCACGATCGCCTATGCCACCTCGATGCTCCAGCTGGCCGCCCGGAGCTACCCGGCCGGTGCCTCCTCGCTGCGGAAGATCGCCGACATCGGCGTGCGGTGGCTGCTCAAGGCGCACCCGCGGCGCGACGTGTTCGTCTCCCAGGTGGGCAATGCGGACGTCGATCACAACAGCGGCTTCCGCGATCCCGTGCGGGACGACGCTTCGTCGACCCCGGCGCTGCGCAACCGTCCGTCGTCGGTGCTCACGCCCGCGACTGGTGGCGCCGACGTCGCGGCGGCGGCATCGGCCGCGCTCGCGATCGCCGCGCAACGGGCCGGCGGCGACCGGCGCGCCGTCCTGATCAGGGCGGCGCGCGCGTGGCTCGTGCAGGCGCTGGCCCTCGGACGGCCCTGGCGCAACGACTTCTACGGGCAGACGAGCTGGCGCGACGACGTCGCGATGGCGCGCGTCGAGCTCGGCGCTGCCGCCGGCGTGACGTCGCAGTTCGACCAGGCACTGGTGGATCTCGAGGCCACCCTGACCGACGGCGGGCCGGGCGGAACGGTCCAGGGCTGGGAGGTGCTCGCCGACGGGTTCGAGATGGCCGCGATGCCGCTCGCCCGACTGTGCGGCGTGCTCGGCGGCCCGCTCGCGGTGCGTGCCGTCGTCCGCGACCGGGCGTGCGAGCTGCTGCGCCTCGGCGCCGCCGACGTCGAGTACAAGGCCCGGCTCAACGCGTTCGGGCGTCCCGCGCCTTACTCCTGGGGTACGACGCGCGGAGTGGCGGCCGGCTCGCTGACGGCGCTCCTCGGCGGTCGCGCCGGCGCGGGCCCGGGCGAGGCGATGGCGGTGCGCGGCGTGGGCTGGTTGCTCGGTGCGAACCCGTGGGGTCGGCGTTGGCAAGCCGGCTTCGGAGTCCAGCGGCCCTACCACTGGGCGCAGATCACCCGCGGTGGAGCCGCGCCGGTCGGCGCGCTGGTCGGCGGCCCGGCACCGGTCGCGGACATCACCGCGAACGCGCTGCCGGGCAATCCGTACGCGCCGGGTCTCTTCGACACCGCGGCCGTCGGGTACCGCGACTCCGGCCGCGACTACGTCACCAACGAGGTGGGCATCCCCTACTCCGCGCCCGCCGTCCTGCTGTCGGCGTTGCTGGCCAGTCGGTAGTCGTTGCTGACCCGGGTCGGTGGGCCGGGCGGGCAGGACCGGGCGGGCAGGACCGGGCGGGCAGGACCGGGCGGGCAGAACTGCCAGGTGATGGGCAGACCTTCACCCGTCAAGCACAGGTTCTGCCTGCTGACCGGGGAAACCCGCACCGGCCGGCCACAGGTTTCACCGGTCGACCGGTGAAACCTGCACAGGACGGGCAGAACCCGCAGCCAGGTTCAGGCAGCACGACCCAACCGTCTTAACCACCCACGATCGGTGGCGCGGGCGGGCGAGGTGGAGGTGTGGTCGAGGAGGTCGGCCGCGGCACGGCGGCCCAGGGCGAGGTGCTCGGCGGTGCGGCTGAAGTCGCGCATGCGGGTGCCGAGATCGGACGTCGTCAGGTGGTGGACGACCACGGACGGCCCGAGGTCGGGCATCGGGCGCACGCGGGTCGCGACGCCGAGGCTCGCGACCACGATCTCGATCGGCGTGCGCGCACGGGGAACGCGAGCAGGCACGGTCGCGTCGAGCACGTAGATCTCCGCGGCGCGCATCGAACCGGACGACCCGACGAGGGGAACCAGGTCGCGGGCCCCGGCGACGGGGACCAGGTCGGCGACGCCGCCGTCGACGTGTGGCACCGAGGCGCCCTCGGCGTCGGCCAACGACACGGCGGGGAAGACCCCGGGCACGGCAGCCGAAGCCAGCAGCAGGGACACCAGGTCGCCGGAGTCGTGATAGCTGGCCGTCGCGCTCCCGAGCGGGGTCGTGACGACGCGCACCGGTACCGCGAGCCTCTCGAGACGTGGCTCGGGCACCCAGCCTTCGATGAGGCGTCCCAGCGGTCCGGGGTCGCAGAGGTAGGGGTGCCCGCGCAGCAGGTGCCCGGCCATCCGCAGCGGACCGTCGGGGAAGATCTCGCGGCCCGAGAGCCGCACCCAGCGTTCGGCGAGCTCGCGCACGCGCGCGGCGTCGGGTCGGAAACCGACGAAGGCGGCGTTGAGCGCGCCGACCGACGTCCCGACCAGGGCGTCGGGAACGACGCCGGCCTCGATGAGCGTCTGCATCATGCCGACCTCGACAGCGCCCCGGGCGGCGCCGCCGCTGAGCACGAAGATCCGGCGGGGGGAGCAGGGCGGTTCGGATCGGCGCAGGGAGATCGACATCGGGACACCTCCTCGGTGAACAGCGGTCGGTGGGTGCGCTGCGGCGCGGAGAATGCGCCGTCGGTGATACGTGTTCTTCGGCGACGGCGGCCCGGTTCTGAGCGTGTTCGGACCCGTGACGACGTCCTCGCCCGTTCGGTCACGCGGGGATCGCACTGCGTGACCACCCCGCTCCGCTGGTCGGTGATCGGTCAGCGGAGGGCCCGAGGCCGACCCGGCCGCATCGCCACCGGCGAGCGTCTCGACACCCGGTCAGCCAGACGCCTACCGCAGGCGACGGTCCGGTCCGTCGTCCCGCACGCTGCGGGAGGGCCAGGTGGTGTCGCGTGAGGTGAGCAGAGGCGCGGTGGTGCGCCGGGTCGGCGTCCAGGTGCGCGTGGTCCACGCCGGTGCGGTGAAGAGGAAGCCGGCACCGATCCGCTGCAGCAGGTGGTGCAGGCCGAAGCAGGCCAGCACGATGAGCACCGTCAGCGCGACGGGGTAGGCGAGTGCCACCCAGGGCGACCAGCGGTGTCCGACCCAGAGCTGGTGGGGGATCTGCACAAACGCGGCGAGCACGATCAGATGAAGCACGTACACGCGCAAGGTGCGCCGTCCGAGCCAGGCCAGGCCGCGCCCGAGATCGGTGTCGGCGGCTCGGACGGCGAGCGCGATGCCGAGGGGGATGCCGACGCAACTGGCCAGGAACATGCCGACGCTGCGCGGCAATGGGCCCATCGTCGCCATCGCGGCCACGGCGAGGTAGGTCACCAGGAGACGCCCGAGCGCCGGCCGCATCGCCGCGATCCGACTGACCAGGTGCGGGAACAGCGCGCCGGCGAGGTAGAACACGGCGTTCGCGAGCACGGCCACGCGGTTGGTCTCGTCGAGCGGCAGGGCCGAGACCGCCATCGACACCCCGGCCGCGACGGCGACGACGACCCGGGGGTCGAAGCGGGCGGTGAGACGGGCGAGGAGGTGGTAGAGCACGAGTGCGTAGAGGAACCAGAGGCTCGAGGCCGCCCAGAGGAGTTCGCCGACGAAGTCTGCGGGGGACTCGATCCGGTTCGCGGGCAGCCGTGTCTCCCAGGCATAGACGCCGATCATGACCGTCAGCCACACGACGTAGAGGTAGTAGCCCGACTGCATGCGCGCACGGGCCCAGGGCCAGGGCCGGCGAAGCGCGGTGGCCATGAAGAAGCCGCTGACGACGAAGAAGAGGGGCATCCGCACCGGCTTGAGGAGCCAGGTGATGCTGCTCCACACATCGCCGACCGGCGCGAGCGGCTCGGAGACCAGGGCCGTGAACTCCTTGGTCACGACGTGGTGCAGCACCACGAGCAGGATGCAGGCGCCCTTCGCGACGTCGGGCCAGGCGAGCCGCGGACGCGCTGCGGAGGCACCGCTCGGCTCGTCGATGGGCTCCGAGATGGTCACGGTGGCAAGTATGCGGAGCCCGGCGGTCGTTCAACCCCGCCTGCGACGCACCGTGATGGAAGCGTGATCGGTCGGCGAATGAGGACGACCCCCACCGGAAGCCGGAGGGGGTCGTCACGCAGGTCGTGGACCTGCGGTGCTTGTGGGCAGGGGCGGGGTCGAACCGCCGACCTTCCACTTTTCAGGCGGACGCTCGTACCAACTGAGCTACCTGCCCAAGCGCTGGGAAGCATACATGCCAGACCTCCCGGTCGACGAAGCGGCAGCCGTCCCCGACGCCGGCCGGCGTCACCGGTGCATTAGGCTGGCCGATGCCCTAGCCCCCATCGTCTAGCGGCCTAGGACGTCGCCCTTTCACGGCGGTAGCACGGGTTCGAATCCCGTTGGGGGTGCCCGAAAATGTGGCCCCTGACCTGCGAAAATGCGGGTCAGGGGCCGCGTTCATTTCTTCCCGTCAACATCCAGTCAACAATTCCGGGCAGAATCGCCGTCGTGGCGAGCATTCGAGAGCGCACCTACGCCTCTGGCGAGAAGTCGTTCGCCGTCCTCTATCGGCACGGGACGAAGCAGACCTCGAAGTCGTTCGGCACCCGTAAGGACGCGGAGGCGTTCGCCACGCTGGTCGACCTGCTCGGCCCGGACCGCGCGATCAAGGCCGCGGCCGGCGACGCCCGACCGGCGTCCCCCACCGTCGCTGAGATCGCCTCCAGGTTCTTCGACTGGAAGGCCCGCGACGTCACCGAGCGCACGATGGCTGAGTACCGCCGTGACTACCGCAACTACATCGAGCCGTGGTTCGGCCACCGCGAGGCCGAGACCATCGACGAGGCCGACGTGCAGCGCTGGGTCGACCACATGGCCTCGCCGCGCGGATCCGACCTGGCGCCGAAGTCGGTCGCCGACCGGCACATGCTGCTGCACTCGATCTTCAAGTTCGGCAAGGCCCGTTCCCGCGGCTTCGTTTCGCACAACCCGTGCCGAGAGACCGAGCTCCCGCGCCGCACCCGCAAGCGCGTGAAGGGCACCACCACCGCCGAGTGGCGCCGGCTGATCAGCACCGCCGAGAACGAGAAGGCGAACCCCGATCTCGCCGACCTGGTGCTCTTCCTCGGCAGCCTCGGATGGCGGTTCTCAGAGGCGACCGCGCTCCCGCCCGAGGCGGTCGAAGACGACGGCAAGCACGTGTGGGTCGACGTGACCCAGGTGTTCAGGCTCGTCGAGAACAAGCAGGTCCTGGTCCGCGACGCCGCCAAGTCGTGGGCTGCGTTCCGACGCACGCGCGTCCCGACCGAGACCGCCGAGATGCTCCGCCGTCGTCTCGCGGCGCTAGGCCCGGCCGACCGGTTCGTGTTCACCAACAAGCTCGGCAACCACTGGAACCAGAACACCTTCCTCCGCAGCACCTGGCCCGGGCTGATCAAGGCAGCCGGTCTCGACGTCGACCCCGACCGTCGACCGACACCCCACTGGCTGCGACACATGGCCGTCGCGAACATGACCGACGCCGGGATCCCAATGCACGAGGTGCAGCGGATCATCGGCCACGAGTCGCTCGAGACGACGAACAACACCTACGGCGGGATGGTCGCCACGCTCTCGCCGGCTGGCGTGAAGGCACTTGACAAGGTGATAGCGAGGAAGCGCTGAGATCGTCTACCGAGGTAACGCTCGGTGGGCCGGCCAGCAGAGGTGATCCGTTTCGGGTCGAGCGCGGATCAAGAGGACGCGGGCTCTCCGCCACCTGAAGATCGATGCTCCATGCCGAGTGGTGCCGACTCAGGGAGTTCCTTGCCGGGGTCGTGATCATCCTTGAGCACAGTTTCAGCTCCGGTTAGTTCCATCGCGTGAGCACGTGCATCGGCGAGGCTGTCAGCAGGCTCCATTCGCACTGCTTCAACGCCTGAGTCAGGTAGATAGATCGCAGACACCCACCCTGACGATGTGACGCATTCGCGACACATCTTCTCTGCGTGCTCGCGGTTCAAGTCACCGTCGACCAACTTCTTGATCGACTGATTCACTGGGTCGTCGTGTCTGCGGTCGATCGCAAAGAGGGGGTAGTCACGGCCCTTCCAGACGCCCTTGAGTTCGCGAGGCTTCAGGAACGTGAGGTCGTCGAGCAGCATCTCGCTCTCGTCGCGGCTCGCCAGCAACAGCGCCCACGCTACTTCTACCGATATCGTGAAATATCGCGGTGTGCATTCGGAGGTGACCCGGAATCCGGTATCGATGCTCGGGCCGAAGAAGTCATACAAGTACCTGCTGTGTTTGCGCTGCCCTTTGAGGGCGTCGTCGTTGAGCAGAACGGGGTGCCGATCTGATGTCTCGGAGTCGGGATCTCGAGGGATCGAGGACTCGCTGTCCGGGCCTGGGAAGGTCGCGACGAACGCACCACCCTTGGTGCTCATCGACGTGTCTTTTGCGAGGGTCACCTCGTAGCGCTTCATTGCTTCTAGCCATACGCGTACCGCGTGGTAGATGTCATGTTCGTGTCGAACGCTGACAGTGAAGATGAGCTCATCGCCAATTGGCTTCCAGAGATCGAAATCGACCTGAACGCCATGTTCGCCCTTAACGTCAGCCACTTTTTGGGGGAACTGTCGATAGAAGGCGAGGAAGGCCTCCTGCCATCCAGGTCCACGCTCCTGCTTATAGCTCGTTGAGCCCACCAGGTCACAAGCTAGAAAGAGCTCGGAGCGTTTCTTGCCGCTCACCGCTCCAGTCCAAGAACCTGACACCGAACGTCCGCTGCTGCAGGGGAGACGTCGAAGCGCCGGGCGAGGGCGTTAACGTCAGCCCCGAGTTCCGCGTGCGCATCCCGAAATGGATCCTCCGGCATGAGTAACGATGACGCGAAGACGTTAGCCTCAGTCTCGGACCGACTCCTGCCGCCCCGGCCAAACGTGGCACGGCCCTTCTTCTCGAGGTACAGGTAGTGCAAGAAGTAGTGCCCAAGTTCATGGGCCACCGTGAACCGGTCTCGGCGAGAAGAGGTGGTGGGCGGGACGTAGATAACGAAGTCGCCCTCATCGACGACGTGAAGGGATTCGTCTTCGTGCGCGACCTCGATTGTCCCTCCAAGGTCCTCGACCAAGGCCTCGATGTCGGCACTTCCAGAGCCGTCGTAGATCTGGTGGTGCTCACCGATGCGCTCCGCATAACTGCGGATCGCGCCGTAGGACAAACCAGAAGCGGAAGTCATGTCACCCCTTCATCTTTCCACCTAACTCGGGCAGGGTAGCGCTCGCCACACATTCCTGCGACTCATCTCACACGGCCCGTCGGCAGGGACAATTGTACCGTCCCAAGGCGATCATCGAACAGATGTTCGATGTTCGATGCGACACGCATCCTCCTCGTCGTGACACCGCGCCAGGCCGCCGCCGGGGACGGCTGGACGGTCAGACCCACCGGCGAGTAGCCCGGTGGGGTGCCGCGCCCGCAGTAAGTCGCACCTCGATTGACCGACTCGCGTCGGCCAGCGCGGCTAGTCTCCGGTGACTCGCACTACCGAAGGAGACTTTTATGGTGCGTCCCGCTGCGCGCACGACTGCCGCTACGTCTGTTCTTGCGCTCGCCCTGATTGCGGCTGGTGGCGCTGGCGCCGCTGCTGACCGATTGATGACGGGCAGGGACATCAAGGACGGCTCGATCAAGAATCAGGACATCGCCAGGGGTGACCTGAAGCTTGACCGGTTCAGGCCCGCGGCGCTGGAGGCTCTGCTCCAGTCGATTGAGAGCCAGGTCGGCCCTCAGGGGCCCGCTGGCCAGCCCGGTCCCGCTGGAGTGCAAGGACCAAAGGGCGACACGGGTCCCGCGGGGGCTCAAGGACCGCAGGGGCCAGCGGGTACCTCGGGTGGAGCCTCCGTTCCGCCTGTCTACACATGGACCGTGTCATACACCGGCGACGGTGTGAACAACGGCCTCGCAGGCGATGTGCTCGACATGGCACCACTTAAGTTCTCGAATTCAACACTCCCTGTGAGGAGCAGGGTGACGGCCCTTTCGCTTGAGTTGCTGAGTGGCGACTTCTCGTCCTGTACGGATGGCGCCGAGGTTCGACTTTTTCCTGGATTCGGATCCTTGAACGGAATTGGACAGTCCAATGAGCGCCTCGGGCTAGGGCAGTTCATCCCGTCGGTGCCGACACGTCTATCTATCGGAGCGGAGTGCATCGGGCCGCTTTCTCTACCGTTTCCCGAGCGGTTCCTGCCCATCCCATCGTTTACTGCTCGCGTGACCTTCACCGTTGAACAACTCGGCACTGCCGCCCCGACTCCCTTTAACTGAAAGCTAGTGCGGGACGCCCGCGGGGAGGAACTAGGCAGGGCCAGTCCTGCATTGAACTCAATTGAGTTCAATGTCAACGCCGCCCGATGACGGTGCCCCCGACTCCGAGTACATCTCGACGTGCAGCGTCCCGCCCAGGCTCGCCCCAGAGAAGGTCAGTGCGTAGGTGGCACGCGAGCCAGGCATCAGCGCAGTGGGGCCGTAGGAGCCCGCCACGTTGGCCTGCCGGCCGTTGGCGGCGATGTACGCAGTTCGAGACTCGAACGAGATCGGGGATGAGGCGACGTTGCGAACGTCGAGAGTGGCGAAGAGATCGCCGGAACGCGCTCGATAGGCACTGATCAAGCGAGCCTTTGCTAGGCCACCAACGGAGTAAGTTCGCGGCCGACCCGGCAGCAGGCGACCCTCGATCGATTTTCCCTGCACTGTGAATGCGGAAAGCTTGTCCCCCTCAGACTCGATGTTGCCATAGCGTGCGCAGTCATCTTCGGTCGCAGCGCAGCTGACGAACACGCCGTCCCTCTCGCTCAACTCGTCAGGCTCTGACGGCGAGCCGGCGTCCGTCAGCGCCTGTTCCAGCGCCGCCTGGTGGGTGATGTAGAGCGCGGCGGGAGAGCCAGGCTCGGTAACCTTCAGCGCCGCACGGACCTTGGGACGCACTGGGTGTGCAACCGCCTGGAAGTAGGTCAGCAAGTCCTCGTCCGATGCCCCCGTGGACTCGCGCGCAGCGCTCGGACTCGCCGCAGCCGAGGTCGCGCTCTCGTTGGAATCCGCTGGAGCCTCCCGATCAGAAGAGGAGCAGGAGGAGAGCACCATCGCGGCGGCCACGGCGACTCCGGAGACGTGAAGGCGAGTGATCATGGCCGAAGGTTAGGGCGAAGCGGCGAGCTCGGGGGCAGGTTCACCCGACGTCGCGGCAGACGGTCGCGCTGTCCCAGCGGCCGGTGTTGCGCCACCAGCGTCGCCATGCTTCGACGAGCACGCCGGTGAGGTCGAGCTCGACGGCGATGGCGTTGACGCTCGGGCCGACGGCGGCCTCGGCGGCCGCGTACTCGTCGGGGGTGATGAGGAGCCGTGCGGCGTACTCCCAGGCACGGCGCTCCGCGCGGGCGGTGGAGCAGCCGTCGTCGTGCGCGTAGTGCGCGAACTCGTGGGCGAGTCCGGCGACGAGCTGGCGGAGGGTGAGGTTGCGGTTCAGCTCGATGAGACGCCGGCGGCGTAGGTACTGGCCGTGCCGGATCGGGCCCAGGTCGGCCCACTCGACGGCGATGTGGTGTTCGGCGCAGAGGTCGATGAGCTCGGCGAAGCGCTGCTCGTTCACCGGGTCGTCATGGCCGCCTGGCATCCCCATTCTCCGGCGCCCGCCGTGCCCGAGTGACGCGACGATGACGCGCCGCAAGTTGTACAGGCCGCCACCGACAGACGCGCCGGCGACCGCTCCCGCGACGAGGGTGGCCGTGCTCACGGGAAGTCCGGTGCTTCCTGCTCTTCCTCGATCGTGCCCTCGGAGTCGTGAGCCGCGACCGGCTCAGATTCACCGGCGGCCATACCCATCGCATCTTCCGTGCGGCGCACCAGGTCAGAGAATTGGAGGCCGAGCGCCGCGGCGATACGCCACACGTCGGGAGTCGGTGCCGCGGAGTCGATGCTTCCACGCTCGATACGGCCCAGCGTGGTCGCAGAGATGTCGACCCGCGCGGCCAGTTGGTCGCGAGACAGGCCGCGAACTCTCCGCCAGTAGGCGATCTCCGCTCCGAGCGCGGAGACAAAGTCGCGCGCGTCCTGTTCGGTCATGGCACGAAAGAGTACTGCTTCGGCACGAAACGCGCCATATCTGACATGTGATGATCTTGACCGTGCCAGATTTGGCACGTAGCGTTCCGGGCATGACAACGCAGATCGACCGGGAGGCCGTGGCAATCGGCCGGGCGGTGCACGGGGCGGTGACCGCTGCGGGGCTCTCGCTTGCAGAGGCCGCCGAGCAGTCGGCTATCCCGCTCACGACGTTCTCGCGTCGCGTGAACGGGCGGCTCCCGTTCACGTTCCCGGAGTTGGTTCGCGTCGCTCGGATCTCGGGCGTCTCAGTGACAGAACTGGCTACCTCAGCCGAACGGATCCTTCAGTCCAACGCGGGACCAGCTTCGGAAGACCGGGTGCCGGCGTGAGCGCCCGGCGGGGGAGCGCGGCGGTGGAGCCGCTCCTGACCGAGAAGGACCTCGCGGAGATCCTCCAGACGTCGGCGGCGCAGGTCGCGAAGTGGCGTCGCGCGAAGAACTGGCCGCACGTCCGGCTCGGCCGCGATGTGCGGTACCGACCGGAGCAAGTGCGCGACATCATCGACGGCCAGACCGTCGCAGGCGGCATGACGTCGCCGACGTCGGCGCCCGTCCAGGGACACGGTGCGCTGCCGGGTCAGAACGCCCGCAGCGTGGCGAGGTCCCGATGAGCGCCCCGATGGCTCGGCGGGAGTTCGGTCCGTCGTGGTGGGAGGTCCTGCGGGGTCTCGCGGTGATGGCTGCCGCGGTGCTCATCGGCTGGGTCGTGGTGCTCGGGTTCGCCGTGCTGGTGTGGTTCGTGCTGCTCCGGGGCGGTGCCTGATGCCGACAGCGCACGTGATCGCGGCGTCGAAGGCCGAGCGACTCCGCAGGGAGCAGCGGTTCTACGGGCCTGAGGACCTGGGCCCGACGTGCCCGGAGTGCCAGTCGAAGGTTCCGACCGCGATCGGGGAGACGACGCACCCGACGTGCGGCCCGGAGTTCCGTGCCCTGTTCGCGATGGCCGGCTCTCAGGCCGCCCGCGCAGCTCTGACTCTGGTGAAGGGAGGGAAGGCAGCATGAGGTTCGACGGCAGAGAGATCGGCCACGGGTGGCTCGCGGTCGCTGTCGCGTGCGGCACGAACAAGTCGGACGCGATCGTCTACAAGACGGTCGCGATCGAGGAGTACGACGGCCGCGGCGTGCTGCTCTCCACCACTGACCGGCGCATGCTGTTGAAGGTCTGGGTGCCTGACCTGGACTTCGCGGCCCCGCCCTCGATCGACGAAGCACCGGACCGTGTCGTGGTCGTCCGCGACGCCGACGGCCGCGGTCGTGGCCTGCTCGGCTACGTCTGCTCGCTCGTGGCCCGGGAGGGCGACGACTACATCCCCGGCACCGTGCAGGTCCGCATCGACTTCGACCAGCGGCTGCCCGCCGGCTCGGACCCGGCGATGTTGGAAGGGATGGAGCCGACCTACGTCGTGCTCACCGTCCCCGACGTGGAGAAGGTCTACCTCGAGGTCGCCTCGGGTGACTTCCCCGACTGGCGCCCCGCTGCCGACGGGTTCGTCTCCGACCTCACCGCTGAGCACGTCTCCGACCCCGAGTTGTTGGAGCGTCTCGCGAAGGTCGGGAAGCACGCGCACGGCCCGGTGCGGATCCAGTTCGCGGGTGAGGGCGAGACCGCCCGCATCGACTACCCGAAGTCAGACCCGCACGTGTCGGGCTTCCTCGCCCCGGTCAACTACCTGGTCGACGACGCCAGCACCGACGACGACGTCGACCCGCCGGAGGCGCCTGAGCTCACCGACGAGGAGATCGACGACACCCTGATCGCCGCGGCCGAGCTCGTCGTCGAGCACCAGTTCCCGTCGAGGTCGATGCTCCAGCGCAAGCTCCGCATCAGCTACGCCCGCGCGGTCGGCGTGATGTACGCCCTCGAAGCGCTCGCCGTCATCGGCCCGGAGAAGCCCGACGGTCAGATGCGCGACGTCCTGATCCCGGCCGAGGGCGCCGACCTGATCGGCGCCTCGATCCGCGAGCAGTTCGCCCGCCAGGACAGCGAGACCGCGACCGACTCCGATTCGGATCCGCCGGACACGACCTGACCTCACGGGTTCTGCCCGCCTCACCCATCCCCGTCTCTCCCGCGTCCTCGCGACGTCGGGTGATCCCGTCACGCCTCAGGAGCAGTCATGTCCAACCCCGAACACACCCCCGACCCCGATCCGCTCCTGCACGCAGTCCACCCGACGGAGTGGGCGCTAATCCTCCGAGACTGGCAACGCGCCGATGCGTGGGTGACAGTCCACCTCCGCGGCGTCTCGCTGGGGCCGGGGAAGGTGACCCGCCTCCCTGGCCCCGGGCTGGACTCGGCGCAGCTGCACGACCCGCAGCAGGTCACGGTCAACGGGCGGCGCGAGGTCAAGTGGACCTTCGATCTCAACGACGTCATGGCGGTCACCGCGGAGGCGTCCCGATGACCGGCCCCGACGTGGCGCAGGCGCTGCTTATCGGCGCGGCGGTCGTCGCAATGGCGTGGGGTCTCACGCACCTGGTCCCGACGCTGCGTGACGCGTTCGCGGCACCGACGCTCGCCGAGCGTGAGGACGCTCGCTACACGCTGCTCGGCGTTGCGTTCCTCGGCGGCGTGCTCGTGATGCTGGTCCTCGAGGTGACGTCCCGATGAGCGCCCGCGTGAGCGTGTACGTCCACCCGACCGACCCGCCGGTGGTCGAGCTCAGTGGCGTCGACGCGAGCATCCCGGTGATCCGGTTCGTCGGCGCGCTCGGCTCGGACCTCACGATCTCGGTCGGCGGGCACGAGCAGCCGGCGCAGTGGCTCCGCGACACCGCGGACCGGCTCGCCGCGCTGGCTGACCTGGTCGACGCTCGCGCGCGCCGCGAGAGCGGAGGCGACGATGCCTAGGCCGCCGGACGTGCAGCGTCACGAGGGCGTCTACGTGGAGGTGTTCGTCCGCTCGGGCGACTCGCTCGGTCTGCACCTGGGCGATCTCCGCGAGCTCGTGGCCCGCGCCGAGGGCGTGCCGGACAACGTGCTGGTCGAGTTCGAGGAGATCGAGCGCTCCTACATCCACGTGGACGAGTACCGCGCGAAGGTCGCCCGCGTCCGGAGCCACCGCACCGAGACGACCGCCACGAACAGGGCGGTGACCTGATGGTCGGGGTGCGTGTGGGCGCGTCCGCGTCGGTCGACCCCGACGGCGACCTGCTGGCGCTGATCGCAGACCCGTGGACCGCGCGGGGTGTCGCGTTCGGCAACGCCTTCCGCGAGGCGTGCCGCCACGTCGCGAAGAACAACGCCGGCGTGGTCAACCCGAACCGGGTCCGCGCGCTGCTGCTCGACCACCCCGACTACGACCCGCGCCGCCTCGCGGCGATGTGGTCCCACGCCTCGACCTGCCGAGACGCGTACCTCAAGACCACCAAACGGTGGGTGCCCATCACGGGTGAGGGATCGCGCGGCAACCGCAACAAGCAGGTCCGCCTGCGCATCTGGATCGGAGAGACCGCCGCATGAAGCCCTTCCCTCTCGCTCACCCGTGCCCGCCCGCGATCGCTGACGCTGTCGCTGCTGCCCGGGACGCCGACCTCGACTTCCCGGCCGACCGAGACATCGAGAGCCTCATCCGTCGTATCCACCAGTGCGCCTCGGCCGCGCGCAAGCTCGCCGAGCAGGACGTCGCCATGGCCGTCTCGTTCACCGGCGCCGAGGTGATCGACCTGTCTGAGTACCTCACCACGCTCGCCGGGACCAGCGAGGCTCCGGCGTGAGCAGCGCTCTCGCCCTGGTCGAGCCCCGAACCGTCTATCGGCTCGGTAAGCGTCGCGTCCAGCACGACTGGTCGGTGCACGTCGTCGGGGACGACACGGTCGGGTACAGCGTGCAGGTCCGTACTCGGTGCGGAGTCGTGTTGAGCAAGAACGCCGATGCCCAGCGGGTCATGGGGTTCGTCACGTGCCCGAGCTGCGAGGTGGAGGCATGACGCTGTCGGTGACGGACCTGTTCTGTGGTGGTGGCGGCTCGTCGACGGGCATGACGCAGATCCCGGGTGTCGAGATCCGCATGGCCGCGAACCACTGGCCGTTGGCGGTGGAGGTCCACAACTCCAACCACCCCGACGCCGACCACGCGGCGGCCGACCTGCACGAGGAGGACCCGCGGTTCTTCCCCCGCACCGACATCCTCTGGGCGTCGCCGGAGTGCACGAAGTGGTCGCAGGCCTCAGGTGGGAAGTACTCCTCGGTCTCGGTCGAGACGAACCTCCTGGACCTGCTCGACCCCGACCTGGTCGAGGAGGACCCCGAGACCGCGATCGTGCAGCGCTCGCGGCTGCTGATGTTCGACGTGCTCCGCTTCGCCGAGCACCACCGCTACCGCGCGATGGTGATCGAGAACGTCGTCGACATCGCGACCAACCCGAAGTACGCCGAGGCGTGGACGCTGTGGCGCAAGGGCCTGCGGAACCTCGGCTACGAGCACCGCATCGTCTCGCTCAACTCGATGCACGCCCAGGCGCACGGCGACCCGGCGCCGCAGTCGCGTGACCGGCTCTACATCGTGTGCTGGCGCCGCGGCGACCGGGCGCCGAACATCGACGCGGTGCTGCGCCCGCTGGCGTGGTGCCCGATGTGCCAGGGCGTCGTGGAGTCGCGGCAGGCGTGGAAGAACGGCCGCACGGTCGGGAAGTACCGCAGCCAGTACGTCTACGTGCACGACGGCTGTGGCACCACCGTCGAGCCGGGCTACCTTCCGGCCGCTGCGGCGATCGACTGGACGCTGGCGGGGAAGCGGATCGGTGACCGCACCAAGCCGCTCGCGGACAAGACCCGACGTCGCATCGCGGCCGGGATCGCCCGCTACTGGCGCCCGTTCCACATCGAGAAGGGCGGCAACCAGTACGACGCGGCCGACCCCAAGCACCCCTCGCACGGCGACCCGAACGCCTACTACCGCGCGTGGGCCGCCGACGACGTCCTCCGGACCCTCCACACCGTCGAGTCGAAGGCGCTCGTCGTCCCGCTCGAAGGCCGCGCCGGCGACCGGGTGAAGACCGACCAGGACCCGCTGCGCACCCAGACCAGCCGTCACCTCGACGCTTTGGTCGGGCCACCGATCGTGACCCGCCACTACGGCATCCCCGGTGGTGACGCCGCACGGCACAGCAAGCCCGCCGACGAGGCGCTGCGCACGATCACCGCGTCCGGCGGGAACATGTCGCTCCTCGAGCCGCCGTTCCTGCTCGACCGTCGGTTCGAGTACCGCACCCGCGAGGTCGACGAGCCGCTTTCGACGGTGACGGCCAACGACACGAGCAAGGCCCTGGTCCAGCCGTTCATCGCCGAGCTCCGTGGCGGCGGGTCGACGGCCCGGTCGGTCGAGCAGCCCGCGGCGACGTTCACCGCCTCGGGTACCCACCACGGCCTCGTGTGCCCGGCCGGCGGGACGTGGAACGACGACGCACACCCGACGAGCGACCCGCACCGCACAATGACGACCCGCGAGACGTCGGCGCTGGTGATGCCGTACTACTCCGGCAGCCCCTCGGCCCGCCCGGCGTCGGAGCCCCTCGGCACCGTCACCACCGTCGAGAAGCACGCGCTGATCCACCGGCTGAACGGCACCACCGGAAACGACGCGTGGGCGACCACCCCGGTGAGCGAGGAGCTGCGGACCCTCACCACGAAGGGCACGACGGCGATCCTCACGCCCGGCGACATCGAGGCCGCCGCTGCCCAGGTCGACGACTGCCTGTTCCGTATGCTCGAGCCTCACGAGATCGCCGCCGGCATGGCGTTCCCCGCCGACTACCAGTGGGCCGGGACCCGCCGCGAGCGCGTGAAGCTCGCCGGCAACGCCGTCACCCCGCCCGCCGCGCGCGACCTCATCGCCGCCGTGGCCGAAGCCTTGGTCGGTGCCGCATGACGCTCGCAGCGTTCGACGAGATGGTCGACGCGGTCGTGCCCGCGTGGCACGCCGTCGCGGCGTGCAGGAAGTCCGACCCAGCGGCGTGGTTCCCACGGTCCTCGGACCCGAACCATCCGCAGCGCCTCCGCGCGCTCGCGGTCTGCGGCGAGTGCCCGGTCCGGGCGGCGTGCCTCGCGGCTGCCGTCGAGCGGCGTGAGCAATGGGGCATCTGGGGCGGCCACGACTTCGGCCGCCACGGCGCGCCGGTCTCGCCTGAGGCGGCGAGTGGCCCGTGAACACGCAGCTCGAGCAGCTCCGCGACCACTCCCGACACATGGCCGGACGTCGTCACGCAGCCACCTGCCCGCCGAAGCGCGAGCGCCCGTCTGGCGTGATCGTCGGCCGCGCAAGGTGGTGCGGCAGCGGCGAGCCGCACGACCGGCACGACTGGGAAGGTCCTGACTCCATCACCTGGGAGTGCGCGGGGATCTGCGGCGGATGTATGCCTGTTCGTGAGCGGGCGCTGTGGGTGCAGATCGCCGACGAGATCGACGCCCACCTGACCCGCGACGTCGCTGCCGCTGAGGCCGACCCTGACCTCAGTCTGTTCGGTCTCCTCGCCGAGGAGGCGGTGTCGTGAGGCTCGCGATCGCGGATCCGCCGTACCCGCCGCATGTCACGGAGCGGTTCGACCTGGCCGACGGATCGGCCCGAATCGTGAGTCGCTCGAGGGCGAGCCGCTACTACGGCGACGGCCCGCACGACCAGAAGCGGCGCCGCGCTGACTTCCACCCGGCCGCCGGCGCGTGGGATGACCCTGACCGTCACCGTGCCCTGCTGGAGCAGCTCCACGAGCACTACGACGGGTGGGCGATCGCGACCAGCCTCGACGGCCTGGACTGCTACCGGCCGTTGCCACCAGGTGCGCGGGTCCTGATCTGGCGCAAGCTCACCTCCACCCGTGGAGGCGGTCGGGTCGCGAACACGATGGAAGCGGTCATCGTGATGACCCACCACTCCCGCCGCGGCCGAATCGACGGCCTGGGGCAGGTGTCGGACTTCCTGCAGTGCGAGCCACCCAAGGCGCGGTTCCCGGGCGCGAAGCCGCCCCGCTGGACCCGCTGGGTGCTCGACGCCCTGGCCTACGACGCCGCGACCGACACCGTCGACGACCTGTTCCCCGGCTCGGGGCTGGTCACTTCTGAGATCAACCAAGGAGTGCTGTTGTGAGCATCCAGTCCGCGCCGGCGTTGTCGGTCCGTCAGCCCTGGGCTGGCGCGATCCTCACGCTCGGCAAGACCATCGAGAACCGAGGCTGGGACACCAGCCACCGCAGCCACCTCCTGATCCACGCCTCGAAGGGCCTGGAACTGGGCGCGGTGCCGCTGGTGGAGGACACCGCCGACCGTGCGGTGCCGCCGTTCGACAACCCGAAGTCGGGCACGGCGTGGGCCACCGCCGCGCTCGTCGGTGTCGTGTCGCTCCGCGCCACCCACCACGCCTCCGACTGCCGGGGGAAGTGCTCGCCCTGGGCGATGCCGGACCAGTGGCACTGGGAACTCACCAACCCCCGCACGTTCGACGAGCCGATCCCCGCGGTCGGTCGGCTGAAGCTGTGGCGTCCGGACTACGACGCCCGCCGTGCACTGCGCAAGCAGCTCCAGAAGGCGGTGGAGCTCTGATGGCCACCACTCCTGAGCAGGTCGCCGTGCAGGCGGACCCGGACGCGTCGATCGACGTCGTCGTGCCGGCCGCGCGCGCGCTGGTCCGCGCGGTCGGCGACCGTGACGGCGAGAAGATCGCTGAGGCTCTCGGCGGGCTGACCGGCGACGGTCTGCGCGCGCTGGTGTTGCTGCTGGCCGACGAGGTCAGCACGACCTCCGAGCTGCGGCGGCCCCCTCTGAGCGCGACGGCGGCGGCGATCCTGGCCGAGACCGCGCGCCGCTTCCGTGTGCACCCTGACGTGCTGGTCTCCCAGGACCGTCGCCGTGAGCCGACGGTCGCGCGGCAGGTCGGGATGGCAGCCGCAAGGCTGGCCGGCCTGGCATCGACCGACATCGGCGGCGCGTTCCACCGCGACCACTCCACGGTGCTGTACGCGGCGTCGCGGGTCGGTGAGGACGCACGCCTGCAGCGCATCGCGCGCGAGATCGCCGAGCCGTACCGAATCCGCGGCGTGCTCGGCGACGCCCCCGAAGACCACGGCTCCCGTGCCCGCTTCCTTGAGGCGGTGTCGGCATGAGCACTCCAGTAGGCGACCCGCTGGCCCCGTTCGAGGCGCTGCTCCAGGGGTGGACGACGGCGACCTGCCAGACCGACGGCGCGCCGTGCTCGTGGCATCGAGTTTCGGCAGAGTGCGCGGCAGAGCTCCGCGCCGCTCTCGCCGAGGCCCGCGCGCTCCTCGCCCAGCAGCGGCCCGAACCAGGCCTGTGCTGGAACGACTCGGGGGTGACGTGGCCGGATGGCTTCAACCCGCGCTGCGAACTCCGAGCGGGCCACGCCGGCGCCCACGAGTCGAACCGCAACGGCCGAGGTGGGCAGACGGTCTGGCTGGACGACGAGCAGCGATCTGTAGCGGTGTTGGACGAGATCGAGTCTCGGATCATGGATCAGGAGTCATGCGACTCGCCGCGCGCCTCGCGCTCTGAGCATCGCGGGTGCTTTGTCGGGAACTCGCTCCAGATCGTGCGAGACGTTCGCAACCGGGTCGCCCAGCAGAAGCCCGAGCCAACCCCGCCCGCGCCGGACGACCTGCGGGAGCGGGTGGTCGAGGCCCTGTTGGCGTCGTGGACTCGACAGGGCGCGCTAGATCCGCCGTTCGACTCCGATCGGGAAGACGCGCTGCAAGACGCTGACGCCGTGCTGGTGGCGCTCGGGGCGAAGGTCAAGTACTCCGTGCTCGCAGATGGCCGCAGCGAGCCCTTCGCCGGACGAACCTCGGACCTGAACACGGCTCGTTCTTGGTCGCAACTCAGCGGCGACCGTGTCGTGTCTGCGCTGGTTATCCCCGAGCAGAACACCGAGTGGGTGGAGGTGAGCGACCGATGATGCGCGACGCAACGCTGTCCGACGACGGCCTGTACCGCTACGTCCTCCACCGCTGGTGGAGCGGTGGCCCGGTGCTCACGTTCATCATGTTGAACCCGTCCACGGCCGACGCCGAGGTCGACGACCCGACGATCCGGCGGTGCATCGGCTTCTCCCGTGATCTCGGCTACGACGGGATCCGGGTCGTGAACCTCTACTCGCTCCGGGCGACGAACCCGGCCGAGCTGTGGAAGGCGGCCGACCCGACCGGCGGCGAGGTCAACGACATCTACCTGATCGAGCAGCTCCGGGTGGCGAGCCACCAGCCGGTGATCGCGGCGTGGGGTGCGAACGCCCGCCCCGACCGGGTCGACTGGCTCAAGTCCCTCCCGGGCGCCGAGCACCTGCAGTGCCTCGGCGTCACGAAGGCCGGCGCGCCCCGTCACCCGCTCTATCTCCCTGCCTCGACCAGGCCGACGCCGTGGCCACCACCCGAGGCTGCAGCCGCGGAGTTCAACGCGAAGCACCCGGTCGGCACCCGGGTCCGCTATTGGCCTGGCGCCAGGGAGGGCGAGGGCATCGTCAGCACGACCCGCACCACGGCGTGGGTCGTCGGTGGCCAGCCCGTCGTCTCCGTCCTCGGATACGCCGGCGGGATCGCGCTCACCCACATCCAGCCGATCACGGAGGCCACCGATGGCCGGTGAGACGAAGACCCTGCTGGCCCTGCTCCGCACGAAGTACGTCGGGAAGGAGCAGTCCGAGGAGTACGCGGGCGGGGTGTTCCTCGAGGAGTGCGGCATCAACGGCGGTGGCGCGTCGTCCCGCTGCGACGCGCTCTACGTGGGGTTCACCTCGGCGTCTGGCCGGCTGCTCGTGGGCCACGAGGTGAAGGTGTCCCGCGCGGACTGGCGGCGCGAGCTCGCGAAGGTCGGCAAGGCCGACTTCTGGCACGACAACACCCACCAGTGGTGGATCGTCGCACCAGGCCCGGAGGTGGTCCCGGCTGAGGAACTCCCGGAGGGCTGGGGCCTGCTCTACCCGGGTGGCCGTGGTCTCCGTGTGGTGGTGAAGGCCCACACTCGTGACGTCGTCCCGGGGTGGACCGCGGTGCGGTCGGTCATGGCCAGGCTCGACACGTTGCAGCGGCAGCAGATGCTCGACTTCCGCAGAGACGTCCGCGACCAACTCCACAGGGGGTCGGAGCAGCGGATCGCTGCGGAGGTCGAGCGTCGTGCGGGCGGGCGCGTGCTGACCTCCTCCCACGAGCAGCGGCTCGACATGCTCGCCCGCATCGAGAGCGCGTTCGGCGTCGAGATGGCGAACTACTTCACCGACGGCGACCACCAGGCCACGCCCGAGGAGCTCGCCGCGGCCCTGACCGTCGTCCGAGGTGCGCGTACCGCCACAGGGCGCTGGCGCTCTCTCTATGCCGACGAGCTGCGCGACACCGCGACGAGGTTCCTCGAAGCCCTGACCGACTTCGACGCCGCCCGCCAGGCGCTCGTCGACATCAGCGGGGAGCGTCGCCGATGAGCGACCTCAAGGCTGGGGACCACGTCAAGGTCTTCCACACGTGCACGACCGTGTTCGGCACCGTAGATCACGAAGCCGACGTGCTCGTCACCTCGGTGCGACCTGACGCTGTCGTCCCTCACGCACGCGGGGTTCGCTGCGACGGATCGCTGATCGAGTGGTCGCTCCGCGAGGACGCTGCCGAAGGCGGTGGCGAGTGAGCCTGACAAAGAAGCAGCTGCTCGCCGGCCGTTGGCGGGTGGCGTGCATCAACTGGACGCACCCCGACGCGCCGCACGCTGTCGCGTACCTCGCGATCGACCACCCCGACGGGACGAAGACGGCCGAGTACTCGGCCTACTTCACGACCTGGACGGAGGCGCTGGGCTACGCCGTCACGCGCGCACGCAAGTACGCCGAGATCAGGGAGCGTGCCCGCCTGGGGCTGGGCGGTGATCGCCGATGACCGGCGCCTCCCGGCAGTCTCGGTCGCTGACGATCGACGTGCCCGACATCTGGTGGCTCTCGCTGAACGACCGTCTCCACCACATGAAGCGCGCGACCTACACCCGCGCGCTGCGGGGCTTGGGGTTCGTCTCGGCTCGCAACGCCCGGATCCGGGACCTCGGGACCACGCACGTCGTGGCGTACATCGGCTACCCGAAGCTCGGCCGCGCGGACCCGATGAACGCTGCACCGACGACGAAGGCGCTGATCGACGGGTTCGTCGACGCCGGCGTGTGGCCCGACGACGACAGCCGCACCGTGCTCGGCCCCACCCACCTGCGCGACCCCAAGCCCGACAAGACCGGGATCTACCGGATCCGGTTCCTGCTCATCGACCAGGACCCGTCCTGGCTCGACGAGATCCCCACCACCCGAGAGGACGGCTGACGTGCCATGGTTGCGCGTAGGCGACCAGGCCTCGACGTACCCGACGATGATGCAGATCGCTGGGTACCCGGGCGCGGACGAGCGCGCGGTGCGCGAGGTGTTCGGGTGGTTGATGGCGTGCGCGATCCAGTCGGCCGCGCACCTGACGGACTACCGGATCGACCCGGGCACCGCGGCGATGTTCGGTGGCGCCCGCACACCGAAGCTCGTCGAGTGGTGTCTCCGCGCTGGCCTGCTGAAGGTGTGCCCGGTCGACGGGATCGACCACTGGGAGATCGTCAAGGACGACGAGTTCATCCACATCCGCACCAAGGCCGAAGTCGAGTGGGACCGGCAGCGGAACCGGGACATCCGCGAGCTCGCGCTCACGGTGCCCGTGCGCCGGCGCGACGGCGACAACTGCCGCTACTGCGGGGTGCTCGTGCAGTGGCTCGGACGCAAGTCCAACCGCTCAGCCGAGCTCGACCACCGCGAGCCGGGCAAGGCCGCCACCGTCGACACCTTCGTCGTCGCATGCCGGCGCTGCAACGGCGCCCGGAGGAACAACCCGCAGTGGGACGAGGACCACCCGCTGCGGCCCGTGCCCGCCGTCCCCAACTACAGCACGAAGACCGCCGACTTCCTCACCGAGAACGGCTACCCGACGCGACCGAACATCACCCCCGACAGCCGTGGAGCCAGCAGCGCGGACACCGCGAGCACCTCGCGACCCGCAGCGCGGCCCACCACCGTCGACGGCGATGCTTCGACACCGCACCGGGAGCCAGCGCCACCCACCCGACCCGACCCGGACGCCACCGGCCACCAGGCTGACGCGACCGCGGACACCGCGCCCACTGGCGCGACCCGCGACCCCGCATCGCCCCACGGCCGGCCAGGCGACCCGGCAGACGCCGCGGAAAATGTGCCGCGAAATATGCCGGGGAACTCGATATCGGACTCTCTCGGAATGGGTTCTGCCGGGTCGGGTCGGGACGGGACGGGTTCTGGTCAGGTAGGGCAGGACAGGGACGGTGCGGGTAGCGGCTGCACCGCCCACAGCCCACCTGCAGCTCACAGCCCACCGGCACCCGACGGACCTGCCCAACCCGCAGATCCCAACCCAGGGAGGTCTGGACGTCGTCGCGCCCGCAGAGGACGACGAGCAGGTTCCCGCCCCACCGCACCGGTCTCGACGAGCGACCCCGATCCGACGTCGGCCAGCAGCGCGGACACCGCGAGCACCTCGCGACCCGCAGCGCGGCCTCCGTCGTCGATCGACCGCCCCGTCGAGACGACCGACCGACCCGAGGACCCGTGATGAGCAGACGGCGATGCCCCACCCCGACGAAACGAGCCCACGCGACCCACCAGGCCGCGATGGATCACCTGCACCAGCTCCGCCGTGCCGAGGGCCGAGCGGGGACCTGGGCCCAGCACGTCTACCAGCGCCGCTGCGGCGCCTGGCACGTCGGCGGGACCAGGAAGAAGACCGGACGACGAGGGAGCAAGAAGTGGTGACCGAGGTGTGCGACCGCTGTCGGGTCGTCCGACGTGGCGACGGGCCGTGCGAGTGGTGCGGCCACGACCCTGCCGCCCCTCCGCCGCCGGCGACCTCCCCGCCGTCATCGACGTCGACGTCGACGCCGCGGTCGATCAGCGAGATCGTCGTCGAGCGTCGGATGGTGCGCACCGCCGCGACACCGGGCGCGTTCCGTGACGTCGACCGAGCGATCCGCGACATCGGGAAGTGCGAGCGACCAGGCCGTGACGGCGCGAACGTGTGCGACCACTGCCTCGACGCGCTCGCGCTGATCCTGCGGACGGTGCCGTTCATCGTGGTGCAGCTCCACCAGGCCCGCACCGGTCTCGGCGGCATGGACTACTCCACCGCCGGCGGCGGCAAGGGCGGGAAGAAGTCACAGCCGCTCGTGATCCGCCCGGGTGTCATCGCCGCGCGCGACGAACTCCGCAAGGTCCTGCGGCACGCCGTGCTCGCCTGCCTCCAGGCCGACCTCACCCACTCCAGCCCGCACGTCGGCCGCCCCCATCCCGGCGACGTGCCGGCGATGGCGGACTGGCTGACCTGGCGAGTCGACGCTATGGCCACCTCACCGCTCACCGAGGACATCCCGACCGAGGTCGCGACCGCCGTCGACATGGCCCTGCACCGCCTCGAGCCCGAGCCGCGTCTCATCGAGCTCGGCGACTGCCCACTCGGCGACTGTGAGCAGGGGGTGCTGACCGCGCGCCGTGGCGCATTCTGGGCACGCTGCCGGGCCTGCGGATCCAAGGTCGAGGCGGCGCCCGTGCGGGAGCGGCTGCTCGCCGAGCTCGACGACCGACGCTGCACCGCGGCCGAGATCGCACACCTGTGCGGCTACCTCTCATCTGACCAGGTCACCGGCACCGCAGAGGTGATCCGCAAGCGCATCAACCAGTGGGCCGCTCGTGGCGAGATCAGCCCCGACGTCGCGGGCCGCTACCGGTTCGGCGCCGTCTACACGCGGCTCCTGGCGCACACCGCTCGGCACCAGCACGCCTGGTCGAAGTGGAAGCCCCAGGCCGCCCAGCCCGACACCGACGTCGTCCACCTCATCCGCTCATGCGAGTACGAGGGCTGCGACCAGACCCAGACCCGCACCCGACGCGCCACCACCAAGCGAGGAGCCTGACCATGACCCGACCCATGACCGTCGAGGAGTTCATCGAGGAGCTGCGCGCCATGCCCAGCCACCACTTCGTGATGCTCTCCGCCACCCAGGCCGTCACCGGCCTGACACAACGCACCAGCCTCGAGGGCGGCGCGGCGGTGATCGTCCGTTAGCGAACGTGTCTGACGATCCGCCTAATAGGTCAGGGGATGCGAACCCGAGGCGACTTATCCGTGTGCTCGAAGATTAAGCGGGCGTCCCTAAGGATCGGATTGGCTGGGAGTCGACTGCTCAGCGTGCTCATGACGTTCAGGCTGAGCGGAGAGGGCAATTCGACGATAGCGGTCCAAGTCGAACCACCTTCGGGCTTACGTGATCGCCTGACCTTGATGGCGAAGTCTTCGACGTCGAGATCCCGTAGCTCCTCTTCAAGGGCATCACTCACCGCTCGATAGGGCGTGAACGACTCTCCTCGTAGATGATCTCGGAGTGCCGAGAAGGTTTCATCTTCCGCCGGCCTGGCCCGGGCCTGGTTGCGGGTGAGAGCCAGCAACTCCTGCACCATGTCTTCAAGCGTTCGATCTTCAACAGGCTCTTGCGCTAGGTGCTCGCGCGACTCATCGAGGAGGAGTGAGAACTCCGCCCATGCGCCAGCCCAGCGGCCATCAACCGCCTCCGGTCGAGCGCTGACGACGTCGCCAATCTGGTTGACCAGGCGACGTACTCCGGCTTCGGTGGCGGCGTGAGACTGGAGTCCTGACATCGGGCCCCGGAGCTGTGAGGGGTCCGACATATCGATGAGCAGTGGAACGACGCTCGTCGTGCCGTCAGTCACTGTCTTTGCGAGTGCGCCGGCTTCGAAGTTGAGCCAAGGTTCGGCCTGGTTCTGGCGCGTAACGACGATGATCCCGAACGATGTTTGAGCGAGCTGGTTCTGAATCTCCGCTGCTCCTAGTGCCCCGAGGCTGATGTCATCCCTGGACACGAAGGGTTCGACGTTGTCGAACATGTGCCTCAAGAGTCTGCTCAGGGCACTCGCGATCGTGTCTGTCGGTGGCTTGGACCAACTGATGAATACCTTGAGCGGAAGTACGTCGGGCACACGGCGGAACATAGGGCACTGCCACGAGCGTCCGCACGGTTTCGAATGGATAGCGGCCGAGGGGTTTGACTTGTCCGCGCCGCCTCTGTCACCATCGTTTGCAGACGGACGAGGTGTCTCTTCATCACGGTGAAGGCCTCGTCCGCGAGTGATTTCAGGAGGGACCGTGCCCTCGCGAATTCTCGGTCCATGTCGCTCGCCTGGCTGCCCGAACCGCAGCGACTGCGCGGTGCACCGGCGTGCTCGGGAGGAGCAGCGCGGGAGCAGGCAGCAGCGTGGCTACGGCGCCCGCCACGAGCGTCTGAGGGCCAAGCATCAGGCCAGGATGGATGCTGGCGAGACCTACCGATGCTGGCGATGCGACCGGCCGATCGACTCGGACAACTGGACGCTCGGCCACTGCGACAACGACCGCCGCGTCTACCACGGTCCCGAGTGCCCGCCCTGCAACTACGCCACCGCGAAGCGCCGAGCGGCGCCGGGTGAGCGTCGCTGCCCGCATCGTGTCCACCGTCGAGGGGTGGGGGCGACCCCCTAGGGCCCCTCGGCCGTGAGGACCGCGGGGGAGGCTATTTCGTACACCCGCAGCAAACCCGATTTTGGTCCCGGCTAGGGGGTGGTCTCGATGGGCTCTGGAGGCCACAACCGCAAGCCGCACCTGGCTGCCGTGCGTGAGGGCAACCCTGGGAAGCGCTCGCTGAAGGACTCGGTGGTGATGCCGCCGAGCGAGCTCCGGGAGCCGTCGTGGACGAGCATGCTGGACCGGGCCGAGGCCGATCGTGCGCGTGCGTTGTGGCGCAAGCTGGCGCCGTCGCTCTCGCGCAGTGTCGGTCTGGTCGGTGAGCAGCAGGAGACGCTCGTCGACTTCTGCGTCACCTGGGCGCGCATCGTGCAGAACGAGAAGGCGCTGACCAAGGAGGGCATGCTCATCGAGGGTGCCAAGGGCGGCCTGGTGAAGAACCCCCGCACGACGGTCCTCAACCAGTACCGGTCGCACTTCCGGTCGCTCGTCGGCGAGCTCGGGCTCTCGCCGCGGGCCGCCGCTGGGCTCTCGCGTCCGGACGGTCCGGATGACGACGACCCGTTCGACGACTGACGACACTCTCCCGGTCCCGCGCGAGGCGCTGCTCGAACTCGGGCTGACCGAGGAGGACATCGAGGCGGCTCTCGCCCGCCGGCCGCTCGTCGTTGCATTCCAAGCCGACCAGCACCCCGACGCCTACTACGACGTCGATCGGGCGCGGAAGGCGTTGCGCGCGATCGGCGCGTTCCGGCACACCAAGGGCCGCTGGGCGGGCGTCCGCATGCGGGTCGGCGAAGGCCTCGACCCGTGGCAGATCGTGTGGGTTCTCGCACCGATCTTCGGCTGGGTCTACTACGACGCCGAGGTCGACCGCGTCGTGCGCGTGATCCGCCAGGTGTGGATCGAGATCCCACGCAAGAACGGCAAGAGCACCTTCGCATCAGGCATCTCGGGCGTGCTGCTTCTCGCCGATGGCGAGGCCGGCGCCGAGGTGTACAACGCGGCCGGCTCGACGCTGCAGGCCGGGCGGGTGTTCGAGGACGCCAAGCGGATGCTGATGACCGCGCCCTCGGCCCGCAAGCGGATCGAGCCGCTGAAGGAAGTCGTGCGGGTGCCGCGCAACGGCAGCATCCTGCGGGTCCTCTCGCGCGTCGCTGAGACCGCTCACGGCCTCAACGTCTCCGGCGCGGTGATCGACGAGGTGCACACGTTGCGTCTGCGTCGGGCGCTCGTCGAGGCGATCGAGACCGGTGTCGGTGCTCGTGACCAGCCGTTGATCATCTTCATCACCACGGCCGACGAGGCCGAGGAAGACACGATCTACGACGAGAAGCACACCTACACCCGCAACGTCGCCAACAGCGTCATCGAGGACCCGACGCACTACGGCGTGATCTGGGCCGCCGAGGAGAGCGACGACCCGTTCTCCGAGGCAACGATGGCCAAGGCCAACCCGGGCGCGGGGAAGTCGCCGACGTGGACCTATCTGCGTGGCGAGGCGAACAAGGCCAAGAACACCCCGACGTACCTGCCGACCTACCTGCGGTTGTCGCTGAATCTGCGCACGCGCGACCAGATGAAGTGGCTCGACCTGGCCAAGTGGGACGAGGAGCACGCTTCCGCACCGGTCAGTCGCCCGCGCCTGCGGGGCCGCCGAGCGTGGGGAGGGCTCGACCTCTCGGCGGTCTCGGACTTCTCGGCCTGGGCGGTGTGGGTCGAGGCCGAGCGCGCCGGCGAGTACGACCTGCTCACCCGGTTCTGGGTGCCCGGCGACCGCGTCGAGGTTCTCCAGGCCAAGCTGCAGGTCCCCCTGCAACGGTGGATCGACGAAGGCTTCGTGACCGCCACCGACGGCGACGTCATCGACTACTCGGCGATCAAGTCCACGGTGATCAGCGACTGCCGCCACTTCGACATGCAGCGCGTCTCCTACGACCGCATGTTCGCCGGCCAGATGGTTCAAGAGCTCGACGCCGAGATGGAGGGTCTGGACGTCGTGCCCGTCGCGCAGACGTTCATGGGCCTCTCGCCGGCGTGCAAGGAGCTGGAGCGGCTGCTGGGGTCGGCGAAGTTCCGCCACGGCGCGAACCCGGTGCTGCGGTGGATGGCATCTGTGGTGGAGATCAAGAACGACGGCTACGACAACATCCGGCCGGTCAAGCCCGACCGCAAGAAGTCCAGCACGCGGATCGACGGCATCCAGGCCGCGGTGACCGCGCTCGACGGTGTGGTTCGTGGCGGAGCACGGGAGCAGGAGCTCCCGCAGCTGAACTTCTCGATGTGAGCGGGGGTGCGCGGTGCCGACGATCATCCAGTGGGTCAAGCGCCTCGAAGCGAAGATCGAGGAGCAGCAGACCTACGCCAAGCCGTTCGAGCAGCGCTACGCCAACGAGTACGTGCTGCCGTTCATCGCGCAGGAGTACCGCGAGGTCTACGGCGCCTCGGCCGACAACCTGCTCAAGGCAACGCTCGAAGCACCCCGCACCGGCTCGGCCGCGATCGGCGTCGACGCGCTCGCCGAGCGCCTGACCCTCCTCGGATGCACCTCCGACGACAAGGACACCGAGAAGGCAGTCAACGATGCGTGGGAGGACAACGACCTCGACGTGATGCACCGCCACGGGCATCTGGAGGCGCTGATCCGCTCCGCTGCGTTCGGGGTGCTCAGCCGTGCCACTGACGGCCGGCGGGCGATCCTCACGATCGAGTCCACCGAGCAGGCCGCTGTGCACCGCATGCAGGGTCCGCCCTACGACGTCGACGCCTACTTCAAGCGGTGGGCCGACGAGTGGACGGGGAAGTGGCACGGCGAGCTTCGGCTGCCGGGCCGAGTGATCCCGATGGTGCGTTCCGACATCGTCGCGCCGGACCCGGAGGGCTCCGAGGAGTGGAGCAACTGGACCGTCGCCGGCGACGAGCGCCCCAGCGATCAGCAGGTGCAGGTGGTGGCGTTCGAGCACCAGCCGCGGCTGCTGAAGCCCCCGGCGAGCGAGATCGAGCGGGTCACCACGCTGGTCGACCTGGTCGACCTGATCGAGGGTCTGATGGTCTTCGCGGGCCACTTCGGAGCGGTCCCGATCCGCTACGCCGAAGGCTGGAAGCAGCAGCGGGACCCCAAGGACCCGACGATGCCGCTGCTGGACCCGAAGACCGGCAAGCCATACGTCGGCTTCAACCCCCGCGCGGACCACATGTGGTTCGGAGGCGAGGGCGTGAAGTTCGGCCAGCTCACGCCGGCCACCCTCGACACCTTCGTCACCTGGGCCAACCACGCGCGCGCCAACCTGCGCACCGCGACGAAGGTCGCCTCGACCTACTACGCGTTGGACCTGAAGTCGCACATGTCGGCCGAGCTGCTCAAGGTCGACGAGGCACCGATGGTGCGCCGCATCTCTGGCATCGGGCGCAAGGGGACCTTCAACCAGGCGTGGCGGCGTTGGCTCACCCAGGCCGCCCGCATGGAGGGCCACTCCGGTCGTGTGAAGCCGCTGTGGGAGGACGAGAACACCCGCCTGGAGGCTCAGGCGGTCGACGCCTTCCAGAAGGCCGTCGCCTCAGGGATCGGGGTCGTCACCGCCGCCGAGAAGTTCCTCGGCTGGTCCCGAACCGACGCCCAGGCGGCGGTGGAGGAGGCTCGCGAGGAGCAGCGCGCGGCGGCCGAAGCGATCGCCGCCCAAGCCACGGACCCCTTCGAGCTGCTCGACCCGGCGACGCGGGCCACGTTGAAGGCCCTGCCCGGTGGCCTCGAGCCGTCAGCGACAGGCTCGTAGCTACCACGCCCGGCAGGCCGCGATCGCCGCGGCCGGTGCGCGGGCGGTAGCCGCGAAGATCGAGCAGCAGGCTCCGTGGGCCGAGGTCGTCAGCTCGTGGGCGGCCTACCAGCTCGCGGCGGCCACGGCGTCCTCGCGGACGATCACGCAGGTGCTCGGCGCGCCGCCCTCGGGTGCGGTCGAACTGCTCGCGGGAGTCTCCTCGCTCGGCTTCGACCTGGCCGAGCCGCTGATCGCGACGATCGACGCGCGCGTTCCCGCGCCGGCCGAGGCGATGCCGTCGCCGTGGTGGGACGACGACACGTCCTCGTTCTTGCGCTCGGTCGAGTTGCTGGTGGCTTCGGAGATCCAGGACGCCTCACGTGCCGCGGCGCAGCTGGAGATGCTCGCCCAGCCTCGCCCGCAGGAGTTCATCCGGCTCCTTGTGCCGCCGTCGTGCAAGCGGTGCGCGGTCCTGGCGGGGCGGATCTACCGCGACATGGAGCCCTTCGACCGGCACCCGGGGTGCGACTGCGAGCACTGGCCGGTGGCCTCCCTGGACGAGGCGCTGGCCGATGGGCTCGTGGTCGACCCGATGGTGCTCGTCGAGCAGGGACTGATCCGCGACCTGTCGCAGTCGGATCGCCAGGCGCTGCTCGAGGGCGCCGACCTGAGCCAGATCGTGAACGCCACTCGCGGCACCTCACAGCCGGGCATCACCAACGCGCTCACCACGACGCTGTATGGGCGCCGCGTGAAGGCGACGACCTTCGGCACCACCAAGCGAGCCCAGTGGCGGAGGAACAACCCATCCCGTCCGGTGCGACTTCGGCCAGAGGCGATCTACCGGATCGTCGACGCGGAGTTCGGCGGCGATCGCGAACAGGCGCGGCGACTGCTCGGCCTGTACGGCTGGCTCCCATCCGCCGGTGCTCCTGGGCGTGGCCGGTCGCTCGCAGCAGGTCGAGGGAACGCTGGCCGAGGCGGCGGACCAGGCGCACCGCGCCCGGTCAACGCCGGAGGCGCCGATGACGACGCTCGGGCAGCCGCACGTGAGTTGCTGCGCCTCGCCGAGAGTGTGGAACCCGCGACGACGGAGATGGTGCGAGCGACCGCGGCAACCGTCGGCGGTGACCTGGTGCGGCTCGACTCGAGGCTGAAGAGCCTCGACTCACTGACCAGGAAACTGATCACCCAGATCGGGACCAGCGGTATGACAGCAGCCGATCGTGCAGCGGAGATCAAGGACGCGCTCCGCTACACGATGGTGGCGCCCAATGAGCGCTACTGGCAGATCGTCGACCAGACCGTCGCGGTCTTGAGCGCCGCGGGATACCGGCCGGTGAAGGTCCCGGCCGGTTGGCGGCGCGAGGGCTATCGCGGCATGAACCTGGCGCTCCGGTCGCCGTCGGGTGTCACCTTCGAGTTGCAGGTCCATACCGCCGCGAGCCTGGCTGTCGCGGAGGCGAGCCACTTGATCTACGAGGAGGCGCGGGCCGACGGCATCGCGCCCGCGCGCAGGGCCGAGCTCGAGCGGAAGATCATTGAGATGTACCTCGCTGTCGCTATGCCGGACCCTCCGCGCTGGCTACCATGATGAGCGTGGAGTACTGGCTGAACGGCACCTCAATGGTGGCGCGTATCGCGCCCGGGGAGAACGCCGTCGCCGAGTGCTTCAACTGGGCTGAGAGCCGGTGGATCACCCACGATGGGCTGGGTCTGGAGATCCGGTTCACCGGTGAGTGGGACCTCATCGATGAGGCCCGTGCGATGGAGATCCTCGGCGCTGCAGCCGCCTCCTAGCCCCAACTCCACCCTTCGCTAGACGCCTCGCGGCCTTCGGGCCCCGGGGCGTTCGTCATTTCGGCTTCCCGTCTCGCGATGAGCGGAAGGCGCGCGGCGCCGCGCATCAAGAGCGCCACCAGCCCACCCAGGAGACGCGATGTCCCGCAACCCGTTCGAGCACGCTCCCGCGAAGCCGGCCGTGCTGACCCTCGACACCCTCCCGCAGCTCTTCGCCCACCACCGCGCGGTGTTCGGCGGCTTCAAGATGACCGCCGGCCCCGCTGCGCCCGACAACGGACCCGCACGGCCCGAGGACATCACCGAGGACGTCTGGGACTCTCTCGGCGACCCCGGCCGTGCCGCCATCGTCCGCGAGCGCGAGGCCCGCGTCGAAGCCGAGCGGAAGCTCGCTGCGACACGCGCCCGGCCGACGCCCCCGAAGCCCACCCCCACGCCGGGACCGACGTCGACCCCGCCCGCGCCCACCCCGACGCCGGCGGCAACCGGAGATGCGCCGGACCTGGCGAAGCTGGTGGCAGACGCCGTCGCCGCCGCGGTGAAGCCCTTCGAGGAGCGCGAGACCCAGCGCACCGCGACGGAGGCAGCGGAGAAGATCCGCGCCGCCGTCGTCACCGCGGCCGGCGAGAGGTTCCACTCCGCCGAGGACGTGCTCGCACACATCGACCTGACCACCGTCACCGACGGCAACGGCAAGGCCGACGGCGCCAAGATCACCGCCGCGATCGACAAGGTCATCGAGGACAAGCCCTACCTGGCCAAGCCGATCGACCCGCGTCGCCACGCACAGCCCGGCGCAGGAGCCGGCGGTGCCGCACCAGCCCAGGCCACGGACTCGCAGGTGCAGGCGATCCTCGCGCAGATGAACACCCACCAGCGCATCCGGCCCCCGGCCACCACCAGCTGATCCATCGCTTCAACGAGCAGTCCCCGGACGTAGCCGCGACGGCGCGACCCGGACCCATCGGACACCTACGACGACAAGGAGTTCATCGTGTCCAACTTCGCGCCCGAGCGCACCGAGTACGGCAACGACGACACCCGCTGGCTGCGTGACGCCCTGCGGGCCGGCACCCACGGAATCACCATCGACGGGTCGCTGTTCACCAGCAACCCCGCCGGCGTGCTGATCCCCTCCGGCACCCACATCAGCGAGCTCGGTGGCCCGTACAACGCCACCACCGAGGAGGTCCAGACCCTCACCGAGGGCGGGTCCGGCCTGACCTCGTTCACGATCACCTTCGACGGCCAGACCACGGCTGCGATCGACGACGACGCCACCGCTGCGCAGGTCCAGGCCGCGCTCGAGGGCCTCTCCACCGTCGGCGAGGGCAACGTCGTGGTCACCGGTGGCCCGCTGGCCACCGGCCCGTTCACGGTGAAGTTCATCGGCGACCTGGCCAACACCAACGTGCCGCAGATGACGACCACGCCCACCGGCGGCACGGGCAGCGTCACGGTCGCGACCACGACCGCCGGCGGCTCGGCCATCGACTCCCCGTCCGGGTCGGGAAAGACCGAGGGCCACCTGCGCAACCGCCTCCGGGTCAAGCCCGGCGCGCGCTACCTGGTGGCTGTCGTGGACAGCGGCCAGATCGATCGCCGGTACCTCCCGGCGGGCGACCACGACGCCGCGGCCGAGTCCCAGCTGACCGCGATCGCCTACATCAACTGAGCCGAGAGGACATCACCACATGAACATGCAGATGATCGAACTCGTCCCGAGTCTGCGCCCGTTTATCCTCGCGGCCCGCCAGATGCGCGACTCGCGGAACAGCCTGGAGCCGCTCCTGCCGAACGTGGCGAAGCAGGCCGTGTCCTACCGACTCGGCCGCAAGAAGCGCCTGGACCAGATCGTCCCGATCCGCGCGATCGACGCCCCCGCGATCCCGATCCGCAAGCCCGGAGTCGTGGAGGTCCGCGGCGACCTGCCCGCCATCACGCCCATCGTGGACTTCTCCGAGATGGACCTCACCCAGGAGTTCGTGATGGCCCAGCAGCTCGCGGGCATCCAGGTCGACTGGTCGCCGTGGGTCACCCAGGGCGCCGCGCTGTGCGCAGCGACCACCGACAACACCCTGGAGCAGATGCGCGGCCAGGTGCTCTCCAAGGGCGTCATCACCCTCGAGACCGAGGACGGCGCCACGCACGAGGCCGACTTCGAGATCCCGGCCGCAAACAAGATCGAGGTCAACACCCCGTGGGACCCCACGGACCCGACCGAGGTCTTCGAGAGCGTCGTCGGCGCCCACGGCCAGTTCCTCGACTCCAGCGGCGACGCCGCCGGCGCGATGCTGACCACCCGCGCGGTCTACGACCTCATGGTCGCGGCTCTCCAGCTGCACTTCCCGCAGCAGCCGATCGGCTCTGAGCAGCTCGGCGCCTACCTGGCCTCCAAGCGGCTCCCGTCGCGGATCATCACCAACGACCGGAAGTTCACCAACGCCGACGGCACGAAGACGCGGGTCTACCCCGAGGGGCACCTGACGTTCCTGCCGTCGGCCGACGGACCGGTCGGTGAGACCGAGCTGGGTGTCACCCAGGAGGCCATCCAGCAGATGCAGAAGCAGGTCCTCACGCCCCAGGAGGTCCCCGGGATGACGCTGGTGACCCTCGGGAACGAGAACCCGGTCCAGCGCGCCGTCAAGGGCGCCACGATCGGGATGCCCGTCCTGCGTGACAACGAGGACATCGTCATCATGTCGGGCCTCATCGACGAGGAGGCCTGATCGTGGGTCAGGCACTCAGCAAGACGGTCGTGGCCGGCGGGGTCGTGTACCCCGTCGGCACGCCGGCCACCAAGGAGCTGCTCCGCAAGATCGACGCCCGCCACTGGGAGGGTGAGCCGGACCGCCGCTCGCGCGGCGGCTCGACGGGATCTGAGAGCAGCGACCTCAAGGAGGCTCTCGCCGCGCTCGAGCGGCGCGACCAGGAGCTCGCCGAGCTCCGCGCCAACGCCGAGGGCGCTCTCGTCACGCTGCGGGACGAGCTCGTGGCGGTCACCGCTGAGCGGGACGCGTTCGCCGTCCGCATCGCCGAGCTCGAGGTGCAGGTCGCTGCGTCGCAGGCGGCCGGGGGCAGCCCCGACGGGGGCCCCACCGGCTCGGATGCGTCCGCGACGGGTGAGGGCTCCGGCGAGCCGTCGACCGGCGACGGTTCGGATGAGTCGGTGAAGGCCGGTCCGGTGGACCCCTACGACGACACGGCCCAGGCCGCGCCGGCGAAGAAGTCAGCCTCGTCCCGGGCTCGCACCGCAGCGAAGGACTGACCTCGCGATGAGCAACCCCGCCACGCCCACCGACCTCACGAACCGCGGCTACACCGTCGACGACGACAACGTCGCGCAGACGTGGCTCGATGTGGCGTGGCGGGCGCTCGTCCGCGAGGTTCCCTCGATCCCTGCCCGGGTCGCTTCCGGCGAGCTCACCGACGGCGACGTCGTCGACGTCGTGTGTGCCGCCACGATGCGGGTCCTCCGCAACCCCGAAGGCTACGAGTCCGAGTCCGGCGGGGTCGACGACTACCAGGAGTCCATCAAGCGCGCCGACGCATCGATGGACGTCTACTTCACCGCCGCCGAGATCCGGCGGCTCGCCCCGTCCTACCCGGAGACCTTCGCCGGGTCGGTCAAGTACAGCCGCTGAGCGAGGGGCAGGTCGATCATGCGCCGAGACCCCGACGCTGTGCTGGCCAGAGGCCGCGCGATGACCGAGAGGCTGATGGCCGACACGTGTCGCATCACGCGTGATGGCGCGGCCGGCACTTTCGACCGGACTTCGCTCACCAGGACGCCAACTGATCTCGTGATCGTGTACGGACCGTCAGTCCCTGCCGGGTCTGACGGACGCTGCAGGACGCGGATGCCCACGGCCGACGAGATCCGGCATCTCGGCGGCGAGGGCGCCTGGACGGTGCAGGACCGGGTCCTCTCGCTCCCTGTGCTCGCGTCGGTCGACGTGCGCCCGGGACAGGTCGTCACCTATCTGACCGCACCTGCAGATCCTTCGCTCGAAGGGCGCCAGTTCACCGTGGTCGCGGACCACTCCCAGACCCACTCCACGGCTCGACGTCTGCAGGTGCGGGAGGTGACTGGCCAGTGAGCATCGACACCAGCGAGCTGGACGCGCTCGCCCGAGATCTCGCTGGCGCGCCCCGCCGAGCCGAGTCTGAGGTTCGTCGCACGATGAAGCGGTCCGCGCTGGGCGTGAAGCGCGGCATGCAGGCCGACTTCTCCGGACACCGCTACGCCGGCGCCACTCCTGGCAGCCTGGAGTTCGAGGCAGCCGGCACGCCGCTCGACTACCGCATCGGTGAGCTCGACTCCGCCGGCCCTCAGTGGGGTCTGGCGGCGATCCTCGCGTTCGGTACGTCGAACAACGCTCCCGTGGTCGACCACACCGCGGCGCTGTACCGAGAGCTCCCGCAGGTCGAGCATCACCTCGGCAACGCGGGCGAGGACGCCGTGTTCGGCGGCGGCCGGTGAGCCTCGCTGACGACGACGTCGTCCTCGGCGTCCTGCGGTCAGCGCACGCCAACCTCGAGGTCTACGACGGCGACGTCCGGCTCAGCGACGCTGACCGTCTCGCGAAGGTCATCAGCGTTCCCCTGCCCTACCTGGTGTTCCATTCCGCGCCGGGGTCGGACCGCGCTCAGTCGCTGGCCGGAACGAGCGGCGCTCGCCTGCTGACCTTCCGCGTCACGTTCGTCGGGGGCAGCCGCGAGGAGGCCAAGGCAGCTTCCGAGATCGCTGAGGGCGTGCTGAAGGAGCAGGTCCTCAGCTTCCCCGCCGGCGAGCGCCTGGTGACGCGCACCGACAACAACCTCCCGGTGCGCCGCGACGACGCGTGGACCCGGCCTCAAGGCAAGCCGCTGTTCTACGGCGTCGACGAGTACGTCGTCCTGACCTGACCACCCTCTCGACAGGAGATACGACCATGACGCGGAACCGACCCAGCGAGATCATCCCGCCGCTCCCCCCGGGCGACGTCGCTCCCGACCTGAGGCCGGACCCCACGACGGACCCCACGACGGGCGGCGCGGCGGGCGACGAGCACACCGAGGTCCCCGACGTCCCCGACGTCCCCGACCCGGCCGAGGGGGCCGAGGCGACACCGCAGCAGCCGGCGGCGGCCCAGGTGGCGGCCCAGGCGAAGCCGATCGAGCCGGGTGGCGCGCACGTCCTGGTGCGCAACGCGGCGACGGGCGGCGAGTGGGCGTGCCCGATCCCCTACCTGCCGACCGCGCTCGAGCGCGGCTGGCACCTCGCCGAGACCGCGACCGACTCCGCGGCCGGCGCCCCCGACGGCATCTGAGCCGACCACAACACCGATCCGAGGAGAACCTTCATGTCCGACATCGTCGTTGACGGTCGCACACGCGTCGCGTGGGTGCCGACCATCGCCAACATCCAGGAGCCGACCGAGGCCGAGCTCAACGCCGGGACGCTGATCCACGACCTGCTCATCCCCACGGGGCTGGAGGGCTTCGAGGCGTCCCCCTCGAGCGTCGACAACAGCGCCTTCGGCTCGACGTTCGACACGAGCCTTCCCGGGCGCGACTCCTACTCCAACACGGCGCTGGTGCTCAAGAAGCAGGCTGGCGTCGACGCAGTCTTCGCGCTCCTCAGCGCTCGCGACACCGACGGGTTCGTCGTGATCCGAAACGAGCTGCTGCGCGGGGCTGACTGGGACTCCGACCAGCCGCTCGAGGTGTACCCGGTCCGGACCGGGACGCACTCCTTCCTCAACCGCGGGGAGAAGAACACGGTCCTGCGGTACCGCATCCCCACCCCGATCTCCTCCCAGCCCGCGCTGCACGCCGCGGTCGCCTGACCTCTCCCGTCAGGCCCGGTGGGTCGCTCGCCCCTCGTCCTGCGGGCGGCCCACCACCCTCTCTACCCCCTGTCGGCACGGCGCCGATGGGGGTTCTCACCGACGCCAAGGAGGCGGACACGTTGAACCGCTACTACCCATACCGGACGACGGCCGACAAGCTCGAGCAGGCGCACGAGGCGGTCGCATCGTCCGGTGATTCTGTGATTTCGGCTCACCACGTCGGCGGCCGGGACTGGATCCTGCTGTGCCGCTCCGGTGAGCCGAAGGTCGCGGAGCTGACGCCGACCGAGCTCGCCGCGCTCATCGAGCGGTCAGTGCGGGCCGCAGTCGGGAGCGCGACCCGATGAGCGTCCTGGACACCATGAACGCGGCGACGCCGCCGTGCGAGACGATCAAGATCGCGCTCGACGCAGCGTTGCAGGCTGAGTACGACGCCGCGGTCGCCGGACTCAACGCCGCCGTGGACCACGATGCGCGGCATGCCTCGCTCGGCGATCAGGAGCCGGCGATGACGGCCGCGGTGGATCACGCCGACGAGGTGCGGCAGCGGTGGGAGGTCTCGACGGTCACGTTCTGCTTCGGCAAGGTCGACCAGCCCGAGTACCTCGCCCTTCGAGCGAAGCATCTTCCGCGGGAGGGCGAAGCGTTCGACCGGGTGCTCGGCTACAACATCTTGACCTGGCCCTCAGCGCTGATCCGCGAGTCGTGCGTGAAGACCATCGGCTACGACGGCTCGGAGCTCACCGAGATCCCTGTGGCGACGTGGGATCACCTCCTCGGCACTGTGGATGGCGAGGGCCGCACGGTGAAGAAGGGTGTGCTCAACAGCGGAACCATCGACCGGCTGTTCGGCAAGGCGGTCCGTGCGAATGAGGGCACTTCCCAGGTCCCTCCCTCGGCTCGCTCATTGCTCAGGACCCAGGACTCCGGAGCGAGCTCGACACCGCCAAGTCCTGGGGAGTCTCACCGAAGCGATTCCGAGGGTGGGAGCCGGTCTGGGTCACCGACGTCGTCCGGTACCCCGAAGGGCACCCGCAAGAAGGGCAAGTCCAGCGGTACGTGACGCGCGCGGCCGAGCCCGAGTGGGACGACGCCACGCGCGACCTCGCACTGGCCCACGACAGCGTGAACCTCTGCTCGGCGTGCGGCGGCCCGGCCTACCTCTGCCAGGACCCCGATCTGGAGTTCGACTGGCACGCCCCGCCGCCGACGCGGTGTCACCGCCTCACCGCCCTGCGTGAGGCCCAGAAGGGCATCGACTCCGAGACCAACCCCCACCCCGACGCTCTCGTCTGGAGCACTCGGCTGCGCGCCAAGGAGGTGTGACCATGGACCGCTCTGTGGAGGTCAGGTTGAAGGCCGACATCGCCGACTACCAGCGCAAGCTGGCCATGGCCTCAGGCGACACGATGGTCCTGTCGCGATCCGTGCGGCAGGCCGACGGCGACCTCGGGAAGTTCGAGGGCACAGCGTCTCGGGCGGGCAAGGAGATCGACTCCCTGTCCGGGCGTGTGCGGGTGCTGCTCGACCTTGCGGCGATGATCGGGCCGGGGCTGCTGCCCCTCGGCGCGGTCAGCATCCCCGCTCTCACCGGCATCGCGTCCGTTGGTGGCCTCGCCGCGATCGCGGTCGGCACGCTGGTCGCGTCCGTGCAGGGTGTTGGCGACGCGATCAAGGCGGTCAGCGAGTACAAGCTCGACCCCACTGTCGAGAGCCTCGCGAAGGCCAAGGACGCCCTGAGCCAGCTGGGGCCTGAGGCGATCCAGTTCGTTGGCGCGTGGAGCGACTTCACGCCGATCTTGAAGGACCTGCGCGACGCCGGCGCGGCTGGCTGGTTCCCGGGTCTGATCGAGGCGCTGGAGGCTGGCGAGCGGATGGCGCCGCGGGTCGAGTCGCTGATGCGTTCGGTCAGCGAAGAGGGCGGTCGGATCATCGCCGACTCGGCCGACTCCCTCGCCTCGGACCGGTGGGAAGATTTCATCGCCTTCATCGAGCGTGAGGCCGCGCCGACGCTGCGGAGCACCTCGACGATCCTCGGCGACCTCACCCACGGCGCGATGGAGATGTGGGAGTCCTTCCAGCCCGGAAACCGGGCGTTCCTGGACTGGCTGGAGGACGTCGCCGACGGGTTCGACCGGTGGGCGACCTCGCCGGAGGGTCGCGAGGACGTCGAAGCATTCCTGACCTACGTCCGCGAGAACGGGCCGGAGGTCGAGGCGTTCTTCGTCTCCACGGTGGATCTGCTGACGCAGATGTCCCAGGCGGCGGCCCCGCTCGGTGGGCCGGTGCTGACGACCCTCACGAAGATGTTCGAGGTCACGGCCGCGATCGCTGACTCTGACCTCGGCACCCCGATCTTCGCAGCGATGGCGGCCTACTCGGCGCTGAACCGAGTGCTCGCTGTGACCGCCGCGCTGCAGACCCGCGCGGCCGCCGGCGGGATGGCCGGTGGTGTGTCGGGCGCGATCGCAGGCAACGTGCAGTCGCAGCTCGACGGGCTCCGCGCGCTGCCCTCGGCGTACCGCGAGGTCGCCTCGGCGCAGCAGGACCTCGCAGGGGCCCAAGAGCGGCAGCGCGCCGCCCAGGCGACCTACGTGGGCCAGATGCAGGCGCAGAACCAGATGCAGTCCCGAGGGCTTCGGACGTCGATGACCTCGCTTGACCGGCTCACTGACTCGCTGAGCCGCGTCGAGATGGCCAACCACGACGTCGCGATGGCGACCGAGCGTCATGTCCGCGCTGAGACCGAGCGCCGTCAGGTCCTCGGGCGCACCGTCAGTGAGGCCGGGAAGATGACCGGCCTCCTGGGTGGGGTCGCGCTCGCGACCTCCGGCGTCGCCGAAGAGACCGGCATGGCGAACACCGCCTCGCTCGGCCTGATGGGGACCTTCATGGGCCCGTGGGGTGCCGCGATCGGTGCCGCGATCGGTCTCACGATGGACATGGCGGCGGCGAACAACGGGCTCGAGGAGTCGTTCAACAGCGTCAACCTTGCCATCGGCGCCGGGCAGTTCGCCGAGGCCAGCAGCCAGCTCGCTCAGTACGAGCGCGACGTTGCGGACTTCACGTCGCGGGTGTCGATGACGTCGAACCCGCTCGACGGTGACTTCTGGAAGCTCAAGAGCCCGGGCGACTCGATGGCCTCGTGGAAGAACGCGATCGAGGGTGTCTTCGGAGACTCCGACATCGAGGAGCAGCAGGCCAAGCTCGCCGCGGCTCGCGCCGAGGTCGACCTGCTGTCCCAGGCTGCCGCGGGGCTTGCCGCGGCGATGGGTGAGTCCATCGGACCCGTTGACGGGTCGGCGCGGTCGCTCAACGAGCTGCAGGGGATCCTGAACGCGTCCGCGCCGGCGATGGCGGCGACGGGGATCACCGTCGACATGCTCAAGGAGTCGGTCGGGGACCTGCGGTTCGACCACCTGGTGGCACAGCTCGCCGACTACAACACGCGGGCCGACGACGCCTCGGGGCGCACGCGACTGATCATCGAGTCGCTCGACGCCCTCGACGGTGAGCTGATCGGCACCGCGCAGGCCGCAGACCAGTTCGCCGCCGCGCTCGAGGGGGCGCTTTCGCCCGGCATGAACCTCTCCGCGGCGACCGACAACTGGACGAAGTCGCTGCGTAAGTTGGCCGAGGACCTGCACGACACCAACAGGACGCTCGAAGGCAACAGCGACGCCGCGATGGAGAACCGTGCCGTCATCCGGGGCCGGGTCAGCGACATGGAGCAGCTCCTACGCGCAGAGTCCGAGGCAGGGGCCACTGGCGCAGAGCTGTCGCGGATGCTCCGAGACCAGCGCAAGGCGCTGATCGACGCCGGCGTTGCAGCCGGGGTCTCGCGGAAGGAGATGCGCGAGTACCTCAACACCCTCGGGCTCACGCCGAAGATGGTCCGCACGATCATCGAGGCGAAGACCGAGGACGCGAAGCGGAAGGTCTCGGAGTTCCAGCGGCTCCTGTCGCAGATCCACGACAAGGACGTCGCGATCAACATCACCCGCAACGTCCGCGACCTGCAGTCGATGGTCCCGGCCGGCATCCCTGGGCTTCCACCGGTGCACCTGATCCCGACTGACCCGAGCCCGAAGAAGAGCAGCGCGGACGGCAGCACCGTCCCGAAGGACGGCGGGCCATACGCCGACCGATACGCCTACCTGCTCGCGCCTGGCGAGGAGGTCGTCTCGGACCGCTTCGGCCAGGCGACGAACTACCGCCCGATCCTGAAGGCGATCAACGCCGGAGCCCCGTCGCACGTGGTGAAGGGAATGCTGGCCGACGGCGGCACGGCTGGGTTCTCGCCGTTCATGTACGACACCTACGGTCCGCTGTCCTCGACTCGGCCGTCGGTGCTCGGCTTCGGTCCGCTGTCCTCGACGCTCTCGCCCTACCCGGTGTCGGGGTACTCGACGTTGGCGGCGACGGCGTCGTCCAGCGCGGGCAGCGGTGGACGCGATGGCCGCAGTGCCGCCGCGCGTTCGCTCGACGAGCAACTCGAGGTGGTACGGCTCTCGATCCAGATCCGCGACATCCGACGCGAGTTGGCGAAGACGGGTAAAGACGCGCTGACAGGGATGGAGGAGAAGCAAGCCCGGTTGGAGTTGCGGCAGGCCGCACGTGATCTGAGGCTCGCGCGGCAGATGGATGAGAAGGCTGCGCGCGAAGAGGCGCGTGAAGCACGCCGCGAGGCGATGAACGAGCGTCGGAGTCGGATCGACTCGGTCCGCGGAGGCGTGCAGTCGTTCGATCTGAACGCGGGGATGACGCAGGCCGAGGTGCGCGAGGAGTTCGCGGATTTCGTCAGGGTGCTGAAGGAGGCCGGCGTCGAGGTGCCCAAGAGCATGTCCAGGCTCCGCGATCGTGCACTCGACCTGGCCGGGAAGCTTGAGGTCGTCAACGCGCAGATCGCCGAGACCACCCAGCAGATGGCTGAGGTCGAGGCGGCCCAGGCCGAGATGAAGCGCGCGATCGCGGGCGTGTTCTCCAACAACCCCTACGAGCGCGGCGGGTTCGCGAACGCCACCCTGCAGCTCGAGGCGGACCTCAACGACACCCTGGAGCGCTCGGGGCTGCTGGACCGGCTGATCTCTCTGGGCATGGACCCCGCCTCGGAGGCGTTCCGAGACCTCGCGATGCGCGGCGACATGCAGACCCTGCGCGACATGGACACCACCGCGGAAGTCGGGCAGTACGAGGACCTGTTCATTCGGCTGCTCTCGGCTCAGCAGTACGTCGGAGACCGCTTCTCCGAGCTCTCCTACAGCGGGGACCGCACGGCGCTGGAGTCGAAGCTCGAGGCGCTCAACGCCAACCAGGAGCGGCTCTCGAAGGCACTGGAGAACGTCGAGGACCGGATGGAGGCCGGCGCGATGCGCGGTGCGCGCGCCGGCACCAAGTCCGGCGCGAAGGAGGGCACCGCTGCCGGGATCCGCGAGACCCGAGAGGGGTCACAGCGGGCCACCGAGCGCGGTTCGCGTGATGGTGCGCGGTCTGGTGCTCGTGAGGGCGCCGAGCGGGGCGTGAAGGACGGGCTCAAGGAGACAAACCGCCTGCTCACGGCGAAGTTGGCGGTCCGCTGATGGGCGTCATCGCGGGCTTTCCGCAGATCCGGTTTTGCGAGGCGCCGGAGCGAGGTGCGGCAACTCGGCTGAACCTCGGCCGTGCCGGGATCTCGTGGAACGGTGGCACGAAGGTGCTGCGCGGCGCGCGTCTCGGCATGCCCTCGCTCTCCGGGGAGGCCGGGTCACGGTCGCGGTACTGGACCGAGCGGACCTTGGAGTTGCCGCTCCGCGTCCTCGGGTCGAAGGCCGACGCCATCAACGCGCTCGGACTCGTTGCCAGGGAGCTCGTGAGGGAGTCGAACTGGCTCGAGGTGTGGCTCGATGAGCAGACGGGCCCTCGCTGGTTCCGCACCTACGCCGCGGCGCCGGAGCAGCTCGACCTGACCCACGTCGTCCGCGACCCTGACTACGACGACATCTGGACAACGACGCTGCGATGCCCGGCCGATCCGTTCGCGCTCGGAGAGGAGCAGCCGCTCGGGTCGTGGACGGTGACCAACCACCCTTCGGCCGGCGCGAACCCGCTGCGTGTGACGTTGCCGAACGTGCTCGGCGAGGTACCCGCATCGGTGCGGGTGAAGGTCGCCAAGTCGGGGAGTGGCAGCGGCGCTGGCGGGATGCTCGGCCCGGCCGTCATCTCCTCACGAGTCGCGCCGGTCGTCGTCGGTTCACCGTCGTGGGGAGGCGCGGTCGGCGGCACGACGTCGGATGCGTCGATGGTCGCCGGGTCCCGGCGCACGACGTCTGGTGCCCTTGCTGCGTGGACGGCGGCGGCCTCGTGGACGCCCCCTTCTCTGGCGGCTGACGTGGCTCGCTGGACTCCGCTGATCCGGATCGCTGGCTCGGCCGACGGCGGAGCATTCTGGGCGCGGTGGCGGATCCAGTCTGGTGCCGGCTCGGCGAGGTACACCGAAGGGAAAGTCGTTCATGTCCGCTCACAGGCGCGGTGGCTGCACCTCGGCGACGTGTCGCGGCCCGGCATGGACGTCGAGGACGCCGCCGACCTCGGCGCGTCCGGTGCGACGACGGTGACGCTGGAGGTACGTCGTGCGACCAGCGGAGGCGAACTCTGGCTCGACGGCGTGATGGTACTGGCCCCTGCTGGCACTGACGGAGACCTGCTGTCGCTGTCTCCCGACGCCGTAGGTACCGGTGCGGTGGCAGTCGTCGTCGACGGACGGCACCGGCGTGCAGCGCTCGCGGCCGGGACATCGCCTGCACGGTCACCGGGAGTCTCCGGCCGCTGGCCCATGGTCCACCCCGGCGAAGACAACGTGCTCACGGTCCTACAGAACCTCAACCCGACCCTCACGCCCGGCTACACCGACTCCATCACCTCAACCGCGACCGTCACCGCGACCACCCGCGGCCTCTACCTCTGGGGAGTGTGAGCGATGCGGGCTGATCGTCTCGCAGGCATCGGTGCCCTGACCTGGCGCGTGGTCGACCGCAGCAACGACCTCGACGTCACGGGCGCTCTGGCGGACACCGGTGCGCCCGAGCTGACCTGGGCCGCACCTGGTGGGCCAGAGACGGCGTCCATCAGTCTCAACATGCCACTGCACGAACTGCCCTCACTCGGAGAGCAATCACGGCTGATCGTCACCGACAGCTCCGGCGTCGCGCACTGGGCAGGGTTCTGCCAGTCACCCGGAGCGGTGTCCGACGACACCCGAGAGGGCTTCGACCTGATCGCCGTCGGCGCCTCAGCAGCCGGACGGGACCGAATCGAGCCGCTGATCTACGCCGACACCGAGACCGGCTCATGGTCACGAATCGAGGGACTCGACGACCGACTCCGCGCCGACCAGGTCAACGACGACGGCGTCGTCGGCTGGCGTCTGGGCTTCCCCGAGGATTACGCGATCGGACCGGGTGCAACCACGGGCATCGAGTATCGCCGCCTCGCCGCATCCGACAGCGGGATCGGGCTGGTCGAGGTCACGCTCACGGGAGCGGCCACCGACACCGACTTCGTGACCCGCGTGGAGTGCTACGACGACGGCGCGCTCGTCTCGACCGCGACGTATCCGTTCACCAGCGCGAGCACGAACGTGACTCTCACCCCCGCTGTGGGCGTCAACCTTGTTCGGATCACGTTCGTGCACACGGGTGCGCCGACGAACAATCCCACGCCGTTCTCGGTCGTCACCCTCACCGGACTACGGGTCGCGGGTCGTCGCTTCGACACCTCAGGCGCGCCGAGCGCCGCGGCCGGGTCGGTCACCTCAGCCGCGGTCGTGGCTGACCTGATCGGCAGGGGCATGCTCGGGCCGATCGACCCCGCCGCTGTGTGGATCGAGTCCTCGGCCGTCACCCACGACGACCTCGCATGGCCCGAAGGCATCCGCGGGACCCAGGTGCTTGAGGCTCTACGCGCCGCCGACGACGAGATGACGTGGCACTACACGCCCGGCACAGCGAACGGGTTCGGGTTCGAGTGGGTCAAGTGGGCTGCGGAGGACGCCGCGGTGAGCGCACGTGGCGCGCGGTACGTGCTCGGCGATGACGTTGCGCTCAGCCGTGGCGCCGACAACGCAGTCCGCCCCACCCGCGCGACGGTCTACTACACCCCGCCTGGAACGAAGGAGCAACGTCGCGCGATCGCATCGTGGCCCACGGAACCCGGCGACCGGATCATCGACGCGGACCCGGTCAACCTCGGTGAGGCCACGGCGATGGAGGCCGAGACCGCGGCGGTCGACTCGCTGAACCGGGGGCGTCTCGCGGCCCGTGCGATGACCGCAGTCGTCGGCCGCCGGATCCTCGACCAGGTCAGCGGGCTCGACGTCGAACCCTGGGAGCTGCGCCCCGGTGTGCTGGCGATGGTGCAGGCCACCGGCGAGGTCCTACGCGTCACGCACGTGAAGTACGCCGACGGCGACATCGGCACCGCGACCCTGACGCTCGGCTCACCGGCCCTGACAGTCGAGGAACGCACGCTCGCCCTGCTGCGCGGCGAGCTCGACCCCACGGCGCCGCTCATCGTGGTGCCGCCGTCGACGACGTCGCCGGGCACGACGGAGTCGCCGGAGTTGGAGATCGAGGACGGCTCGATTGGTGAGGAGAAGTTGTCCTCGGCGCTGCAGGACTTGCTGAACGAGACCGCCGCGGCGATCGACACGATCGACGAGCTCAACGCCTCCTACCGTCAACCGACCGCACCTTCAGGTGATCTGCGCGAGGGCGACGTGTGGTTCGACTCCGACGACGGCAACCACATCTACGTGTGGAACGGCTCCGGCTGGGTCGATTCCACCAGCGCCTGGCTGCGCACCAACCCCTCCGCGTCGTTCCCGAACACCGTCGCCTCGACAGCCGGGATCGTGGGCTACAACGCAGGCGGCGGGGTGGCGTGGTCGTTCCTGAACTCCACGGGCCAGATGGTCACCACCGGTGGGATCTTCTCTGCCGGCGACATCTCCGGATCGACGCTGACCGCCAATCTCGTGCAGTCGACGGCGCTCGCGAACCGCGGCGTGAAGATCAACACCGCCGGTCTGGTGGCCTACGACTCGGTCGGATCGCCGACGGTCACGATCGACGCCAACACCGGCACGGCCACCTTCCGCGGCACGGTGCTGTCGTCGATCATCGAGGGCTCCACCGTCCGAACGTCGGCGGGCAGCACACGGATCGAGCTGCTCGCCGACAACACGCTGCGATTCGTGACCCCGTCGGGGACGATCACGATGACGGGAGCCAGCGGCAACCTGTCGATCGACCGGGTCGTCCAGATCCAGCAGGGCCTCAACATCGTCAACGGACCGATCCAGTTCGTCGGATCCGGCGCCGGGATCAACTGCTCGATCGGCCCAGTGACGGCACAGACGCTAGGCGTGGGTAGCGCCGCGACGTTCTACGGCAGCGTCACCATGACCGGCATCGGGGGCAACTCCGGTGGCTACGTCGGAATCGACGGCAGCGGCAACCTCTACCAGCGCTCGCCGTCCACTCGGGCGTCGAAGGAAGAAATCGAGCCACTCGACGACGTCGACCTGGCCGCGCTGTACGAAGTCCAGCCCTACCGGTTCCGCTACCGCGATCGAACCCACGTCGGCGATCGGATCTTCCCGGGATTCATGGCCGACGACCTGCACGCGGCTGGCTTGCGTCGCTTCGTGCTCTACGACACCGACGACCAGCCGTCCGGCATCGACTACGCCGAGTGGTCGGTCGCGCTCCAACTCATGGTGCGCGACCTTCACGCCCGGGTATCTCACCTCGAAGGAGCAGCAGCATGAGCAACCTCGGCACCGAGACCGAACCCAAGCCCCTGATTGACCCGGAGCTCCTGGCTCAGATAGACGCCAACAGCTTGCGGGCCGTGTCCTCGAGCGAGGAGACGACGCATGCGCTCAACGCGCGCCACGACCGCACCGTGATGCTGTCGATGGAGAACAAGATCCGCGCCGAGCAGATCCTTGTACTTCGCCGCCAGATCGAGGGCCTGCAAGCCGAGCGGGACCGGCTCGCCGCGCGGGTCGCTGAGTTCGAGGCGCCCGAGGTGCAGGACGCCCTGGCCGAGCCCGAACCGACGGTCACGCACGAGGTCGTTGACCAGCCGGAGCAGGCGCCGGAAATCGAGCAGCCGTGAGTGCCGGCGGCGTCGTCGCGATCGCGGCCGATAAGGCGCTGCTTCTGCGAATCGCCGCGGTCCGGGCGATTGCCGGCGGTGCCGGCGACCCGATGCAATGGGCGACGGCCAACCGGTGGCGCCTGGCAGGCACTGCCGGATGGGCGCAGGCCTACGAATCGGCGCTGGCCGCCGACATCGCGGACCCGGGCTCTGACGCGAGGGTCATCACCGACGAGCAGATCGCCGACGCCGTGACCGACCTGACCGCGGCTCTCGCGCAGGAGGCCGCCGGCGCGCAGGAGCAGCAGGCCCAAGCTCTGGCGACCGCCGTCGAGCAGGCCGCGTCTCGGGCACTGAACCAGGCTCTGGCCGAACTCGCCGCAGCGGACGCAATGCGCCGCGACGCGTTGACGACCGAGCTCCGCGGAGTCGCTGCCGACGCCGCGCGCAGCGTGGTCGATCAGGCGGTGGCCACCGCGCTGGCAGCCCAGGCTGCCCCGGCGCCCGCCACACCCACCCCGGAGCCCCAGGAGGTCTGATGCCTGCCCCGCCGTCCCAACTGCCTGAGGTATGGCTCGACATCTACCGCGGTGGGTCCTTCGAGGACGCACCGGTCGACCTGTTCGACGAGGCCGGCGTTCCTCTGACCCACGCAGCAGGATGGCGCGGGCGGTGCGAGCTGCGAGACACCGCGCTCGATGGTGACCTCGTGGTGACGTTCGCCGCCCCGGGCACGGAGGGCGCGCTCGGCGAGCTCCAAGGTTTGGAGTACGGCCACTGGGTGTGGTCGCTGTCGACAGCCGACACGCTGACTCTGGCCGCGACCGTGGACAGCCAGGGCTACATCAACCGCACGCTCGTGGGTGACCTCGAGGTGTGGCACACCTCCACGCCGGAAGACCGGCGCAAGGCGGCGCTGGTGTGGGCCACGATTCGAGCCGAGGGGACGTTGGGATGAGCCGTCGTGTGATCGTGCGTGGTCTGTCGCTGACCGGTGAGCTCGCCGCGGTCGGGCTGGCCGTCGCTGAGGCCCAGGCTGCCGCGAGTGCCGCCGGCGTCTCGGCGGGACAGGCTGCGAGTTCGGTCGACGAGCTGGTCGCGCTGATCGAGTCCGCTGCCGAAGCGGCTGCTGAACAGGCCGCCTCGCAGGTCACAGAGCAGCTCGAGGACCAGGTCGCCGCGGCCCAGGCGATCCGCACCCAGACCGAGGCTGACGCCGCCGCGGCGGGATCTGCTGCGACGTCGTCCGCGGGGTCTGCGACTGCCGCTGCCGGGTCGGCGGGCACCGCGGCCGGCCACGCGACTGCGGCTGGCAACTCGGCGATCGCGGCCGCCGGGTCGGCGACTGCTGCCGCGACGTCGCAGGGTGCAGCTGCGGACTCGGTCACGGCCGCGCAGGGAGCAGCGACGGCCGCGAGCTCCTCGGCATCGGCGGCATCCGGCTCGGCCGTGACTGCCGCTGGCGCGGCCGACACTGCTGTCGCGGGTGCGGTCTCGGCCGGATCGGCTGCGACCGCGGCGGGTGGCTTCGCGACGGATGCGAGCACCAGCGCGACCAACGCCGCCGGCTCCGCCACGGCCGCCGCGCAAGCGCTACTGGACGCCGAGGCTGCTCGCGATGCCGCGGAGGGTTGGATCACCGGTTTCGACATCGGCACCGTAACGACGCTGGCGCCCGGCGGGTCCGCGACCGCGGAGATCGTCGGCCCGGCCGGCGCGAAGCTGCTCAACCTGGCCCTGCCCCAAGGGTTGCCCGGATCGGGCAACGTCAACACCGTCAACGGCGTCCCCGGCCCCGACGTCGTACTGACCGCGGCCAACGTCGGCGCCCGGGCAGACACCTGGACGCCGTCGTGGAGCGAGGTCAGCGGCAAGCCGTCCACCTTCGCACCCTCCGCTCACCAGCACTCCGCCGACGACATCACCAGCGGCAACCTCGCCGCCGCTCGCATCGCCGACGGCTCCCTGCCGGTCGCGAAGGTCACCAACCTCGCCACGCTGCTCGCAGAGAAGCTCACCGCGTCGTCGGCGCTCAACGCGGCACTGCTGACCGGCACACTGCCGACCTCGGTTCTGCCCGCGCTGGCGATCAACGAGACCTTCACCGTCGCCAACCAGGCCGCGATGCTCGCGCTCACCGCGCAGCGCGGCGACATGGCCATCCGCGAGGACAACGGCCGCAGCTACGTCCTGTCCACCGACAGCCCGGGAACGCTGGCGGACTGGAAGCAGATCCTCGCCGCCGGCCAGGTGCAGTCGGTCAATGGCGAGACCGGTGTCGTCTCGCTCACCAAGAGCCACGTCGGGTTGTCCCTCGTCGACAACACGGCGGACCTGTCCAAGCCGATCAGCACCGCCACCCAGACCGCGCTGAACGGCAAGTCCAACACCGGGCACACGCACGCGGCCTCCGCGATCGACAGCGGAACCCTCGACATCGCCCGGATCCCGGTCGGCGCGACCACCACCACCGTCGCGCGAGGCGACCGCGGCATGCCCACCGGCGGCTCGACCGGCCAGGTGCTGCGCAAGGTCTCGGGCACCGACTACGCCGTCGAGTGGGGCAACCCCACTGCCGGCGTCGCCTCGATCGCCTCGTTCGAGATCAACCCGGGCACAGCCGGCTCAGCCTCGATCGGTACCGGCCTCTCGTGGTGGACCAACCCGAGCGCGCTCAGCGTGGTGGTGCCCGCCAACGGCATCGTCGTCGTCGCCTTCGACATGTGGGTCGAGGTCCCCTCAGGCACCTACCTCTCGCTCGTGATCAAGAAGTACTCCAACGGCGACGAGCTTGGGAACTACTGCCGCGTCGTGACCGGCCCCTACATAGGCCGCGTCTCGGTCCGCCACCGCATCACAGGTCTGACTCCCGGCAGCGACACCTGGGCGCCGCATCTCATCAGTTCGACCGGCACCAGCACCGTCCGATGGGGCGGCGCCGGGGCGTCTTCATACGGCCCCCTCATCGCACACGTCACCAGCGCCTGAACCTCTGCCGGGCGTACAAGGCAACTCCCGACGCGTCGCCCGACGACGTCGACCGCACGCGGGGGATCACGACCCGCTTCCGAGCCTCTGGAGGCCCAGTGTCCGCAGCCGATGCCGAACGTGCGATAGGTCTGGTGATCGGCGTGCTTGCGATCCTGGGCGTCATCGTCACCTGGTACCGATGGGTCAAGCCGAGGTGGCGCCGACTGGTCTCTCGCACGACCGTGGCGCTGGACTCGATCGTGGGCCGCGACCCGATCGTCGACGAGATCACCGGCCATGAGCTCGCCCCGGCGCTGCCCGGGATCGGGCAGCGGATGGCGACCGTCGAGGAAGCGGTCAAGACCCTCGCCGACCAGCACGGGCGAATCGACGACATCGACCGTCGGGTCCGCGCGCTCGAGTCCGCCTCGATCGAGCGGACCGTGACCCGCATGGAGTCCGTGCAGCACCTGGCCACCGTCGACCGCGCGCTGCAGGCCCACCCTCCGCTCGAGGGCGACGAGCAGCCCGACCTCGACTGACCCACCCCAGCGCCAGCCCGCGACCACCTGGTCGACGGGCTCCCAGCCACGCCGCCAGGAGGCCGTGATGCCTGACCGCTCTGCCGTGATCGACCAGCTCCGCGCCGCCGGCGTGGAGTGCTTCACCCGAGCCGAGTGGGGCAGCCCCCAGCAGAAGGCGGGCGCCTACGCGACGCGGGCGAGCACGCACCCGATGCCCACCGGCCCGGCCGACTTCCACTTCCTCCACATCACCGTCACCCGCGACTCCGACACCGTCGCAGAGGGCGCGGCCGGTGCCCGGCAGATCGAGACCTACGGCTACTCCAGCCCGCCGATGGTGTCCTACCAGGACCTGGTGACCAACGAGGGCCGGTACTTCCAGGGTCAGGACTACGGCACCAAGGGCACCCACACCGTCAACGACAAGCGCGTGCCCGGGTTCCCCAACGACCTCAACCTCCTCGGCTACGCCTGCGCGCTGATGCAGAACGTCGACGACGAGGTGACCGACATCCAGGTCCAGGTCGTGGCGATGGTCTTCGCGGCCCGTGAGCTCGCCGGCTGGGTGCGCCGCGGCGCTCCGATCTACCCGCACCGCAAGTTCGCCGCCAAGGCGTGCCCGGGCGATCGCGCTGTCGCGCGCCTGCGCGAGATCGAGCAACTCAAGAACGACTACGTCAAGCACGGCCTACCCGAAGAGGAGAACGACATGGAGACTAAGGCTGCGATCCAGGCGCTGGAGGCGCGCGTCGACGCGCAGAACGTGCTGCTGAGCGAGCACGGCAAGCTGCTCCGCGAAATCCGCAACGCCCAGAAGAACCAGGGCGACAAGATCCGGAAGGTGCTCAAGGCCGAGGGGGTCGAGGCGCCGAAGATCGACCGGATCCTCGCCGCTGTCGAGGCCGACTAGTGGCCCGCCGTCCGCGTCGGCTCGACCAGCTCGCCGCGGTCCCGGAGCTGGTGCTCGGTGTGATCGGGTTGGGCTGTATCGCGCTGGCGCGCTGGCTCTCCAACGGTGAGGATCCGAACGACCTCGAGCGCGCGGTGCTGATCGTCGGCGACGAGCACGGGATGCGGCCGTGAGCGGCGCAACGACCCCGTCGACTCCTCGGGCCGTGGACGACACGTGGCGCACCTCCGAGGACCTCGGCGATGGGAGGCGACTGCTCGTCTACGCCGACGGGCGCGTGGCGTTCGAGCACGTCTGCGACCGGGGAGAACGAGGCGTGATCGTGTGCGCCCCGCAGCTCCAGATCGGAGCCGGTCACACGCTCACCCGTGACGAGGTTGGCCGGCCCACAGTGCGCGCGTCGGTGATGTGCGACGACTGCGGAACGCACGGCTTCGTCACGGCCGGACGCTGGGAGCCAGCGTGAGCGGCCCGGTCCGAGGCTCGGTGTGCATGAGCACGCTCAACACGCCGCAGTCGGTCCACGGCACCAAGGTCGGGCTGCTCGGCTGGCCGGCGCGCGGCCGGGAGTTGTACCGGCTGCTCGCGCTGTACGGCGTGGCGCTGATGGCGGTGCAGGAGACCGGGCCCCGCTACCTGCGGGCGTGGCGTCGGCTCGGCCGCGGCGCGCACCTGGCGCTCTCGCTCGCGCCGGCCAACACGGTCCGCGGCTCCTGGCGCGTCGGGAACGGCGTCATCAGCGACCGGCGGGTGGTGCGGCGTCGCCACCGGAGGGTGCTGCGCGTCGCCCGCCCGGGCGTCCGTGGCCGTCTGCGGGTCCCGGTCGACCTGATGGAGATCCTCACCACGCGCGAGCGGATCGTGTTCATAGCCGGGCACGCCGACCGGAAGCGCCCCGACCCGGCAGCCAACCTGGTTGCACTGGAGGCGATCGCCGCGGCCGGTGCCCGCGTGCACGCCCAGCAGCGGCTGCCCGTGGTCGCGGCACTGGACACCAACAACGCGCCCGACGCGAACCGGACCTTCACCCGGCACGGCTGGGTCCTGCTCGCCGCGCACGGCATCGACCGGATCTACGGGATCGGTGTCACCGCCACCAACGCCCGCGTGCTGACCGGGTTCTCTGGCACCGTCACCGACCACCCCGACCCGCCCGCCGTCGACGTCATCCCCGACGTCGTCAACCTCACCGCGCGCCACCTCCGGCGCCTCGTCCCCGAGAGGACCGCAGCATGAATCCCCTGACCACCATCCCCACCTCCGTGCGGATCGCGCTCTACTGGTCCGGCTACGTCCTCGGCCTGCTCTCCCAAGGCACGGCGCTGGTGTGGGCGGCGATCGCGACCGCCTCGCCCGACGTCACGATGCCGATGTGGCTCATCGTCGGCGCCGCGATCGTCGGGTTCCTCCAGACACAGCTCAACCTGCTGGCCGGATCGAATGTGAACGCTGGAACGTCGCAGATGGTCGACGCTTAGCCGCCTCAGCGCCGGCTCGGATTTCCGCTCTTCCCGCCGCGCGGCCCGCGACCCGAGGGGCGAACCTCGGAGCCCCCGTGGGTGTCGAAGTGAGACGTTACTTCATCAATTATGAACTCCAACTGCTCGGGATCGAACTTGACGACGTCGGGCTCAGGCGAGCCCAACATCATGACGATGCTGGCGACGGACGCAGCGACCCCGGCGGCTCCGACGATGCCCTGATTGTCATTGAGCCACTGCCCAAGCCGCTTGAGAGCACTGATCTCCAGCAATTCTTCAATCGCGGCGTCCTGGTTCGCCTTCCCGCCGGTTAGGAGCGCCGAGAAGATGAATGCCAGTGCGTCTTCTTCCAGGATCGCGGGATTCGCGTTGCTCAGGATCAGGAGCTTCCCCTCGTGAACCTGCCGGTGGACGGATAGCGGCTTGCCCATGCCTCCGCAACGCGGACACGGGCCTAGTGCAAATACCGGCATCTCGGCCTGTGTCACCTCGGACGAACCGCCAAGCATCACCGTGCCCCAATATTGGAAGGGCTGCCCGCATCCAAAGCAGAGCGACCATGTGAACTCGACGTCTTCGGTGTGGAAGGGCCCGAAGCGGTTACCGAAGAAAGCTACCGTCGCCCCGATGGCGTCTAGTTGGCGTGCAAGATGCTTCGGAAGCTTCTGCGGCTTTGAATCTTCAGCCGGATTGGAGATCCTCCACGAGTTCACCTCGCGATCGTAGGGGTTTCGCCTCACCTAGAACCCGCGTTACCGTCGAGGCTCCCTTTCCCGAGGGACCGTCGGGCCCCCGGAGAGACAACCGGATGCCGGCCGACGACCAGCGCCCCACCTCCGCTCTCAGGACGGAGGTGGGGCGCTCTCGCGTTTAGTGGCTAACCGCCGGCCGGATGTGTGCCTGATCCACCCATGCGATCTCAGCGCGCCACCCGTGAGCGCCACCAGCAGCCATCACCACCAGCCCCTCCCAGCGGCCACGATCACCTCGACGCCACTCGAGGAAGACGCCCGCCCGCAGACCGTCAGGGCTCGCCGTCTGATTCACCCACACGTGACACGGGAACGAGGCACGCGATGACGGCAGACCGCCCGCCATCTTCGTGAGAGGTGCGCTGGGGTCGTCGGCCACGACAGTGCTGCTCCTGACCCGACCCTGGTGCTGAGGTGGCGATGCTACGCCGAGCGGTTGGTGCGCGCGTTGCGCCTCTCGTCGCGCAGGCGCTGGAGGCGGCGCACGATCAGCGGGGCGTGCGCCAGGGCCTCGGGGCGGTCGATCAGCGCGTTGACCACCTGGGAGTGACGGGTGGGCGACCAGCCGAAGCGATCGTGGATCGCGGCTTCCTTGGCGCCGGCGTACTTCCACCACTGGCGCTCGAAGTCGAGGACATCTCGCTCGACCTCGGTCAGGGTGGGGGAGGGGTCCTGCTCTGGCATGCGGGCGACGGTAACCGGGGCCGCCGACAGATCGCCGTGTTGACCAGTCAACACATGGCCCGATTCCCCAGGTAGCGCCAGGTAGCGAGTTGAGCGTGAATGGACGCTCTGGGAGGCACCCAGGCGGGCAGGAATCTCGTTCGAATCCCGTTGGGGGTGCCAGCATCGAACGGTCCGCTCCCAGGCGCAACGCCCGGTGCGGGCCGTTCGTCGTCGGGGCTGGGGTGCGATTGGGCGCTCCGGCTGATGGTGCGTTAGAGTTCCCTCGCTCCTGCTTCAGCAGGGGAAACCTGGCCCCGTAGCGCAGTTGGTTAGCGCGCCGCCCTGTCACGGCGGAGGCCGCGGGTTCGAGTCCCGTCGGGGTCGCACAGTGCTGAGCCGGTTCTTCGGAGCCGGCTCAGTGCCATTTGCGTTCCGATGTGCCGCTGGCGCGTGCTGGCACGATGGCCACGTGCCGATCGAGATGTCCGCCGAGCGCTTCGACGCCCTGGTCGACGAGGCGCTCGACCAGATCCCCGACGAGCTCGCCGCCTTGGTGCACAACGTCGTGGTGCTGGTGGAGGACGAACCGCCCGAGACCCAGCCCGCCGACACCCTCGGGCTCTACGACGGCATCTCCCTGACCGAGCGCAACGACATGTACGGCGGTCATCTGCCCGACCGGATCTTCATCTTCCGCAACCCCCTGCTCGACTTCTGCCGGAGCGAGGACGAGTTGCGCGACGAGGTGCGGATCACCGTCGTGCACGAGGTGGCCCACCACTTCGGTATCGACGACGATCGCCTGCACGCCCTGGGCTACGGCTGATCGAGCGCGACCCCCCGGGCCTGGCGACCAGCACCCGCCAGCTCAGGTCAACGCCCCACCGGCGACCGCTCCGATCGTCGCGGCGACGATGCAGGTGGTCAGCGTCGTGACGGCGTACGCCACCCCGCGCCGTCCGAGCCGGTGGGTCTGCACCGCGAAGGCGGAGTAGGTGGTGAAGGTGCCGCAGAAGCCGACACCGAGGAGAGCCGCGGCGGCGTCGGCGAGCGCCAGCGCCGAGAAGAGACCGAGGAGCCCCGATCCGGCGACGTTGACGGCGAGCGTGCCGCGCGGCCACCCGCGGGTCGGCGGTCGGTCGAGGAGTGCGGTCGTCCACAGCCGAGCCGGGCCGCCGAGCACCGCGCCGAGCACTACGAGCAGTGGCGTCACGGCCGCACCTCGCGAAGGCCCCCAGGCTCGGTCGGCCGACGGCGAACCATCGCGTGCACGATCGCGACGGCGAGGGCGCCCCCGAGCACCGTCGCGCCGAGGTAGCCGCCCGCGACCGCCAGACGATCCTCGGCGATCAGGGCCCGGGCCTGCTCGGCGCACGCCGACATCGTGGTGAAGCCGCCCAGCACGCCCGGTCCGAGCGCCGTCGCCCACCACGCCGAACGGCGCACCAGCGCGAGCGCCGGCAGCGCGGCCAGCAGCGCGGAGCCGCCCACGTTGATCGCGACGGTCGCCCACACCAGTGCGTCGCCGCCGCCGGCAGCGACGTCGACGCCCCAGCGGGCCAGCGCACCGATGGCCCCGCCGGCCGCGACCGCGATGCTGAGCGCCGCGGTGGGCCGCGTCGGTGCATCCCTCCGTTCCACGGCGCTCACGATGACCTCACGACGGTGAGTGAATCAGACCGAGGACCGGCGCTGCGAGGGCTCTCTCGCGGCAGAACCGCTCAGTGGGCCGAGGCGCACTCACGCCCCGACGCCGTCGACCACGCCCGCGGTCGCTCTCCGCGCAGCTGGCGCACGACCTCGCCCAGGAACCAGGTCTGGAAGTCACGTTCGTGCGGGGTACGCGCCAGCGAGAGCATCCGTTCCTGGCGGCAGAACTCGTCGGTGAGGTCGAGCAGCTCGCCGAACCGAGCCACCGCGCCGGCGACGTCGTCGGGCACCCGCAGGTGGACGTCGGTCACCTCGCGCCCGGCATCGATCGCCGCCGTGATGTCGGGATGCCCGACGCTGAGGGAGAGCTCACGGCCCAGGGTGTCGAAGTGGGCCGAGAGATCACGCGCGAGCGGGTAGTCGCCGGCGTGCGCCAGGGTGAGGAGCCCGACCTCGCGGCGCAGCTCGCGGAAGTGCCGGTGGAAAGCCAGATAGTCCGCGACCGGCACGCCGAGCAGGTGCACCTCGGCCTCGGCGTCAGGGGGTGTGGAGTCTCCGTCGGCTGCGCCCGAGAGGGTGCCGGCGGGCCCGTCGTCATCGGAGAACCCGCGAGCGGGTGCGAACCACACCGTCTTGCCGTCGTCCTCCAGCATGGTTCCCCACGCGTCGGAGGCACGCGCCACGATGCTCAGGCCCCGGCCGAACGTGAGGAGCAGGTCGTCGATCTCGTCCGAGGCCTCCGCGATCGTCATCACCGGCGGATCGATCGAGCCGTCGCGGACCTCGATGCGGGGGTGCTCGTGCGTGCCGCGCACCTGGACTCGGATGGGCGGCACGGCGTGGAGGAGCGCATTGGTGACCAGTTCGGAGACCCCCAGCTCGGCGCACTCGAGGAGATCCTCACGGCCGATCTCGGTGAAGGTCTCGACCACCCAACGCCGTGCCTCCTGCACACTGCGCGGCCCAGCGCCCAGCGACAGGGCGAGCCTGTTGAGCGGCACGGGGATCTCCGGGAGTCGAGCTGGTCGGCGGTCTCTGGTCGGCGAGCCGACCGCTGGGCGGGTGAGTCGGCGGAGCCGAATCCCCCGGCGTGTACCCATCCCCGAGTGCCGGGCAAACGCAGGCGCTTGAAAATTCTCCCACCTCGTCGTGGTCCGCGCCGGTAGGCGGCCCGCCCCGAGGCCGCGTGGCGGCCGATTGTGACGCACCAGACGCCGTCGAGGGTGTGCGCCGAGAGGTGCTGCGACGGAAGAATAGGCGCAGATGAAGGGCCCCGGCCTGAGGCCGGGCAGCGGCCCCCACGGTGACGCCGGACGGTGACGCCGAAGATCCAGGTAAGGAATGGCATGAGCTCACATCAGCCCGAGGACCGTGTGGCCGAGCGCCGCAGCGATCGGCACCACGTGGTCGTGATCGGCTCTGGATTCGGTGGCCTCTTCGGCACGTCCGCGCTCAAGCGCGCCGATGTCGACGTCACCATGATCGCCAAGACCACCCACCATCTCTTCCAGCCGTTGCTCTACCAGGTGGCGACCGGCATCCTCTCCGAAGGCGAGATCGCGCCGCCGACTCGCGAGATCCTCGCGCGGCAGAAGAACGCGCAGGTGCTGCTCGGCGAGGTCACCGGCATCGACCTCGAGGCGCAGACCGTGACCTCGCACGTGCTGGGCCGCGAGACGGTGCACTCCTACGACTCGCTGATCGTCGCCGCCGGCGCCGGCCAGTCCTACTTCGGCAACGACCACTTCGCGGTCTACGCCCCCGGGATGAAGAGCATCGACGACGCGCTGGAGCTACGCGGCCGCATCTTCGGCGCCTTCGAGCTCGCCGAGCTCGGGGCCAGCCGGGGAGAGAACGTCGACCACCTGTTGACGTTCGTCGTCGTGGGTGCCGGCCCGACCGGTGTCGAGATGGCCGGTCAGATCGCCGAGCTCGCGCACCGCACCCTCAAGCGCGACTTCCGCGCGATCAACACCCGCACGGCGCGTGTCGTCCTCGTGGACGCCGCCCCGCAGGTGCTGCCGCCGTTCGGTGCACGCCTGGGCGACTGGACCAAGCGCGGCCTGGAGCGCCTCGGTGTCGAGGTGATGCTCGGCGCGATGGTGACCGACGTCGACGAGCGCGGCCTGACGGTCAAGTTCAAGGACGACCGCGTCGAGCGCGTCGACGCCGTCACCAAGGTGTGGGCGGCGGGTGTGCAGGCCAGCCCGTTGGCGCGGACGCTCGCCGAGCAGACCGGTGCGCCGCTCGACCGCTCGGGGCGGATCGGCGTGAATCCCGACCTCACGCTCCCCGGACACCCCGAGGTGTTCGTCGTCGGCGACATGATCTCCCTCGACAACCTGCCCGGCGTCGCGCAGGTCGCCATCCAGGGCGCGAAGTACGCCGCCAAGGAGATCCAGGGTCGGCTGCACGGCAAGCCCGCCCAGAAGCCGTTCAAGTACTTCGACAAGGGCTCGATGGCCACGATCAGCCGGTTCAAGGCGGTCGCGGTGATCGGCAAGGTGCGCCTGACCGGGTTCGTTGCCTGGCTGATGTGGCTCGCCGTCCACCTCGTGTACATCACCGGCTTCAAGAACCGCGTCTCGGCGCTGGGCCACTGGTTCGTCTCGTTCCTGGGACGAGGTCGCTCCGAGCGGACGGCGACCGAGCAGCAGATCTTCGCGCGCACGGCGCTCGCGATGCTCGACCGCGGCGCGACCGACCTGGTATCGGCGCCCGGTGAGTACGACGCCGCCGCCGAGCTCGCTCGGCGTGAGGAGCTCGAGGCGAACGCCGCCGAAGAGGTCCGCCTCACCGACTCGCACGTGCGCGGCGTGAAGGTCTGAGCGTCTCGCCTGCCGTGGCCGGTGGGGTCTCGAGGCCCTCGCCGGCGCTCGGGTACCTCGACCACCGAGCGCTCAGAAGTAGTGCGGCGCGTCCGGGGAGTCGGTGCCGCCGGCCTCGCGCGCCCAGCGGGGGAGCACGAAGAGACCCTCGGCCTCGACGGTGACGCCGTCAGGCCCGCTGATCTCGCCGGCGGCCCAGGTCTTGTGACCCTCCGTGCGGGAGATCCACGCACGTGCGGAGAGGGCGCCCAACGGCGTCGGACGTCGGTAGGTGACGGTGTAGGTCGCCGTCATCCCGGGACGCCCGCCGGCGCCCGCGGCCTCGCCGAGCATCTGGTCGAGCACGAGCGCGAGGACGCCGCCGTGCACATGGCTCGGCGGCCCCTCGTAGGCCGCGCCGAGGTGGAAGTCGGCCGAGACGTTGCCCAGTGTCTCGGCGTCCTTCACGGTACGCAGCGGAGGCGCGGCCGGGTTGCGGACGCCCACCACGGTGTTGCCCCACGGCCGGCCCGTGCCGTCGCTCCCGTAGCGGACGCCGTACGCACCCGGCAGTTGCGAGCGCTGCAGGCGTGCGGCGAGGCGTTCGAGATCCTCGGTCACGGCGCGCACCTCGTCGGCGTCGACCGTGGTGCGGATCGACGCGTCGACCAACTGGCGAACGGCCTCCGCGAGAGGCTCGTACAGCGCGCGTTCCGCGGCCACCTGCTCCGGTGAGGCGTCGTCCTTGATGAATCCCGACGCGATGTCCACGGCCGCACTGTAGAACACGTTCTCGTTCGGCCGAGGGCGGCGGTCGCCGGGGAGGCCGGGAAGGTCAGTCGCGCCGGTAGCGCTGCAGCGCCTCGGTGAAGGTGCGGGGATCGACGACGGAGGAGTCGATGACGAGGGGATCGCGTCCGAAGCGGCCGAGCAGCACCTTCCAGCCGCGGCGACCCGGCGCCCCGACGACCTCGATCTGGGTGTACCTGCTGGTCAGGTCGAAGATCTCGCGCCGCGATCCGCGGCGCACTTCGAGCTGGCCGCCACGGGTCGACAACTCCATCGTCGATGCGCCGGCGCGGGCGCCGGAGATCGCGAGCGTCACGGACAGCAGGGTGCAGGCCAGCCCGATCGTCAGCGTCGTCGGCTCGTCGTAGGCGACCCATCCGGCGCCGGCGGTGGCGACCAGCGTGACCAACAACAGCACGCCGGTGACTCGGCGAGTGCCCCGGCGCGGCGAGAAGTCGACGTTCATCGACGGGCCGAGGGTCGGCGGAGGTTCGGGTGCCGGACTTGTGGGGTGCTCGGTGGCACGTCGGCCGACGGGACGGCCTGCACCGGCCTCGACTCCGCGCGGAGCGCGGGCGCTCAGCCGTCGGCCGGGTCGCCCGTCGCCGAACGGATTGTCGCCGCGTGACGACATCGGCGCGCGCGGCCGGCCACTGCCCTCCGGCTCGTCGTGAGCGGGATCAGGCCGGGCGGCGTCGACGGCGGACGGGGCGGGCGAGTTCGACGCGAGTGCGTCGTCCACCGTGGCGGCGTGCGACTCAGCGCCGGCATCGGAGGGCGCCGACCGGCTCGCAGGGGCGCGAGCGTCGCGGTCGACGGTCGAGTGCTCCGCCGACGGCGGGGGCGCGTCGGAACGGGCCGCATCGCGTGCGGCATCGCCCGGCGGCTCTCCCGTGTGGTGGGCCTGCCAGCGCGCCAGAAGGTCAGCCGCCGGGTCGTCGGCGCCTCGCGGGTCCCCCCCGGCCATGCCCGTCAACTTACTCCGCAGGCGCCGATCGCGCCGTCGGTTCCCCTCAGCGCCGGGGCAGGGCCGACGTGAGCCCTGCCATAGTGAGGCGTCCCGCGGACGCGAGCGCTCTGCGCCGACGGCGTCCTCGTGATCTCACCGTCGCCGATCACAGGAGTCTGCTGATGCCGTTCGGACCCTCCGGGATGTATCCCGCCTACGCCGCGCCGAGCGAGAAGGCGGTGCGACTCTACGAGGAGATGCTCGCCTTCATGCGCGAGGAGGTGTTCCCCGCCGAGCGGGCCTATGAGCAGTACCGGCACGACGCGCCGGCTGGTGACCACACGCTGCCCCCCGTCGTCGAGGAGCTCAAGGCCAAGGCACGCGCCCGCGGTCTGTGGAACCTCTTCCTCCCGCACGAGAGCGGCTTGACCCAGCTCGAGTACGCGCCGATCGCCGAGTTGTCGGGGTGGAGCGGAGAGCTCGCGCCGGAGGCGCTGAACTGCCAGGCGCCCGACACCGGCAACATGGAACTGCTTCACCTGGTCGGTACGGAGGACCAGAAGCGACAGTGGATGGAGCCGCTGCTGGCTGGCGAGATCCGCTCGGCGTTCGCGATGACCGAGCCCCTGGTCGCCTCGAGCGACGCCACCAACATCGAGACCCGCATCCAGCGCGACGGCGACGAGTACGTCGTGGACGGCCGCAAGTGGTGGATCTCCGGTGCGGCCGACCCGCGCTGCAAGGTGCTGATCGTGATGGGCAAGACCGATCCGGACGCCGCCACCCACCGACAGCAGTCGATGCTGATCGTCCCCGTCGACACCCCCGGGGTGGAGATCCGACGTTCGATGCCGGTCTTCGGCCGCCAGGACCAGCACGGCCACAACGAGGTCGTCTTCACCGGTGCCCGGGTCCCGGTCGGCAACCTCCTGGGCGACGAGGGCGGTGGCTTCGCGGCAGCCCAGCTGCGTCTGGGCCCCGGTCGCATCCACCACGTGATGCGTGCGCTCGGCGCAGGCGAGAGGGCGTTGGCGATGATGGTGCAGCGCGCTCAGCAGCGCCGCGCGTTCGGTGGGCCGTTGGCCGATCAGAGCGCGGTACGGGAGCGGATCGCGGAGTCGCGCGTGGAGTTGGAGCAGGCGCGGGCGCTGTGCCACCACGCCGCCCACGTCATCGACACCGAGGGCAACAAGGGTGCGCGGCACCTGATCGCGGCCGCGAAGATCGCGGTGCCGCGTGCGGTGTGCTCGGTCATCGACCGCGCGATCCAGCTGCACGGGGCGGCCGGCATCAGCGACGCGACGCCGCTCTCCGCGCTCTACGGCTGGCACCGTGCGATGCGCATCTTCGACGGCCCCGACGAGGCCCACCTGACGACGCTCGCGCGCGCCGAGCTCGGTCGCGAGCCGCTCTTCGAGCTGCCCGAGACGATCTTCAGCCAGTTCCGCGACCTGGACGGCGACCACTGATGCGCGCCGTCGTCTGTCAGAACGGCGACCTCGAGGTCCGCGACGTCGCGCCGCCCGAGCCGGGCCGCGGGCAGCTGGTGCTGGACGTTCTGGCGTGCGGCATCTGCGGCTCCGATCTCCACGCCCGCCACCATGCCGACGAGGCGGGCGAGGCGATCGCCGCGTCGGGCTATGCCGACTTCATGCGCGGCACCGACGCCGTGGTGCTGGGCCACGAGTTCTGCGGAGAGGTCGTCGAGGCCGGCCGGGGTGCGCGGATCCGACCCGGTACCCGTGTCGTCGCGATGCCGATCGCTCGCGCTCACGGCGGCGTCCACCTGACCGGACTGACGCCGAAGCTGGGCGGCGGGTACGCCGAGCAGGTGCTGGTGCAGCAGGCCCTGACGTTCCCGGTGCCCAACGGCCTCGACACCGACATCGCGGCGATGACCGAGCCGATGGCCGTGGCACTTCACGCCGTCCGGCGTGGTGCGGTGGCGCGCGGCCAGGTGGCGATCGTCATCGGCTGCGGTCCGATCGGTCTGGGCGTCATCGCGATGTTGAAGGCCCAGGGCGTGCGCACCGTCGTCGCGAGCGACTTCTCACCGGCCCGTCGCGCTCTCGCGGAGAGGATGGGCGCCGACGTCGTGGTGGATCCGTCGCTCGATTCTCCCTACGAGGTGCCCGGCGCGCGGTTCTTGGACGCCCCGGGGCTGCTGGAGCTCGCCGTCGGCAGCATGGAGAAGCTGCGCGCGGTTCCGCTCCTGCCCTGGCACCACGTGATGCGCGCGGCCGAGCGTCTCGGTGCCGGTCCGTCGGGGCCGGTGGTCTTCGAGTGCGTCGGCGTTCCCGGCATGCTGGACGGAGTGCTGGAGGCCGCCCCGCTCTACAGCCGCGTGGTGGTGGTCGGGGTGTGCATGGGTCAGGACTCGCTCCGCCCGGCGCTCGGCATCAACAAGGAGATCGAGCTGCGGTTCGTGCTCGGGTACACCCCGGTCGAGTTCGCCGAGACGCTCGGGCTGCTCGCCGACGGCACGGTGGATCCGCGTCCTCTCCTGACCGGGCGAGTCGGCCTGGACGGCGTCGCGGAGGCGTTCACGGTGCTCGGAGACCCCGAGGCCCACGCCAAGATCATGGTGCGGCCGCAGCAGGTCGGTGGCGGGGTCTCGCCCGTGTGAGGCTGCCGGCGCGCCGCGCCGCTTCGTCGTCCGACGTCGTCGCGTCGAGGTTTTCCACCGAGTTGTCCACAGATGTGGACAAGATGTCGAGGTTCTGTCTAATATCTCAACAAGACGTCGAAGTGCGACGTCGACATCGCTTCGGGAGGATCCATGGCTATGAACGCTCCGCTGCAGATCACGCTGGTCGACGACAGCGACCTGGCCCAGGCCGGATTCGCCAAGTTGCTGGAGCCCTACGCCGAGCGCGTCGTGGTCCTCGACTACCGCGACGCCATCGCGCGCCCCGCCGAGCTCGACGCCGTGCTGTACGAGCCGATGGGGCAGTCCAGTATGTCGGCCTCGCTCCTGCGCGACCTGCAGACCGCCGGTCACGCCCAGGCCGCGGTCTACACCTGGGCCGGACGCGACCAGCTCCCCGCGCAGCCGGCCAACCCCCTGCTCTCCAAGTCCCTCACCGCTTCTCAGCTCGTGGTCTCGGTGGAGAAGCTCGTCGACGGTCGTTTCGAGGAGCCTGCGCAGCGCGCCGAGGTCCCGGTGGTCGCGATGGCATCGGGCGCCGAGGCTGCGGGCGAGATCGTCGAGGCCGAGGCCGTCACGTTCGTCGATGACGCCGGGCTCACGCCGCGCGAGGCCGACATCGTGGCGTTGATCGTGGCCGGCCACAGCAATCGCGAGATCGGCGAGGAGCTGCAACTGAGCATCAACTCCGTGAAGACCTACATCCGCAGCGCCTACCGGAAGATGGGCGTCGAGCGTCGCACTCAGGCCGTGCTGTGGGGCCTTGCCCGCGGCCTCGGGGCGGACCCGAGCGCTGAGGCCCTCGTGTCCTGACGAGCGAGGTCCGCGAGAAGAGGCTGACGCCACGACCGCACCGGAGGCCGCGCACCGTCAAGGTCTAGACACGGCGTAGAAGTTGGGATGCGCAATGATGAGGATGTCATGAACGCGCTGTCGAATGCTGAGCAGAACGAGCTGCGGCCGGATGAGGCCGCCGGCCTGACCATCGGCGAGCTCGCTGATCGTACGGGTGTGTCCGCGGCGACCCTGCGCGTGTGGGAGACCCGATACGGGTTCCCTGTTCCTCATCGTCTTCCCTCCGGCCATCGCCGCTATCCGGAGTCGTTGGTCGCCACCGTTCAGACGGTGGTGGCGAACCGCGACGGCGGTGTCCGTCTCGACGTCGCGATCCGGCACGTGCTCGCCGGCACCGACGCGCCCCTCTCCGGTGGTGGCGAACCGGCTGTGTCGACAGGCGGCGCTCACGCACGCCGGGCGGAGCCGCCGTCGGTCTTCGCCCGGTTGCGTCGTAGCCACCCTCATCTCGCCGCCCAGCGCTTGCGCAAGTCCACCCTGATCGGTCTGTCGTGGGCGATCGAGGACGAGTTCTGTGCCCGGTCCCACCGGGCGCACGTGTTCGGCTCGTTCCAGTTGCAACGTCACTACGCGGCGGCCGAGCAGCGCTGGACCGATCTTGCGCGCACGACCGCCTCGACGTTCGTCTTCGCCGACTTTCCGCGGGAGCTCGCCACGACCGAACTCCCCTACCTGGTGCCGCTGGCCGCCGATCACCCCATGCGGCGGGAGTGGACGGTCGTGTGCGACAGCGCCGACCTCCCGGCGGCGCTCTCGGCGTGGGAACTCCCAGGGCAGCACGACGTCCCCGACCGGGATCGGCTCTTCGAGGCGATGTGGACCGTCGAGCCGGTCGCCGTCCGTGACGCCGCCCGGGTGTGCGCGGCGATCGCGGCGGATGCAGGGGTCCTCGGCGCCGCTGGCGTCGTCGCCGACCTCGAGTCGCCGCCCGATGCCCGACCAGACCCGATGCTCGCGACGTCGCTGTTCAACCGGGTCCTCGCCTACGTCGACCATCCTCATCGACGCTGATCGCCGACCCCACGCGTCCGAATCGAACGGAAGGTGGACCACGATGCCGCGCTTCTCAGACTTCATCACCGCCAGCGGTGCCAAGGGCACCGAGGTCGCAGTGCCCTGCGAGGTACCCGCGATCTCGATCACGCGCCGTCAGCTCGCCGACGAGCTCGTCGCTGCCGGCTGCTCCGAGCAGGTGGTGCGCAATGCCGTCGTGGTGCTGAGCGAGCTCTTGATGAACGCGATGATCCACGGCGTGCCGGACGAGGAGGACCGTGTCTGCGCGCGGTGGTGGGTCATCGACGGCGTGGTCGCCGTCTCGGTGACCGACGCCGGGGGCACCGGTCTCCCTCGTTTGGAACGTGCTTCTCTCTCAGACGCCGGTGGGCGTGGGCTCCTCGTCGTCGACGCCGTCAGCGCCTCGTGGACCGTGGACACCTCCGACGGCACCACCGTCACCGCGATCGTCCGCGACTGACGGCCGCGGCCGCGACACCAGCGTCCGCAGGTCGGTTCAGTCGCCCGACGTCGGGCGCGTCGCGGAGACCGGGAGCCCGCTGATCGTCAATGTGGTCGCTGCGTGGGTGCCGGGAGGAGCGACGAGCGTCAGGCCGTCGCCACGCTGGATCGCTCGCGACCATGCCATGGCCAGGACGCCGATCGCCGCGCTCGGCAGGAACTCCACGGCGCCGACGTCGATCGTCCCGGACGGGCATTCGGCCAGGTACTTGCTGACCTCGTCGTCGAGATCGGTGATCCGGTGCTCGTCGATCGTGCCGGCGACGACGAGGACGTCGCCGTCACGCCTGCAACTCATCGCCCGGTCGAACACGCGCTGAATGTAACGGATGGGGCGCAGAGGATGGTGCGGGTGGGGCCGCGGTGATCCTCAGGTGGCGCGTGCCCACGGCAGGCGGCGCCCGAGCCGGTCCTCGAGCGCGAGGATCTCGGGCGTCAACTCCTCGCGCAGCTGGTGCAGCTGCGCATCGTCGATCGTGATCGTCCATCGCGGTGAGCGCCGTATGCGCTCGGGCATGCGGTCCATCGCCGCGCGGCGCCATCCGTGCGCATGACGGCGGCGCATCTCGAAGTGATCGGCCCGCACGTTCACCCGGCCGGTGAGCGTGCGCGGCACGAAGTCGGGGTCGACGTCGAGATGGGTGAAGACACGGCGCAGGGCCCCGGGCTTCGCCTCGTCGGGTCGGATGTCCTCCTCGTAGACCAGGACGGCGAAACGCTCGAGCGGGTAGTGCCGCAGCCAGGCGTCGAGCTGGGTCGCGTAGCGGCTGAACTCCCGTAGTCCCGGGCGTTCGCCGATCGCCGTGCGGAGCGACGTCGTCGGCGCGATCCGACCTGCCTGCATGTTGTGGAAGTAGGCGCTGACGGCCCGATCGACCGGGTCGCGCAGGCACAGCACCAGCCGCAGATCGGGATAGGCGGCGGCGATCCGTTCCGCCGAGCCGAGCGTGTGGTCGCCCGAGCCGACGCCGGTCGTCCACCAGTAGTTGGGGGTGAACTCGCCGATCGCGCGAGCGCCGGGGGAGGCGGGGAACTGCGCCTCGTACCAGTCCAAGCCACGCGCGTACGCGGCCTCGTGGTTGAAGAAGTGAAGCTCCTTGCGGGTGCCCGTGGCGACCTGGGGGTGGCGCCGCACCATCTCCGCCAGCCACGTCGTCCCGCACTTCTGCGCGCCGATGCAGAGGAACGTCGGCGCCGGCACGGGTGCAGCCTAGTGTCGCCGGCGGCACTGGAGCCCGTACCGGCGCGACCCCGCCCCCCGCGTAGGGTGAGCACGGGCCCTTAGCTCAGTTGGTAGAGCACCGGACTTTTAATCCGAGGGTCGTCGGTTCGAGCCCGACAGGGCCTACTGACACGTTCCGAGGCTCGCTCCGGCCCCTCGCGAGCCGCGTGCGCTCGTCCGTGGTTACCGCTCCGTCGACAGAAGTTCACGGGAGCTGCCGAAATTGGATCGCCCCGGACGGTGGGCGAGAGCGAAGTTGCCGGTAGTGTCAGTACTGCAACAGGTGCAAGTTCCAGCTGGTCTGACGCCCGCGGAGTTTGTGATCCGACGGCGTTTCTGCTTTGTGGTGCTACCAATCACGGATCGGAGCGACGTGTCACCGCGCCTGCTGTGGGTCGCCGAGGTGGCGGCTCTCGCCCCGATACAAGGAGTAACGAGCACTATGGCTCAGGGCACCGTGAAGTGGTTCAACGCTGAGAAGGGCTTCGGCTTCATCGCGCAGGAGGACGGCGGCGACGACGTTTTCGTGCACTACTCGGCCATCCAGACGCAGGGCTACAAGTCCCTCGACGAGAACCAGAAGGTCGAGTTCGACGTCACCCAGGGCCCGAAGGGCCCGCAGGCGGAGAACGTCCGCGCTGTCTGATCTGCCCCTAGGTACGCCTAGCTAGATCACACACGCAACACCGGGCTGCGGCTCGTCGTCCTGCGGGGCGCCGGGCCGCAGTCCGTTGCTTTTCGGCGACCGGTTCGATCCGTCAGAACGGCGTCAGGTGGGAATGGCCCGATCTAGCCATCGGCCTGCCTCACGCGTGCGGCGTAGGGTGGTCAGCACGGCCATTCGGGGGCAGCAGAGGTGGGGAGGACCCATGTACGACCAGTTCGACGTGTCGCTGGAGGACGTCGACCTGCTCGGCGAGGTCGAGCTCACCACGAACCTGATCATCGCCGCGACCGAGTCCGAGGGCCCGTTGTCGGCCGACGAGATCGACCGCATCCTCGGCGTGGCCCCGTCGGCCTGACCGCGCACGCCTCGTGCGACGGGCGTCGGCGGTGAGGTGGAGTCCGCTGGCGCGGCCTCTCAGCAGGTCGCGAACAGCACCGGACCGGTACTGAGATCGGAGAACGCGTACGCGCCGGCGACGGCGTCCAGGTGCATCGTCACGACCGAACCGTCGGCGACGACCTCCTCGACGGCGAACCGGTCGGCGAACGTACTGCCCTGACCGGGCGCCGGGCCGGCCGCGAGCACGGCGCGTGAGTCGGCGTTCCGGCGCGCGCGCTCGTCGTCCTCGAAGGAGAGGGCTGCGGTGAGCGCGCCGGACGCCGTCAGCCCGAACCCGTAGCCGGTCATCGGATCGACGGGGCCGGCTGCGGCGACGAGCGCGTCCGCGGTGGCCTGCTCGCCGGCGTCGGCATGCCCCATCGCCAGCTCGCTGCAGGCCTGCGCGCCGGTGTACACGACGGCGGTCGCGGCGTCGCCGAGCGCGGCGAGAACGCCGTCGGGCACGGGGTGGTTGTCCTCGGCCGCTGCGGCATCGCGTGCGACGTCGACACCGGCCGCCGAGCTGCTGGCGAATACGAGCCGGCGCTCGACGTCGAGCGCGACGAACGCCAGCTCGGGCGTCACGCGGGCCGTGATGGGCGCCGTCGCCGAGTCGGTCGACCATGTGCCCTCGGCTGTCGACGGCTCGGCGTACTCCAGCGAGCGGAGGTTGTCCGTCACGTCGTCGAAGTCCACGACGTCGGTCAGGCGCAGCGTGATCGAGGAGGTCTTCTCCCCCTGGCTGAGCAGCTCCCAGTCGGCGGTCGCGGGGGAGAAGCCGAAGTCGGTCTGCATCACCGCGGCCGACTCGCCCAGCGCGGAGGTGGACACCAAGTCCGCGTCGAACCCACGGGAGAGCAGCTCCTCGACGTCGTTCGCAGGCGATGTCGCGGTCAGCTCCATGTCCGCGCTGCGCCGTACGGCCGCCCAGTCGGTCCATGCGTAGCGCTCGGCTGCCGGTGCCCCGGTGACTGCCGACTCCAGGCGGGTCGCCTCGTCTGGCCACCACCGCCACGCGAGGATGCCGGCCACGAGCGCCAGCACGACCGCGGCGCCTGCGATCGTGATCACACGTCGGTGAGACATTCGCTTGCCGGTCTCCTCGTTGTCGGATCGTCTGGGCAGACTAGCCAGGTGGTCGACGTGCTCGCGGCAGGTGTGGTCGTGTTCCGTCCTGGGCGCCAGGTGCTGCTGGTCCACCGACCGAAGTACGACGACTGGTCCTTCCCGAAGGGCAAGGTCGATCGGGGCGAGCACCCCGCTGCCGCCGCCGTCCGCGAGGTGGCGGAGGAGACCGGACTCCATGTGCGGCTCTGCCTGCCGTTGACGACGCAGCACTATCCGATCGCGCCGTTGCGCGACGGCCGCCCTCGCACCAAGAGCGTGCAGTACTGGGCGGGGCGCACGGTCGGCAGCACCGACACCTCGGTCCGTCTGCCAGACGACGAGGTCGACCAAGTGCGGTGGGTGCCTGTCGAGGAGGCCGCCGATCTCCTCACCTATCCCCACGATCGCGCGACGCTCGACGAGGCGCTGGCGCGTCGCTCGCGCACGCGAGCCGTCATCGTGCTGCGGCACGGGCGCGCTCGGTCGCGACGTACATGGCGTGCCGATGATCGCGAGCGTCCGCTCCTGAGGGCCGGTGAGGAGCAGGCGCTGCGGGCGGTGCCGCTGCTCGCCGCCTACGACGTGAGCCGGATCGTCAGCTCGCCGAGCCGTCGGTGCGAGCAGACCGTCGACCCCTACGCATCGGCCACCGGCTGGGGCGTCGAGCCCCGGCGACGGCTCTCCGAGGAGGACGTCACGGTGCGCGGCGTGGAGAAGCTGATCGCCGACATCCTCGACGACAAGCGCGGCACGGTGATCTGCACCCATCGCCCGGTGCTGCCGACGGTGATCGCCGAGCTCGGCGTCGATCCGGGCGACCTCGGATCGCCCCTGGAGCCCGGCGAGATGCTGGTGCTGCACCTCAAGGGCGTCCGGATCCGCGACATCGAGCGGCACGCTGTCCGTTGACCCGTCTTCAGGTGGAGACGGGTCAACCTGGGCGCCGTGGGCATGGCGGTGTCAAGGCCTACCCGACCTCGTTCACGTGATCGTCGTCTCGCCTACCCGGGAGAGTCGCCCACTCGGCAGATTTCGTTCACTCCTCGTTCACCGACGGCGACGCATCCGTCCACCTGCCCTCCCCAGACTCCGGTGTTGTCAGATCAGAAGACACATCAGGAGAACGCGAAGTGAAGACCTCCATCCGCCGCGGAATCGTTCCCGGCATCGCCGCTCTCGCGGTCGTCCTCTCGGCCTGCAGCGCGGGCAACAACTCCGACGCCGGCGGTAGCGACTCCGCCGGTGGCGACTACGAGGGCACCCTCAGCGGCGGCGGCGCCTCCTCCCAGGAGAAGGCCCAGAACGCCTGGCGCGCTGGCTTCCAGACCGCCAACTCCCAGGTCACGATCAACTACGACCCGGTCGGCTCGGGCGACGGTCGCGCCAACTTCATCAGCGGTGCCTACGCGTTCGCCGGCACCGACTCGGCGCTGGACGACGACGAGGGTGAGCTCACCGGCGCCCAGGAGCGCTGCGGTGGCGGAAACGTCATCCAGGTCCCGGCCTACGTCAGCCCGATCGCGGTCGTCTTCAACCTCCCGGGCATCGAGGAGCTCAGCCTCGCGCCCGACGTGATCGCCGACATCTTCGCCGGCAAGATCACGACGTGGGACGACGCGGCCATCGCCGCCACCAACGACGGCGTGGACCTGCCTGACACCACCATCTCGGTCGTGCACCGCGGTGACGACTCGGGTACCACCGAGAACTTCACCAAGTACCTCCAGGCCGCGGCCCCGGACGCGTGGACCTTCGAGCCCGACGGCGTGTGGCCGAACGAGCTCAGCGGCGCGTCGGGCGAGGGCACCTCGGGCATGATCGACCTGGTCACCCAGGGCGAGGGCTCGATCGGCTACGCCGACGCCAGCGCCACGGGCGACCTGGGCGTCGTCGCCGTCGGTGTCGGCGAGGAGTTCAACGCTCCGAGCGCCGCCGGTGCCGCTCAGGTGGTGGCGAACTCGCCGCGCACCGAGGGTGTCCCGGAGACCGACATGGCGATCGACCTCGCTCGCGACACGACCGAGGCGGGCTCCTACCCGGTGCTGCTCGTCTCCTATCTGGTCGCCTGCGAGACCTACGAGGACGCCGCTCAGGCCGAGCTCGTCAAGGGCTACCTGACCTACGTCCTCTCCGAGGACGGCCAGAAGGCCGCCGAAGGCGAGGCCGGTTCGGCCCCGCTCGACTCCGAGCTCGCCGCCGAGGCCCAGGGCCTCGTGGACGCCATCTCGGGCTGATCGCCGTCACCCACGGCCCCCGCGGGGGGGGGGGGCGGGGGCCCCCCCCCCCCCCC
>NZ_JAHRHK010000003.1:0-115015 GCF_021246465.1 Nocardioides sp. R-C-SC26 | reverse complement strand
GGCCCCTGCGGTGGGGCGGCTCGCGATCCGAGCCGTCCCGCCGCAGACCGAGCAGCTCGTCACCACCCGCAGACCATCTCGTAGACAGCAGGAGCCACGGTCTTGGCCACCACGACCCCCGAGGACGTCGGGCCCGGCGCCCCCGACGACACCGCGCCCGACTGGAGCAACACACGCGCCGGCGTCGGCGACCGGGTGTTCCTCGGCATCTCCCGTGCTGCCGCCTTCACGATCCTCGTCGCGCTCGCGGGCGTCGGCGTCTTCCTGTTCGTCGAGGGGTTCGACGCCTTCAGCCTCGAGCCCGAGGCGTACGCCGAGGGCGGTGGGGCCTCGACCTTCCTGGGCTACGTCGGCCCGCTGGTGTTCGGCACCGCGCTCGCCGCCGTCGTCGCGCTGGTCATCGCCGTCCCCCTGGCGATCGGTATCGCCCTCTTCATCTCCCACTACGCGCCGAAGCGCCTGGCCGGTCCGATCGCCTACGTGATGGACCTGCTCGCCGCTGTGCCGAGCGTCGTCTACGGCCTCTGGGGCGGCAGCGCCCTGGCCGGCGCTCTCAAGCCCGTGATCGGGTGGTTGGGCGACAACCTCAACTGGATCCCCTTCTTCTCCGCCGAGAAGGTCGCGGTCAACGGCCGCACCATGCTGACGGCGGCCATCGTGCTCGCGGTGATGATCCTGCCGATCATCGCCGCGATCTGCCGTGAGGTGTTCACCCGCACGCCCCGGCTGCACGAGGAGGCTGCGCTCGCTCTCGGCGCGACCCGGTGGGAGACGATCCGATACGCGGTCTTCCCCTACGCGCGGTCGGGCATCGTCTCGGCTGTGATGCTCGGTCTGGGCCGGGCGCTCGGCGAGACCATGGCGGTCGCGATGGTGCTGCCGTCGAGCTTCCTGGTGACGCTCAGCCTGATCGGCGAGAGCAGCCCGCGCACCATCGCGGCCAACATCGCCTCCAACTACAAGGAGAGCACCCCGCAGATGCAGTCGCTGCTGATCGCGACCGGTCTGGTGCTCTTCGCCTTCACCTTCGCCGTCAACTTCCTGGCGCGTTGGATCGCCGGACGCTCTGAGAGGAGGCTCGCCCGATGAGCACCCTGCAGGCTCCGCAGGCGCCGGGGCCGTCCGCCCTCCACGCCTCGTTGGCCCGTCCGCGACTGCCCCGGTGGGCACCCGCCGGTCTCGGCTTGATCGTCATCGGGCTCGCAGCACTGCTGCTCGTCCTCGGCGTCGGCTTCGGCGGCTCGGTGGCACTCGGCGCGCTGACCTACCTCGTGCTGCTGCCGACCTGGTCCGCCGTGGTCGAGGGCAGCCGGGCGGCGGTCGACCGACTGGTCACCTCGCTGGTCTGGGGTGCCTTCGCCGTCGCGATGATCCCGTTGGTGTGGCTGCTGTGGACAGCGATCGACCGCGGCTCCTCGACGATCAACCTCGAGTTCCTCACCTTCGAGATGCGCAACGTCATCGGTGACATGCAGGGTGGCATCTACCACGCGCTGATCGGCACGCTGCTGGTCACGCTGACGGCCGCCGTCATCTCGGTGCCGATCGGGGTGTTCACCGCGATCTATGTCGTGGAGTACGGCAAGAAGAACCGCCTCTCGCGCCTGGTCACCTTCTTGGTCGACGTCATGACCGGCATCCCCTCGATCGTCGCGGGCCTGTTCGCGCTGGCGTTGTTCGTGCTGCTGGTCGACCCGGCGTACCGCTCCGGCTTCGCCGGCTCGGTGGCGCTGTCGCTGCTGATGATCCCGACCGTGGTCCGGTCGACCGAGGAGATGCTGCGGCTGGTGCCCGAGGACCTGCGCGAGGCCTCCTACGCCCTCGGTGTGCCGAAGTGGCGCACGATCACCAAGGTCGTCCTCCCGACGGCGTTCGGCGGCATCGTCACCGGAGTGGTCCTCGCGGTCTCACGCGTCATCGGAGAGACAGCGCCCCTGCTCATCGTCGCCGGCGTCGCAGACTCGGTGAACACCAACGTGTTCTCTGAGCGCATGCAGACGCTCCCGGTCTTCATCTACTACCAGTACGGCCTCGCGACCGACAAGGGACGGGCATACGCGTGGGGTGGAGCACTGGTGCTCATCCTGCTCGTCATGCTGCTCAATCTCGGTGCCCGCGTCATCGGCAGGATCTTCGCCCCCAAGAAGGGCTGAGAGGGAACAAGGAACAGACATGGCCAAGAGCATCGACGTCTCCGACCTGAACATCTACTACGGCGACTTCCTCGCCGTCGAGGGTGTGAACATGACGATCAAGGCGCGCTCGGTGACCGCCTTCATCGGTCCGTCGGGGTGCGGCAAGTCGACCTTCCTCCGTTCGCTCAACCGGATGCACGAGGTCATCCCGGGTGCGCGGGTCGAGGGCAAGATCGTCGTCGACGGACAGTCCCTCTACGACCCGGCGATCGACCCGGTCGCCGTCCGGCGGCAGATCGGCATGGTCTTCCAGCGCCCGAACCCGTTCCCGACGATGTCGATCTACGACAACGTGCTCGCGGGCAACCGGCTGAACTCCAAGCGCATGAAGAAGTCCGAGGCGGACTCCATCGTGGAAAAGTCGCTGCGGGGTGCGAATCTGTGGAACGAGGTGAAGGACAGGCTGGGCAAGCCCGGCATGGGTCTCTCCGGCGGTCAGCAGCAGCGTCTGTGCATCGCGCGCGCCATCGCCGTCGAGCCGCAGGTGCTGCTCATGGACGAGCCGTGCTCGGCGCTGGACCCGATCTCGACGTCGGCGATCGAGGACCTCATCCACGAGCTGAAATCGGAGTACACGATCGTGATCGTGACCCACAACATGCAGCAGGCCGCCCGGGTCTCCGACGACACCGGGTTCTTCAACCTCAAGGCCGCGGGGCAGCCGGGTCACCTGGTGGAGTTCAACGCCACCAAGAAGATGTTCTCCAACCCTGACGAGCCCTCCACCGAGGCCTACATCTCGGGTCGGTTCGGCTGATCGGCCGCCCCGCGCCTCGCCCTGACGCCCGTCGTGCCCGTGTGGGTCGGCGGACGTCGTCGCGCGCGGGTCGGGGGAGCGGTGAGTATGGGACGGATTCGACATCGCCAACCCTCCCGTGTCCACCGCTATCGGGAGTCGCTGACGCGCGGCGGTGAGTGAGGGACGTTGGGGCCCGCCGGAACCGCTCCAGACTCACCGGCCCCAGGGAAGCCCCGTAGCGCGTCTGGTGTCCGGGGGCGTCGTCGGTGCCACTTCGTCAGGACGCTGTCCACAGGCCACATGGCGCGCGCCCCATCCACATGGCGGAGCAGGCGGACGGCGATGCGGGCGCGCTGTCGTGTCCGCTGCCGTATGCGACCCATCCCGGACACGTTGCTGCGTCGTCCTTTCACTGTCAATCAGGCCGAGGCGGCGGGACTCCCTCGCCACATGCTGCGTGGCAGCCGTTTCGTCAGGCTGTACCCCAATGTGTGGTGTGTCAGCGGCGCTGAGCTCGCGCACGATGATCGGGTGGCCGCGGTGCGGCTCATTCTCCCCGAGGACGCGCGCCCGACGGGTCTCACGCGCGTACAACTCGCTGGCCTCGACTTCGGGCCGCGCATCCCCTTGCGTTTCGTCGTGGCGCGCGACCACCACCTCGACATCGAAGGAGTCTTCCTGCATCGCACGAGAGCGATGCCGCCGACCGACGCTGTCGGAGTCTCGCCGGCTGCTGCGTTCGTCGCGTTCTGCGCCCAGAGCACCGTGATACGGGCGATTGCGGCATCGGCATATGACACGGCTGGAAGTCGGCTCATTGGTCACCGAGACACCGTGGCGCCGGGGTGCCCACGAGGCCGGCTGGGTCCTCGAGTACCTCGATGACCGCGCCGATTCGCTCATCGAGTCCGAGGTGCGGTCTCTCTTGATCTTCAGCGGCATGGCGGCACCCGCGGTGAACGCACCCCTGGTGGTCGCTGGCCGCACCCTGCACGGCGACCTCGCGTATCCCGACGTGGGCACGATCATGGAGGTCGAGGGGCTGCAACACCAGACCGATCGCCACCACTACCTGAACTACCTCGAGCGGTACGCGGCGTTCCGGCGCGCCGGTCTTCAGTGTGTGCAGCTAACTCGCGAATCGTTGAGAACGCCCCGGCGAACCGTCGAACAGGTTCACCGAGCGCTCACCGAGTTCGGCTACGACGGTCCGGCGCCCGCGTTCGACGAGCGCTCACCGAGTTCGGCTACGACGGTCCGGCGCCCGCGTTCGACGAGCGGTGGGACCTGCTCTGGTCGCGGACGACGTACGCGGCCGGCCCACGTCGTCATGGCGCTGCAGGGTGGTGAGTCTGGGACGTTCTTCGACCCGCGGAACGTTCCAGACTCACCAGCCCCGGCCCGCGCGCCGGGGTGGCGGTGACACTGGAGCGGTTCTGCCGTCGGCGACCGTCTCAGACTCACCGCTCACCGCCCGCCGCGGTGTCCGACAGCCCGGTGGTCCGACTAGGGCCAGGGTGTGACGAAGCGGGGAGCGAGATCGTCGCCGATGCGCACGGCGTGGGCGTAGAGCTCGTCGCGGGTCAGGTCGAGGGCGCCGGAGCGCCAGGCGAGCACGATCTCCACGAACCCTCCGATACCGGCGAGGGTGTGCACCCGCAGCGCCTTGACGTCGGCGCCCTCGCGCAGGTGGGTGCTGGCGAGGAGCACGAACATCTCGGTCACCTGCTGGATCGTGCTGCGACGCCGTGACTCCAGGACCTCGCTCCCCGCGTGGTCGCCGAAGAGGATCAGGGCGGACGGCGGGTCGTCTGCCACGACGCGGGTGATCGCGCCGATCGCCGCGTACATCTGTTCTGACGGCGACGCGCCCGCGGCGGTGACGGCGGAGGCGAGATGCGTGACGACGTCGTCACGCACGCGATCCCAGACGACGCCGAGGAGCGCGTCGCGGTCCTCGAAGCTCTCGTAGAAGTAGCGGTCGGTGAGCCGGGCGCGCGAGCACACCCCCCGCATGGTGACCGCGGCCCAGCCCTGCTCCTGCCAGATCGTGGTCGCCGCGTCGATCAGCACCTCGCGACGTTCCCGGCGGCGTTCGTCAGCCGTCTTTCCGCCGTAGCGGCGCGCGGGAGAGGCCGTCGTCGCAGCGGATCGATTCACCCGAGCATCTTGACGGCACCCGCCCTCAGAATGCAATGTGACGGCATGCGCCACCAGATCGACGCGTGCTCGCGCCGTCGCCCCAGTTGCCGAGGCACCGACGACGAGCCGGTGTGTGCGGGCCGTCGGCGGGAGGCCGCCTGATGGCACGACGACGCACCGATCGCGCCCGGGCCGTCGTCACCGGGGCGGGCAGCGGCATCGGCCGGGCGCCCGCCGTCGAGCTCGGACGCCGCGGGGGGCACGTGGTGTGTGCCGACCTCGACGACGTCAGCGCGAAGGAGACCGTCGGCCTCGTCGAGCGGAGCGGTGGTCGGGCGATCTCGGTGCCCACCGATGTCGCCGACCTCGACGACGTCACCCACCTGGCTGCCCGAGCGACCGAGTGGTTCGAGGAGCCACCCACCCTGGTGTGCAACAACGCCGGCATCGGTGCGGGTGGACGCCGGGTCGGCGACACCTCGATCGAGTCGTGGCAGCGCACCATCGACGTGAACCTGTGGGGGGTGATCCACGGGTGCCACGTGTTCGCGCCGCTGCTACGTGATGCCGGCCGGGGCGGCGTGATCAACGTGGCCTCGGCCGCCGGGTTCAGCGCGGCACCGCTCATGGCCGCCTACAACGTCAGCAAGGCCGGAGTGATGAGCCTCTCGGAGACGTTGGCGGCCGAGTTCTCCGGCACCTCGCTCGCGGTGACGGTGCTGTGCCCGACCTTCGTGCGCACCAACATCTTCGACGGCGAGCTGATCGAGGACTCCGCCCAGAGGATGGCCCGACGGGTGGCCGGCATCGCCAGCTTCTCGGCCGAGCGGGTCGCCCGGACGACGCTCGATGCCCACGACAAGGGCCGGCTCTACGTCGTCCCTCAGCCCGACGCCCAACTGATCTGGCGCACCAAGCGCCTGCTGCCCGCCCCGTACACCCGCGTCGCCGGCCTCCTCGGTCGCGTCGCCCCCACCGAGGAGTCATCCCGATGACCAGCACCACGAGCGCGGCCACCTACGACTTCGACGCGATGCTGCAGACGATCAAGGACAAGCAGTGGTCGCTGGCCGACATCGACTGGGAGGCGCCCGGCGCCGAGCTGATGACTCCGGACCTTCGCGCGAAGATGAAGCCGTTCCTGGCGGACCTGGTGTGGATCGAGCACGTGGGCGCTCGCGGCTTCGCCTCGTTGGCCACCAAAGCGCCGACATCGACGATCGCCGAGATCTACCGCTACTTCCATGCCGAGGAGCAGAAGCACGCGAACGCCGAGCTCGCGCTGATGAAGCGCTGGGGCATGCTCGACGAGGACGGCAGCGTCCCCGAGCCCAACATCAACGTCAAGATGGCGATCAAGACCCTCGACGACTTCGGCGACAGCCTGCCCCTGACCGGTCTGGCCACGCTGATCCCGCTGCTCGAGTGCGCCCTGGACGGCGCGCTGGTGAAGTTCCTGCTCGACGAGGTACCGGACCCGGTCTGTCACGAGGTCTTCCGGCACATCAACTCCGACGAGGCGCGCCACATCGCCGTCGACTTCCAGGTGCTGGAGCTGATCGGCGCCGGACCGCTCCACAAGCTGCTCATCGAGAGCATCGGCAATCTGAAGCCGCAGGTCGTACTCGGACTGATCGTCGTCTTCGTCCCGCTCATCAACAAGATGCGTGACAACATCGTCGCGATGGGCCTGCCGGAGCAGAAGCTCTACAACGCGGTGAAGCGGTTCGGCACGATCGGTGGACGCGGGGTCCACACCGCACGTATCCCCGCCTATCACGTGCTCAAGGCTCAGGCGGCGATGATCATCGACCGCACCCACCCCTATCACCGCTTCCTGGCCGATCCGCTGGTCAAGGTCACGTCGTTCGTGCCGGCCCGCGTCCTCGGCAAGCCCCAGTCATGGACCGAGGAGCTCACCCACGAACCGGTCGCCTCGTGAGCGGCGCACCCACGACCCCCGCGCCGTCGGGAGCCTCCGGGTCCAGGAGCCGCGACTCGCGTCGCACGACACCCCGCGCGGCGACGGCGTCCAGGGTCGGGTTCGCCGGTCCCGTGCTGCGCGACGACGCGTGGCGCGGCCGCGATTTCAGCGGTCAGCGGGTGGCGGTGATCGGTCCCGGTGACGAGGTGGCACGCATCGTGCCGTCCGTGATCGCGACGGCCGCGCGGGTGAAGGTCTTCCAGGAGGAGGCGCGCTGGCTCCGCCCGCCCGGGCCTCCCGCGGGTTCACTCGGAGGTTCCGTCGCGCGGCTGGTGACGACGCCGATCGGGCAGGTCGCGGACCTGCTGGGCGTGGCCGGCCCGGTCGATCGCCTCGTCGGTGAGCGGCTCTCGCGGCGTCACCTGCGGCGCAGCGTGGACGACGCGTGGACCCGGCGCCTGCTGACGCCGCATCGCCGTTTCGGCGCGCGCGGCACCAGCGTCGAGCGCGACTACTACCGCGCCCTGGCCGACGAGCGCTGCGTCCTGGTGGCGTGGCCCGTCTACGCCCTCGTGACTGACGGCGTCCGCTCGGCCGAGGGCGTGGAGCATCGGGTCGACGTCGTGGTCGTCACCGCCGGCTCGCGTCTGCGTGCGACCCTTCAGGACACCGACCGATCCGAGGAGCAGAGCCGATGACACCGGGCGAGACCTTCGTGGACGTGGCGATCATCGGGGGCGGCTTCTCCGGTATCGGCGCTGCGATCCTGCTCGACCGGGCCGGCTTCGACGACTACCTCGTGCTGGAGGCCGGTGACGGCCTCGGGGGAGCCTGGCACTGGAACACCTACCCCGGTGTCGGCGTCGACATCCCTTCCTTCTCCTACCAGTTCTCCTTCGAGCAGACCACGCGATGGTCGCGGGTCTACGCGCCGGGCCGGGAGCTCAAGGCCTATGCGGAGCACTGCGTGGACAAGTACGACGTCCGTCGTCGGGTCCGCCTCGGGGCCAGAGTCGTGTCCGCCCGGTTCGTCGAGTCCGAGGACCGGTGGCACCTCGAGCTCCATGGTGGCGACGTGGTGCGGGCTCGCTTCGTGGTGTCGGCGACCGGTGTGCTGACGCAGCCGAAGCTGCCCGACATCGCCGGCGTCGATTCCTTCGCAGGCGTCACCATGCACACCGCCCGCTGGGATCACGACGTCGCGCTCGCCGGGAAGCGGGTCGGCGTCGTGGGCACCGGGGCCTCCGCGGTGCAGGTGATCCCCACGATCGCTCCTCGGGTCGAGCAGTTGACGGTGTTCCAACGCACCCCGATCTGGTGCCTGCCCAAGCCGGACGTCGCCCTGCCGAGTCTCGCGCGAGCGGGGCTCCGGGCGGTTCCCGGGGCGAAGTTCGCCGCGCGGCTGGCCAGCCAGACGTTCGTCGAGGCGACCTTCCCCATCGCAGCGCACTTCCACGGCCTGCTCCCGACTGCGTCGGCGGGCGAGCGCATCGGGCGCGCCTACCTGCGTCGTGCCGTCCACGATCCGGTCGTCCGGGAGCGACTCACGCCGGCCTACTCCCTGGGATGCAAGCGGCCGAGCTTCTCCAACGCCTACCTGCCGGCGTTCAACCTGCCCCAGGTGCATCTGGAGACGCACGGCATCGCCGAGATCACGCCGTCCGGGGTGCGCACGGCCGACGGCGAGCACCACGACCTCGACGTCCTCGTGCTGGCCACGGGCTTCAAGGTGTTCGAGCGCGGCAACCTGCCCTCGTTCCAGGTCGTAGGGCGCGACGGTCGCGATCTCGAGGAGTGGTGGATGCGGGAGCGGTTCCAGGCCTACCAGGGGATCAGCGTGCCGGGATTCCCGAACCTGTTCTCGATCCTGGGGCCTTACGGGTACAACGGCTCGTCGTACTTCAACCTCATCGAGACCCAGATGACCCACATCACCCGGCTGCTCCGCCAGGCGCGACGCCGTGACGCCGCGCGGGTGGAGGTGACGCCCGAGGCCAACTCCGCCTACCACCGCAAGATGCTCGGACGCCGCAAGCACCAGGTCTTCTTCCAGGGCCAGTGCGGCGGCGCGAACAGCTATTACTTCGACGAGCACGGCGACGTGCCGTTCCGCGCTTCGCCGACGCTCGAGACGATGTGGGAGGCGGCCCGGTTCCCGCTGAGCGACTACACCTTCGAGGGATCGGTGGAGCCGAGCGCGTCGACGTCGACCGCGCGTGGCGAGCGTCCGGTCCAGCGCCGGTAGGCGTGGATGAAGCTCGCCGACTCGGCATAGCCCAGCCGGACGGCGATGTCGCCCACGGTGAGCGCCCCGATGGCGAGAAATTCTTCCGCGAGGGAGGAGCGGACCTCGTCGAGCAGCTCGCGATAGCTGGTCCCGGCCTCCGCCAGGCGACGGCGCAGCGTGCGCTCACTCCAGCCCGACTCGGCGGCGACCAGGCCGGCCGGGGCGCCGACGGCGAGATGGCGGGTGATCCCCGCCCGCACCGTCTGCGCGGCCCCGGTGCGGGACCGCCGACGTGAGACGGCGTCGAGGCAGGCCGCCTCGCATCGCGCGCGCGCCGCGGGATCCGATCGCGGCATGGGTGCCGCGAGCCAGGCGGCGCCGAAGGTGATCGACCGCCCTGTCCGGTCGATCGCCAGCTCGACGACGCCGCCGGTGCTCTCGTCGATGAGTCGCGCGATCGCGCTGAGGTCCCGGTCGGCGAGCAGGTGCGCCAGGTGGTCGGGGAGCCCGGACGGGACCGGAACCACGAGGCGCACCCGGTCGCCGTCCAGAGTCGGCTCGGGCGTCGCGAAGGCGAAGCTCAGATCGAGGAACCGCAGGCCGACGTCGATCGCCTCCTGAAGGGTGCGGCTGGTGGAGATCGCGAAGCCGAGCACCCCGTAGGTGCTCAGCCCGTAGTGCGCCCCGAGCTCGAAGCCGGAGACGCGCGGTCCTCCGAGGTCGACCAGGCGCTGGACGACCTGGAGCTCGCTCCGTGCCGGGATCTCCGTCGTGCCCTCGGTGACGTCGGACGGCGTCAGGGCGCTGGTCGGAAGCAGGCGCTCCGGTGCGATACCCAGAACGGCGGCGTAGCCGAGCAGCGGGACGAGTCCGCCGGCGCGGCGCGGGTGGTCCCATACCGCACGGGTCGTGGCCGCCATGGCCGGAATTATCAATCATGCCCGGCTCATCTCGGCCTACGGTCGTGGCATGTCGACTGGAGGACGTCTGCGCGTGGTCGTGATCGGTGCCGGGTTCGGCGGCCTCGGTGCCGCCGTCGCTCTGCGTCGTGGCGGGATCACCGAGGTCACCGTGCTCGAGCGTGCCGACGACGTCGGCGGCGTCTGGCGGGAGAACACCTACCCCGGCGCTGCGTGCGACGTGCCGAGCGCGCTGTACTCCTGGAGCTGGGCGCCGAACCCCGACTGGCCCCGTCGCTACAGCCCCCAGGCCGACATCCTCGGCTACATCGAGCGCGTCGCTCGCGAGACCGGCATCCGCGACAGCGTCATCACCGGCACCAGCGTCACCGCGCTGCGCTACGACGACGCCACCCACGTGTGGACCGTCACCGCCGAGGGACCTGACGGCGTCCGCACCTACGAGGCCGAGCTCGTCGTCAGTGCGGTCGGCCAGCTCTCCGCGCCTGTCGTGCCGAGCCTGCCGGGGCGCGAGGCTTTCGCCGGGCCGGCGTTCCACTCCGCCGAGTGGCGCCACGACGTCGACCTGCGCGGACGTCGCGTCGCCGTCGTCGGTACCGGGGCCAGCGCGATCCAGTTCGTTCCCGGTATCGCCGACGACGCCGCCCACATCACGGTGTTCCAGCGCTCGGCGCCCTACGTGATACCCAAGCCTGACGGACCCCGCGTCAGGGTGCAGCGTGCTGCTCTGCGTCGGATCCCGGGCCTCCAACGTCTCGAGCGACGCGCGGTCTTCTGGCTCACCGAGCAGATGAACCGCGCCTTGACCGAGGAGACCTGGCTCAAGGGCCTCATCCACCGGTGGTGGCGGATGCACCTGCGCCGCACCATCGCCGATCCCGCGCTGCGTGACGCGCTGCAGCCGGACTACGAGCTCGGCTGCAAGCGGGTGCTCTTCTCCAACACCTGGTACCGCACGCTGGCCCGCGACCACGTCGATGTCGTCACCGATGACGTCGCCGCCCTCGAGGCCGACGGTGTGCGCACCCGCGACGGCGTGCTGCACGAGGCCGACGTGGTGATCTGGGGCACGGGTTTCGCGGCCACCGACTTCCTGCGAGGGATCGACGTCACCGGCCGTGACGGCGCCCGGTTGGCCGATGTCTGGGCCGACGGCGCGTTCGCGCACCTCGGCGTCAGCGTGCCGGGCTTCCCCGGCCTCGCCGTCGTCTACGGCCCCAACACCAACCTGGGTGGCAGTTCGATCATCGGCATGATGGAGGCCCAGAGCGCCTATGTCGTCCAGCTCGCGCAGGCGATGACGCAGGGCCGGATCGTCAGCCCGGAGGTGAGGGCCGACGTCGCCGCCGCGTACGACCGCGAGATGCAGGAGCGACTCGGCACGAGCGTCTGGGCACGCTGCGACAGCTGGTACCGCACGGCGTCGGGCCGGGTGAGCACGAACTGGCCGGGCATGGTGGCGGAGTACCAGCGCCGGTTGTCGCAGCTGGACCTCGGCGACTTCGTCGATGCGGCCGCGTCGTAGTCCGGTGGGGCGGTGACCTGCTGAGGGTCGGGGTGGGCGGTGAGGTACTGAGTGATCGCGGGAGGTCATTCCTCTGCAGGTCACCGCCCCGGCGGGCGGCAGGGTGAGGAACCTCTGTAGGTCACCGCTCCGCCGCCCAGCCGACCCGCGCGCCTCGCCGACGACGGCATTCAGGCGACGTGCGGATGGCGGCATAGGCTCTCCGGGTGATCCGAGTCCTTCAAGCGCTCCTCGTCGCGGCGGCGATCGCCCTGGGGGTCACGGCGGTCTCGTTGCGTGCCGACGAGGCGGTCGAGAAGCCGCAGGTGTCGGCCGACGCGCCGTTGGACGCCGCGCAGCACGCCGTCGAGACCTTCTTCGGGCTGGCTCCCGGTCGGGCGCGTCGTGGCATGGCCACGCTGAAGGAGATCAGCACGGAGACCTTCGCTGCGGACTTCCGTGCTCAGCGCCAACGGCTGCTCCGCGAGCTCAACGACCGACGCCTCGTGCTCGTCGTCAAGGTGCCTGACACCGGTGCCGCGGTCGAGTTCCTCACGCCCGACCAGGCGTGGGTGCTCGTCGCCGCGGACGTCGTCAGCACCAGTGCGGAGGGCACGTCGGCGACGACGAAGTACCGGGTCCGGGTGCAGCTGAAGCACGAGGACGAGGAGTGGCTGGTCGCGGGGATGGAGCAGATCGCATGAGGTTCCTGGGTCGAGCACTCACCCCGATGCTGGCGCTCGTCGTCGTCGCTCTCTCGGCGCTCGTGTGGCGCCTCAGCGACGGCGCCGGCAAGCCCGCCCCCTCCGCGTCGCTGCCCGGGGTGACCGAGGACGGCTACCGCGTCGGGACCCTCGCCGACGACCCAGATGACGTCACCCCCCGCGACGACCGCGCTGCGGTGCAGGCTGCGGTCGACGCCGTCGTCCCGGTCTTGACCTTCGAGCCCGAAGCGCTGGACGAGAACCTCGCCGAGGCGACGTCGTGGATGACCGAGTCGTTCGCCGCGAAGTACAGCAAGGCCTTCGGATCGACCGTGCGACCGATGGCCACCGACAAGGACGCCTCTGCCACGGCTGTCGTGCTCGGGGCCGGCATCCTCGGAGCCGCAACGGACGGCGGAGAGGCTGAGGGCGAGGATGACGCCGGCACCGTCCGCGTCCTCGTCTTCGCCGACCAGACGGTCACCTCGACCGCGGGTGTGGTCGGTGGCGAGGCCCGACCTGCGCCGACCGAGGGTCAGCTCCGGTTGGTGCTCACCATGACGCGCGTCGCGGGCGACTGGAAGGTCGACGGACTGGTCGCCCTCTGACGTGATCGCGCCTGTCGACCCGACCCGTCGACGCATCGTGCGCGGACACGAGGAGGATGGGCCCATGACTCAGGAGCGGATCGCGGTCGTCACGGGTGCGAGCAGCGGCATCGGCGAGGCGACAGCGCGGCACCTGGCCGGTGCCGGATTCCACGTGATCTGCGCGGCCCGGCGTCGTGAGCGGATCGAGGCCCTGGCCGCCGAGATCGGTGGAACGGCGATCGCCTGCGACGTCACCAGCCCCGACGACGTCGCCGCGCTCGCCGAGGCGGCCGGCCCCCGGCTCCATGCCTTGGTGAACAACGCGGGAGGAGCGATCGGCCTGGAGCCGATCGCCGATGCCGGCCCGGCCCAGTGGCGGGAGATGTACGACGTCAACGTGGTCGGGCTCCTGCAGGTCACCCAGGCGGGGGTGCCTGCCCTGATCGCCAGCGAGGACGGCGTGATCTGCAATGTCGGCTCCATCGCGGGCCGGACGCCGTACGAGGGCGGGGCGGGTTACGTGGCGGCCAAGCACGGCACCCGTGCGGTCACCGAGACGCTTCGACTGGAGCTGTGGGACCAGCCCGTGCGGATCTGTGAGATCGCGCCCGGGATGGTGGCGACGGAGGAGTTCTCCCTGGTGCGGTTCGGCGGGGACGCTGAGCGCGCGGCCGCCGTCTATGCGGGCGTGGCCGAACCGCTGGTCGCCGACGACATCGCCGACGCGATCACCTGGGTGGTCACGCGCCCGCGGCACGTGAACATCGACACCATGGTGATCAAGCCACGGGCCCAGGCGGCGCCGCACAAGGTGCATCGCGCCTGAGTGCTGCCGGACGGGTGGTTCAGCCGACGAGCTTCGGGATTCCGCAGTCGACGGGTGCCGTGGCGTAGTAGTCGGCGCCGGCGACGTTGACGCCGAGCAGGTCGAGCAGCGGGCTCAGCAGGTAGCGGTCGAGCGTGGCGATCAGCGGGTTCAGCACGAGGGTCAGCAGCGGACTGATGATCCCGTCGGTGATCTGACCGAGCGGGAGGCCGAGGGCGCGCAGTCCGCTGGTGTCGACCGCGAGCGTCGGGACGCCCAGCGTGTGCTGGCCGGTCTCGACGACGTCGCCCTTGCCCGAGTCGGGGACGGGCAGCGAGATCACGGCGTCCGGGCTCGAACGCTGGGTGCTGACGTCGATGGGCACGTCGAGGAGGGTCACGCCGCCGAAGAGCGCGGGCAGCAGCACGAGCCTGGCCTGCAGGGCGATGTCGATGTCGAGGAGGCCGTTGGCTGCCAGCACCGAGACGCGTCGGCTCGTCGGAGTGCACTCCAGTGCGGTGATCGTGCCCTCGGCGGCGGCGAGCTTGATCTCGAGGCGGATGGGACTGGTGAGGGAGAGCAGGCCCAGGTCGAGGTTCACGAGCCGCCCGCTGAGCACGACCCGCACCTGCGATGCCTCGGCACGCGTGCCCACGGGTCCGCAGGTGAGGATCGGCTTCTGACCGATGTGCAGGCTGATGTCGAGGTTGGTGATCCCGAGATCGACGCCGAGCCCGGGGACGCTGACGACGTTGGTGCCGTTGGCGATGAACGCTGCGCCGGTGACCAGATCCAGCAGGTTCACTCGCGCCCCGAGCGCCTCGGCGCCGGCGGTATCGATCTCCACCAGTTCGCCGAGCGTGAGATCCAGGTGCGGGAGATCCAGCTGTGCGAGGTCCTCCAGGAGCCCGACCTCGGCGGTGCGGCCGGACTCCCGCTCCAGGGCCTTGGCCGTGAGCAGGTAGAAGTCGGCCAGGCCGAGGGAGGTGTCGAGCAGCTCGTCGAAGCTGGCGACCCCGGCGTCGGCGCCGACGAGACCGAGCAGGTCGATGCTGGTCGAGGCGAGCCCGTCGATGTCGAGGACGTCGAGCCGCACGTCGGTACCCAGCACGCCGAGGAGGCCGCCGAGCAGCCAGCTGTCGCCGAGGTTGGCGCGCACCGAGAACGTGCCGACCGAGAAGCACCCGAACGGGCGCGCCGACGCGATCGCCGTCCGGCTCGAGCTGCCGCTGTCGCCGTGGAAGGCGAAGTCGACGACGCCGCTCGCCGTCACGCGGACGGCTGTCGGCACCTGGCCCGGTGCGATGGTGCTGAAGGCGCCATGCTGGTCGACGCGCCCCAGCTCGTAGTCGACGTCGAGGTCCCGGCCCAGCACGGTGGCGTCGTTGCGCTCCACCGAGAGGTCGCGTTGGCGGTCGAACTCGGTGCGCAGTGTCGCCGAGCGGGGAGTGCCGTCGAGGAGGCGAGCCAGGTCGAGGGAGACGACGTCCGCCACGGACTGCAGGTCACGCCTCAGCACCCGCTGCATCCCGAGATCGACGGTGAACCCCGCGATCACCACGAGCGCCGTCATGACGGCTGCCGCCACCAGCGCGATCGCGCCGGCGTCGTCGCGTGCGCCGGGGCGGACGCGGGTCGATCGGCGAGCGCCCGCGGGCATCGAGGAGCCGTTGGTGCCGGACACGTCCACTCCTGCGAGAAAATGCACGTGACCGAGCCGTGCGAGATCAGGGAGCAGGACGCCGGGGGACGTCGTGTGCACCCTACACATGCCGGCCGGTGCCCGCCCAGACCACGGCGACCACCCGGGTGATGCCGCCGGGAATCAGGCACCTGGCAGGGTGGTTGTGTGCACGTGAGCCAGACCGAGGGGGAGCAGCCGCGTCGCGTCGCGATGATCAGCCTGCACACCTCCCCTCTCGACCAGCCGGGCACCGGCGACGCCGGCGGCTTGAACGTCTACGTCGTCGAGCTGGCCCGGCGCCTGGCACGCCAGGGCGTCGAGGTCGACGTGTTTACGCGTGCCACGAGCTCGCGGCTGGCGCCCGTCGTCCCTCTCGACGACGGTGTGATCGTGCGGCACGTGGCCGCCGGGCCGTTCGAGGGGCTGACCAAGCAGGAGCTGCCCGGACAGTTGTGCATGTTCGCGCGTGAGGTGCTGCGCACCGAGGCTGCGCAGCCGCACGGCTACTACGACGTCGTCCACTCCCACTACTGGCTCTCGGGTCAGGTCGGGGCGTTGGCGCGTGATCGGTGGGGTGTGCCGTTGGTGCACAGCATGCACACCATGGCGAAGGTCAAGAACGAGGCGCTCGCCGCCGGCGACACCCCCGAGCCACGGGTGCGGGTGATCGGTGAGCAGCAGGTGGTCGAGGCCGCTGACGTCCTCGTCGCGAACACCGACGTCGAGGCCAAGCAGCTCATCAATCTCTACGACGCCGACCCGGGCCGGGTCGAGGTCGTGCACCCCGGCGTCGACCTGGACCGGTTCCGGCCGAGCCCGGTCGACGTCGCGCGGGCGCGGCTGATGCTGCCGCAGGACGCCTTCGTCGTGCTGTTCGCGGGTCGGGTGCAGCCGCTCAAGGCCCCCGACGTCCTCGTGCGAGCGACGGCCGTGCTCGTCGAGCGGCACCCCGAGCTGCGAGGTCGCCTCGTGGTCCCCGTCGTCGGCGGCCCCTCGGGCAGCGGTCTGGAGCAACCGACGGCGCTGGTCGAGCTGGCGCACCGGCTCGGCGTCGCCGACGTCGTCCGGTTCGTGCCTCCGGTGAGCCAGACCGAACTGGCCCAGTGGTACGCGGCTGCCTCGGTGGTCGCGGTGCCCTCCTACAACGAGTCGTTCGGCCTGGTCGCCGTCGAGGCCCAGGCGTGCGGCACCCCGGTCGTCGCGGCGGGCGGGGGCGGGGGCCCCCCCGCCGGGGGGGGCGGCGCCCCCGGGCGGGCTCCCGACGGCGGTGCGCGACGGCGCCAGCGGACTGCTGATCGACTCTCACGACCCGACGATCTGGGCCGACACGCTCGCCCGACTCGCGCACGACCCGGTCGAGCTGGATCGGCTCGCGGGCGGCGCCCTGCGCCAGGCCCAGGCGTTCTCCTGGGACGTCGCCGCGCGCCAGATGATCGACGTCTACCGCCGCGCGCGCATCCCGACGACCGGGGCCCTCCGTGGCTGAGGAACGGTCGGTGGTCGAGGAGTCCGCCTCCGAGCGCGACCCGTCGGTGGTTGAGGAGTCCGCCCCCTCGTTCCTCGGAGGCGGACACCTCAACCANGGAGACCCGGTCATCGAGCTTGTCGAGATGCCGGTCTCGACAAGCTCGACCGCCGGTGTCATCCGCGCCTGGCTCGAGGAGAACGAGCTCGAGTACACCGAGGACGGCGCCCTCTTCTCCTTCGCCCTCCCGGGCGAGCGCAAGTTGTCGACGCCCGTGCGCCTCGACGTCGGTGCCCACGCCCTCGGCGTCCACGCCTTCGTGTGCCGGCAGCCCGATGAGAACCACGAGGGCGTCTACCGCTGGCTCCTGCAACGCAACCTGCGGCTCTACGGCGTCGCGTTCGCGATCGACCACGCGGGTGACATCTACCTCGACGGGCGGCTCCCGCTCGCGATCGTCACGACCGACGAGCTCGACCGGCTGATGGGCGCCCTCCTGAGCACCGCCGACGAGTCGTTCAACCACATCCTCGAACTCGGGTTCGCGTCCTCGATCCGCAAGGAGTGGGAATGGCGCAAGCTGCGCGGGGAGCCGACGGCGAATCTCGAGGCGTTCCGCGGTTGGCTGGAGAGCGACGGTGGCGGCGGATCGGACGAGGGTCGCTGACCCCTGCTCGCGGCTCTCGGGGTCTCCGGACCGCCTGCAGAACGAGCGGCTCCACCCGAAAGCACCCGTGACCACCAGGAATGTGGTCGAATACGGTTCTATCTGACAACTGTCAACTGCGTGACGTTTTCGACATGGGGAGAACGATGAAGAAGTACCTGGCTGCCATCCTGACCGCGCTGGCGATGACCGCCGGCCTGCTGGTCGGTGCAAGTGCACCTTCGTCGGCGGCGTGCCCGTACGTCGGATGTGCCCGGACGACCACGACCTTCCAGGCTCCGGCGAAGGTCGCCCGCGGCAACGCGCCGGTGGTCAAGGCGCGTGTGCGTACCCAGGGCAACGCCGTTCCCAAGGGTGTCTTCAAGGTGATCGCGCGCGGCACCAAGGGCAATGCCAAGGGCACCCGCGTCACGCGCATCGTGAAGGTGAACAAGAACGGTCGCGCCACCATCGCGCTCCCGAAGAACCTCAAGCTCGGCCGTTACAGCCTGGTGGTCCGGTACGTGAAGCAGGAGAACAGCGCCTTCAAGAGCTCGGGGTCGAAGAAGGCGCCGCTCCGGGTCGTCCGCCGGAAGTGAGTCGGCGCGACCCCGCGTCCTCTCGGCGCCGTCCGCGTCGTCGTCGGCTGGTGCGGAGGGTCCTGGGCGCCGCGTCGGTGCTGATCGTGGCCGGCGCGCTGTACAGCGTCTGGAACGGGTTCCAGACCGCGCGTGACCTCCGTGCCGCGCAGGACGCCGTGCTCGACGTCAACCGCGCGATCGGCGATGGTGATGCAGCCGAGCGCAATCGCGCGCTCATCCGGCTCGAAGCCGCCGCCAGCGACGCCAAGGGGCGCACCGACGGGCCGCTCTGGGGTGCGTTGACCATCCTGCCGTTCGTCGGCGACGACGCCGCGGGCGTCCGGGCGCTCAGCGCGAGCCTGGACCAGGTGGCCGCCGCAGGCGGCGACTTCGCTGCCGCGATGGACGAGCTCGAGCAGATGCCGGTGGCAGGCGGGGTCGACATCGGAGCTGTGCGTCGCTCCCAGGAGCCGGTCCGACGTGTGAGCGAGGCCTTCGCGCGTGCCGACGACCTGATCGAGGCTGAGCCCAGCGACGGATTCATCGGTGCCTTCCGCACTCCCTACGACGACTACGCCGAGCTCATCGCGAGCTTGACCCGCGCCTTCTCGGCCGCCGACTCCGCCAGCCGGGTGCTGCCCGACATGCTCGGCGCCGAGGGCCCGCGCACCTATCTCCTGGCCGCTCAGAACAATGCCGAGACCCGTGCCACCGGTGGCCTTCCCGGTTCGTGGTCCCAGGTCCGCGCCGACCGGGGCCAGCTTCGCATCGTGCGCCAGGGCGCCGGCACGGACTTCCCCGCGCTCGACGACCCCGTGATCCCGTTGAGCGCCGACGAGACCACCGTCTTCGGCCCCGAGCTCGGGCGGTTCTTCATCGACGCCAACTTCGTCCCCCACGTACCGCGGGTCGCGGAGCTGATGGCGGCCCACTGGGCGCGGGCGTTTCCCCAGGAACCGCTCGACGGCGTCGTCCTGATGGACTCGGTCTCGCTCTCCTACATCCTCGGCGCGGTCGGGCCGGTCAACGTCCGCGGCGTGCCGGTGACCGAGGACAACGTTGTGCCCGGCCTGCTCAACGAGGTCTACAAGGTCGTCTTGGACACCGACGAGCAGGACGAGATCTTCGAGGAGGTCGTCAAGGCGACCTTCGACGAGATCACGCAGGGCGTCCAGCAGCCGCAGAAGTTCCTCTCCGCGCTCGACCGCTCGGTGCTCGAGCGACGGCTGGCCATCGCCCCGTTCGTCCAGAGCGACATCGCCGAGCTCGCCGAGCTCGACGTGCTCGGCGACTGGACGACTCCACGCGCGGGGGATCGGATGTACCTCACGATCGACGACGCGACCGGCTCGAAGATGTCGTTCTACCTGCGGTACCTGGTCGAGGCCGAACGCTCCTGCACCGACGGCGAGTCGACCGTCGCCGGAGTGCTGCGCCTGCGTCAGACGGAGAGTTCCCAGCAGCTGGCGAACCTGCCCCCCTACCTGACCGGCGGCGGTGCCTACGGCATCGATCCCGGAACCGAGATGGTCGTGGCCCGGCTCTACGGAACGCCGGGCATGTCGTTCGCCGACGTCGCGGTCGACGGCGAGCCCCTCGACGTCGTGGTCGACGAGCTCGACGGCCGCCCGGTGGTCTCCCTGGTGCTGCTCGTCTCGGGCGAGGACTACCTGAACGTGACCTTCACCGCCCGTGGCGACACCACGGGGATCGCGGTCACGCCGTCGATCCTCGACGGCAGTCGCGACGTCGAGCTCGCCTGCTGAGTACACCTCGTCCGATCAGGCCCTAGGGGCAGACGACCGGCACCCGGCGCACCCCGGTGACCGGCACAACGCCGGGCGTGGTGTGCACCGCCAGCTCGCGCGCGTCGTCCGACGGCGCGGACAACCTGACGGCGACCGTCGTCGCGGTCGCTCCCGCCGCGACGCCGACGCGTACGGCAGGACGCCCGCCGACGTCGATCACGTCGGTCTCCACGGGTGCGCCGTCCACCCGGACGGCGTCGATGCGCGAGCCCGGCGGGCCGAACACCCGCACGGTGAGGGGCAGCAGCGCATCCGGATCCGGCTCTCCGGGAACGGGCCGGCGCAGCACCGTGAGTGTCGCCTCCAGGTCGGTGAGCTCCCCGCAAGCGACCGTGGTGACGGCGGACTCCCAACGCAGACCGAACGAGCTGGGGGAATCGGTCTCGGCGTCGACCGTCAGGTCGACGCGCGGTAGGTCACCGACCTCCGCGGTGCCGCCGAGCAGGCCGGTTCCCTCCAGAGCCCGACGGGCACCGTCGGCGAACGGCACGACGTGGGCGCGCCCCTGAGCGGCACCGTCGACGAGGGCATCGAGGGTGTCGCCTGCCCCGGCGTGCTGCACCAGCTGCTCGAGGACGGCGACGGCGGCGCGCTGCAGGAAGGCGGCCCGTTCGGCCGGCGACTGCTGGTAGGCAGCGCCCAGGAGCAGTTCCTGGGCGGCGTTGGCCCCGGTCAGCGTCACGTCGGGGGTGACGGTGACCGGAGGCAGGCCGCGCAGGAGGTAGCCCAGCGCCACGGTGTCGAGCGTGATGACGCCGTCGAGTGGCACCGGCGCGCCCGCGGCGTCCCACTGCGCCCGCAGGATCTCGGCCATCCGCGGGACGTCGGGCGTCATCGTCGCGTCCAGCACGTCGCGCGCCAGTGACGGTCCGTAGAGCGCCCGCTCTGCCGGGGTGAGGCGCAGGACCGGCCGCGTGCGGGTCGGATAGTCCGCGTCGGTGCCGTGGGCGGTGACGTCCCACTGCCCCTCATCGCTCTGCAGCAGGGCCCAGGCCTGAGGGGTACCGCCGGTCGCGCGCGCCTCCGCATTGTTCTGCAGGACGACGAGGTAGTGCTGCGGCCGGGTCTCGCCCAGCGCGCCGGGCAGCGTGGCGAGGACGTCGCGCGCGCGGTCGACGAGAGCGTCGAGGTCGGCGAGCTGGTCGACGTAGTCCTGGTAGGGACGGCGCACCCGGTCCATCAGCCCGCCGGCGTCGATCGGGGCCACCGGAGCCGAGGCGGCCGTCAGGGCCGTAGCAGCGTGATCGACGGTGCCCGAGATCTCCTCGAGGACGGCCAGGTCGACTCCGCCGCCGGCGAGGAGACCGTCGGCGCGCTCGACGGCGTCGAGCAGGGCGGGCCCGGCGCGGCGTGCCAGCAGGTCGAGGGACGTCGCGACGCCCTGTACCGCCCGGGCGTCGTCACCGAGGAAGGGGACATGGGTCAGCGGAGCCCAGCGCAACCCGCTGGTGCGGTCGTGCGCGGAGCCCGCGGCACCCTGGAGTCGGTCGAGCGCGCCGTCGCGAGCATCCGCGTCGTTCTCCCGGAGGGCGTCGCGCAGATCGCCCACGGCGGCCTGGGCGTCGCGGAGGTCGTCGGCGGCCCGCTGGGCGTTGAGGCCGAGGAGGATCACCACCGCAGCCAGGGTCGCCGCCGCCAGGAGGAGGGTCCGGCGGCGGGGCGGCATCCCTCTATCGTGACCGATCGCCGTGCTCGGTCTGTCACCGCCGTCCGGCGCGTTCGCCCGGGAGGGCGTCGCGAGCGCCCGAGAAGACCCGCGGCAGCCGAGCAGGCTCGGCGGTCAGCGCACGCTGAGCTGGGCGTCGTCGGCCGCGGCGTCCTTCTCCTTGGCTGGGAGCACGAACCGGTAGCCGACATTGCGGACGGTGCCGATCAGGGTCTCGTTCTCGGGCCCGAGCTTGGCGCGCAGTCGGCGCACGTGGACGTCGACGGTGCGGGTTCCGCCGAAGTAGTCGTAGCCCCAGACCTCCTGGAGCAGCTGCTGGCGGCTGAACACCCGGCCGGGGTGCTGGGCCAGGAACTTCAGCAGCTCGAACTCCTTGAACGTGAGGTCGAGCGGGCGCGCACCGATCTTGGCGGTGTAGGTGGCCTCGTCGACGACCACGTCGCCGGAGCGGATCACGTGCGCATCGGGGTCTGCCGCCGAGCGCGCCGCCGTCACCCGGCCGATCGCCAGCTTCAGGCGAGCCTCGAGCTCGGCGGGACCACAGGTGTGCAGCACGACGTCGTCCATGCCCCAGTCGTGAGTGACCACGGACAGACCGCCCTCGGTCACCACGAGCAGGACCGGGATCTCCGAGCCGGTCGTGCGGATCAGGCGGCACAGGTCGCGGGCGCCCGCGAGGTCCTGGCGACCGTCGACGAGGAGGAGGTCGGAATCGGGGGCCTCGAGCAGCGCGCTTCCCTCGGCGGGCAGGATCTTCACCTGATGACCGAGCAGAGCCAGCGAGGGCAGGACCTCGACGGAGGACTGCAAGGAGCTGGTGAGCAGCAGCAGAGCGCTCATGGATGGGTCTCCTCCCGGGGAACTGGGCGAGACCGCAGCACGTCGTCGGGCTCCGGCCGGTTAACTACTCATGCAGGATAGGGAAACGTGGGCGATACACACAGCGTTTGTCACGATTCTGTGACCGAGACCATCCTGGTTCGTTACTGGGCGTCGGTGCGTGCGGCGGCGGGGCTGGACGAGGAGACCCTGTCGGTCTCCGGCTCCACGACGCTCGCCGACGTGATCGCCCGACTGTGGCTGTTGCACCCGGATCGGCGCTTCACCGACGCCCTCGGCTGCTGCTCGGTGCTCGTGGGGGACCGGCCGGTCAACACCGAGGAACCCGAGGACGTCGTGATCCTCGCGGGATCGACCATCGAGTTCCTGCCTCCCTTCGCCGGCGGCTGAGCCCGTCCGGGCCGTACCCGTCAGTAGCACTCACCGGTAGCCGGAACGCCTCCGATCTCACCAGTAAGGTGCCGCTTCATGGCCTCCCCGACACCTGTCCAGCGCGCAGTCATGGCGCTGCGGCGATGGACTCCGATGTTCCTCGTTCCCCTCGTCGTGCGTTTCCGTGCGTTCCGTGACTGGCGCAACCCCGAGCGCCGCCGGCTTGCACGGGAGCAGATGGACTTCGTGATCGGCGAGCTGCGTCCCGAAGCCGACCTGGACGCCGTCGCCAAGCGGTTCGTCGAGCGCAACGCCTGGCGCGGCGAGCTCCGCTGGCACCCGGCGCCCCTCGCGACGCAGGAGGTCCGGGGCATCGAGCACCTCCGCGACCGCGATCCCGAGCGCGGATGCGTGCTGATCTTCATGCACCACGGCCAGTACGACGGGTTGGCGGCGTCCGTCGCCCGCGCCGGCGGCGGCATGGAGGTGCACGGGATCGTGCACCCGCGCATGATGCGCGAGGACGCTCCGACGTGGATGAAGCAGCACTTCAAGGTGTTGGCCGGCGGTGGCACGATGCACAGCACCGACATCGGCTCCGACGGCATCACCCAGCTCGTGCTGGAGAAGAAGATCGTGGGTCTCGCGCTCGACGTCCCCGGCCGCAGCGCCACCCGGTTCCTGGGGCGCGACGTCATCGGCAGCAGCGGTGCCATCCACCTCGCGCGCGGCACCAACAGCCCGCTCGTCGTCGCCACGTCCTCGCCGGGCCCGACCTGGTCGAGCATGCCGGTGGTCACGATCCACCCGCCCCTGGAGCCGGCCGACTACGAGACGGCCGACGACCTGCGCGCCGCCGCGCTGAAGATCCAGGAGGACGCGTTCCTGGCCTGGCCCGAAGGCGCCGACTGGCCGCGGACGCGCTGGACCCGGCTCGACGAGGGCGGTCAGCCTCTGCCGGAGGAGAAGCCCAGCTTCTGACCGTGCGACGCCCACGAGCGAGACCGGCCGGGAACATCTGCGGTCGCGCTCGGGTTCACCCGAGGTGACCGGTCTCCTGGTGCTCGTGGGTGTCGCGCTCTTCGTGGCCGTCGTCGCGTGGCGTCGCTCGCGCACCGACGGTCGGGTCGCGCAGCGATCCGGCACGGCGCCGGCGGGGGGGGCGGCGGCGGTGGGCGTCCTCGACGGCACCCCCTGGGCGGGCGCGCTCGGCGATCGGGCGACCCTGGTGCAGTTCTCCTCGGCCTTCTGCGCTCCGTGCCGCGCGACGCGGGTGGTGCTGGCCGACGTCGCGGCCGAGGCCGACGGCGTCGTCCACCTCGAGATCGACGCCGAGCAGCACCTCGACGTCGTCCGCGCGCTCAAGGTGCTGCGCACGCCGACCACGTTGGTACTCGATCGGGACGGCGTGGAGCGCGGTCGGGCGACGGGGGCGCCGTCACGTGACCAGGTGAAACACTCATTGAGTCTCATCAAATGAGACTGCCGTCCATGATGTGGACAACGATGCGGCGATCCGACCTCGCCTTCCCTACTGTGGTGCTCGTGTCGACGACCATGCTGACCAAGCGCCGCGCAGTGGATCACTGCCGCACGCGCTCGGCCCTGTGTCGCTGAACCCTCGTTAACTAGATCTATTTAGTAAACTTTGGGCACTGCCCATCCGAGGAGTTCACATGTCCACCCCGTCTGTCGCGGGTATCGACCCGCGTGGGCCGCGGTTCACCGCGGCCGTGACATCAGCCGTCCTGGCCGCGGTACTGCTGCTCGCACCGCGGCCAGCTGCGGTCGTGCTGCTCGCCGTCCAGACAGGCCTGTTCGCCTGGGGGGCGGCTCTGGGAGTCCAGCGCACACCGCTGGCCTGGCTGTTCCGGACGGTCGTCCGGCCCCGGCTCGACGGTCCTGCCGTGCTCGAGCACCCCACGCCGCCGCGCTTCGCCCAGGTCGTCGGCCTCGCGTTCGCGGTGGTGGGCCTGGTCGGCTTCTCCATCGGCGCAGACGCTCTCGGATTCGTCGCGGTCGGCATGGCGCTGGCCGCGGCGCTGCTCAATGCGGTCACGGGCTTCTGCCTGGGCTGCGAGATGTACCTGCTGGCGTTGCGTCTGCGGCGCCGTCACCCACCGGCGGTCGCGTCTGCTCAGACGCCCGCCACCGCGACGAGCACGACCGGCGATCCGGCCGAGCACGTCCAGACCACCGTCAGCTGACACCAACCCGAAAGGCATCACCATGTCCCGCGAGAACGCACTCGTCTCGACCCAGTGGGTCGAGGAGAACCTCGACACCCCCGGCATCGTCCTGGTCGAGGTGGACGAGGACACCACGGCCTACGACAAGGGCCACATCAAGGGCGCCATCAAGCTCGACTGGACCACCGACCTCCAGGACCAGGTCCGCCGCGACTTCGTGAGCAAGGAGCAGTTCGAGGCGCTCCTGAGTGCCAAGGGCGTCTCCAACGACGACACCGTCGTGCTCTACGGCGGGAACAACAACTGGTTCGCGGCCTACGCCTACTGGTACTTCACCCTCTACGGCCACGCCGACGTCAAGCTCATGGACGGCGGCCGCAAGAAGTGGGAGCTGGACTCTCGCGAGCTGACCGACGAGCTGCCCGAGCGCGCGGCGACGTCGTACACCGCCACCGAGCAGGACCGTTCGATCCGTGCCTTCCGTGACGACGCTGTCGCGGCGATCGGCGTGTCGAACCTGATCGACGTGCGGAGCCCCGACGAGTACGCCGGTCGCCTGCTCGCCCCGGCCCACCTGCCGCAGGAGCAGTCCCAGCGCGCCGGCCACGTCCCGACCTCGCTGAACGTGCCGTGGAGCAAGAACTGCAACGACGACGGCACCTTCAAGTCCGACGACGACCTCAAGGCGCTCTACGCCGAGGCCGGCATCGACGACTCCAAGGACACCATCGCCCTGTGCCGCATCGGTGAGCGCTCCTCGCTGACCTGGTTCGTGCTCAAGGAGCTCCTGGGCCACCAGAGCGTGAAGAACTACGACGGCTCGTGGACCGAGTACGGCTCCCTCGTCGGCGTCCCGATCGCGCTCGGCGACGAGCCCGGTGACGCCTGATGTGTGGGGCAACCGAGGGCGGCCTCTCGCTCGACGGCGTCAACGTCGCCAAGGAGGCGATCATCCAGGGCCAGGTGCTGCGTGACGGCGAGCCCGTCGGCAACGCCTACGTGCGCCTGCTCGACCGCACCGGCGAGTTCACCGCCGAGGTCCCGACGTCCGCGTCCGGCCACTTCCGGTTCTTCGCCGGCGAGGGCGACTGGACCCTGCGCACTCTGGCGCCGAAGGCCGACCCGGTCGACCGCGCGGTGAGGGCCAGCGTGGGCAGCATCGCCGAGGTCAGCATCGCTGTCTGACCTGTCTGACTCAGCGCTCGACGGTGACATCGGCAGAACGACGAAGGCCCCCTCCCGATCGGGAGGGGGCCTTCGTGGTCGGTGGNCCCCCACGCCCCCCGGAGCCCCCCCCCGGGGGGGGGGGGGGCCCTTCGTGGTCGGTGGTCCGTGCTCAGCCGTTGATCATGCCCGCGCCGACGGTCACGCCGGTCGCCTCGTCGATCAGGATGAACGAGCCGGTCGTGCGGTTCTTCGCGTAGGGGTCGCAGAGCAGGGGGACGGTCGTGCGCAGCTGCACGCGGCCGATCTCGTTGACGCCGAGCTCCTTGGTGTCCTGGTCGCGGTGCAGGGTGTTGACGTCCAGGCGGTACTGGATGTCCTTCACCAGGGCACGCCCGGTGCGGGTGGTGTGCTTGATGGCGAGCTTCTGACGCGGCTTGAGCGGCGTCGTCGTCATCCAGCACACCATCGCGTCGATGTCCTGGCTGGGCGTCGGGGCGTTGTTCACGCGGGCGATCATGTCGCCCCGCGAGACGTCGACGTCGTCCTCCAGGCGGACCGTGACGCTCATCGGCGGGAACGCCTGCGGCACCTCGGTGCCGAAGAGGTCGATGCCGGCGATCTTGCTGGTCATGCCGCTCGGCAGCACGACGACCTCGTCCCCGGGCTTGAGGACGCCGCCGGCCACCTGGCCCGCGTAGCCGCGGTAGTCGTGGTGCTCGTCGCTCTGCGGGCGCACCACGTACTGCACGGGGAAGCGGACGTCGACGAGGTCGCGATCCGAGGCCACGTGCACGTGCTCCAGGTGGTGCATGAGCGTCGGGCCCGAATACCAGTCCATGTTGGTGGAGCGGTCCACCACGTTGTCACCCTGCAGCGCCGAGATCGGGATGACCTCGAGGTCGGGGATGTTGAGCTTCGTCGCGAACTGCGTGAACTCGGCGTGGATCTTCTCGTAGGTCTCCTGCGAGTAGTCGACGAGGTCCATCTTGTTGACGCACAGCACCAGGTGCGGCACCCGCAGCAGACTCAGCAGGACGGCGTGGCGCCGGCTCTGCTCGGTCAGCCCGTGACGGGCGTCCACCAGCACGAGGCCGAGGTCGGCCGTCGAGGCGCCGGTCACCATGTTCCGCGTGTACTGCACGTGGCCCGGGGTGTCGGCGATGATGAACTTGCGGCTCGGCGTCGCGAAGTAGCGGTACGCCACATCGATGGTGATGCCCTGCTCGCGCTCGGAGCGCAGCCCGTCGGTCAGCAGCGAGAGGTCGACATAGCTGTGACCCTTCGCCTCCGACGTCTTCTCCACGGCCTCCAGCTGGTCTGCGAAGATCGACTTGCTGTCGTAGAGGAGGCGCCCGATCAGGGTCGACTTGCCGTCGTCCACCGATCCGGCGGTGGCGAAGCGGAGGAGGTCCATCTGGCCGGTCTCGGTGCTCATCAGAAGTAGCCTTCCTTCTTGCGGTCCTCCATGGCGGCCTCGGAGAACCGGTCGTCACCGCGAGTGGCGCCACGCTCGGTGAGCCGGGCCACGGAGATCTCATCGATGATCTCGGGGATGGTGCTGGCCGTGCTCTCGACGCAGCCGGTCAGGGTGATGTCGCCGCAGGTGCGGAAGCGCACCGTGCGCTCCTCGACGACCTCGCCCTCGCGCAGCGGGTTGAGGGGCGTCTCGCTCATCAACATGCCGTCGCGCACGAAGACCCGGCGCTGGTGGCTGAAGTAGATGTCGGGGATCTCGATGCCCTCGCGACCGATGTAGTCCCACACGTCGAGCTCGGTCCAGTTGCTGATCGGGAAGATCCGCATGTGCTCGCCCTCGTGCAGGCGGCCGTTGTAGAGGCTCCACAGCTCGGGGCGCTGGTTCTTGGGGTCCCACTGCCCGAACTCGTCGCGGTGGGAGTAGACGCGCTCCTTGGCGCGCGCCTTCTCCTCGTCGCGGCGTCCACCACCGAAGGCGGCGGTGAAGCCGTTCTCCTCGATCGCGTTGAGCAGCGTGCCGATCTGCAGGCGGTTGCGGCTCGTCTTGCCGTCGTCGACCACGACGCCGTTGGCGATCGCGTCGTCGATGCTCGCCACGACGAGCTTCACGCCGAGGCGGTTGACCCAGTTGTCACGCGTCGTGAGGACCTCGTCGAAGTCGAGGCCCGTGTCGACCTGCAACACCGGGAAGGGGATCTTCGCCGGGAAGAAGGCCTTCTCCGCGAGGCGGAGCATCACGATGGAGTCCTTGCCACCGGAGAACATGAGCACCGGCTTCTCGAACTCGGCGGCGACCTCACGGAAGATGTGGATCGACTCGGCTTCGAGTTGGTCGAGCTGGCTCAGTCGGTAGTCGCTGTGCGTCTGCGTCATGCGCGGGCGACCCGTCCTTTCGTTGTCACTGCGAGAGAGCACTACAGGCGAACTGCCCGGCACCGACCGGTGCTTGGGCGCCGCTCATCGTGCCATGACCGATCGCGGCGGGACGCACTGACGATCCCGTTCTAGACAAATCGGCGAGATTGACGATTAGCCTGGAGGGGTGGTCACCGATCTCGTCGCGCGCCTGGGGTCACGAGCGCTCGTCCCGGCGGAGGTTCAGACGGGCTGGGACCTGTCTGACTACGTCGGACTGCTCTACCGCGACGGCGTCGGCGCCGAGGTCGAGTCGATCGTGCGACGCGCACGCGAGCTGCGGCGGCTCGACCCGGCCCGGCTCCGCGCCGTCCTCACGGCGCTGGCCGATCCTCCCGGCGCGGAACTCAACAAGGCCCGCATCGCGGCCGCGTCCGGGGTCCCGGTGACGACGCTCGCGCCGTACGTCGACGCCTTGGTCGAACTCGGTGTGGTGGTGCTGCTGCCCGGCTGCCGCGCTGCTGTGGCCAAGCGCGCCATCCGTCGACCGCGAGCGCTGGTCGCCGACGCCGCGCTGGGGCGCCACCTCGGCGCACGCCGGTTCGCCTCGCGGTCCGATCTCGGTGCGCGGCGATGGCTGGCACCGCATCTGCGCAGCCTCGTCGCGACCGAGCTGGTCCGCCAGCAGGCCACGAGCGTCGTCGGCCACCGGGTGGGCTACCTGCGGGAGCGCAACGGCCTCGCGGTCGATCTCGTGGTCGAGCTGCCCGACGAGCGCGTCTTCAGCATCGAGGTGCGCACGGCCGCCGCCCTCCGTCCGCATCAGTTCGACGCCCTGCACGCGCTCTCCCGACGGGCGGGTAGCCGGATGATCGGGGGTGTCGTGCTCAACACCGCCTCGCGGGGGCATCGGTACGGCCCGCAGATGTGGAGCCTGCCGATCTCGGCCGTGTGGGAGTAGGGCGTGGCCCGATCGTCGTCCCACGGCCACCCGACGTCTGCCCAACGTTCCACCGACCTCGTAGGGTCACGTGGGTGAAGATCGCCGTCGTCGGCCTGGGCTATGTCGGACTCTCGAACGCCGTCGTGCTGGCTCGCCACCACGACGTCTGGGCAGTCGACCTGGACGTCGAGCGCGTCGCGGCGGTCGCGCGTGGTGAGTCTCCTGTCGCGGACCCCGAGCTGGAGGAGTACCTGGGTCGCGGCGACCTGGGGCTCACGGCGACGACGGACGCCGCGGCGGCCATCGTCGACGCCGAGTTCGTGGTGGTCGCCACGCCGACGAACTACGACATGGACACCAACGCGTTCGACACCTCCAGCGTCGAGGCGGTGATCGCGTCCGTGGCCGACCTCGAGCCCTCGTCCACGGTCGTCATCAAGTCCACCGTGCCCGTCGGGTTCACGCGCAGGATGCGGGAGGCGCATCCGGGGCTCGCACTCGTGTTCAGCCCCGAGTTCCTGCGGGAGGGGCGGGCTCTCTTCGACAACCTGCACCCGTCGCGCATCGTGGTGGGGGAGCGCGGCGAACGGGGACGACGGTTCGCCGACCTCCTCGTCGAGGGCTCCCTCGACGACGATGTCCCGGTGCTGCTGGTGGGCTCCACCGAGGCCGAGGCGATCAAGCTCTTCGCCAACACCTACCTGGCGCTGCGGGTCGCCTACTTCAACGAGCTCGACACCTACGCCGTCTCGCGCGGCCTCGACGCGGCGCAGATCATCGCCGGCGTCGGACTCGACCCGAGGATCGGCGATCACTACAACAACCCGAGCTTCGGCTACGGCGGCTACTGCCTGCCCAAGGACACCAAGCAGTTGCAGGCGAACTACAGCGACGTGCCGCAGAACCTGATCAGCGCGATCGTCGATGCCAACACCACACGCAAGGACTTCATCGCCGCCGACATCCTGCGTCGCGAGCCCGCGACCGTCGGCGTCTACCGGCTGGTCATGAAGGAGGGCTCCGACAACTTCCGGATGTCCTCGATCCAAGGCGTGATGAAGCGGATCAAGGCCAAGGGGGTCGAGGTCGTGGTCTACGAGCCGACGCTCGACGACGAGACGTTCTTCCACTCCGAGGTGATCGCCGACCTGGCGGAGTTCAAGGCACGGGCCGACGTGATCATCGCCAATCGCCGCGCACCCGAGCTCGACGACGTCGCACAGAAGGTCTACACCCGCGACATCTACGGCCGCGACTGACGGGGTTCGCGGCGGGTGGGGGTCTCGACAGGCTCGACCACCGGGTCGGTCATCGAGCTCGTCGAGATGCGCCTACCGCCGACGATGCCGCTCCGTGGTGCCCTCGAGCTCGGCGACCGTGGGAGCGCCGAACATCGGGAGCCCCTGCCCTCGTCGCAGGAAGCCCCACACCAGCGGCACCAGCACCACCATGGCGACACCCACGCCCGCGATCAGGATCGGATGCGTCTCGTCGCGGCCGAGGGGCGCCCAGCCGGCCTTGTCGAGCAGTGCGACGCCCGACATCGTGAGGACGACGACGATGCCGCGCCGGATGAACGACTGCGGCACACGCGGCGCGAGGCGGCTGCCGAGGATGGTGCCGGGCACGCTGCCGATCACCAGCGGCACCAGCAGTTCCCAGTCGAGGCCGTGGATCGCGACGTTGGAGATGGCCGCGGCCATGACCAGCGGGACGGCCTGCACGAGGTCGGTGCCGACCAGCTTCACCGCGGAGAGGCCGGGGTAGAGCATCAGCAGCGCGACCATGATGACCGAGCCGGAGCCGACGCTGGTCACGCCGACCAGGATGCCGCCGAGGGCCCCGACCAGCAGCGTGGCGACCGGCCGGATCCGCGGGTTCTCCTCGCCCGGTGAACCGCCCGCCCGCACGCGGCGCAGGTTGATGTAGAGGCGAGCGGCATAGGTCCCGGCTGCGAGCAGCAAGGCGAAGCCGATCGACATCTTGAGCACGAAGTCGAGCTGCTCGGGGTCGTCGGTCAGCGCCTTGACGACGTAAGGCCCGAGGAGGGCCATCGGGACCGAGCCGATGATCAGCCACTTCGCCAGCGTCCAGTTGGGCGAGCCCTCGCGCGCGTGCACGGCGGCGCCGCCCGTCTTGTAGATCGCCGCTGCCGTCAGGTCCGCAGCGACGACGGTGGCGGCCTCGCCCTCTCCCGCCCCCAGGAACAGCAGCGCCGGTGTCATCAGCGCACCGCCGCCCATACCCGTCAGGCCGACCACGATGCCGACCAGGAAACCCGCGGCGAGAATCGAGTAGAAGTCGTGGCTCAACAGATCAGGCACGCGCGGAGTCTCCCAGGTGAGGTCAACGGATGGTCGGATCAGCGCCGGGTCAGGGCGGGGACGGCGATCCGGAGCAGGTAGTCGATCGTGGCAGCGGCGCGGCGGGCCGCTTCGTCGCCGCGCCCGTACGGGTCGGCGACATCGGTGTCGAGGTTCGCCGGCGCGCGACGCTCGACGATCCGCTGCAGGAGGGTGTCGCGGTCGAGCTCCTCGTTCGCCTCGACGCCCTCGACGAACTGCCCGAGCGTGAACACCTTGCGGAAGGCCTCCGGGTGCTCCTCGAGGATCAGCGACCGGTGGCTCGACTCGGCCGTCAGCACGAGATCGGCCCACGCGAGCAGGGTGGGCGTGACCGGCTGGCTCCGGAACTCGCCGGTGTCGATGGCGCGCTCGCGCAGGAGCGATGCCATGGGCTCGTCCATCGGGTGGGCGCGCATGCCGTGGGTTCCGGCGCTGGCGAAGACCACATGACGCTCGGGCTCGGCGCTCGCGCGAGCCGTCAGCTCCATGTACGGGCTGCGACAGATGTTGGCGGTGCAGACGAAGAGCACGTGGAACGGCTTCGCGTCGGAGGCGGGGGTCTCGAGACGGCCCCGTTCCTCGGCGTCCTCGACCCGCGAGTGCGACGGTGTCCGAGCAGCGAGTGCCGCCGAGTCCCTCGAGACCCCGTCGGTACGCAGGTCGAGGTACCCCGCCTCGGCGAGAGCATCGACGACGTCGTCGAGTGCGTCGTCGATGGTGCGACCGGTGGTGTCGACCCGGACGTCGGCGTCCTGCGGCTCCTCGTACGGCGAGGAGATGCCGGTGAACTCGGGGATCTCGCCGCGCCGTGCCTTGGCGTAGAGGCCCTTGCGATCACGCCGTTCGCACTCCTCGAGCGGGGTCGCGACGTGCACCAGGAAGAAGGCGCCGCCGGCGTCGTCCACCATCTGTCGTACCTGCTGGCGAGTCTCGTCGAACGGCGCGATCGGGCTGCACACCGCGACGCCCCCGTGCCGGGAGATCTCGGCGGCCACCCAGCCGATGCGGCGGATGTTGGTCTCGCGGTCCTCCTTGGAGAAGGTCAGACCCGCCGACAGGTTGCGGCGCACCACATCGCCGTCGAGGCTCGTCAGGGATCGCACGCCCTGCTCCAGCAGGCGATCCATGAGGGCGCGCGCGAGGGTGGACTTCCCGCTGCCGGAGAGACCGGTGAAGAAGAGCACCAGGCCCTGCTCGGCAGGTGCCGGCAGGTCGGCCTCGATGATGTCGAAGAGGTGGGCCAGGGGCTCCCCGGCGTCGGGGAGACCCAGGACGGGATCCTCCCCGGCGTAGTTCGACACCACCTGCACGCCGAGTGCGTGGTCGGCTTCGGCGTCGCCGTGCGCAGCGAGCGGCACCGCGACCACGACGGCGTCCAGGTGCTCGGCCACCCGCAGGGTGGCACGCAGGGTCGCGACCGAGGACAGGTCCGAGGTGCCCGCGCCGACCAGCGCCAGCAGCACGATCGGTCCCATGCCGACGAGCAGGTCGAGCTGGGTGTCGGTGATCGGCCCCGTCACGGGGACGACCGTGCGCCCGGCGTGCTCGGCGCGCACCTGGTCCGGCGTCAGGTAGAGGCGACGGAAGGGACCGTAGGCCGCGCGTGAGAGGGGCGTCAGCGCCCGGGAGCCGTCTTCGGCGCGCGTCGCGGTGGCGAGCGGCAGGCCCTCGGGGTCGACCAGCTCGATCTCGGCGACGTCGGCGAGCGCTGGGGGCAGACTCAAGGTGACGACGCTGCCGGGCTCGTCGAAGCCGCGCAGTGGAGCGAGGGCTCCGGAGAGCAGGAGTTCGAGGTCGTCGAGCTCGCGTGGGCTCGGGCAGTGCTGTGGGGCGGGCTGCGGAGAGGGGCTCGACACGGCGGTCATCCTGCCAGGGGAGGCCGCATGCCGGGCGACGGGCGGAGTTTCGAGACCACCGACGGTGGCCGTCTCAGGACCAGGTGAGCCGACGAGCCGCCTCAGACGACGTCGATCAACCGGGAGTGCACGGCGCGTCTGGCCGGCTCGAAGGCCTGCGCGACCTCGCCCAGGCCGACCACCACGCAGTCGCGGTCGTCGGGGCCCAGGTAGATCGACTCGCCCCGGGCCAGCCGCGCGGTCTCGCCGGCGTCGCTGCGGACCTCGACCTCCCCGCCCGTGCAGATGAGCAGTGATCGCTTGGCGTTGACCAGCGAGACGCCTTCGGGGTCGGCGTGCGACACCTGGGTGACGGCGAGCGCGAACTCGACGTCGGCGGGGCTGAAGACCTCGGTGTCGGCCAGGGCGAACTCCGGGTTGACGCGCGCGATCCGCGCCATGCCGGTGTGCCCCAGGCAGGCCACCAGACCGGCGGGGTCGACGTGCTTGGCGGTGAGACCGGCGCGCAGCACGTTGTCGGAGGAGGCCATCACCTCCAGGCACAGGCCGCGGAGGTGCGCGTGGATGATCCCCGCGCCCAGGTAGGCGGCCTCGCCCGGCTGCAGCGTCATCCGGTTGAGCATCAGCGAGATCACCACGCCGACGTCGTCGGGGTGGTACTCGGCGATCTCGACGGCCGTGGAGTAGGCGCGTTTGATGTCCAGGCCCAGCCGGCCCAGGGCCCGGCAGGCGCCGACGACCTCGCCGACCTGGGCGGCCGTCACCTCCTCGGTGAGCAGCCACTCCAGTCGGCGCACGATGCCCGCGAAACCGGGGTCTGCCCGCAGGTCCTCGACCAGCCGCTTGGTCAACGGGGTCTCCAGCGGCGCCAGCACGCGCAGGATCTCCACCGTCGGGCGGAAGCCGATGAGGGTGTCGAAGGTGGTGAGCGCGTAGACCATCTCGGGCTTGTGGTTGGCGTCCTTGAAGACGCGGTCAGGAGAGTCCAGCGGGATCCCCGCACTCTCCTCCATCGAGAACCCGTCCTCGGCCTGCGACTTGCTGGGGTGGACCTGAAGCGAGAGGGGCTGGTCGGCGGCGAGGACCTTGAGCATGAAGGGGAGGTCGCCGGCGACGTCGGAGAGCTGCTTGACGTCGCCGTCGGAGTCGATGGCCGTCGACGGCTGGAGGGGGTGGGTGCCGATCCAGACCTCGGCGACGGGGGTGCCGTCGGCGCGCTCGCCGAAGAACCGCGGGATCGCCTCCGGGGACCCCCACGAGTAGTTCTGGACGCCGTTGCGCAGGCGGTACATGGGGCCCAGGGTAGGACGGCCGTCGCCGGCGAGTGACGGATGCCACGCTTGCTGAGTTTGCAAAGTGCTAACTATTGCTAGCACCATGGAGTCATGGCCAAGGGAATGGTCGGGCAGACCGTCGAGTCGCTCGGTGACTACCTCAAGGAGCAGCGCACGGAGTCGCGCCTCTCCCTGCGGCAGCTCGCCCAGCAGGCAGGCGTGTCGAACCCGTACCTCAGCCAGATCGAACGCGGTCTGCGCAAGCCCTCGGCCGAGGTGCTGCAGCAGCTCGCCCGGGCGCTGCGGATCTCTGCGGAGCAGCTCTACGTTCGCGCAGGAATTCTCAGCCCGGGCGACGGTGTCGGGGGCTCGGTGGAGATCGCCGTGCTCAACGATCCCGCGCTCACCGAGCGGCAGAAGCAGTCCCTCCTCGATGTCTACTCATCGTTCCTCGCCATGAACGCGGCCGCGGAGGCTCCCGCCGTCGTCGGCCCGGTCGAGAGCGAGACGGCGGGCGACGAGGAACCATCCATCCCTCACCACACTCAGGAGAGCTGACATGGCCAAGGCCAAGTTCGACTTCAAGTCCATCGAGATCCCCGCGGCCGCCCAGAAGCCGCTCTACGCCGGTGTCGGCGCCGGCGACCTCGTCGTCGCCGCCGTCAAGGAGTACGTCGACGACGTGCAGCAGAAGCTGACCGGCTATCAGAAGGACGCTCAGGCGCGCGTCTCCGACGTGCAGAAGACCGTCACCGCGATCGACGCCAAGACGCTGCGCGCCGTCGCCGTCGACTCCGCCAAGACGCGCCGCGCGCGGGTCGAGGCCCGGGTCATCGAGCTGCAGGCCGACGCCAAGGCGATCCCGGCCAAGGTGCAGAAGAGCGTCGACGACAACGTCGCGATCGTGACCGCGACCTACGGTGAGCTCGCCAAGCGCGGCGAGGCCGTCGTCAAGGGCGCCAAGCTGCCCTCGACCGCCTCGGTCGAGGTGAAGGTCAACCCCACCAAGCCCGCCGCCAAGAAGGCCCCCGCCAAGAAGGCGGCTGCGAAGAAGGCGCCGGCCAAGAAGGCTGCCGCGAAGAAGGCCCCGGCCAAGAAGGCCCCGGCCGCTCAGGCCTGATCAGACCGCTCTCGAACGGCTCCCACGGCTTCGGTCGTGGGAGCCGTTCGTCGTCTTCCCCAGGTGGGAGGGCGATCGCCGGGGTCAGCGCGCCCGGGCGACGGTGAGGGCGTAGGCCGTGTCGAGCTGCTGGGTCAGCTGTTCGGGGCGACGCGCGGCGTGGAACGTCGCGGATCGGCCCGCCTCGGCCGTCAGGGCGTCGGCGTTCTCGATGAGTCCGCGCAGGACGTGGGCGGCCGCCTCCGGCGTCCTCACCTTGGACAGGTCGGTGTCGCTGAGGCAGGCGATGTCGCGGGCGACCACCGGAGTGCCCACCGCGGCGGCGTCCAGGATGCTCATCGCGAAGCCTTCGTAGCACGCGGTGTGGAAGTAGACCGTCGTCGCCCGCAGCACCTCCGCGACGCCGGCGGGATCGAGCCACCCGGTGACGTCGACGCCGAGGTCGCGCAGGCGCGCGGTCGGCTCGTCGTCCCCCGCCCCGACCCACGTCCACTCGGCGTCCCAGCCGGCGGCACGAGCCGCCTCGATGGTGCGGGCGAAGAACTCGGGGTCCTTCTGGCCGGTGACGCGGCCGACCATCGTGATGCGTGGGCGGGCGGGCGGGGACCAGCCACCGTGGAGGCCGACGTCGAGGTCGGTGAGGTTCTCGATCGGCACGACGGAGGCAGAGGCGTCGAGGCCGTGCGCCAGCCGCCCCTCGTGGGGAGTGAGGACGGCGAAGGCGTCGGTGTGGCGCGCCGCCCACCGCTCGACGGCGCGGAACGCCGCGCGCGCGGGCCCGCTGCGGGCGCCCGGCTCGAAGGCGAAGCCGTGCGGCTGGTAGAGCACCGGCGCGGAAAGCGGGCCACGACGCGCGAAGAACCCCGCCCAGCTGGAGTGCACGTGCACGACGTCGGGCGCGAGCTCTGCGACGCGCTCGACGATCGCGCGACGTCGGCCGCGCTCGCCGACCAGGCGCACCGAGGCGACGTCCGCGGGCGGGAACTCCTCCTCCACGCCGGCGATGAGCAGGTGGTGCTCCAGATGCGGTGTGGCCGCGATGTAGCGCTGCAGCGCGGTGCGGAGCCCGCCGCCGTAGGCGAGCGTGACATGCAGCACCCGGAACCGCTCGGCCTCTGACATGGCCACATTGTGTCCGCTGCTCGTGACGACGCGGGTCGCCGGGCCGGATACGGTGACGTCGTGGCCGAGGTCTTCGAGGTTCAGAGCACGATGATGCTCATCGTCTTCTTCGTCATTCTGGCGACCACGATCTTCGCCTTCGTGAACTCGCTGCTCTACTCGGCCGAGTCGTACCTGGCGGCGGGCAAGCTCACCAAGCCGACCTGGTGCATCATCCTCGGCATCGCGGTCGTGCTGCAGTTCGTGCCGCTGGGGTTGTCGATCCTCAACATCGCGTTCCTGATCGCCGCGCTCGTCTATCTCGCCGACGTCCGACCGGCGCTGGCGGGCCTGCGCCGTCGCTGACTCCCGCGTCGTTCAGCCCGCGAGGTAGCGACGCAAGGCCGTGAAGGCGTCCTCGGGATCGAAGCCGGTGGCACGGAGCTTGGCCAGGTCGAACGCGCTGTGAGACGGACGTGGCGCCATCGTCTTGCCGGCGAAGTAGTCCGCGGTGGTCACGGCCGTGACGTCGTCCGCCTGCCGTCCCCGCAGCCGGAACACCTCGGCGGCGATCTGCGCCCACGAGGTCGCCGGGCCGCCGTTGCTGACGTGATAGGTGCCGAACGGCGCCGAGGCGTCGAGCAGGTGCCGGGTGGCGCGCACCAGCTCGTCGGTGAAGGTCAGGCGACCGACCTGGTCGTCGACCACGCTGGGAGACACGCCGTCCGTGGCCAGGCGGGCCATGGTCCGCACGAAGTTCCCACCGTCGCCGATCAGCCAGCTCGTGCGCAGCAGGTAGTGACGCGGGGTCGTGCCGACGGCGACCTCGCCCGCAGCCTTGCTCTGGCCGTAGACGCCGAGCGGTGCGACGGGCTCGTCCTCGCGATGCTCGGGCACGATGCCGTCGAAGACGTACTCGGTGGAGTAGTGGACGAGCGTGATCCCGTGGTGGCTGGCGATCTCGGCGAGGGTCGCGGGCGCGACGGCGTTGGCTGCCCACGCCTCCGCACGACCCTCGCCCTCAGCGGCGTCGACGGCGGTGTAGGCGGCGGCGTTCAGCACCACGTCGTGGTCGTGCCAGGGCCAGGTCCGCACCGCGGCGACGTCGGTCAGGTCGAGCTCGACGGGGGCACCGGTGCCCGGTCGGTCGATGCCGACCGCATCGGGGAACGCCGTCATGAGCGCGCGGCCGAGCTGTCCCCGGCATCCGGTGACCACCGGGCGGCGCGGCGGCATCGGGGTCACGGCGTCCAGCCTCGGGTTCTTCCGGTCCTTCTCCGAGATCTCGCACTCGGGCAGCGGGATCGGCCATCGGATCGCCGCGGTCGGGTCGTCCAGCGCCAGTGCGGGATAGCTCACTCCGGGGCGCCAGTGGTCGTTGACCAGGTAGCTGTAGGCGACGTCGTCGGTGAGCGTCTGGTAGCTGTTGCCGACGCCACGCGGCACGAACACGGCGACACCCGGCTCGAGCTCGATCGTGAAGGTCGCCCCGAAGCTCGAGCCCTCGCGCAGGTCCACCCAGGCGCCGAAGGCGCGCCCGGTGGCCAGGGAGACGAACTTGTCCCAGGGCTCGGCATGGATGCCGCGTGTCGCGCCGCGGGCGTGGTTGAAGGAGACGTTGTTCTGCACGGGCCCGAAGTCGGGCAGACCCAGCGCGACCATCTTCTGCCGCTGCCAGCTCTCCTTGAACCAGCCTCGCGCGTCCTCGTGCAGCGGCAGGTGGACGACGAGCAGCCCGGGGATCGGCGTGGTATCGATGCGCAGGTCGCTGCTCACGCCTGGCCCTTGGCGGCGTAGCCGGCCTCGACGGCGGCCTTGTGGGGGCGCCACCACGACTCGTGGGCGCGGTACCAGTCGATCGTCTGCGCGAGGCCGCGTGCGAAGTCGCGGTAGGCGGGCTGCCAGCCCAACTCGGTCTGCAGCTTGGTGGCGTCGATCGCGTAGCGGAGATCGTGTCCGGCGCGATCGGTGACGAGGTCGTAGTCGTCGCTCGCGCGCCCCAGTGCCGTCAGGATCTGCCGGACGACGTCCAGGTTGTCGCGCTCGCCGTCCGCCCCGATCAGGTAGGTCTCGCCGATGCGTCCGCGCTGGAGGATCTCCCAGACGGCGCTGCTGTGGTCGGCGACGTGGATCCAGTCGCGCACGTTGGCCCCCGAGCCGTAGACCTTCGGGCGGTCGCCGTCCAGGACGTTGGTGATCTGGCGCGGGATGAACTTCTCGATGTGCTGCCAGGGGCCGTAGTTGTTCGAGCAGTTGCTGATCGTGGCCCGGACGCCGAAGCTGCGCACCCAGGCCCGCACGAGGTGGTCCGAACCGGCCTTCGCGGCGCTGTAGGGGCTGCTCGGGTTGTAGGCGGTGGTCTCGGTGAAGCGCGCCGGGTCGTCGAGCTCGAGGTCGCCGTAGACCTCGTCGGTGGAGATGTGATGGAGCCGGACGTCGTGCTTGCGGCAGGCCTCCAGGACGCAGAACGTGCCCACCAGGTTGGTCTGGATGAACGGCCCGGGCTCGGACAGGGAGTTGTCGTTGTGGCTCTCCGCGGCGAAGTGCACGACCGCGTCGTGCTCGGCCACGAGCTTCTCGACCAGCGGCTGGTCGGCGACGTCACCGACGACGAGCTCGACCCGATCGCCACCACCGTCGAGCGACTCTCGCGACGCGGCATAGGTGAGCTTGTCGAGCACGGTCACCGCGGCGTCGGAGGCGCCGAGGGCGTGGTGGACGAAGTTCGAGCCGATGAAGCCGGCGCCACCTGTCACGAGGATGCGTCGCATAGGCCCGAGGGTAGTGCCGCTACTGCGCGAGATCGTGCTCGACCATCCGGCGCACCAGGTCGTCGAAGCCGACCGTCGGACGCCAGCCGAGCACGTCCCGGGCGAGGGTCGCGTCGCCGACGAGCTCGTGGGCGTCCGCGGGTCGCACGAACTCCGGATCGGTGCGCACGAACGCTGCCCAGTCGTCGATCCCCGCGTGCCGGAACGCCGCCGCCACGAAGTCGGCGACCGAGTGGGAGACGCCGGTCGCGACGACGAAGTCGCCCGGCGTCTCGGTGCGTGCCGCGGCCCGCATCGCCTCCACGTAGTCGGGTGCCCACCCCCAGTCACGTCGGGCATCGAGATTGCCGAGCACGAGTGACTCGGCGCGGCCCTGTCGGATGGCGGCGACCGTCGAGGTGATCTTGCGGGTCACGAAACCGGTCGGACGGCGCGGCGACTCGTGGTTGTACAGGATCAGGCTGGAGGTCGCGAGGCCTCGCCCGCGGTAGACGCGCGCCATCAGATGGCCATAGGCCTTGGCGGCGCCGTACGGGTTGACCGGGGCGAGTGCGGTCGACTCGCTCTGGGGCGTCGTGGTGGTGACGCCGAAGATCTCCGCGCTCGAGGCCTGGACGAACGACACCGGGTCGCCGTGCTTCTCCTGGCAGCGCCAGGCGGACTCCATCAGCGCCACAGCCGCCGTGCCGTTGACGGCGGAGGTGAGGTCGGGCTGATCCCACGAGCGGGCGACCGAGCTGATCGCGGCGAGGTTGTAGAGCTGTGCCGGCGCGAGCTCCAGCACCAAGGTGCGGACGGCGTCGACGTCGCGCAGGTCCAGCGCGTGCACCGTGACGTCGTCGGGCAGGTGGGGGATCGGCGTCGGCGCGGTGTCGATGGCGTGCACCTCGACGCCGTCGGCGAGCAGCGCCTCCGCGAGGTAGGTGCCGTCCTGGCCGCCGACGCCGGTGATCAGTGCGCGCTGTGCAGGCATGATCACGAGCACCTACCAGCCGGTGCGGAACGCGTCGATGTCGGTGTCGACCATCATCGCCACGAGCTCGGCGAAGCCGACCTTGGGCTTCCAGCCCAGCTGTCGGTGTGCCTTGGAGGCGTCCCCGACCAGCTGGTCGACCTCGGCGGGCCGCATGAAGCGCTCGTCGTAGCGCACGTGGCGCTCCCAGCCGTCGATGCCGACGTGGGCGAAGGCCGCCTGCACGAACTCGCGCACCGAGTGGGTCTCCCCGGTCGCCACCACGTAGTCGTCGGCGACGTCCTGCTGGAGCATCAGCCACATCGCCTCGACGTAGTCGCCGGCGAAACCCCAGTCGCGCTCGGCGTCGAGGTTGCCCAAGGTGACGTGGTCCTGCAGGCCGAGGTGGATCCGAGCCACCGCCTGGCTGATCTTGCGGGTCACGAACTCCTGCCCGCGTCGTGGCGACTCGTGGTTGAACAGGATGCCCGAGCTGGCGTGCATGCCGTAGGACTCGCGGTAGTTGATCGTCATGTAGTGGCCGAACACCTTCGCCACGCCGTACGGCGAGCGGGGCCACAGCAGCGTCGTCTCGCGCTGGGGCACCTCCTGCACCTTGCCGAACATCTCCGAGCTCGAGGCCTGGTAGAAGCGGACCGAACTCGGGTCGTCCCCTGCGTGCAGCCGCACCGCCTCGAGCATGTTCAGCACGCCCTTGCCTGTGACGTCGGTGGTCAGCGCCGCGTTCTCCCACGAATACGCCACGAAGGAGACGGCGCCGAGGTTGTAGACCTCGGCCGGGTCGCACTCGCGGAGCGCGCGGATCAGGCTCGACATGTCGGTCAGGTCGCCGTTGTGGAGGGTGACCTCGGGAAGCAGCTCCTCGACCAGGTCGCGCTTGGGGTTGTTCTGCCCGCGCAGGAGCCCGTGCACGTCGTAACCCTGACCCAGCAGGAACTCCGCGAGGTACAGGCCGTCCTGGCCGGTGATGCCGGTGATGAGTGCGCGGGGCATGGCAGGAGTGTGGCAGGCTGTCGCGGCGTCAGCCGATCCGCCGGTCCGGGGCGGCGAGAGGGAGTGATGATGCGCGGGATCATCTTGGCCGGTGGCACCGGCAGCAGGCTGCACCCGATCACGTACGCGGTGAGCAAGCAGCTGATGCCGGTCTATGACAAGCCGATGATCTACTACCCGATCTCCACGTTGATGCTCGCCGGCATCCGGGAGATCCTGGTGATCACCACGCCGCACGAGGCCGACCAGTTCGTCCGGCTGCTCGGCGACGGCTCGCAGTGGGGCATCTCGATCACCTACGCGGTGCAACCGTCGCCGGACGGCCTCGCCCAGGCCTTCCTGATCGGCGAGCAGCACCTCGACGGTGACCACGCCGGACTCGTGCTCGGCGACAACATCTTCTACGGAGGCGGGCTCGGCACGCGTCTACGGCGCTTCGAGGACCTGGACGGCGCCGCCGTCTTCGGCTATCCCGTCGCGGACCCCTCGGCCTACGGCGTCGTGGAGTTCGACGGTGAGGGGCGCGCGATCTCGCTGGAGGAGAAGCCCGCGCGTCCCCGCAGCCGCTACGCCGTCCCGGGGCTCTACTTCTACGGCCCCGACGTCGTCGAGCGGGCCAAGACGCTGCGTCCCTCGCCGCGGGGCGAGCTGGAGATCACCGACCTCAACCGCCTCTACCTCCAGGAGGGCCGTCTCCAGGTCGAGGTGCTGCCCCGTGGCGCAGCCTGGCTCGACACCGGCACGTTCGACGACCTCAACGACGCCAGCAACTACGTGCGTGCGATCGAGGCGCGGCAGGGTGCGAAGATCGGCGCGCCCGAGGAGGTGGCGTGGCGGATGGGGTACCTGGACGCCGACGCGCTCGCTGCGCTGGCCGAGCCGCTCGTCAAGAGCGGGTACGGCGCCTATCTGTTGACGTTGCTCGAAGAGGAGATCGCGTGAGTGCAGTGCCGTTGGGGTCGTCGGAGTCGGCGGCCCCGTTGAAGCGGGTCGCGGTGATCCTCGCCGGTGGCACCGGGACGCGGGTCGGCCTCGCTCTCCCCAAGCAACTGATCACCGTGGCCGGCAAGCCGATCATCGAGCACACCATCGCGACGTTCCAGGCCTCCCCGGTCGTCGACGAGATCATCGTGATGATGGCGCCCGGGCACCTCGACGCCGTGCGCTCGATCGTGCGCTCGGGCTCCTACGGCAAGGTGTCGGCGATCCACGAGGGCGCAGGAACACGCTCGGACACCACCCGCGCCGCGCTGGACGCCGTCGCGGGGACGCTGCCCGACGGCGAGGACTGCCACGTGCTCCTGCACGACGCCGTCCGCCCGTTGGTCTCCCACTCCATCATCGAGGCCAACGTCGAGGCGTTGCGCACCTACGACGCCGTCGACACCGCGATCCCGTCGGCCGACACGGTGATCCGGGTCGCCGGCGAGGCGCCCGTCATCGCCGAGGTACCGCCCCGCGCGGATCTGCGGCGTGGGCAGACGCCCCAGTCGTTCCGTCTCAGCGTGCTCCGACGTGCCTACGAGATCGCCGCGAGCGATCCGGAGTTCACCGCGACCGACGACTGCACGGTCGTGCTGCGTTACCTCCCGGACGTCCCGATCGCGGTGGTGAACGGCGCGGAGCGCAACCTGAAGGTCACCGAGCCGATCGACATCCACATCGCCGACAAGCTCTTCCAGCTCGCCTCGACCGACACCTCGCCGATCGACGACGCCGGTCTGCGGGCCGCCCTGGAGGGCCGGACGATGGCCGTGTTCGGCGCGTCCTACGGCATCGGCGAGGCGATCGCCGCACAGGCCGAGGGCTTCGGTGCGCACGTCCACCGGTTCAGCCGCTCGGGCAGCGGCACGCACGTGGAGTCCCGTGCCGAGGTCGCCGCGGCCCGCGACGTCGCTCTGGAGACGACGGGTCGCATCGACTTCGTCGTCAACGCCGCGGGCGTGTTGCCGCGCGGCGAGCTGCACGAGCTCTCCGAGGAGGCGGTCTTCCACGCCACGGAGGTCAACTACCTCGCACCCGTGTGGATCGCCCAGGCCTTCGGGGAGGCGCTCCTCGCCTCGCGCGGCTCGATGCTGCTCTTCACCTCCTCCTCCTACACCCGGGGTCGAGCCGGCTACGCGCTCTACTCCTCGGCGAAGGCCGGTGTCGTCAACCTCACCCAGGCCGTCGCGGCCGAGTGGGCCGAGCGCGGCGCACGGATCAACTGTGTGAACCCCGAGCGCACCGCGACACCCATGCGGAGCGCCGCCTTCGGCGAGGAACCGCCGGAGTCCCTGCTGGAGGCCGACGTCGTCGCACGCCGGTCTCTGGAGGTGATGGTGTCCGATCTCACCGGCCAGGTCGTCGACGTCCGTCGGAACCAGCTCGTGCCGTGACTGCTCAGGTAGGGGCCCGACGAGCCGATCTGACCGGCGCCGCGAACCGACTGCGGAACATCTTGAGCGGCGGGTATCTCGGACACGCCGGACGTGTGCGCTTAGGCTGCTCTCAGTTGCCGGGGCCCGAGGGTCGGCGCCTGGCATCATCGATGGGAGAACTGTGAATCTTCGCGGCTACGTGCGCGCGCTTCGTCGGCACGCCGTCCTGATCGCGCTGTGTGTGGTGGTGTCCACAGCCGTGATCTCCACGGCTGTCCAGTTCGCCTCGGACACCTACGAGTCACGTGCGCGCGTGATCGTCTCGTCGGCTCAGTCGGAGATCGGCGAGGCTTACACCGCCGGTCTGCTCTCCGCCCAGCGCGCAGGCACCTACGTGCAGGTCTTGAAGAGCCGTCTGGTGGCGCAGCGCGTGCGCGACGAGCTCGGCATGACCGAGTCGCTCTCCGACGTCATCGGCAAGGTCGAGGCCTCGGTCGTGCCGGACACCTCGGTGATCGAGCTGAAGGTGCGCGAGAGCGATCCCGCGGTAGCGCAGGAACTCGCGCAGTCCTACGCCGAGCAGCTGGTCGCCGTGGCGGCCGACATCGAGACCCCCGCCGACGGCAGCAACCCGCCGACCACGGTGACCGTGATCGACTCCGCCACCTTCAACGCCCAGCCGGTGGCACCCAAGCCGATCCTCTACGGAGTCCTGGCGGCGATGCTCGGCCTGATCGTCGGAGTCTCGATCGCGCTCCTGCGTGAGCTCCTGGACACCAGCATCTCCTCGACCGAGGACCTCGAGAGCGTCACGGACCTGCCCGTGCTGGGGTCGATCGCTCATGAGGGTGCCAACGCCAAGCGTCGCCTGGTGTCCCAGGACGATCTGCACACCCAACGGGTGGAGGCTTTCCGCGTCCTCCGCACCAACGTGCAGTTCGTCGACGTCGACTCCTCGCACAAGTCGATCGTGGTGACCTCCTCGATGAAGGAGGAGGGCAAGACCTCCACGGCGGCCAACCTCGCCATCGCGCTGGCCCTCAACGGTGCGCGCACCCTGCTGGTCGACGGCGACCTGCGGCGTCCGCAGGTGGCCGAGCTGTTCGGGATCGACGGCAGTATCGGTGTCACGACGGTGCTGCTCGGCAAGGTCAGCCTCCGCGACGCGATCGTCGAGCACGCCGACTCGGGCCTGCACCTGCTGCCCTCGGGCGTCGTGCCGCCGAACCCGGCCGAGCTGCTGCAGACGCATGCGATGGAGCGGATGATGGCTGAGGTCAAGAACGAGTACGACATCGTCATCATCGACACCCCGCCGCTGCTCCCGGTGACCGACGCGGCGATCCTCTCGGCCGGCGTCGACGCCACCCTGCTCGTCGTCCGGCACGCCCGGTCCAAGCGTCCTGAGCTGCGGACCGCCCTGGAGCGCCTCAACCAGGTCAACGCCGTCCCGGTCGGTGTGGTGCTCAACGACATCCCGCTCTCCCGCGAGCGATGGGGCTACGGCGGCTACGCCGCCTACGGCTCCTACATCAGCTACGGAAGCCGTGACCAGGTCTCCTCCTCGCGTGATGACGCCGGCGCGCGACGTGCGCGGCGAGGACGTTCGGCGGAGTGATGTTCGCTGTCGGCGCGCTGGCCGCGCCGACGGCATGTTCGGCCGCACCGTCACCTGCCGGTGCCATCCCAGCGCACGATTGATGTGAACCAGATGAGCGAGTCGACGTTCGACGACCTCCAGGTCGCCACCTACCTGGATGCGACGCACCACGTGGGCGAGTACCTGCTCGGCACGCTCGACGACCTGTGCCGTCGCCACGACGTCGGCTACTTCGTCACGTCGGGGACCCTGCTCGGCGCGGCACGCTCGGGCGGATGGATCCCCTGGGACGACGACGTCGACGCGATCATGTTCCGCGACGACTACGAGCGCCTCGTATCGGTCGTCGGCGGCTCGGACCGCGGCGGCCTGCCCGACGACGTGATCTTCTCCTCGCAGGAGACCCGCCGCGATCACATCACCGTGATCCCGCGACTCCTGCACACGGGCAGCGAGCGACTCCACGTCGGTCGGACGCGCTCGCGAGAGCCGATCGAGACCCGTCACGTGCCTCTCGACATCTTCGTCCTGGACCGCGGGCCGCGCTCGCACCGGCTGCGCCAGGCGTGGTCGCGTGGCGCGCGGGCGCTCGACCTGTGCGCCGTGGCCCGCTACACGACCGTGCGCGACGTGCTCGCCGAGGCTCAGGTCTCCCGGGCTCGCAAGCTGGTGGAGGTGCTGGTCGTCCTGGCCGCCCTCGTCCTGCCCCGGCGAGGGTGGATCGGGCTGCGGACGTGGTGGGTGCGGTTGCCGGCCCGCTGCCGGATGCGCGGCCCGTTCGTGGCCACCAACTACTCCACGCCGCGCGGCCGCCGGATGTCCTTCGAGGAGGACTGGTACCGGCCGGGCTCGGAGATCGAGTTCTGCGGCCGCGCCTACCCGGCGCCGCAGAGCCCCGTCGCGGTGCTCACCGAGCTGTACGGCCCCGACTACCTGACCCCGCCCGACGCCGCGATGCGTCAGCCCGAGCACATCCGGGGCGGCCTGCGGGTCCGGCTCGGAGACCGGTCCTGGGAGATCGGCCAGCACGACCGTGACGACACGTCGACCGTCGAGGGGCCCGACGGCGTGGTCGACGTCGGTGGCACCGAGGCCCCAGCGGACCCCGACGACACCCCGCCGCCCGCGACCGACCATCTCTCCGGCGCCACCTTCCGCCGTCAGGTGCTCTGGTCGCTGACGGCGCGCCTGACCGCCGCCGTGCTGCAGATCGTCATCCTGGTCCTGCTCGCGCGCGGGTTGCCGCCGGCGCAGTTCGCCTTCGTCATCGGCGCGAACACGGTGATGCAGATCGTGGTCGCGGTGAACGGCTTCGGGCTCCTGCGCCAGATCCAATTCCGGCGCAGCCGCGACCCGCACGACGCCAGCCTGGCTCCCCTCTTCCGGCTCCGACTCAACTTCAGCTGGGGCAGCGCCGCCGCCTGGGTCGTCCTCTGCGTGATCGCGTGGGCGGTCACCGGCCACGAGTACGTCGTCGCGCTCCTGCCGGCCGCGATCTGGCTGGTCGCCGAGCAGACCACGCAGGTCTGGAACGGCGTGTCGGTCGCCGATGGCCGCTCCCAGGACCTGCTCCCCTCCTACGTGGCCCGCCGGCTCCCGGTCGTGCTCGTCGTGGGCGCCGCGCTGGTCCTCGACGCCAGCGGCGAGGAGCTGTTGTGGTCGTGGACGTCGGGCCTCGCGCTCGGTGCGGTGCTCGCCTACCTGATCGGGTTCCGCGGGCAGGAGTCCTGGGCCCGTGCGCTGATGCCCGGACGTCCGCAGCTCGCCGAGCGCTTCCCGTTCGAGATGGGGTACTGGTGGGGCCTCGTCGGCGTCCAGCTCCGTGACCTCGACGTCGCCGCCGCCGGCGCGGTCAGCGCCCAGGTCGCCGGCATCTACGCGTTCCCGGCCCGGCTCGTGGCGCCCATGAACCTGGTCACCCTCGCGACGGCGGGGACGGCGTTCCCGCAGGTCGCGCGGCACGGGATCACCCGCCGTCAGCTCAGTCGCGGTCTGGTCGTGGGCCTGGCGCCCGTCACGATCTTCGGGGTGCTGACGGCGCTGTGCGCTCCGCTCCTGCCGGTGATCATCGGCGACGACTACCAGGACGCCGTCGGCGTGCTGCGGATCGCCTGCATCACGGCGGTCGCCACGGGCGCCGGCTCGCTGATCGGCATGATCGCGCAGGCGCTGTCCACCGAGATCGCGCGCATCGTCGGCTACTTCTCGCTCGGCTTCGCGGTACTGCAGGTTGCCGGAGCGGCGATCGCCGCCTCGCTGGGCGACGCCACGACGGTCGCCGCGACCGTCGCGGTGACGAACACGCTCGGAGCCCTCTGGCTGTGGCGCTACACCGCACGACAGGTGGCGGATCGATGAGCACGGGTCCCGAGATCGACCGCGAGGGCCTCGCGGCGCTCCAGGCGCTGGTACGCGGCCTGATGGCGGAGTTCGACCGGGCGCTCGGCGTCCTGCAGATCCCGTACCACCTGGCGTACGGCACCGCGATCGGAGCGGTCCGCGACGCCGACCTGATCCCGTGGGACGTCGACGCCGACGTGTGGGTGGAGCACCGGCACTACCGCCGGCTGCTGGCCGAGCTGCCCGCTGTGCTCGGCGACGACTTCGAGCTGGTCGCGCCGGAGAACACCCCCGGCTACGAGTACCTCTTCCCGCGGCTGGCCTACCGCCGGATCCATCACGTGCTGATCCGACTCGATGTCTTCCCGCTCGACCCCGCGTGGCGCCGGCCGTGGAGTCGGCGGGTCTACACCCGGTTGATGCGAGCGCTCGACCGCGCCTACTTCGTCAAGCAGGCGGATCTGGCCGAGCGCCGGCACTACAGCGCGCGGAAGCGGATGCTCACCACGGCCCTCCGCACGCTGCTGGCGCCGGTGCCTGCCGCGGCGTTGCGCGGTGTCTTCCGGCGCCTGCAGGCCTCGGGCAGCCGCGACCATCTGGTCAATTCGTGTGGCGCCTACGGTGCCCGGGAGACCTTCCGCGCCGCCTGGTTCGACGGCGAGCAGCGCTATCGGGTGGGTTCGATGAGCCTTCCGGTGCCGCGCGAGGTGGAGGCGGTGCTCGGACAGCTCTACGGTGACTTCATGACCCCCGTGTCGGCCGAGCAGCAGGAACGCGAACTGGTGGCCGCCACCGATTTCTGTGTCGCGCCGCTCCGGGCGCAAGGTGTTCTCGCCGGACCGAACGAGGAGGGAAGCCGATGACCGCTCTGGCGCTGCCACCCCGCTCCCGCACATCGCCGGACGACGACGCGCCGGCCTCCGACGGACGCTGGATGCTGGCTGTCGCCAGCTGTGTGCTCGGCGTGCTGCTGATCCTCACCTGGCTCGTCGCGCGGTCGATCGCGCTCAGCCGCGGCGGAGTCTCGCCCGACGGCATGCTCGCGGGTGGCGTTGCGCTGATCGTCTCGGCGCCGTTCTGCCGCAACATCGTGGACACGATCGTCGTCTCGTGTCCCTTCATGTTCTACATGCTCTCGCCGATCGGCGGCGCGCTCACCGTGGGCAGCTCGGACGCCCTGATGCCGTTCTTCATCGGTGCCATGGCGATCGGCTACGCCATCCACAAGTACGACCGGCGCGAGTTCGAGCCGATTCCGATCGCCCTGCCGCTGCTGATCCTCAGCGGGCTGACCGGCGCCGCGACGACGGTGCTCTGGACGGTCTTCAGCCCCGACTTCCTGCTGGCCCGCGCGGTCGCCGATCTCTTCAAGCTGGCCATCTGCCTGGTCTACATGGTGGTCGTCGCAGCCGTCGTCCGACGGTCGGGCTGGGACGCCGCCGTCCGGGCGCTGCGCCTGTGGGCGTGGACCGCGACGGTGCTCTCGGTCGGATCGCTCATGGGCGTGACGGGTGCGATCACGGTCGTGCCCAGCGACGGATTCCGCTCCTACGGCTACTTCGGTGACGCCAACCTCTACGCGGGCTACCTGCTGGTCTCGCTGGCCATCGTGATCTTCCTGGCTCTCGAGCGGCCCTCGCCGGTCCTGCCGGCGCAAGCCTTGCTGATCGTCGGCGGCGTCGTGATGACCGGGTCGCGCGGTGGTCTGCTCTCGCTGGGCCTGCTCGTGGTCTTCTCGGTCGTCGTCATCAACTCGGCGCGTCTGCGCATCGCCATCACGATCCTCGGTGGTCTGCTCACCCTGGCCGGCGCCTGGCTGCTCGGACAGCGGGACTCGGGAGTCCAGATCCTCGGCCTGGACCGGCTCTTCTCGGCCACCGACACCCGCTCGGTGGAGGAGGACCCGCGCTTCGCGCTGTGGCGTCTGGCCGTGGAGAAGTGGGCCGAGTCGCCGCTCTGGGGCATCGGTCCTGGTCAGTTCGAACGCTTCTCAGGTGAATCGATCCGCACGCTGAAGTCGACCGGTGTGGGCTATGTGACCCACAACTCGTTCCTGTTCTTCCTGGTGAGCTTCGGGCTGATCGGGTTCGTGTTGTTCGTGTTCCTCATCGCGTGGGTGGTGAAGTACGTCTTCTCCATCGACTCGATCTCCCGCAGCTCGCGATGGGCGCTCATCGCCGGCCTCGTGGCGATCACCAGCCAGATGATGACGCTGAACCTGCAGAACCTGCGCTACGTCTGGATCTACTTCGGCCTGCTGCTCGGGATGGCGACGATCGCCCGGCCCCTGTCGGGCGGGCGCCGGGCGGAGTACCGGGGCTCACAGGACGCCGGGGCCCCGGCTGCCGACGCCGAGCGCCTCGATGCCGTAGGAACGCGATCGCGCCAGCTCGTCGGGGGGCTCGCTCTGCCGCCCCGCGGCGCTACTCGTAGCCGAGGATCTCGAGACGTCGGTCGGCCCAGGCGAGGGCGGAGCCGATCGCGTCGTCGATGGTGAGCTCGGTCTGCCAGTCGAGCAGCTCGCGGGCACGGTCGACGTTGGCGAACGCTCCCACGGCGTCGCCGGGTCGCGGCGGCGCCTCGGCCAGGGGCACCGCGCGACCGAACACGCGCTCGAAGGACGCGACGAGCTCGCGGACCGTCACCCCGGAACCCGTGCCGATGTTGAGGACGGCGGAGGGCGCCCCGGCCGATGCCAGGACGTCGTCGAACCGCTCGACGGCGCGCACGTGGGCGCGGGCGAGGTCCCAGACATGGATGTAGTCGCGGATGCCGGTGCCGTCGCGGGTGGGGTGCTCGGTGCCGGTGATGGTGAAGGCCGGCTTGAGCCCGCGCGCGGCGAGCACGAGCTGTCCCAGCACATGGCTCGGCTCCTTGACGTAGATGCCCGACTCCAGGTCCGGGTCGGACCCGATCGGGTTGAAGTAGCGCAGGATGATCGCGCGGAGCTCGCCGGCGCTGGAGAGGTCCTGGAGGGCCTCCTCCATCATCCGCTTGGTCCGTGCGTAGGGCGAGGTGGGGGCGAGGGGATCGGCCTCGGTGACCTCGAAGCCCTCCTTGACCGCGTACAGCGACGCTGAGGAGGAGAACAGCACCCGGTGGAGCCCGAGCGTCGTCAGCTGGTCGAAGAGCTCGAGTGACTTCGCGACGTTGTCGCGGTAGTACTCGTAGGGCAGCTCCATCGACTCCGGCACCACGATCCGCGCCGCCATGTGGATGGTGGCGTCGATGTCGGGGTGCTCGGTCGCGATGCGCTCGATCAGTGCACGGTCGGCGATGTCGCCCTCGTAGAAGATGCGGTCGCGGACGAAGGCCCGCGGGCCGGACAGCAGGGAGTCCAGGATCACGGGCGTGTGCCCGGCCGACTCGAGCGCCTTGGCGGTGGTCGACCCGATGTATCCGGCTCCGCCGGTGATGAGCACCTTCATGCTCACGAGCGTAGCGAGATGCGACGACGCCGCCGACGACCTCCCTCCGGCCGTCGGCGGGGCCGCTCGCAGTCGTGCTAGACGGCGAGGTGGTAGTCGCTGCGACGCGATCCGGGCTCCCAACCGGATGCGCCCAACCCGCGACCGAGGGCGACTGCCACCGGAAGTGACAGTGCCGTCCAGGTCGCGAGTCCGATGACCAGCCACAACGTCAGCACGTGACCGATTCTGTCGAGCGGCGATCACCGCGGCATCGGCTCCGGAGCGCGGTCCGTCTAGTCACATCTACCTAGGCCGTCGGTCCGAAAGTTGGCTCGTAGTCGGCGCGTAACTGTTCTGTTGATGAGTCGTTGAAGTCGTGTCTATTCGGAGACGCCCGTGGGGAGAACGGGGAGGAGGGCCCGATGGCAGCAACTGCAGCAATGGCGACCGAGGTGATCGTCGCACCCGAGCGCGCCCGCGGAAGGGCGGCACAACGCCTCATCGTGCGGGGCCTCGCCCTGCTCGACCTGGGGATCGTCGCCCTCGTCTGCGCCGTCGCCCTGATGGCGCGCGACCTGCTCGCCCCGATCTGGGGCAGCGAGACGGCCAGCATGTCGCTCTGGGCGGCAGCGATCGTCTTCGGCCTCGGCTGGGTGGTCGCACTGCGCACCTGCGGCGCCTACGAGCCGCACGTCCTCACTGTCGGCAGCGACGAGTTCAAGCGGGTCGCGCGAGCCACGGCGGCCAACGTCGCCGCGGTCTCGATCGCCTGCTACTTCGCCGGCTTCACGCTCTCGCGCTCGTTCGTGGCGATCACGGTGGTGGTCGGGCTGCCGTGCCTGTTGGTCGGCCGGCTGTCGATGCGCCGTGCGCTCCACCGGGCGCACCGCCGCAACCGCCTGACCTCCCGCGTGCTCCTCTCCGGTGTCGCGCAGCACATCGACGAGATCGCCGAGATCCTCGAGCGCCAGGCCTGGCTCGGTTACGAGATCTGCGGGGCGCTCACGCCGGGAGGCATCGGGGCGACGACGCCGCGCGGCATCCCGGTGGTCGGTGCCGTGGAGTCCCCGCGTGCCGCCATCGACCTCGTCGGCGCCGATGTGCTCTTCCTCGCCGACACCTCGATCTCCTCCAGCCAGCAGCTGCGCGAGATGGTGTGGGAGCTGGAGGAGCACGACGTCTCCCTGGTCGTGGCGCCCCGCGTGGCAGACATCTCCCACGAGCGGGTGCGCGTCCGCCCGGTCGGCGGCCTTCCGCTGATCCACCTGGAGAAGACCCGCGGCCTCGCCGCGACCCGGCGCCTCAAGCGCATCTTCGACGTCGTGGTCACCCTCGGCCTGATCGTCGCGATCGCGCCACTGATGTTGCTCATCGCGGCTCGTGTGCGCTTCCACGACGGGGGCCCGGTGCTCTACCGCCAGGACCGCGTCGGCCGGGACGGCTCGGTCTTCGGGTGCCTGAAGTTCCGCACGATGGTGACCAACGCCGACGACCTGCGGGCCGAGCTGGCCGAGGCGAACGGCATCAGCCTGTTCTACTTCAAGCTCGCCGACGACCCGCGGATCACCCGGCCAGGACGCTGGCTGCGCCGGCTCTCGCTCGACGAGCTGCCGCAGCTGTTCAACGTGCTGCGCGGCGAGATGAGCCTGGTCGGACCTCGTCCGCTGAGTGTGGCCGAGGTGGCCGCCTACAGCGGCTCGATGCAGCGTCGGCACCTGATCAAGCCCGGGCTCACCGGCCTGTGGCAGGTCTCGGGACGCAGCGAGCTGTCGGCCGAAGAGGCCATGCGGCTCGACCTGTTCTACGTGGACAACTGGTCCATCGTGCAGGACTTGATCATCCTGTGGCGTACCTTCGGCGCTGTCCTCGGATCTCGCGGAGCGTACTGAGCCCACGCTGGGATCACGGGGAAACCTGAGCCACGACGTGGTGGCGCACCGGACGGCGACGCCGTCGCGGTGACGTCGCACGCCGCCGCCCGGCAACGACCGGGGGCGACACGAGAGGAGAATCGGTGAGGAAGGCGCTACTCGCGGCAGCGATCTGCCTGGTGTCGATCGGCATGGTCGCGGCAGGAATCGTGCTCGGCGGCCGCGGCGACGACCCCGCCTCCGGGCCGGTCAGCGGCTTGGAGACCGACGTCGCCATCGCGTCGCCCGGAGCGACGGACCGGCGCGACCTCACCGAGGAGTTCCAGCGCAACCGCCCGATCGTCGTGGGCCACCGGGGCGCGTGGGCCACCTGGCCGGACTACACCGAAGGTGGCTACCGGGCCGCTGTCGAGGGCGGCGCCGACTTCGTCGACGTCGCGACCGTGATGACCAAGGACGGCGTCCTGCTCGCCCGCTACGACGGCGACCTGGCGATCTCCACCGACATCGCCTCCCGATCCGCCTTCAAGGGCCGTCGGACGACCCGCGTCGTCAACGGCCGCGAGGTCAAGGGCTGGTTCGCCGAGGACTTCACCTGGCGCGAGCTCTCCAAGCTGCGCAGCCGCTCCTCCCTCGGCGACTACCGGCGCGCCGCCCAGCAGCGCGACGACCGCGAGCAGATCCTCCGCCTGGAGGACGTGCTCGACCTGGTGCGCCGGCTCTCGCGCGAGAGCGGTCGCGACATCGGCGTGGTCATCGAGCCGCGCGACACCGAGTACGTGCGAGGTCTGGGCCAGCCGATCGAGCCGCTGCTCACCGCGCTCCTGAAGGACTCCCCGCTGGCCGAGGAACCGGGCCGGGTCCTCGTCCAGACCGACGACACCCGCACCGTCACTGCTCTCGCCGACTCCCTGCCGGCGTCGGTCGCGACCGCCTTCCAGGTGACCGAGGAAGTTCTCGAGGGCGGGATATCGGGTGAGTCCCTGCGCGCGCTGCCCTCCAAGATCGACCTGGTGGTCGCCGACATCGACCTCTTCGTGCGCTATCCGGTGCGCGACGCCGTCACCGCGGCCCACGAGGAGGGCCTGGCGCTCTTCGTGCGGATGATCGCACCGGAGAACGCGCTGCTCCTGCCGCAGTTCCGACAGGGCGATGACCTTCGCGCCAACGGCGACCAAGCCGCCGAGGTGCGCTTCTTCCTCGCCGCCGGCGTCGACGGCGTGTTCGCCGACGCCCCGGCAGAGGTGAGCGCCGCGGTCGACCGCCTGCTGCCCGTCTGGCGACGGGCCCGACGCTGATCCAGGCCCTCTAGAGCGGCAGCGCGTCGAGCTCGCCGAGCGCGTCGAGCACGGCGACGACGTGCGGGACCTCGTGCGTGCGGTAGATGCCCGTGCGTCCGAGGTGCGCGAGCACCGTGAAGAAGCCCTCGGCGGTCCGGAACTGATCCTCGAAGAGGTCGAACGCATGCGGCATCGCGTGGCAGACCGGCACGCCGAGCGAGCGGAGCCGGAACGTCTGCAGCAGCGTGGCGGCCTGGTAGCGCGCACGCGCACGCTGGTCGCCGAGCCGGAACCCGAACCCGAGACCGGGGTCGATGGCGATGCCCGGTACACCGAGCTCGCGGGCGCGTGCGATGCGGGGGCCGAACCGGTCGAGCATGCCTGGAACCGGGTCTGCGTCGACGTCGGAACCGTCGAGCGCGCGCGCATGCGTGCCCAGCACGTGGCACAGCACCACGGAAGCGCCGTGCTCGGCCGCGAGCGCGAAGATCGCGTCGTCGTCGGTGCTGCCGGTCAGGTTGACCACGGCCGCGCCCGCCGTGAGGCCGGCCCTCACCACAGCGGTGTCGTAGCCCTCCACCGACACGCAGAGTCCCTCGGCCGCCAGGGCCTCCACGACCGGCACCAGCCGGGCCGACTGGGCGGAGGCATCGACCCGATCCGCAGTGGCCCTGCTCGACTCAGCGCCGACGTCGATCAGGTGCGCGCCCTGGGCCGCCATCACGCGGCCCTTGCGAATGGCGGACGCGGTGGTGACGGCGACGCTCTCGCGGTAGGTGGAGTCGCGACTGAGGTTGATCGCACCCATCACGATCGGGCGCTCGTCCGTGTCGTGGCTGCGCCCGCCCATCACGAACGGCTCCACGCTGCGCGCGAGCTCGTCGGCGTGCGTCGTGGCGAGCGCCGCCAGCGTCGCGAGGTCGATCATGCGTCGTGCCGGACGTAGCGCATCATCAAGAAGTCGTCGGCGGTGAGCACGTGCTCGAGTCTCAACCATGCGACCGACTCCGGTCCGACGCCGTTCGGGGAGTGGGCGGTGCCCGCGAACCCGGGGGAGAGGCTGATGTCCGCCTCGTCGAGAAGCCCGGTGCGGACGAACTCGTCCAACAGCGTCGGACCGCCCTCGCACACGATGCGGCGCAGCCCGCGCCGCTCGAGGACCGCCACCACGTCGCCGGCCGAGGGGCGCGGGGAGTCCACCACCTCCAGGTCGCACTGGGTACGGGCCCAGGCGACCTGCATCGGATCGGCGTCGGTGCCGGTCACGACGATCGGCGTCTGGGCCGACTCCGCGAACACCGGCTCGCTCCACGGCAGGTCCAGCGAGCCGCTGACGACGACGAGCGTCGGGGCGGGCAGCTGACCGGCAGCGCGACGACGCTCGGCATCGGCGTCCTGGGCCCGCATCGGCCGGTACCGCTCGGCGCGGAGCGTCCCGGCGCCGATCAGCACGGCGTCGGCGAAGCGACGGACGGCGTCGAAGACCGCCTTGTCCGCCTCCGAGGAGATCGATCCGCTGAGTCCGTCGGGCCCTGCCGCCGCGCCGTCCAAGGTCGTGACCATCATCGCCCGGACCCAGCGGCCCTCCTCGGGCCAGCGGTAGAGGTCGGCGACGTCGTCGTGCGACAGGTCGCGGCCGGCCTCGGCTCCCCACAGACAACGCACACGCGAGCTCACGCTCGGACTGTAGCGACGGCTGCCGCCGCGGACCCCACCCCGTGTCGTCGGACGCAGGTGCCCGCACGGACGAGACCGAACGCGCCATCTGCCAAGGTGTGCGCATGCAGATCGGCATGACGCTCCCGGTGATGGAACCCGACGTGTGGGCACGTGGCCCCGAGACGCTGGAGGCGTGGGCCCGCGCGAGCGACGAGGGACCGTTCTCCGCCCTCTCCTTCGGCGAGCGGATGGCCTTCGACAATCCCGAGACCCTGACGCTGCTCGGCGCCGTCTCGTCGTGGACGTCGCGGGTCCGCCTGGTGACCACGGTCATCGTGCCGCAGCTGCACGATCCGGTGCTCCTGGCCAAGTCGCTGGCCACGGGCGACCAGCTGTGCCGCGGCCGTCTCACCGTGGGGGTGGGTGTCGGCGGACGCGAGGAGGACTACCGCGCTGCCGGCGCGGACCCCGCCACCCAGACCATGCGCCAGATGGCCGAGCGGGTAGCGACGATGCGGCGCGTCTGGGCAGGCGAGAACGTCACCGGCGCCACCCGTCCGGTCGGTCCGGCACCGGTGCAGGACGGCGGCCCGCCGATCCTGGTCGGCACGCTCGGCCCCAAGACGATCCGCAACGCCGCCGGCTGGGCCGACGGGCTCGCCGGCGTCACGCTCGACCTCGACGTCGACGCCGTCGGGGGACTCTTCGATCTCGCGCGCTCGGCGTGGGCCGAGGCCGACCGCGGCACGCCGCGCCTGACGACGTCCTTCTGGTTCGCGCTGGACGAGGACGGCGCCTCGGGTGCCGCGCGGGCCCAGGTGCACCGTCACCTGCGCCACTACATGAACTGGATCCCCGCGGAGTTCGTCGACGCGATGGCGCCGACCACCGGTTTCGCGGGCACAGCGGCCGAGCTCGTCGAGGTGCTCCAGCGGTTCGAGGACATCGGGGCCGACGAGGTGCAGCTGATCCCCACGGGTTCCGACGTCGAGCAGGTGCACCGGGTGGCCGAGGTGATCGGACGCTGGGCGGCGTGACCCGACGCGCGGGCGGGCCGCACGCCACCCGCCCGACGTGGCAGACGGCCGGCGCGACCGTCGTCGGGTTCGTCGTCGTGCTGTGGGCGATCGAGGTCGTCGACACCGTCGCGTCGCACCGGCTCGACCAGTACGGCGTCCGCCCGCGCACCGACGAGGGCCTGCTCGGCATCGTGGTCGCGCCGCTCCTGCACAGCGGCTGGACGCATCTGGAGGCCAACTCCGTGCCCGCCCTGGTGCTGGGCTTCCTCGTCCTGGTGACCGGTCTGCGTCGCGGACTGATCGCCACCGCCGTGATCTGGGTGTTCTGCGGCGTCGGGGTGTGGCTCCTCGGGCCTGCCCACACCAACCACATCGGCGCGTCCGGTCTGGTCTTCGGCTGGCTCGTCCTCGTGATGATCCGCGGGTTCCTCGCCCGCCACGTCGGTGAGATCGCGCTGGGCGTGGCGGTGTTCGTCGTCTACGGCAGCCTGCTGTGGGGCGTCCTACCGGGCGAGCCGGGCATCTCCTGGCAGGGCCACCTCTTCGGTGCCCTCGGAGGGGTCGTCGCTGCCGTGGTGACGCGCCCGCGCGCGCGGCACTAGCGGGCGGATGCGGCGTCCGGGCTCAGTGTCGAGGCCTGCGATCCGGTGAAGGGTCGCTCGAGCCAGATGTAGCTGAGCCACGTCGCACCGCAGCTCAGCACGAGGAGTCCGACGCCGGTGACGCTGCCCGGCACGCCGGGGACGTCGACGTCGAGGAATGCGGCGGGCACCGCGTGCCACAGGTACAGGCTGTAGCTGATCTGCCCCAGCGCGACGAGGGGTGCCCAGGTCATCACGCGCTCCAGAGCCCCGCTCCCGCCGGCGTAGTGCCACCACAACAGTGTCGCGGTGCCGAGGGTGGCGAGCGGGATCCCGACCAGGCGCACCGCCCAGGTGTCGAAGGCGTACGGGACCACGAGCACGTAGGCCGCGACCGCGATCGTCACCGCCCAGGCGAACGACGTCGGGATCGGTCGCAGCGTCGTGCCGGCGTCGCGAGCCGCCGCGACAGCGAGCGCCACCGAGCCCCCGACCATCAGCTCACCGAACCGGGGGAACGGGGCGTAGTAGAACGCCTCGGCCGGGATCCACAGCATCGCGAGGTAGAGCACGACGCCGCCGACGAAGGCGATCCGAGCCGCGCGACCGGGTGCGACGCCGGCCTTGCGGGCGCGCCAGACCAGCCAGGGCCACACCAGGTAGAACATCCACTCCGCACCCAGCGACCAGGTGACCCCGAACGGGAGCGGTGCCTCGCCACCCATCCAGGGCAGCCACGACAGCTGGGTGAGGGTGAGCAGACCGTTGGTCAGGGCCGTCGCGTCCGACTCCGGCTCGGCGTCGGGCACGAGGAGCACGAGCGCCGTCGCCACGACGACGACGCCGACCAGCGCCGGGTAGAGCCGCCGGACGCGTCGACGCAGGAACTGCACGACGTCGGCGGCCGGGGTGGTCATCGTGGCGCGCCAGAGGATCGTGGTGATCACGAAGCCGCTGAGGACGAAGAACACGTCGACGCCGATGAGGCCGCCGTAGCCGAAGCCGGCGATCGGGTCGACCCAGTGCGTCATCAGCACGGCTCCGATGGCGATACCGCGCACACCGTCGAGGAAGGCCACCCGATTCTGCACGGGGGGACTGTAGCCGCCGCCGTGCCCTCGCCGGACCCGAACGCCCGACGCCGTCAGGGGGTGGGCCGGCGACGGCGCGCGCGGGGGCGTCCCCGCGTCACTGCGGGCACTGCGACGGCGAGCCCGGCGGCGAAGCACACGGCGGCCAGGATCGCGAGGGTGTGGCGCAGCGCCTGGTCGTCCGCGCCGAAGAGGTCGAGGAGCGCGACCGACAGCGCCGAGCCGACGGAGAAGCCGAGATAGCGCAGCAGCTGGTTGAAGGCCATCGCGCTGCCGGTCTCGGCGACCGGCACCCGAGGCACGATGAGGACGGCGAGGGAGGAGAAGGTGAAGCCGCTGCCCAGGCCTCCGATGCCCATGGCCACCAGCACCTGCCACAACGCGTCGTGCCACAGCATCAAGAACAGCAGCGACGAGGCGAACACGGTGCAACCGATCGGCAGCAGCACCTGGGTGCCCACCCACGCCGCCACGGCGCGCGCCACTCGCGCCCCCAGGACCGACAGGACGGCGTAGGGCAACAGCACGAGCCCGGCCGCGGAGACACCGAGGCCGAGCCCGAAGCCGGTCGTCGGTCCGCCGCCGTCGGACTGCACGATGAGCACCACCAGGGTGAGCAGCCCGTACATGCCCACTCCGGCGCAGCTGGCGACCAGGTTCGGGCCGCCGACGCCGGGCCGGACCGCCAGGCGCAGATCGACGAGCGGATGGGCGCGGCGCCAGGTCCACCGCGCCCAGGCGAAGACGACGAGCAACCCGCCGAACCCCAGCGTGAGCACGACGGAGGAGAGCCAGCCCCACCGCTCGCCCTGGCTGACGGCGAGCAGCACGCCGACCATGCCGACGGAGAGCAGGCCAGCCCCGACCAGGTCGACCCGCGGACGCTCGTCACTCGAGGCGGCCGGGATGTCCCGCCACGCCGCGAGGAGCGTGCACGCCACGAGCAGCGTGCCGAACCAGTAGGCGCCGGCCAGGCCGAGGTGCTCGGCGACCGACGCCGTCACCGGGTAGCCCAACCCCGCACCGGCGACGGTGGTCACCGAGAGCAGCGCCACGATCGACGACAGCTCCTCGCCGACCCAGGAGTCGCGGGTGACGGCGAGGGCGAGAGGCACGAGGCCCAGCCCGATGCCCTGGAGCGCGCGGCCCGCCACCATCAGGCCGAAGCCCTCGCCCACCGCGGCCGAGATCGCGGAGAGCACCGTGCCGAGCAGCACCGCACCCAGCCCGCCGAGCATCACGGGGCGGCGCCACGGTCCACTGCCCCAGCGGCCCAGCAGCGGGGCGCAGACCGCGCCGACCAGCAGGGTCGCTGTCAGCGCCCATTGCGCGGAGACCAGCGGGACGTCGAAGGTCGCGGCGATCTCGGGCACCAGCGGTGCGCCGAGGCTGCTGACCACGGCCGTCACCGTGGTGATCAGGGCGAGGGTGCCGAGGAGACGGCGGTCGCCCGCCGTGGTCGGCGAGCCCGGGCCGGTTGCCGCGTCGGCGAACTCACCGCTGATGGTGCGCACCTCCCGTGACGGGCCGCCTGACCGGGCCCTTCCGCGATCGTAGGTCAGTCCTCGTCGACGACGGCCCGTGGTCCTCTCCGCTCCAGGACCACCCTTCGCCCGTCGGGTCGGACAGGATGAGCCCATGAGGTCACCCTCGGTGCGTGCCACCTACGCCGCGACCGCCGTCGCCACGGCCCTCGCGGGAGCGCTCGAGCGTCGGCGTCCGCTGATGGTGAGCAAGTCGCTGCTGATGCCGGTGCTGCAGGCCCGGCCGTCGCCACCCCTCCTGCGGGTCGCCCTGGCGGCCGCCTGGGTCGGCGACGTCGCGCTGCTGCCGCCCGCCTCCCCCGAGGACGACGCCGCCGCGCGCCGTCGTCTGCGTCGAGGTGCCGCGGCGTTCGCCGTCCAGCAGGGCGCCTACCTCGTGGCGATGCGGCGTGCCGGCATCACGCCGGCCACCCGGGTCGCCGTGCCGGTCGCCGTCTGGATGGGCGCGTTGGCGTCGCTCGACGCACGGGCCCGCCGCAGCGCCGTCGACCCGATGATCGCCGGCTATGGCGCGCTGCTCGCCGCCATGGCGGCCACGGCGATGAGTTCGCAGGATCCGGTAGTCGCTCGTGGCGGGGCCAGCTTCCTCGCCTCCGACTCCACGATCCTGATGCGCGAACTGCTGTTGCGTAGTCACGCGTCGCGGGCGCTCGCCGAGGGCCTCGTTCTCAGCAGCTACGCGTTCGCCCAGTGGTCGCTGGTCGACGGTCTGACCCGTCGGTCCTGAACTATCGGGCCGTCGAATCGATCGGCCTCACCCGGCGAGGTTCGCTCGCGCCCGTTCGGCCAGCCGCACGGCCGCGTGGCGCACGATCGGCAACTCCTCGGGGTCGCGAGCGGCCTCGTGCGGGACGGCGCCGCCGAGCAGTGCGGCGGGCTGGGTCAGCCAGGCCCACACCTTCCACGGGTCGGTTCCGACGGACAGCAGCGGCTCGAGCACCGCCGCCAGCTCCGCCCGGAGCTCGCCGGCCGCGTCGAGCTGGAAGGCGGGCACGAGCACCGAGGTGGTGCCCGAGCGCGACGACTGGTGCGAGATCACCAGGAGCGCCGAACGCTCGGCGGCCTTGTGGACGGCGAACCGGGTGGCGTTCTCGCTCGCCCCGCGGACCGCGGCCAGGCTCGCGTAGTCGTGCGTGGGGCTGTCGAGCAGCGCCGCTCGCACCCGCGCGAGGTGCCGCAGTTGCACCAAGGCGACGGGGACGGCGTGTTCGGCCTCGTCGCCGTCGCGGCGCAGCTGGGTCTCGAGTTCGGCGAGCCGGTCGGCGTCGAGGGCCGCACCGGTGCGGGGGTCGAGCCAGCGCGCGACGCCGTCGTCGTCGCGGGTGAAGGTCGGGAGGCCGGCGGTGGCGAGTTGCTCGGCGAGCCCGAGCCCCTCCAACCAGCTCGCCATGCGCTCGGCCCGCTCGGTGCTCGGGTTCGACTCATCCACGTCGCCAAGCCTCCCACGGTGCCCGCCGCTCGCTGGTGCGTCTCCATCGCGCGGCACCGAGGCCGGTCGTCGTCGCACGCGGTGACAGCTAGGGCCGAACCCAGCGCAGGCGCACCACTCGCCAGGAGAGTCCCAGCGCTAGGACGCCGCCGCCGACCGCGACCGAGACGGCGGGCAGCGTCGCCATCAGCACCACGCAGCCGACCGCGCCGAACACCTGCAGTGCCCGCGGGAACCGGCGCGCGTCGCGCTGCTGGGTGTGGGCGGCGAGATTGGCGACGAGGTAGTAGAAGAGCACCCCGAACGAGGAGAAACCGATCACGCTGCGCAGGTCGACCACGAGCACGAGACCGCACACGACGGCGGTGAGTGCGAGCTCGGCGCGGTGCGGCACCAGGTGACGCGGGTGGACAGCGGCCAGCCAGCGCGGAAGCTCGCCGTCGCGGGCCATCGCCAGCGTGGTGCGGCTGACGCCGAGGCACAGGCCGAGCAGCGCGCCGAGGGCAGCGGCACAGGCGCCGAGACGCACGAGCGGCTCGGCCCACGACCAGCCGCTCGTCTCCACGACGACGGCGAGCGGCGCCGGTGAACCGGCGGTGGCTCCCGCGCCCAGGGCGAGCAGCACTGTGAGTGCCATCAGGGCGTAGATCGCGACGGCGAGTGCCAGGGCGATCTGCACGGCCCGTGGAATGGTGCGTGCAGGATCGCGCACCTCCTCGCCCAGGGTCGCGATCCGCGCGTAGCCGGCGAAGGCGAAGAAGAGCAGGCCCGCCGACTGCAGCACGGCGTACCAACCGACCTCGCCAGCGTCGGCGAGCGGAGCGACCCGGGCGACGTCGGGCCCGGTGCCGATCAGCCCGGCCAGCGCGACGACGACCAGGGCCGTCAACGAGACGGCCAGGATGACGCGGGTGGCTCGCGCGGTGCGCGTGACGCCGCGGTAGGTGATCGCCGAGATCACGATCATCGCGCCGACCGCCGTCGGGCGGTGCCATCCGTCGGGTGCGGCGTAGGCGGCGAAGGTCAGCGCCATCGCCGCGCAGCTGGCCGTCTTGCCGATCACGAAGCCCCACCCCGCCGCGAACCCCCAGCCCGGGCTCAGCCGCTCGCGGCCGTAGACGTAGGTGCCGCCCGACGACGGGTACTGGGCCGCCAGCTGCGCCGACGACGTCGCATTCGCGTAGGCGATCGCCGCCGCGACCACGAGTCCGATCAGCAGGGCCGAGCCCGCTACCTCGGCCGCCGGCGCGAACACCGCGAACACCCCGGCTCCCACCATCGAGCCGAGGCCGATCGTGACGGCGTCCGCGGTTCCGAGGTGGCGGGCGAGGGGCGGCTGGGTGGTCGACGGGCGGTGCCCGGCCGGGCGCCTGCCGGGGTCGCCGGTCACCGATCCAGGCTCGCGATCAGCGCCACCACGCGGCTGCGGGTCTGGTCCCGGATCGCGCGGACCGCCGCCAGGTCTTGGCCGGCGGGATCCTCCAACGTCCAGTCCTCGTAGCGGGTGCCGGGGTAGTACGGGCACGCGTCGCCGCACCCCATCGTCACGACGACGTCGCTGGCGGCCACGTCGTCCGCGCTCAGTACGCGTGGCTGGGCGGCGCCGAGGTCGATGCCCTCCTCGAGCATCGCCGCGACCGCCGTCGGATTGATCTGGTCCGCGGGCATCGACCCGGCCGACCGGACCTCGATGCGATCTCCGGCGAGGTGCCGCAGGTAGCCCGCAGCCATCTGGGAGCGCCCCGCGTTGTGCACGCACACGAAGAGGACGGCAGGACGAGTGCTGCTGGTCATCGGAGCTCCTGAGGTTCGTCGGCCGGGTCGGTGACGGGGTGGTCGTCGTGCGCGCTGCTCAGAGCGCGGCACAGCGCCAGGGCCAGCACACCGCCGAGCAGTTGCATGCCGATGAACATCGGTGCCGATGCTGGTGAGATCCCGGTGAAGGTGTCCGACAGGGTGCGCGCGACCGTGACCGCGGGGTTGGCGAAGCTGGTGCTGCTCGTGAACCAGTACGCCGCCGTGATGTAGCCGCCGACGGCGAGCGCCACGGGGACGTCACCGGGCGCAGCCGACTCGGGCGCGGGCGGAGAAGCCCATCGGTGTCCCGTGCCGAGGACGACGAGCACCAGGCCGGAGGTCGCGACCACCTCGCCGAGCCACAGGCCCGCGCCGGTGCGGTCGGTGCCCGCGACGCTGACGACGTCGAGTTCGAACATCAGGTTCGCCACCAGCGTGCCGAGGATCCCCCCGGCCACCTGGGAGGCGATCAGCGCGATGGCCTGACGTGCGTCGAGGCGATGCAGCGCCAGTTCGACCACCGTGATCACCGGGTTGAAGGCCGCCGAGACCGGTCGCAGGGCCAGGATCAGTGCCACCAGCACCGCTCCGGTCGCGAGACTGTTGACCAGCAGTTGGAGGCCGACGTCGTCGGTCAGCCGGGTCGCCGAGATCCCCGAGCCGACGACGGTCGCCACGAGGAGACCCGTACCCACCAGCTCGGCCAGGCACCGCTGCGCCGTCGTGCTCATCGGGCGACCGATCCCAGCAACGCGCAGAGATCGGCGAGCACATCGCGTCGAGCGGCGTAGTAGACCCAGACGCCGCGCTTGCTGCGATCGACGAGCCCGGCCTCGTGAAGCACCTTCAGGTGGTGGCTGATGGTCGGCTGGCTCAGGTCGAACGCGTCGTTCAGGTCGCACACGCACGCCTCGCCGTCGGCGTGCGAGGCGATCAGTGAGAGCAGCCGGAGTCGGACCGGGTCGGCGAGCGCCTTGAGGACGGGTGCCACGCCACCCGCCGTCTCGGCCGACATCGGCTCGGTGAGCAGTGATGAGCACCGGGCCACGGCGTGGGGTGCGGTCGGGTCAGCCCCGAATGAATTCGACACCCGTCTATATTGACAGATGTCGATGCCATGGGCCACTACGCTGCCGCCCATGACCCGCGACCTGGCCGTCATCACCGGTGGCAGCCGTGGCGTCGGCGCCGCGACGGCGCGCGAACTGGCGCGCCGGGGGTGGAACGTGCTGCTGACCTTCCGGGCCGAGGAGGCCGCCGCGGCCACGGTCGTCGGCGACTGCCGCGACCTCGGGGCGTGGGCAGGGGCCGTGCGGGTCGACGTCAGCAGCGAGGAGGACGTCCGCGGGCTGTTCGCGGACGTGCCTGGGGAGGCCGGTGCTCTGCGGGCACTGGTGAACAACGCCGGCATCGTCGCGCCGACCGGACCGCTCGCCGATCTGGACGGCGAGCGCATGCGTCGCGTTCTCGAGGTCAACGTGCTCGGGGTGCTGCTCTGCTCGCGCGAGGCGGTGCGTCGGATGGCGACCGATCGCGGCGGCGTCGGGGGATCGATCGTCAACGTCTCCTCGCGCGCCGCGGTGCTGGGATCGCCCGGGGAGTACGTCGACTACGCGGCGTCCAAGGCCGCGGTCGACACGATCACCACCGGCCTCGCCCGCGAGGTCGCCGACCGCGGGATCCGCGTCAACAGCGTCCGGCTGGGCCTGATCGACACCGAGATCCACGACCGCAACGGCCAGGCGGGCCGGGTGGAGAGGATGGCGCCGGGCATCCCGCTGGGCCGCGCCGGAGCACCCGAGGAGGTCGCTCGTGCGATCGCCTGGCTGCTGGGGGAGGAGTCGTCGTACACGACCGGCACCCACCTCGATGTCGCGGGCGGCCGCTGATCGGTCAGCAAATGCCGACGGGTCAGCGTGGGGTGGGCGCGGAGGAAGGACGACGGTGAGAGGGTGGCGCCGATGAAGCTCGACGTGCAGTTGGACGGACGCCCCGATCAAGCCGCCGAACGCGCCCGCGCCCTGATCGCGGCCGGGGTCGACGGCCTCTTCACCTTCGAGGGGCCGCACGACGTCTTCGCGCCTCTCATCGTCGCGGCGGGCTCCTCCGACGTACCGCCGACCGACCTGATGACGAACGTCGCGATCGCCCTGCCCCGCAGTCCGATGCACCTGGCCAACCTGGCCTACGACCTGCACCTGCTCTCAGGCGGGCGGTTCCGCCTCGGTCTCGGGTCGCAGATCCGCCCGCACATCGAGAACCGCTACGGGTCGACCTGGAGCCGGCCCGCTGCTCGGATGCGCGAGACGGTGCTGGCGGTCAAAGCGATCCTCGCGTCCTGGCAGGACGGCACCCGACTCGACTTCCGCGGCGAGTTCACCCGTCACACGTTGATGCCGCCGACCTTCGTGCCCGGTCCCAACCCCTACGGCGTCCCGCCGGTGCTGCTCGGCGCCCTGGGGCCGGTGATGACGCGTACTGCGGCGGAGGTCGCCGACGGTCTGCTGGTGATGCCGTTCCACAGCCATCGCCACGTACGGGAGCGCACCCTTCCGGCCGTCGCCGAGGGGCTGGCGCGGGCCGGTCGGGAGCGGATCGACCTGTACCCCCAGGCGATCGTCGCCACAGGCGAGACGCCCGAGGCGATCGAGGCCGCCACGCTCGGCGTCCGGGGACTGCTGGCGTTCTACGGCTCGACCCCGGCCTACCGTTCGGTGCTCGAGGTCGAGGGGTGGGGAGACCTCCAGCCCGAGCTCAACACGCTCTCCAAGACCGGCGACATCGCCGCGATGATCGATCTCGTCGACGAGGACATGCTGCGCACGCTCGCCGTCGTCGGGACGCCCGTCGAGTGCGCAGCCGAGATCGGCCGCCGGTTCGGCGACATCGCCGATCGGGTCTGCGCCTACTTCCCCGGCTCGACCCACCCGCCGCACGTGATCTCCGCGCTCGCCGGCGCCCTGCGCGACGTCTGACGCGCCGCGAGGCCGGCCAGCTCCCCGGAGCCCGCCGAGGGGCTCACGCCCGGGTGTCGGACGGCGTCACCGGCGCCCCGGGCGCGGCGAGGATCCCCGCGCGCGAGCCGGTGAAGGGCCGCTCGAGCCAGCGATAGCTCGCCAGTGCTGCGACCACGCTGAGTCCGAGGAACGCCGCGCCCGCCAGTGCGCCCGAGGAGCCGGCGATCTCGACGTCGAGGAACGAGGCTGGAACGGCGTGCCAGAGGTAGAGGCTGTAGCTGATCCGACCGAGAGCCACGAGCGGCGACCACGTCAGCAGGGTCTCGACGAGGCCGGTGCCGCCCGCGTAGTGCCACCACAGGATGAGCAGCGTCGTTGCGGTGGCGAGCGGGATTCCGACGAACCGGGTCTGCCACGCCTCGACCGCCCACGGGGCGATCACGACGTACACCGCGAAGGCGACCACGCTGCACCACACGAGCGCCGTCGGGCACGACCGCATCCTCGTGCCGTGCTCGCGATGATGCGCCACGAGCAGAGCCAGTGCGGCGCCGGCGAGCAGCTCGCCGAAGCGCGGCACCGGGAGGACGTAGAAGACGTCGCCGTCGACGGCGAGCGTCGAGAGGTAGCAGACCGCGCCGATCGCGAGGCTCGCCCGTGCCGCGCGCACGGCGGTCCACCCACGGTCACGCCAGGTCAGGACGAGCCAGGGCCAGAGCAGGTAGAAGGTCCACTCGATGCCGAGGGACCAGGTGACGCCGAACGGGTCGGTGTCCGCGCCGGTCGCCGAGACGAGCCAGGTCAGCTGGGCGAGTGCGGCGGCGCCGAGCTCGGCCGCACGTTGCCCGGATGGTTCGGCCCCCGGCGTCAGCGCGACGAGAACCGTGGCCGCGACCACGACCCCCGCGAGAGCGGGGTAGAGCCGCCGCACGCGTCGCCCCAGGAAGTGGGTCGTCCGAGCGACGAGCGGGCCTGGATCCGTGCGCCACAGCAGCGTGGTGATGATGAAGCCGCTCAGCACGAAGAAGACGTCGACGCCGAGCAGGCCGCCTTGCCCCCAGCCCAGCGTCGGCTCGAACCAGTGGGTGAGCAGCACACACCCGATAGCAACCCCCCGCACCCCGTCAAGGAATGCGACCCTCGTCCCCATCCGGGGAGCCTAAGTGATCCCGCGGATCGGGCAGATGTCGGCTGGCCGCCGCCCCCGCACGCACCTGAGCACCTTCGACTCGGTCGCCGTGCCTCCGGCACGGCTCCCTCCTCGGCGGCACCCATGCACGCGCCGGGACGACGCCCACCACGACAGCCCCTATCCGCGGAATCACTAGACCAGCCCCGATCGCGACGGCCGGTGAGTTGGCGACCGGCCTCTGGACGCCGCGGGCCGGTCACGACAGGATCGCCGACATGACGAGCACGATCATGCGCCGGATGTCCCACGCTGCCGCAGCGATCACGGTTGCGGCCGCCACCACGGCGCTCGCCTCGCCGACGCACGCGTCCGCGCCTCAGGCGCGGGCGGGCGCACCCGCCGGGGGGGGGGGGATGACCCCCGAGGCTGCCGCGGAGAACGGCCTGCCGGAGGCGACGATCGTCATCGACGCGACCAGCTCCAAGGGCGAGCTGTACCTGACGTGGAACAACGCCCTGAGCCAGGTGGCGATGACCTTCCGCGAGAGCACCGGGAGCGCTGCGCCCGGGTTCAGCTCGGTGCCCCAGGGGTGCTCGGCCGAGTTCGGTGTCGTCTCCTGCCCGCTGGACGCGGTCGTCGCCTACCTGGGAGCAGGAGACGACCAGATCACGCAGAGCGGCGTGTGCATGGCAGCGCTGGTGGCGAACCTCGGAGACGGGGCCAACAAGCTGTATGCGGGCGACGACTGCCCGAACCAGTCCACGGTCGTCAGTGCGGGGAGCGGGAAGGACGAGGTCGCCTTCTGGGGAGCACGGCTCGCGGGGAGCTATGTCGAGCTCGGCGGAGGCAACGACAGCTTCGTCGGCAGCGCAGGCCCCGACGAGGTGCGCGCAGGCGGGGGGAACGACGACCTGCGTGGTCTCGCCGGTGACGACAAGCTCTTCGGCGACGGCGGCAACGACCGGCTGTGGGGCGGGCCGGGTGCGGATATCCAGAACGGCGGTGCCGGCAACGACACCTTCTACACGGAGTCCGGCAACTCCGGGAACGGGCCCGACAGCCTCCTCGACAGCGGGGCGGACGACGTCCGGGGCGGACCCGGGCGCGACACCGTCGACGCGAGTGGCGACGTCAACGCGGTCGTGATCAGCCTCGACGACAAGGCCAACGATCGAGCGGCAGGCACCGGAGGCGACAACTACCACTCCGACATCGAGCGGATCTACGGATCCAGCGGGAACGACCGCATCGTCGGCGGTGGCAAGGCCGAGGAGATCAGCGGCGGTGCCGGAGACGACACGATCATGGGCGGAGGCGGCAACGACGTCCTCTCCGGCGGGGGCGGCAGCGACCGGATCGTCGGTGGACCGGGCCGCGACTCCGTGTACGGCGACACCGGCACGTGCTGCCTGGACAACGGCAACGACACCATCGATGTCCGCGACGGACAGCGCGACCAGGTCAACTGCGGGGGCGGTGCCGACGTCGTGCTCGCCGACAAGTCCGACCTCGCGGCTCGCGAGGGCTTCCAGCGATGTGAGTCGGTGCGGCGGAAGAAGTAGCGGAACGGCTCGGTCCGCCCGCCGCCGATCTCAGGCGCGGAGCGGCGTGACCGACCAGACCGCGCCCGCTGAGTGCTGGTCGAGCACGCAGCGGGCGCCGGTCGTTCGGGTCGTCGGCGCTACTTGTTGGCCTTGCGCGCCCGCGAGGCCGACTTGGCCCGCACATTGGCGTCGAGCTCGACCTTGCGGATGCGCACCGACTCCGGCGTCACCTCGACGCACTCGTCGTCGCGGCAGAACTCCAGGCACTGCTCCAGCGAGAGCCGCTTCGGCGGGATGAGCTTCTCGAAGTTGTCGGAGGTGGCAGACCGGATGTTGGTCTGCTGCTTCTCCTTGGTGATGTTGACGTCCATGTCGTCGGCGCGGGAGTTCTCGCCGACGATCATGCCCTCGTAGACCTCGGTGGTCGGCTCGACGAACATCACGCCACGCTCCTGCAGCGACGTCATCGCGTACGCCGTCGCGGCACCCGCGCGGTCGGCCACCAGCGAGCCCGAGGCGCGCGAGCGGATCTCGCCGGCCCACGGGAAGTAGCCCTCGGAGATGTGGTGGGCAATACCCGTGCCGCGGGTCTCGGTGAGGAAGTCGGTGCGGAAGCCGATCAGGCCGCGCGCGGGCACGACGAACTCCATGCGCACCCAGCCGGTGCCGTGGTTGGTCATGCCCTCCATGCGGCCCTTGCGGTTGGCGAGCAGCTCGGTGATCGTGCCGAGGAACTCCTCGGGGGAGTCGATCGTGAGTCGCTCGAACGGCTCGTGCAGCTTGCCGTCGACCTCCTTGGTGACTACCTGGGGCTTGCCGACGGTCAGCTCGTAGCCCTCGCGACGCATCTGCTCCACCAGGATGGCGAGCGCCAGCTCGCCGCGGCCCTGGACCTCCCAGGCGTCGGGGCGGTCGGTCGGCAGGATGCGCAGCGAGACGTTGCCGATGAGCTCGGAGTCGAGGCGGTCCTTCACGAGCCGCGCGGTCACCTTGCCGCCCTTGACCCGGCCGACGAGGGGAGAGGTGTTCGTGCCGATGGTCATCGAGATCGCCGGCTCGTCGACGTGGATGAGCGGCAGTGCGACCGGGTTCTCGACGTCGGCCAAGGTCTCGCCGATCGTGATCTCCGGGATTCCGGCGACCGCGACGATGTCGCCCGGCCCGGCCTTCTCGCCCGGCTTCCGCTCCAGGCCCTCGGTGATCAGCAGCTCGGTGATCTTGACGTTCTTCACGGTGCCGTCGCGCTGGATCCACGCCACCTGCTGGCCCTTGCGCAGCTCGCCCTGCTTGATACGCAGCAGCGCGAGGCGCCCGAGGAACGGCGAGGCGTCGAGGTTGGTGACGTGCGCCTGCAGCGGGGCGTCCGCGTCGTACACCGGCGCCGGGATGGTGTCGAGGATCGTCTTGAAGAGCGGCTCGAGGTTCTCGCCGTCGGGCATGGTGCCGTCGGCGGGCTGGGTGAGGCTCGCGATGCCGGCCTTGCCCGAGGCGTAGACGACGGGGAAGTCGAGGGCGTCCTGGCTGTGGCTGTCGTCGAGCAGATCCATGAACAGCTCGTAGGTCTCATCCACGACCTCGGAGATCCGCGCGTCGCCGCGGTCGGTCTTGTTCACGACCAGGATCACCGGCATGTCGGCGTTGAGCGCCTTGCGCAGCACGAAGCGCGTCTGGGGGAGCGGGCCCTCGGAGGCGTCGACCAGCAGCACGATGCCGTCGACCATCGAGAGACCCCGCTCGACCTCGCCGCCGAAGTCGGCGTGGCCGGGGGTGTCGATGATGTTGATCGTCATGCCGCCCTCGGGGGCGTGCTCGCCCTGGTACCGCACGGCGGTGTTCTTCGCGAGGATCGTGATGCCCTTCTCGCGCTCCAGGTCGCCGGAGTCCATCACGCGCTCGGCCACGCCCTCGGCCTGGTGCGCGGTGAACGCGCCGGCCTGGTGGAGCATCGCGTCGACGAGGGTGGTCTTGCCGTGGTCGACGTGCGCGACGATCGCGACGTTGCGCAGGTCAGAGCGGGTGGAAGTCACGGGGGGCAAGCCTAGTTGCGCGACGACGTCTTCCCCGCATCGTGGGCGCTGTGATCCGAGCCGGGGTCTCGACGAGCTCGACCACCGGGCTCCGCTCGACCACCGGGCTCCGCTCGACCGCCGGGCCCGGTCATCGGGCTCGTCGAGATGCGCCGCCTCAGGCCAGCGCGCGGTCGAGCGCTGCGGCGACGTGCAGCGTGGTGGAGGGGAAGACCGGGATGTCGGCGTCGGCCTGACGGACCAGGAGCTCCAGCTCGGTGCAGCCGAGGACGACGCCGCCGGCGCCGGCGTCCCAGAGCTTGTCGATGAGACCGACGACGAAGCGGCGGGACGAGTCCAGCACGCGCCCGTGCACGAGCTCCTCGTAGATGATCCGGTTGAGCTCGGCGTGGTCGGCCTCGTCCGGCACGTGTACGGCGAGCCCGTTGGCCTCGAGGCGCTCGGTGAAGAACCGGCGCGACATCGCGAACGTCGTCCCCAGGAAGCCGATCGACCTCACGCCCTGGTCGGCGCAGGCCGCGGCGACGACGTCGCCGAGGTGCAGGACGGGGATCGAGATCGCCTCGCTGATCTGCTCCGCGACGCGATGGAACGTGGTCGTGCACAGCAGGAGGAAGTCGGCTCCGGCAGCCTCGGCCGAGTGGGCCGCTGCGATGAGGATGGTGGCGACCTCGTCCCAGCGCTCGGCCTCCTGCAGGGCGGTCACCTCGGCGAAGTCGACCGAGACCATGACCGACCTGGCTGACGAGAGGCCCCCGAGGCGTGCCTCGACGCCCTTGTTGAGCAGCTCGTAGTACGCCGCGCTGGATTCCCAGCTGAGCCCGCCGATGAGTCCGATGGTCTGCACGCCGACCAGTGTTCCACCTGCGCTGTCGCCGATCTCACAACCCCGCGGGTTGGAGCCGCGAGTGCTTATTGACGTACGTTCAACAGCATGCGTCGACTGCCCGCCGCCCTCGTCCTGCCGCTCGCCCTGCTGCTCGGCACGGCGACGCTCGCCACCGCGTCTCCGTCGGCCCAGGCGGCGGACGGCGTCCGGGCCGAGCGCCCCGCCTCCCAGCAGGTGGCGTCGCGCGGCATCGTGTTCGATCTGGTCAATGCCCCGTACGGCTTGGTCGAGACGCTCAGCGGCTGCCCCGCCGACCGGCGCTCGCACCGGGTGGTCGCGCGGCTCGTGGGCCCGCGGCAGGTCGTGCGCGGCCGCGCCGGCACCTCGACCGCGAACGTGCTGGTGCACGACGCGGGCACGGGGGCCTGGTTCTGGAACCTGCGCTCGGCGCCGTCCCTGGACTACGCCACGCAGCTCGCGCGTCGTGGTCAGACCTCCGTCGTGCTGGACCGGCTGGGCTATGGCCGCAGCGCGCTGCGCGACGGCAAGCGCACCTGCCTGGACGCGCAGGCCCACATGCTCGGCCAGGTCGTGCAGCACCTGCGTGCCGGCAAGTTCACCTACGCCGACGGCCGCGGTGGCAGCACTCAGCACTTCACCAAGGTCGTGCTGCAGGGCCACGGCACCGGTGCCCTGCTCTCCCAGCTCGCTGCGGCGCGCTACCCGGCCATCGCGGGCGTCGTCCTGATGTCGCCGCCGAGCACCAGTCCGACGTCGGCCGCGCTCGGCCTGCTCGGCCAGCAGGGGCGCGCCTGCCTGACCGCGAGCTTCGCGCCCTTCGGTGCCTCCGCGACCGACTTCAAGAACATCCTCTTCGCCTCCGCCCCGCGCGCGGTGCAGAACACGGCAGCAGCCCTGCGCAACAGCACGCCCTGTGGAGACGTGAGCAGCACCGCGGGCGCCCTGCTCGCGAGTGTGCTGCCCACCGGGACGATCCCGCGCGACGTACCCGTCCTGCGTCTCGTCGGCGCGCGCGACGCGCTCTTCCCGCGCGGCGATGTCCACACCGGTACCTCGGCGCGCACGACCACGCGCGTCTTCGCCCGCTCGGGCAACGCGCTGCCTCTCGAGCGCGACGCCGCGGCCGTACGAGGTGCGGTGCTGCGGTTCCTGCGCACCCTCTGACGCCGGGTCCCGGGTCGACTGGCTCCGGTTCGACTGGCTCCGGGTCCTGCCGCGACGGCCCGTGACCGCGCCCTCCCTCGGGGTGGTCTGCGCGCGACCAGCGCGGGGACGGTGACGGCATGAGCAGCTTCTCCGCGACCGCCCCCCGCCACGCGCACGTCCCCCCGTCGCGCCGCGGCACGACCTCGGTGGCGGCTCTCGCCGTCTTCGCACTGGTGGTCGTCGGCGCGGCCGTGGTGGGGAGTCTCGCCGCGACGTCGTCGAAGGAGACCTACGCCGCTCTCGACAAGCCCTGGTTCGCCCCGCCCTCGTGGGTCTTCGGACCGACCTGGACGGCGCTCTACGTGCTGATCGCGATCGCAGGGTGGCGACTGTGGCGGGCCTCGGGTGTGGACGCGGCGGTGGTGTGGTGGGGCGTGCAGATCGTGCTGAACGCCGCCTGGACGCCTCTCTTCTTCGCTGCCGACGCCTACGGTCTCGCGTTCGCAGAGCTCACGCTGCTCGTCGTCTCGGTGATCGCCACAGTGCTGCTCGCCCGTCGTCGCGACAAGATCGCCGCGCTGCTCCTGCTGCCCTACCTCACCTGGGTCGTCTTCGCGGGCGCGCTGAATCTCGGTGTCTGGCTGCTCAACTAGGAGCTTCAGGCCCTGGCGCGGCCGGCCCGTGTCGGCATGGTCGCCGTCGTGGGTCAGCCGACGATGGTGGTGAGGTCGGCCACGAGCGCGTCGAAGCGGTCCGGACCGAGTCCGGCGCGTAGCTCGCGCTCCAGACGCTCCTCCGCGGCACGCAGATCACGCGCGACCTCGGCGCCGCGTGGCGAGAGCGCGCCGACGACGCGTCGGCGATCGTCGGGATCGACACGACGCACCACGACGCCGTCCTCGACGAGGCGGTCGACCAGACGGGTCAGGGTCGCGGCGGGAACGACGGCGGCGTCGGCCAACTCGGTCATGCGGGTGCCGGGCGCGTCGAGGAGCACCCCGACGACGCGCCATTGCTCCGCCGACAGGCCGGCGGCGTCCAGCACCGGCTGGAGCCGCGAGCGCAGCGTGGCCTCGCTCTGCTTGATCAGCAGACTCAGGCTGAGCGGCTGGTCGGGCACGACGGCCTCCCGTGTGGATGTCGTCTCATCGAGCGGCATTCCCATTACTTCCGGACGGAATCAGTTTACCCTCGATGGCAAGGGACACCCGACGACGTGAGTCCACCCTCCGAGCGGCCGTGCGGCCGTCTCCCCACGGAGGCTCCTGTGAGCTCACTCGCCCTCGCGCCCCACCCGCGCGGGGTCAGGCGCGCTCGGGCGACCGACACACTGTCGGTCGCGTTCGTCGTGCCGATGCGCGGCCCCACCGGCATCTACGGCCCGTCCTGTCTGGCCTGCGGCGAGCTCGCCGTCGAGCAGCTGAACGCCAGAGACGGCATCGGCGGGCGCCGGATCGAACTCGTGCTGGTCGACGCCGGCGACGCGCCCGCCACGGTCGCCGCCGAGGTCGCCGAACTCGTCGACGCCGGGTGCGTGGAAGCCGTCGCGGGCTGGCACACCTCGGCGGTGCGGCAGGCCGTCACCAGGCGCGTCGGAGGGCGCGTCATCTACGCCTTCTCCGCGATGCACGAGGGCAGGGACGACACCCCCGGGCTCTTCATGCTCGGTGAGCGGCCGATCAACCAGCTGCTGCCCGCGGTGCGGTGGATGCGGGAGGAGCTCGCGGTCGGGCGGTGGGCCGTCGTCGGCAACGACTATGTGTTCCCGCGGGTCACCGGCGCGACCGCTCGGTTCGCGTTGGAGGACAGCCCGTCCAGCGTCGTCAGCGAGACCTACGTGCCGCTGGGCACCACCAACTTCCGCTCGGTGCTGCACGATCTCGAACGCACGGACGTCGACGGCGTGATCATGCTGCTGATGGGCCAGGACGCGGTGCACTTCAACCGCCAGTTCGCTCGCGCAGGTCTCAGCGCGTCGCTGCCCCGGCTGAGCCCCGCCGTCGAGGAGAACACCCTGCTGGCCGGCGGGGCCGGTGCCCACGAGGGGCTCTATGCCGCCGCCGCCTACTTCGACGGCATGGCGACGACCGAGAGCGCCGACCTCGCGGCCGCCTACTACGCCCGGTGGGGGCGTTGGGCGCCGGCGCTGAACGCGGTGGGCGAGTCCTGCTACGAGTCGATCATGTTCCTCGCCCAGGCAGCACGCGCGTGCGGCTCCCTCGACGTGGCGGCGGTGACGGACATGCGCGACGGTCATTTCTACGACAGCCCGCGCGGGCTGATGCGGCTGGCGGGGAATCTGCTGGACCAGGACGTCTACCTGGCGCGCGCCGACGGCGTCGAGTTCGCCGTCGAGGACCAGATCGCCTGGATCCGCTGACGCGCTCGGGCCAGGGCCGTGGAGCGGTGAGTCTGGGACGGATTGACGCCTGCGAACCACCTCGGACTCACCGCCGAACCAGGGTCGCCGCCGGCGGCGGTGAGTCTGGGAGGGTCCGGCACGGGTGAACCGTCCCGGACTCACCGCTCACCGGCCCACCGCGCGACGTCGGGCCCGCGGCGGAGACCGCGTCACGAGCCGCGTGCCAGGCGGGATGGCGAAGGGTGGCGTGCACCTCGTTGCCGAGCGCGCGCCACAGCACTCCGCCCGCCTCCAGGTCGAACCGGTCACCAGCGAGATCGTCGGCGGGTCCGTCAGCGCTCGCACCGAGCAGCAGGACCGACGACATCACCCGGTGTCGTCCCCACAGCCCGACGGCGTTGAGCGGGTCGAGGACGAGTTCCTCGACGAGCTCGGGGCCGGCAGGCCCGGTGATGGCGAGGTCTTGGCGCAGCGCACCCGGCCATTCGCCGTAACGACCCAGCACCACGGTCTCGCGCAGTGCCAGGACGGCGCCGACGGCGCGCGTGACCACCGTCGTGCGCTCGACGTCGGCGCCCGCGGCCACGACGAGCGGCTGACCGCCCCACGTCAACCGCGCACCGGGGCCGAGGGTGATCGACACGGCCCACCGCGCGGTACCTCCGCGCATGTCGTAGGCGACCGTGCCGGCCGGCTCGACGATCTCCAGGGCGGCATCGGGCCCGACGTCGACGCGGACATCGAGGTGATCGCCGGCCAGGAGCATGGCGCCCTCCGGCACCAGGGAGACTCGCGCGGTCCTCCCCGCGCCGTGCAGCAGCATCGGACGCAGCAGCGCACCACCCTCGGGGCCGTCCGCCTCGACGAGGACGCGGGGACGCGTTCCGGTCGCCTCGACGGCGACGACCGTGCGCCCGACGCGCGGTGCGACCCGGTCAGCGGTGGGCGTGCTCATGCACGTGCAGGCCGTCGTGGTCGTGCACGTGGAGAGTGCCGCCGGTCTCGTCCGCATGGAAGTGCGGCGCCATCGGACCCGGGTCCTGCGGCACGAGCGTGCCCGCCGTGTGGGTGGAGAGCTGGCTGCGCACCCACGAGACGAGCGCGTCGATGCTCGCCCGGTCTGTGCGACTCAGCGCGACGACGGGTCGGCCCTCGCGAGCCGCCGTCGCATCGGCGACCATCTGCTCGCGATCCACGCCGACATGGACGGCGAGATCGGTCTTGTTGACCACCAGCAGGTCGGCGCGCTCGATGCCGGGCCCGCCCTTGCGCGCGACGTCTCCGCCGCCCGCGACGTCGAGCACGAAGATCTGGACGTCGACCAGCGCGGGCGAGAACGTGGCGGTGAGGTTGTCGCCGCCGGACTCGATCATCACCAGCTCGAGGTCGCCGTACTCGGCCTCGAGCTCCTCCACGGCGAGCGCGTTGGCGGTGATGTCGTCGCGGATCGCGGTGTGCGGACAGGCCCCGGTCTCGACGGCACGGATCCGGTCCGGGTCGAGCACGCCGGCCGAACGCAGGAAGCGGGCGTCCTCGTCGGTGTAGATGTCGTTGGTGACCACGCCGAGCCCGAGTCCGCCGGCGAGTTCGCGGCAGAGCAGGGCGATGAGCGAGCTCTTGCCGGTGCCGACGGGGCCGCAGACCCCCAGTCGCAACGCACGGGATGAATCACGCACTGAACAACCTCCTGGTCGCGGTGGCGTGGGCCTGTGCCCACGCCTCGATCTGGGGAGCACCCGACGCCGGGATCTGGTGCGGCAGCTGGAGACCTGCGACCTCGTCCGCGAGCCGGTCGACGAGGGGGAGGGCGTCGAACACCCACCCGGTGACCACAGCCGGGTCGAGCGGCACCAGCTTCAGCGCGGCCGCGCAGACCGTCTGCACGTCGTCGTAGGCGACGAGGCGGGCCAGCGATCGCGGTGACAGTCCCGCGCGATCGGCCGCGTGAGCCAGCGCGACGGCGCGGCTGGTGGGGCGGCGGTCCTCGAGCCTGTCGAGATGCGGGGTCTCGACAAGCTCGACCACCGGCGGCGCGGGTGCCGGCCACAGCCGCGACGTCAGACGCAGGAGCGCCCGCGCCTGGGTGCGCGACGTCGCCCGCATGGCCGGAGACGGGGTGCGCGCGGCCCATGCCCGCTCGACGTCGTCCAGTTTCAGCCCGCTCCTGATCCGGTGGAGCGCGACGACCGCCGTGGCGGCCTCGACCCGGGTGACGGTGCGCAGCCGGGTCGCGACGAAGAACGGCACGTCGTCGACCGTCAGACCACCCGCGAGCGCCGGTTCCAGAGTCCCCGACTGGGTGTGGCCCGCGACCGGCAGGCGGGCGTCGGCCAGCAGCAGGAGAAGCGAGTCGGCGTGGGCGTGCACGGTCGGCCGCCTCCTCTCGGGGTGCGGATCAGAACAGGGAGTAGAGCTGCGCCAGCGGAAGCCGCTCCGCCGGCGCAGGCTCGATCGACTCGCCGTCGACGGTGATGGCGAAGGTCTCGGGATCGACGTGGATGTCGGGCAGGGCGTCGTTGTTGACCATGTCCGCCTTGGTGACCTCGCGCGTCGGCTTGAGGGGTGCGAGCCGGCGACGCAGGCCGAGCCGGCCGGTGAGGCCGCCGGCCAGCGCGGCAGGGGAGACGAACGTCAGGGAGTGGGGCGCGCCGTCGGTCACCAAGGTCGGACGCATCAGCACCGGTTGCGGTGTCGGTATCGAGGCGTTGGGGTCCCCCAACGCGCCCCACACCAGTGCGCCCGCCTTGAGGACGACGGCGGGGCGGATGCCGAAGAACCGGGGATCCCACAGCACCAGATCGGCGAGCTTGTCCGGTTCGATCGAGCCGATCTCGTCGTCCAGGCCGTGCGCGATCGCCGGGTTGATCGTGTACTTCGCGACGTACCGCTTGGCGCGAGCGTTGTCGGCCGGGCCGGAGAGGTCGGCGTGGTCGCCGAAGCGGACCTTCATGGTGTGCGCCACCTGCCAGGTGCGGCAGACCACCTCGCCGATCCGGCCCATCGCCTGGGCGTCGGAGGAGGTGATGGAGAGTGCGCCGAGGTCGTGCAGCACGTCCTCCGCGGCGATGGTCGTGGCCCGGATCCGCGATTCGGCGAAGGCGAGGTCCTCGGGCACCCGGGGGTTGAGGTGGTGGCAGACCATGAGCATGTCGAGGTGCTCGGCCACGGTGTTCACCGTGTGCGGCAACGTCGGATTGGTCGAGCCGGGAATCACATGCGGCAGCCCCGCGACGCGGAGGATGTCGGGCGCATGCCCGCCGCCCGCGCCCTCGGCGTGGAAGGCGTGGATGCCGCGCCCGCCGATCGCCGCGACCGTCGACTCCAGATAGCCCGCCTCGTTGAGGCTGTCGGAGTGCAGCGCCACCTGCAGGCCGTGCTCGTCGGCCGCGCGGAGGGCCGCATCGATGGCGGCCGGGGTGGCGCCCCAGTCCTCGTGCACCTTGTACGCGCCGGCTCCGGCGAGCGCCTGCTCGGCGAGCCCCGCGGCGCTGACGGTGTTGCCCTTGCCCATCAGCAGCACGTTGAGCGGGACGGCGTCCAGCGCGCGGTGGATGGTCTCCAGGTGCCACGGCCCGGGCGTGACCGTCGTGGCCTTGGAGCCCTCGGAGGGGCCGGTACCCCCACCCCCGACGGTCGTGATGCCCGTGGCCAGCGCTTCCGCGAGCTGCGACGTGGAGAGCAAGTGCACGTGGACGTCGATCGCGCCGGCGGTCAGGATCTTGCCCTCGCCGGCGATCACGTCGGTGCCGGGGCCGATCACGAGCTTGGGGTGCACGCCGTCGGCGATGTCGGGGTTGCCGGCACGGCCCAGCGCGACGATGCGGCCACCGCGCAGTCCGACGTCGGCCTTCACGATGCCCCAGTGGTCGAGCACGATCGCGTTGGTGATCACCGTGTCGAGCGCGCCATCGGCGCGCGACCGGGTGGACTGGGCCATCGACTCGCGGATCGACTTGCCGCCGCCGAACACGGCTTCCTCGCCGCCGATGGTGTGGTCGCGCTCGATCTGGATCCACAGGTCGGTATCGCCCAGCCGGACCTCGTCGCCCGTCGTCGGTCCGTAGAGCGCGGCGTACTCGGCGCGACTGATCTCAACCATCGGTGCGCACCTGGATGCCGGGTACCGAGCGCGCCCCACCGAGCGCGACGATCGCGACCTCCTGGGAGGCGCCCGGCTCGAAGCGGCGTGACGTGCCGGACGGGATGTCGAGCCGGTGCCCGGTCGCTGCCAACCGGTCGAACGCGAGCGCCGGATTCACGTCCGCCAGGTGGATGTGCGAGCCGATCTGCACCGGGCGGTCCCCGGTGTTCACGATGACCAGCAGGCCCCGCTGATCGGCGCCGCGGTCGTCGTTCAACCTGATGGTGCCGGGCGCGACGCGGATCGCTCCAGGGCCCTGCGATACGGGGCTGGCCACGGGCTGCTCCTCTCAGGCAATCGGCTGGTGGAGGGTCACGAGCTTGCGCCCGTCGGGGAAGGTCGCCTCGACCTGGACGTCGGTCAGCATCGCCGCGACGTCCGGCATCACGTCGGCGCGACTGAGGACGCTGCGTCCGGAGGTCATCAGCTCGGCGACGCTGGCGCCCTCGCGGGCACGCTCGATCACCCAGGTGCTCAGCAGCGCCACCGTCTCCGGGTAGTTCAGCCGGACGCCGCGCGCGAGACGATCGCGCGCGACCATGCCGGCCACGGAGAGCAGCAGCTTCTCGGTGTCGCTGGGGGTCAGGTGCATCCGTCGGCCGTCCGCTTCAGACGGCCATCGCGGCGCGCACGTCGTCCACGGCGCCGGGACCGCCCACGCCGTGGGAGGTGATGCGTCCGGACTCGATGACGTAGTAGCTCTGGGTCGCGCGCAGCGCGAAGCCGACGTGCTGCTCGACCAGGAGCACTGAGAGGTCGCCGCGCCGGGTGAGCTCGGTGATGACGGCCTCGATCTCGGCGACCACGTTGGGCTGGATGCCCTCGGTCGGTTCGTCGAGGATCAGCATCCGTGGCCTGGTCAGCAGGGTGCGCGCGATGGAGAGCTGCTGGCGTTGGCCGCCCGAGAGCAGCCCCGCGCGCCGGCTGAGCAGCCCGCGGAGTGCGGGGAAGGTGTCGAGCACCTCGTCGATCGCCGCCCGGTCGGTGGTGACCAGGTGCAGGTTCTCCAGCGTGGTCATCTGGGGGAAGGAGAGCTGCCCCTGCGGCACGTAGCCGAGTCCGCGGCGCACGCGGGCGCTGGGGCGCAGCCGGGTGACGTCCTCGCCATCGAGCAGGACCTGGCCGCGCATGACCGGGAGGAGGCCGACGGCCACGCGCAGCAAGGTCGTCTTGCCGGCGCCGTTGTGCCCCATCGCGGCGACCGCACCGCCGTCGTCGACCTGGATCGACACGTCGTGCAGCACCTTGGTCCGGCCGTACCCGGCCGTCACACCGCGCAGCTCAAGCATGGTCGCCCTCCTCGACTTCGGTGGTCGCGGCCGCCTCGACCTGGCGGCCCAGGTAGACCTCCTGGACCTGTGGGTTGGCCTGGATCTCGGCGACGCTGCCCTCGGCGAGCACCGTCCCGGTGTGCATCACGGTGACGACGTCGGCGTAGTTGCGGACGAAGTCCATGTCGTGCTCGATGACGACGATGGTGCGCTCCTGGCCGATACGGCGCAGCAGCTCGCCGGTCTCCTCGCGTTCCTCGGCGCTCATGCCGGCGACCGGCTCGTCGAGCAGCATCACCTTGGCGTCCTGCACGAGGAGCATGCCGATCTCCAGCCACTGCTTCTGGCCATGCGCGAGGGTGCCGGCTGGCTTGTCGCGCAGCTCGGTCAGGCCGATCGCCTCCAGCGCATGCTCGACGTAGGCCGGGACGCCACGCCGGGCCAGGACCATGCCCCACGCGCGGCGATGCACGCCGCCGGCGATGTCGAGGTTCTGCAGCACGCTCAGCTCCTCGAAGACCGTCGCGGTCTGGAAGGTGCGGCCGATGCCCGCGCGCACGATCTGGTGGGAGCGCATCGTGAGCAGGTCCTGGTTGCGATAGCTCGCCAGTCCGGTGCCGCGCACGAGACCGGTAACGGCGTCCACCACCGTGGTCTTGCCGGCGCCGTTGGGGCCGATCAGGAAGTGGAGTCGGCCCTGGAGCAGGGTGAGGTCGACCCCCTTGACCGCCTTGAAGCCGTCGAAGTCGACGGTGAGCCCGCGGATCTCCAGGTAGTCCTGACCGAGCTCGTCGGGGGTGCGGGTCTGGATGCTCATGCCGTGCTCCTCTTCAGCGCGGAGCGCAGCGTCCGCGGCAGGTCGCCGACGCCGCGCGGCAGCAGCAGGATCACCACGACGAACAGCAGGCCGAGGAAGTAGGTCCACTGCGTGGGGAAGGTCTCCGAGAGCGTCGTGCGTCCATAGCCCACGGTGAGAGCGCCGAGCGCGGGGCCGAGCAGGAGCGCCCGGCCGCCGAGTGCGACGCCGGCGATGAGGAAGATCGAGGCGGTGGCATCGACGTCGGAGGGGGAGATGATGCCCGCGATCGGCGCGAACATCGCGCCGCCGACGCTGGCCATCATCGCGGCCACGACGAACGCGACGAGCTTGATGTTCGCGGGGTCGTGGCCCAGGAATCGCACCCGCTCCTCGGCATCGCGGGTGGCGACGAGCAGTTCGCCGAAGCGGCTGCGGTAGAGCTGCCACACCACGAGCAGGCAGGCGATGAGCAGGCCGGCCGCGATGGAGTAGACCATGCGCTTGTTCACCGGGTCGTAGAGGTTGTAGCCGAAGAACGAGGTGAACTGGTTGAGACCGTTGAACCCACCGGTCTCCTGGATGGTCGCGATCAGCAACGTCGCGAACACGACCGCGAGGGCCTGGGTCAGGATGGCGAAGTAGGCGCCCTTGACCCGGCGCTTGAAGATCGCCCAGCCCAGGATCGTGGCGGCGACGGCGGGCAGCACGAGGATGGCCACCAGGGTGAACGCCCCGCTGCGGAACGGCTCCCAGAAGCCGGGCATCGTGCCGTTGCCGTAGAGCGTCATGAAGTCCGGGATGCCTTCGGGGCCGGCGGCCTCCAGCTTCAGGTGCATCGCCATCGCGTAGCCGCCGAGGCCGAAGAAGACACCCTGGCCCATCACGAGCATCCCGCCGCGCCCCCAGGCGAGGCCGATGCCGACCGCGGCGATGGCCCAGCAGATGTACTTGCCGAGGTTGTTGAGACGGAACGAGCTGAGGGTCGCGGGCGCGACCACCAGCAGCAGGACGGCGAGCGCGGCGATGGCGATCAGCGGTGCGGCACCGCGCACCAGTGCGGTCAGTCGGGGATTCACACCAACCCCCTCGTTCGGATCGTGAACAGCCCCTGGGGTCGGAGCTGGAGGAAGAGGACGACGAGGGCGAACGTGGCGACCTGCGCCATGCTCGCGCTGGTCCAGTCGGCGAAGTAGGCGGTGGCGATGCCGACGGCGAACGCGGCGATCACCGTGCCCTTGAGCTGCCCGAGCCCGCCGGCGACGACCACCAGGAACGCCGAGATGATGTAGCCGCGGCCCAGGTTGGGGTTCGTGCCACCGATCAGGGAGACGGCGACTCCGCCCACCCCGGCCAGGCCCGAGCCGACGAAGAAGGTGATCCGGTCGACCACGCGGGTCGAGACGCCCATCGTCTCGGCGAGATCGCGGTTCTGAACCGTGGCGCGGATCTGGCGGCCGAACGGCGTGTACTTCAGCAGCGCGGCGAGTCCGCCGAGCGCTGCGAGGGCCAGCACGATGGTGAACATCTGGCGATAGGGCCAGTTGTAGCCGAACACCCCGATGTTGCCGGCGAGCCAGCTCGGACCCACCACGGGGTCGCCTTGGGCGCCGAAGATGTCCTTGGCGAGCTGCTGGAGGACCAGGCTGACGCCGACGGTGACCAGCAGCGTGTCGAGCGGGCGGCGATACATCCAGGAGATCACGGCGACTTCGAGCAGCAGCCCGAACATGCCCGCGACCACGAAGGCGAGCGGGAGGGCGAGGAGGATCGAGACGTCGGCGTTGGTGACGACCTGCTGCGTCACGAACGCCGTGTAGGCGCCGATCATCAGGAACTCGCCGTGAGCCATGTTGATGACGCCCATCTGACCGAACGTGAGCGTGAGTCCGAGCGCGGCGATGAGCAGCAGGGCGCCGGTAGCGGTGCCGGCGAGCAGCGGTGTGGTGAACGCGTCCACGCGTTCTCCTTCCGGAGGCGAAGGGTGCAGTCGAGACGGCCGCCGCACGACGGCGACGTCGGAGCCGGGCCCGGAGCCCCGCGCCGATGCGCGGAGCCCCGGACCGTCGTCGGCTCAGGTGTTGCTCAGCTGGTGGTCGAGACGGCCGAGATCACTCGGCGGTCGGGTCCCACCACGAGTAGCCCTCGAGGAACGGGTCGGGCTCGATCGGGGTCTCCGAGGACCACACGACGTCGAACTGGTTGTCGTCGTTGATCTTGCCGATCAGTGCGGTCTTGGCGATGTGGTGGTTCTCGCCGTCGATCGTGACCGTGCCCTCGGGTGCGTCGAAGCTCACGCCGTCGCTGGCCGCGTTGACGTCGTCGACGTCGAAGGACTCGGCCTTCTCCACGATGGCCTTGTAGAGATAGAGCGAGGTGTAGGCCGCCTCCATCGGGTCCGACGTCGGGCGGCTCGCGCCGTACTCGTCCTGGAAGGCCTTGATGAAGGCGGCGTTCGTCGGGGTGTCGACGGACTGGAAGTAGTTCCAGGCGGCGTACTGCCCGGTGACGCTGTGCCCCATCGCCGGCGCCTCCTCCTCGGCGATCGAGACCGAGATGATCGGCGAGGTGTCTGCACCGAGGCCCTGCTCGTAGTAGGCCTTGATGAAGCCGACGTTGGAGGAGCCGTTGATCGTGTTGAACACGAAGTCCGGCTTGGCCTTGACGATCTTGGCGACCTGCGTGGTCCAGTCGTCGTCGTCGAGCGGGACGTACTCCTCGCCGACGATCTCGATGCCCAGCTCGGCCGCGTACTGCTTGATGATCTTGTTCGCCGTGCGCGGGAACACGTAGTCCGAGCCGGCCAGGAAGAGCGTCTTGGTGCCCTCGGAGGCCAGGAAGTCCATCGCGGGGATGATCTGCTGGTTGGTGGTCGCGCCCGTGTAGTAGATGTTCTCCGACGCCTCGAGACCCTCGTACTGGACGGGGTAGAACAGCAGACCGTTGTTGGCCTCGACGACGGGGAGCATGGCCTTGCGGGACGCCGACGTCCAGCCACCGAAGACGGCGGCGACACAGTCGCCGGTGAGCAGCTTCTCGATCTTCTCGGCGAAGATCGCCGGGTCGCTCGCGCCGTCCTCGACGACGGCCTCGATCTGCTTGCCCATGATGCCGCCGTCGGCGTTGATCTCCTTCATGGCCAGGCTGAGCGAGTCGCGCACGGTCTGCTCGCTGATCGACATGGCGCCCGAGGTGGAGTTGAGGAAGCCGAGCTTGACGGTGTCGCCGGAGGTGTCGACGCAGCTCTCGCCGGCGGCACCCTCCTCGCCGGACTTGGCGCCGCCGCACGCGCTCAGGAAGAGCGCGCCGGCCAGCGCGAATGCGGTACCCGTCGCCAGACGAGTGCGTGATTTCAACACGGGGATCAAACCTCTCGGTCGCACCTGCCGAGCACGCCGCTGTGCTCCTTCTTGCGGCAGGAACGTAGGAAGCCCGCGTTGCAGATTGCTACCAAATGGAATTAATTCCGTGTTACGGCCGTCGAGCCGGGAGCTCGCGCGCGGCTGAACATAGGTTAGGCTCACCTCAGTTCCGCGCCGGGGGAGGCGTGGAGGAGAAGAGGAGTCTGATGATCACCCGCACCACGCGGCGTCCCGTGCGCCGCTCCCTGATCGCCGCCGGCGCGTTGGTGGCCGGCGCGCTCGCCGCCGCCGTCCCGACCGCGCCCGCGCAGGCGGCGGGCGCCGGCTCCGGCGGCACGATCACCTGGGGCATGTCGACCTACCTGGGTTCGACCAACCCCGGCCGCCCCAACCCCTACGCCGCCGGCTACGTCGCTCCGGCCACCTTCGACGCCACCTCGCGCCTCTCGACCTGGGGCGCAGGGTCCGGCACGATCGCCGACACCGGTGCCGCCGACCTCGACTTCGACGGCACCTCGGTGAACTTCGCCTCCACCAGCGGCTCGTGGCTGCGCATCTCCGATCTCGCGGTCGACGTCGACGCCACCGGCAACGGCACGCTCAGCGGCGAGGTGTCCTACGGCATGTCGACCACGGGCACCCCGGGCGCGCTCACCTACGACCCCGCGCAGGCGCCGTCCAACGGCCCGACGCGCGTGGCCATCGTGGCCCTGGCCGGCAACACCGCCGCGGACGTCGCGCGCACCGACGCCGGAGTGACCTACACCGGCCTCGACGGCACGTGGACCGACGAGTTCAAGAGCTTCCTCGCCGCCTGGCCCTATGCGGCGACCTTCACCACGGCCGCCGACCGCCAGCCGCTGCCCGTCTCGATCGCCGCGACGACGGCGACCGCCGCCGTGCAGACCGGGATCATCAGCGCCACGCCGTCGGGTGGACTCAAGGTCGGCGTCGCCGGCACCGGCTTCACCTCCGCCCTTCACTCCAAGGGCGTCTACGCCGGGCTCGCCGTCGCCGGCGGCCTCCCCGAGCTCGACGGCCCGGACCAGGGCATGGGCGCGTTCGTCCCGGGCGCGATCGACTTCGTGATGGCGAACCGCATCACCGACGGCTCCTTCACCTCGATCCTCGCCGCGGCGACATCGGACCTGGATCGCACCAAGAGCTACTCGGTCTACGTCTGGCCCCACGCCACCAACCCGACACCGGCGAACACCATCGAGGCGCCGGTCGCCATCAACTGGTCGAAGCTCATGCCGGCCTCCAAGCGCAAGCCGACGGTCAAGGTCGCCTGGCTGACCAAGCCCAGCGCCTCGCGCACCAGCAAGGCGAAGGTGACCGTGCGCGGCCAGGCCGGCGCGGCCACCGGCAAGGTGACCCTGCGGCTGGTCGACCCCGACGGATGGAAGTCGACCAAGACCCTGAAGAAGGGCGCGACGACGTTCGTCGTCCCGCGCCTGCGCCCCGGCAAATGGACCTACGTCCTGCGCTACGCCGGTGACCGCACCTACCAGGCGTCGACCACGCGAGGGAGCTTCCGCGCCACGCGCTGAGCCCATCGCCGCTCGACGACGACGGCCCGCTGCGACCTCGGTTCGCCGCGGGCCGTCGTCGTCTGCCCACGGCCGACTCGCCGCGTGGCGGATGTCGAGGGATCAGCCCACGCCGGTGCTGATGAGCGGTCCGCAGAGGAAGTCGCCGGAGGAGACCTGCGTCCATCGACTGCCGGACAGGCGGATCATCTTGACGCAGCCGCTCGTGGTCTTGCCGCCGACGTCCATCGGCGCGTGCACCCCGTTGCCGTCCCACTCGCGCACGCCGCGCAGCGCCGCCACGAGCGACTCGCGGGTGAGCTTGCCTCCCAGCTCGGTGGCCTGCTCCACGAAGAGCCGGGTGGCCGACCAGGCGAACAGGCCGTAGTAGTCGGGGATCGAGCCCGGAGAGGTCTGGTTGAGCCACTGGCGGTACAGCACCATCTCCGGGATCCGGGTGCTGTCGAACAGCTCGATCGGTGAGAACACGTAGGAGCCCTCGCCGACGCCGGCAGCCTGCTCGACGTAGGTGTCGGTGTAGATGGTCGGATCCTGCAGGTAGACCTTCGGGGTGAAGCTCTGCTGCTTCATCGCCTGCTGCAGCCGGATGGCGAACTGGTAGGGCCCGAAGTACATGACGAACTCGATGCCCTTGTCCTTCATCTGCTGCACGAACGGCACGTAGTTGAAGGCGGAGGTGTCGATGCCCTGCACCAGGTCGACGTTCATGCCGCCCTTGTCGAACCCCGCGGCGAAGCTCTCGGCGTTGACCTTGGCGGCCTCCACATTGACGTAGAAGACGGCGACGTGCTGGCTCGCGCTGCGTTCGCGGGTGGTCCAGAAGCGAGGTTGGGACGCTGCGATCCGATCGACCTTCACCGAGTAGGCGGCGAAGCACGATCCGCAGCCGATGCGCTGCGGCGTCACGCCGGCCGAGCGGATGTCGGGGATGCCGCATGCGCCCGCCGTCGCGGCGCCGCCCTGGTCCTGCGAGGACATGGAGCCGACGACGGCGAACGCGCGGTCGCACGCCGTCGCGTAGCCCTGTTGGTCGCCGGAGGCCTCCGCGCGCGTGTCGAGCTTGATCAGCTCGAGCTTGCGACCGCAGAGGTCGCTGGTGGCGTTGAAGTAGGAGACGAACGCCGCGGCGCCGTCCTGGGCGGGCTTGAAGATGCCGGGCACCGGACCGGAGATGTCGGACACGTTGGCCAGGGTGATCGTGTCGTCGGTGATGCCGCGCTGATTGGCGAACCCCGCGCAGTCGCCGGCGTCCCCGTCGCCCGTCGCCGGTGCGGGCTCCTGCTCGCCGCCGCCTCCTGCCTCGGGGTCGCCCGCGGTCTCGGGCCCGGGACCGGATCCTGTCCCTCCCGGTGCCTGGTCCGGAGACGTCGCGGAGGTCGGGTCGACCGTTCCGGGCGGGGCATTCGATGCTCCGCCGGAAGCCGGTGACGTCGAGTCCAGTTCGGGTGTCGTGACGCTGGACTGCGTGCCGCCCTGCGCGAGTGCGACGTCGTCGGGACTCAGGTTGCTGCCGCAGGCCGCGAGCAGCAGGGCGGCGACGGCGGCGCCGACGGCGACGGGCGCGCGACGGTGTGGGTAGGTCGCCACGGGGAGCTCCTCGAGAGATGTCAACGACGTTGACCCGGGACGGTAGGTCGATGACGTGTGACTGTCAACACTGTTGACCGGCGCAGGATCGACGCAGTTCCGAGCGTCGGCCCGACGATCGGGATCGCGCTCGTCGGCGCCCCGAGCGGTGGCGCGACGGCCGCGACCTGCGCGACCTCTAGGGTCAGGCGCATGACGGGAGAGGGGCTGCAGCGCTCCGGGGCGGCTGCGACCAAGGACGCGATCCGCGAGGCCGCCCGCGCGCTCTTCCACGAGCGCGGCTACACGGGCGCCTCGGTCCGCTTGATCGCGGGAGCCGCGCAGGTCGACCCAGCCCTGGTGATCCGGTACTTCGGGTCCAAGGAGGGGCTCTTCCTCGACGTCGTCCAGGCGATGTTCGCCATCGATGAGGTCGATCATGGGCCACTGGAGGACGTCGGCTGCGAGATCGTGCGCGCGATCCTGACGCGCACGCCGCCCGCGATGTTGGAGATCTGGCGCGCGATGGTCCGCGCCTCTGACAGTGAGCGCGTCCGTGAGCAGATGATCGACACCATGGAGCGGGTGATCATCGCGCCGCTCGCGCCCCGCCTCGCCGGGCCGGAGCCGGAGCTGCGAGCCCGGCTGGTCGCCGCCCAGGTCTCCGGCCTCCTCGACGCGATCGCGTTGTTGGGCGACGCGCGGATCGTGTCCGCGAGCACCGACACCCTGGTCGAGCTGTACGGGGCAGCGATCCAGACCCTGGTCGACGGCGTCCCGGCCGTTGACGATGCCAGGTAGAACACGTTCTAATTCCGTCCATGCGCAACGGACTCGTCCTCTTCACCTCCGACCGCGGCATCACGCCGGCCGAGCTGGCCGTCGCCGCGGAGGAGCGGGGCTTCGACACGATCTACGTACCGGAGCACACCCACATGCCGATCAAGCGGCAGGCGCTGCACCCCACCGGTGGCGAGGAACTGCCCGACGACCGTTACACGCGCACGCTCGACCCGTGGATCTCGCTGGCGACCGCCGCCGCGGTGACCTCGAAGATCCGCCTCTCGACCGCCGTCGCGCTGCCGGTCGAGTCCGACCCGATCACGCTGGCCAAGCAGATCGCCACGCTCGACCACCTCTCCGGCGGCCGCGTCACCATCGGCGCCGGCTTCGGCTGGAACGTCGACGAGCTGCAGGACCACCACGTGCCGCCCAACAAGCGCCGCACGGTGCTGCGCGAGTACGTCGAGGCGATGCGGTCGCTGTGGACCGAGGAAGAGGCCTCCTACGACGGCGAGTACGTGTCGTTCGGTCTGTCCTGGGCCTACCCCAAGCCGGTGCAGGCCCACATCCCGCTGGTGATCGGAGCTGGTGGCGGCCCCAAGACCTTCGAGTGGATCGCGCGCACCGCCGACGGCTGGATGACCACGCCGATCGAGCAGGGCATCGGTGCCAAGGCCGACGACCTGCGCGCCGCCTGGAAGGACGCCGGTCGCACCGGTGAACCGGAGATCCACGTGCTCATCGCCATGAAGCCCTCGCCCGACGACCTGGCCGAGTGGGCAGCGGCCGGCACCACCGACCTGATCTGGGGCGTGCCGGACAAGCCGGCCGACGAGGTCATCGCCTACCTCGACCGGCTCGCGGGTCGCCTCGGTCTCGGCTGAGAGTCGCATTCGTCTCCCGCTGCCCCGGTGCGGCGTGGTCGAGGTCGCGCCCGGTGGGGCGGTGACCTACTGAGGTTCCTGGTGGCGCGGCGGTGACGTGCTGAGGTTTCGCCGCCGTCGAAACCTCAGCACGTCACCGCCGCCGCGGACTCGGGCGACGCAAAGCCTCGGCGACTCACCGCCCTGGGCGGACCGGCAGCAGTCGAGTGACGTGTGACCGTTGACACACCCTGGTGCCGGACCTAAATTGACGCGCGTCAATTTTGTTCGGAGGGGGAGCACATGGCCGAGACGGTGCAGCAGCTGCTGCGGGAGCGGATGGGCGACGACTCGGTCGGCCTCAAGCACGGTGACGTCGAGATCAGCTGGCGCGAGCACTGTGCGACGGCGCAACGCCAGGCGGCAGCGCTCATCGGGCTGCTCGACGACGCCCGCCCGCCGCACGTCGCGGTCCTGCTGGGCAACACTCCCGCGATGCTCGAGGCGATGGCCGGTGCTGCGCTCGGCGGCTACGTGCTCGTCGGCATCAACACCACCCGCCGCGGCGAGGGACTGGTCAAGGACGTCGTGAAGTCGCACGCCCAGGTGCTGGTCGTCGACGACGAGCATGCCGCGCTGCTCGACGGCGTCGAGGCCGACCTCGCGGCAGCCGGGGTGCGCGTGATCCGTGCGTCGGGCTCCGAGTGGTCGGACCTGCAGGACGGCGCGGCGGAGTTCGTCCCGCTCCGGGAGGTGACCGCGATGGACACCTTCATGATGATCTTCACCTCCGGCACGAGCGGCGACCCCAAGGCCGTGCAGGTCGCCCACCTGATGGTGCTCTTCGCCGGTGCGACGCTGATCGACAAGTTCTCGATCACCGCAGACGACGTCTGCTACCTCTCGATGCCGCTGTTCCACTCCAACGCGGTGCTCGCGGGCTGGACCGTGGCGGTGGGGAGCGGTGCAGCGATGGTGCCGGCGCGATTCTCGGCGTCCTCGTTCCTCGACGACGTCCGCCGCTACGGCGTCACCTATCTCAACTACGTGGGCAAGCCGCTCGCGTACGTGCTCGCGACGCCCGAGCGGCCCGACGACGCCGACAACCCGCTGCGGATCGCGTTCGGCAACGAGGCCAGCGACCGCGACATCGACGAGTTCATGCGGCGCTTCGACTGCGAGGTCTGGGACGGCTTCGGTTCCACCGAGACGGCGGTGATCATCACCCGCGAGCCGGGAACCCCGCCGGGCTCGATCGGCAAGGGCTTCGACGGCGTCGCGATCTACGACGCCGAGAGCGTCACCGAGTGCGCCGTCGCCGTCTTCGACGAGCACGGCGCGCTGGCGAACCCCGAGGAGGCCGTCGGCGAGCTGGTCAACACCACCGGCGCCGGCTACTTCTCCGGGTACTACAACGACGAGCAGGCCATGAACGACCGGATGCGCCACGGCATGTACTGGTCGGGCGATCTGGCCTACCGCGACGCCGACGGCTGGATCTACCTCGCCGGCCGCACGGCCGACTGGATGCGGGTGGACGGCGAGAACCTCGCGGCCGCGCCGATCGAGCGGGTGCTCATCCGGTTGCCCGAGATCAGCCAGGTCGCGGTGTACGCCGTCCCGGACGAGCGGGTGGGCGATCAGGTGATGGCCGCCGTCGTGCTGGTCGACGGCGCGAGCCTCACGCCGTCGGACTTCGAGAGGTTCCTCGACGAGCAGGCCGACCTCTCGCCGAAGGCGCGCCCGCGCTTCGTGCGCGTGGCCGCCGAGCTGCCGGCCACTGCGACGAACAAGGTGCTCAAGCGCGAGCTCGCCGCGGAGGGTCCGACGGCCGGCGACGGCGTGCTGTGGGTGCGCGAGGAACGGGGCACCGCCTACGCCTTGGCCTGAGGCCGTGTGGCGTTGACCCGTCTTGAAGTAGAGACGGGTCAACCCGCGCAACCCGGTCGACCCGTCTTTGTCTGAAGACGGGTCAACGTGGGGCCTTGCGGGGAGTCGTCGATGGCTCTAACCTGGACAGGTGTCCAGCCACGTGTTCAAGGTCTCACGGCAGGGTTTGCGCGCCCGCCAGGCCGAGACGCTCACCAAGCTCCTGGCGGCAGGTGAGGAGGAGCTGCGGCTCGTGGGCCACGAGGCCGTGACGGTACGCACCGTCGCCGCGCGCGCCGGCGTCTCGCCCGCCACCGCCTACACCTATCTCGCCTCGAAGAACCATCTCTTCGCCGAGCTCTTCCTGGGCTACCTGCAGGCCCACGAGATCGACATCCCCGATGCGGACGCTGTGACGCGCGTACGGGCCGTGACCCGTCACATGGCCACGCTGCTCGCCGACTCGCCCGCACTCGCTGCTGCCGCCACCCCGGCGCTGCTGAGTACCGACCCGGACGTCGACCGGCTGCGGGTGCGCATCGGTGCGGAGCTGATCACCAGCTTCCAGCGCGCCTTGGGCGACGACGCCACCGACGACCTGCTGGAGACGCTGATCCTGGCCTACTCCGGAGCCCTGCTCCAGGCCGGGATGGGCCTGTTCACCTACACCGAGATGGGCGAGCGGCTCGATGCCGTGGTCGCCGTGATCATGAAGGGGCACTGATGACCCTGCTCGAACCGGGGCACGCCGCCTCCTCCTGGGCGCTCGACCCCTACGACTACGACTTCCAAGAGGACCCGTATCCCGCCTACGCCCGGTTGCGGGCCGAGGCGCCGCTCTACTACAACGCCGAGCAGGACTTCTGGGCGCTCTCCCGGCACGCCGACGTCGTCGCGGCGTTCCGTGACGACAGCACCTACTCCAACGCCATGGGGGTCTCGGTCGACAAGTCCGCCTGGGGTCCCGACGCCCACAAGGTGATGTCGTTCCTCGGCCTGGACGGCCAGCGTCAGCAGCGGCTGCGGTCGTTGGTCTCGCGAGCCTTCACCCCGCGACGCGTGCGCGAGCTCGCCCCACGCGTGCAGGAGCTCACCGACCACTACTTCGACCTCGTGCTCGAGGGCGACGGCGAGTTCGACTGGATCGCGGAGTTCGCCGGCAAGCTGCCGATGGACGTCATCTCCGAGATGATGGGCGTGCCGGTGGAGGACCGCGCCGAGGTGCGTCGTCAGGCCGACCTCGTCGTCCACCGCGAGGAGGGCATCCGCGACGTGCCGCCGGCGGCGATGGAGTCCTCGCTGTGGCTGGTCGGGTACTACGCCGACATGCTCGAGCAGCGGAAGAGGCGCCGCACCGACGACCTCACCTCCGCCCTCCTGGACGCCGAGATCGACGGCGACAAGCTGCTCGACCAGGAGATCATCGCCTTTCTCTTCCTGATGGTCGTGGCGGGCAACGAGACCACCACCAAGCTGCTCGGCAACGCGCTCTTCCACCTGGCCGCGAACCCCGAGCAGCTCCGTCAGGTGCTCGCCTCACCCGACGACGTCTCGCTGGTGACGCCGTGGATCGAGGAGACGCTGCGTCACGACACCTCCAGCCAGATGCTCGCCCGGCACCTGCTCAAGGACGTCGAGGTCGAGGGTGTCGTCGCCCCCGCGGACTCCAAGATGCTGCTGATCATCGGCTCGGCCAACCGCGACGAACGCGTCTTCACCGATCCGGCCCGCTTCGACATCGGCCGCCCCAAGGAGGAGCTGTCGCAGATCGTCAGCTTCGGCGGCGGTCGGCACTTCTGCCTCGGCGCCAACCTGGCGCGGCTCGAGGCACGGATCGTGCTGGAGGAGATGGTGCGACGGGTGCGTCACCTCGAGGTCGATGCCACCACGGCGCGTCGCGTGCACTCGGTGAGCGTGCGTGGCTTCGCGGGCCTCGACGTCACGATGGCGACCCGATGAGCGCCCCCTCGAAGTACGCCCGGCCCGATCGCCGTCCGGTCGTCATCGCAGGCGCCTCCTCGGGCATCGGCGAGACGACGGCGCTCACCCTGGCCGCGGCCGGCTACCCGGTGGCGCTCGGTGCCCGCCGCGTCGAGAAGCTCGACGACCTCGCCGCCCGAATCCGCGAGAGCGGCGGGGAGGTCGTCGTCTCCCACCTCGACGTCACCGACGACGAGTCCGTCGCGACGTTCGCGGAGAAGGTCACCGCCGATCTGGGCGACATCGAGGTCGTCGTCTCGAACGCCGGCCGCACCGAGCCGGGCAAGATCCACGAGGTCGGCGCCCAGCGCTTCACCGACGAGCTGAACCTCAACATCATCGGCGCGCAGCGCCTCGTGCAGGCGTTCGTGCCCGGGATGATCGAACGCCAGCGGGGCGACGTCGTGTTCGTCTCCTCCGACGTCGCCGTGCGCGCACGGCCCTTCATGTCCTCCTACGCGGCCGGCAAGTGGGGGCTGGAGGGCATGGTGCACGCCCTGCAGATGGAGCTCGAGGGCTCGGGCATCCGGGCGAGCATCGTGCGGCCGGGCCCGACCTGGAGCGAGATGGGCACCGAGTGGGACGACGGCGACGCCGCCGACGTTCTCACCGGCTGGATCAAGTTCGGTCTCGCGCGGCACCCGCACTTCCTCAAGCCCCAGGCGCTCGCCGACGCGATCCGCTTCGTCGTCGACGCCCCCCGCGGCGTCCACGTGAACCTCATCGAAGTCAATCCCGAAGCCCCCGTGGAGGACCGACCGTGACGACCACCGCGCCCAGCCCGGCCTCGATCGGCGACATCCCCGAGGTCTCGGTCGCCGTCCCGGACCCCGACGGGCACGGTCACCTCGCGGAGATGCGCACCGACCCGGTCGCGCTGCTCGAGCGCGTGTACGCCGAGTGCGGCGAGATCGGTCGGTTCCGGATCGCCGGCAAGGAGGTGATCATGGTGACCGGTGCCGAGGTGAACGAGCAGTTCTTCAAGGCGCCCGACTCCACCCTCGACCAGGCGGCGGCCTACCCGTTCATGACGCCGATCTTCGGCAAGGGCGTGGTCTTCGACGCCTCGCCCGAGGAGCGGCAGCAGGCACTGAAGAACCAGGCGCTGCGCGGCGACCAGATGCGCGGTCACGCCACCACGATCGAGAACGAGATCAACCGGATGGTCGCCGCGTGGGGCGACGAGGGCGAGATCGACCTGCTCGACTTCTTCGCGGAGCTGACGATCTACAACACCGCGGCCTGCCTGGTCGGGCTCCCGTTCCGCGAGGAGATCGACCACCGCTTCGCCGAGGCCTACCACGGGCTCGAGCGCGGAACCGACGCGTTGGCCTACGTCGACCCGTACATGGAGGGCGTGGAGGCCTTCGAGATCCGCGACCGCTCCCGCGAGACGCTCGTGGCCCTGGTGCAGGACATCATCGACCGGCGCAGGCAGCGAGGAGTGGTGCCGCGCGACGAGCGCGACCTGCTCGACGTCCTGATCTCGATCGACATGAGTGCCGACTACATCACCGGCGTGTTCATCTCGATGCTCTTCGCCGGACACCACACGTCGTCGGGCACCTCGGCGTGGACGCTCATCGAGTTGATGCGCCACCCGGAGGTGATGGCCGACGTGGTCGCCGAGCTCGACGAGCTCTACGCCGACGGTTCGGAGATCTCCTTCCGCTCGCTGCGCTCCATCCCGCAGCTGGAGTCGGTCATCAAGGAGACGTTGCGGCTGCACCCGCCGCTGATCATCTTGATGCGCCAGGTCGTGGAGGAGATCGAGCTGGCCGGGCACGTCATCCCGCCGGGCACGATCGTCGCCTCCTCGCCGCGGGTGTCGAACCGGATCGAGGAGGACTTCCCGAACGCCCAGTCGTTCGACCCGGCCCGGTACCAGGACCCTCGCCAGGAGGATCTGCAGAACCGCTGGACCTGGATCCCCTTCGGCGCCGGCAAGCACCGGTGCGTGGGCAACGCGTTCGCGATGATGCAGATCAAGGCGATCTTCTCGGTGCTGCTGCGCGACTTCGAGTTCGAGCTCGTCCAGCCGAGCGAGACCTACCGCGACGACTACTCCAAGATGGTCATCCAGCTGCAGCGCCCGTGCCGTGCGCGCTACCGGAGGCGGACGTCGTGACCGGCGCCTCCTTCACCGTCGTCGCCGACCTGGACCTCTGCCAGGGGCACCAGATGTGCCAGGGCGAGGCCCCCGACGTCTTCGGCTTCGACGAGGACGCCGACCTGGTGACGGTGCTCGAGGAGCACCCCGACGAATCCCTGCGGCCCGACGTGGTGTCGGCCGTGAAGTACTGCCCAGCGATGGCGCTGAGCATCACCGAAGAGGACTGAGCAGATGAGCGACCTGACCCGGGCCGAGATCGAGGAGTTCTGGCAGAGCTGGCTCGACATCAACCGCGAGGCCGAGCGCACCGGCGACTGGCGCGTGATGGCCGAGCACTACGCCGTCGACGCGACCTACGGGTGGATGTACCACCCCGACGAGCACTTCATGGCGGTCGGCCGCGACCAGATCCGCGACTGGGCGATCGGCATCGAGATGGACGGCCTCGACGGCTGGCACTACGACTACGTCTGCACCATGATCGATGAGCAGAAGTCGATGGTGCTCGGCTTCTGGAAGCAGCGTTCGGGCATCCTCGACGACTCCGGCGAGGAGTTCGAGATCCTCGGCATCGGTGGCTCCTGGTTCGGCGTCGAGCGTCAGACCGAGGGTGAGGACGCCGGTCAGGTGAAGATCGCCTGGCAACGCGACTGGTTCGACATGCCGTCGACCGCGCACACCTTCATGGAGATCATCAAGGCCGACAAGGCGCCGGACACGCTGCTCAAGCGGATGAACGTCTACGGTCACGAGGTGCCGGGGCACTACCACCACAAGGACCTGCCCTCCACGGTGTGGCCGCCGCCGGTCGAGGCAGGCCAGTACGTCACGCAGGCGCCGGCGCCGGAGGCCACGGCGTGAGCACCCTGAACACCCCCGCCGCCCAGCAGCTGATCGACGGCAAGCTCGGCCCGGCCTCGAGCGGCGCGACGTATCCGATCTTCAACCCCGCCACCGGTGAGGAGATCGGCGTCGCCCCCGACAGCACCGCCGACGACGTCGACGCCGCCATCGCCGCCGCCCGTCGCGCGTTCGACGAGACCGACTGGTCGACCGACCGCGACTTCCGCGTCCGGTGCCTGCGCCAGTTGCACGATGCGCTGCTGGAGGTGGCCGACGACTTCAAGGACCTCACGACGGCCGAGGTCGGCATGCCCGGCTTCATGATGGGCGCGGCTGGTTTCGACGTCCCGGTCGGCGGCCTGAAGTGGGTCACCGACCTCGCCGAGACCTACGAGTTCGAGTCCGACCTCGGCGTCGCGGAGCCGATGGGCATCCCCTCGCGTCGCACGGTTCGCCGCGAGCCGGTCGGCGTCGTCGCCGCGATCACGCCGTGGAATGTGCCCACGCAGATCAACCTCGCCAAGGTCGGCCCGGCGCTCGCCGCCGGTTGCACCGTCGTCCTCAAGCCGGCGCCGGACACTCCGTGGGTTGCCGCCGAGCTGGGTCGGCTCGTCGCCGAGCGCACCGACATCCCGGCCGGCGTCTTCAACGTCGTGATGCCGCGCTCCAACGAGGTCGCCGCGCAGCTGAGCGTCGACCCGCGCGTCGACATGGTCTCCTTCACCGGCTCGACGTCGGTGGGCAAGGCGATCATGGCCGCGGCCGCGCCGACGCTGAAGAAGGTCTTCCTCGAGCTCGGCGGCAAGTCCGCCGCGATCGCCCTCGACGACGCCGACGTGGCGGCCGTCGCTGGTGGCACGGCGTTCGCCGCCTGCATCCACGCCGGGCAGGGCTGCGCGATCACCACCCGCCTGATCGTGCCGCGGGAGAAGTACGACGAGGCCGTGCAGGTCGCCGCGGCGACCATGGAGTCGATCGGGGCCAAGGACCCGGCCGACCCCGGCGCGATCTGCGGCCCGGTCATCTCGCCGCTTCAGCGCGAGCGCGTCGCGGCGTACTTCGACGTCGCCCGCGCCGAGGGCGGCACCTTCGCCACCGGCGGCCACGTGATCGACCAGCCGGGCAACTGGATCGCCCCGACGGTCGTCGCGGGCTTGGACAACTCCTCGCGTCTGGCGCAGGAGGAGATCTTCGGACCCGTGCTCGTCGTCATCCCGCACGACGGCGACGACGACGCCGTCCGGCTCGCCAACGACTCCGCCTACGGCCTCTCGGGCTCGGTGGACTCCGCCGACCTCGACCGTGCCAAGGCCGTCGCCGACCGCATCCGCACCGGCACCCTCGCCGTGAACGGTGGCGTCTGGTTCAGCCCGGACGCGCCCTTCGGTGGCTACAAGCAGTCCGGCATCGGTCGTGAGATGGGCGTCGCCGGATTCGAGGAGTACCTCGAGACGAAGACGCTGGCGTTTCCCGCCTGAGGAACGATGGCGGGAAACAAGCCAGCGGGTTGAGCGAGCCCGCGACCGAGGAACGAGGTCGCGATGGTGAGTCGAAACCGAGTGAGCCGACAGACCAGACGAGCCGCCGTCGCGGCGACCGAGGAACGAGGTCGCGACGGCGAGTCGAAACCGAGTGAGCCGACAGACCGCACCAGCGCATCACATTGCGAGCACCGTGAGAACAGGAACCCCATGAACAACCGCTTCGAGAACAAGACCGTCGTCGTCACCGGCGCGGCCCAGGGCATCGGCGAGGCCTACGCCCGCGCGCTGGCCGCCGAGGGCGCCGCCGTCGTCGTGGCCGACATGAACGCCGAGTCCGGCGCGAAGGTCGCCGCGTCGATCAACGGGGACGGCGGCCGGGCGATCTTCGTCGCCTGCGACGTCTCCTCCGCGGAGTCCGCGGCCGCGCTCGTCGAGCGCACCGTCGAGGAGTTCGGCGGCATCGACCACCTGGTCAACAACGCCGCCATCTACGGCGACATGGAGTTCAACCTCCTGATCAGCGTCGACTGGGACTACTACCGCCGGTTCATGGCGGTGAACATGGACGGCGCGCTGGTGATGACCCGGGCGATCTACCCCGAGATCGCCAAGCGTGGCGGCGGCGCGATCGTCAACCAGAGCTCGACGGCGGCCTACCTCTACTCCGGCTTCTACGGTCTCGCCAAGGCGGGGATCAACAGCCTCACCCAACAGCTCGCCCACGAGCTCGGCGGCCAGAAGATCCGCGTCAACGCGATCGCCCCCGGTCCGACGGCGACCGAGGCGACCAAGGTGCAGGCCGGCGACGCCGCGAAGGACATCGTGCGCAACAGCCTCGCGATCAAGCGGATGGGCTCGGTCGACGACATGGTCGGCGCGCTCCTCTTCCTGCTCTCCGACGACGCCTCCTGGGTGACCGGCCAGATCCTCGCGGTCGACGGCGGCCAGACCTTCCGTCTCTGATGCGCGAATAGGACACGACATGACTCTCACCGTCGGATTCGTCGGGCTCGGCAACATCGGCAAGCCGATGGCGCTGCGGCTCGCCTCGCAGCGTGAGGATGCCGACCTCGACGTCCTCGTGTACGACATCGCGGCCGAGCCGCTGGCCGAGGCCGAACGGGCGGGTGCCCGCGCCGCCGAGAGTGTCGCGGCCATGGCCGCCGTCTGCGACGTGCTGTGCCTGATGGTCCGCGACGACGCCCAGGTGCGGGAGGTGATGGGGGAGATCCTCGGCGTGGCCGGCGACCGGCTCACGGTCGTCATCCACTCCACCGTGTCGGTGCACACCCCGCGCCAGCTCGCCGTCACCGCGGCTCGTCAGGGTGTGCGCGTGGTCGATGCACCCGTGTCCGGTGGCGCGATGGGCGCGGCCGACGGCTCGCTGGCGATCCTGGTCGGCGGGGAGGAGGAGGCGTTCCTGGCCGCCGAGCCGGTGCTGCGCACCATGGGCAGCAAGGTCGTGCACGCCGGTCCGATCGGCTCGGGCACGACGTTCAAGCTGGCGCGCAACATGATGCACTTCGTCTCCTTCACCGCCGCGACGGAGGCGATGAGACTGGCCGAGGCGGCCGGCCTCGACCTCAAGGCACTGGGCGACGTCGTGCGCCACACCGACGCGATCACCGGCGGTGCGGGCGCGATCATGCACCGCGAGTCCACCTCGGCCCTGCCGGCCGACGACTTCTGGTACGGCGTCTTCAGCAACGTCACCTCCCTCGGCGAGAAGGACCTCGGCTTCGCCATCGAGCTGGCTCGCGAGCTCGGCGTCGAGGTGCCGCTCGCCGAGCTCGCCATCGACCGACTCGGCCCCGGTCTCGGGGTTCCGGCTGGAAAGGACTCCTGACATGGGTGACATGGGCGGCACCGGCAAGTTCGACGATCTTCCGGAGGCGCGCCGTCGCGGGCTGGAGAAGATGGAGCACGTCTACGGGTTCGAGATGAACGACATGGAGGGCGACTTCTTCCGCTACACCGTCGAGCACCTCTTCGCCGACATCTGGAACCGGCCCGGCCTGTCCGATCGCGACCGTCGGCTGTTCCTGATCGGGCTGCTGGTCGGCAGCAATCAGCACGACGTCCTGAACATCCAGATCCCGGCGGCGCACGCCGCCGGCGAGTTGGACGACGAGGCGTTGCGCGAGCTGGTCATCTTGATGTGCCACTACGCCGGCTGGCCCCACGGCGCGCGGCTGAACTCCCTGGTCGAGCAGACCATCGACAACGCGGCCAGGGCGCGGGCCAAGGCGGCCCGGGCCGCGGAGTCTGCCGGCGCCGCGGAGGCCGCCGCCGAGCAGGAGTGAGCGGCGCCGTGGAGTCCGCGGTCGGCGCGGAGGGGTTGGGCTCGCCACGGTTCCACGAGCTCGCCGAGCAGCTCGCGGGACTCGACGGGAACCCGTGCGAGGACGCGAACCCGATCGGATACGTCACCAACCCGTTCGGGCTGACCGACGCCCTCATGCCGGTCATCGAACTGGTCATGATCAGCGGTGCGATCGCGGCGCTCGTGTGGGGAGTTCGCGCGCTCCGGCGCGACCGCGACGCGGTGCCGCTCGGCATCTGGCTGGCGGCCATCGTCTACGTGCTGGTGCTGGAGCCGCCGCTGTACTTCCCGCACGTCTTCGGCATCGAGGACCAGGTCGGCGTCGTGTTCGTGCACAACGAGTTCACCGTGGGCCTGATCAAGCAACGCATGCCGCTGTACATCCTGCTGCTCTACCCGGCGATGGTGTCGCTGGCCTGGGCGATCGTGGCGCGTTGGCAGGTCGACGTCGGCCGCTCACGGCTGCGCGCGGCGCTCGTGACGGGTGCCTGCGTCGGCGCCGTCCACCACGTGTTCTACGAGATCTTCGACATGCTCGGTCCGCAGCGCGACTGGTGGATCTGGGACCTCACGGTCGCGACGAACGGGCCGCGGGTCGCCTCCGTACCGATCTCGAGCATGGTCAACTTCGCGGTCGTGATGCCGGCGGCGTTCGCGTTCTGCGCCGTCATGATCCTGCAGCGCCGCCCCCGCAGGACCGCGCGTTCGGTGCTGGCGCCGGCGATCGGCGTCGGCGTCCTCACCCCGATCGCCTCGGCCCCGGGGCAGCTGCCGGCCACGCTGCTCCAAGCGGCTCCGGATCTGCCCGACGTGATCTCGACCGTCGGCATGGTGGCCCTGCTCGGGCTGTGCGGGGTGATCGCGGCCCGGGAGCTGACCCGCGTCGTCGCGACGCGCGGTCCTGTGCGTCGCGACTTCGGCACCGTCTACGGGGTGGCCTACCTCATCGCCATGGCGGGGCTGTGGATCGTCGCGTTGCCGCAGACCATCGACGGCGGGCCGGACGTCGGCTCGTTGCCCTACGTGGCGGTCTGCTTCGTGCTGGCGGCCGTGGTGCTCGCCGTGACGACGCGAGCGCCGGCGCGCGCCGTCGTGTGCGGGGGGCCGACGCGCGAGAGGGTGGAGGCGTGACCGACCAACCTGCAACGTTGACCGTCCCGCTGCCCACCCACACCGCGAGCGTGCTGACGTGGGGTGAGCCGGGCGCGCCGTTGGTCATCGCGTTGCACGGGTTCCCCGACACCGCCTGGTGCTGGCGCCACCTGGGGCCGGCTCTCGCCGAGCACGGCTTCCGCGTCGCGGCGCCGTTCCTGCGTGGCTACGGACCCAGCGGGATCCCCAGCGACGGCCTCTACACGGTGCCCGCCCTGATGTCGGACGTCGTCGCGCTGCACCGCGCGCTCGGTGGCGACGAGCGCGCGATGCTGGTCGGCCACGACTGGGGAGCGATCATCGCCAACGGCCTCGCCGCGCATCCGGACTCGCCGTTCGCCCGCGTCGTCGCGCTCGCGGTGCCGCCGTTCGAGGCGCTCGGACCGCGTCGGGACGGTCTGCGCACCTGGCTCGGCGCGATCCTGCGCCAGCCGCGCAAGAGCTGGTACATCGGCGCCAACCAGGTGCCCGGCCTGAGCGAGCGGTGGTTCGAGCGCCTCCTCGGCAAGCTGTGGCGTGACTGGTCGCCCGGCTACGACGGTCGTGAGGACGTCGCCCGCGTGAGAGCCGCCGTGCCCGACCAGTCGCGGGCGCGCGCCGTCCTGAGCTACTACCGGCACCTGGCCAGACCGTGGCTGTGGGCTCGCGCGCCGTACACGACCTGGGCCCAGGGGTGGATGGACCTCCCGCGCGTGCCCTACCTCTACCTGCAGGGCGCCGACGACGGCTGTCTCGACATCCGCTTCGCCCGCCTGGCAGAACGCGCACTCCCGACCCACGCGCGCGTCGACGTCGTCCCCGGCGCCGGCCACTTCCTCGCCGTCGAGCGACCCGACGCCGTCAACGCGTTGATCGCGGAGTTCCTCACCGCCGACTGAGGAGCCGCCCGCCGTCGCGGTGAGTCGCTGAGGACGGGCCTCCGACCTTTCCTCAGCAGGTCACCGCTCCCGGCTGCCACCCACCACCCGGGCGGGCACCGGCGCGGTCCGCTGGCCGACGCGGAGGAATGACCCGGTGCGTTCGCGTCCGAGCAACTCCGTCGGAACGCCATGGTCGACGACCTGGCGGCCGGAGACGAAGACGGCGCGGACGGCGTCGTCGTTGCGGTTGACCATGCGGGACAGTCCGCCGTACTGCGCCACCGGCGCCTCGTGGTACTCCTCGAGCCGCTCGTCGAGTGCGTCGGGGTCGAGGATCACCAGGTCGGCGCGGTCGCCCTCGCGGAGGTGGCCCGCGTCGATGCCGTACCAGTCGGCGAGCTCCCCGGTCAGTCGGTGGGCGGGGTGCTCGGCGCTCATGAACGGGGGACCGGCGGGCCGGGCGTCGCGCACGTGCTTGAGCAGGCGCAGGCCGAAGTTGTAGAAGGCCATGTTGCGCAGGTGGGCACCGGCGTCGGAGAAGCCGAACTGGATGCCGGGCTCGACGGCCATCTTCTTCAGCAGCTCGGGGCGATGGTTGGAGATCGTCGTCCTCCACCGCAGAGCGGTGCCGTGGTCGAGCACGAGGTCGAGGAACGCGTCGACAGGGTGCAGGCCGCCGCGGTCGAGCCCGACCTGACCGAAGGACTTGCCGACCACCGAGGCGTCCGGGCACGCGACGATCTCGGCGTCGAAGAAGTCGCGGTGCCATACGCGCGGGCCGTACTTCTGGTCATAGTCCTCGCGGAAGGCGCGGCGGTAGGCCTCGTCGCGCATCAGCTCGTCGCGGGCGACGTGGTCCGCCAGGTGCAACGCGGCGGCGCCGGCACCGAACTCCTCGAAGATGACCAGATCGATGCCGTCGGCGTAGACCTCGAACGGCACGGGCAGGTGCTGCCACCGGAAGTCGCCACCGAGGCGATTGATCAGCCCCGCGAGCGGACCCATGATCTTGATGACGAACGGCAACGCCTTGATGTCGGCGGCCGAGAGCAGCGAGGTCTTCAGCTTCGGTCGGCCGATGCCGAGCGAGGTGAAGGCCTGGGAGGCGATCGACTGGGGGTTCTTGATGTCGGGACCCGACTGCAGCACGCGGCCGCGGCGGCGCAGGATGCGGTTGAGACGGCGCAGCTCGCGCGCCTTGGCGTAGGTCGAGGGCAGCGTGCGGGAGCGGCAGACCTCGCCGTCGAGCTTGTCGAAGAGCAGTTGCTGGCTGCTCATCCCGACGAAGCCGGCGTCCAGGGCGGCGTCGAGCATCTGCTCCATGCGTGCCTGCTCCGACGACGTCGGGCGCACGCCCTCGCGCGTCGAGCGGTCCAACCCCATCGTCGCGGCGCGCATGTCGGAGTGGCCGATGAATCCGGCGATCTGCGGGCCGAGCGGCAGTGCCTCGAGCGCCGCGACGTACTCCGACGGCGTGCTCCAGGAGCGGTGGCGGCCGACGGCGTCGATCACGTGCTCGCGCGGGATCGCCTCCACCCGGCCGAAGAGGTCGCCGGCATCGGTCTCGTCGACGTGGATGGTCGAGAGGGAGCAGGAGCCGAGGAAGATCGTGGTCATGCCGTGCCGCACCGACTCCTCCAGGGACGGCCCGTCGAGCACCTCGACGTCGTAGTGGGTGTGGATGTCGACCATGCCCGGCATCACCCAGTGACCCTGCGCCTCGATGATCCTCGTGTCGGGCCCGGCAGCCAGTGAGGTCGTGCGGGGATCGACGACCGCGACGACGACACCGTCGCGGATGCCGAGGTCGCGGACCGCCGGTGGTGCGCCGGTGCCGTCGAACCAGGTGCCGCCGACGATGAGTGTGTCGTAGGTCTCAGTGGTCACCCGCCCATGGAACCCGTTCAATTGACACGCGTCAAGAAGTTCCGCGTTCTTGCTGGACAGGTGTCTGATTTCGGACCACGATGACCGGCATGGCACGACATGAGAACTCGGTCCCGGTCCTGGTCACCGGCGCCTGCGGACTGGTCGGACGCGCGACGGTCGCGCGGTTGGCAGAGTTGGGCGTGCCGGTGGTGGCGACCGACATCCGTACGCCGTCGACGGAGCGAGTCGCGCGCGGCTGGCGGGATCGCCCCGGTGTCCGTGTCGAGTGGTGCGACCTCACCTCCTCGGGCGAGGTGGAGGGGCTGCTCACGCTGGTCGCTCCCTCCGCCGTGGTGCACCTCGCTGCGATCATCCCGCCGCTCTGCTACGCCCAGCCCGCGCTGGCGCGGCGGGTCAACGTCGACGCGACACGCCTCCTGCTCGAGCACGCGGAGGCGTTGCCGAGGAGCCCCCGCATCGTGCACGCCTCGAGCGTGGCGGTCTACGGCGCTCGCAACCCGCATCGTGTCGACCTCGCCACCGGAACAGACGGGGCCGTGCTCACCGCGGACCTCCCGATGCGACCGACCGACCTCTACGGACTGCTCAAGGCCGAGGCCGAGCAGATCGTGCGTGAGAGCGCGCTGGAGTGGGTCGTGCTGCGACTGGGCGGTGTGATGAGCACGGAACGGCAGAGCGGCGTGGACCTGGACATGCTGCACTTCGGCACCCTGCTGCCCAGCGATGGTCGCATCCAGACCGTCGACGTCCGCGACGTCGCCCACGCCTTCGCCGCGGCCACCACCGCGCAGGTGACCGGGGAGATCCTGCTGATCGGCGGCGACGACACCCACCGTCTCCACCAGCGCGACATCTCGCGCGACCTGACCGCCGCCGCCGGCCTCCCCGGGCTGATGCCGCTCTCGCCCCCCGGAGATCCCGACGACGACACGACCTGGTTCGCCACCGACTGGATGGACACCACGCGTGCCCAGGAGGCGCTCGGCTTCCAGCACCACTCCTGGGCCGACGTCGTCGCCGACACCCGACGCAATGCCGGACCGATGAGGCTGGTGGGCCGGCCTCTGGTGCCCGTGCTCCGTCCGGTGCTGGGGCGCAGGATCGCCCAGCGCGGACGGACTCGCCCCTTCGCCACGATGCCGGCCCAGGCATGAGCGGGGCGGTGCTGCGCCAGGAGTTCCCCGAGCTGGCCTGCTACGGGCTGGCCGGGCACTCCGCCTCGCCCCGCGATCTGGTCGACGAGGTGCGCCACGCAGAGGGTCTCGGCCTGGGCTCGGTCTTCCTGTCCGAGCGCTTCAACGTCAAGGACGCCGCGGTGATGGCCGGCGTCGCGGCCGGGGTGAGCACGCGGATCGGCATCGCGACGGCCGCCACCAACCACAACACCCGCCACCCGCTCGTCACTGCCACGATGGCGATGACCGCGCACCGGGTCTCCGAGGGCCGCTACGCCCTGGGGCTCGGGCGGGGCTTCGGGGTGCTGTTCGACCTGATGGGCATCCCCCAGGTCACCGGCGCGCAGTTGGTCGACGTCGCGGGCATCTACCGCACGCTGTGGTCGGGCGGCGCCGTGGCGGGGCACCAGGGGCCGGCAGGCACCTTCCCTTACCTGAGCCAGGACAGCTCCTTCGATGAGCGCATCCCGATCATGATGATGGCGATCGGCGACAAGTCCCTCGAACTCGCAGGGCGGATCGCCGACGGCGTCGTGCTGCACACCTTCTTCGCCGACGAGACGCTGCGCCGCGCCGTCGGAGTGATCCGGCGCGCTGCGCAGGAGGCCGGCCGCGACCCCGATTCCGTGCGCGTCTGGTCGGTCCTCGCCACCGTCACCGACGACGTCCCCGAGGAGCTGCGGCTGCGCAAGCTCGTGGGTCGCCTCGCCACCTACCTGCAGGGCTACGGCGAGGTGCTGGTGCGGGCGAACCGGTGGGACCTCGCCGACCTCCAGCGCTTCCGCGAGCACCCGCTCGTGCAGGGCTACCCCGGCGCCTTCGACGCGATCGGCACCACCGGGGAGCTGAGCCGGCTCCGCGACGAGGCACTGCCCGCCCACTGGCTGGCCGCCAGCGCGACCGGTACGCCGGAGCAGTGTGCGCGGCGCATCGCCGACCAGTTGGACGCCGGCGCCGACAGCGTCGTCCTGCACGGGGCGACGCCCACCGAGCTCGAGCCCGTCGTCGCAGCGTGGCGGGGGATCCGTCCGGCCACGCTCGACGCGCTCCCCGCCAACCCGGGCTGGGCGCGATGAGCGCCCGTGGTCGCCTCGTCACCACTCCCGAGGAGTTGACGGAGTCGTGGGCCAGCGCTGTGTTCGGCGCGGAGATCCGCGAGGTACGTCGTGAGCAGGTCGGCACCGGTCAGATCGGCACCTGCTTCCGGTTGCACCTCGATGCGATGGACGACAGCGGATCGCGGGTTCCGGCGAGCGTGCTCGTCAAGCTGCCGGCCGCCGACCCGGGGACGCGGGAGCTGGTGGCGGGCACCTACCGCGGCGAGATCCGGTTCTACGCGGAACTCGCCCCCACCGTGGCGATCCGCGTGCCCGCCTGCCACCTCGCCGTCTCGACCGACTCGGGCGCGGAGTTCACGCTGGTGATGGCCGACCTCGCGCCCGCTGAGCAGGGCGACCAGATCGCCGGGTGCGACCGTGCCCGCGCCGAGGACGCCGTGGTGAATCTCGCGGGTCTGCACGGACCGCGCTGGTGCGACCCGGCTCTGCTCGACATCGACGGCCTGACGCTGAGCGGACCGGACGACGCCGCGATGCTGGCCGAGCTGTACGGGCCGACGAACGAGCTGTTCCTCGACGGCATCGGGCACCTGCTCGACGATGACACCGCCGCGACGCTGCGCGACGTCGTCCCGCACATCGAGGCGTGGACCCTGGCACGGGCCGAGCGGTTCGGCCTCGTGCACGGCGACTACCGCCTCGACAACCTGCTCTTCCCACCCGACGTCGGGCAGGGCTACCCGGGCGGCGTGGTCGCCGTCGACTGGCAGACGCTCTCGCTGGGCCTTCCCGGCCGCGACCTCGCGTACCTGCTCGGCACCTCGCTCGACGTCGAGCTCCGCCGCGAGCACGAACGTGCCCTGGTTGCGGCCTATCACCAGGCCCTGCTGGGCTTCGGTGTCACGGACTACTCGTTCGACGATTGCTGGGACGACTACCGGTTCGCGATGCTGCAGGGCCCGCTGGTCGCGATCTTCGGTTGCGCCTACGGCACCCGGACCGCGCGCGGTGACGCGATGTTCGCCGCGATGGTCACCCGCGCCTGTGCGGCGATCCGCGACCTGGGCTCGCTCGCGCTGGTCTGACCCGCGCCGGTGGCCGAGGAGGTCGCCGGGACGTCCGTCGGAAGACCCGGTGGGTCGGGCGTCTGCGTTGGCTGGTGGGGGTTTCGAGACGCTCGCTGGCGCGACCGACGGTGGTCGAGGAGGCCGAGGAACGAGGCCGTCTCGAAACCGGGTGGGTCGAGCGCCGACGTCGGCTGACGGGGGGTTTCGAGAAGCCGTCCATCGTTCCTCGGGACGGCTTCTCGACCACCGGTCAGCCGAAGAGCTGCTGCAGGAACCTCACCTGGTGGAGCACCGCGGGGTCGTGCCACGCCCGTGAGGGCCAGACGTCGAAGTGGTCGCCGGGGTAGTGGTGCACGCGCGCTCGCGCCGCGAAGGCTGCCTTCGCGGCGGCGTGGGGTGGGGCGGAGCGATCGTGATCCGCGATCTGCACCAACGTGGGGGCGCTGACCCGCTCGGCGTCCTTGACCGCCTTGAGGCCACCGAGCTCGAGGGTGACCGACGCGTCGATCTCGTTGCGCCATGTCGGCCCCGCGATCGCCTGGTAGTCCTCCAGCGCGCCGTCGAGGGTGAGTGCGCCGACCTGGCCCGGCCGAGCGACGATCGGGATCATCCGCGCTTCGCCGACCCGGCTGCGCATGCCGATCAGGCTCGAGCGCGCGAGCTGGCCGACCGAGTGGTGCTGCAGCGCCAACCGTCCCGCAGCCACGCCGTCGACCAGCGGCGTCACCGAGATCACCGCCGCCACGTCGTCGCGGCCCGCAGCGAGGGTGAGCACGTGACCGCCCGAGAGCGAGACGCCCCAGAGCACGACCCGGTCCGGGTCGACGCCGGGGAGCGTGCGCGCCCACGATGTCGCGGCGCGATAGTCGTCGAGCTGCCGCGCGACGGAGACGGTCTGGCGCGGCGTGCCGCCCGAGGCGCCGAAGCCGCGGTAGTCGAAGGCGACGACGTCGCATCCCGCGGCCGCCAGCGCGTCGGCGAAGGGTGCCAGGCCAGAGTCCTTGGTGCCGCCGAAGCCGTGCGCCATGACGACCACGGGCCGGCCCGCGGCTGACGACAGGGCGTCGCCGCGCCCGGTCCAGTGCCAGGCGTCCAACGGGTCGCCGTGGGAGTCGATCGCGACCGTTGCGGGGGGCGCGCTGGTGACGGTCATCGATTGCTCCCGTAGATCGAGGTGAGCCACACGTGGACGACGGTGGAGACGAGTTGCTCCCGAGGGAGGGGGCCGCCGAGCGCGAGGCGCTCCAGCATGCGGTCGTTGAGTTCCAGCAGGACGCTCGCGAGCGCCTCGGCGGCCACAGCATCGTCCGCCGACGGCGCCCGTCCGGCGTCCCGTTCCGCGGTGATCATCGCTGCGACGAGGGGGACGAAGGAGTTGCGGTCGTTCTCCCACAGCTCGCGCACCGTGGCGCTCGTGCCGCGCGCCTCCAACATGGCGCGGTAGAGATGGCGGTGCCGTTCCCAGGTGTCGAAGAGGCTGCGGACCGTCGCCTCGATGTTCTCCGCCGGGGTGCCGGTCTCGGTGAGGAGCGCCGTCGCGCGGATGGAGTCGTCATACATCTCCGCCATCAACGCGCCGAGGGCCGCGGCCTTGTTCTCGAAGTAGAAGTAGAAGGCCGACCGGGTGACGCCGGCACGCCGGGAGAGCTCGGCGATGTTGATCGACTCCAGGCTGCCGTCGACCTGCAGGTGCTCCTCGAGCGCGTGGAGGAGTGCCGCCCGACGACGGTCTCCCTTGGCGTGTGTCGGGCCGGCGGGACCGGCGGGATCGTCAGTGGCCACGGCGACGTCGTTCATGCGCTCGGCGCGGCGGTGTCCAGGGCCCGAGGGGCACGTCCGCTGAGCGGGGGAGCCCCCAGCCGCTGCGCACGATCGCGCCCGCGGGGGATCTCGCGGGTGCGCAGGTCGTGCTCGTAGACGAAGTAGTCGAGCTGGTGGGTGTGACGGGGCCGATCGAGCATGTGACCCATGTACTTGCGGTGGTCGGCTGCGATCACCTCGTGCTGGGTGGCGATGTCGGGCAGTCGGTAGTGCCCGGCTGCGTAGGCACCCACGAGCCGCGCCTGGGCTTCGACGAAGGGGAAGAGCGTGGGCGTGGCCTGGGCGAAGCCGACGAACAGCAGGTCGTCGATGCCGGGCTTGAACATCCGCTTGTAGAGGTCGATCTTGTTGTCAGGCGCTGAGATGAAGTCGGGGTCGAAGAACGGGAACGTCAGGTTGTAGCCGGTGGCGTAGACGATCACGTCGAAGTCGCCGTGGGTTCCGTCCTCGAAGTGCACCGTCGGTCCCTCGAACCGGACGACGTTCGGCTTGGGGGTGACGTCGCCCGACTTCAGGCGCAGCGGCAGCTCACCGGACTGGGTCGGGTGGGCCTCGAAGAACTTGTGGTTGGGCGCGGGCAGTCCGTAGAGCGTCGGGTCGGAGGCGGTGAAGCGCTGCCCCCACTGCGCCATCTTGCGCTGCCACGCGAGCGGCACCTGCGGGATGGTGCGGTAGCTCATGTCGGCGGCCTTGCCGTTGATCAGCTTGGGCACGATCCAGGCGCTGCTACGGGTGGAGACGGTGACCTCGTTGCGCAGCGCGCGTTGGGAGAGCTCGACGACGATGTCGGCGGCCGAGTTGCCCAGGCCGATCACGAGGATCCGCTTGCCCATCAGCTCCAACGGCGCCCATGGGTCGACGTAGTGGTGCGAGTGGAAGCTCTCGCCGGTGAACTCGCCCGGGAAGGTCGCCATCCGCGGGTCCCAGTGGTGGCCGTTGCCGACCACGAGCAGGTCGAAGTGCCGCGTGGCACCCGCCTGGTCGCGGATCTCCCAACCGCCGCCGTCGAGGCGCGCGGCGTGCTCGACGCCGTTGCCGAACTCGATGCGCTCGCGCAGATCGAAGGCGTCGCAGTAGTCGTCGAGGTAGGCCTTGATCAGGGTGTGGTGGGGGAAGTCGGGGTAGTCCTGCGGCATCGGGAAGTCCTTGAAGGACAGCTGATGCTTGGATGTGTCGATGTGCAGCGAGCGGTAGGCGCTGCTCATCCCGTTCGGGTTCTCGAAGGCCCAGTTCCCGCCGACGCGGTCGGAGACCTCGAACGTGGTGAACGGGATGCCGTAGTCGGCGAGCATCTTGGACGTCGTGAGCCCGCTGATGCCCGCGCCGATGACGGCGACCGTGGGCGGAGCGGAGGGGGTGACCTGAGGCACGGCGTGGACACTACGCCTTTTTTGACACGCGTCAACTATTTCTGGCGACTCCAGGGGTGCACTAGATTGGACAGGTGTCTAGCCTCGCTCAGTCCTTCGAGTTCGTGGACCTGCCCGACGCGTACTTCGACGAGATCGAGACGCGTTTCGCACCGCTCACCGCGCAGGCCCGGCGTCTCGTCGACCTGACGATCCGGAGCGAGGCCGACGAGGCGGACGTCGCCGAGGCCGCGGAGCTGCTGCGTCGCGCGAACGACCTGCTGGAGCGCCGCACCCGTCCGTTCGCGGCGGGGGTGCGGTTCAACGCCAGCGGGCGCGCGGCCAACTGGGGCAATGCCGCGGTCGGGCTGCGCAACGCGATCGCACCGCCGATGCAGACCCGCCACGGCGACGACGGCGTCGTCAGGGCCTCCCTGCATCTCGGCGCTGCCTATGAGGGACCGCCCCGCCACGTGCACGGGGGAGTCAGCGCGCTCCTGCTCGACCACCTGATGGGCGAGACGGCATCCCAGTTCAAGCGCTTCACCGCGACCGGCACGCTCACACTCCGCTACGTCGCGCCCCTCCCGCTCGGCCCCGTGGAGCTGGAGGGACGCATCGTCTCCGAGGAGGGCCGCAAGATCCGCGTGCACGCCTCGATCGCCGGCGGCGCCGGGGTCGCCGTCGAGGCGGACGGACTCTTCATCGTCCCGCGCGACGCCGCCTGATGGTCGCGCCGTCTGAACATCTCAGTACGGGGGCCGGTCCTGATGATGGTGCCGGGCTGACCGAGAGGGTGGTCGTCGTGATCGGCGGCTCGCGCGGGATCGGCCGCGCGGTGGCGGAGGCCTACGCCGTCGCCGGCGCTCACGTCGTCGTGAACGGGCGCGCGCCTGAGGCGGTGGGTGACACCGTCGGCGCCGTGCTGCGTGCCGGTGGCTCCGCCATCGGCGTCGTCGGGTCGGCCTCGGAGCCGGCGGTGGTGGCTGAGTGCCGGCGGATGGCCGAGGTCGAGTTCGGCGCGGTCGACGCGCTCGTGGTGTGCGCGGGGGCGCCCGAGCCGCCGGGCTCCTCGATCCTCACGATCGGGGTGGAGGAGTGGCGCGAGCTGATCGACGCCCACCTGACCACGGCGTTCCTGGCCTGTCGGGAGTTCGCCCCGGGCATGGTCGAGCGAGGCCGCGGGTCGATCGTGCTCACCAGCTCCCACGCCGCCACGGGCATGTACGGCGGCACCGGCTATCCGGCCGGCAAGGGCGCGATCAACAGTCTCGTCTACGCGCTCGCCGCGGAGCTGGGCGAGCACGGCGTCCGGGTCAACGCCGTCGCGCCCGGTGCGCGCACCCGGCTCTCCCAGGGCCCCGACTACGAGGCGCAGATCGCCGACCTCCATGCCCGCGGTCTGATCGACGACGTCGTCCGCGACGCCTCGTTGTCGCCGTCCGCGCCCGAGTACGTCGCGCCCCTCTATCTCTTCCTGGGCTCCGACGCGGGCTCCCAGGTGAGCGGCGAGGTGCTGGTGGCGGCCGGCGGGTACCTCGGTCGCTTCGCGCCGCCCGCCGACCAGTTCCTCGCGTGGCGCGACGCCGGCAGCCACCCGCCGTACACACGTGCGGAGATCGCCGACGTGTTCGCGCCGGGGGAGCGGTGATCTACGGAGGTTCTGTGCACCGCGCGGCCGGGAGGCGGTGACCTACGGAGGATTCGCCCGCGCGGTTTCCTCCGTATCTCACCGACCGTCGGGTCGCCGTCCGGCCCTTTCCTCTGTATCTCACCGCCCACCCCGCCGCCGGTCGGCGATGGGGCTACTGCGCGAACCGGCCGGCGAACGCCCGCAGCGGCAGGTCCGCGCTGGTGACGATGCCGGGCGGTGCCGCGACGACGGAGGCGATCGCGTTGAGGGCTGGCAGGCCCGTGACGGTCATCCCGATGGCGGCGAACGCCTCGACGGAGGAGAAGTCGGTGCCGGGCTTGGGGAAGATCATGTGCTTGGAGTAGATGCACGGGTCGCCGGTGATCTTCGTGATGTAGCAGCCCTCGACCTTCCAGCTCGGCGTGGTCTCCGGCGTCATCTGCCACTCGATGTGCAGCTCCACCCGTGCGACGCCGTCCACGCGTCCGACGTACTGGAACGCCGCGCCACCCACCGACCCCTTCGGGAGCCGATACCAGCCGAGGTCGACGTCCTCGTCGCAGGCGCCGAGCTCGCAGTGGAAGGTCACCTCGTCCAGCTCCAGGCCCAGGCAGTCGGCCATCAGGTGGACGCCGTCGCCGAAGACGCGGGTGCCCATCTCCAGCTTCCGCGGCACCTCCGGGTCGTCGGCGGGGTCGCCGAAGCCGCAGTTGCGCCAGGTCTCGGCCGAGTGGTGGCAGGAGACGTCGACCGACTCGACGCAGGTGACGTTCTCGATGTCGGCGACGTCGGCGGAGTGGACGACCGTGAGGATCTGTGCGAGGCCGGGGTTCATGCCGGTGCCGTAGAACGTCGATCCGCCCCGCTCGCAGGCGTCCGCGATGATCTCTCGTTCGCTGCGACCCGAGGGGTGCGACTTGTTCGCCACCCGATGGTGCCCGGTGATCCAGTCGGCGGTGGTGACGATGTCGATGCCGGCCTCGAGCACCCGCTCGTACAGGTCGACGTCGGGCCACACGCCGTGGAAGGTCACGACGTCGGGGCGCGCAGCGAGGAGCTCCTCGATCGTGCCGGTGGCGCGGATGCCCAGCGGCGGCAGGCCGGCGAGCTCACCGACGTCGCGGCCGATCTTCTCGGCGGAGTAGCAGTGCACGCCGACCAGCTCGAGGTCGCGATGCGCCGGCAGTCGCTTGACCATCTCGCTCCCGACGTTGCCGGTGGCGACCTGGAAGACCCGGATGGGCTGGGGCATGACGTGGCTCCTGGTGTGGGGAGGGGGTGGTCGCGGGCCCAAACTGGACAGGTGTCCACCATAGGAGCGTGACGCTTGCCACGCTATAGAACCAGTTCTAGTTTTGCGCGCATGGCCGCTGTGATGGACCCGTCCGGATTCGCTCTCGCCTCCGTCTTCGGTGCCGTCGCGGGAGCGGTGCCGGACCAGGAGGTGATGGTCTGGCGCGACCGTCGCGTCACCTACGCCGAGATGGATCGCCGCGCCGACGGCCTCGCGCACTTCCTCGTCGCCCAGGGCCTGGGCTCTCACACGCCGCGTGAGGAGCTGCCGGGCCACCTGTCGGGCCAGGACCACCTCGCGATCTTCTCCCGCAACCGCACCGAGTACCTCGAGGCGTTGATCGGCTCCTACCGAGCCCGCGTGGTGCCGTTCAACGTCAACTACCGCTATGTGGTGGAGGAGCTCACCTACCTGTTCGACGACGCCGACGCTCGTGCGGTGATCTTCTCCTCCGAGTTCGCGCCCGAGGTCGCGCAGCTGCGGGAGCAGGTTCCGGGGCTGCGGGTGCTGGTGCAGATCCCCGACGAGTCCGAGAACGAGCTGCTGCCCGGCGCGGTGTGGTGGAGCGACGCCCTCGCGACACCCGCCCCCGCCGCCGGCATGCCGACGCCGACCGGCGACGACGTCTTCATGATGTACACCGGCGGCACGACCGGGATGCCCAAGGGCGTGCTCTGGCGCCAGGACGACGTCTACGTCTCCTCGATGGGCGGCACGCCGTTCGGCACGACCGAGCCGTTCGCCTCCTACGAGGCGATCGCCACGCACGCGGCATCGGGCGCGGGCCGGATGACGCTGCTGGTGGTCCCGCCGTTCATGCACGCGGCCGCTCAGTGGTCGACCTTCCACATGATCACCGGCGGCGGCACCATCGTGCTGCCCGACAACGTGCACA
>NZ_JAHRHK010000029.1 GCF_021246465.1 Nocardioides sp. R-C-SC26 | reverse complement strand
CGGCGACGCGCCGCCCCCGCCGGCCGACCACCCTCGCGACGCAGGACGCCGAGCGCCCAGCGACCGCCAGCGGCGATCAGCTGGCGCAGCCTCCGGTCGAGACCGGGGTGACGGAGTCGACGCCGCGCTCCGCGGACTCGGCAACCTGCTCCCACGTCAGGGCGTAGCCGGTGTCGTCGTCGGTGACCGAGGCCGCGAACACGACGCCCGCGACGCGGCCCTGCGTCGTCACGATCGGACCACCGGAGTTGCCCGGCCGGATCTTGCCGCGCAACGAGTAGACCTCGCGGATGACCGTGCCTGCACCGTAGATGTCGGGCGACCGGAGGTTCTGCTCGGAGCGGACCCGGCCGCGCTCCACGTGGTAAGGACCGTCCTGGGGGTAGCCGAGGATGGCGACGCCGTCCTCGGTGTCGATCACCCACTCGGCTTCCTCGTCGTCGCTGGCCACGAAGTCCAGCGCCGGACGGCCCAGATCGTCGAGCGCGAGCACGGCGACGTCGAGGTCGGAGTTGTAGTACACGACGTCGGCATCGACGGTCTCCTCGCCGATCTCCACGGTGGGATCGCTGACGCCGGCGACGACATGGGCGTTGGTCATCAAGCGGTCCTCGGCATAGAGGAAGCCGCTGCCCTCGACGCCGCGACCGCAGCGGTTGTTGCCGCGGATCTTGAGCACGCTGTCCTCGGCGTTGCGGATATCGGGGTCGGAGAGCAGTCGCTTGGCGCCAGGGCTGACCTCGATGATCCGCTCGGGCGCGAAGGGTTCGAGGTAGCGCGGAAACTCGCCCGTGCCGACGACGTCGTTGAAGGCACGCAGCGCGCTCGGGGCCGACGTCGGCAGGGCCGAGTTGACCGCGCGGAGCACCGAGGACTCCTGCACCAGCGGCGTCAGGCCGTTGATGCCGGATCCCGAGACGGCGACGCCGAGGGCCCAGGCCACGAGCAGCACCGCCACCGAGCTGAGCAGTGCTCCGCCGACGGCGTCCACCGCGCGGATCGGCCTCCAGCGGATGCGGTCGCGCAGGCGCGCCCCGACCAGCTGCAACACCGCCTGGCCGATCGAGGCAGAGACGATCACGATGAAGAGGGCGCCGAGCGAGACCGAGAGCGACGGCGAGGCGTCGCCGAGCACTTTCGGCGCCAGCCAGACTCCGAAGAAGCCTCCGGCGAGCAGGCCGGCGGTCGCGCAGGCTCCGGTGATGAAACCCTGCCAGTAGCCCGAGAGTGCGTAGGCGAGCACCAGGAGCACGAGCAGCCAATCGAGCAGGTTCATCGCCGCCGCTCCTCGAACTCGGTGTTGGGCTGCACGTCCGGATTGACCCGCGGTCGCCCGCCGAGCATGTACGCGGGGAGCTCACGCTCGGGGGCGTGGGGAAGATCCTCCAACCACCCGACGTACTCGAACAAGCGCGCCACGACACCGCCGGTGAATCCCCAGAGGATGACGTCCTTGTCGGGGCCGATCAGGAATCCGGGGGAACGCCAGCCCGAGGGTCCGAGCACGGTGATGCGATGGGCGGGGTCGCACAGCTCGCTGATCGGCACGCGGTAGACCTCGTGGACCTCGTCCGGCGAGGTCACCGTGACCGGACTGGACTCGCGCCACCACCCCAGGATCGGCCGGACGGCGAAGTTGCTGGGCGGCAGCCACAGTTCCGGTAGCGAGCCGATGACGTCGACGCCTGCCGGGTCGAGCCCGGTCTCCTCCCACGCCTCACGCAGGGCGGCCGCCTCGTGCGTCTCCCCCGGATCGAGGGTGCCACCCGGGAAGGAGACCTGGCCGGGGTGGGACTGCATGTGGTGGGCCCGCTCGGTCAGCAGCAGGTCCGGGCCGGCCGGGCCGTCGCCGAAGAGCATCAACACGGCCGACTGCCGCGCGTTGGCGCCCTCGGGGACCTGGAACCGGGTCAGGTCGTGCACCGAGATGGAGGCCATCGCCTCGACGACGGGCTCGAGCCACGCCGGGTGGCTCGAGGGGGCGTCCGTCGCGGTGCTCACAGCACGACGTCCAGGTGGGTCGTGACGTAGTCCTCGATCTCGCCCAGGCTGTCGAGGCCGCCGGCCGACTGGTGCACCACGGTGCCGTCGGCTGCGACGACGATGAACTGCGGCAGCCCGGGCCGGATCGGCAGGTCACGCTGGCTCACCAGTGCGCCGGCGGGGTCGACGAGCTGGGGATAGGTGGCTCCGGTCGCGCCGGCGAAGTCGATCGCCGCCTCGGGGTACTTCTCCAGGTCGATGCCGATCAGGCTGACGACGTCGCCGTGGCGCTCGTGGAACTCCTGCAGCGCCGGCATCTCGTCGCGGCACGGTCCGCAGTTGGAGGCCCAGAGGTTGATCAGGAGAGGGCCGCGCAGGCTCGCCAGGTCGACGTCGGGCCCGCCACCGAGGCAGGCCAAGGTCAACGGCGGCAGCGCCTTGCCGGAGATGTCGGCGCGGTCGGCCGGATCCGCCGGACCGGGCACGCAGTCCTCGATACCGGCGTCGGCCTTCATCTCGCGCAGCTCCGGGCTGTCGACGACGACGTCGACGCTGTCGAACGACGGCGCGGGGACCCCGCCGTCACACGCGGTCACCGCAACGCTGACACCGAGGGCCAGTGCGCCGACGACCATCGCCGGTCGGACGCGCCTCACGCCGGACCCTGGGTGGTCACGAGCGCCTGAGCCAGCACCGGGTCGGTCGGACCGTCGCCGAACGAGGGGCACCATCTCGCCACCGGACAGGCGCCGCAGGCGGGCTTCTTGGCATGGCAGCGGCGGCGTCCGTGCCAGATGAGATGGTGGGAGAGCATCGTCCAGTCGCGCTTGTCGAAGAGCGCACCGACGGCGAACTCGACCTTCACCGGGTCGGTCTCCTCGGTCCAGCCCATCCGGCGTACCAGCCGGCCGAAGTGCGTGTCGACGGTGATGCCGGGGACACCGAACGCATTGCCCAGCACCACGTTCGCCGTCTTGCGACCGACGCCGGGCAGGGTGACGAGCTCCTCCAGCCGACCCGGCACCTGGCCGTCGTAGCGCTCGAGGAGGGCGGCGCTCAGCTTGAGCAACGACTCGGTCTTGGCGCGGAAGAAGCCGAGCGGCCCAAGGATCGTCTCGAGGTCGGCGCGGTCGGCGGCCGCCATCGCGGCGGGGTCGGGGTACGCGGCGAACAACGCGGGCCTGACGGCGTTGACGCGGCGGTCGGTCGTCTGGGCGCTCAGCACGGTGACGACGAGCAGCTGGAAGGCGTCGTCGAAGTCGAGCTCGCAATGCGCCTCGGGATAGGTCTCGGCGAGCACCCGATTGATCCGGCGAGCACGGCGCACCAGCGCGGTGCGGGTCTCCTCGGGCGGCACAGCGGCAAGAGTACGGCCACCCGCCGACACCCTTGCGGGGTGAGCGGGGCGGAGCACCGGTCGCCAGTACCGCGGGCACCGCTCGGCCCTCGGAGACGCCGGGCTCGTCGCAGCGCGGCGGCCCCGACGACGAGCAGGGCGTGGCTGAGTGGGCATGTGAGGTCCGACACCCCCTAGGATCAGCGAGACGACCGGCGATACGCGCCGATCGGGGCTGCGCCCGGCCACCGTTGGTCGCAGCCGGCAACCCGCCCCCGATCCGGGAGGTTCCCTGTGGACAACGACGTGCTCCGCCTCGCGCCGCTCTTCGGCGCGCTCGACGACGAGGCTGCCGCCGCACTGCGCGCCTCCATGTCGGAGTCGCGACTGCGCCGCGGTGACGTGCTCTTCCACGAGGGCGACACCGGCGACAAGCTCTACGTCGTCCTCGACGGCAAGGTGAAGCTGGGTCGCAGCTCCTCGGACGGACGCGAGAACCTGCTCGCCATCCTCGGGCCGGGGCAGATGTTCGGCGAGCTCTCGCTCTTCGACCCGGGCCCGCGCTCGGCGACCGTCACCGCCGTGACCGACGTCGAGTTCGCCTCGCTCTCCCACGAGGACCTGATGACCTGGCTCGAGGGTCGTCCGGTCGTCGCGCTCGGCCTCCTCTCGCAGCTCGCCGCGCGACTGCGCAAGGCCAACGACGTCGTCGCCGACCTGGTGTTCTCCGACGTGCCGGGCCGCGTCGCCAAGGCGCTGCTCGACCTCGCCGACCGCTTCGGCCGCACCGCCGACGACGGCGTCCACGTGCATCACGACCTCACGCAGGAGGAGCTGGCCCAACTCGTCGGCGCCTCCCGCGAGACCGTGAACAAGGCGCTCGCGGACTTCGTCAACCGCGGCTGGCTCCGTCTGGAGCCGCGCTCGGTCGTGATCATGGACGTCGAGCGGCTGGGCAAGCGCGCCCGCTGAGGCTGCTGTCGTAGCGGCCGCCGTCCGGTTTTCTCGGCCGACCGAGAAAACCGGACGTTGAGGTAGGAAGTTTCCTCGTCCAAGGTCCGGTTTCGTCGGCCGGCCGAGGAAACTCCCCCCGGCCGACGCCTCAGGCGCCGAGCAACTCGGCGAACGCCGTCGGGCTGGAGTCGCGCAGGAACTCCGAGCAGCGCTGCCACTCCTCGTCCTCACCGATGGCCCGCGCGGCCTTGGCCAGCAGCGAGAGGCACACCAGGAAGCCGCGGTTGGGCTCGTGCTCCCACGGCACCGGGCCGTGCCCCTTCCAGCCGTTGCGACGCAGCATGTCGAGGGAGCGGTGGTAGCCCACGCGCGCATAGGCGTAGACCGTCACCGGGTCGAGCTCGTTGCTGACCGCCTCGGTGGCCAGCGCCGCCCAGGCGAACGGCGACGCCGGATGGTCGCGCACGACATCGATCGGTGCGGTCCCGGCGGCGAGCACGGCGGCGGCCGGGTCGGTCGGGAGGTGGGTGGGAGGCGGGCCTGCCATCAGGTCGGTGAACTGCGTCATGGGAAGCATTGTCGCCGCTCGGGTGTTCACTCTTCTCGTGACCCAGACCGATGCCGCCGGAACCCCCGGAGCCGCCGCCCAGCCGGGAACCTCCTCGGCCCTTCCCCCGGGCGAGACGAAGGACCCGTGGCCGGCGCTCTTCGCTCTCTGCCTCGGCTTCTTCATGATCCTGGTCGACTCGACCATCGTCTCGGTGGCCACTCCCGCCCTGATCGAGGATCTCCAGGCCGACGTCAACGACGTGGTGTGGGTGACCAGCGCGTATCTGCTCGCCTACGCCGTCCCGGTGCTCATCACCGGGCGCCTGGGCGACCGCTTCGGACCGAAGCGCCTCTACCTGACCGGGCTCACCGTCTTCACCCTGGCGAGCCTGGCGTGCGGCCTGACCACCACGATCGAGGGCCTGATCATCGCCCGCGTCGTCCAGGGGTTCGGCGCCTCGATGATCACCCCGCAGACGATGGCGATCATCACCCGCATCTTCCCGGCCCAGCGTCGCGGCAAGGCGATGGCCCTGTGGGGCGCGACGGCGGGCGTCGCCACCCTCGTGGGTCCGATCCTCGGCGGCTTCCTGGTCGACGCCGCGGGCTGGGAATGGATCTTCTTCATCAACGTGCCCGTGGGCCTGATCGGCTTCGCACTGGCGTGGCGCCTGGTGCCGACCCTGCCCACCAACTCGCACCGCTTCGACTGGCTCGGTGTCGCCCTCAGCGGCGCCGGCATGTTCCTGCTCGTCTTCGGCATCCAGGAGGGCGAGCAGCTCGGCTGGGACGGGCTCGTCTGGTCGATGATCGCGCTGGGCGCCCTCGTCTTCTCCGCGTTCGTCTACTGGCAGTCACGCAACACCCGCGAGCCGCTGGTGCCGCTGTCGCTGTTCCGAGACCGCAACTTCTCCCTGGCCAACGTCGCGATCACCGTCATGGGCTTCTCGATCACCTCGGTCGCGATCCCGCTGATGCTCTACGCACAGTTGGTGCGCGGTATGTCGCCGACCGAGGCCGCCCTCCTGATGACGCCGATGGCGCTGATGACGCTCGTGCTCGCCCGCACCGTCGGCGGCATGACCGACCGGGTGCACCCACGCACGCTGCTCACCTTCGGTTTCGCGACGCTCATCGTGTCGATGCTGTGGCTCATCCAGACCATGACACCGACCTCGCACGTGTGGCAGATCCTGCTTCCGATGGCCCTGTTCGGCGTCGGGAACGCCTTCGTGTGGGCACCGAACTCGGCGACGGCGACGCGCAACCTGCCGCCGACCGCGGCCGGCGCCGGGGCCGGGGTGTACAACGCCACCCGGCAGTTCGGTGCGGTGCTCGGCGCGGCGGGCATCGCCGTCCTGATGGACGCTCGACTGGCGGCCGAGCCCGCGCTGGGCGGCTTCGACCCCGCCTCCGCACACGCCGGTGGAGCGCTCCCGAGCGTCGCGCAGGCGCCGTTCGCCGAGGCGATGGCACAGGCCACCTACCTTCCGGCGGCCGTCTTCATCATCGGGTTCGTGGCGGTGCTGTTCTTCGAGCGTCCGCGGCACGCGGGCTTCGGTCCGAGCGCGGCGTCCGCGCCGTAGGAGCGGGCGCGTAGCGCGAGGAGGTCGGGCGTCTCACGTGGTTTCGAGACGCTCGCTGCGCTCCTCCACCACCGACGACGCGCGCGCTCGCTCCTCCACCACCGACGAACGAAGCCGCCCCGCCCCGGCGGGGCGAGACGGCTTCGCGGCGTCGAGCGATGCGCGGGAGATCAGCCCAGCGTCTTGCCGGCCGCGCGCAGGTTCTCGCAGGCCTCGACGATGCGAGCGGCCATCCCGGCCTCGGCGGCCTTGCCCCAGGCACGCGGGTCGTAGACCTTCTTGTTGCCGACCTCGCCGTCGACCTTGAGGACGCCGTCGTAGTTGTTGAACATGTGCGCGGCCACCGGGCGGGTGAAGGCGTACTGGGTGTCGGTGTCGACGTTCATCTTCACCACGCCGTAGTCGACCGCAGCCGCGATCTCCTCGGGGGTCGAGCCCGACCCGCCGTGGAAGACGAGGTGGAACGGCTTGCTGCCGGCCTCGAGGCCGAACTCGGAGACGACGGCCTCCTGAGCGCTCTTGAGGACCTCGGGCCTCAGCTTGACGTTGCCCGGCTTGTAGACGCCGTGCACGTTGCCGAAGGTCAGTGCGGTCATGTAGTAGCCGCGGTCTCCGTGACCGAGCGCCTTCGCGGTGGCGATGGCGTCCTCGGGGGTGGAGTAGAGCTTCTCGTTGATCTCGTTCTCGACGCCGTCCTCCTCGCCGCCGACGACGCCGACCTCGATCTCGAGGATGATCTTCGCCGCGATGCACCTCTCCAGCAGCTCGCCGGCGATGGAGAGGTTCTCCTCCAACGGGACGGCCGAGCCGTCCCACATGTGCGACTGGAACAGCGGCGCCTCGCCACGCTGAACCCGCTCAGCGGAGATCGCCAGCAGCGGGCGGACGAAGCCGTCGAGCTTGTCCTTGGGGCAGTGGTCGGTGTGCAGCGCGATGTTCACCGGGTAGTTCTTGGCGACCTCGGCGGCGTAGGCGGCGAACGCGACCGACCCGGAGACCATGTCCTTGACCGACGGGCCGGAGAGGTACTCCGCGCCTCCGGTCGATACCTGGATGATGCCGTCGGAGCCGGCGTCGGCGAAGCCCTTGAGGGCGGCGTTGAGCGTCTGCGACGACGAGACGTTGATCGCCGGGAAGGCGTAGGCGCCGGCCTTGGCGGCGTCCAGCATCTCGGCGTACTTCTCGGGGGTGGCGATGGGCACGAACGACTCCTGCGTCGAGGGAGGGTGGATGTCAGTCGGGCCAACCCTAGGTGATGCCGCGCGGCAGGGCGGCCGAGCGGGGCGGGGTGAGCAGTTGCACAGCCAGGCTCCGTGACCATCGCCGTCATCGGACGTTGAGAGGGGCACATCGAGTACCCCGAGGAGCACCGCGAATGACCCGCCGGATCCCCCGCCGCCGCCTGCACCTGGGCGCGGCCACCCTCGCCGCCGCCGCACTCGCCGCGGGCGCACTCAGCGCCCAGCCGGTCGCCGCGTCGTCACCTGACATCGACGACCTGCTGAGCCAGGTGCGCCACGCCGGGCTGTTCTCGCCGCAGCTGGTGCGCGTCGACACCCCGAATGCCGCGAGCCGCAGCCTCCTGGGCTCCCTGGGCCTCGACCTCGCTGAGAGCGCCGGCCGGGACTTCACCGACGTCGTGGTGAGCTCGGAGGCCGAGAAGGCGCTGCTGCGCTCGGCCGGGCTCACCTGGAAGGTCGCCATCGCCGACCTCGCTCGCCGGGAGGCCCGCAACGCCGAGGCCGACCGCCGCTACGCCGCGCGCAAGGCGGCGAGCGGCCTGCCCTCGGGTCGGACGTCGTACCGCACTCTGGCCGACTACAACCGCGAGATGGCCGCCATGGCCAAGAACCGCCCAAACCTGGTGAAGTCGATCAAGCTCAAGCGCCCCAGCCTCGACGGCCGGGCGATCTACGGCATCGAGATCGGTCGTAACGTCCGCCGGGCCAACAGCGGGCAGCCGACGTTCTTCATCATGGGCGCGCACCACGCACGTGAGTGGCCCTCGGCTGAGAACACCATGGAGTTCGCCGTCGACCTGGTGAAGAACTACGGCAAGAACGCACGGATCACCGACCTGCTCTCGCGGGGACGGGTGCTCGTCGTCCCGGTGGTGAACGCCGACGGGTTCGACATGTCGCGCACCTCCGGCGATCAGCTCGACCTGAACTTCCTCAACGCCTACGACCCCACGGGGCTGGCCAGCATCCTGGTGAGCATCCAGGCCTACAAGCGCAAGAACTGCCGCATCATCGACGGCGTCGACACCCCCGATGGCACCTGCGCGCTGAGCCTGGCGAGCCCGGGCGGCTTCGGAGCCGGCGTCGACCTGAACCGCAACTACGGCGGCCTGTGGGGCGGCCCGGGTGCCGCCGCCCAGACGCCGAACCCGCTGACCGCCGAGCTCGGTCCCTTCGACCCGACCTACCGCGGCGCGGCGCCGTTCTCGGAGCCGGAGTCGCAGAACGTGCGCGACCTGGTGGCCGAGCGCCAGGTGACGATGCTGATCACCAACCACACCTTCGGCGACCTGATCCTGCGACCCAACGGCGTCAACCCCAAGACCATCGGCCACAACGGCAAGCCGGTCGGCGACTCCCCCGACGAGGCGGGCCTGAAGAAGCTCGGCGCCGCGATGTCGGCGCAGAACGGCTACGCCAACCAGCACGGGTGGGAGCTCTACGACACCACCGGCACCACCGAGGACTGGTCGTACAACGCGACCGGCGGTTACGGCTACACCTTCGAGATCGGCGGCAACGAGTTCCACCCGCCGTTCCAGCAGGTCGTGGGCCAGTACCTCGGCACCGGCAAGTACGCCGGCAAGGGCAACCGCGAGGCCTACCTGATCGCGTTCGAGCACGCCGTCGACACCGAGTTCAGCGGCGTCCTGCAGGGTCGGGCTCCGAAGGGCGCGGTTCTGCGATTGAGCAAGACCTACGCCATGCCGACGTGGGAGAGCACCTACCGCGAGTTGCTGTCGTCGTCGATGACGGTGCCCGCGAGCGGCACGTTCAGCTGGATCGTCAACCCCTCGACGCGTCCCATCACGCTCGCGACCAATCCGAAGGCCAAGGAGACCTACACCCTGACCTGCTCGGTCGGCGGCACGGTGCGCCAGACGTCGAAGGTCTACGTCGAGCGCGGTCAGACCCTCTCCCTCGACCTGTCGCGCTGTGGCGCCAAGAAGGGCTGATCCGATGAGTTCCCTGACCCACCGTCCTCGGCTGCGCCGTATCGCCGCGAGCACCGCGGCCCTGGCGACGGCGTTCGCCCTCAGCACCGCCGTGACCCCCGACGCGTCGGGAGAGAGCCGTGTCGCGCCGCTGTTCGCTCCGCGACTGGTCACCGTCGACACCCCGACGGCGGGCGCCCGCGCGATGCTGCGCTCGCTCGACCTGGACGTCACCGAGCACGCCGGGCACGACTACATGGAGGTCGTCCTCCACACCCCGGCCGACCTGGCCAAGCTGGCGACGTCCAAGCTCGACTTCGACGTGCGGATCCCCGATCTGGTCTCCCGCGGCATCAGGGTCGGCCAGCTCACCCAGGCGTGGGCCAAGCGCGTCGGCACCTCCCGGCTCCCTTCCGGTCGCACCAGCTACCGCACGCTCGACGACTACAACGCCGACATGACCAAGCTGGAGCTGGACCACCCCACCCTGGTCAAGCGCTTCGCCCTCGATCGGCCCACGCTCGATGGCCGCACGGTGTACGGCGTCGAGATCGGCGCCGCGGTGCGCAAAGCCAACACCGGCCAGCCGACGTTCGTGCTGATGGGGCTGCACCACGCCCGTGAGTGGCCCTCCGGCGAGCTCGCGATGGAGTACGCCATCGACCTGGTGAAGAACTACGGCAAGGACGAGCGCATCACCGGCCTGCTCAAGCGGGCGCGGGTGATCGTGGTGCCCGTCGTCAACGCCGACGGCTTCAACCTCTCCCGCACCGACGGCGAGTTCATCGACCTGCGTGGCCTCAACGGCATCGACCCCACCGGCACGGTGACCGGGTCGGAGGGCACGCTGCTCACGCCCGGGCGCGCCTACATGCGCAAGAACTGCCGCATCGTCGACGGCGTCGACACCCCCGACGGCACTTGCTCGGCCGCCCTGGCCACGCCCGGCGGCTTCGGCGCCGGCGTCGACCTGAACCGCAACTACGGCGGCTTCTGGGGTGGCCCCGGCGCCTCGGAGATCCTCGCCGAGCCGGACTATCGCGGCCCCGCGGCGTTCAGTGAGCCGGAGACCAAGAACATCCGCGACCTGGTGCGCACGCGCCAGGTGACGATGCTGATCTCCAACCACACGTTCTCCAACCTCATCCTGCGCCCCAACGGCGTGGCCCCGACGACCATCGGCAGCGACGGCAAGCCCGTCGGCAACGCTCCCGACGAGGCTGCTCTGAAGAAGCTCGGTGCACGGATGGCGGCCCAGAACGGCTACGCCAACATCCACGGTTGGCAGCTCTACGACACCACCGGCACCACCGAGGACTACACCTACAACGCCACCGGCGGGTTCGGTTACACCTTCGAGATCGGAGCCCACGAGTTCCACCCGCCCTACCAGGAGGTCGTGGCCGAGTACGTCGGCGCAGGCAAGTACGCCGGCAAGGGCAACCGCGAGGCCTACCTGATCGCGCTGGAGCACGCCGTCGACGAGCGCTACAGCGGCACGCTGCGCGGCACCGCCCGCCCCGGTGCGGTGTTGCGCCTGCGCAAGACCTTCGACACCCCGACCTGGAGCGCGTCCTTCGACGACTTCGTCGACACCTCGATGCGGGTGCCGGCCTCAGGTCGCTTCTCCTGGCTGGTCAACCCCTCGACCCGCCCGGTCGTCACCTCCCGCACCTTCACGGTCACCAAGTCCTCGCCGTTCCGGTCGAAGACCTTCAGCGGTGCGGCGCCGCTGCCCTCGACGTCGACCGACTACGAGTTCGTCGTGCCGAAGAAGGCCGGCCAGCTCGACGTCGCCCTCGACTGGCCGACCCCCGACGACCTCGACCTGGAGGTCTACCGCCTGGTCGGGGACAAGAAGGTGCTGGTCGGTTCCAGCGGCGAGCTCCCGACGCAGAAGGAGAAGGTCACCCTGCAGGAGGCACCTGCGGGCACCTACGTGCTGCGCGTCATCAACTACGCCTCGCTGACGCCGACGATCACCCTGACCGCGAAGGCCTTCGAGACCATCACCAAGACCACGAAGACCACTCGCGAGCGGTACACGATGACCTGCTCGGTCGGTGGGTCGGTCAAGGTGCGCCAGCAGGTGATGGTCGCTCGCGGCCAGGTGCGGAACCTGGATCTGCGAGCCTGTCGCTGACGGATTCGAGAAGCCCGACGGTGGTCGAGCTTGTCGAGACCGCGCATCTCGACAAGCTCGATGACCGCGGGCGACCCGATGACCAGGGCACCTCAACCACCGAGGGCGGGCTCAGCCGCGCCAGGCAGCGTCGCCCGCGAGGTCGGCGTGGGTGCGCACCCAGGAGTGCATCGCGATGGCGGCGGCCGCGGAGGCGTTGATGCTGCGGGTCGAGCCGAACTGGGCGATCGAGAACGTCGCGGCGCAGGCCGACCGTGCGGCCTCCGAGAGACCGGGGCCCTCCTGCCCGAAGAGGAAGCAGACCGAGGCGGGCAGCGGCGTCGTCTCCAGGGGAACCGAGCCCGGGAGGTTGTCGATGCCCCAGATCGGCACGGGGTCGTCGCGTTCACCGAGATAGGCAGCGAGGGCCGCGACGTCGACGTGGTGGTGTACGTGCTGGTACCGGTCGGTGACCATCGCTCCGCGACGGTTCCAGCGCCGGTTGCCGACGATGTGCACCTCCGCGGCCAGGAACGCGTTGGCCGACCGCACGATCGTGCCGATGTTGAAGTCGTGCTGCCAGTTCTCGATGGCGACGTGGAAGCCGTGACGTCGGGTGTCGAGGTCGGCGCGGATCGCCTCGAGCGTCCAGTACCGGTACCGGTCGACGACGTTGCGACGGTCGCCGTCAGCGAGGAGTGCGACGTCGAGGCGCTCGTCGTCGGGCCATGGCCCCTGCCACGGGCCCACGCCGATCTCGGCCGGACCGTGCGGCATCGGGTCGTAGGGAGCGCGGACGGGATCCTCGATCACCGATGGATCCTCCGACTCCCGCACCTGCCGGAGGGTACGGCAGGTACGGTTCACCTGTGGGTTCGATCGCCGCACTCGTGCTTCTCCCCCTGGCCGGTCTGAGCCACATCGCAGGGCTCGTCAGCGAGACCGTCACGCCCGCCCTGCTGGGCATCGAGTGGATGGAGCCGCAATGGCTCCTGGACAACTTCGGCGGCACCCTGATCTGGATCAGCCTGATCATCGTGTTCATCGAGTGCGGACTGTTCTTCCCGTTCCTGCCCGGCGACACCCTGCTCTTCGCGCTGGGGCTGTTCATCGCGGGCCAGCAGATCCACGTGTTCGGCGTGGAGACGCCGTTGGTGGAGGTCACCGCGGCGATGTTCTTCCTCGCGATCGCGGCCTTCCTCGGCAACGTGGTCGGCTACGAGATCGGCCGCAAGATCGGCCCGCCGCTCTACCGACGCGACGGACGCCTCCTCAAGCGCAAGTACCTCGACGGCACCAGCGCCTTCTTCGACAAGCACGGCAACAAGGCACTGGTGATCGGACGGTTCGTGCCGTTCGTGCGCACTTACATCACCGTCGTCGCGGGCGTGACGTCGATGGAGCGCCGTCGCTTCTTCACCTGGAGCGCCATCGGTGCGGTCCTCTGGGTCGCGAGCATCACGCTCCTGGGCTACTTCCTGGGTCGCACGTTCCCCTCGATCGGGGAGAACATCGACTACGCGATGATCGCGATCCTGGTCTTCACCGTGGCGCCGGTGGCCTACGAGGGCTGGAAGCACCGTCGCAACGGCCGTTCTCCCAAGCCGCCGACGATGGACGCCGGCGCGGCCTGAGGCTCAGCGCGACTGCGGCCAACCCGTGACGTGCGCCAAGAACGCCAGGACCTCGTCCTCGGCGAGGCCGAACTCCCGCGACACCCGCGCGAGGCCGCGCGACTCGACCAGGTCGGCGACCGTCGAGAGCCGGGCGGCGTCGACGACGACACCGAGCTCGCGCAGAGCCTCACCGAGTCCGTCGAGCTCGACGAGTCTCTCCTCGGCCGACAGACCGGACAACCACTGGTCGAGTGAGGCGATAGCGCGCAGCATCTGCGACACGGGATGTGCCTGGTTCACCGGCAACGACTTCCAAGTGCGGAGGAGGGAGGAGCCAAGCAAAGCAGAATCATGGCCCCGCCGTAGCCCGATCACGCGTTCGGTCGGCAGATTTAACCCTCTGAATCACCCGCGCAGCGACCGGCGGGGCGCTCAGTCCCAGAAGGGCCAGTCGCTGCCGCCGTCGTCGTCCTTCTCCTCGCGCGGCTGCTGGCGCCACCTCTCACCGAAGGGCAGCGCGATGCGAGGGGCTGCGAACCAGACCGTGCGGTGACTCCAGTCGCCCGGCCCCAGACGGGTTCCCGAGCAGACCATGATCGCCAACCGCGGCTCGCCGTTGGTGCGGTAGTAGGGCCGGTACCGGGCCGACTTGTGGATCTGCACCTTGCGCACGACGTCGTAGCAGACCGACGTGCCGTCAGCCGCCTCCACCACGATCACGTCATCGACGTCGAGGCTGCGCAGCAGCCGGTTGCCGGCGGCACTGCCGTCGGGGTAGGTGTGCGCGTTCAGCTTCATCACGCCCTGGGTGCTGCCGGCGCGGATGTCGTCCTTGACGTCGTAGGCGAACTGGTTCTTCCCGGACGGCGAGGTCGGCGCCGTCCGCGGGACGTTGCCGGCGCCGCGGCCCAGGTGGATCACCCTCGAACGACTCACCACACCGGGGGCGTACAGCGTCGCCGGCCGGAACGGCACGGGCCTCTCCTCGCACACGTCCTGCCGTTGCGCGGCGGGCGCGAGGTCCGCGGCGATCACGCGCCCCACGCCCGCAGGCATCACCTGCTCGTCCGGACCGGCCGTGACGACGTGCACGGCCAGGGTGGCCGTGACCGCGACGGATGCGACGGCGGCGACGAGACGCGGGAGCGCGGGGAGCAGGACGCGCATCGAGTCAGCCGTTCCGGGCCGCGTCGAGGTCGGCCTTGGTCAGCACCGGCCGGATCTCCAGGCCGACGTCTGCCAGGGGGTTCTCACCTGCGGGGCTGCGGTCGATGGCGCACACAACCACCTCAACGATCGCGCCGCCCTCACGTAACGCCCGTGTCGCATCGCGGACGGCGCCGCCGGTGGTGATGACGTCCTCGATCAGGGTGACGCGGCGTCCCTCGAACGGCGGCCCCTCGGCGAGCTTGGCAGTGCCGTACTCCTTCGCGTGCTTGCGCACGAACAGGGCCGGTGTGCCCGTGATGGCGCTGACCATCGTCGCGATCGGGACCCCGCCGAGCTCGAGACCGCCGAGGAGCTCGGTGTCCTGCGGCACCAGCTGCACCATCTCCCGGGCCACCCGGCCGAGCAGGAGCGGGTCGGACTCGAAGAGGTACTTGTCGAAGTACTCCGAGCTCACCTGCCCCGACCGGAGGGTGAACTCACCGGTCAGACGGCAGCAGGCATCGATGTCGGCGGCGAGCGAATCGTCGGTCGTGGTCACGCGCGCAATCTACTCGGGCCGCTCAGCGCGCGGAGCGGCCCCGAGCGACGGATACGGGCGGTGTGACGCCGTCTGATGGAATGAGCCCATGACCGAGAACGTCGGCCGCGCCGGACCGCGACCCCGCCAGGTCGCCTTGAGCGGCTGGCTGATCGTGGTGAGCTCGGTCTTCGTGGTCATGCTGGCCTTCGACGAGGTCGCCAACCTCGGATCGCTCGAGACCCAGCAGTGGGCGGCGGACATCCTCGCCGATCCGCCGTTGAGCGGCACCGGTTTGAGCGTGGCCGACGTCCAGACGATCACCCGGATCTTCAGCTTCATCGCCGCCGCGTGCGGCACCGCCGGCGCGATCCTCGGCTGGTATGTCACCCGCGGCTCCCGGCAGGCCCGGCTGGCGCTGAGCATCCTCGCGCCGGGATTCGTGGTCGCCGGCATGGCACCGGCGGGCTTCGCCGCCGCGGTCGTGGTCGCCTCGACGGTGATGCTGTGGCTGCAGCCCGCCCGCAACTGGTTCGCCGGCAAACCCCCGCCGCCGATGGCGCCTCGCACCGGGCGTGCTGCCCGGGCCGCCGCGACTCCGCTCCAGGGACCGGCGCCGTTCTCGGCTGCGGCGACCGGCGGCACCTCGCAGGCGCCGCGTCCCGCGGCGACCCACGCGCCGACGCACGAGCCGGGCTTCCCGCCGCTCCGCCGTCCACGCAACGTCACCACGGCTGCCATCGTGACGCTCGCCGGCTCCCTCACGACGTCGATCTACCTGACGGTGTCGCTGTTGTTCGTCGCCGGCGACCGCGAGGGGCTCGAGCGCGAGGTGCAGAACCAGCTCGACACCATGGCCGGGGGCGAGGACTTCGACGCGGCGATGTTCGCCGACATCGCCGTGTGGCTGATGGCGGGGATGGTCGTGTGGTGCGTGATCGCCTCGGTGCTCGCGGCTCTCGTGCTGCGCGGCAGCAACGCCGCGCGCATCACACTGGTCGTCTCCGCATCCCTGGCGGCCCTGGCCAGTCTGCTGGGCGCCCTCGTCATCCTCCCCTTGGTCATCACCGGCGCCTGCGTCGCCACGATCGTGCTGCTCTTCACCGGTGGCTCCAACGCCTGGTTCTCCCGCTGACCCGTCAGCTCGTGCTGACGGGGCAGCGGAGGGGGGGG
>NZ_JAHRHK010000028.1 GCF_021246465.1 Nocardioides sp. R-C-SC26 | reverse complement strand
AGAAACCTCGCGTTCCCCGACGTCGTCGGCTCGCGGGACGGCACGTGCGAGGCCGCAACGTCCTGGGACCGCAGTAACCTCGTGAGGTCAGCGGCTCCCGGCGGGGGCCGATATCTCGGGAGTGGGGAGGCCGTACATGCCTCTGAGCCGCCGCCACGTGGTCGCGACGTCGCCCGCCGCGACGGGCGCCGTCTCCGCGGGGGCCGTCGCGGCGCTGGCGAGCCAGCGCGAGGGCACCACGTTCGCGGCCGACCGGGCGCCGAAACCGCGCGTCGACTCCGACGACGCCGCCCTCGTCACGTTCGTCTCGACCGCCGACCTGTTCAACGGCGACGTCGGCGACCTCTCCGTGCTGCCGACCTGGGACGGCGGGCCCAACTCCATCAACGACTCCTGGCGGCGCGCCATCGACGACGCGCTCGGCGCCGTCGCGGCGCACCGGCCGGCCGCCGTCCTGGTGGCTGGTGACCTGGTCGAGGGGCACTGGAACATCGACAGCGACGATCGCCGCGTCTTCGGCGAGGTCAGCCAGCTCAGCGACCCGCTCAGCCTGGATCGCACGCGCCAGGCGATCACGACCGCGGGCGGCGTCTACTACGGGCAGTACGTCGACCGGTTCGTCGAGCGTGGCCTGTGGTTGCTCCCGGCCGTCGGCGACCACGAGCTGCTCGACGACGGACGCGGCGCGCTCGATGACCGGTGGTCGCCGCGCGGCGTCGTCTCAGGTGGGGTGCGCGACGGGGAGCCCGACAACCGCTACCACCTCGTGCCGCACTGCAAGCAGGTGTGGGCCGACCACTTCACCCGGCCCGGTGGCGCCCACCTCTATCGCAACCGGCCCGTCGGGACACCGCAGGAGTCGACCGCCTACGCCGTCGACTTCGGTCGGGCGCTACGCGTCATCACCGTCGACGTCTTCGACCACACGCCGGCCGGCGTGCGCCTCGGTGTGTTCGGCGGGCAGCTCACCTGGCTGCGACGCATGATCCGCACGGCCAAGCGCGCGGGGCGCGTCGTCGTCGTGCAGGGCCATATCCCCATCACCGCTCCGTACCGCTGGCTAGCCTCGGGTCAGCTCCGCGTGCCGCAGGCGCGCGACTCCGGGCTCTACCGGGTCCTCGCCGAGGAACGCGCCGACTTCTACTTCTGCGGAGAGGTGCACGACACCACCGTGCAGCAGCGCGGCCCCGTGGCCCCGGTGCAGGTCAGCCACGGGTCGATCTTCCGCTACGCCTTCAACTTCCTCGTCGGGCGCGTCTACGCGGGGGGCGTCACCCGGCTGGACTACTACGAGATGACGGTCGAACGCGCGAGCCTGGAGCGCGGGCTCTGGTCGTGCGACGCCGCCAAGCGCCAGCGCACCGAGATCGAGTACGGCGCGCCTGTGCTGATGGGCCAGCTCATCGCACAGGGCGGGCGGGTGCTCGAGCGCACCGGCAAGCTCGCCGTCTACCAAGGCCGTACCGACGTGCTCGGCTACCGAGGGAACCTGCACCCCGAGGTGATCTGACTCTCGCGGTCTGGGCGGCCGAGGCCGGCGCTGGTCAGTCGGATCGACGGCGTCGCCACCAGCGACGCCGTCTCGACCGTGTCGTCGCCACCTCGCCGGCCACGGCGCGGGCCGCCACCCGAGCGGCGCGGCGCTCGTACCAGCCGGCCAGGGTGCTCTCGACATCGCGCGGCATGGTGATGAGGGGCGGGCCCTCGGGCACGCCGTACCGGGCGCGGATGACGCGCTCGTTGAAGTCCTCGATCGCCGCACGCGCCTCGGCGGGCGAGCCGAGCGTGTCGAGACGGGCGTCGAGCTCGGCGTCGTCCTTGCGCAGTTGCAGGCTGGCGGGAAGGACCGCGACCCGCTCGCGTTCGATCAGCTTCTTCAGCCACCAGTCGGGATCGTGGTCGCCGCCCAGACCCTCGATCGGCCTGCCGGCGCCCGGGAGGTCGTCGAACTCGCCCCGAGCCATCGCGACCCTGATCTGCTGATCGACCCAGGAAGCCTGCATCTGGGCCCGAGCAGCGGCCGCGGCCCTACCGGCGGCTCGGGACTCCCCGGCACCGGTCTGCTTCTCGCTGGCCGCATCGTCGGCTCCGTGCGCGTCGCCGTCTGCGCTCGGCTCGACGTCGTCGACCTGCTGTTCCTCCGGCTCGGTCATCGGCACTCACCTCGCGTCCACCTTAGGCCGCTGGCGCTCAGCGCGGGGCGGTGACGTGGTCCCACTTTCGGACCGGGAGGTGCGGGTGGGCGGTGAGCTACTCACGGTTCGAACGCGGCGAATCCTGAGTAGGTCACCGCCCACTCGTCGCAACCCTCACAAGGTCACCGCCCGCCCGGGCGCGACCGCCCCTGCGGCGCCGCGTGACGTCAGCCTCGGAAGAGACGCTTCACGAAGGGCACGGAGTCGGGCAGGGACTGCTTCATCGTCGAGTTGTGGTTGCCCGGGTAGACACGGAACGTGACGTCGGCGCCGCCGGCGGTCAGGCGAGCCGCGTAGAGCGCGGTGGTCTCCATCGGCACGTCGAGGTCGGTGATGCCGTTGGCCATGAAGATCGGCTTCTCGAAGCTCGTCTCGGGCATGCCCATGTAGGAGCGCGCTGCCTGGACGAAGCCGGGAAGTGTCGCGAGCGGACGGGAGAACATCTGACCGATCGCCGTACCCGACACGGACTTCGCGTACTCGTCACCGCACTGCTCGAGCGCGAGCCTGAGGAAACGCTTGCCGGTGGCCGACAGAGCGCTGGGGATGTTCAGCTCCGGATGCACGTAGTGCATGCCGGCGAGGATGTAGCCGACGTAGGACGTCAGGTGCGAGCTGACGTCGACCGGCGCGACGCCGGGGCCGAGGGCGGAGATGAGGAGCTCGATGTAGGCCGGGGTGCCCGTACCGACTCCGCCGCGGAAGTCCAGCGACCGTCCGCCGAACTCGGTGGCGTACGACGCCGTCGCGATGGCGGCGCCGCCACCCTGCGACTGGCCGATCACCACCCACGCGTTGCTCAGCCGCTCCGCGGTCGCCAGGTCCGGGTTCAGCCGACGCGCCGCCTTCACCATGTCCACGACGCTGTGCGCGGTGGTGGTCGCATCGAGATAGGGGTGCTTGCCAGGCGTGCCGAGGCCGACGTAGTCGCTCGCCACGACCGCATAGCCCTGGCTCATCCAGGTCTTGAGGTAGGCGAAGTCGCGCGCGGGCAGGGCGGGGCCGATTCGCGACGGGGCGCACTTGTCGGCGAGGCCCGAGGTGCCGTGGGCCCAGGCGACGACCGGCCATCCCCCGTCGGGAGCGGTGCCGCGAGGCAGGAAGACGGTGCCCGTGCTGGTGGCCTTGGCACCGAACGGGTCGGTCGTGACGTAGGTGAGCCTCAGGGCGCGCTTGGTGCCTGGGATCCACAGCGATCGCTTGAGTGGCCCGACATCGAGCACGGAGCCGACCGGGCCGACCGGGCCGACCGGGCCGACCGGGCGGGCCGCCGATGCGGGGGTCTCGGCGCTGGGGTGCGTCGTGCCGTCGGACGCCCCCAGGGCATCGGCGCTGTCGAGCGCGGAGCCGCTGATCAGTGAGGCGGAGAGGGACGCGGCGAGACCGGCAGCGACGAGACGGAGGCGGGGTGAGCTCACGGCGTCCCAACGACGACTCGCCGTGGCGGGTCACGGGTGACGGAGCCTCGGCTACCAGCCGCCGCGGTGGACGACGTCGCGCCAGGGCGTGCGGGCGCGGCGAGTGGGGGAGCCCTGGGCGCCGGTGGTATGCGGGCGTGGCGCCGGATGGCCGATGGTGATGACGCCGATCGGGTCGTGGGAGTGGGGTATGGCGAACTCCTCCCGCAAGCGCGGCAGACGGCCGGGCGCGGTGCCGAAGAAGCACGCGCCGAGGCCGGCGTCGGTCACCGTCTGCAGGATCAGCAGGCTCGCCATCGCGGCGTCGAGGTGCCAGTACGGCATCGCCCACCGCGACTCGTCGCGCTCGGTCCACCCTTTGTCCGGCTCGGCGTACCGGTCGAGATAGGCCTGCTTGCTGCTGCACGGCAGCACGACGACGGGCGCGCGCATCATCCCCGCGAGCCACCGGTCGGGTGTGTCGACGTCGTCGCTGCTGGCGCGCCAGAACCGCTCGACGTCGGCGGGGGTGTCCAGGACGAGGAAGGCCCAGCCCTGGCTGAATCCGGCGTTCGGAGCCCGGGTCGCGTTGTCGAGGGCGCGGTCGAGGATCGCGACGTCGCCCGGCTCGTCGGTGTAGGCGCGCACCATCCGGCGCCGGCGGACGACGTCCTGGAACTCCATGGCCGGCGATCGTACGCACGTGCGTCGCACGACGTCGCCGGACGTCGTGACGCTCGGCCGACTCCTACCGTGGGCGGATGCCGCTGGTCCGGACCCTCATCTAGCCTCACCGGATGAGCACCCAGCAGTCGCGGCTTGGCGACCTCCCGGACACCGACGTGGCCGAGCTGACGGCGTCGCGGTTCCGCGACACGAACGCGGTCGGCGGAGGCACGCCGCCGCCACCGCCGGACGCCGCGCTGCCGCCAGGCCCGGGCTGGCCCGCGATCGCGCAGACCGTGGCGCTGATGCGCTTCCGGCACTGGCTGCACCCGTGGGCCCAGCGCACCTACGGCGACACCTTCACTCTCCGGCTCATCCCGGGTGGACGGCCGCTCGTGCTCGTGACGCGGCCCGAGCACACCAAGGAGATCTTCGCCGGCGACCCCGAGGTCTTCCACGCCGGCAAGGGCAACGCCGTCCTCGGCCCGATCATGGGCCGCCACTCGCTGCTGCTGCAGGACTCGGTGGAGCACAAGCGCGCCCGCACCCTGCTGATGCCGGCCTTCAGCGGTCAGGCACTCAAGGGCTACCAGACCCTGGTGGAGGACCTGGCCCGCGACGAGGTGGCGCACTGGCCCGACGGCGTCCGGTTCCGATCGCTGGATCGGATGAACGCCCTGACGCTCGAGGTGATCCTGCGCGTCGTCTTCGGCGTGACCGATGAGAGGCGGCTGCGTGCGCTGCGGCCGCGGGTCAACGCCACGGTCGACGTCAGCCCTGCGGTGCTGCTCGGGTGGAGCTACCCGCGGTTGAACCGCTTCGGCATGTGGAAGCGGGCGGTGGAGAACCAGTACGAGCTCGACCGGCTGATGTACGCCGAGATCCGCGACCGTCGCGCCGCGCCCGACGTCGCCGAGCGCACCGACGTCCTTTCGCGACTGATCTGCATCGGGGAGGAGCAGGGCGACCCGCTCTCCGACGTCGAGCTGCGCGACCAGCTCGTGACGCTGCTGCTCGCCGGCCACGAGACGACCGCGACCGCGCTGGCGTGGGCGCTCTACGAGCTCGGCCGTCACCCCGACCTCCACGCCCGCACCGTGCGCGCCGTCGTCGAGGGTGACGACGCGTGGTTGGAGGCGGTGCTCAAGGAGTCGATGCGGCTCCACCCGGTGATCCCGATGGTCGTGCGCACGCTGATGAAGCCGGCCACCATCGCGGGTCATCACCTCCCCGCGGGCACGACGGTCGGCCCATCGATCGTCGTCACCCACCAGCGCGACGACCTCCACCCCGATCCGGAGGTCTTCCGGCCCGAGCGGTTCCTGGGTCAGAACCCCGCCCCGAACAGCTGGATCCCGTTCGGCGGCGGCGTCCGTCGCTGCATCGGTGCCGGGTTCTCGGTGATGGAGGGCGTCGCAGTACTGCGCGAGGTGTTCCGCCACCTCGACGTCGAGGCGGTGGGTCGCGACGTTCCGAAGGTCCGCAACATCACCTCGGTGCCGCGCGACGGCGCGACCATCCGGGTGCGCCGCCGCTGAGCTCGGACCCAGGCTCAGCGGCAGCCGGGTTCAGCGGATCGTGCCGACCCCGGGGATCAAGGGCAGGTCGAGGGCGGTCACCCAGCCCGGTGCCAGGTCGTTGACGTACGGCACGGCGTTGAGCGCGCGCAGTCCGGTGGCCAGGCACCCGGCGACGGCGGGCGCGCGGCCCGAGCCGTCGGTGAACCGGAAGGCGGTCTCCTGGCTGATCGAGGGGGAGCCCTCGATGTCGACGCGGTACACGTCGTCGCCCGAACCGGCGGGCCACTCCGGCGCGGCGTCCAGGCCGATCCGGTTGACGTGCTCGAGGGTGATCACCTCGCGACCCTGGTAGACGCCGTTGATGGTGAAGCGGATCGCCGCGACGTTGCCGGCCTCGACGACGCCCTTCGCCGTCGGGCGGTCGGTGGGGGTCACCCACTTCTCCCACGTGGTGGTGATGTCGTCGAGCTCGATGCCGGCGGCGCTCGCCATCATCGGCACGGTCGCCCCCCACGCCATGATCAGCAGGTCGGGGATCTCCAGCAGCGGGGTGAACTCCGGCGGGCGACCGATGCCCATCTCGTCCTCGTAGTCACCCTCGTAGTCGGTGTAGTCGAGCAGCTCGCTGGCCCGCACCGAGTCGACGCGGCCGCACAACCCCATCAGGGTCAGGGGGAACAGGTCGTTGGCGAACCCGGGGTCGATACCGGTGGTGAAGCACGAGGCGCCGCCCTCGGCGCACGCCTCCTCGATCGGCGTACGCCACGGCGGAGGGATCTGGGTCATCTGCGGCCACACCCACGGTGTCATCGCGGTGGAGCAGACGTCGATCCCGGCGCGCAGGAACGCCGTGATCACGCGGATGTTGTCGTCGGCGTACTGAGCGGTCGGCCCGTAGTGCACCAGGGCGTCCGGGCGCAGCGCGACGAGCGCGTCGACGTCGTCGGTGCAGATCACCCCCGTCGGCCCGCCGGGCAGGCCGCACACCTCGGCGACGTCCTTACCGACCTTCGCAGGATTGCTCACCCCGACGCCGACCAGCTCGAAGGCCGGGTGCCCGGCCGCCGGGGCGATCTCGGCGATCACCATGCTGCCGACGACACCGGTGCCCCAGACGACGATGCGCTTCTTCTCACTCATGGTTCTCTCCTGGTTCACGGTTGCAGCGGCGGCTCGGTGGTCGGGCTCGGTTCCGGTGGTCGAGCGTGTCGAGACCGCCATCTCGACGAGCTCGATGACCGGGTGGTGCTCGATGAGCGGTCAGCGGTCGAACGCCGACCGGACCTCGTCCTCGGTGAGGCCGTAGTCGGCTAGGTCGTAGCGGTGCGAGGGCTTCGCGGCGCCCTCCTTGGACTCACGGTCGATCTCGGTGACCGCCGCCTCGGCGTCGGCGGTGAAGTCCAGGCCGAACTGGTCGTAGAGCCCGCGCACGGTGCCGAGCGGGTCGGCCAGCAGATCGCGGAACGCGACGTCGGCGAACTGCGCCTGGTCATAGCGCGGCCGGGCGTCGTGGAAGGAGTGGTAGGCCCGTGACCAGAGGTCGAGCTGGGTCTCGCCGATCGTGCGCCCCACGTAGGTGGTGGAGTGCCCGTCGGTGGTCTCGGCCGAGAGCGAGCAGGACGAGGCGATGCACACCACCGGATCGCGGTGGGTGTAGACGATCAGCGCGTCGGGATAGACGCTCATCAGCGCGTCGAGTGCCGTCATGTGCGAGGGGTTCTTCAGCACCCAGCGCTTCTCCGGGTCGTTGAGCCCGACGAGCTGCAGGTTCTGCTTGTGGCGGGCGTAGGCATCGGTCCAGTCCTGGGACTTCAACCACTCGGTGTAGCGCGGGATGTTGGCCAACGACTCATACGAGTTCGACTTGCCGGTCTGCCGCAGCAGGCGCCAGCACTCCTCCACCGTCGTGGCGTCCATGTAGTGGATCCCCATGAACTCGGGGCTCTCGACGTGGTGGGCCGAGAACGCCTGCTGCATGGCGGAGAAGATGGGGTCGTCGTCCCATGTCTCGCGCGGCGGACGTGGCTGCGGGTACTGCGTCAGCCACATCTCCAGGCCCTGTGCTGCCGGGTCGGCGTGCAGCAACCGATGCAGGGCGGTGGTGCCGGTGCGCGGCAGACCCATCACGAAGATCGGCCGCTCGATCGGGACGTCGGCGTGCTCGGGGCGCGCGTTGAACTGCGCCTGGGTGAGCAGGACGCCGACGAGCGCGCTCTTGACCTCCGAGCGCTGGAAGTAGTTGCCACGCGGCGTCAGGCCGGCCTCGGGTGATGCGAGGTCCTCCGCGAGGACTCGCAGGCCCTCCTCGTGACCGCCCGGCCCGAAGTCGGACATCCCGGTGGTGCGTTGCGCGGCGACGACGATGTCCTCATAGGACCCGACGTCGGGGCGCTCGCGCATCATGATGTTGTCGGTCATGGAGGGTTTCCTTTCGACTCGCTGGGTTTCGACGCGGCCCTCACGACCTCGTTCCTCGGTCGTGGGCCTTGCTCAACCTTCGTTCCGGTACGACTGAGCCGGAGGCGACCTCGTTCCTCGGTCGCTCTCCTGCTCAGTCGTGGAACTCGCCGCAGTCGACGGTGAGCATCTGGCCGGTGACCGCCGACGCGAGGTCGGAGGCGAGGAAGAGCGTCGCGCGGGCGACCTCCTCGGAGGAGGCGAGGCGCTGCAGGTCGGTCGGGGCGGCCTTGTCGGCGTAGACCTCCTCGTGGGTCTTGCTCTCCACCGCGGCGAGGAAGTCGAAGTAGCCACGGTTGACGTCCTCGTAGATGTAGGACGGCGCGACGCTGTTCACCCGGATGCCGCGCGGGCCGAGCTCGGTCGCGAGCGAGGAGGCAAGGTGCTCCAGCGCGCCCTTGCTCAACTTGTAGCCGGCGTACTCGGGCTGGCTGGAGAAGGAGACGCAGGAGTTGAGCATGATGATCGAGCCGTGGGACTCCGCGAGCGCGTCGGCGAACAGAGCCGAGAGGCGCAGTGGCGCGAACACGTTGGTCTCGTTGACCTTCGCGAGCTTCTTCGGGTCGATCTGGGTGATGGGGTCCATCGGCGGGATCGCGAAGGCGTTGTTGATCACGCAGTCGACGCGGCCGAACGCCTCGAGGGTCTTGTCGCGCAGGTTCGCGCGGGAGTCCTCGTCGGTGACGTCGGTGACGACGCTGACGGCGCGGACGCCGAGTGCCTCGACCTCGGCCTGCAGCTCGACGAGGCGGGCCTCGGTGCGGCTGGCCAGCACCAGGTCGGCCCCCATCCGGGCGGCCTCGATGGCGAGCGACCGCCCGAGGCCCGGGCCGATGCCCGAGATGACCAGCACCTTGCCGGCCAGCACCGGTGCGGGGGTGTAGCGCTCCTCGATCGAGGTGTCGTGGGCGGCGGCGTAACCAAGCTCGGTGCTCAACTGATCATCCTTCGGGAAACGGAGCGCTCGCGAGCGGCGATGCGCGCTGCGTACTCCTCGGCGGTGAGTGGGGTGAAGTGCGGGAGGTGCTGGTCGACCTCGTCGACGGGCACGATCTGGATCGTCGGGCCGTCGTCCTCCTGGGTGAGGTCGCGGGTGAGCTGCTGCCAGCGCAGCATCATCGATCCGGTGCGGTGGCCGGTCGTCTCGAGCCAGTTCGCGATCGGGCTCCCGCTGGGCGGACGCTCGGAGATGACGAAACGCATCACGCCGTCAGGGTCGGTGACGGCCTGAGACTTGGTGAGGGAGGTCTGGTGCGTCTCGTAGTCGGTCGAGACGTACCAGTCCGAACCGATCTGGATCCCCTGGTAGGTGCAGTCGTCGCACCGCGGCACCGAGACGATCATCGCCTGGTCGTCGTCCAGCTCGTAGTGGCCGATCGCCGAGCGCTGCGAGGAGAGCCCGCCCGGCGTCGACTGCGGCGGCGTCAGGGTGTTGACCGGCTCCTTGTACTGGAAGAACTGGGGGAAGGCGAACCAGGTCTGGATGCTCGCGGTGATGCTGCGTGCCGCCACGTCGTACTTCTTGGTGAGCAGCTCGCGGCTCAGCGGCCTGGCCGGCTGGCCGGCGGTGTCGGTGCGCTCGATCCAGATCGTCCCGCGCTCCTCGGTGTCCCAGTCGCAGAACACCTCGCGCACGATCATGGTCTTCGCACCCGCCTCGGCGACGTAGGTGAACTCGAAGTTCCCGTCCTCGTCGAGGTCGAGCTCGCGATCGTCGAAGGCCATCATCGACGTCGCGGCCGACGTCGCGGTGTAGGCGCCGCCCATCACCTGGAACGACAGGTCGGCGCTGGTGCCGCGCCGTCCGCGGATCACGTACTCCACGCCCTCGCGCAGGTAGGCGTTGAAGTAGATCGCGTCGGGGTTGTCCAGGCCCTGGCGGGAGAACTGGTGGGTCGGGTTCACGAACAGCGGGCGGTCGAGGTCGTAGTCGAACGCCGTCTGCATCGCCATCCGGATCCGGCCGGCGAGGTAGTCGTAGCCCTCGAGGAGATCCTGGTCGGTGCGGATGAACGGCGCGGCCGCGATCAGCCGCTCGCCCTCGGCGATCGCCTCGCGCAGCGACGCGGTGAGATCCCAGGAGCCGTCGGTGCCTTCGATGCCGTTCACCAGATCCGGGGAGCTCATCGGTTCACCTTCTCGATGATGTTCTCCGCGTAGGCCTCGAGGTTCTTGATCTTGGCGTCGAGCGGCTCGGTGTCGGGACCCTTGATGTAGGGCACCCGGAAGCCGACGATGCAGTCGGTGACGCCCTTGTCCTCCAAGCGCTTGATGCCGTCGACGGTGTAGGCGTCGTAGGAGATGACGTGCACCTCGAACTCGTCGGGGCCGCGGGTGTCGCCTTCTTCGGCGCGGATCTCCGCGAGCCGGGTCAGCAGGCGGTCCAGCTCCTCGCCGTCGCCGCCCGCGTGCATCCAGCCGTCGCCCAGCCGGACGGCGCGGCGCAGCGCGGCGTCCACGTGACCGCCGACCAGCAGCGGGATCCGCTCCGTCGGCGCCGGGCACTGCTTGAGCGAGTCGACCTCGTAGAACTCACCGTCGTAGGAGAAGAACTCCCCCGAGGTCAGTCCACGCAGGATCTCCATGCACTCGTCCATCCGCTTGCCTCGGCGCTCCCACGGCACGCCCAGATTCGCGAAGTCCTCCGGCCACGGCGAGATGCCGACGCCGAGACCAAGCCGGTTGCCGGACAGGAACGCCAGCGACGAGGCCTGCTTGGCCACGAGCACCGGTGGGCGCACCGGCAGCTTCAGCACGAACGGCGTCAGGCGCAGTGTGGTGGTGTGTGCGAACAGGTGCGCGCACAGCACCATCGTCTCGATGAACTCCTTGCCGTCGAGGAACTCACGGTCTCCGGTGTCGGTGTAGGGGTACTTGGAGTCGGAGATCTCGGGATAGATCAGCGAGTCCGCGACCGTCATCGACGTGTAACCGGCTGCCTCGGCAGCCTGGGCGAGCGGGGCGTAGTACTCGGCGCGCGTCATCGCCTCGGCGTAGGAAAACCTCACGGCCCGAACACTAGAACGTGTTCTAGATTTCTGCCAGGGTATCGGCGTGGACCTCCAGGAGATCAGTGACCGTCTCGAGATCGCCGACGTCATCACGCGCTACACGCGCGCGATCGACACCGGGGAGTGGGATCGCCTCGACACGGTGTTCACCCCCGACGCCCAGATCGACTACACCGAGTCCGGCGGCATCAGTGCCGGCTTCGACCAGGTGAAGCCCTGGCTCGCCGAGATGCTCCCGGCGTTCTTCCCGCACCGGATGCACACGATCGGCCAGGTCGAGATCGTCTTCGACGCCGACTCTCTCGCCGGTGACGGCACGCCGGGCCGGGCCGCCGTCACGGCCTACTTCGACAACCCGATGCCCATGGACGACGGCGCCGGCGGCACCAAGATCGTCGAGATCGGCGGGCTCTACCACCACCAGATGGTGCGCACCGACGATGGCTGGCGCAGCCGGCAGCTCCACGAGCAGGTCGTCTGGAAGAGGGGCCTGTAAGTCGTGGCGAAGGAGATGAGCGCGGAGGAGCTGGAGAAGCGCAAGAAGGCGCTCGCGTCGCCGGCCACCGCGAAGATCATCAAGTTCGGGGCGAAGGCGCAGGTCAAGGTCTTCCGACTGACCAACGGGCGGATCGGTTCGAAGTGGCGCATCGGTGCGGGCTTCAAGAAGCCGGTGCCGACGCTGTTGCTCGACCACGTCGGACGCAAGTCGGGCACCACCTTCACCACGCCGTTGCTCTACCTCGTCGACGAGGATCGCCTCGTCATCGTCGGGTCCCAAGGCGGTCTGCCGAAGGATCCGCAGTGGGTCGCGAACCTGCGGGCCACCCCCGACACCACCGTCCACCTCCGCGGCGGACGACGTCAGGTGCGGGCTCGCGTGGCGGACGCCGTCGAGCGCGCCGAGCTGTGGCCGCGGCTGGTCGAGCTCTACGCCGACTTCGACACCTATCAGGCCACGACGGACCGCGTGATCCCCGTCGTGATCCTCGATCCTCGTTGACCCGTCTTGAAGTGGAGACGGGTCAACGGCCGGCTCGAGGTCGACCCGTCTTGAAGTAGAGACGGGTCAACGCAAGACGGGCTTGGTCGCGACGCGGCGAGGCGTGAGAATGCACCCGTGAGCGAGGACACCCCCCAGTCGATGCCGCCCGGCCGCCCGGTCATCGCCGGCTTGGTGGCGCTGGTGGGGGTCGCCGTCGTCGTGGGCGCGATCGTCGGGGTTGCAGCGCTCATCGGCACCCGGGCACTGGGGATCGGTGACGCCGAGTCCGACGGCGGTGCCACCGCGCAGGCGACGCTGTTCGTGCCGGCACCCACGGACACGTTCGCGGGCACCGACCCCTACATCACGCTCTCGGGCACGCCCACGCCGGTGATCCCCGAGCAGCCCGAGCCCACCGAGGAGACGACTGAGGACGCCGAGCCCACGATCACGCTCCAGGCGGGCCAGAGCGCGGTCGGCCCGATGGAGCGCATCGACCTGAGCGGCGTCTACGCCGACGGCGAGGGTGCGGTGCTGCAGGTCCAGCAGTTCAGCGGCGGCGAGTGGACCGACTTCCCCGTGACGGCATCGGTCTCGGGCGGGTCGTTCGGAACCTACATCCAGGCCGGCGCGATCGGCCTGAACAGGTTCCGCGTCTACGACACCGAGAAGGAGCTGGCCTCCAACGAGGTCGAGGTGCGGATCGGCTGACGGCCCCGCACGCTTCGGGTCAGCGGACCACGGGTGGCGGGGGAGCAGCCTCGGCGCGGCGGCGTCGGGTCTGACGCTGCCCGAGCAGGACGCCGCTGAGCACCAGGCCCATGCCGAGCGCCTGCCACCACCCGAAGGTCTCGCCGACCAGGGCGACGCCGAGCACGGTGCCCATCACCGGGTTGAGCAGGCCCAGCAACGACACCGCGCCCGCGGGCAGATTGCGCAGGCCGTAGAACCAGCACGTGTAGGCCAGGATCGTGCCCATCACGCCGATCCAGATGTAGCCGCCGAGCGCGGCAGCGTCGATCTTCGGTGGCGCGCCCTCGACGATCAGCGCCACCGGCAGCAACACCAGGCCGCCGACGACCAACTGCCACGAGACCAGCGTCAGCATCGGCACCTCGACGGGCCATCGCTTGACCAGGACGAAGCCGAGGCCGGAGACGGCCACCGAGCCGAACGCGCCGATCAGGCCGAGCGCGGTCACGCCGTCGGGTGATTGCAACACCAGCAGCATGACGCCGGTGAGACCGGTCAGCGCGCCGGCCAGTCGCGCCGTCGTCGCACGCTCGCCGATGAGCAGGAACGCCAGCGCCATCACGGCCAGCGGCGACGTCGCCTGCACGGTCGCGGCGAGGCCGCCGGGCAGGTGGTAGGCGGAGAGGAAGATCAGCGGGAAGAACGCGCCGATGTTGCAGATGCCGAGCACGGCCGCGCGCCACCACCAGTCGCCGCGCGGCAGTGTGCGTTGGACGGCGAGAAGGAGCAGGCCCGCGGGCAGGGCCCGGACGAGGGCCGCGAACAGGGGCCGGTCGGGCGGCAGGAACTCCTCGGTCACGTAGTAGGTCGTGCCCCACGCCAACGGCGCGACGCTGGCGATCAGCGCCGTACGTGTCGTAGAAGTTTCCACGGAAGAGACTTTATCTTCCTTGTCAGATAAAGTCGAGCCATGGACGAGCGAGGTCGGTCCGACACGCGTGACCACGTCGGCAGGATCCTGGCCCAATGGGCTGTGGAGCGGCCCGACCTCGACGTCTCGCCGATGGGCGTCATCGGGCGTCTCCACCGCCTCGCAGCCGTGCTCGAGGCGGAACTGCGCCCCGTCTTCGCCGACGCGGGACTGCGCGACGGCGACTTCGACGTGCTCGCCACCCTGCGTCGTGCCGGAGACCCGTACGAGCTGACGCCCGGCGAGCTCGCCGCCACCACGATGGTCACCTCCGGCGCGGTCACCAAGCGGGTCGACCGCCTCATCGACCAGGGCCTCGTCGAGCGCAGGGTCTGCGCGGACGACGCTCGCTCCCGGCGGATCCGGCTGACCGCCGCCGGCCTCGCGCTCGTCGACGACGTCGTCGAGCGGCACGTGGCCAACGAGCACCGCCTCGTCGCCGGCCTCTCCGCGCTCGACCGTGCGCGACTGGCCGAACTCCTCGAGCGCTGGGGGCGCCAGCTCGACGGTGACTGACGTGCGGCTCGCGCACCTCGGCCACCGCCGCCGGTTGAGGCACGATGGCGCAGTGCCGCTGGACTACACCGAGTACGACACCCGCCTCGCCGCGTACGCCGTCTGCGTGCAGGAGCGCGACGGCGCACCGCACGTGCTGCTGGCGCTGTGGAACGAGACGGCGGAACCGCGATGGTCGCTGCCGGGCGGCGGGGTCGAGCTCGACGAGACGCCGGAGCAGGGCGCGGTGCGGGAGGTGCAGGAGGAGGCCGGGTACGACGTCGTCCTCGACGGTCTACTGGGGGTTCACACCCGGGTGATCCCGCCCCGGGACCGGCTCTCGGGCAGCCCGCGGCCCCTGCGAGCGGTCATGGTGATCTATGCGGCCACGATCGTCGGCGGCGAGCTGCGACCGGAGGTGGGCGGGACGACCGACGAGTGCCGCTGGTGGCCGCTGGCAGACGTCGCGCAGCTGCCGCGGGTCTCCACGGTCGACGCGGCGCTGCGGTTCTGGCGGGCGGGCGACCGCGGCTGACGGAGTGGTCTCGTGACGCCCCTCGTTCCTCGGGGCCTCGACCACCGGCTCCGGGGGTCTCGACGAGCACCGACGACCGGGATCCGCCGGTCGGGAAGGTCGCTCTGCGAGCGTCGGGAGACCGCGTGAGATGTCAGGCGGCGGTCAGACGCGGCAGGGGAGTCAACCCCAGCGCGAGGTCGGCGAGGTGGTCGGCGTGCGCGGACGCCGAGTCGATCGTCGGCAACGGAGCCTGGTCGGTCGAGACCAGGAGTCCGATCTCGGTGCAGGCCAGCACGACCGCGTCGGCGCCGGCGTCGCCGAGCCGTCGCATGATGCGCACGTAGTTCGCCCGTGAGCTGTCGACCAGTCGGCCGCGGGTGAGCTCGTCGAAGATCACGCGGTCGACCTCGACCCGCTCGTCGGCGTCGGGCACCACGACGTCGATGCCGTGCCGCGCGAGGCGCTCGGCATAGAAGGTCTCCTCCATCACCCAGCGCGCCCCCATCAGGCCGAGCGTGCGCCAGCCCTCCCGGGCGGCGACCGCCGCGACGGCGTCGGCGATGTGGACGACGGGCACCTCGACCGCGCGCTCGACGTCGGGGAAGTTCTTGTGCATCAGGTTGGTGCAGATCGCGACGAGGTCGGCGCCGCCGGCCACGCAGCGTCGTCCGGCCTGAGCCAGCAACGCGCCGGACGCCGTCCAGTCGCCGTCGAGCTGGCAGGAGCGGATCTGGTCGAAGTCCAGTGACTGCAGCGCGACCTGGGCGGAAGCATGACCGCCGCGTGTGGCGGCGACGCGCTCGTTGAGGCGCTGGTAGTAGGTCATCGTGGAGTGCCACGACATGCCGCCGATGAGTCCGATCGTGAGCATGGGTCCAGCGTGGCGGGCTGGGATGATCCAAGGAATACCTGTTCTGATTGGTCGTCGCATAAGTCATGCTTGGGTTATGGACTCGCGACGCCTTCTCATCCTGCGCGACGTCGTGCGCGCCGGGTCGCTCAGCGCGGCGGCCCGGGAGCTGGGGTGGACGCAGCCGGCCGTGAGTCAGCACGTCGCGCGCCTCGAGCGCGATGCGGGCATGCCGCTGCTGGTGCGCGGCCCCGGTGGTGTCGTGCCGACCGAGGCGGGGGCGGTGCTGATCCGCCGCGCCGACGCGATCGCGGCGGAACTCCGCGCGGCCGAGGAGGAGATCGGTCAACTCGCGCAGTTGAGTGCGGGGCGCGTGAGCCTGCTCGCCTTCCCCTCAGCTGCGGCGACGCTGGTGCCGGACGCCGTCGCGGCGCTGGCGGCCGATCACCCCGGGGTCGAGGTGAGGTTCGACGAGCAGGAGCCGCCCGAGGCGATCGCCGCGGTGCAGGCCGGCGACGCCGACCTCGCCCTCGTGTTCGGTTACGACGCTGCGCCCGAGGGGCTCGGCGCGCTGGTGTGGCGCGCGCTCTTCGAGGAGTCGATGTACCTGGTCGCTCCGCGGTCGGCTCGGGCAGCCGACCGCGCGGCAGGCGAGGGGCTGGCCGCCTGGGCGGACGCCGACTGGGTCGGCGGCTGCGCACGGAGCCGCACCCATCTCATCGAGGTGTGCGACCGGGCCGGCTTCGCTCCCCGGATCCGCTACACCACCGACGACTACGTCGTGGTGCAGAACCTCGTCGCTCGCGGGCTCGGGGTGACGGCGCTGCCGGCATCGGCGTTGGCCGCCTACCGGCACCCCGAGGTGGACGCCGTGCCCCTCGGCGTGTTCGGCCGCCGTCGGGTCGGTGTGATCCACCGTCCCGGAGCCGAGGCCGTGCCGGCGTCCGCGGCGTTGATGGAGCGTCTCCATCGGCAGGCGAGCGCCGCGGACGGCGCGCCCTGACCCTCCGCGCCACCGCCGACGAGGGGTGCGAAGAGCGCCTCGCGGAGCCGGAATAGGCGGGGCGCATCGTGGGTTGAGTCGGACATCGAGAAGTTGAGTTGGACCGACTCAACTTATCTGTCAGAATCTCAGGCATCGGGTCCGCCGCGGCGGGTCCAGCCACCCACACCCAACGCGGAGGAACTTCCATGGCACGTGCAGTCGGTATCGACCTCGGCACGACGAACAGCGTCGTCGCCGTCCTCGAAGGTGGCGAGCCCACCGTCATCGCGAACGCCGAGGGCGCGCGTACGACGCCGTCGGTCGTCGCGTTCGCCAAGTCCGGTGAGGTCTTGGTCGGCGAGGTCGCCAAGCGCCAGGCCGTCACCAACGTCGACCGCACCATCCGCTCGGTCAAGCGCCACATGGGCACGGACTGGAAGCAGGAGATCGACGACAAGCCGTTCACGCCGCAGCAGATCAGCGCGTTCGTGCTGCAGAAGCTCAAGCGCGACGCCGAGGCCTACCTGGGCGAGACCGTCACCGACGCCGTCATCACGGTGCCGGCCTACTTCTCCGACTCACAGCGCCAGGCGACCAAGGAGGCCGGTGAGATCGCCGGCCTCAAGGTCCAGCGCATCGTCAACGAGCCCACCGCGGCCGCCCTGGCCTACGGCCTGGACAAGGGCGAGGACCAGACCATCCTGGTCTTCGACCTCGGCGGCGGCACGTTCGACGTCTCGCTGCTGGAGATCGGCGAGGGCGTCGTGGAGGTCAAGGCCACCAGCGGCGACAACCACCTCGGTGGCGACGACTGGGACAACCGGATCGTCGACTGGATGATCAAGAAGTTCAAGGACAACAACGGCGTCGACCTCGGCGCCGACAAGATCGCCAAGCAGCGCCTCCAGGAGGCGGCGGAGAAGGCCAAGATCGAGCTCTCGAGCTCGAGCGAGACCACCGTGCACCTGCCCTACATCACCCACGGCGAGTCCGGCCCGCTGCACTTCGAGGAGAAGCTCACGCGTGCGGAGTTCCAGAAGCTGACCTCCGACCTGCTCGACCGCACCAAGGTGCCGTTCCAGCAGGTGCTCAAGGACGGCGGCGTCGCGGTCTCCGCGATCGACCACGTCGTCCTCGTGGGCGGCTCGACCCGCATGCCCGCGGTGGCCGAGGTCGTCAAGGAGCTGCTCGGCGGCAAGGAGCCCAACAAGGGCGTCAACCCCGACGAGGTCGTCGCGATCGGCGCCGCCCTGCAGGCCGGCGTGCTCGCGGGCGAGGTCAAGGACGTGCTGCTGCTCGACGTCACCCCGCTCTCGCTCGGCATCGAGACCAAGGGCGGTGTGATGACCAACCTGATCGAGCGCAACACCACGATCCCGACCAAGCGCTCGGAGATCTTCACCACCGCCGACGACAACCAGCCCTCGGTGGAGATCAAGGTCGCCCAGGGCGAGCGCCAGATGTGGTCGCAGAACCAGCCGCTCGGCAACTTCGAGCTCACCGGCCTTCCCCCCGCGCCGCGCGGCGTTCCGAAGATCGAGGTCACCTTCGACATCGACGCGAACGGCATCGTCCACGTGACCGCCAAGGACCAGGCCTCCGGCAAGGAGCAGTCCATGACGATCTCCGGCGGCTCGGCGCTGAGCAAGGACGACATCGACCGGATGGTCCGCGAGGCCGAGCAGTATGCCGAGGAGGACGCCAAGCGCCGCGAGTCGGTCGAGGCCCGCAACCAGGCCGACAGCCTCGTCTACAGCACCGAGAAGTTCCTGACCGACAACGAGGACAAGATCCCCGCCGAGGTCGCGACCGAGGTGCGCGGCGACCTCGACGAGCTCAAGGCGGTCCTCGAGAACGAGGACGCCGACGCCGAGACCATCGGTGCGGCCGTCGCCAAGCTCGGGGAGTCCAGCCAGAAGATGGGCGCTGCGATGTACGCCGCCGCCGAGGCCGAGCAGGCCGCCGCCGGCGGCAACACCGGGGCGACGGGCGAGTCCGACGACGACGTCGTGGACGCCGAGGTAGGCGACCAGGGAGGCGGGGGGG
>NZ_JAHRHK010000027.1 GCF_021246465.1 Nocardioides sp. R-C-SC26 | reverse complement strand
CGGGAAGTTCTGATGCGCTTCGCGCACCCCCGGCACGCACCCCGCGGCGTTGCCGACGCTTGCGAGACAACCTGGTATGGCTGCGCGCCGGCGCCTTGCGCTGCACGCACCGGGAGCACGCCAACCGTTTCAGAACTTCTCGGACGCACCACTAGCGCGATGGGCGAGATGAATGCTGTACGGCTCGGGCGGGCCAGTGCCCTGGTGCTCGCCGCCAGCGGTCTGGCCGGCGTCGTCATGCCCGAGCGCGTCGCCGAGGCGATGCAGTTCGGTCGCTCGGGCGAGATCGCCGGGCGGGCGCGCCTGGAGGTGCGGGCCGGCCTGGGTGCGGCCTATGTGGCCCTGGGCGTCTGGGGTGTGCTGTCGAGCGACCCCGCCGCACGCCGCGCCGTCGGCCTGGCGTGGCTCGGCGCAGCGTCGGGTCGTCTGCTCGGCATGGCCGTGGACGACGCGGATCTCGACGGCGTGCACTGGGGCTCGCTGGCACTCGAGACCGGCGGGGCGGCGGCCGCCCTGGCGTCTTCGCGCAGCTGAGGCGCCGCCACGCTCTCGCCGTCAACCACAGCGTCGCGCGACGTCCGACGATCTCACTCCGCCAACAGCAGGACGACACTCTCGGCGACGCAGGCCGGCTTGGACTCGCCTTCGATCTCGATGACGTGCTTGAGGGTCACCTGCTTGCCTGCGGGCAGGTCGTCGCAGGCGCCGAGGGTGATCGTCGAGCGCACCCGCTTGCCGACCAGCACGGGGCTGGGGAACCGCACCTTGTTGACGCCGTAGTTGAGCTTGGCGCCGGGGGTGGCGAAGTCGAAGATCTCGCTACCCAGCCACGGCACGAGGGAGAGCGTGAGGTAGCCGTGCGCGATCGTGCCACCGAACGGCCCGGTCTTGCTGCGCTCGACGTCCACGTGGATCCACTGGTGGTCGCCGGTGGCCTCGGCGAAGGTGTCGACCCGCTGCTGGTCGATCTCCACCCACGCGCTGGTGCCCAGCTCCTCGCCGACCGCCGCGTCGATCTCCTCGAACGTGGTGAAGGTGCGCATATGGGTGATCCTCCGCGAAAGTCGGTGAGCTGATCCGGTGGGCGCGCTCGGCGCCGGGTGCCAGGATGGCGAGGTGGAACCTACACGCGAGCTGATCCGGCAGGCCCCCAAGGTGCTCCTGCACGACCACCTCGACGGCGGCCTGCGCCCCGCGACGATCATCGAGCTCGCCGAGCCGATCGGCCACGTGCTGCCGGCGGACGACGCCGAGTCGTTGGGCCGCTGGTTCCGCGACGCCGCCGACTCCGGCTCGCTCGAGCGCTACCTGGAGACCTTCTCCCACACCGTCGCGGTGATGCAGACTGCCGAGGGCCTGCGGCGGGTGGCGCGCGAGTGCGCCGAGGACCTCGCCGACGACGGCGTCGTCTACGCCGAGGTGCGCTACGCGCCCGAGCAGCATGTCGAACGCGGGTTGAGCCTGGACGAGGCCGTGGCCGCGGCCCAGCCCGGCTTCGCCGACGGCGTCGCCGCCGCGGCGGCCCGCGGCAGAGGTCTGGTCGTGCGCCAGCTGCTGACCGCGATGCGTCACCAGGCGCGGTCGATGGAGATCGCCGAGTTGGCCGTCGCCTGGCGTGATCGCGGGGTAGCAGGTTTCGACATCGCGGGAGCCGAGGCGGGCTACCCGCCCACGCGGCACCTCGACGCCTTCGAGTACTTGCAGCGCGAGAACGCCCACTTCACGATCCACGCCGGCGAGGGGTTCGGCCTGCCGTCGATCTGGCAGGCGCTGCAGTGGTGCGGCGCCGACCGCCTCGGGCACGGCGTCCGGATCATCGACGACGTCACCACCCACGACGACGGTCGGGTCGAGCTCGGTCGCCTGGCCGCGTACGTGCGGGACACCCGGATCCCCCTGGAGATGTGCCCGACCTCGAACCTCCAGACCGGGGCAGCGGCGTCACTCGCCGAGCACCCGATCGGTGCCCTGACCCGGCTGCGGTTCCGCGTCACCGTCAACACCGACAACAGGTTGATGAGCGGTACCTCGATGACGCACGAGATGACGCGACTGGTCGAGACGTTCGGGTTCGGCTGGGCCGACCTGCGGTGGTTCACGATCAACGCGATGAAGTCGGCGTTCCTCCCCTTCGACGAGCGTCTGGCGTTGATCGACGAGGTGATCAAGCCCGGCTACGCCGTGCTGGCGGCGGGCCCCGACAGCTGACGCCCCGCCACGCGACCGGGTCAGCGCGGCACGCGACCGACGTCGTGCTGCTCGCGCGCGAGGGCCTCGACCCGGCTGACGATCTCGTCGGGTGCGAGTGGGGTGCATCCCTTGGCGGTCGCGTCCGCGACCACGCTCCGTTGGGCGCGCGCCAGTGCCACGCCGCGCCTGACGAGGACGAGCGGCGGCTTGCGTCGCTCCCGCAGATCGCGCATCAGCCGCAGCCAGAAGGTCGTCCATGCGGATCGACGCACGCAGTAGGCCGCCGCGAGCACCCCGGCGTCGCGCGCCGCCGCGACGACGTCGGCGGCGAAGATGCCCTCGGCCACGAACAGGTTCGCGCCCGCGAGGTCGAGACGCTGCCAGCCGCATCGGCCGTTCTGGGCGATCTCGTACACGGGCACGTCGACCCGGCCCTGGTGACACAGCGTCTCGATGGCAGCGACGGCGTCCCGGGGGAACCACGAGTCGGGGTGATCCCAGTCGACCAGCCCGGCGTTCGGACCGGTGGTCAGGCGGGGGAGGGTGGGGTCGTCGCCGTCCTTGTAGTAGTCGTCGAGCCGCAACACCGGGAGGCCCAGCCGAGCGGCCAGACGCGACTTCCCCGAGCCCGAGGGGCCGGCGAGGACGACGACCCGCGCGACCGGTCCAGCCGACGCGTCACCGTCCATGTCCGCCTCCTCCGATCTGTCAGACACCCATCGGGTGCCAGACCGTCTTGATCTCGACGAAGTCGGTCATCGCGGTCAGATCGGGAGCGGCGGCCCAGTCGGGCTCGGTGGCCGGGGCACGACGCACGCGCTTGAGATTGTCGGCAGCGGCGACCTCCAGCGACGTCGCGAGCTCGGTGTCCCCGGCGACGCCCGCCAGGTCGATCGCGTTGACGTCGAGGTGCGCGGCCAGCCACGGCGCCACGGTGGCGGCGTCACCGGTCAGGATGTTGACCACGCCGCCGGGAACATCGGAGGTGGCGAGCACCTCGGCCAGGTTCACGGCCGGCAGCGGCCGTGCGTAGGAGGAGACCAGCACGACGGTGTTGCCGGTGACGATGACGGGCGCGAGGACCGAGACGAGGCCCAGCAGCGAGGAGCCCTGCGGGGCGAGCACGGCGACGACACCGGTCGGCTCGGGCGTGGAGAGGTTGAAGAAGGGCCCGGCGACGGGGTTCGCGTTGCCGACCACCTGCGTGAGCTTGTCGGCCCAGCCGGCGTACCAGACCAGCCGGTCGACGGCGGCGTCCACGACGGCGTTGGCCCTGGCGGGCGTCAGCCCCTCGGACTGCTGGACGGCGAGCGCGAACTGCGGGCGGCGATCCTCCAGCACCTCGGCGACCCGGTAGAGGATCTGCGCGCGGTTGTACGCCGTCCGGCCTGACCAGCCGCCGAAGGCCTTGCGGGCGGCGACGACGGCATCGCGGGCGTCCTTGCGTGAGGCCAGTGCGGCGTTGGCCACGAAGCGTCCCTTCGCATCCAGAGCGGTGTAGGAGTAGCCCGACTCCGAGCGCGGGAACGCGCCGCCGATGTAGAGCTTGTAGGTCTTGCGGACGTCGATCCGTGGGGCGGCCATCAGAGCTCGCCTCCCTTCAGGTAGGCCGCGAGCCCGTGCCGGCCGCCCTCGCGGCCGTACCCGGACTCCTGGTAGCCGCCGAACGGGCTGGTGGGGTCGAACTTGTTGAACGTGTTGGCCCAGACGACGCCGGCCCGCAGCGCGGAGGCGACGTGCAGGATCCGCGACCCCTTCTCCGTCCACACTCCGGCGGAGAGGCCGAAGGGCGTGTTGTTGGCCTTCTCCACGGCCTCGGCCGGAGTACGGAAGGTCAGCACGGAGAGCACCGGGCCGAAGATCTCCTCCCGGGCGATCCGGTGCGCCTGGGTGACGTCGGTGAACAACGTCGGGGGGAACCAGAACCCACGGTCGGGCAGCTCGCACGGCGGCGACCACCGGTCGGCGCCCTCGGCCTCGCCGACGGCCGACAGCTCCCGGATCCGAGCCAGCTGCTCGGCGGAGTTGATCGCGCCGATGTCGGTGTTCTTGTCGAGCGGGTCGCCGACGCGCAGCGTGGACATCCGGCGCTTGAGGCGCGCCAGCACCTCCTCGGCGATCGACTCCTGCACGAGCAGCCGCGAACCGGCGCAGCAGACGTGGCCCTGGTTGAAGAAGATCCCGGTGACGATGCCTTCGACCGCCTGGTCGATCGGGGCATCGTCGAAGACGATGTTGGCGGCCTTGCCGCCGAGTTCGAGTGTCACCTTCTTGTCGGTTCCGGCGACCGCGCGAGCGATCGCCTTGCCGACCTCGGTCGAGCCCGTGAACGCGACCTTGTCGACGCCCGGGTGGGAGACCAGCGCCTGGCCTGTCGCACCCGCTCCGGTGACGATGTTGACGACGCCGGCAGGCAGGTCGGCCTGCTGGCAGATCTCGGCGAAGAGCAGTGCGGTGAGCGGGGTGGTCTCGGCCGGCTTCAGCACCACGGTGTTGCCGCACGCCAGGGCGGGAGCGACCTTCCAGGCCAGCATCAGCAACGGGAAGTTCCAGGGGATGACCTGGCCCGCGACGCCGAGGGGGCGTGGGTCGGTGCCGAGACCCGCGTACTCGAGCTTGTCGGCCCAACCGGCGTAGTAGAAGAAGTGCGCGGCGACGGTCGGGACGTCGACGTCGCGGCTCTCCTTGATCGGCTTGCCGTTGTCGAGGGACTCGGCGACGGCAAGCTCGCGGCTGCGCTCCTGGATGATCCGCGCGATCCGGTAGAGGTACTTGGCCCGCTCGGCGCCGGACAGCTTCGACCACACTCGGTCGTAGGCGCGTCGGGCGGCCTTGACCGCCGCGTCGACGTCGGCCTCGTCGGCCTCGGCGACCTCGGCGAGCACCTCCTCGGTCGCTGGGCTGATGGTTTTGAAGGCACCGCCGTGGCCGTCGACGAACTCGCCGCCGATGAACAGGCCGTAGGAAGGCTTCAGGTCGACGACGCTGCGCGACTCGGGCGCCGGGGCGTACTCGAACTCCATGGGTGTCCTCCGCGGAATCACTTAGTCGATCGTCACGTAGTCGGGGCCGGAGTAGCGGCCGGTGGCGAGCTTGCTGCGCTGCATGAGCAGGTCGTTGAGCAGGGTGGAGGCGCCGAAGCGGAACCAGTCGGGGTCGAGCCAGTCGGCGCCGACGACCTCGTTGACCATCACCAGGTACTTCACCGCGTCCTTGGTGGTGCGGATGCCCCCCGCGGGCTTCACCCCGACCATCTGACCGGTGGCCTCGCGGTAGTCGCGGACCGCCTCGAGCATCACCAGCGTCACGGGCAGGGTCGCTGCGGGCTGCACCTTGCCGGTGGAGGTCTTGATGAAGTGAGCGCCCGCCAGCATCGCCAGCCAGCTGGCACGCCGCACGTTGTCGTAGGTCTGCAGCTCGCCGGTCTCGAAGATCACCTTCAGGTGCGCCGGTTCGCCGCCGCCGGGGCGCTCGCAGGCTCCGCGCACCGCGACGATCTCCTCGAAGACCTGCAGGTAGCGACCGGTGAGGAAGGCGCCGCGGTCGATCACCATGTCGATCTCGTCGGCGCCCGCCGCGACCGCGTCGCGGGTGTCGGCGAGCTTGATGTCGAGCGGGGCGCGGCCGCGGGGGACCGCCGCCGCCACGGCGGCGACGTTGACGCCGGAGTCGCCGAGCTGCTGCTTGGCGACCCCGACCAGGTCGGGGTAGACGCAGACGGCGGCGGTGGCCGGGCAGGTCGCGTCGGTGGGGTCGGGGCGCATCGCCTTGCTGGCCAGCGCCCGTACCTTGCCGGGCGTGTCCTGGCCCTCCAGCGTGGTCAGGTCGACCATCCTGATCGCGAGGTCGATCGCCTGGGCCTTGGCCGTGGTCTTGATCGAGCGGGTGCCGAGCGATGCGGCGCGGGCCTCCGCTCCCACCTGGTCGACGCCGGGCAGTCCGTGCAGGAACCGCCGCAACGTCGCATCGCTGGCGGTGACGTCCGAGAGGTCCCCGGTCGCGCCGGGGGAGGTGAGCGCGGGCATCTCCTCAGCATAGGAGGTGGTGGTGGTGCCACGGCCAGCCCGCGGGTGCCGCCGCGGCGGTACCCGTGACCGGCTCTCTAGGGTGAGGCGTATGAGCGGACCTGAGGTGGCGCCGGACCTGCACTTCCGCAGCGCGTCGGGTCTGGTCTACGGCTACCTCGCCGTCGGGCTGATCGTCGTCGTGGTCGGTCTGGTCCTCGCGGACGGCGCTCCGCCGGCCTGGCTGATCGCGTTCGCCGCACTGGCGCTGACGGCGACGTGGGCCGTGCTGCTGCGGCCCCGCGTCAGCGTCCTCGATCGTGCGACGCTGGTGCTGCGGATGCCGCTCTCGGAGGTGCGGATGCCGTTGGCGGCCGTCGATGACCTGGTCGTGCGGCAGTGGCTCGTCGTCCGGGTGGGAGAGCGCCGGTTCTCGTGTGCTGCCATCGGTCGCACGTCGCGTCAGCTCCGGCGCGACGCCCGGCGTGGTGACCGTGCAACGGGTCTGGGGGCTGACGCTGCGCTGGCACAGCGGGTGGTGCCGCAAGTCGCCAGCCAGGACGGTCTCGTCGCGGACCGGCTCGTCTCGCTCGTGGAGAGCGCCCGTGCCCAGGTGGGCGTCAGGGGTGCTCCTCGTCAGACACCCGAGGTCGAGAGTCGGCTGGAGGCCGCACGGGCCGCGGTCGAGCGCGCACCGGCGTGGCCCGAGATCGTCGCGCTCGCCGTCTCCTCCCTCGCTCTGCTCGTGGCCGTCCTCGCGCGTTGACCCGTCGTCACCTGAAGACGGGTCGACGCTGAGAGATCGCACGATAGGGCAGATGTCGGTCGGACGCCGCCCCCGCACGCACCTGAGCGCCAACTCCAGAGGTCGCCGTGCCTCCGGCACGGCTCCCTCGTCGGCGGCACTCACGCACGCACCGGGACGCCCACCACGACAGCCCTATCCGTGCGATCTCTTACAGGCCGGCGGCCCCGCGGATGTCGTGAGCCAGTGCGTCGAGGCGGGTGGCCGCGGCGATCCGGGCGGCATCGACGTCGCCCGGGGCGTCGGCGTCGGCCTCCACCGGGACGACGACCTCCAGGTAGCACTTGATCTTCGGCTCGGTGCCACTCGGACGCACGATCACCCGAGCACCGTCGGCGAGGGTGAAGCGCAGGCCGTCGGTGGGGGGCAGATCGATCGAGCCGGCGCTCAGGTCGTCGAGTTGCTCGACGCGCAGCCCGCCCAGCTCGGCCGGCGGTGACTGACGCAGGCGGGCCATCGCGTCGGCGATCAGGGACAGGTCGTCCACACGCACCGAGACCTGTCCGGTGGCGTGCAGGCCGTGGGCGCGCGCCAGGTCGTCGAGGACGTCGCGCAGCGTGCGGCCCTCGGCCTTGACCTCGGCGGCGAGCTCACAGAGCAGCAGCAGCGCGCTGACGCCGTCCTTGTCCTTCACGTGGTCGGGGTCCACGCAGTAGCCCAGGGCCTCCTCGTAGCCGAACGCGAGGCCGGGCAGCCGTCCGATCCACTTGAACCCGGTGAGCGTCTCGACGTAGGGCTGGCCCGCTGCGGCGGCCATCGTGCCGAGCATGCTCGAGGAGACGATCGACGTCGCGTAGGTGCCGGCACGCCCGCGGCGCAGCAGGTGGTGGGCCAGCAGTGCGCCGACCTCGTCGCCGCGCAGCATCACGAAGGCGGCCGGGGCGCCGGTTCCCGTGGGAGCGGGGATCGCTGCCGCGCAGCGATCGGCGTCGGGGTCGTTGGCCACGACGATGTCGGCGCCGACCCGCTCGGCGAGGGCCAGCGCGAGGTCCATCGCCCCGGGCTCCTCGGGGTTGGGGAAGCCGACGGTCGGGAACGTGCCGTCGGGCTCCTCCTGCTCGGTGACGACGTGCGCCGGCGCGAACCCCGCGGTCTCCAGGACCTGCGCCACCGTGGCGCCACCGACGCCGTGCAGAGGTGTGTAGACGACGCGCAGGTCGCGCGGGCCGTCCTGCGCCAGCTCAGCGACGGTGTCGAGGTAACGATCGATGATCTGCTCGCTCACCGGCACCGAGGCCCGGTCGTGCGGAACGCGCGGCAGTTCGGCCAGCGCGCCGACAGCGGCGATGCGGGCCGAGATCTCGACGTCGACCGGTGCCACGATCTGGCTGCCGTCGCCCAGGTACACCTTGTAGCCGTTGTCCTGCGGCGGGTTGTGGCTCGCGGTCACCATCACGCCCGCCACGCAGCCGAGCTCGCGGATCGCGAACGCCAGCACCGGCGTGGGCAGCGCCCGGGGCATCACGTGCGCGGTGAAACCGGCGCCGGACACGATCTCGGCGGTGTCGTGCGCGAAGACATCGGAGTTGCGGCGAGTGTCGTACCCGATCACGATGCCGGCTCCGTCGCCGTGACCGACATCGCGCAGATAGGCGGCCAGGCCGGCCGCGGCCCGCTGCACCACGATCCGGTTCATCCGGTTGGGCCCTGCCCCGAGTGCGCCGCGCAGACCCGCCGTCCCGAACTCCAACGGAGCGCGGAACCGATCGGCGAGATCGGCGAGCGCTGCCTCGTCGCGAGCCTCGACCCGGGCGACGATCTCGTCGAGCTCGGCGCGGGTGGCGGCGTCGGGGTCCTCGGCTCCCCAGGCACGGGCGCGCGCGAGCAGGACGTCGACGTCGGGGCTCATGTCAGGCACCCTAATGTCGTCGAGCGCGATGTGGGTCAGGCGCCGTCTCCTGCGCGTAGCCTCCGGTGGCATGGCCGACCGCCAGCCCGTGCGCGCGCTCATCGCCGAGCTGGCCGACCGGGTCGGCATCGAGGCGTTCGTGTCCGTCTGCGTCGACCTGCTCGGTGGGGCGCCGCGCGAGGACCACGTGGAGGCGTTGCGCGGCCTCACCGGCCATGCCTGGCTCCCGGGCGACGACGTCGTCGACGCTGCGTCGTGGGCCGACCACTGGGTACGCAGCTGGGGAGCCCGCGGACTGCTGCACGTGTGGCACGACGCGGCCACGCCCGCGATCGTGGCCGGCCTCGGCGACGCCCACTACCGACCCGCCGAGATGTGCCTGAAGGTGGCTGCCCGTCACGAGGTCGCGGGTAGCGCCGACGGCGCGGTCCGGCTCGCCGGTCACGAGCTCGCCCGCGTGAGGGCGCAGGCGATGCGCGCCCTCGCCGTCGTCGGTGACACCGAGCACATCGAGGTGGTCCTCGATCGGCTGCGCGACGAGCACCTCGATGTGCGCCGCCAGGCCGAGCGGGCGCGGCAGGCGTTGGCGCGCAGGCTCGACCTGGACGACGGGCTGGATCCTCACCATCCCGGACGGCGATGAGAGGGGCGGCGTCCCCGCTCGGCAACCGCACATGGGCAGGGCCGCCCTCCTCGCGCATGTCAGGAGTCGATCGTGGAGAGGTCTCCGTAGCGGTCTCCGACGACGGCTCCGGTCGGAACAGCGGAGTCCAGCGCCGCCAGGTCGTCAGCAGTCAGCGTGATGGTCGAGGCCGCGAGGTTCTCCTCCAGGTAGGCGACCCGCTTGGTGCCGGGAATCGGAGCGAGGTCCGCGCCCTGGGCGAGCACCCACGCGAGCGCGAGCTGCCCCGGGGTGCACCCGCGGGCGGTGGCGAGGTCGCGCACCCTCTCGACGAGGACGAGGTTGGCGCGCAGTGCCTCGCCCTGGAACCGGGGGAAGTAGGCGGAGGTGCGAGAGTCCTCCGCGCTCAGGTCCGACGGAGCGGTGATGGCGCCTGTCAGCAGACCGCGCCCCAGCGGGGAGTACGGCACCAAGCCGATGCCGAGCTCACGCAACGTGGGCAGGATCTCGGTCTCGATGTCGCGGGTGAACAGCGAGTACTCGGTCTGCAGCGCGGTGATCGGGTGGACGGCGTGAGCGCGGCGGATGGTGGCCGGTGCAGCCTCGGAGAGTCCCAGGTGGGTGACCTTGCCGGCGGTGACGAGTTCGGCCATCGCACCGACGGTGTCCTCGATCGGCACGTCCGGGTCGACGCGGTGCTGGTAGTAGAGGTCGATGTGATCGACGCCGAGTCGCTGCAGCGAGGCATCGCAGGCAGCGCGGACTTACTCCGGGCGGCCGTTGACCCCGACTCGGGTGCCGTCAGGGAGGCGCTCGTTCCCGAACTTGGTGGCGAGCACGACAGCGTCGCGGCGCCCGCCCTGCAAGGCGGAGCCGACCAGGCGCTCGTTGGTGAAGGGGCCGTACATGTCGGCGGTGTCGAGGAAGGTGACGCCGAGGTCGAGCGCGCGGTGGATGGTGGCGATGCCGCCGGCCTCGTCGGCGGTGCCGTAGAACTCCGACATCCCCATGCAGCCCAGTCCCTGCTCGGAGACCTCGAGCGGCGCCGCCGTGCCCAGGGTGCGGGTCGTCAGGATGCCGGCGCCGTACGCGTCGGACGGTGCGGGCGAGTCGTGGTGTGAGGTTCTCATGCCTCCACTGAACGCCCTGGAGTGCGCTCCGGGTCAAGCAGGCGGTCCTCGTAGATCCCGATCTTCTTGTCGATGGCGGCGAGGTTCTCCTGCACCGCCGCCAGTTGATCGAGCACCAGACGGCGATGCGCGTGCAGCAGGCCGAGGCGCTCGGACTCGTTGCCGTCCCCCGCTCGGACGAGCTCGGCGTAGCGGCGGACGTCGCGGATCGGCATGCCGGTGGAGCGGAGCTTGGTCACCAGATCGATCCACCGCAGGTCGTCAGGACCGAATCGACGATGGCCGCTGGCCGAGCGGGGTACCGCACGGAGCAGCAGGCCGTCGCGCTCGTAGTAGCGCAGGGTGTCGACGCTGAGGCCGAGCGTCGAAGCGGCATCGGCGATGGTCAGACCGCGGACAGGAGGCACCACGGCAGTGTCACACCTGGAGCATGCTCCAGATCAAGCCCCTCGATCCGTCGCCCTGCATCGTCGTGGACCTGGCAGGCCCGCAGCCGGGAGGGCCGGCGGATCGGAAGGGCGTCAGCGGCGGTAGGAGTCCAGGTTGCCCGCGAGCTCGTTGAAGAGTGCCTGGTTCATCCGGAACGCGACCTTGACCTCCTCGACGAGGCGGGCGGTGTCGGCCTCGTCGAGGCCGAGCGCGTCCAGGCGCGCGCGGTAGGCGTCCTTGTACGGCTTGGGCTTGGGAATCTCGGCGAAGTCGTAGAACGCCACGCCGGCACCGTCGAGGCCGAAGGCGCGGTCGAGGATGCGGCCGATCGCCTGGCCGCCCGAGAGGTCGCCGAGGTAGCGGGTGTAGTGATGGGCCACCAGGGCGCCGCCCCACTCGGCGTCCTCGAGCCGCTGCTGGTACGCCGCCGTCGCAGGCGAGTCCAGCTCGCGCGCGACGCCGGGCGCCCAGTGGTCCAGGTCCGCCTCGATCGCGGCCAGCCGCTCCAGGGCGGGGTCGTGGACGGCCGCGACGAGCCGGTCGTCGGAGTGCGCGCGGATGACCCTCTCCATCGTCGCGTAGACGGCACGCAGGCGCAGGAGGTAGTCGATGTAGCCCTGCTCGTTGAGACGGCCCTCGAGAAGCTCGCTCATGTAGGGGGAGTGCTCGGCGGCCTCGTGCTCGGCCATCGATCCCTCACGCATGGCGGTGGAGAGCGACGGGGCGACGGTGGGGGCGTCGGTGACGGTCATGAAGGAGCTCCCGGGGTGGGTGGAACGGAGGTTGACACATTGTCAGTAAGATTCTGACAGGTTGTCAACCCGAGTGTCCAAAAAAGTAAGGTCGACCTTACTTCGTCGTGCTGAGAGCGCGCAGCACGAACTGCTCGATCGCCGACGTGGCCAGGTGGCGCGGGGCGAGGCAGGCGTGGATCAGCGACATCGTCGCGGCCTCGTCGTCGACAGCGAAGGCGCCGCTGCGCACGCCGTCGGCGAGCAGGTCGCGCAGTACGTCCTCGACGGCGACCACGTGCTCGCGGATCTGCGAGAGCGACTCACGGGAGAGCACGCCGTAGAGCTGGGCGCCGAAGCCCATGTGGAACTGCTGTCCGGCCTCGAGTTGGTGCCGGATGTAGACGCCGAGCCGGGCGACGGGGCTCTCGACGCCGTCGAGCGCGGCGCGCAGCCCCTCGAGGTAGCGGCTGGTCTCGTGCGAGGCGAACGCCACGACGACCGACTCCTTGTCGGGGAAGTGGTGATAGATCGCCGTACGGCCGATCCCGGCCGCTGCGGCGAGCTGAGCCATGGTGATCGCGTCGAAGCTCTTCTCGGCCATCAGCGCCGCGAACGCCTCGAAGACGCGTTGGTGCACCTGCTCGCGGTGCTCCTCCACGGAGCCGGCACTGATCCTCGGCACAGGGCGAGGCTAGTGGTGCGTCCGAGAAGTTGGGAAACGGTTGGCGTGCTCTCGGTGCAGGCAGCGCACGGCGCTGGCGCGCTGCTGTGCCGGGTCCTTCTGCGAGCGCCGGCGACGCCGCGGGGTGCGTGCCGGGCGTGCGCGAAGCGCGTCAGAACCTCCCGCACGCGCGACTAGCGCCGCGGCCTCCGTGCGCCCACCGTGGTCACCGCGGCGAGTCCGGCGGCCGCGAGCAACAGCACGACGCCGAGCGTCCAACGCCAGGCTGCGCCTCCCAGAGCGTTCGCAGACGGGGACGTTGACGCCGCGGTGAGTGCGTACACCGTGGGCGGCGCGGTGGGCACCGCTGCGGGCACCCCCGTCGTCGCACCGGTGCTCGGCACCTCGCCGGAGTCGGGAGCGGGCAGGGGCGGTACCACGGGCGCGGGCAGCACGGGAGGTGCCGGTTGCACGGGCGGGGGCGGGGGGAGCGGGTTGACCGGTGTCGTCGGGGTCGGCGTGGGTGCCGCCGTCGGAGTGGGTCCCGACGTCGGGCCGGGTTCGACGGGGTCGGCGGCGTCGTAGGAGACCGCGATCGGTGACGGGACCTTGATCGGGTCCGCAGCACCCCCGGTGGAGTAGAAGAAGGCGCCGGATCCCAGACGGTCCACGTAGTTCACGAACGAGGCGGGGAACGCGCCCCAGGTCGATCCGGTGCGCACCTGCGGGGCGTCGGCGGGCGCGTCGTAGGAGACCCCGAGGTAGCGCGGAGTCACGGTGATGCCTCCGGCCGCGGGAAGCGTGAGACGGGGCAGGTCGGCCAGGACGACCCGGCGCGCCGGGACCGGCTGCCAGCGGTCGGGGTTCGACCGGTCGGCCGCGAAGCCGGCGACGGTTGCGCGCACCTGGCCGACACCGCCGACGACCACGAGACTCGGATCGGTGACGGTGAGGAAGGTGAAGCCGGAGTAGTAGACGAGCGAGAACGTGCCCCGCCAGTCGATCCGGGCGGAGCCGCTGGTCGGATCGACGGTTCCCGATCCGCCGCCGATGCGGACGCGGTGACCGGAGAAGGGGCCGGACGTCGAGGTGAGCGGCGCCCCGTCGACGGCCGTGGAGAGGCCCGCGAAGGTCGCGGCCGCGAAGCGCCCGTCGGGTCGGCGCTTCTGGATGGTCACCGCACCCGACGTCGCGCGCCAGGCCCGCACCGAGGTGCCGCGCCACACGCCGGGCGCAACGATCGTCTGGCCGCCGCGCCCCGGGTCGGGCACGGCCCCGGCGGCGAGGAAGTTGAAGGTGCCGGGGGCGAATGCCTTGTTGTTGCTCTCGTCGTTGATCGCCCAGGTCAGCACGGCGTCGTCCACCTCGACGGCATCCGCGGGGGCCGGCGTCACCGTCGGGCTCGTGGTGGGGCTCGCGGTCGGTTCTGAGGTCGGGGTGGGGGTCGGGCTCGTCGTCGGGGTCTCCGACGACGTCGGCTCGGCCGAGGACGTCTGCGTCGCCCCGGGCGAGGCGCTCGCACCGGTCGTGCTCGGCGCGCTGCTCGACGCTGCGGGTGGGTCGGTCGGGTCGGCGGCCTCCGCCCCCGTCAGGACCGCCCGGACGGCGAGCGTGACCAGCCCGATCGTCGCGACCGCCGCCACCGCCGCCATCGCGTGGCGCGTGCTCCCGGCACCCCAGGGGCGCATCAGGCGGACCGCCGGCGTCGGATCACCACGGAGCCCGCGAGGGCGGCGAGGAGAGCGACGACGCCGGCCCCGAGGAAGATCCACGACGCGATCTCGGCGTCCTCGTCACCGGGCGCGGGCGCTGTCACGTCGCCCCCCGCCACCGGGAAGAGCTCGCTGGCGCTGATCCCCGATGCGGCGCCGGACATGCGCAGCTCGTGGGTGCCGACGGCGAGATCCGCCGGCAGCTGCAGGACACCCGCCACCTCGCCCGAGGCGCCGGCGACCAGCGGGCCGAGCCCGGCCACCCCGTCGTCCAGGACGGCGTTGACCTGCTCGCCGGGCTGGAAGCCGCGTCCCACGAACGCCATCGCCCGTCCCGCGACCGCCGTCGCCCGGTCGACCGCGACCGAGGGTGCGCCCGCTGCCGGGTCCGGCGTGGCTGGGGCGGGCGGTGTGGTCGGGTCGTTGCCCGGCGACGCGGCGGGCGCGTCCCCGGTACCGCCCGGGCTCGCGCTCGCCGTGGGAGCTGTGTCGGGGGCACTGTCGTAGACCGTGCCGAAGCGCACCGGGGTGAACGACTCGTTGGTGGCGTTCTTCACCCCGTGCGCGCCGACGGTGATGATGCCGCAGGAGACCCGACGACAGTCGACCTCGGCGAGATCGCCGTCGCGGTCGACGCTCTGGAACACCGGGCCGGGCACCACGAGGTCCAGGCTGAACGAGCCGCGATCGGAGAGCACCGTGGCGGCCTCCCCGGCGGTGCTGCTGCCCGGGAAGGCCACGTACTTCAGGTAGCCCTGGTTGTCGGCGGCGTCCTCGGCATCGGGGATGTACTGGTAGTCCTCGCCGGTCAGTCCGCCGCGCGAGGGACGCCAGGAGTCGCCGCGTGGGTCGCTGACCCACCCGAACATCACGTAGGCGCCTCCGAACCCGCCGCGGACGACCTGGAATCCGGATCCCCGCACCGTGAGCGTGGTGCGATAGGTCAGGTCCGCCACCGCTGAACCGCGGTCGTTGGAGACGCTGACCCGGCCCTGCGCCTGCGCGGGCGCAGGCGTGGCCATGGTCGCAGCGAGGAGCAGGACGCAGAGCAGCGCCACCGCGGCGCCGTGCACGCGCGAGGTCGCGGGAGTGGTCGGGTGCGCCGGGGCCGCGCTCGGTCGGTCTCCGCTCATCGGGCTGCCTCCTCGGTCAGGTCGCGGTCGATGTGGGACGGCGCGGATCGGCGGTCGGCGAGCACGAGAAGGTCGCCGGTCGCAGGATGGGGGAGCACCTCGATCGGGAACCGGTAGACGTCGCTGAGCAGCGTGGAGGTCAGCACCTGGGACGGCGGGCCCTCGCCGGCGACGCGACCCTGGCACAGCAGCACGATCCGGTCCGACCACGCGGCGGCCAGGCTCAGGTCGTGCAGGACGACCACGACCGCCGCGCCGGCGTCCGCCTCGGCCCGCGCCCGACGCAGGACGGCCTCCTGGTGTCCGATGTCGAGGGCGGCGGTGGGCTCGTCCAGCATCAGGATCCCGGTGCGCTGGGCCAGGATCCGTGCGAAGGAGGTCCGGCCCTTCTCCCCGCCCGACAGCACACCGAACGAGCGCTGCGCCAGATGCGCGACGTCGGCGGTGGACATCGCCTCGGCGACGATCGCGTCGTCGGCGTCCTCCTCCGGTCGCCCGCGCCAGGGCGAGCGGCCCATCCGCACGACGTCCTCGACGGGGAACGGGAACGCGACCTGGTGCTCCTGCGTCAGCACGGCCCGCGAGCGGGCGAGCTCGCGCAGCTTCCAGTCCGACAGCGGACGTCCGAGGACCTCCACCGTGCCCGCGGAGGCTTCGACGTCGCCGGCGATGACCGAGAGCAACGTGGACTTCCCGGCGCCGTTGGGGCCGACGAGCGCCAGGACCTCACCGCGGCGGACGTCGAGCGCGACATCGTCGAGCACGGTGGTCGCGCCGAACCGGACGTCGATGCCCCGCGCGCGGAGCGCCACCTCGCCGGGCGTCGGATCGTCCGCCGGCGAGCGGAGCGGGGGAGGCGGAGAAGGTCGTGGGGTGGTCATGACGGGGCCCCTGCGGGCTTGTTCGCGGAGGAGCGGAGCGGGGGAGGCGGAGAAGGTCGTGGGGTGGTCATGCCCACCCTCCCGCGCTGCGCCGGGTGCGCCGCAGCAGCCAGAAGAAGAACGGGCCCCCGACGAGCGAGGTGAGCATGCCGAGCGGGAGATCCGCGTAGGCGACCAAGGTGCGTGCGCCGAGGTCGGCCAGCACGAGCACGAGCGCTCCGGCCAGGAGGGAGGCCGGCAGCAGGACGCGGTGGCCCGGTCCGGTGATCATGCGCACCAGGTGCGGCACGACCAGGCCCACGAACGCGACGATGCCGCAGAAGCTGACCGCCGCGGCCGTCAGCAGGGCCACGACGACGATCAGGAAGATCCGCAGCCGTTCGACGTCCACGCCGAGGTGGCGGGCCTGGCGCTCGCCGAGAGCGAGCAGGTCCAGGCTGCGGGCGCACGCCAGCGCGGCGACGCAGCCGACCGCGGCCAGGGGTGCGACGACGGCGACGTACTGCCAGCGGCTCCCGTTGAGACTGCCGAGCTGCCAGAACACGATCTGCTCGCGCGCCTGGGTGTCGCCGATGAACATCAGCAGAGCCAGGCCGGCGGCAGCGACGGCGTTCACGGCGATGCCGGTCAGTACCAGGGTGACGACCTCGGTGCGGCCGTCGGCGCGGGAGAGCGCGTAGACGGCGAGGGTGGTGATCAGGCCGCCGAGGAAGGCGCAGACCGCGATGCTCCAGGTGCCGGCGAAGCTGAGGTTGAACACGATCGAGATCGCGGCCGCCACGGCGGCGCCCGACGAGACGCCGACGACGCTGGGCTCGGCGAGCGGGTTGCCGAACACGCCCTGCATGACCGCTCCGGCCACCGCCAGTGCCGCGCCGACGACCATCGCCATCGCGACCCGGGGGAACCGCACCGACCACAGCGTGTCGTCACCGCGCGGGTGCGTCGGCATGGTGCCGATGTCGAGCCCGATGCGGTGCAGGAACGAGCCGATCACCTCGTCGAACGGGATCGCGAGCTGCCCCGAGCCGGCGGCCGCCAGGCTGACGACCACGAGCGCCGTCGTCAGGCCGGCGAAGAGCAGCGTGGTGCGACCGAGCCGTCGCGGCCGTGGCGTCGACGCGCCGACTCCACGGCCGGCGCGCGCCGACGAGTCGGGCTCGGGCGTCGTTCCGGGGCTCGTCAGGGTGTCGGTCATCGCGATGTGAGGTCTCTGGGTCGGGTCAGCCGAGCGCGTCGGGTGCGTAGAGCGCGACGGCGAGGGCGTTGATGACATCGGAGGTGCGGGGACCGAAGCTCAGCACCTGACCGTCGTCCATCGCGATGATCCGCTCGTGCTCGCCGGCAGGGGTGTTGCCGAGCGCGGGGAACTTCTCCAGGAGGCCGTCGACGCCGCCGACGGAGTCCAGCCCCTCCGACATCATCACCACGACGTCGGGCTGTGCGGCGATCAGGCCCTCGTCGTTGACCGGCTTCATGCCGTTCCACCCGATCTCCTCGGCGACGTCGTAGCCGCCCGCGGCGTCGATGAGAGCGTCTGCGCCGGAGTCCTCGCCGAACATGTAGTACACCCCCGACTGGCCGCGGATGTAGAGGAAGATCGTGCGCAGCTTGCCGGTCACGTCCGCCGGCGCGACTCCGCCGATCTCGGCCTCCTTGGCCGCGACCTGCTCCTCGATGCGCTCGCCGAGGGCCCGCCCGGCCTCGGAGACGCCGAGTGCGTCGGCGACCTCCTGGGTCAGCGAGGCCAGGTTGTCCATGCCGCGGTGGGAGTCGGTGATGACCACCGGGACGCCCGCGTCTCGCAGCTGCAACAGGACGTCGAACGGGCCGAGCGAGGTGTCGCTGATGACCACGGAGGGGTCGAGGTCCAAGATCGACTCGGCGCTCAGCTCGTGGCCGTTGTGGGTGACGAGCGGCCGGTCGGCGATCTCGGGGAAGGTGGAGGAGACGTCGCGCCCGACGACGTTGTCGCCGAGGCCGAGCTCGAACACGGTGTGCGCCAGCGTGCCGTAGACGTCCAGCGCGAGGATCCGGCTGACGTCGGTCACGCGCACCGAGGTGCCCTGGGCATCGGTGACGGTGGCCGGCAGCTGCGGCACCGGATCGGCCTGGATCGGGTCGATGCGCGGGTCGGGCAGGTTGATGTCCAGCACGCCGTCGAAGGCACGGGGGTCGGCGGCCGGCTCGACGTCCGCGATCGAGGGCACGCTCGTGTCCGGCCGTGACGCCCCGTCGTCCTGCCCGCCGCCGATCAGGGGGCCGCACCCGGAGACGCCGAACAGCAGCAACGCCGCGGCGCCTGCGCCGAGCGCGCGGGCGCTCGCGCGACGAGCGGCCGTGGGCGTGGGGGAAGGAGACATCGGTGCCGTTTCGTGGAGGACGCGTCGTGGGACTGGTGAGGGTGATGCGGACCTGGACGCGGAAAGACGTCCAGAAAGGCCCCGAGAGTGGGATCATACGTGTTGATAAGGACTGCCTTACCTTCGTGACTCCCTTTCGGGATCGCACGTCACCTTCGCTCCGGTCGTTCGTTGGGCCAGCACGGGGGTCGACAGGGCGACCCCCCCGACCATCGAGGTTCCTCACTCATGCTTCGCACTCTCCGCCGTACGGCGGGCGCCGCCGTCGCCACCTCGCTGCTGGCCCCGGCACTGCCGCTGGCCGCCGCCGCGACGGTCGTCGCACTCGCGCCGGCCGCGCAGGCCGCCGACCCGGCGCCGTCGTTGGCCTGGAAGATCTCCGACCGGGTCGACGACCACCTCTCCACCCACGACCTCGCCGACGGCGCCACCCA
>NZ_JAHRHK010000026.1 GCF_021246465.1 Nocardioides sp. R-C-SC26 | reverse complement strand
CGTTGCGCGGCAAGGTCCGGCCGGGCAACTCCGGTGGTCCGATCGTGACGACGCAGGGCCGCGTCGCGGGCGTCGTGTTCGCGGCCTCGGTCACCGACGACGACACCGGCTACGCCCTGACGTGGGAGCAGGGTGCCGAGTCCGCGGAGCGCGGCGTCGACTCCGTCACCCCGGTCTCGACCGGAGGCTGCGCCAGCTGATCGCCGCTGGCGGTCGCTGGGCGCTCGGCGTCCTGCGTCGCGAGGGTGGTCGGCCGGCGGGGGCGGCGCGTCGCCGCGACGGCGCCATCTGTGGTCATGCGCTGGTTCGCGTCGCCGCGGCCGAGCCCCTTGGGTGCCGGCTCGACCACGCTCGCGCTCCGGACGCCGATCGCCACGGTCCCCAGATCGCTCCGGTGGACGAGGAGCGAGCGCAGCGAGTCAACCGAGGAGCGTCAGACCTTCCCGCGCAGTGCCGCGGGGATCTCCTTGCCCTGCTCGATCGCGCGCTCGGGCCCGCGCACCTGCTTGACCTTCTTCACGCCGAGCGCGGCGCAGAGCCCGGCGAGGGCGGTGTAGGCGCCGAAGACGATGAGGAACGCCCAGTGCAGGTCGAGGCCGGACCCGTTCCAGTGGATCAGGTAGGCGAAGGCGACCGACAGCATGATGATGGCGAGCACCAGGATGAACAGCGCGGCTGCGAAGAAGATCGCGCCGGCCAGACCGAAGTTCACACTGGTCTTGATCTCGGCCTTGGCGAGCTGGATCTCCTTGCTGATCAGCGTGGAGATGTCGCGGCTCGCGTCGTGGACGAGCCTCCCGATCGTGGGCTCGTCCTCGTCCGGAGCGACCGCCCGATGGGCTGCCTTGTGCTGTCCGGCAGTCTGCTGCTCGGTGGCCATGTCCATCCTCTGCTCGAACTCGGTGCCCGGGTCGCCCAGGCTGAACGGCGTTGCTCGGGCCGACCTTACCGATTCGGCGCCCCGCCGCTATCGCCCTGTTGGTACACATCGGGCACTCCGTCGCCGTCGTCGTCGCGCGTCTCGGCCTCTGCGATCCGCCGGTAGTGGCGGTTGCGCGCTCGTAGGAGGACGGTGGCGAGCGCTGCAGCGGCGAGGGACCCGCTGAGCACGGCGACCTTCGCGACGTCGTCCGCTGCGGTCCCTGGGCCGAAGGCGAGCTCGCCGATCAACAGCGAGACGGTGAACCCGATGCCCGCGAGCAGCGACAGGCCGATGACGTCGACCCACGCGAGGTCGTCATCGAGTTCGGCCCGGGTGAAGCGGGACAGCAGCCAGGTGGCGCCCGTGATCCCGACGACCTTGCCGATCACGAGCCCGCTCATCACCCCGAGCGCCACCGGCTCGGTCCACGCCTCCACCAAGGCGCCGGCCCCACCCACGCTGACGCCGGCAGCGAAGAAGGCGAAGATCGGCACGGCGACGCCGGCCGAGATCGGCCTGATCAGGTGCTCGAGATGCTCGGCGAGTCCGGGTGCCTCGACCGCGGTCCCCGTGACCTCGCCGGGTTGGGCGCGGCGAGCCGCCACCGGCACGGTGAACGCGAGGAGGACGCCGGCGACGGTCGCGTGGACACCCGACTCGTGCATCAGGGCCCAGGTGACCACCGCCAGGGGCAGAAGCAGGAACGGCGTCGTGACTCGGCGCTGGACCAGAAGGCCGAACAGGATCAGCGGGACCACGGCGAGCCCGAGCGCGCCGAGGTCGAGCTCATCGGTGTAGAAGATCGCGATGATGGTGATGGCCAGCAGGTCGTCGACGACCGCCAACGTCAACAGGAAGGTGCGCAGCGCGGCGGGGAGATGGGTGCCGATGACGGCGAGCACGGCGACGGCGAAGGCGATGTCGGTCGCCGTCGGGATCGCCCACCCGCGCAGGGCGTCGCCGTCGCCGAGGTTCCACAGCGCGAAGATGAGTGCGGGCGCCGCCATTCCGCCCATCGCTGCGAACACCGGGAGCGCGGCCCGTCGCGGGTCGCGCAGGTCGCCGGCGACGAACTCCCGTTTGAGCTCGAGTCCGGCGACGAAGAAGAAGATCGCGAGCAACCCGTCGGCGGCCCAGGTCGCGAGGCTGAGGTCCAGGTGGAGTGCCGCCGGCCCGACCGTGATCTCGCGTAGGTCTGCGTACGCGTCGGCCCAGGGGCTGTTGGACCACACCAGCGCGATCACCGCGCCGGCGATCAGCAGGAGTCCGCCGGTGGTCTCGGCGCGGAGAATCTCACCGACCCGGGCGGTCTCGGGCCACGAGGAGCGTCGGAACAGGCGGGTGGGCTCGGTCATGAGGAGCCTTTCGAAGGGTCGGCATCAGAACTGCCGACCAGACTTCCCGGCGCACCGATCCGCATCATTCCAGGTACTCCTGAGCGTCGGAAATCGTCTGCCCGACCCTGCAACCTTGCGTCGAGGTGCCGCGTCTAGAGGTCATGACTTCGATGCGCTCCACCTCATTGTCCCCGTCCCCCTCACGCGGCCTCCGGTCGCTCGCCGCCGGCGCGGCCGGCACCGCGCTCCTGGTCGCCGGTACTGCTCTCCTCCCCTCGGCGCCGACCGCCGCCGCCGAGGATGCGCCGCGGGCCGCGGCTGCGCGCGCCACGGTGACGTTCGCCGTCGAGGACTGCGAGGGCTGCGAGCTCCGTCTCCACCAGGTCACCGAGCGCGGCGACCGGTGGGTCAGCTGGTCGTCCAAGGCCCAGAAGGTCGCCGACGGTGAAGCCACGTTCCGCGTTCCGCGGGCGCGTCTCCAGGGTGCTCGGCTGAGTGTCTCGGCGCCGTGGGAGGGCCACACGGGTTACGTGACGATGGCGGTCTTCCGGTACGGCGGCACGGCCGCGGGTGACGACGTCAGCTTCGCCGAGGCGCGTGGTGCACGCCGAGCCTCGGGATGTTGGGCCGGTCCGGGCGCGACGTCGTCGACCACGATCCCGCTGGTCGTACGACGCGTCCAGGTCGACGGCGTCCGCGGCCGCACGACGGGCACCATCGCCTACACCGAGCAGACCCAGGACTGGAGCCTGCCGATGGAGCGGGTCTACCGCGGCGTCGCCGGCGCGCAGGACATCGCGCCCTGCACGCAGGGCGGCTGAATCGTACCCACCCCGCGTTGACCCGTCTTTGTCTGAAGACGGGTCAACGTCACGTCCGAGGTTGACCCGTCTTTGTCTGAAGACGGGTCAACGTGCGACGGGGGCGAGAGCCGGGGCCAGGTTGCGCTGCAGGTAGGCGCGCAGGGCTGCGTCGTCGCGGGTGTGTGGCGAGGGGTAGGTGAGCAGGCTGAGCAGCCAGCGCACCGCCGTCTCGACGACCTCGTCGGCGCGGCCCTCGAACACCGGGTCGCTCCAGTAGGACGCCGGCATGAACGCCGAGGCGTAGCGGAAGACCTCCGACATCGCTCCGGGCGGCGTGATCGTCTGGTGCACGGTCACGTCGATGATCGACGCTGCGACCGGGTCGGCGGAGAACTCCCGGTAGGCCACCACGATGAACTCGACGAGGCCGTCGACCGGATCGTCGGTGTACTGCTCGACGTGGTCGCGGATCCGTCCCCCGAGTGCGATGGCGGCGGCGCTGGTGGCGTGGTGCACCAGGTCGTCGCTGTCGCGGAAGTGGCCGTAGACGGTCTGGCGCGAGACGCCCGCCTCGCGCGCGACGGCCGCGATGCTGACGTCGGCGTCCGCGCGCCGCAGACACGCCAGTGTCGCGCTGATCAGCGCCTGGCGCGTCTCGGCGCCGGCGCCCCGTCCACGACGTACACGAGGGAGGGCGGGCGGAGCTGGCGAGGCGGCGCTGGTGCCCGCGTCGGAGTCATCGGCGCGCGTCCCGCCGTCGAGACGGCGTGCAGGGGCGGTGGCGGGAGCGCTCACGGATTCGACGGTACTCGAAATTACGACACTTCGCTTTACGAACGTCAACTATTGTGTCGACAATAGGGTCGCGGCCGCTCGTACGTGCGTACCGGCCCCGCTCACGATTCGACGACGATCCACGACGAGGTGTGTCTGTGCGTTCTCCGGCCCGACTCTCGGCTGTCTCCGCTCTGCTGGCGGCGGTGCTCCTGACCGCGGCGTGCGGCTCCCAGCTCGACCCGGCCGCCGCCGCGGCGGCCGGGGGCGGCGACGCGACCACCGGCAGCAGCGACTCCGCCGACGCACCGGTGTCGGGCGGTGAGGTGCCGGGCGGCTCCTCGGTGCCCGACGGAACCTCGGGAGGCACGGACACCGGTGGCGGCACGTCCGCCGGCGGCAATGACCCCGGCACGCCGTCGTCGGGCGGGGGTGGCGGTGGCGACACGCCCTCCGCCCCGGACGACGCCGCGCCGCCGGCCGGCGACGTCAAGGCGGGTAGCTGCGACGGCCTGAAGAACCAGACCGGCATCACCGACGACAAGATCGTGCTGGCCAACGTCTCCGACGTCTCGGGCCCGGTGCCCGGCATCTTCGCGGCCGCGCAGCAGGGCGCGAAGGCGTTCGTCCAGTACTTCAACGCGACCACCGACCTGTGCGGTCGCAAGATCGAGCTGCTCAACCTCGACAGCCGCGCCGACGCCTCCGCCGACCAGCAGGCCTACGCGAGGGCCTGCGACGAGGCGTTCGCCGTCATCGGCTCGATGTCGGCCTTCGACTCCGGCGGTGCCGCCACTGCGCAGTCGTGCGGTATCCCCGACATCCGCTCCGGCGCGGTCAACACGCTGCGCCAGAAGTGCTCGACGTGCTTCGCGACGCAGGCGCTCGCGGTGAACCTCGTCGGCGACGCGATGCCGCGCTTCTTCAGCCGACTCGACAGCGGCGCCACCAAGAAGGCCGCGGTCCTCGCCATCGACGCCGGCGCGGCGCCGGCCAACGCCGACAGCTTCGCCGTCGCGTTCGAGAAGGCCGGCTGGGACGTCGTGTATCGCGAGGACATCGGCGTCGCGGAGTTCAACTACGCCTCCTACGTGCAGCAGATGAAGAGCAAGGGCGTGCAGACCGTCGGTATGACCGGCGCGATCGCTCAGAACGTCCGCCTGGCTCAGACGATGACGCAGCAGGGCTTCAAGCCGAAGTTCTACTTCCAGGACGGCACCATCTACAACGACGACTACGTCGCCCAGGCGGGCGGCGCCGGTGAGGGCGTCTACGCCTACATCAACTGGACGCCGTACGACAGCAACGTCGCGGAGATGAAGCTCTACCGCAGCTGGCTCAACCAGGTGAGCCCGGGCGACGCGCCCGACGGCAACGGCGTCTACGCCTGGTCCGCTGCGCGCCTCTTCGTCGAGCTCGCCACCAAGCTGGGCGGTTCGTTGACGCGCGAGAGCCTGGTCGGCGAACTGCGCAAGGTCTCGAACTGGACCGCCAACGACCTGCACGCTCCGGCTTCGGTGGGCGCGAAGCGCACCTCGGCCTGCGTGCGCGTGATGCAGCTCTCCGGCTCGTCCTGGAAGCAGGTCTCCAAGGGCGACTACGAGTGCGGCAAGCTCATCGACACCGGAATCTCGTGAGCGACGCGGTGACGTCGGCCCAGACGAGACTGCCGATGACCGAGTCGGTCCACGAGGCGGCCGCCGAGATCGTGGCCCGCCTCGAACTGCGGGACAAGGCCGCGCTGATCACCGGCGCCACGTTCTGGTCGACCCACGCGTTGGACGAGCACGGCGTCCCCGAGCTGGTACTGACCGACGGCCCGCATGGCGTGCGACGTCAGCGTGGGAGCGCCGACCATCTCGGCATCCACGACTCCCTCCCCGCGACCTGCTTCCCGACGGCGTCGGCCACGGGCTCGTCGTGGAACACCGAACTCCTCGAGGAGATCGGCCGGGCCCTCGGCGCCGAGGCCAGGTGGCACGGCGTCGGCGTCCTGCTCGGCCCCGGCCTCAACATCAAGCGGACGCCGCTGTGCGGGCGCAACTTCGAGTACTACTCCGAGGACCCTGTCCTCTCCGGCGACCTCGCCCCGGCCGCTGTCACGGGCGTGCAGGCGGCCGGCGTCGGCGCCTGCCTGAAGCACTTCGCGGCGAACAACCAGGAGACCAACCGGATGGTGGTGAGCTCCGACGTCGACGAGCGCACCCTCCGCGAGCTCTACCTGACCGGCTTCGAACGCGCGGTCACCGCGTCCGCGCCGGCCGCGGTGATGAGCTCCTACAACCGGATCAACGGCGTGCATGCCGCTCAGCACCCGTGGCTGCTCACCGAGGTGCTGCGCGAGGAGTGGGGCTTCGCCGGACTCGTCGTCTCCGACTGGGGAGGTGTCCCGGACGCCGTCGCCTCCCTCGCGGCCGGCCTGGATCTGGAGATGCCCGGCAACGCGGGCACGCCGGGCCTCGTCGTGGCCGCGGTGGAGTCCGGCCGGCTGGCCGTCGAGGAACTCGACCGCGCCGCGGCCGCCGTGGTCGCGGCGGCCCTCGCGCTCGGCGCGCCGTCCGACGCCGCAGCAGCGGGTGCGCCGCTGGCCGAGCCCGACTGGGACGCCCACCACGAGCTCGCCCGCCGCGCCGCCGTCGAGTCCGCCGTCCTGCTGACCAACGACGGCGTCCTGCCTCTGGCCGGCAGCGGGCCGATCGCACTGGTGGGCGCTCTGGCCGCCGAGCCGCGCTATCAGGGCGGTGGCAGCTCGCGGGTGGTCCCGACGCGTCTCGACGACCTCCCCACCGAGCTCGCGCGGGCGCTGGCGGACCGACCGGGCGTTGTGCGCGACCTGCGGGTCAGCGCGAGCGACGACGTCGACGCGGCGCTGGCCGCCGCCGACGGGGCCGGGGTCGTCGTCGTGGTGCTCGGCCTGACCGAGGGCGACACCGAGGGCGCGGATCGCACGCACCTCGACCTGCCCGTCGAACAGCTCTCCCTGCTGGCCGCGGTCAGGAAGGCGGGGCATCGCGTCGTCGCCGTGCTGACCAACGGCGGCATCGTGCTCACCGGGCAGGTCGAGCAGCACGCAGACGCCGTCCTGGAGATGTGGCTGTCGGGCCAGGCTGGATCAGCCGCCCTCGCCGACATCCTCACCGGGCTCGATGACCCGCGGGGCCGGCTGGCGGAGACGATCCCGGTGCGGCTGACCGATACCCCGGCCTACCTGAACTTCCCGGGCACCGAGGACGCCGTGCTCTACGGCGAGAGGCTGTACGTCGGCTACCGCGGCTACGACGCCACCGACCGCGACGTCGCCCACGCGTTCGGTTCGGGGCTCGCGTACACGACGTTCGGATACACCGACCTCGAGGTCACCCTGCCCGACCCGGGCACGGCCGCCGCGACCGTCTCCTGCACGGTCACCAACACCGGCGACCGTGCCGGCTCCGACGTCGTCCAGGTCTACCTCGGCGAGGTGGCGCCTCGCCTGGATCGCCCCGTTCGCGAGCTCGTCGGTTTCGCGAAGGTGCGACTGCAGCCAGGTGCGTCGCAGCGCGTGAGCGTCGAGCTGGGCCACCGCGACTTCGCGTTCTACGACGTCGCCCAGGGCCAGTGGATCGTCGACCCCGGCGCGTTCGAGATCGCGGTCGGACCGTCGTCCCGCGACCTGCCGCTGCGCGCGACGGTCACGCTCGAGGTCCCTCGTATCGGGGGCGAGATCACGCTCGACAGCCCGATGTCGACCTGGCTCGACACCCCGGCCGCCTTCGAGGCGCTGATGGCCGAGCTCCACGCCCTGGCCAAGCAGGCCGGCATGGACGTGCCCGACGTCGAACTGTTGCGGCTCGCCGACTCGATGCCGTTCCGCAAGCTCCTCGAGATGGGAGGCGTCACCCTCGACGCCGATCGTGAGACCGACCTGCTGAACCGCGCGAACGCCTGAGTCCCGACAGGCTCGGCCACCGGTCGTCGACCCTGTCGAGACGCCGTTGCCGGGGCGCCGTTCCGGTCGTCGAGCCTGTCGAGACGGGTCCCGAGGCGACGGCGGTGCGGCTCAGTCCTCGCCCTTGCCGGAGCTGACGCCGGCCGAGATGAGCTCCATCACCGAGGAGTCGGCGAGCGTGGTGACGTCGCCGACCTCACGGTGCTCGGCGACGTCGCGCAGGAGGCGGCGCATGATCTTGCCCGAGCGGGTCTTCGGCAGCTCGGGCACGATCATGATCTGACGCGGGGTGGCGATCGGACCGATCTCCTTGCGCACGTGCAGGCGCAGCGACTTCACGATGTCGTCGCCCTCGCCGTCATCGTCGGCCTGGGAGGCGGCGCTCTCGCGCAGGATGACGAAGGCGCACACGGCCTGACCGGTGTCCTCGTCCTTGGCGCCCACGACGGCCGCCTCGGCCACGGCAGGGTGGGAGACCAGCGCCGACTCGATCTCGGTGGTGGACAGGCGGTGCCCCGAGACGTTCATGACGTCGTCGACGCGGCCGAGCACCCACAGGTCGCCGTCGTCGTCGAGCTTGGCGCCGTCACCGGCGAAGTACCAGCCCTGCTCGGAGTACTTGCTCCAGTAGGTCTCCTTGAAGCGCTCGTCGTCGCCCCAGATGGTGCGCAGCATCGACGGCCAGGGCTCGGTGAGCACCAGGTAGCCGCCGGCGCCGTTGCCGACCGAGACGCCCTCCTCGGTGACGACGTCCGCACTCACGCCCGGGATAGGGATCATCGCGGAGCCCGGCTTGCCGTGGGTGACGCCGGGAAGCGGGCTGATCATGATCGAGCCGGTCTCGGTCTGCCACCAGGTGTCGACGACCGGGGTCTTGCCGCCGCCGATGACCTCGCGGTACCAGACGTAGGCCTCGGGGTTGATCGGCTCCCCGACCGAGCCGAGGATGCGCAGGGTCGAGAGGTCGCGCTGGTCGGGGATCTCCCGTCCCTGCTTCATGAACGAGCGGATCGCTGTCGGGGCGGTGTAGAAGAGCGTGACGCCGTACTTCTCGATGATGTCCCACCACCGGCCGCGCTCGGGGCTGTCGGGGGTGCCCTCGTAGAGCACCTGGGTGACGCCGTTGGCGAGTGGGCCGTAGACGATGTAGGAGTGGCCGGTGACCCAGCCGATGTCGGCGGTGCACCAGTAGACGTCGGTCTCGGGCTTGAGGTCGAAGACCGCCCAGTGCGTGTAGGCCGAGCCGGTCAGGTAGCCGCCGGTGGTGTGCAGGATGCCCTTGGGCTTGCCGGTGGTGCCGGAGGTGTACATGACGTAGAGCGGGTGCTCGGCGTCGAACGCCTCGGGGGTGTGCTCGGTGGAAGCGGAGTCGACGACGTCGTGCCACCAGACGTCGACGGCGTCGTCCCAGCCGCCCTCGCCGAGGTCCTGGCCGGTGCGGCGCACCACGAGCACCTTCTCGACGTCGTGACCCTGCGCGGCGGCCTTCTCGCGGGCCTCGTCGACGGCGGGTTTGAGGGCCGAGGCGGAGCCGCGACGGTAGCCGCCGTCCGCGGTGACGACGACCTTCGCCTGGCAGTCCTCCAGGCGGGAGGCGAGCGCGTCGGCGGAGAAGCCGCCGAACACGACGGTGTGCGGTGCCCCCAGGCGCGCGCAGGCCAACATCGCCACGACCGCCTCGGGGATCATCGGCATGTAGATCGCGACCCGGTCGCCGGCGTCGACGCCCAGGTCGGTCAGGGCGTTCGCGGCCTGGGAGACCAGGCTCTGCAGCTCGGCGTAGGTGATGTCGCGAGTGTCGTCGACCGGCTCTCCGACGAAGTGGAGGGCGACCTTGTCGCCACGGCCGGCCTCGACGTGCCGGTCGACGCAGTTGTAGGCGGCGTTGAGCTTGCCGCCGACGAACCACTTCGCGAACGGCGGGTCGGACCAGTCCAGGACCTGGGTCCACGGCTCGGTCCAGGTCAGGCGCTGGGCCTGCTCGGCCCAGAAGCCCTCCCGGTCGGAGGCGGCCCGCTCGTAGGCCTCGGCGGTCAGATTGGCGTTCGCGGCCAGCTCGGCCGGCGGCTCGAAGCGACGGTCCTCCTTCAACAGGTTGGAGAGGGTCTGCTCCGTCGTCGGGCTCTGGTCGCTCACGGTCGCTCCTGCGTCTCGTCGTCGTGCTGGAAGAGGTTCGGTGTGGCACTGGCCACAGTAGGACTGCGGCCCAGGGTGGAGAAGGCGGGGTTGCGCCCGGGTTGCGTTGACCCGTCTCTATCTGAAGACGGGTCAACGCCCCGGCCAGGGTTGACCCGTCTCTGTCTCAAGACGGGTCAACCCTGGGATCAGTGGGACGTCGCCTGCTCGGCGCCCGCCCCGGTCAGGGCGCGGACCTCGAGCTCGGTGTAGCGGTCCTCGGCGGCCGGCTCACGGGTGGTGAGGGAGCCGATGATGCCGAGGAGGAACCCGAGCGGGATCGAGACGATGCCCGGATTGCTCAGCGGGAACCACGCGAAGTCGGCGCCGGTGATCAGCGAGGTCTCCGCACCCGACATCACGGGGGAGAAGAAGACCAGGCCGACGGCGGAGATCAGGCCGCCGTAGATGCTCCAGAGCGCACCACGCGTGTTGAAGCGGCGCCAGAACATGTTGAGCACGATCGTCGGCAGGTTCGCCGACGCCGCGACGGCGAAGGCGAGCGCTACCAGGAACGCGATGTTGAGGCTCTGAGCCGGGATGGCCAGCAAGATCGCGATCAGGCCGATGACACCGGCCGCGATCCGGGTCACCTTGATCTCCTCCTGCTCGGTCGCCTCGCCCTTGCGATAGACGTTGTTGTAGACGTCGTGCGCCACCGATGCCGACGACGTCAACGTGAGGCCGGCGACCACCGCGAGGATCGTGGCGAACGCGACCGCCGCGATCAGGGCGAGCAGGATCGCTCCGCCCGTCGAGCCGGCCCCGCCGCCGACTTCCTCAGCGAGTTTCGGTGCCGCCAGGTTGCCGGAGGCGTCGAGATCGCCGGTGTTCAGCAGGGCCGCGGCACCGAAGCCGAGCACCAGCGTGAACAGGTAGAACGTGCCGATGATGCCGATCGCCCACAGCACCGACTTCCGCGCGTCGCGGGCCGTCGGCACGGTGTAGAAGCGGATCAGGATGTGCGGAAGACCTGCCGTTCCGAGCACCAGGGCGATGCCGAGGCTGAGGAAGTCCAGCTTGCTGGTGAGATCGGCGCCGTACTTCAGGCCGGGCTCGAGGAATGCCTCGCCCTTGCCGCTGTTGGACGCCGCGGCGCCGAGCAGCTCGGAGAGGTTGAAGTCGAACTTCGCCAGCACCAGCACGACGATCAGCGCCGAGCCGGTCATGAGAAGCACCGCCTTGACGATCTGCACCCAGGTCGTGCCCTTCATGCCGCCGACGGTGACGTAGAAGATCATCAGCATGCCGACGCCGAGGATGACGAGGTTCTTGACCGTCTGGCTGTCCACGCCGAGGAGCAGGGCCACGAGCGTTCCGGCACCGACCATCTGCGCGAGCAGGTAGAAGATCGAGACGACGACCGTCGAGGTCGCAGCGGCCATCCGCACCGGCTTCTGCTTCATCCGGAACGCGAGCTGGTCGGCCATCGTGTAGCGACCGGAGTTGCGCAGCATCTCCGCGACGAGCAGCAGGGCGACCAGCCAGGCCACCAGGAAGCCGATGGAGTAGAGGAAGCCGTCGTAGCCGGCGAGCGCGATGATTCCGGTGATGCCGAGGAACGACGCGGCCGACATGTAGTCGCCGCCGATCGCCAGACCGTTCTGGAAGCCGGTGAACGAGCGGCCGCCGGCGTAGAAGTCCGACGTGCCGGACGTCGAGCGGCTCGCCCGCACGGTGATCGCGACGGTCAGCGCCACGACCGAGAGGAACAGGACGGTGGTGAGTACCTGGTGGTCCATCAGTGCTTCCCTCCCCGGGAGCCGGTCGCGCCGGTTTCGACGAAGCGCTCCTCGAGCTCGCCCGCCAACGGGTCGAGCCGTGCCGCCGAGTAGCGGCTGTAGAGGTAGGCGATGAGGAACGTGGTGACGAACTGGAGCAGCCCGAAGACGAGCGCGATGTTGATGTTGCCGAGGACCTGCGTGCTCATGAAGCCCGCGGCCCAGTTCGACATGACCACGTACAGCAGGTACCAGGACAGGAACGCGACCGTCGCGGGCAGCACGAACGCGCGGTATCGGCGGCGCAGTTCGGCGAACTCCGCGGAGGCGTGCAGGTGGTCGTAGACCGGATCGTGGCGGGCGGCCTGTTGATGGCCGGCGTCGCCCCCGCCCGGCTGCGCTGGGTGATCTGCGTGGGACATCGGTGTCGCCTTTCCTGCTCGGGCCGGTCTGGAACGCCGGCAGCGTGACCGCCGTCACGCTAGGTGTGGCGCGCGTCACGCCGTCACCCCTGCGCCCGCCGTCTGCGCCCGGCGGAACGTCGGCGCGTCGAGCGGAGCGACGAACGGTCGGATCCGCGCGACGAGCGGTCGGTGGTCGATGTGCAGGTCGCGCAGCGGGGTTGCCCCGAAGTTCATGGGCCATGAGATTCGAGCTCTGCGTGACGTGGAAGGGTGTGATCGTGGGCGAGAGCGACGACGTGAGCCAGGTCGGCGGTAGACCGACCGTGGTCACGGTCGCGCACGGCACCCGGCACGACACCGGGAACGACGTCGCCCGTGCCTTGACGGCGGCGGCCGGTCGGCTTCTCGGTGCCCCCGCACTCGCCTCCTACGTGGAACTGAGCGAGCCCCTCTTCGCCGACGTCGTTCGCGGCCTCGACGGGCCCGCCGTCGCGGTGCCGTTGCTTCTCTCCACCGGTTACCACGTACGTACCGATCTGCCCGAGGCGATCGAGGCATCCAGCGCCCCGGTCGTCCTCGGCGAGCCGCTCGGCCCCGACCCCCTGCTCGCCCGGGCGCAGGTCGCGCGGCTGCACGAGGCCGGCGCCCGGCCCGGCCAACGCGTGGTGCTCGTCGCGGCGGGTTCGAGCGATGAGGCCGCCACCTGCGACCAGACCCGCGCGGTGGCCCACCTCGCGCGTGCGTGGGACGGTCCGGTCGAACTGGCCTGCCTGGCCGGCATCGGCCCGCGGCCCGCCGACGTCGTACGCCCCGGCGACGCCGTCTCGCCCTACCTGCTCTCGCCCGGCTTCTTCCACGACCGGCTGCGCCGCGAGGTGAGCGACGGCGTGATCGTCGCCGACGTCCTCGGCGAGCATCCCGACGTCGTCGACCTCATCGTCGCGCGGGCGAGGGCGCTCGGCGCCTGACGGAGTGACAGCCTCGTGTCGCCGGATCTCGGTCGAGATTCGGAGACGCGGATCTAGCGGTCGAGCTCCAACGCCTCCGGCGTGTGCAGCCGCACCATGAACCGGCGGGCGTGGGCGGGCACGGTGCGAGCCGTCAGACGCGAGACGACGACCATCGCCGTCACCGCCACGGGCACCGACCACGCCGCGGGCTGTCCGAGCAGGACGTCGAACCAGCCGGAGGAGGCGTCGTCGGCCAGCGTCCAGGCGACGGCCCCGACCGAGCCCGCGCCGCCGACCAGGAGGCCCGCGATCGCGCCGGCCGCGGTGAGTCCGCGCCACCAGATGCCGAGCACCAGCAGCGGACAGAACGTCGAGGCGGCCACCGCGAACGCCAGCCCCACCGCCCGGGCGACACCGAAGTCGGGAAGCGCGAGGGACGCCGCGAGCGGCACGGTGACGGCGATGACGGCCGCGACCCGGAACGCCGTGACGTCGGGCAGACGCCGCACGGTGACGTCCTGGGTGAGCACTCCGGAGACGGCGATCGCCAGTCCGGAGGAGGTGGAGAGGAACGCAGCGAACGCCCCGGCGGTGACCAGCCCGGTGAGGACGTCGCCCAGCACGCCGTCGGTCATCAGGCGGGGGAGCTCCAGCACCAGGGTGTCGGCGTCCGCGGCGCCGTAGGCCCGGCCGAGCATCGCGAACAGCGGTGGCAGCACGTAGAAGATGCCGAGCAGGGCCAGCACGACGAGGGTCGTGCGGCGAGCGGCCCGGCCGTCGGGGTTGGTGTAGAAGCGCACCACCACGTGCGGCAGGCCCATCGTGCCCAGGAACGTGGCGAGGATGAGCGAGTAGGTCGAGTACAGGCCCTGGGCGCCGTCGCCGAGCAGCGGCATCGACCAATCCTGCGGCGTCACCGGCCGGGGCGCGCCGTCGCCGGCCCAGATCACGAGCAGGACCGCCACCGGCACCAGCAGAGCGGTGAGCTTGAGCCAGTACTGGAAGGCCTGCACGAAGGTGATCGAGCGCATGCCGCCGGAGCTGACGTTGACCAGCACGACGGCGCCCACCACCAGTGGCCCGACCCACCGGGGTGCGTCGATCGCGGCGGCCAGCGTGATGCCGGCGCCCTCGAACTGCGGCACCAGGTAGAGCCACCCGATCGCCACGACGACCACGCTGCAGAGGTGTCGGACGCCGCGCGAGCCGAGCCGCGCCTCGGCGAAGTCGGGCAGTGTGTAGGCGCCCGAGCGCCGCAGAGGAGCCGCGACGAGTACGAGCAGCACCAGGTAGCCCGCGGTCCAACCGACGGGGTACCAGAGCATGTCGGCGCCGAAGGTGAGCACGAGTCCGGCGATGCCCAGGAAGGACGCCGCGGACAGGTACTCACCGCCGATGGCCGAGGCGTTCAACCGTGGGTTGACCGTGCGGGACGCGACGAAGAAGTCGCTGGTGGTGCGGGAGAAGCGCAGCCCCCAGGTGCCGATCGCGAGCGTCGCCACCGCCACGACGACGACGGCGACCGCGCCGGGAAGCGCTTCGAGATCCATGCCGCTCGCCCGTCGTCAGCGCTCGAGCTCGGAGACCAGGTCGACGAAGGCGTCCTCGTTGCGCTCGGCCGCACGCACATAGCGCCAGCCGAGCAGCACCAGCCACGGGTAGACGGCCACGCCCAGTACCAGCCAGATCACCGGCACCCCGGCGACGTGCACGTCGACGACGCCGGGCGCGACGAACGCGAGCAGGGGGATCGAGCCGATCGTGATCCCCAGCACGGCGAGGATCCTCGCCGCCAGCCACAGCTGATCGCGCAGCAGCGACGCGAGGTAGATGCGCCCCAAGGGCGTCTCCTCGTCGATGTCGCCGGTGCGCGGCCGAGGCCGCGCTCGCCGGTCGGGTCCGGTGACCCGCACCCGTTCGGGCGTCCGCTCGCTCATCGGCCCGCTCCCGGGATAGCGCGCCCGTTCTCGAACCGATGGGATCGATCAGAAGGCCCGGGGTCGTTCGCTTTCGGACGCGCTATCCGAGAGGTCGGCCTCACGGCAGCGCCCGCTTCACCAGCAGCTCACGCAGCTCGCGGGTGTTGCGACGGCTGACGACGAGCTCGGTGCGGGGTGCTGCGCCGGGGGTGGCGCCGTCGGCCGGTCCGACGACGACCGAGCAGCGCCCGCCGTCCATCCGCACCTGGACGACGTGGCCCAGGTTGACCAGCATCGAGCGGTGGATCCGGAGGAAGCCCGCGTCGCGCCACTCCTCCTCCAAGGTCGAGAGCGGCACGCGGATGAGGTGGCTGCCCGACGGCGTGTGCAGGCGCGCGTAGTCGCCGTGCGCCTCGACGTGGGTCACCGAGGCGCGCTCGACGAAGCGGGTGACGCCGCCGAGCTCGACGGGGATCTGCAGGTCGTGGCCGGTCGCGGACGCCGTCTCCTCGCCTGCCTGCGCGGGCCCGGCGGAGTGGAGGGTCGTGTTCTGCGCACGGTCCACCACACGGCGCACCGCCTCGGCCAACCGCTCGGCCCGCACCGGTTTGAGGACGTAGTCGACCGCCCGCACCTCGAACGCGTCGACGGCGTGGTTCTCGTGCGCGGTGACGAAGACGATCGGAGGCGGGGTGCGGAAGCGGGCGAGCACGTCGGCGAGCTCGAGGCCGGTGAGCCCGGGCATCTGGATGTCGAGGAAGACGCAGTCGACGTCGGTCTCGCGCAGGAGCCGCAGGCTGTCGGTGGCGGAGTTGCTGGTCAGCACCTCCGCGACCCGGTCGTCGTGGGAGAGCAGCCAGGCCAGCTCGTCCAGGGCCGGCGCCTCGTCGTCCACGACCAGCACGCGCAGCCCCGACGACGGCACGGCGGAACTCACGCCGACACCCCGGGCGCGAACTTCGGCACGCGCACGATCACCTTCGTGCCGGCACCCGGGGCGGTCTCCACGACGAGACCGTAGTCGTCGCCGTAGGTCGAGCGCAGCCGTGCGTCGACGTTGCCCAGACCCACCGAGTCGATCGAGGTGTCGCCCGCCAGCACCCGCCGCACCTTCTCCGGCTCCTCGCCGGTGCCGTCGTCCTCCACCTCGATATGGCAGTCCTGGGCTCGGTCGCGGGCGGTGATGGTGATGTGCCCGACGCGATCGACGCCCTCGAGGCCGTGGCGGACGGCATTCTCGACCAGCGGTTGGATGCACAGGAACGGGACCGCCACCGGCAGCACCTCGGGCGCGATCGACAGCCGCACCTGGAGCCGTTCGCCGAACCGCGCCTGCTCCAACAGCAGGTAGCGCTCCACCGAGCGCAGCTCCTCGGCCAGCGTCGTGAACTCGCCGTGCCGGCGGAAGGAGTAGCGGGTGAAGTCGGCGAACTCCAGCAGCAGCTCGCGGGCACGGTCGGGGTCGGTGCGCACGAAACTGGCGATGGCGCCGAGGGAGTTGTAGACGAAGTGCGGACTGATCTGGGCCCGCAGCGCGCGCACCTCGGCCTCCGCGAGCCGCGCGCGCGACGACTCCAGCTCGGCGAGCTCCAGCTGACCCGACACCCACGTCGCGACCTCGTCGACGGCGCGCGCGAGGCCCGCCGTCTGGGACGGCGCGAGGGCGACGAGACTGCCGACGATCAAGCCGTCGACCACGAGCGGGCTGACCAGCGCCGAGCGCACCGGGCAGCCGGCGTGGGAGCAGGGGAGATCGCCACGGTCGAAGCTGCGGGTGCGGCCCCGGTCGAGTGTCGCGGCGACCAGGAGCGGCATCTGGCTGGCGTGGTGCGATCCCGCGCCGTCCCAGGCCAGGCAGCCGGCGGTGTCGGTGATCGCCAGAGACGGCGTGCCCAACAGCGCCCGCAGGTGGCGCGCCGCGCGTTCGGAGCTCTCGGTCGTCAGGCCCTCGCGCAGCGCGGGGGAGGCCAGCGATGCCTGGTGCAGCGTGCGGAACGTCGCGCGGTCGGCCTCGGTGCCGAGCGCTCGCCTTCTCCAGCCCCGCATCCGGCCTCCCGATGTCGGATTCGTCTGTGGACTGGGCGCCGAGCGGTCAGCGATCGCCGACGGCTCAGCGGAAGTCGATGAGCACTGTGGCGGTGTCGTCGCTGCCGACGAGCACGCGCGGCAGCGTGGCCGCGGTGTCGGTCATCGAGGCGCCGCCGATGACGGGGCTGCCACCGACCGAGGTGACGGCCGACATCGCCCGCCCGGCGCCGGTGTGCCACGTGGTCGGGTAGTGGCGCTCTGCGGTGCGCTCCACCGCGGACGGCTCGGACGGCTCGGAGCCGGAGGCGTCGCTCAGCGGCCCGCCGGCATGTGCTGGCTCGTCGGCGCCCCCTGCGGTATCGGACGGCGCGGCGGGTGCGCCGTCGCGCGAGATGTCGGCGCCCGGTCCGTCGCCGGAGCCCGCCCCGGAGTCGGCGACGTCGTCACCCTGGGGCCGGGCGTCCGGGTCGTCGCTGGCGAACAGCGGCCGCTCGGGCTCGGGCGGCGGCACCGGACGTTGCACCACCGTCGTGCGGTAGCACTCGGTCAGATAGGGCAACTGCATGCCGTCCATGCCGCGGCCGTAGTCGTCGTAGAGCGCCAGCAGGTCGGCCACGACGCGGTCGCGCTGTGCCTGGCCGAGTACGGCGATGTTGGAGCGGGAGAGCGCGAGGTCGACGATCGATCGCCGGTCGACGACCTGCCAGAACTTGAAGGTCTCCCGGGCGATCTCACCGAAGTAGGGCGAGGTGTCGAGCACGGACGCCGCCAGGTCGGCGTTGTTCTCCTGCGTGCCGATGATGCGGCCGAGCTTCTTGACCCACGGGATGCGCTCGTCGCGCCGGTGCCAGACCAACGCCAGCGTGCCGCCGGGCTTGAGCACACGCGCGATCTCCGGCAGCGCGCGCTCGGGGTCGAACCAGTGGAAGCACTGCGCGGCCACGACGACGTCGACCGACTCGTCGGGCAGGGGGATCTCCTCGGCGCCCGAGGCGCTGGTGTGCACCTGCGGCAGCTCGGCGCGCAGGACGGCGAGCATCTCCTCGTCCGGCTCGGTCGCGTACACGTCGTGCCCCAGCGCGAGCAGGTCCGCGGTGAGCTTGCCGGTACCGGCGCCGAGCTCGAGCACCGTGCAGGGCTCGGTGCCGGCCAGCCAGGCGGCCGACTCGGCGGGGTAGGAGGGGCGCCCGCGGTGGTAGGCGTCCGCGACGCCGCCGAAGGACAGGGCCCGCCGTTGGAAGTCCTCGCTCACCTTCGCGATCGTACGGCGACCGCGGGGCCCCGGCACCGCGGCGCGCCCGTACTGTTCGCATGTGCTGAGAGATCGCCGTCCGCGGTTCGTCGTCGCCGTCGTGGCGACTCTCGCGGCGGGTGTCCTCGCGATGTCGGCGCCCGCCGGTGGTCTGGCGGTGGCTCACGCCGATACCTCCCGTCCGTCGAGCCCTGCGGTGCGCTCGGCACCTGCCTCCATCCCGACTCCGCCGGTCCGGCCCTCCGACTGGGGGCGGCTCTTCGCCGATGTGCCGCTCGGCCCGTCGGCCCGGCCGCGTGCGCTGCCGAGATCGACCGAGGTCGTGCCTGCCACCGTGCCGTGGCGCGGCGGGCGTGCCGTCCGTCTCGAGAACGTCCTGGCCGAGACCCGCACGCGCGCCTTCGTCGTGCTGCACCGCGGCCGTCTGGTGCGGGAGTGGTACGACGCCACGACCACGCCGACGACGCGGCTCTCCTCCTGGTCGGTCGCGAAGTCGATGGTCGCGCTGGTCGCTGCCCAAGCGATCGACGAAGGTCGGCTGAGACTGGACTCCCGCGTCGTCGACGTCCTGCCGGAGCTACGCGTCACCGGCCCCCGTGACGGCGACCGCTCCTACAACCAGGTCACCGTGCGCGACCTGATGGACATGACGAGTGGCATCGACGCCCCCGAGAGCTACTCCGGCGACCCCACCGATCCGGCGTCGCTGCTGGGCATCCTGCGCGGCACCTACGTGCTGATGGCGACGCCCGACCTCGGTGGGTTCGCCCGCAGCCACCGCACGATGGTCGCCCGACCCGGCTCGCGCGGGGAGTACATCAGCTTCAACACCCAGCTCCTCTCGATGGTCGTCGCCCGGGCGCTCGGCACCGACTTCGTCTCCGCGTTCCGCGAGCGGCTCTGGAAGCCAGCGCGAGCGCAGAGTCGCGCCACCTGGAACCTCGACCGGGCCGCTGGCGCCGGTGGCATCGCCAAGGGCTTCTGCTGCCTGAACGCGACCGCCCGCGACTTCGCTCGGCTCGGTCTGCTCATCGAGGACGCCGGCACCGACGCCTCGCCGGTCACGCGCCGGTGGGCGGAGCGGATCTTCACGCCGCGGCGCCATCGGGTCTCGGACTGGCCGTACTCGACGTCGTTCTGGCACGAGCCCGGCGGCGCGCCCGGCCGGCCCTCGCAGGACGCCAGCGCCATCGGCATCTTCGGTCAGTACATCTACGTCAACCGGCGCACCGACACGGTGATCGTGAAGCTGAGCGACTACGGGATCGAGCAGGACGAGGCGCTGACGCTGCGTGCCATGCGCTCGATCGCGAACTCGTGGAGGCGGGGATGAGCGGCACCGACCCGCTGGCCTGGCTCATCTCCCTCGAAGGCGTGCCGTCGGCCTACGCCGCCGCGCGCGACGGCATCGACGTGATGCTCCGCGATCGAGGTCTGCGACGTACCTCTCCCGAGACGACGGCGGAGTCGTTGCTGCGCGGCGCGCACGCGAGCGCCGTCCTGGAGGGGTCGCGCTCGTCGCTGGCTCAGGTCCGCGCGGGGGAGGGCGACGAGATCGCGCAGGACGCCGTCCGGGTCTCGACCGAGGTGCTCGCCCTGGTGCCGCAGCTGAAGTCCCAGCCGCTGCAGGCCTTCGCGCGGCTCCACGCCGTCGCCGCGACGGGGTCGATCGAGGCCGAGCGGCTCGGGCGCCCCCGCGATGCCGAGTCGGCCGGGCGATTGCGTGACATCGCGACGGTCGTCGCCTCTCGTACCGAGGCGCCCGCCCTCCTGGTGGCCGCGCTGGTGCACGCCGAGCTCCTCACCGCCGCGCCGTTCGCCAGCCACAACGGCATCGTGGCGCGTGCCGTCGAGCGGCTCGTGCTGGTGGCGCACGGCGTCGACGAGAAGTCGCTCGTCGTTCCCGAGGCAGGGCACCTGGCGTTGCGCGCGCCCTACGAGTCGAACCTGCGCGGCTACGCGACCGGGGGCGCGGCCGGGGTGCACGCGTGGATGCTCTACGGCGCCGAGGCGTTCTCCGCCGGCGCCGAGGCGAGCCCGTTGCGCCGCGACGCCGACGGGTAGTCGCCGGACTGCGATGTGACCTGCGATGTGACCTGGGTCACGCTGAGGTGGCGCCAAAAGTCAAGTCTTGAAGGCGTCGCAGAGTCGGCGTAGAACTGGTGCTACGACAACTCCAGACAGCACGTGAACCGGGTACCCACGCGGCGATCCACCCTTCCGACAGGGCGCCTGCAGCCGGGATACTCCCGTCGCAGCAAGAGATGAGTGCACGCTTGGTAGCCAGCGGATTCACGTGTCAGCGGTGGCGCTCAGGTCTCTTCGACGGCCTGGGCGCCACCTGCACGTCCGGGGGTCCGCTGGTGGGAGGCGACGCGCCGTCAGCGTAGGCGTGCCGCGATCTCGGCGCCCGTGCAGGGCGTGCGCAGACCGACCTCGGCCGGCGTCCGGGCGGTGCCGTCGGCCAGGTTCGCCGTCACGGCGTACTCCACGGCATCGGCCCTCGAGCCGAGGAGCCCGGCCAGCACTCCGTGGATGCGCTGCAGCGCATCGAGGTAGGTCGGCAGGTCGGCGACCTCGATGCGGCCCGACACCTCGCCGGTGCGGTTCGGACCGTGACGGTAGGTGACGTCGTGGCCCCGGACGCCCGGCAGCACCCGGACGGCGTCGCGCACCGTCTCGTTGACGGCGTGCTCACCGGGGCGACCGCCGAGGATCGAGGAGAGCAGTCCCATCGCCGTGTCTCTCCTTCTGCTCAGAGCTCGCGGGTGCGCTTGCGGGCGTTCGCCCAGATGACGCCGCCCACGGCGACGGCTCCGCCGACGGCGAGCGCCGCGAGCGTCGGCTTGGCCGGCGGCAACGGCACCCGGGCGCGCAGGGCCACCGGCTTGGTGAACACCAGCACGGGCCATCCCCGGGAGGCGGCCAGCTTGCGCAGCTCCTTGTCCGGGTTGACGGCGTGGGGGTGGCCGACGGCGTCCAGCATCGGGGCGTCGGTGATCGAGTCGCTGTAGGCGAAGCTGGCACCGAGGTCGTAGCCGCGCTCGGCGGCGAGCGCGCGGATCGCCTCGGCCTTGGCGTCGGCGTAGACGTAGTAGTCGATCTCGCCGGTGTACCTGCCGTCGACGACCTCGAGCTCGGAGGCCACGACGAGGTCGGCGCCGAGCAGGCGCCCGGTCGGCTCGACCACCTCGGTGCCCGAGGCGGAGACGATCACGACGTCGCGCCCGGCGAGCTGGTGCTCGGCGATCAGGCCGACGGCCTCGTCGTAGACGATCGGGTCGACCACGTGGTGCAGCGTCTCCGCGACGATCTCGCGCACCGTCGCGACGTCCCATCCCGCAACGAGCTGGGACATGAACTGCCGCAGCTTCTCCATCTGGTCGTGGTCCGCGCCGCCGACGAGATAGACGAACTGCGCGTAGGCCGAGCGCAGCACCGCGCGTCGGGAGATCAGGCCGCCCGCCTGGAAGGGCTTGGAGAACGCAAGCGTGCTCGACTTGGCGATGATCGTCTTGTCGAGATCGAAGAAGGCCGCGGTGGGCGCCATGCGCGTCATCGTAGGCCGCGCGGGACCAGCCGCGCCGGACTTCGCCGACCGCGTCCGTGGCGGGACGGCCGCGGAGTCTCCACAGCCAGGCAGATCTCGCGACCTCCACAGCCTCGCGAACGACCTCGTCGTCAGTGCCGGAGGCGGGCGGCAGCGTCGAGGCCATGCCCCGCACCCACCTCGCGACCGCCGCCACTCCGACGCCGTTGCTGATGATCGGCGCCGATCCGGCTCTGACGCAGGAGGTGCATCGGCTCGCCGCCGCTGCCGGCGTGCTGCCCACCGTGCATGCCAGCGCGGGCAGCGCGTTGAGCGAATGGTCGGCGGCGGCGCTGGTCCTGGTTGGCGCGGACGCGGCAGCCGAGGCGGCCGAGTTGATGCCCGCGCGGCGCGACGGCGTCGTCGTCGTGGCGCTGGGGGCAGCACCCGACCGACTCTTCCGCGACGCTCTCCGGCTGGGCGCCACCGGCGTGGTGGAGCTCCCGGGTGAGGAGAACGGCCTGGTCGAGCTCCTGCTCGACGCGGGCGACCAGCCCACGCGCGGGCACACGATCGGCGTGGTCGGAGGATGCGGCGGCGTCGGTTCGACCACCCTGGCCTGCGCCCTCGGGCAGGTCGCCGGCCGCACCGGTCGCAGTCTGGTGCTCGACGTCGACCCGCTCGGCCCCGGAGCGGATCGGGTGCTCGGCGTCGAGGACAGGCCGGGCGTCCGTTGGGACGCGCTGTGCCAGGCCGCGGGTCGGCTCAGCGCGCGTGCGCTGCGCGACGCAGTGCCGGGGCGAGACGGCGTCGCCGCCCTGTCGTGGGCGGTCGGCGCCGAGACGCCGGTGCCGCCTTCGGTGGTGCGAGAGGCCCTCTCGGCGGCGCGCCGCGGCCACGACACGGTGATCGTCGATCTGCCTCGGTCGGCCGAAGGGCTCCTCGGCGACGGCGTCGCCCCGTTCCGCG
>NZ_JAHRHK010000025.1 GCF_021246465.1 Nocardioides sp. R-C-SC26 | reverse complement strand
CGTCGGCAACGCCGGGGGGTGCGTGCCGGGGGTGCGCGAAGCGCATCAGAACTCCCCGGACGTGCCACTAGGCACCGACCCGGTCGATCACCAACGGGGTGAGCTCGACCGGCGAACCCGCCGGGGCGATGTCGTAGCCGCCGTCGAGCGAGGCGAGCGCGCGCTCGAAACGCGCCGGCTCGTCGGTGAGCAGGGTGAAGAGCGGGGCGCCTTCGGTAACGGCGTCGCCGGGGCGCGCGTGCCACACGACACCCGCACCGGCCTGCACCGGGTCCTCCTTGCGGGCACGACCCGCACCGAGTCGCCAGGCCGCCAGGCCGACGGCCATCGCGTCGAGGCGGGTCAACACACCCGAGGCGGGTGCGGTGACGACGTGCGACTCGCGAGCGACCGGCAGCGCGGCGTCGGGGTCGCCGTCCTGCGCGCGGATCATCGCCTTCCAGGTGTCCATGGCGCGACCCGAGGCGAGCACCTCGGCGGGATCGACGTCGTCGCGCCCGGCGCCGGCGAGCATCTCGCGCGCGAGCGCGACGGTGAGTTCGACGACGTCGGCGGGGCCACCCCCGGCGAGCACCTCGACCGACTCGGTGACCTCGATCGCGTTCCCGGCGGTCAGGCCGAGGGGGGTCGCCATGTCGGTGAGCAGCGCGACGGTCCGCACGCCCGCGTCGGTGCCGAGGCCGACCATCACCTCGGCCAGCTCGCGGGCCCGAGCGACGTCCTTCATGAAGGCGCCGGTGCCGACCTTGACGTCGAGCACCAGGGAGCCGGTGCCCTCGGCGATCTTCTTGCTCATGATCGAGGAGGCGATCAGCGGGATCGCCTCGACCGTGCCGGTGACGTCGCGCAGGGCGTAGAGCTTCTTGTCCGCCGGCGCGAGGCCGTCTCCGGCCGCGCAGATCACCGCACCGACAGATTCCAGCTGCGCGAGCATCTCGGCGTTGGTCAGCGCGGCGCGCCAGCCCGGAATCGACTCGAGCTTGTCGAGCGTGCCGCCGGTGTGGCCCAACCCCCGGCCCGACAGTTGCGGGACCGCCACTCCGCACGCGGCCACGAGAGGAGCGAGAGGCAGCGTGATCTTGTCGCCTACGCCTCCCGTGGAGTGCTTGTCGGACGTCGGGCGCGACAGCGAGGAGAAGTCCATCCGCTCCCCCGAGGCGATCATCGCGGCCGTCCAGCGGCTGATCTCGGAGCGCTCCATGCCGTTGAGCAGGATCGCCATCGCGAGAGCCGACATCTGCTCGTCCGCGACGTCACCGCGGGTGTAGGCGTCGATCACCCAGTCGATCTGGCTCTCGCTCAGCTGCTGCCCGTCGCGCTTGGCGATGATGACCTCGACGGCGTCGTGAGCACTCATGGGCACAACCTACGACGCAGGCCGGCCCTCAACCGTTCAGGTCCTCCGGGCCCCAGGCCTGCGGCAGCACCTCGCTCATCGCCACCACGCCCCGCGGCGTCTCGATGAGCATCTCGGCGCCACCGTGCTCCCACAGCAGCTGGCGACAGCGTCCGCAGGGCATGATCACCGCCCCCTCGCCGTCCACGCAGACGAAGTGGGTCAGGAGCCCACCGCCGGTGGCGTGCAGCGAGGACACCAGCCCGCACTCCGCGCACAGCGTCAACCCGAAGGACGCGTTCTCCACGTTGCAGCCGACCACGAGCCGGCCGTCGTCGACCAGCGCCGCGGCACCCACGCGGTAGCCGGAGTAGGCCGCGTAGGCGTGATCGGCAGCGCCCACGGCCGCCTCGCGTAGCGCCGTCCAGTCGACTGCCTCAGCCTCGATCATCGCCCTGCCCGCCTCTCGTCGTGTGCCACCTGTGCGCGGAATGCCCACCGGATCGTCATGTGGATCCCCGCGACGTCGGGTGCCAACGTCGCAACTCGGTAACCCTTAGGCCAACACTCTTCCTGAGGTTGCCTCCAACCGGCATCCTTCGGTACCGAGACCCATCGTCCGGCACCGGGCCGGACGCAGACTTGGAGGCGACATGAAGAAGATGAGGAAGGCACTCGTCGGCGGCGTGGCTCTGCTGGCGACCTCGACGGCCCTGGCCGCGTGCGGCGACGCTCCTGACGACGAGGGCGCCTCGGGCAGCGGCGGCGAGACCACCGACTTCCTCCCCTGCATCGTCTCCGACGCAGGCGGCTTCGACGACAAGTCGTTCAACCAGCTCAGCTACGAGGGCGTGGAGCAGGCCGCCGACGAGCTCGGCGCCGACTTCAAGGCTGTCGAGTCCAACAGCGAGAACGACTACGGCAACAACCTCGAGAGCCTCGTCGCCGAGGGCTGCGACGTCATCGTGACCGTCGGCTTCGCCCTGGCGACGGCCACCAAGGAGTCGGCCGCGGCCAACCCCGACATCGAGTACGTCCTGATCGACGACGCGGCCGACGGTGGCGACGACGGTGCGACGTTCGACGGTCAGGCCGATGTCGCCAACATCAAGCCGATCCTCTACGACACCGCGCAGGCGGCGTTCCTCGCCGGCTACGCGGCCGCCGACTACACCACGACCGGCGTTGTGGGCACCTACGGCGGTCTGCCCTTCCCGACCGTGACCATCTTCATGGACGGCTTCAAGCAGGGCGCCGAGTACTACGCCGAGGAGAAGGGCAAGGACGTCAAGGTCGTCGGCTGGGACGGCGAGGACGGCAGCTTCACCGGCGGCTTCGAGGCCAACCAGACCGCCACGAACACCGCCAAGCAGCTGCTCGACCAGGACGTCGACGTCATCCTCCCCGTCGGTGGCCCGATCTACCAGGGTGCGCTGACCGCGATCGCCGACTCCGGCGACGACGTCGCGATGATCGGTGTGGACGCCGACTTCTTCGAGACCGACCCGAAGACGCAGGACGTCGTGCTCACCTCGATCCTGAAGAACATGAAGGTCTCGACCTACGAGGCGATCATGTCGGCCGCCGACGACACCTTCGACTTCACGCCGTACGTCGGCACCTTGGAGAACGACGGAGTCGGCATCGCGCCGTTCCACAACTTCGAGGACAAGGTCTCCGACACGCTGCAGGGTGAGCTGGACGAGATCAAGGCCGGCATCGTCGACGGCTCGATCACGGTGAACTCCTACCTCAACCAGTGAGCCGCTGACGGCTCCTGGCTGAACTCAGCACCGAGTCAGAGGGAGGCCGACCCACCCGGGTCGGCCTCCCTCTCCCTTTCGCCCGGTTTCCGGTCGGTTCCTCCCGCCGGTCACGTTCTCTTCCCTAGGATCATCTTCATGCAGCTGGCACTGCGCGGTATCACGAAACGATTCGGCAGCCTGGTCGCCAACGACCGGATCTCCCTGACCGTCGAGCCGGGAGAGATCCACTGCCTGCTCGGCGAGAACGGCGCGGGCAAGTCCACGCTGATGAACGTGCTCTACGGCCTGTACCAGGCCGACGAGGGCGAGATCGCCCTCGACGGCGAGGTCCAGCACTTCTCCGGGCCCGGCGATGCGATCGCGGCGGGCATCGGCATGGTGCATCAGCACTTCATGCTCGTGCCGGTCTTCACCGTCGCCGAGAACGTGATGCTGGGCAACGAGGCGACCGGTCTCGGCGGCGTCCTGGACCTGGATGCCGCCCGGGCCCGTGTCCGCGAGATCTCCCAGCGGTTCGGCTTCAACGTCGACCCCGACGCCGTCGTGGAGGATCTCCCGGTCGGTGTGCAGCAGCGCGTGGAGATCATCAAGGCCCTCTCGCGCGATGCTCGGGTGCTCGTCTTCGACGAGCCGACCGCCGTGCTGACGCCGCAGGAGACCGACGACCTGATGGGCACGATGCGCCAGCTCAAGGAGGCCGGCACCGCGATCGTGTTCATCACCCACAAGCTCCGCGAGGTTCGCGAGGTCGCCGACCGCATCACGGTGATCCGTCTCGGCAGGGTCGTCGGCGAGGCCGACCCCGGAGCCAGCAACGCCGAGCTCGCCTCACTGATGGTGGGCAGGCCGGTCGAGCTGACCGTGCACAAGGAGCCGCCCGTCCTCGGCGAGGGCGCGCTGGTGGTGAGCGGACTGACCGTCGCGGACGCGACCGGGCTCGTGCACGTCGACGACGTCAGCTTCAGCATCCGCGGCGGCGAGGTGCTCGCCGTGGCCGGCGTCCAGGGCAACGGCCAGACCGAGCTCACCGAGGCCCTTCTCGGCCTGCAGGACCACGTGCTCGGCTCGATCACTCTCGACGGTCAGGAGCTGGTCGGCCGCACCGTGCGCCAGATCCTCGACGCCGGCGTCGGGTTCGTGCCCGAGGACCGCCAGGTCGACGGTCTCGTCGGCACCTTCACGATCGCCGAGAACCTGATGCTCGACCGGAGCTTCGGACCGCCCTTCGTGCGCGCCGGCTCCCTGCAGCTGGGCCGCCTGGAGGCCTTCGCCCAGGAGAAGCTCACCGAGTACGACGTCAGGGCGCCCGGCATCTCGACCCACGCCGGCAATCTGTCCGGCGGCAACCAGCAGAAGGTCGTCGTCGCCCGCGAGCTGAGCAAGGATCTCCGATTCCTCGTCGCCGCGCAGCCCACCCGCGGGGTCGACGTCGGCTCGATCGAGTTCATCCACAAGCAGATCGTCGCGACCCGCGACACCGGCATCCCGGTGCTCGTGGTGTCTACCGAGCTCGACGAGGTGGTGGCGCTGGCCGATCGGATCATGGTGCTGTACCGCGGTCGGATCGTCGGGATCGTGCCGGCTGACACCCCTCGTGAGGTGCTGGGCCTGATGATGACCGGAGAGCGGCCCGAAGGAGTTGTCGCGTGACCTCGCCTGAGCAGGACGAATCCCAGAACCCCTCCAGCGAGAGCGGAGAGGAGCTGCCCGGCTCCCCGGAGTCGGGAAGCACCGCCGCGTCGCGGCCCGGGGCGGCGCCGCAGGGGTCGCCACCGCCAGAGGCCGATGAGCCGCTGCCGCCGGTGAACGGACACTGGCACAACCTGTTCCGCACCATCACGACGGGGAACGCGCTCATCGCCTTCTTGGCGGTGCTGCTCGCCGTGGCCGTGGGCTCGCTGCTGATCCTCTTCACCGACGAGACCGTGCGCGACTCCTCGGCCTACTTCTTCTCCCGTCCCGGCGACTTCCTCTCCGCAGCCTGGAACGCCATCTCCGGCGCCTACTCCGCGCTGTTCCGCGGCTCGATCTACAACACCCGCGCCACCGACTTCGAGACCGGCATCCGGCCGTTGACCGAGACCCTGAAGTTCTCCGGCCCGCTCATCGCGGCCGGCCTCGGCGTGGGCCTCGCGTTCCGCGCCGGACTGTTCAACATCGGCGGTCGCGGCCAGATGCTGCTCGCCGGGGCGGCGGCGGGCTGGGTGGCGATCGACGTCGATCTGCCCGCGCCGCTGCTGCTGCCGTTGGCGATCATCGCCGGCATGGTCGCCGGCGCATTGTGGGCCGGCCTCGCCGGCCTGCTCAAGGCCCGCACCGGGGCGCACGAGGTGATCGTGACGATCATGCTCAACTATGTCGGGTACTTCCTGGTGTTCTACGCGCTCTCCCAGCAGAGCCTGCTGCAGGCTCCCGGCACCGTGAACCCCAAGTCGCTGCCGATCCCCAAGGACGCCCAGATGCCGCGTCTGTTGGGCGACACCTATCGGCTGCACCTCGGCTTCCTCCTGGCACTCGTCGCCGTCGCCGTCGTCTGGTGGATCCTCAATCGCTCGGCGCTGGGCTACCGGTTCCGTGCCGTCGGTGCGAACCCCCACGCCGCGCGCACCGCCGGCATCGACGTCGGCCGCACCTACATCTACGCCATGCTCATCGCCGGCGCACTCGTCGGCCTGGCGGGCACCAACCAGGTGCTCGGCACGGTCACCAGCGGCGTCGCCGGAGATCTCGACGCCGGGATCGGCTTCGACGCCATCACGGTGGCGCTCCTGGGGCGCTCCCACCCCCTCGGCATCCTCGGCGCCGGCCTTCTCTTCGGCGCCTTCAAGTCGGGTGGTTTCGCGATGCAGGCCTCGGAGGGCATCCCGGTCGACATCGTGCTCGTCATCCAGTCGCTCATCGTGTTGTTCATCGCGGCCCCGCCGCTCATCAGGGCGCTCTTCCGGTTGCCCACCAAGGAGGCGAAGTGAGCACCCCGCCGAGCAGCACCCCGACCGTCGAGGGCACCGCCCCGGCCGAGGCGGCCCCGGCCGTCATCGCCGTCGTCAGCCGCAAGGCCGCGGTCCTGCTGACCCTGATCGCAGCGGGACTCGCCGCCGCGGTCGGCTTCGGATCGCAGGACGGCGAGACCACCTTCCGGCTCGCGCGGTCCACCGACTTCTTCGAGCTTCCCGAGATCACGGTGCCGGCGGAGAACACCGCCTGGGTGATGATCGTGCTCCTCGCCGTGATCGCCGCCGAGTCCTGGCGACGCTATCTGAAGCGCCGCTCGACGCCGATCTGGCTCGTCGCGGTGTACTCCCTGCTCGCCATGACCGGCTTCCTCTCCTGGGCGGCTGCGGGCGGTACGGTCCCGGTCGTCAGCCTGCTCGGCAACTCGGTGCTGCTGGCGGTTCCGCTGGTGTTCGGCGCCCTCGGCGGCGTGCTCGGTGAGCGCGCCGGCGTCGTCAACATCGCGATCGACGGGCAACTGCTCGCCGGGGCCTTCGCCGCCGCACTCGTGGGGTCGCTGACAGGATCGGTCTGGGCCGGCGTGCTCGGCGCGATGGCCGCCGGCACGGTGGTCGCGCTGATCCTGGGCCTGTTCGCGATCAGCTACTTCGTGGACCAGGTCATCGTGGGTGTCGTCCTCAACGTGCTGGTGATCGGCATCACCAGCTTCCTCTTCACCCAGGTCCTGGCGCCGAATGCGGCCGACCTCAATTCCCCTCCCCGCTTCTCGGCGTGGAACATCCCGGTGGTGAGCGAGATCCCGTTGATCGGGCCGATCCTGTTCCGCCAGGCGCCGATCGTGTATCTGCTCTACATCGCCGTCGCGCTGGTGACGTGGTCGCTCTACCGCACCAAGTGGGGTCTGCGCGTGCGTGCCGTCGGCGAGCACCCGAAGGCCGCCGACACCGTCGGCATCAACGTCAACCGCACGCGCTACCGCACGGTGCTGCTCGCCGGCGCCATCGCGGGGATGGGCGGGGCCTTCTACACGCTGGTGTCGGTTCCGCAGTTCAACCGGGAGATGACCGGCGGTGCCGGCTACATCGCGCTCGCCGCCGTCATCTTCGGCAAGTGGGACCCGATTCGCGCCACCCTGGCGGCGCTGCTCTTCGGCTTCGCCTCGAACCTGCAGGGCGTGCTCTCGGTGCTGGGCTCTCCCGTGCCGAGCGAGTTCATGTTGATGCTGCCCTACGTCGTGACGATCTTCGCCGTGGCCGGGCTCGTCGGCCGCTCCCGGGCACCCGCCGCGGTCGGACTGCCTTACCGGAAGACCTAGAACTGCGTCTCGAGACCTGATGAGGGTCTCGACGAGCTCGACCACCGGGTGGCGGGTGGTCGCCTCGCTGCGCTCGCTCCTCGACACCGGGTGGGCGGGTCGCAGGGCGACCTCCTCAGACTGGCGTGGGTGCTGCCAGGGCGAGGGTCGCGGCGCGGGCGAGCACCTGGGCGCCGACACCGATCGCGCGCTCGTCGACGCGCAGGTTGCCTTGGTGCAGGTCGTAGACGGCGCCGCCGGGGGTGCGGGTGCCGAGCCGGAACATCGCGCCCGGCACCTGCTCGAGGTACCACCCGAAATCCTCGCCACCGAGACTCTGCGGCACCGGGGTCGACCCGTGGGCGCCGAGCATCTCGCGCACGGCGGCGCCGATCAGCGCGTTGCTCGCAGGGTCGTTGACGACGGGCGGCACACCCTGGAGGTAGTCGACGACGGCGTTCACGCCGTAGGGCCGCACGATGTCGTGCACGGCCTCGCGCACGATCGGCTCGCACCCGGTCCAGGCGACGGCGTCCAGGATCCGCACCGTGCCCGCGACGCGGCCGTGGTCGGGGATCACGTTCGGTGCCGAGCCGGCGGCGATGACGCCCCAGACGACCGAGACCCCGGCGCGCGGGTCCATCCGGCGACTCAGCACCGCAGGCAGCTCGGAGGTGACCTTGGCCAGTGCGAACGTCAGGTCGCCGGTCAGGTGGGGGCGCGAGGTGTGCCCGCCAGTGCCCTCGAGCAGCACCTCGAGCCGGTCGGCCGCGCTGGTCAGCGCGCCGCTTCGCACCCCGACGCGGCCGACGTCGACACCGGGGTCGCAGTGCAGCGCGAATATCTGGGTGACGCCGTCGAGCACTCCGTGCGTCACCAGCCGCCGCGCACCGCCCGGCATGACCTCCTCGGCCGGCTGGAACAGCAGTCGCACCCGACCAGGAAGCAGCGCGCGTTCGTGGAGTTCGGCCAGCGCCAGCGCCGCACCCATCAGACACGCGACATGGACGTCGTGCCCGCAGGCGTGGGCCACGCCCGGCCTCGTGCTCGCCCACGGCTCACCCGAGACGTCGTCGACGGGCAGCGCATCCATGTCGGCGCGCAGCGCGACGACGCCCGCGTCACGTCCGCTCTCGCCGATCTCGGCGACCAGACCGGAGGGCTCGATCCGCTCGACCCTCCACCCTGCTGCCTCCAGGCGGTGGGCCACCAGCTCGGTGGTGCGTTGCTCGTGCCAGGAGAGCTCCGGGTGGCGGTGCAGGTCGCGGCGCAGCTCGATCAGCTCGGCGTCGTACTTGGCGACGACCTCGGCGATCAGCGCGACTGTCTCGGACACCCGGTCACTGTAGTCCGGCGGGCTGGCTGGCCCGGCCACGCCAGCTCACCGTCGGGGGGCGGTGAGCGACAGGCACCTTCGTCCCCGGGGCCGTCGCGAGCGGGGACCTGCGCAGGAAGCTGCAGCCACAGTTCCTCAGCACGTCACCGCTCCCCCGCGCCGCACCCTCGGGCGGGACGGCGTTCGATCAGGTGCCGTCGTAGGCCGCGAGGAGCCGATCCGCCGCCAGCGTCGCCGGCAGCTCCCCGGCGAGGACGTCGCGGCGCACGTCGTCGCGGATCGCCCGGACGCCGGGTGAGTGACGCAGTCGCTGGTCGAGCTCGTCGCGCACCAGTGCCCAGGTGAAGTCGAGCTGCTGCTCGGCGCGCTTCGCCGCCAGGCCGTCGGCACCGAGGTGCTCGCGGTGGCTCAGGATGCGCTGCCAGAGGTCGTCGACCCCGACGTCGGTCAGGCCGGAGCAGGTCACCACCGGCGGCGCCCACTCGTCGTGCCCACGCACCATCCGTAAGGCACCGGCCAGCTCGCGCGCCGCCGAGCGAGCCTCGAGCTCGCGGTCGCCGTCGGCCTTGTTGACCGCGATGACGTCGGCGATCTCCAAGATGCCCTTCTTGATCCCCTGCAGCTGGTCGCCGGTGCGGGCCAGGGTGAGGAAGAGGAACGTGTCGACCATGCCGGCCACGGTCACCTCCGACTGCCCCACTCCCACGGTCTCGACGAGGATGACGTCGAATCCCGAGGCCTCCAGCACTGCCATCGCCTGCACGGTCGCGCGGGCGACGCCGCCGAGGGTGCCGGCCGACGGCGAGGGGCGGATGAAGGCGTTCGGGTCGACGGAGAGCTGCGCCATCCGGGTCTTGTCGCCGAGCACCGAACCGCCGGTGCGTACCGAGGAGGGATCGACCGCGAGCACACCGACGCGGTGCCCCGCCGCCGTCAGACGGGATCCGAGCGCCTCGATGAACGTGGACTTCCCCACGCCGGGCACGCCCGAGATGCCGACCCGCACCGCGGGTGAGCGAACCCCCGAGGTGTCCCGCTCGGTCAGCGTGGCGAGGAGGTCGCGGGCCAGGGCGCGGCGTTCAGGCCGGGTGGACTCCACCAGCGTGATCGCCTGCGCCATGGCGGCACGGCGCCCCTCGTCGATGCCCGCGACGAGGGCCTGGACGTCGATCGGTCGCATGCGGGACGTCTCCGACACCGAGGCTCGGCGTCAGTGACCCAGCTGGTCGCGCAGCTTGGCGAGCAGGTCCAGCGCCGACTCCGCGATCACCGTTCCGGGCAGGAACACCGAGGCCGCGCCCATCTGCTGCAGCGTGGGCACGTCGTCGGGTGGGATGACGCCGCCGATGACGACCATGATGTCGTCACGGCCCTGCTCGGCCAGCGCCGCCTTGAGCGCGGGGAGCAGGGTGAGGTGGCCGGCCGCCAGCGAGCTGACGCCGACGATGTGGACGTCGGCGTCCACGGCCTGCTGGGCCACCTCCTCCGGCGTGGAGAAGAGCGGGCCCACGTCGACGTCGAAGCCCATGTCGGCGAAGGCGGAGACGATCACCTTCTGGCCGCGGTCGTGCCCGTCCTGACCCATCTTGGCCACCAGGATGCGAGGTCGACGGCCCTCGGACTCCTCGAACGCAGCGGTGGCCTCCAGCACCTGGGAGACCAGCGAGGTGCCGTCGGGGCTCAGCGCGGACTCGTCGCGGTACACGCCGCTGATCGTACGGATGACGGCCTGGTGCCGGCCGTAGACCTTCTCCAGCGCCTCGGAGATCTCCCCCACCGTGGCCTTGGCCCGCGCGGCGTCGATGGCGAGCGCCAGCAGGTTCCCGTCGAGGCTGCCCTTGCTCGCGCCGCGTTCGGCGGAGTTCGTCAGGGCCTCCAGCGCGGAGGCGACGTCGTCTGCGTTCCGCTCGGCACGCAGCCGCTCCAGCTTGGCGCACTGCTGGCGGTAGACCTCGTCGTTGTCGACCTTGAGCACGTCGAGCGGGTCCTCGGCGGCGAGCCGGAAGGTGTTCACGCCGATGACCTTCTGCGCGCCGGAGTCGATGCGCGCCTGCGTGCGAGCGGCGGCCTCCTCGATGCGCAGCTTGGGGATGCCCTGCTCGATGGCCGCGGCCATGCCACCGGCCTCCTCCGCCTCGCAGATGTGCGCCCAGGCGCGTTCGGCGAGGTCGTGGGTGAGCTTCTCCACGTAGTAGGAGCCGGCCCAGGGGTCGATCGTGTGGGTGGTGCCGCTCTCCTGCTGCAGCATCAGCTGGGTGTTGCGCGCGATGCGGGCGGAGAAGTCGGTCGGCAGCGCGATCGCCTCGTCGAGGGCGTTGGTGTGCAGGCTCTGGGTGTGGCCCTGGGTCGAGGCCATCGCCTCGATGCAGGTGCGGCCCACGTTGTTGAACACGTCCTGCGCGGTGAGCGACCAGCCCGAGGTCTGGCTGTGGGTGCGCAGCGAGAGCGACTTGGGGTTGCTCGGGTCGAACTGCCGGACCAGGCGGCTCCACAGTGCACGCGCTGCGCGCATCTTGGCGATCTCCATGTAGAAGTTCATGCCGATCGCCCAGAAGAACGACAGGCGCGGCGCGAACTTGTCGATGTCGATGCCGGCCTCGAGCCCGGCGCGGATGTACTCCACGCCGTCGGCCAGGGTGTAGGCGAGCTCGAGGTCCTGCGTCGCGCCGGCCTCCTGGATGTGGTACCCGGAGATCGAGATGGAGTTGAAGCGCGGCATCTCCGCCGAGGTGTAGGCGAAGATGTCGGAGATGATCCGCATCGACGGCGACGGCGGATAGATGTAGGTGTTGCGGACCATGAACTCCTTGAGGATGTCGTTCTGGATCGTCCCCGCGAGCTGGCTCGGCTTCACCCCCTGCTCCTCGGCCGCGACGACGTAGAGCGCGAGCACCGGAAGCACGGCGCCGTTCATCGTCATCGACACCGACATCTCGTCGAGCGGGATCCCGTCGAAGAGCACCCGGGTGTCGTAGATCGAGTCGATCGCCACGCCGGCCATGCCGACGTCGCCGCGCACACGCGGGTGGTCGGAGTCGTAGCCGCGGTGCGTCGCCAGGTCGAAGGCCACCGAGAGGCCCTTCTGACCGGCTGCAAGGTTGCGGCGGTAGAACGCGTTGGACTCCTCTGCGGTGGAGAAGCCGGCGTACTGACGGACCGTCCACGGCTGCGTGGTGTACATCGTCGGGTAGGGCCCGCGCAGGAACGGGCTCAGGCCCGGCCACGTGCCCAGCGCGTCGAGACCCTCGAGGTGCTCGGGGCCGTACATCGGCAGGATGTCGATGCCCTCGGGCGAGGCCCAGGACTCACCCGCGGCGACCGCGGTCGTGGGGGTAGCCGCACCACCCAGGTCGAGCCCCGCGAAGCTCTTCGGAACCGTACTCATGCCAACGCCTCCCGCGTCCGGCCCAGGAACGCCAACGCGTCCACTCCCATGCTGCAGGCGTCGTCGGCGTAGTCGGCCGCCTTGCCCGCGATGATCACGTGCGTCGCACCGGCACCGCGCAGCGCCGTGGCCGCCTCGGCGCCCCACTCCGCGTAGGCGGCGTCCGAGCCCGCCAGGCACACCACCGGCTGACCGGCGTAGGCCGCGAGCAGGGCGTCGACACCGTCGGTGGGCCCGGCGACCTCGACCGCGACGCCACCCGCGGCGAACAGATTGCTGGCGAAGGTCGCGCGCGCGGTGTGCTGGGCGATCGTGCCCAGCGTCGCCAGGAACACCGGCCGCGCGGCGGGCGCGAGGCGCAGCGCCTCGAAGCTCGCGCCGTAGGGGCGGACGTCGTCCCAGGTGCCGTCCGGCACGCGCTCGGGCAGCGACTCGCCCAGGTTCGGGAACTCGCTGACACCGGTCAGCGGACGCTTGCGGGTGGCGACCTGCTTCTCGCGGGCCGCGACCACCTCGTCGATCAACGCATCGAGGTCGGCCCCCTCCTCGAGTTCGCCGAAGATCCGCCACGCGGTGACGGCGAGGTCGTCGGTCAGCTTCTCGACCGCGTACGAGCCGCCGGCCGGGTCGGCGACCTTGGCGACGTGCGACTCCTCGATCAGCAGGTGCGAGGTGTTGCGGGCGATCCGGCGGGCGAACCCGTCCGGGCGACCGAGCGCACTGTCGAACGGCAGCACCGTGACGGCGTCCGCACCGCCGACGCCGGCGGCGAACGCCGCGACGGTCGTGCGCAGCATGTTCACCCACGGGTCGAACGTGCTCATCATCGGGCGGCTGGTGACCGCGTGCTGACGCTGGTCGACCAGCTCCGCGCCGCTCAGCTCGAGCATCCGGGCCCAGAGCCGGCGCGCGGCGCGCAGCTTGGCGATCGTGGGGAACTGCTCTCCGGTCGCGGCATAGCGGAACTCGACGAGCCCTGCGGCGTCCGCGAGCGCGACTCCGGCGTCGGTGAGGCTGCGCAGGTAGCGGGCGGCGACGAGAAGGCTGTAGGCCAGCTCCTGGGCGTCGGAGGCGCCGCGGTCGTGCACGCGCGTCGCGTCGACCACGAACGCCACGACTCCGGCCTTCAGCGCCGTGTCGGCGATCTCGGGGGTGGCCGAGGAGGCGTCGACGCCGAGATTCGTGTCGGGGTGCACCTCGCGGCCGGCCAGGTACTCCACGAAACGGGTCGCGGCGGCCGACTGGGCCTCCGCCGGCGCGTCGAGGACGACGGGTGCCAGGTCGAGCAGCACCTGGTCGAGGAGGGCTGCGTAGTCGGTGTCGGCATCGACGCCCAGCCACAAGGAGGTCACTCCGCCCTCGAGGTCGACCAAGGCGGCCTCGTTGACCAGCTTCGCCTCACCCGCGCCGTGGTGGGCGCGGATGTCCCACGCGCCGACGCGGGTCGGGCGACCAGCGGTGGCGAGGTCGTCGAGCAGATCCGGCGTGCCGAGCGGGGTGACGGCGATGCCGTCGAGCGTGGTGCGGGTGAGCTTGCTCCAGACGAGCTCGTCGGCGTCGTCGTCGCCCAGGCGCTTGGTCTTGCGCAGCACCTTCGCCGTCTCGGCCTCCCAGTCCGCGCGGGTGGCGGTGTCCTCGGGCTGGGCGAGATCGAGACGGTCCGGCTCGTCGACCGGCGCCGCCGGCTCCGTGGTCCCCGATGTCATGAGGCGAACTTTAGGATGCGCCGCACCCACCCCGATCACGACATGGGGTTTCTGGACGGTCGCCACCGCAGGCATCTCGCTCCCGAGCGAGGTCCGATCCCCTGTCCATCGTCTCTGTCCGGGCGTAGCGTGCGGTCATGACGACCCGCTCCCTCGCGGCCGTGGCAGCGGCCGCCGTCCTCACGGTGGCTCCCCTCCCGCCGTCGGCGCTCTCCGCCCCTGCCTACGCGGCCGCCTGGACCGACTGCGGCGAGGTCAGCTTCAGCCCCGGCACCACGGTGGGCAGCGGCCACTACGGCGTGCAGAAGATCCGCGCCGACCGGGTCGCCTGCCCGACGGCGAGGAAGGTCGCCGCACGTGCCGAGCGTGAGCAGGGCGAGCCCCGTTACTCCTTCACGGGCTTCACCTGCGTGCGCAAGGCCGGCCGCGACGACGGGCGCACCACGTACACGTGCACCAAGCGCTCGAGCGGTGCGATGTCGGCACGGATCACCTTCCTCGGCGTCGGCATCTGAGATCCGCGACGAGCAGGTCCCCGACCGCTCGTCGGGCCTGACCTGTGAGGACGCTGAGATCACCCCGACGGCGGGAACGACTGGAGAGCACCCACTCGTTGGACCTGATGTGAGCCATCAGCACTCCTCTCCCATCGGGCACCGCCACCACAACGGTCTCAAGACCGCCCTCCTCCTCGGTGGGTTGTCCGCCGCGGTGATCCTCGTGGGCGGCCTGTTCGGCCGCGGCGGACTGCTCATCGCCCTCGTGCTCGCACTGGGCATGAACGCCTACGGGTACTGGAACTCCGACAAGCTCGCGCTGCGCGCGATGCGGGCACGACCGGTGACCGAGGCCGAGCAGCCCGCCATGTACCGGATCGTGCGCGAGCTCTCGGCGCGAGCGCAGCAGCCGATGCCGCGCCTCTACGTCTCCCCCACCGCAGCACCCAACGCCTTCGCGACCGGTCGCAACCCGGCCAACTCGGCGGTCTGCTGCACCACCGGGATCCTCGAACTGCTGGACGAGCGAGAGCTGCGCGGCGTCCTGGCCCATGAGCTGATGCACGTGTACAACCGCGACATCCTCACCTCCTCGGTGGCCGGTGCGCTGGCCAGCGCCATCACGTTCCTCGCGCACTTCGGCCTGTTCTTCGGCGGCAACGACGAGAACCGGCCGAACCCGATCGCGGCGATCGGGCTGATGATCCTCGGCCCGTTGGCCGCCGGTGTGGTGCAGATGGCGATCAGTCGCACTCGCGAGTACGACGCCGACGAGGACGGCGCGCGGCTGTGCGGGGACCCTCTCGCGCTCGCCTCGGCCCTGAACAAGCTCGAGCACGGCGTCGCGGCACGTCCTCTGCGCCCCGAGCCCCAGCTGGTCAGCGCGAGTCACATGATGATCGCCAACCCGTTCCGCGGAAGCGGCGTGAAGGATCTCTTCGCCACACATCCCCCGATGCGCGAGCGGATCGCCCGGCTCGAGGCGATGGCCCGCCGGGGCTGACCCGGCCCGGCACCGCCCTGGCGATGCCCGACGTTCGTTCCCCAGCGTTCACTCCCGGTCCACATCCGCGGCACCGATCAGCCCCCGGCGCGAGGAAACCTGAGGTCATGAGGATCGCGCTCGTGACGGAGACCTTCTACCCCGCGGTGGACGGCACCACGACCACGCTCAAGGCCGTCGCCGACCGGCTCGTCGACCTGGGTCACACCGTGCGGGTCATCGCGCCCAGCCCCGGCCTGACGACATACCGCACGAGCCAGGTCGTGCGGATCCGACCACTCGAGCCCACCGGGCCTCAGGTCCGTGCCGCCATCGACCAGTTCGCCCCGGACGTCGTGCACATCGCCTCGCCGGGCGCGCTCGGGCGCAAGGCCCTCAAGCACTGCCACGCCGACGGCATCCCCACCCTGGTCGTCGAACAGTCGCCGGTGCTCGACCTCAGCGCCGACTACTGGCGCAACCGCATCGCCGAGCGCGCGGACCGAGTGCTGGTCACCTCGACCTGGATGGTCGACCGGCTGAACGAGTTCGGCGTCGGCGCGCAGCTGTGGCGTCCCGGCGTCGACGCTGCCGCGTTCACTCCCGACCTGCGCGACCAGTGGTTGCACGACTCCTGGTCGCGGGCACGCTCGGCCCAGGGCCCGCTGGTCGTCGTCGGGTTCGTCGGCCGTCTGGAGAAGCGCCACGGCGTGCGGCGGCTGGCCGAGCTCGCCGAGGTTCCGGGCATCCGGCCGGTCGTCATCGGGGACGGGTCGCAGCGCGGCTGGCTCGAGTCCCGCCTCCCCGGTGCCAAGTTCACCGGGACCCTGCACACCGGCGACCTCACCATCGCGATGCCCAGCCTCGACCTGCTGGTGCACCCCGGTGAGCACGAGACCTGCTCACACGCCCTGCGCGAGGGGGGCGCCGCCGGCGTGCCGGTCATCGCACCGCGCGCCGGTGGTGCCCGCGACGTCGTGCGGCCGCTCGAGAACGGCCTGGCCTACGACGCCTCCGAGCCCCGCGCCCTGGCGCGCGCCGTCGCCATGGTGGCCGGAGACTCCCGGCGCGACCTCCTCGGACGGCGAGGACGCGAGCTCGCCGCGGCGAGGTCCTGGAGCGTCGCCGTCGACGAGTTGGCGGCCACCTATCGCGAGCTCGCCTCGGCGAATCGTCGTGTGAGGGTGTCCTAACCGGACCTATGTCACACCGATCTCGCATGGTTCACGTCACACCAGAGGCCTGAGCGGTCGTAGAGTGTTCCTCTGTGGCAGTGACGACACCTTCGAAGTCCCTGGCGAAGGGATCGCGCTCGACGCGATCGACCATCGCCCTGAAGCTCCTCATGGCCGCCAGCGGCGCAGCCTTCATCGGCTTCGTTCTGGGGCACATGTACGGCAACCTCAAGGCCTTCGGTGGCCAGGAGAAGTTCAACGAGTACGCGCATCACCTGCGCGAGCTCGGCGAGCCGCTGCTCCCCTATGAGGGCTTCATCTGGATCATGCGCGTGGGGCTCCTGGCCGCGCTGATCGTGCACGTGGTGTGCGCCGTCGTGCTCGCCCGCCGCGCCGGGCAGGCCCGCACGGTCAAGTACGCGGTGAAGAAGAACAAGGGCTCCTCGCTCTCCTCGCGCACGATGCGCTGGGGCGGGGCGACGCTGCTGCTCTTCATCATCTGGCACCTGGTCAACTTCACCTTCGGCAAGGTGAACGTGCAGACGGGTGAGACGGGCGCCGCGGCAGGCGACCCCTACAGCCTGCTGGTCGACACCTTCGACGTGTGGTGGATGACGATCATCTACCTGGTCGCGATGGTCGCGCTGGCTTTCCACCTGCACCACGGCACGTGGAGCGCACTGCAGACTCTCGGCCTGACCAACACGGCGAGCTCGCGCCAGCGCGCGAAGACCGCGGGCTGGGTGCTGGCCGTCGTCGTCGCCGGCGGCTTCTCCGCCGTTCCCCTGTCCGTCCTGCTCGGCATCATCGAGAAGTAAGGAGTCCACGCCATGGCTGGATCCACCCTCCACGACGGACTCACCCCGCTCAACGGCCCGTCGAACCAGATCTCCGACGACGCGCAGGGCTTCTACGTCCTCGGCGAGAACATCGTCGACCCCGTCGCTCCCGCCGGCCCGATCAAGGACCGCTGGACCACGCGCAAGTTCGAGAACCGACTGGTCAACCCCGCCAACCGCCGCAAGCTCGACATCATCATCGTCGGCACCGGCCTGGCCGGTGGCGCTGCGGCCGCGACGCTCGGCGAGGCCGGCTACAACGTGAAGTCCTTCTGCTACCAGGACTCCCCGCGCCGGGCGCACTCGATCGCCGCGCAGGGCGGCATCAACGCCGCCAAGAACTACAAGGAGGACGGCGACTCCACGTTCCGTCTCTTCTACGACACGGTCAAGGGCGGCGACTACCGTGCCCGCGAGAACAACGTGTACCGCCTGGCCGAGGTCAGCGCGAACATCATCGACCAGTGCGTGGCCCAGGGCGTCCCGTTCGCCCGCGAGTACGGCGGCCTCCTCGACAACCGGTCCTTCGGCGGCGTGCAGGTCTCGCGCACCTTCTACGCGCGGGGCCAGACCGGCCAGCAGTTGCTGATCGGCGCCTACCAGGCCATGGAGCGCCAGGTCGCCGCCGGCACCGTGGAGCAGTTCACCCGCCACGAGATGCTCGAGCTGATCGTCGTCGACGGCAAGGCCCGCGGGATCGTCACCCGCGACATGGTCACCGGCGCGATCGAGACCCACCTGGCCGACGTCGTCGTCCTGGCCTCGGGCGGGTACGGCAACGTCTTCTACCTCTCGACCAACGCCATGGGATCCAACGTCACCGCAGCGTGGCGTGCGCACCGCAAGGGCGCCTACATGGCCAACCCTTGCTACACGCAGATCCACCCCACCTGCATCCCGGTCACCGGCAGCCACCAGTCGAAGCTGACGCTGATGTCGGAGTCGCTGCGCAACGACGGTCGGATCTGGGTGCCCAAGAACGTCGCGGACTGCGAGAAGGACCCCCGGGAGATCCCCGAGGAGGACCGCGACTACTTCCTCGAGCGCATCTACCCCTCCTTCGGCAACCTGGTGCCGCGCGACATCGCCTCGCGGGCCGCGAAGTACATGTGCGACGAGGGCCGCGGTGTCGGTCCCCAGGTCGCCGAGATCGGCCCCGACGGCGAGCAGCGGATGGTGCGCCGCGGCGTCTACCTCGACTTCGCCGACGCGATCGCCCGCCTGGGCAAGCACGGGGTGGAGGAGAAGTACGACAACCTCCTCGACATGTACGCCCGGATCACCGGGGAGAACCCGTACGAGACGCCGATGCGGATCTACCCCGCGGTGCACTACGTGATGGGCGGCCTGTGGGTCGACTACCACCTGCAGTCCAACATCGAGGGCCTCTTCGTCACCGGTGAGGCGAACTTCTCCGACCACGGCGCCAACCGCCTCGGTGCCTCGGCGCTGATGCAGGGCCTGGCCGACGGCTACTTCGTGCTCCCCAACACCATCCGCGACTACCTCGCCGACGGTCCGTTCGAGAAGGTCGCGGCGGACCACCCCGAGGTCGTCGCCGCCCAGCGCGCGGTCGAGGAGCGGGTCTCGAAGTTCCTCGCGATCCAGGGCACCCGCTCGGTGGAGAGCTACCACAAGGAGCTCGGCGCCATCATGTGGGAGTACTGCGGCATGGAGCGCACCGAGGAGGGCCTGAAGCTGGCCATCTCCAAGATCCGCGAGCTGCGTGCGGACTTCTGGACCAACGTCAAGGTGCTGGGCGCCTCCGACAACCTCAACCAGGACCTGGAGAAGGCCGGCCGCGTGGCCGACTTCCTGGAGCTGGGCGAGCTCATGTGCGTCGACGCGCTCAACCGCCGCGAGTCGTGCGGCGGCCACTTCCGGGGCGAGTCCCAGACCGAGGACGGCGAGGCGCTGCGCCACGACGAGGAATTCGCCTACGTCGCGGCGTGGGAGTGGGGCGGCGACTCCAACGAGGGTGGCCAGCCGGTCCTCCACAAGGAAGACCTGATCTACACGGCGATCGAGATGAAGCAGAGGTCCTACAAGTGAAGCTCACGCTCAAGGTCTGGCGACAGGCGAACGCGACCGCCCAGGGCGAGATCAAGACCTATCCCCTCGACGGCGTCTCCCCCGACATGTCGTTCCTGGAGATGCTCGACCTGCTCAACGAGCAGCTCGTCACCCAGGGCGAGGAGCCGGTGGCCTTCGACCACGACTGTCGTGAGGGCATCTGCGGCATGTGCTCGCTGATGATCAACGGCGAGGCGCACGGGCCGGAGGTCACCACGACCTGCCAGCTGCACATGCGCTCGTTCTCCGACGGCGACACGATCACCATCGAGCCGTGGCGCGCCGACCCCTTCCCGGTCATCAAGGACCTGGTCGTCGACCGTTCGGCGTTCGACCGGATCATCCAGTCCGGCGGCTTCATCTCCGCCAACACCGGCTCCGCGCCCGAGGCCAACTCGGTGCCGGCTCCGCGTGACAAGGCCATGCGCGCGTTCAACGTCGCCACCTGCATCGGCTGCGGTGCGTGCGTCGCCGCCTGCCCGAACGGGTCGGCCTCGCTGTTCCTCGGCGCCAAGATCACCCACCTCGGTGAGCTGCCGCAGGGCCAGCCGGAGCGCTGGTCGCGCGTGGTCGATATGGTCGGGCAGCACGACCACGAGGGTTTCGGCGGCTGCACCAACATCGGTGAGTGCGCCAGCGCGTGCCCCAAGGAGATCCCGCTCGACGTGATCTCCCAGCTCAACAAGGACCTGCGCACAGCGATGAAGCAGGGCCTCTGATCTGCTGAGCGCGGCTCCACTCGCGTGTGAACGGGGTGGGTCGGCACCGGTCGGTGCCGACCCACCCCGTCTCTCGTTCCCGCTGCGGCGCCTGGCCGGCTACCACGGGTGGAGCAGCAGACTGCGGTGATACTCCGCCCCCAGCTCGAGGCTGGCGATGCTCACGCGCTCGTCCGGGCCGTGGATGCTGGCGCGCTGCCCGGCGTCCATGGACAGCGGCGCGAACCGGTATACGGCGTCGCAGAAGCGGCTGAAGAACCGGCTGTCGGTCGCGCCGGTCTGCACGTACGGCACCACCGGGTGGTCGCCCAGCGCTCCGGCTGCACGGACGACGTGCGCCCACTGAGGACCCTCGGTGCGCGACACCGGCGACGGATCGTCGCCGCGCATCCAGTCCACGAGGACGCCGTGCGGCGCTAGCAGCTTCTCCAGACGCTCGCGCAGGCGAGCGCGATCATCACCGGGCGCCAGCCGCACGTTGACCGTCGCGCGGGCCTCCGAGGCGACGACGTTGTCGGCGGGGCTGCCGCTGAGCCGGGTCACGGCCATCGTGGTCGAGACGAGCGCCGCCGTCTCGTGGCTCATCCCACGGAGCAGCTCACCCAGTTCGCCTGCGTCGAGCGCGCCCAGCCCGAGGGCGGCCGCCATGGCCTCCACGGCGCGGCTGACCAGGAGCTCGGGTGCGTGCTCGTCGATCGCCACGATCGCGCGCGCCAGCCGCGCCACGGCGCCGTCCGGCAGGGGGATCGAGGTGTGCCCGCCACCGCCGATCGCGAGCAGCCCGACGTCGACGCTGCCCTTCTCCGCGACGCCGACCAGGGCCACCGGGCCGGTGGCCCCCGGCACGTGGTCGGTGACGATGGCGCCGCCCTCGTCGGCCACCAGCCAGGGGTGGACGCCGCGGTCACGAAGATGGTCGGCCGCACGTGAGGCGCCGTACCCGACGGTCTCCTCATCGGCCCCGGAGAGCACCCAGACGTCGTGGGCGGGGCGCTCTTCCCCACCCAGCAGACGCTCGACCGCCTCCGCGATGCACACCAGCGGCCCCTTGTCGTCCAGCGTGCCCCGGCCGAAGACCTCGGTGTCGGTGACGACGCCGGCGAACGGATCGAAGGACCACTGCTCGGCCGGAGCCGGGACGACGTCGTGATGGGCCATCAGCACCATCGGGCGCTCGGGGGACTCCCCCGGCAGATGGAAGAGCAGGGTGCCGTCGTCGAAGCAGACCGTCTCGAGCCCGTGCAGGCGCGGGTAGGCAGCGGCGAAGGTCTCGCGGAACGCCGCGAAGGCGGCCGGGTCGTGCTCGTCCGGCTCGCTCACGGTGCGATGCCGCACCAGCGCGGCCAACCGCTGGGCCGGCGTGGCGAGCGACTCCGGCGCGCTCACGTCGCCGCCTGCTGGAGGCCCTCGACGAGGAAGGCGCCGAGCTCACGACGCCCGAGCTCCCCCTCGGGAACCTCGGACTCGGAGGTGAAGCCGTGCCACATGCCCTCCCACACGCGCAGGTGCACCTCGGCGCCGCCATCGCGCATCCGCCAGTACAGGCGCGTCGCATCGCTGAGCAGCAGGTCGCGGGTACCGGTGGTGATCATCGTGGGCGGCCAGCCGTCCACGGCACCGAAGTCGGCGAACACCGGGCTCACCAGCGGGTCGAGCGGATCGGCGCCTGCCAGGAACAGTCGCACTGCCATCTCGATCTGACGGCGGCTCGCCAGCACCGGATCGCGGCGCCGGTTCGACTCGTGGCTGTCGCCGACGAGCCGGAGGTCCACGCACGGCGTCATCAGTCCGAGGACGTCGGGCAGCGGCACCCGCCGCGCTGCCAGCTCGAGCACCGTGGCCAACGCGAGGTTGCCGCCGGCCGAGACGCCGACCAGCCCGAGCGGGCCGGTCTGATCGGCACGCAGCGCCGACCACACCGCGATCGACTCCTCCAGCGCGACGGGGTAGACGGCCTCGGGCGCGAGGCTGTAGTCGAGGCTCACCACCCGCCGTCCGGTCGTGGCGGCGAGCAGCGCGCCGCTGACGTCGTAGGCCGAGCCGAGCACGTACGCGCCCCCGTGGAGGTAGACCAGGCTGCCCGCACCGGGGGCCGGCTCGCGCGGTGTCCACGTGACCACCGGAACGTCGGCGCAGGTGCCGTGCACGGCCGGCTCGAGATGCGCCCGAGCCACCGTCTCGACCTCCGCGCGACGGTCGCGTGCCTGCTGGGCGCGCACGCGCGGCAGCCAGAGGTCGGGGCGCGGCAGCGGCGGGATTCCCCCGAAGGGACGGGTCTTCAGGAACGCACGCGCTGGCGGCGAGAGCAGGTCGACGGCGCGCATCAGCCGACCCGCGCGAGGAAGTGCTGGGTGCGCGCGTGCTGGGGGTCGCCGAGTACCTGGTCGGGAGTGCCCTCCTCGACGATGACGCCCTGGTCCATGAAGACCACCCGGTCGCCGACCTCGCGCGCGAACTCGATCTCGTGGGTGACCACGACCATGGTCATGCCCTCCATCGCGAGGTCCTTCATCGCCGCGAGCACCTCGCCGACGAGCTCGGGGTCCAGGGCGCTGGTGGGCTCGTCGAAGAGCATCACCTGCGGCCGCATCGCCAGCGCTCGGGCGATCGCCACCCGTTGCTGCTGCCCGCCGGAGAGGTGTCGGGGGTAGGCGTCGACCTTGTCGGCCAGGCCCACCCGCTCCAGCAGGGCGCGTGCTCGCGCCTCGGCTTCGGCGCGTGGCTCCCTCAGCACGCCGATGGGTGCCTCGACGAGGTTCTCCAACGCGGTCTTGTGGGGGAAGAGGTTGAAGCGCTGGAAGACCATCCCGATCCTGGCGCGGCGCCGGTGCACCTCGCGGTCGGGGAGCTCCCGCAGGTGGTCGCCGTGGTCGGCGTAGCCGACCATCTGCCCCTCGACCCAGATCCGGCCTCCGTTCACCTTCTCCAGATGGTTGATGCAGCGCAGCAGGGTCGACTTGCCCGAGCCCGAGGGCCCGATAACGCAGCAGACCTCGCCGGCCGCGACATCGAGTGACACTCCGCGCAGCACGTGGTTGCGTCCGAAGCTCTTGTGGACGTCACGGATCTTCACGATGGGCTCGCTCATCGCGGTCCCCCCTCGACCTGGTCGGGTTCGGTCGCCGCGGTCCTCTGGACGGGCCGCGGCGCGTGGAAGCGGGTCATCGTCGTGCGCCACCGCACCCAGAACGGGTCGGGCGGATGTGCCAGCGCACCGCGGGAGAAGTGCCGCTCCAGCCAGCCCTGCCCGATCGAGAGGACCGTGGTCATCACGATGTACCAGGCGCTCGCGGCGATGAGCAGCGGAATCGTCTGGAAGGTCATCGCGATGATCACCTGGGTGGAGTAGAGCAGGTCGGCGACGGCGACGACGCTGACCAACGCCGTCGCCTTGAGCATGCCGATCGTCTCGTTGCCGGTCGGCGGAATAATCACCCGCATCGCCTGGGGCAGCACGACTCGGCGCAGCGCCCGCAGCCGCGACATGCCGAGCGACTGGGCCGCCTCCATCTGGCCCTCGTCGACCGAGAGCAGACCGGCTCGCACGATCTCGGACATGTAGGCGCCCTCGTTGAGACCGAGCGCCAGCATCGCGGCCATCAGCGGCGTGATCGCCTCGTTGGCATCGACGCTGAGCCAGGGGTCCATGCCCGGGATGCCGAGGTTCAGGTCGGGATAGAGCGAGGCGATGTTGTACCAGAAGAAGATCTGCACCAGGACGGGTGTGCCGCGGAAGAACCAGACGTAGAAGTCGGCCACCCGCTCGACCAGCCACACCCCGGACTGGCGCATCACCGCGACGACGATGCCGAGCGCGATGCCGATCGCCATCGCGAAGACCGTCAACCGCAGCGTCATCAACGCGCCGTCGATGAGCTGCTCGGAGCGGAAGTACTCCCAGGCGACGTCCCACTCGAAACGCTCGTTGGTCGCCACCGAGTAGATGCCGGCGGCGGCCAGCACCGCCACCACGACCGTGGCGACCCACCTGCCCGGCCGGCGCAACGGTCGTACGGGGACGACGTCAGGCACCCGCCCGGCCGCGCCGTCACCGAACTCGCCGCCCGGCCCGTCGAGCGCCACCGTGCGGCTCCCGTTGCGGACGGTCATCTCGCCCTCCACGTCTGACCTCTCACGTCGCATCTCCCTCTCGGCCGGTCTCGTCGCGGCTCGTCGTCTGGGTCGCCCCGATCCCTCGGAGCACTACGGGGACTACGGGGAATCTGGCGGCACGGACCGATGGCCGGCCGGCAGGTCCCACCGGCCGGCCACCGGAGTCACTCGGTGCCGGCGTTGACCTCGGCCTTCGGCCAGGAGTTGTCCTCCATCAGGCCGTACTTGTCGAGCACCTCTTCGTAGGTGCCGTCGTCCATCAGCTTCTGCAGCGTGGCGCGCAGGGCCTCGACGAGCTCGTCGTTGCCCTTGGGCACGCTGATGCCGAGCGGGCCACCGGGCACCGTGAGGGTCACCTCGAACTCGTCCCCGGTGGTCTTCACCAGGTAGGCCGCCGACCCGGACGGGATCACGGCCACGTCGAGCCGACCGCTGCGCAGCGCCGAGATGATGTCGTCCTGCTGGGTGAACTCCTTGATCTCCAGCGCGGCCGCCGCCGGACAGGCGCCGGCGTTCTGCTTGAGCACCTGGGTGATCACGGTGCCCGACTGCGCACCGACGGTCGTACCGCACAGACCTGCGAGCTCGGTCGGCTTGACGTCGCCGTCTGCCATCACCAGGAACGATCCGCCGTTGGACATGTAGTCGACGAAGTCGACCTTCTTCTGGCGCTCGACGGTGTCGGCCATCCCGGTCATCGCGATGTCGAACTTGCCGGCCTCCATGGCCGGGATCATGGTGTCGAAGGCCACGACGTTGAAGACGAAGTCGATGCCGAGCAACTCGCCCATCTTCTCCGCGAGCTCGGGGTCGACGCCGAGCAGGGTCTTGCCGTCGGTGTCGTAGAACTCGTACGGCGGGTAGGGGATGTCGGAGGCGATCTGGAGTTCGCCGGCCTCGATCACATCGGCCGGGAGCAGGTCGCGCAACGACTGGTCGGCCTTGCTCAGGTCGGGTCCGGTGTCCTTGTCGTCCTCGCCGCCACACGCGGTCAGCAGCATGGCCGAGACGGCGCCGAGCGCGAACAGGGTGCGCAGCGGACGGCGTCCGCTGCGGGTGGTGCCGGTCGTCAGGGTCATCGTGGTGCCTTTCGGGAGGGGGTGGGGGTGCGGTTCGGGAGCTGGATGGCGCCGTGGGGCCGGCGGATCAGTCCGGGCTGAGCCGGATGCCGGCGCGCCGACCGGTCCAGGTGCCGTCGAGGGCGGCGAGCCGCCCCGCCTGCATGACCCAGCCGATGCCGACCGGCGGTCGCAGCGGGTCGGCGTACGTCGCGCGATCGGCGACGGCGAGGGGGTCGAAGGCGACGAGGTCGGCGACGGCTCCGGGCCGCACCACGCCGCGGTCGGGAACCCCGAACGCCGCGGCCGGCAGACCGGTCATCCGGTGGGCCGCCTCAGGCCAGTCGAGCACACCCCGTTCGCGCACGTAGCGCGCCAGGACCCGCGGGAAGGT
>NZ_JAHRHK010000024.1 GCF_021246465.1 Nocardioides sp. R-C-SC26 | reverse complement strand
CGCCCCGGCCGGCGGGGCCCGCCCGCAGCCGCCGAGCCCGACGGCGCCGGCCGGGTGCCGAGCAAGAGCCTGCTCGGTGACACCGTGCCGAGCCTCGACCTGCCCAGCGTCGAGCTCGACGCCCTGGCCGACCTGGAGCAGCTCGACGCACCCGGCACGAGCGGCCCTGAGGGACCGGCCGGCCCGAGCGGCCCCGACGGCGCGAGCGGCAACGGTGTCGTCATCGACGTCGACGGGCTCACCGACAAGCCCAGCTCCTCGGTGACGCTGATCCTGGTGCTGACGCTGCTCTCGCTCGCGCCCGCGATCGTGCTGACCTGCACCTCGTTCACCAAGATCCTGGTGGTGCTCGGGCTGACCCGCAACGCGCTCGGGCTGCAGCAGACACCACCGAACCAGGTGCTCGCGGGCCTCGCGCTCTTCCTGAGCCTGTTCATCATGGCGCCGGTCCTCTCCGGCATCAACGACGCCGGCCTGCAGCCCTACCTGGACGGCGACCTCTCGGCGTCCCAGGCCTTCGAGTCCGGCGTGGTGCCGCTGCGGGAGTTCATGCTCGACCAGACCGGGGACGACGAGCTGAAGCTGCTCACCGACGTCGCCCGACGCGACCTGCCCGAGACCCGCGACGACGTCCCGCTGAGCACCCTGGTGCCCGCGTTCGTGCTGAGCGAGCTCAAGCAGGCGTTCATCATCGGCTTCATCATCTTCATCCCGTTCCTGGTGATCGACATCGTCGTGAGCGGGGCGCTGATGGCACTCGGCATGATGATGATGCCGCCGGTGATGGTGTCGCTGCCGTTCAAGTTGCTGCTGTTCGTCCTGGTCGATGGCTGGGGGCTGGTCGTCACCTCGTTGGTCAGCAGCTACGGGAGCGGGTGAGCGACGTGACCGATACCGCTGTCATCGAGATCGCGATGAAGACGATGCTCGTCACGCTCAAGCTCTCGGCGCCGATCCTGGCGACCGCGCTGAGCGTGGGGTTCGTCGTCTCCCTGTTCCAGTCCATGACCCAGATCCAGGAGTTCACCCTCGCGTTCGTGCCGAAGGTGGTCGCCGTCGGCGTCGCGCTGCTCGTCAGCGGCAACTGGATGCTGCACACCCTGGTGAACTTCACCAACGAGCTGTTCGGGATGATCCCGAGCCTGCTGGCCTGAGCGGGCGGCGGGTGGACCTGGCATGACGATCACGATCGCCGGCGAACCGGCGCTGGCGTTCCTGCTGGCCTCGTTGCGCATCGGCGCGTGGTTCGCCGTCGTCCCGCCGTTCTCCTCGCGCGCGGTGCCGATGATGGCGAAGGTGATCTTGAGCTTGGCGCTGTCCTTCGTCGTCGCGGGATCGCTGTCGGGCTCGGAGATTCCCGCGAGCGAGGGGGCGCTGCTCGTCACGGCGCTGACCCAGACCGCGATCGGTCTCGCGATGGGCTTCGTCACGATGTTGCTCTTCACCGCGGTCACGGCGGCCGGCGGCCTGATCGACGTCTTCGGCGGCTTCTCGCTCGCCCAGGGCTTCGACCCGCTCGGGATGAACTCCTCGACCGTCTTCGGCAAGTTCCACCAGATGCTCGCCGTCGTGCTGCTCTTCGTCTCCGGCGGGCACCTGCTGGTGATCGGCGGTCTGCTCCGCACCTTCGAGATGCTGCCGATCGGCGACTCCCCCGACATCGAGGGCAGCTACGGCGTCGTCGCGCGCGCGTTCGGCGTCTTCTTCGTGACGGCGGTGCAGATCGCGCTGCCGATGATCGCGGTGCTGTTCGTCGCCGATCTCGGGCTGGCCCTGATGACCAAGGTCGCCCCGCAACTCCAGGCCATCAATGTGATGTTCCCGGCCAAGATCGGACTCACCCTGCTGCTGGTCGGGCTCTCCTTCCCGGTGCTGCCCGAGGCCATCGATCGACTCACCGAGCTGGCCCTGGAGGCGATCGGAACGATCGCGGGAGGCGGCGGATGAGCGGCGAGGCCCGACGGGGCGGTGAGCGTCGGTGAGCAAGGAGGGTGGGGAGAAGACCGAGAAGCCGACCCCCAAGCGCCTCAAGGAGGCTCGCAAGGAGGGCCAGGTCGCACGCACCCAGGAGTTGGGCGCGTGGTCGGCGATGCTGTTGTTCACCCTGGCGCTGCCGCCGCTGGCCCGCTACGAGCTGACCGCGATCTCGGAGATCATGGAGCGCTCGCTGCGCACCCTGGAGGAGCCCGAGACCGCCGACGCCCTCGAGCTGCTCGGCAGCGCCGCGACCCACGTGTTCCTCGTCCTGGTCGCGCTGGGCTCGGGGATCATGCTGCTCAGCGTCGCGGGGACACTCGCCCAGGGCGGCTTCTACCTGGCCACGAAGTCGGTCAAGCCGTCGGCGTCCAAGCTCAACCCGATCAAGGGCGCCAAGCGTGTCTTCGGCCCGCACTCGCTGTGGGAGGGCGCCAAGATGCTGGTCAAGTGCTCCCTCGTCGCGATCCTGGCCTACGGATCCATCCAGGCGATGATGCCGATGCTCGGCGGCCTCGTGCCGCTCGACGTCGTCGTCGACGGTGCCGTGGCCGAGCTGATGAGCCTGGTCCGCACCGTGGCCGTCGCGGGTGTGCTGATGGCCGCCGTCGACTACGGCGTAATGCGACGCCGCACCCTCAAGCAGACGAAGATGAGCAAGGACGAGGTCAAGCGCGAGCACAAGCAGTCCGAGGGAGATCCGCTCATCAAGGGCGCCATCCGTGCCCGGCAGCTCGCCGCCGCCCGCAACCGGATGATGGCCGACGTCCCGACCGCCGACGTCGTGATGGTCAACCCCACCCACGTCGCCGTCGCCCTGCGCTATCGCCCCGAGGACGGCGCCCCCGTCGTCGTCGCCCGTGGTGCCGGAGCGATCGCCGCCCGTATCCGCGAGGTCGCCGCCGAGCACGACGTCCCGCTCGTGCAGGACGTACCGCTGGCGCGCGCGCTCTACGCCTCCACCGACGTCGGCCAGCACATCCCCGCCGAGCTCTTCGCCGCCGTGGCCCACGTGCTCGCCTTCGTCATCTCCCGACGCCACCGCGGTGCTCGCGGCGGCACGCACCGCTCGCCACGCCGCGAGGACGAGCTCCCCGCCGTCCCCGCTCTCGGTCGCCGTCGGGCGCGGGTGGTCGCTCCGGGATAGCAAACGTGTTTCGGCAGGAGTTGCAGCCCTCCCGGCGGCATATTCCCTACCAGAACACGTTCGCTATCCCCGAACACTGCACCTCACAGACGCGCGGTCAACGCCTGCCCCAAACCGGCGGCCTCAAGACGCTGGGTGAGTTCGCACCGCGCAGGCATAGAGGAAGGTGGGGCCCGCGTCGTCCAACCCGGTGCGGATCCATCGCTGCTGGCCTGCGCCCGCTCGACGCGTGCGCGAGCTCGGGCGAGGCGATCGATCACGACTGCACGGGTGTCACCCGCAACGGCGGTGACAACCTCGAGCCCGGCGTCGCGGAAACGTGTGGCCCGTTCGAGATCGCGGCGGTGCCTCTCGCGCTCTCGGTGGACAGCGCCGTCGTACTCACCCACGATGCCCCGGATCGGGTCGAGCAGGTCGGGCACGCCGATCAAGCGACCGTACCTGTCGAAGATCGGCAGATTGACCAACGGCGGCTCCCACCCGAGGTCGCAGACCCAGATCATCCGCATCCAGGTCTCGCGAGGTGACAACGCCTCATCGACGGCGAGCGACGCCGCGTGCCGCGCCAGCGGTGCACCGCGCAGACCGTTGCAGGCCCCGACGTACTCCGCGAAGAGCCATGCCGAGATCAGGCCGGCGGCGGCCGTCATGTCGATCGCCTGGACCGCGGGGACCAGCGAGTCACGCACTCTGATCTCGTCGAGTAGAGCCCGCTGCACCGGTGCGAGCGGTACGCCTGCGACGGTGTGGATCGTGTGCCGAGGCACGCACGCACGACTGACCCGAACTCCCGGGATCTCGCTCAAGTCGGACGTCGCCGTCATGAGCAACGAGACCGACTCGACGTCGGCGCCGGCTGGTCCGGCGCCGTCGAAGTACGCCGCACCTCGCATCCGCAGTGCGGCCCACCCAGTGACGCATCCGCGCGACCCGTCGGGCCGCAGCCGCGAGGCGGCGTCGAGGATTCGTTGCTCGACGCATGCGGGACGATCGCTCGGCGCGTACCGCCCCGGAGCGACCCTCTCCCAGCGCGGGGTGCTCGCCTGCCAGCGAGTCGGACCGGTCAGCCCACGAGGGTCGACCGCAACAGCGTCGCGAAGCCCATCCGGCAGAGCACACCGCGGTCGGAAGTGCTGCTCCTCCGATAGCTGAGATCCCATGATCGGGATGTCTCCAGCCCACGTGAGGCCGAAATCAGCCAGCCGGCCGGCTGTGGACCGCCGGCTGGCCTCCCTACCCTGTGGAAATGGACCGGACACCGCAGCGGATACCAAACGGGTTTCGGTAGGCGATTCGGTCGGTTTCGGGGCCGTTCACCTACCAATATCCGTTTGGTATCCGACCCCAGTCACCACCTCGATACCCAGGTACCGCAGGCCGGTACCTCAGAGGGAGGGACGGCGGGCCGCGCGCTCCTAGCGTCGTGGACATGACGATCCTCCTGTCCGATCCCCGGGTGACGGCGGTGCCGCTGGTCGAGTGCGGCGAGCCGCTGATCCGACTGCCGCGCCACCTCTCCCCCACCCGGACGGCGGTGCGCGCGGGCCTGATCGACCGGCTCCTCGCGGCCGACCGCGACCTCCCCGCCGGTATCGGCCTCCTCGTGGTCGAGGGCCACCGCGCGGCGAGCCGGCAGCGCGCCATCATCGAGTGGTACCGCGCGCAGGTGCGTGCTCACCACCCGCAGGCCGACGGCGCCGAGGTCGAGCGCCTGACCAGCCGTTTCGTCGCACCGCTGGACGTCGCACCCCACGTCGCGGGTGCCGCGGTCGACCTCACCCTCGTCGCGGCGGACGGCGTGCCGCTCGACCTGGGCACGGCGATCGACGCGACGCCCGAGGAGAGCGAGGGACGCTGCTGGTTCGCTGCCGACGGCATCGGCGCCGACGCCCGCGCGCACCGCGACCTCCTTGCGGCCGTCCTCGGCGGGCAGGGGCTGGTGAACTACCCGACCGAGTGGTGGCACTGGAGCTTCGGCGACCGCTACTGGGCGCTGCGCACCGACGCTCCCCACGCGCTCTACGGTCCCGTCGAGAACGCCGAGCGACCGGGGGCCGCCGCGTGAACGCCGTCCTCGAGATCGACCTGGACGCCGTCGCCGCGAACACCCGGCTGCTCGCGGCCCGCGCCACCGGCGAACTGATGGCGGTCGTGAAGGCCGACGGCTTCGGCCATGGCGCCGCCGATGTCGCCCGGACGGCGCTCGCCCACGGCGCCACCCGTCTCGGCGTCACCGGCATCGGCGAGGCGCTCGCCCTGCGCGCCGAGGGTGTCGGCGCGCCGATCCTGAGCTGGCTCAACACCCTCGATGCCGACGTCAGCGGCGCTGTGCGGCACCGGGTCGAGCTCGCGGTGCCTTCCCTCGAGCACCTCGGCACGATCTGCCGCGCGCCGCGGCCCGTGCCGGCCGCGATCCACCTCCACCTCGACGTCGGGATGGCGCGCGACGGTGCCGCCCCCGCGCAGTGGGCGGCGCTGTGCCGCGCGGCGGCACGCGCCCAGCGTCGCGGGGACGTGCGGGTGGTGGGGCTGATGGGTCACCTCGGTTGTGCCGACCCCGACGACCTGTGCACCCGGCAGGGGCGCACCCGGTTCGCCTGGGCCCTTGAGATCGCTCGCGGCGCCGGGCTGCGGCCTCGCCACCGTCACCTCGCGGCGACCGCGGCGACGCTGACCGACCCGCTCGCGCATCACACGATGAGCCGCGTCGGCGCCGGGCTGGTCGGCATCGACCCTTCCGGCACGACGGCGCTCCACGCCGCCGCGACCCTGCGCACCAGCCTGGTCTCGGTGCGCGAGGTGCCGGCCGGCACGGTGGTCGGCTACGGCCACGACCACCGCACGACGCGCGCGACGCGGCTGGGGCTGGTCCCGCTCGGCTACGCGGACGGCCTGCCGCGCGCGGCGTCCGATCGTGCGTCCGTGGTGGTCGCGGGGCACCGCTGCCCCGTCGTCGGGCTGATCTCGATGGACCAGCTCGTCGTCGACCTCGGGCGGCGCGAGGTCTCCCCCGGCGCCCCGGTCACGGTCTTCGGTACGGGCGAGCGCGGCGAGCCGACGCTCACCGAGTGGGCCGCGTGGTCGGGCACCCTGCCGCACGAGATCGTCACGGGAGTGGGCCTGCGTACCGCGCGCGTCGTCCTGCCGGCACGCCACGCCTACGGGGTGGGGGCGTGATGCGCGTCGCGGTGATCGGCGGTGGCCGCAACTGCGAGCACGAGGTGTCGTTGGCCTCGGCCGCCTCCGTCGCGACGGGTCTGGCGGCGGCCGGGCACGAGGTGGTCGGCCTCACCATCGGTCGCGACGGCGGTTGGCACGACCGGGGCGGACGGCTGGTGGGCCTCGCCGGTGCCGCGCAGATCCTGTCGGGCTGCGACGTCGCCTTCCCGATGGTGCACGGCCCGCGCGGCGAGGACGGCGCCCTCGCGGCGCTCTGCGATTTGGCTCGGATCCCCTGGGTCGGGTCGGGCCTGGGCGCGGGCGCGCTCGCGATGGACAAGGCCGCCACCAAGCTGGTGGCGAACTCGGTGGGCGTGGCCACCGCGCCGGGGCGGCTGGTCACCCGCTCGGGCATCGACGCCGTCCGGTGGAGTCGACCCGTCGTGGTCAAGCCGGTGTGCGCCGGTTCGAGTCACGGCGTGGCGCTGGTGGACCATGCGCTGGCGCTGCGGCCGGCGCTGGAGAACGCCTTCGCCGTCGACGACCGCGTGCTCGTGGAGGAGGTGGTCGTCGGGCGCGAGGTCGACGTCGCGGTGTGGCGCCGCGCGGACGGATCGGTGTTCGTGCCACCTGCACTGGAGATCGTGGGCGAGGGCATCTTCGACCTCGCGACCAAGTACGACGGTTCGGCCGACCTGCAGGTGCCGGCCGACCTGACCGACACCGAGGCCGCCGAGCTGCGCAAGGCGGCGGTCGCGATGGTCGAGGCGCTCGGCTGCCGCGGCGTCGCGCGGGTGGACTTCTTCCTCACCGCCGAGGGCCCGGTGCTCAACGAGGTCAACACGATCCCGGGCATGACCGCGGCCTCGCAGGCGCCGCGCATGTTCGCCGCCGCGGGCATCGGGTACGCCGAGCTGCTCGACCTGCTGGTGCGCGACGCCGTCCCCGCGCGGCTGACGGCGGAGGTGTGATGGGGGCGATCCACGCCGCCGGCACGACCACGCACCGGGTGGCCGGGCTCGACCTTCTACGCGGCATCGCGGTCGGCCTGGTGCTGCTGCGCCACGCCTTCCCGACCGCGTTCCCCGGCGCGGGAGTCGTCGGCGTGGTGATGTTCTTCGCCCTCTCGGGCTGGCTGATCACCGGTCTCCTGCACGACGAGCTCACCCGGACCGGACGCGTGGACCTTCGCGCCTTCTACCTACGTCGCGCACGACGCCTGGTGCCCGCGCTGCTCGCGCTCGTCCTCGGCGTCGTCGTGGTGACGTTGGCGCTCGACCCGCTCGGCGACCGTGACCAGCTGCGCGACACCGTCCTCGTCGCGCTCACCTGGACTGCCGACCTCCCGATCGGCGACCCGAGCGACGCCACCTTCCATCTGTGGACCCTGGCGGTCGAGGAGCAGTTCTACCTCGTCTGGCCACTCGCCGTCCTCCTGATGTGGCGCCGCCCCCGCCTGCTCGTCGTCCTGGCCGGGACGGCCTGCTTGGTCGCCTGCGTGGCGACGGTGCTGTGGCTGCGCGATGCCCCGGACGCCGCCTATGCGCTCCCGACGTCGTGGGCCGGCTGCTTCGTGATCGGAGCGGCCGGGAGGCTCCTGCCGTTGCCCGCCCTCCGCGCCTCCGCTCGACGTCGGGTCGCCGGAGTCGCACTCGCCGCGCTCGTGGCGCTGAGCGTGGTTCCATTGCGGGGTCACGCGCTCACCTACCTGGCAGGAGGCCCGGCCATCGCGATCCTGACCATGGCCGCGGTGCACGCCTGGCGCGATGGGCAACCGATCCCGGCCGGCGACGGCGGGCCGGCCCGACGGCGAGCGCCGCTCACGCTGCTCGTGGCTGCCGGCGTCTGGCTCGGCACCGTCTCCTACGCCGCGTACCTGTGGAACTACCCCCTGACGATGTGGCTGCGCCCGCACCTGTCCGACGTCGGCGGCGTGGCGCTGGCGGGTCCGGTGGCGCTGGCGCTCACCCTCCTGCTCGCTGCCGCCTCGGACCGGTGGGTGGAGCGGCCCTGGCGCAGCGCCCCGACGGCGTCCTCGCTGCCAGCGCCGGCGCTCGGTCGGGTGGGCTCGTGACGACGCCGACCGCCGCGCCCCCGTCGCGCGACGTCGTCACCCGCCGCGGAAGCGGTCTGCTGCGCGGCTACCTCCCGGGTCTCGTCGTCGGCACCGTGGTGCTGCTGCTCGGTCTCCTCGAGATCGCCAACCGCGACTACTTTCCGGGCGACCCCGTCACGGGGAGCGTCGCGGTCGTCGTCGGGGTGGCCCTCGCCGTCGCCCTCGCCCGTCGTCAGCCGGCGCTCGCCCTGAGCCTCACCTGGCTCACCGGCTTCGTCCAGGTGGCCTCTCAGACGGCTCCGCTCGTCATCGAGCTCAGCCTGGTCTTCGTCGCCTTCGCATGCGCCCGCTGGGGCCGCGTGGCGACGGTGATGCTGAGCGCCGTCTCGATCCCGCTCGCCGCGGTGCTCGCGGTCGCCCTGCTGTCGCCGTGGGACCTGTACTACGCGCTGCGTCCGACCGGGATCGCCGATCAGCTCGCCACCCGGATGGGCGACACCGACCGGATGCAGGTGGCCGGCGGCGTCATCGGCATCGCGATCCTCGGACTGCCGTGGGTGGCGGGCCTCGCCGCCCGGTTCGCCGACCGCGCCCGACGCTCGCGCGCCGCCCAGGTCGAGGCGGAGAGTGCGCGTGACCAGGCGGAGGAGATCGCCCGCCTGCGCGAGGACCAGACGCGGCTGGCGCGCGACGTCCACGACGTCGTGGGGCACTCGCTGACGGTCGTGGTCGCGCAGGCCGAATCGGGGCAGTACCTCGACGACCCGGAGAAGCTGCAGCAGACCCTCGCCACCATCGCGACGGCCGCTCGCTCATCACTGGACGACGTCCGGCACGTGCTCGGCTCGACCGGCTCGGCCTCCACCGTGCACGACGCCGATCTCGACCGGCTGATCGACGGCGTGCGGGTGAGCGGGCAGGAGATCACCAGCCGGGTGCACGGTCCCGCACGTCCGCTTCCGCCGGACCTCGCCGCCGTCGCCTACCGAGTGCTGCAGGAGATGCTCACCAACGCCCTGCGACACGGCGACCGCAGCCAGGCGGTGGAGGTCGAGCGGTTCTGGGCCGATCAGCTGTGCCTGCGGGTACGCAACGCCCGCCGCACCCCAGAACCCGCGCCGACCGGTAGCGGCCAGGGCGTCGAAGGCATGCGGCGCCGGCTCGCGGCCGTGGGCGGCCTGCTCGCGGTGGAGCAGGACTCCACGTCGTTCACCGCGACGGCGTGGCTCCCGGTGAGGCCGCTGTGAGCATCCGGGTCCTGCTGGTGGACGACCAGGAGCTCTTCCGCGAAGGCGTGCGGGTCATCATCGACGCGCAGCCGGGCATGGAGGTCGTCGGCGGTGCGGGCGACGGCCTCGAGGCGCTCTCGCTCGTCGAGGAGCTGCAGCCCGACGTCGTGCTCATGGACATCCGGATGCCGGAGATGGACGGCGTCGAGGCGACCCGGCAGCTCTTCTCGCCCGAGCGCTCCTCCCGACGTACCCGACCGTTGCGCGTCGTCGTCCTGACCACGTTCAACCTCGACGATCGCGCTGCCACCGCGATCCGGCACGGCGCCAGCGGGTTCCTGCTCAAGGGCACCACGCCGGCGTTGCTCGCCGACGCGATCCGCACCGCTTACACCGGCAACGCGGTGCTCTCCCCCACCGATCTGACCACCCTGCTCGAGGGATCGTTCCGCGCGTCCGCGCCGATCCCCCCGGCGTTCACGGCGCTGACCGACAAGGAGCGCGAGGTGTTCGCCGGCGTCGTCCGCGGGCTGTCGAACACCGAGATCGCCGCGGAGATCTTCGCCAGCGAGTCGACGGTCAAGACCCACGTCGGCTCGGTGCTCCGCAAGCTCGCCCTCCGCGACCGCGTCCAGATCGTCGTCTTCGCCCACGAGCACGGACTGGCCGCGCGATAGCGGACCGACACTCCTCAACTGGCCCAGCCTTCCGCCGATAGGCCGCATGGACGCCAGGACGGCGTCACCCGCGCCAGGGACGGCGTCGTGCATCGCCGACCCTTGAGGGCGGCGTGGTGGAAGGGCCGTCCATGACCGTCTGGGCTCCGGCGTCGAGGCAGCGATGAAGCGCCTCACCCAGCTCGCGGTGCCGCTCGGCATCGTGATGATCATCGTGATGCTGGTGATCCCGCTGCCGGCGGTCGTGCTCGACCTGCTGATCGCGGCGAACATCACCGGCGCCCTGCTGATTTTGCTCACCGCGATGTTCGTCGTCCGCCCGCTCGACTTCGCCGCGTTCCCCGCCGTCCTCCTGGTGATGACGCTGTTCCGGCTGGCGCTCAACGTGAGCGCGACCCGGCTCGTGCTGATCGACGGCTATGCCGGCAAGGTGATCGACACCTTCGGCCACTTCGTCGTCGGCGGATCGCTGATCGTCGGCCTGATCATCTTCGTGATCCTGCTCGTCATCCAGTTCGTGGTCATCACCAACGGTGCCGGTCGCGTCGCCGAGGTGGGCGCTCGCTTCACCCTCGATGCGATGCCCGGCAAGCAGATGGCGATCGACGCCGACCTGAACTCCGGCCTCATCGACGAGGACGAGGCTCGCCGTCGTCGCGCGGAGGTGCACGCGGAGGCAGACTTCTACGGTGCGATGGACGGCGCGTCCAAGTTCGTCAAGGGCGACGCGATCGCGGCCATCCTGATCACCCTGGTCAACCTGATCGGCGGCTTCGCGATCGGCATGGCCCAGCGCGGGATGAGCGCCGGCGACGCCGTGTCGACCTACTCGCTGCTCTCGGTCGGCGACGGCCTGGTCTCCCAGATCCCGGCGCTGCTCCTCTCGGTCGCCACCGGCCTCATCGTCACCCGCAGCGCGGGCGACCCGAACGCGCCCGGCGATATGGGCTCGGACATCATGCGGCAGATCACCGCCAACCGGATGCCGATGCGGTTCGCCGGGTTCGCGGGCATGGCGCTGTGCCTGATCCCGGGCCTGCCCAAGATCCCGTTCCTCATCAGCGGCGGGGCGCTGCTGCTGCTCTCCTCACGGATCCCCGAGGCCGGCACCGCCACCGGCCCGAGCACCGAGTTGGCCGCCATCGAGGCGCCCAGCCCCGACCGCCCCGAGGCCCTCGCCGAGGAGATCCAGGTCGATCCGCTCGGGTTGGAACTCGCGCCCGACATCATCGATCTCGTGGACGTCGCCTCGGGTGGCGACCTCCTGGAACGGGTGAAGGCGCTGCGCCGCAAGGTCGCCTCCGATCTCGGCATCGTGATCCCGCTGGTACGCACCCGCGACAACCTCGACCTGCCGTCGCGCACCTACGTGATCAAGCTGTTCGACATCGAGGTCGCCCGCGGCGAGGCACCTCCCGGCACCGTGCTCGCCATCGGCGACTTCCTCGGGTCACTGCCGGGCGAGCCGACCCACGAGCCGGTCTTCGGCCTCGACGCGAAATGGATCCCCGGCGAGCTGCGCAATCAGGCCGAGCTCAGCGGCGCGACCGTCGTCGACCGCTCGGCGGTCATCACCACCCACATGGCCGAGGTCGTCGCGAGCTATGCCGCGCGTCTGCTCGGACGGGAGGACGTGCGCCTCCTCGTCGACGTCGTCAAGCGCACCCATCCCAACGTCGTCGACGAGCTCACCCCCGCCCAGCTCAGCCTGGGCGAGGTGCAGCGGGTCCTGCAGGCGCTGCTGGAGGACGGCATCTCGGTGCGCGATCTGGTGCGGATCTTCGAAGCGCTCTCGCTCCGCGCGGCGAACAACAAGGACCTCGACGGCCTGGTGGACGCCGCCCGCGCGGCGCTGGGCCCCGCCGTCGTCGCCCCGCACGTCGTGGACGGCGCGGTGCACGTGATCAGCTTCGAGCCGCGGCTGGAGCAGCGGATGCTCGAGGCGGTGCGACCCGGCGGCGAGCAGGGCTCGGTGATCGCACTCGACCCGGTCACCCTCCAGGCCGTGATGGGCAGCATCGCCACGCTCCTGGTGGAGGCGGAGAACCGCAACATCCGCCCCGTCCTGGTGTGCGCACCGCAGCTGCGCGCCGCCGTCCGCCGTCTGATGAAGCCGGTCGTCGACCGGCTCGCCGTCCTCTCCTACCCCGAGCTGACCGGATCGGCGCAGGTCCGTTCGGCCGGCGTCGTCTCCGACCGCAACCCGGCCAATTCGCCCAGCCTGACAGGAGTCTGAGATGAGCCCGTTCTCCACCCATGTGCTCGGCATCGCCGCGATCCTGGCCTCGCCCGCGCTCTGGCAGGGCTTCGTCACCGGCGAGATCGGCATGGACGTCGCCGTCACGCGCTACCTGATCGTGCTCGGTGTGGTCTGGGTCGGCCTCTCGGCGCTGGCGATGCTCGTGGGTTCGCCCCCGGCTCCCGCGGCGGCCACGTCCGAGGTCGACACCGGACCCGGGATGTCGATGACGTCGGAATCCGGTGTCGAGCACGCGCCTCCGGCGTAGAGTCCTCGCACCGTCTCTCGGGAGGTCCTCATGACACACCGTCGTCGCATCGCGGTTGTCGCCGTCGCCGCGTCTCTGATCGCAACGGGCGTCAGCGCGTCCGACATCGCCGGCGCCGCGCCCGCCGCCCCGACGTGCCAGGGCGAACGCGCGACCCTGGTCGGCTCGCCCGCTCAACGCACGGTCAAGGGAACGCGCGGCGACGACGTGGTCATCACCAACGGCTCGACCCGGGTGATCACGCTCAGCGGCGACGACCTGATCTGCGTGGTCGGCAACGACGCGGTGAAGACCCTCGTCCGCGCCGGGCGCGGCGACGACTCCGTCGTCGTCACCGGATCCGGCGCCGGCACCTACCACCTGAACCAGGGCGCCGACCGGTTCACCGGCGGCTCGGGCCCCGAGCTCGTCGTCACCGATGCCGACGTCACCGATGAGCGGGACGTCGTGGCGACCGGCGGCGGCGCCGATGTCGTGCGCACCGGCGTGTGGCAGGCGCCCAGCAACGACCGCATCGCCCTCGGCCCCGGAAACGACGTCCTCGAGCTCGTGATGCCTCGGCAGGGCGAGGGCGCGCAGCCGTTCCGCGGTGGCCCCGGCCAGGACCGGATCGTGATGGGAGCTGCTCGGTACCAAGCCCCGGGGGCGTGGACGGTGGACAACCGCGCCGGCACCGCGCAGGTCGACGGCGACGCCGCTCTGTCGTGGGCCGACTTCGAGTCACTCGATGCCCGACCCCAGCGCGGCCCGGCCACCTTCTCCGGCACCGGACGCGCAGAGACCTTCTGGGTACGCGCCGGCGACACCGTGACGCCGTCCGGCGGCGCCGATATCTGCCGTGACGGCACCGTCGACTCCCGGGGCCTCCCCGCGGGCGACGTCGTCCCCTGCCCGACCTGAACCGCCCCGCCCGAGCGAGCCCGGGCGCTCCGGCATACTGACGCCGTTGCCTCCGTAGCTCAGCTGGATAGAGCAGCGGCCTTCTAATCCGCTGGTCGCAGGTTCGAATCCTGCCGGGGGCGCCATGTGGCCGTCGTACCTCGGCCGGCGACGTCGTCCTCAGTGCGAGGCATTCGGCCGCCGGCTGCTAGGTTCGCGATGTTGAAGATCGGCCGTTCGGGCCGACAACGGCCGCGAACTCCGCGGCCCACCATCCGTAGTTGTTTCTTGGTCTTCGGTTTCGCTGGACATCAGGCGCGGCACTCGATGTCTTCAGCATGACGTGCTCGGCACACCGCCGGGCACCCGACCAAAGGAATGACAGATGGCTCAGGGCACCGTGAAGTGGTTCAACGCCGAGAAGGGCTTCGGCTTCATCGCGCAGGAGGACGGCGGCGACGACGTGTTCGTCCACTTCTCCGCGATCCAGACGCAGGGCTACAAGTCGCTCGACGAGAACCAGAAGGTCGAGTTCGACCTCACCAAGGGTCCCAAGGGTCCGCAGGCGGAGAACGTCCGCGCGCTCTGACCTCGACGCGCCTCGGTCGCCACGACCGATGACGAGCCCGTCGGCTCCGCTCACGCAGCGGAACCGGCGGGCTCGTTGCGTCGGTGCCGACGAGCACCCAGGGTCTCATCCCCGCGTGGGTCAGCTGCCGGAGTAGTTCGGCGCCTCGACGGTCATCTGGACGCCGTGGGGGTGGCTCTCCTTGAGCGAGGCGGAGGTGATCCGCACGAAGCGGCCGTTCTCCTGCAGCTCGGGAATGGTGCGCGCACCGACGTAGAACATCGACTGGTTCAGTCCGCCGATGAGCTGGTGGGCGACGGCGGCGAGCGGGCCGCGGTAGGCGACCTGACCCTCGATGCCCTCGGGGACGATCTTGTCGTCGCTGGTGACCTCGGCCTGGAAGTAGCGGTCCTTGGAGTAGGACTTCTTGCCGCGGCTGCTCATCGCGCCGAGCGAGCCCATGCCGCGGTAGGACTTGAACTGCTTGCCGTTGACGAACACCAGCTCGCCCGGCGACTCCTCGCATCCGGCGAGCAGCGAACCGACCATGACGGCGTCCGCGCCGGCCACCAGGGCCTTGGCGATCTCTCCCGAGTGCTTCATGCCGCCGTCGGCGATCACCGGGACACCGGCGGGCCGGCAGGCCAGCGAGGCCTCGTAGACCGCGGTCACCTGCGGGACGCCGACACCGGTGACGACGCGGGTCGTGCAGATCGAGCCAGGTCCCACGCCGACCTTGACGGCGTCCGCGCCGGCGTCGACGAACGCCTGGGCACCTTCGCGGGTCGCGACGTTGCCGCCGATGACCTGGACGTGCGCGGTGGCGGGGTCGGACTTGAGGCGCTGCACCATGTCGAGCAGCATCCGCACGTTGCCGTGCGCGGTGTCGGCGACCAGCACGTCGACGCCGGCCTCGACCAACGTGGTGGCTCGCAGCCAGGCGTCGCCGAAGTAGCCGATCGCAGCGCCGACGAGCAGCCGGCCGTGGGCGTCGTTGGACGCGTGGGGGAACTGCTCGGACTTCACGAAGTCCTTGACGGTGATCAGACCTGCCAGGCGGCCCTGCTCGTCGACCAGCGGAAGACGCTCGCGCTTGTGCTTGCGGAGCAGCGCGGTCGCGTCGTCCCGGCTGATGCCGACCGGGCCGGTGATCAGCGGCATCGGCGTCATCACCTCGTCGACCTTGGTGGTCGCCCACTCGGCGACCGGCGTGAAGCGCAGGTCGCGGTTGGTGATGATGCCGAGCAGCAGGTCGTCGTGGTCGACCACGGGGAGGCCGCTGACCCGGTACTCGCCGCAGATGCGGTCGAGGTCCTCCAGCGTGCGGTCGGGGGTGATCGTCACCGGATTGGAGATGATCCCGGTCTGGGTGCGCTTGACCAGGTCGACCTGGTAGGCCTGATCCTCGATCGAGAGGTTGCGGTGCAGCACCCCGATGCCGCCCTCGCGAGCCATCGCGATGGCCATCCGCGACTCGGTGACGGTGTCCATCGCGGCCGAGATCAGCGGCACCTTGATCGAGATCTCCCGCGTCAGCCGCGAGGTGGTGTCGATCTCGTCCGGAGCCAGGTCCGAATGCCCCGGCAGGAGCAAGACGTCGTCGTAGGTGAGACCGAGCGCTGCGAACTTCTCCGGGACCTCCACGCGCCGAGTCTACGGTCCACGACACGGTGCTCCCGCCCACGGGTGAGGTCTGCGTTGGGTCGCGTTCGACACAGTAGAGACATGCGCACGTCCTCCGACGCCACCTCGACAGCCGTCTCGGGCGGAACCGACCTCGCCCCGCACGTCATCGTGCTCTTCGGCGCCACCGGCGACCTCGCCGCCCGCAAGCTGTTCCCCGGCCTGTACCGCCTCGCCGCCGCAGAGCGGCTGCCTGGCGAATGGCGGATCATCGGCAGCGGGCGTCACTCCCCCGGCACGGACGCCGAGTTCCGCGAGCGCATCGGCACGGGCATGCGCGAGAGCCTCGGCGACGACGTCGACCAGGCCGTGCTCGACGACGTCCTCGCTCGCACGACCTTCCAGACCTCCAGCGCCGACGACGGGGCGGAGCTCGCAGCGGCTGTTGCCAAGGCCGAGCAGGAGATCGCGGCCGACGCCGACGTCGCCGTGGACGACGTGAGGCGGCTGCTGTTCTGCTCGATCCCGCCCGGCGCCGTGGAGAAGCTGGTGGCGATGCTCGGCCGCGAGGGCCTCGACGACCGGGCACGCCTGGTGGTGGAGAAGCCCTTCGGCACCGACCTCGCCAGTTCCCGCGCGCTGGATGCGGCGATCAAGGAGGTCTTCGACGAGGACGCCGTGTTCCGCATCGACCACTTCCTCGGCAAGGAGGCGGTGCAGAACATCTTGGCGTTGCGCTTCGCCAACGGGCTCTTCGAGCCCTCGTGGAACCGTCGGCACATCCGATCGGTGCAGATCGACGTGCCCGAGAAGCTCACCGTGACCGGCCGCGGCAGCTTCTATGACGCGACCGGGTGCCTGCGCGACATGGTCTCCACGCACCTGGCGCAGCTGCTCGCCTTCGTCGCGCTCGACGATCCCGGCTCGTTCGACGCCACGGCGATGCGCGACGCCAAGGCCGAGGTGCTGCGTGCCCTGTGCCCGATCGACCCGACCCGGGTCGTCTACGGCCAGTACGAGGGCTACCGCGACGAGGACGACGTCGCCGACGACTCGACGGTGGAGACCTTCGTGGCACTCGAACTCTTCGTGGACGACGAGCGCTGGCGCGGCGTGCCCTTCTACCTGCGCACCGGCAAGGCCTTGGCAGAAGGTCGCCGCACCATCACGTTGCGGCTTCACACGCCGTCCACCGCGCTCCTGGAGGACGGCGCCACCTCCTGCAACGAGATCGTCTTCGAGCTCTCCGACGAGCCACGCATCACCATCGACGTCCGCACCAAGCTGCCCGGCCCGGACATGGTGCTCACCCCGGCGAAATTCCATCTCGACCTCGGCGACGACGCACCCGACGCCGATCCCTTGGAGGCCTACGAGCGGCTGATGCTGGAGGTGATGGAGGGCGACCAGACCTTCTTCACGCGTGTCGACGAGGTGGACGCTCTGTGGCAACTCGTGCAGCCGCTGCTCGACGACCCGCCGCCCGTGCAGTCCTACGCGCCGGGCTCGTGGGGCCCGCAGGCGGCCCTCGACCTCCCCGACGGCGGGTGGCGGCTCAGCCGCTGAGCCTTACCGCAACTCTCGGACGGCGATCCGCACGGTCAGCGTCTCCCCCGCCATCCTGATCCGCCCGCGCATGCCGGCGGCCAGCACCATCGGCATGACGGCGCGATTGTCGTGCGCCGTGGTCAGCACGATCTCGTCGGCGCCCTGGCTCCGGGCCAGCTTGGCGACGTCACTCAGCAGGCGGGTGCCGATGCCGCGACGCTGCCAGGCGGGATCGACCTCGATGTCCACAGCCCGCGAGTCCGGCTCCGCGGCGCTCGGGGCGTGCACGATGCCCCGGCCGATCGTGACGCCGTCGGCGAGCGCCGTGACGCTGGTGGCTCCGCTGACGAACTCCGGCGATGCGCCGCTCCCCATCCGCCGGGTCGCCGACGGCGCGAACGCCGGCCGCTCGCGGCCGAGGACGTCTCCGACGAGCTCGGCCATCGCGGCGCCCCGGGCATGCTCGGTCGCGGTGAACGGCGCGAGCCGACGGATCTGCACCTGCACGTCGCCCACCTCGAGCTCCATGACGTCCTGATCCTCATCGCCCGGGTGGACGTCGGCATCGAAGAGCCGCGCGACGACGTCGGGGAACGACGAGGGTTGAGCCAGCACCGAGCGCGCCGCCCGCACGTAGCGCGTCGGCTGGTCGGCCAGCGCGTCCTCGGTGCACGACTGCGTGATGACGCCGTGGCCGCCGGAGCGTTCGAGCAGTTCGACCAGCTCGGCCTCGCCCCACGACGGCGGCGCGTTCAGCACCAGCTCGTCGGTCACGCTCTCGACCCCGGGGAACACCTGCAACCCGACGATGTTGACACCCGCCTTGCCGCACTCCTGCGCGAGCGCCGCAAGGGCACCGGGCCGGTCCGGCAGGGTCGTCCGCACACGCCACAACATGCGCTCCACGGTGCGCTCGGCGTGTTGCGCGTCCGACTCCCCCGTGTTTCGGCCGTGAAAACGATCTCCCCACCCCGAAATGACGTTGACCCGTCTTTGAACAAAGACGGGTCAACGTGGTGTCACAGGTTGACCCGTCTTTCGACAAAGACGGGTCAACCTCGGAGGTCAGTGACCGTGGCCGTGGCCGTGACCGGCCGCGGCCTCCTCCTCTTCCTCGGGCTTGTCGACGACGAGGGTCTCGGTCGTCAGCAGCATGGCCGCGATGGAGGTCGCGTTGACCAGCGCGGAGCGGGTCACCTTGACCGGGTCGAGCACGCCCTGGGCGACCAGGTCGCCGTACTCGCCGGTGGCGGCGTTGTAGCCCTGACCGACACCGAGCTCGCGCACCTTGGTGGTGACGACGTAGCCGTTCTCGCCACCGTTCTCGGCGATCCAGCGCAGCGGCTCGTCGGCGGAGCGGCGCACGATCCGCACGCCGGCGGCCTCGTCGCCGGTGAGCCCGAGGTCACCCTCGAGCACCGAGACGGCGTGGATGAGGGCCGAACCACCGCCGGGCACGATGCCCTCCTCGATCGCGGCGCGCGTCGCGGAGACGGCGTCCTCGATCCGGTGCTTCTTCTCCTTCAGCTCCACCTCGGTGGCGGCGCCGACCTTGATCACGCAGACACCGCCGGCCAGCTTGGCCAGGCGCTCCTGCAGCTTCTCGCGGTCCCAGTCGGAGTCGGTGTTCTCGATCTCGGCCTTGATCTGGTTCACCCGGCCCTCGACCTGCGCGGAGTCGCCCGCGCCGTCGACGATCGTGGTGTTGTCCTTGGTGATGACGACGCGACGCGCCTGGCCGAGGACGTCGAGACCGACCTGGTCGAGCTTGAGGCCGACCTCGGGGGCGACGACGGTGCCGCCGGTCAGGATCGCGATGTCCTGCATCATCGCCTTGCGGCGGTCGCCGAACGCCGGGCTCTTCACCGCGACGGCGTTGAAGGTGCCGCGGATCTTGTTGACCACCAGGGTCGAGAGCGCCTCGCCGTCGACGTCCTCGGCGAGGATGAACAGCGGCTTGCCGGCCTGGATGACCTTCTCCAGCAACGGCAGCAGCTCCTGGATCGAGCTGATCTTGCCCTGGTGCAGCAGGATGTAGGGGTCGTCGAGGACGGCCTCCATCCGCTCGGGGTCGGTCACGAAGTAGGCCGAGATGTAGCCCTTGTCGAACTGCATGCCCTCGGTGAACTCCAGCTCGGTGCCCATGGTGTTGGACTCCTCGACGGTGATCACGCCGTCCTTGCCGACCTTGTCGAACGCGTCGGCGAGCAGCTCGCCGATGACGCTGTCGCGGCTGGAGATCGTGGCGACCGAGGACATGTCCTCCTTGGTCTCGACCTCACGGGCGGCCTCGCGCAGCGCTTCGCCGACGGCCTCCGCGGCGGCGTCCATGCCGCGCTTGAGACCCATCGGGTTCGCACCGGCGGCGACGGCGCGCAGGCCCTCGTGGACCATCGCCTGCGCCAGCACGGTGGCGGTGGTGGTGCCGTCACCGGCGACGTCGTTCGTCTTGGTGGCGACCTCCTTGGTGAGCTGGGCACCGAGGTTCTCGAACGGGTCGTCGAGCTCGATCTCACGCGCGACGGTCACACCGTCGTTGGTGATGGTCGGCGCGCCCCACTTCTTGTCGAGGACGACGTAGCGGCCCTTGGGGCCGAGCGTCACCTTGACGGCGTTGGCGAGGGCGTCGACGCCGCGCTCCAGCGCGCGTCGGGCGTTCTCGTCGAACTCCAGGATCTTGGGCATCTGAGGATGACTCCTTCGTCGGATGTCGAACGTTGCTGAGATGCATCAGGGCACCGAGCGCGGTACGCCGGTGCCCTGATGGCTACTGCTGGTCCTGACGTGCCTGGCGCCCGGCTGGCGAGGCGCCTTCGCGAAGGCGACCTTGAAGGCGGAGCGGTCGTCGAGCGACGGCAACGCTGCCAGCCGGGATGCCAGGTGCGTCAGGAAACGACAGCCAAGACGTCGCGGGCGGACAGGATCAGGTAGTCCTGACCGGCGTACTTGACCTCGGTGCCGCCGTACTTGCTGTAGATGACCTTGTCGCCGACCGCGACGTCGAGCGGGACGCGGTTGCCGTTGTCGTCGACGCGACCCGGACCCAGCGCCAGGACCTCGCCCTCCTGGGGCTTCTCCTTGGCGGTGTCCGGGATGACCAGGCCGGAGGCGGTGGTCTGCTCGGCGTCGAGCGGCTTGACGACGATGCGGTCCTCGAGAGGCTTGATGTTGACCGACACTGTTGTCGACCTCCACTTTCGTGTACGAACTCGGGCTCACAGGAAGTGCGGCTCGATCGCAGTGCGGGACGCCGTCGCGGGGGTCGGCCCGCACGATCGAGCTGCTGGCACCCTCGGGTCGAGAGTGCCAGTGTCGAAACTAGCACTCAGTGCCAGCGAGTGCCAGCGGACCCCGGCACCACCGGACACGTCGCCTGACAGACTCCACTCGTGGACGTCGACCTGGTGCGCTGGCTGACCACCGATACCGGTCGGGCGCTCATCGCCCGGGCCGACGCCCTGACCGAGGAGGGCCGCGCACCTCTCGCCGTCCAGACCGAGCTGCGCCGCGACGCCGACGCCGCTCACGTGGCCGCGGCCCTCACCCAGAGCGGCCTGCGTCGCCGGGCCGTCGCCAAGTTCGGCGACGACGCGGCGCAGATGCTCTTCACCACCGACGCGCTCGAACAGGCCACCCGCACCACCGTCGCGCGGCACCGCGCCGCCCGGCTGGAGGCGTTCGGCACCACGACCCTGGTCGACCTCGGCTGCGGTATCGGGGGCGATCTCATCGCCGCCGCCCGCGTCGGCATCACGGCGGCCGGCGTCGACCTGGACCCGGTGCGCGTGGAGATCGCGCGCGCCAATCTGCACGCCCTCGGGCTCCCCGGCGCGGTCGCCGTCGCCGACGCCACGTCGGTCGACACGGTGCCGTTCGACGTCGCCTTCGTCGACCCGGCCCGGCGCACCAGCTCGGGCCGCACCTTCCGCACCGACGCCTGGACGCCGCCCTGGCCGTTCGTGCTCGAGCTCCTGGCCCGTGACGCCTGCGCCAAGGTCGCGCCGGGCATCCCGCGCGACCTGGTGCCCGACGGCGTCGAGGCGGAGTGGATCAGCGAGGCGGGAGAGGTCAAGGAAGCCGCCCTCTGGGCAGGCCGCCTCGCGACGACCCGACGTCGCGCGACGGTCATCCCCGCGACCGGGCCGGGCCGTGCCGACGCGGCCGGTCTCGCCACCCTGACCGACGAGGACGACCCGGGCGCGGACGACGTCGGCGTGCGGCCGATCGGCGCATTCCTCTACGAACCGGACGGCGCGGTGATCCGCGCCGGGCTCGTCACCGCGGTCGCGGCCGGCGTGGACGGCGCACTCATCGATCCCCAGATCGCCTACGTCACCTCCGACGCCGCCTTCACGACGCCCTTCGCTCGCGGGTACCGCGTCGTGGAGGAGGTGCCCTACCGGGAGAAGCAGCTCAAGGCCGCGCTGCGGGAACGCGGCATCGGCCGGCTCACCATCAAGAAGCGCGGCGTCGACGTCGTCCCGGAGCAGCTGCGCCCGCGGCTCGCCCTCCGGGGCGACGCGGAGGCGACACTCGTGCTCACCCGGGCGGCCGGCAAGGGCACCGCTCTGCTGGTGGAGCCCCTCGCCGTCACCCCCGGTGGTTGAGGAGGCCCGAGGGACGAGGGCCGTCACCCTCGGTGGGTGGGGGGGCCCGAGGGACGAGGGCCGTCACCCTCGGTGGTTGAGGAGGCCCGAGGAACGAGGGCCGTCTCGAAACTCACCCGGGCAGGACCATCGAGACCCGCCCCGCAGCGACCCGCGACCGCTCGGTGCGGATCACCAGATCGTGCAGGTCGCGGTTGTCGCCGATCCGGAGCGAGCGCGGCAGCACCGCACGAGAACGGCGCACGGCGGCGGCCGTCGCAGTGAACGCCGCTTGATGGGCGCGCGTCCACGGCAGACCGTAGAGCCGACGCACCTGATCGGGCACCATGCCGACGACGAGATGGTTGGTCACCCGGATGCCCGGCGTCATCAGGGCCGGCACGGGCATGTTCGCCGCGATCGCTCGACCGACGACGCGTGCCTCCTCGGTCAGGTGCATGCGACCGGAGGTGAACCACGCACGCATCCACTGCTCGAACGCCGCAGCTGAGGTCGGGGCGGCCGAGGCGGGCATGCCGAACAGCTCGCCGAACCTCACCCAGTCGGCCCACAGGTCGTCCTTCTCCCCCGGGCTGAGCGGGCGAACGAGCGTCTCGAACGCGACGCGGGAGGAGTCGGCCAGCATCGCCATCGTCCAGAACATCAAGTCGGGGTCGAAGGCGTCGTACCGCGTGCCCGCCGACCACTCGCCCTCGTCGCGATCGAGTTCTCCCGAGACCCTCTGGTGCATCGACAACACGGCGCGCAGCACCTTGTCGGCGTCCACCCGCGACCCGAAGTAGACGGTCTCGAACACCTGCGCCGTCCGCGCCAGCCGCTCGAAGGGGCGTTCCTTCGCGATCGTCGACTGCGACGTGCCGACGTAGGGCACCGGGTGCGTGGCCCCGATGATGAGGGCGCGCTGACCATAGGTGTGCCCGACCGCCCGGTGGGACTGCACCCACCGCAGCATCGAGCCCTCGGGGAAGTAGCCGTCACCCATGGACCCACCCTAGGCCGAGCCTCTGCTCACGCTACGAAAGTCGCTGGTTGGGTGTCGGTCGATGCCACTAGCGTCCATGCCATGTTTGCCGCGCTCGGCCGTCTGGCCTCCCGACGCCCCTGGTACGTGATCGGTGCTTGGATCATCCTCGCCGTCGTCGTCGTCGCCCTCGCTCCCAAGCTGGAGCCGACGACCGACCAGGCAGACTTCCTCCCGCGTCACTACGAGTCGATCAAGGCGTTCGAGGCGCAGGCCGAGGCCTTCCCTGACGCCAACAGCACGGTCGGCGCGATCGTCGTCTTCGACCGCACCGACGGCGGCGAGATGACCGATGCCGACCTCGCCACGGCCAACGAGATCGCGGCGGGTCTCTCGCTCGGCGACGCGCTCGACGCCGTCCAGGCACCGGTACCGGCGCAGCCCGACGTCCTGGCGATCCCGTCGGAGGACCGTTCGATCGCCTACTCGATCATCTCCCTCGCCGAGGACGCCACGGGCTACGACCCCGCCGAGTTCGACTCCATCGTCGACCTGCGGGACGACCTCGCCGCCGCCACCGACGGCACCGATCTGGAGGCGGGGGTCACCGGCGGACTCGCGCAGGGCTACGACAGCCAGGAGGCCTCCGGCGACGCGCTGGCGATCGTCGGTATCGCGACGATCGTGCTGATCGTGACGCTGCTGGCCCTGATCTTCCGCAGCGTGATCATCTGCCTGATGCCCGTCGTGATCGTCGGCATCGTCTCGAGCGTCGCGACCGGCGTCATCGCCTGGGCCAACGACATCTTCGACCTGAAGGCCAGCAGCGATGTCGAGGTCATCCTGCTCGTCGTCCTCTACGGCATCGGCACCGACTACATCCTGTTCTTCCTCTTCCGCTACCGCGAGCGTCTCCGCGAGGGCGAGCCGACCCGACCGGCGGTCGCCCATGCCCTCGAGCGCGCGGGCGAGGCCATCGCCTCCGCCGGCGGGGCGGTGATCGTGGCGTTCATGGCGCTGATCCTGAGCTCGCTGGGCATCTTCCGCTCGATCGGACCGGCGCTCGCGATCGCCGTGGCAGTCACCCTGCTGGCCGCGCTCACCCTCGTCCCGGCGGTCGCCGCCGTCCTCGGTCGCGCGCTGTTCTGGCCCTCGAAGAAGTACCTGATCGAGCCCAAGGGCGCCCGCTTCGCCGCGGTGGGGCAACGTCTCGGCCGCCGTCCGGGTCGATTCGCGCTCGCCTCCGGGGGCGTGCTGGGGCTGCTCGCGATCGCTGCGTTCTCCTTCAACCCCACCTTCGACCTCGGTGACTCCGGGCTGCCGAAGGACGTCGAGTCCGTGGTCGCGATGGATCGCTTCACCGAGGCCGTCTCGGCGGGAGCCACCGATCCGGGCTTCGTCATGCTCGTCTCACGCGGCGACGAGGCGATCACCGAGGAACAGGCCGACGAGTTCACCACCGCGCTCGGCGCTGCCGACGGTGTGAGCCGCGCGACCGTCAGCGGCTCCGGTGACGGCGGCCGAGCGTGGCAGATCACGTTCCTGCTCGACGACAACCCGGCGTCCGACGCCGGCATCCTCGCGGTGCGCGACTCGGTGCGGGACGCCGCGCACGACGCCGCACCGCAGGGCACCGACGCTCTCGTCGGCGGCACCACGTCGGTGTTCGTCGACTTCCAGGCCGCCATGAACCGCGACTACGCCGTCGTCTTCCCGGTCGCAGCCCTGGTGATCATGGTGATCCTCGCGCTGCTGCTACGCAGCCTGGTCGCACCCATCTACCTGATGGTCTCGGTCGGCCTGGGCTTCGGTGCGACGCTGGGCGCCACGGCATTGGTGTTCCAGAACATCAAGGGCGACGACGGACTGATCTTCCTGCTGCCGATCTACATCTACTTGTTCGTGGTGGCGCTGGGCACCGACTACAACATCTTGATGGTCGCGCGGCTGCGCGAGGAGGCCCGCGAGGGCAAGGACCCGCACGAGGCGGCGGCGCTCGCCGTGAGGCATGCCGGTCCGACGATCGCGGCCGCGGGCGTCATCCTCGCCGGCACCTTCGCCTCCCTGATGCTCGGCGGCAACTCGCTGCTGGTCTCGATGGGCTTCGCACTCAGCCTGGGAATCCTGGTCGCGGCGTTCGTGATGTCGATGTTCTTCACGCCCGCGATCACCGCGATGCTCGGCCACACCGCTTGGTGGCCGGGCCATCAGGACGAGAAGCGCCCCGAGCCTGCCGAGGCGACGTCCTGAGTCAGGAACCCATCAGCATCCATCGGCCCTCCGATACGACCTCGACCACGTCGTCGACGACGGCGATGGCGGTCTGGTCGTCGATGACGTAGGCGGGACACGAGATGCCGGTCGCCCACTCCTCGGCCTCGGCCAGGGAGTTCCCGGACTGCCCGTCGAGCGCCAGGTGCGGGCAGATCGAGAAATCGACGAGCCCGAGTGTGTCGGTCCTTCCTGACGCAGGACGCCACTGGATGAACTCCTCACCGACCTCCGGGGTCAGCACCATGCTGCCGGCACTGAAACCCACCCAGACCGTGTCGACCAGGGTAGGGAGGAGGTCGACGAGGCCGGACTCCCTCATCCAGTGCGCGAGGTAGAGGACGTCGCCGCCCGCGACCAGCAGGACATCGGCGTCCCGGACGACGGGGACCCACTGTTCCGCGTCGATGCTCGGCAGCGCCGCCAGCTCCAGGACGCCGACCGACCGCCAGCCCAGGTCGACCATCGGGTTCTCGGAGTTGCCGCTGATGAACTGCCACGCCCTCTCGCCGGGACCGACCCACGGATGGCCGTACTGGGCGGTGGGGATGCAGAGGGCGTCGCACTCGTCGATCGGCTTGCCGAGCATCGCCTCGAGCGACCCGCGGATGCTCGGGTTGGTCACACCTCCGGAGGTCAGTAGGAGCTTCACGTTCCCACTCTGTCCCACGGACGTCCTCAGCACGAGGACGCACCGGCGGAGTGGTCGAACTGGTCCGTTTCGGGCCGCGTATCCGGGCGCGGTCACCACGATCCGTACCCGGATCCGACGCTGCTCCGCCCCGAGCCCGGCACGGCCGGAGCCCCTCGGCCTGAGTCCAGCCCGCGTCGCCCGAGGACCGGATACACGAAACTCCCGGATTCCGGGCCCATCGGGGCTCGCATCCGGGAGTTTCGCCTGTGCCTGGAGGAGATTCACCGGGTAGCCGGGGGAACTCCTCCAGGTGTCAGCGCCCCAGCGCGGCCAGTTCCGCACCGATCGTCGTGTCGTCACCGTGCCCGGTGTGCACGACGGTGCTCTCGGGGAGTTCGAAGAGACGGGCTCGGATCGACGCCTCGATCGTGGGCCGGTCGCTGAAGGAGCGTCCGGTGGCACCGGGCCCACCGTGGAAGAGCGTGTCGCCGGTGAAGACACAGCCCAGGTCGGGGGCATAGAGGCAGACGGCGCCCGGCGCGTGTCCGGGCGTGTGGATGACCTCGAGGGCGATGCCGCCGACCTCGATCCGCTGCCCGTCGGCCAGGTCGACGTCCCAGAGGTAGTCGGTGTGGGTGAGCTCCCACAGCGGCTTGTCGTCGGGATGCAGCAGGATCGGCGCGCCCGCCTCGCTGTTGACCGCCTCGCGCAGCGCCGGCGCGACCCGGCAGTGGTCGTCGTGGGCGTGGGTGAGCACGATCGCCTTCACGGTCCGCTCGCCCACCAGCTCGATGATGTCCTCGACCGAGTGCGGCGCGTCGATCACCACGCACTCGTCGTCGTCGCCGACGACCCAGAGGTTGTTGTCGACCTGGTGCGTCTCGCCGTCCAGGCTGAACGTGCCCGAGGAGATGGCGTGGTCGATTCGTGCAGGCCCGGCCATCAGAGCACCACCACCGAGCGAAGCACGCCACCGTGGTGCATCTTCTCGAACGCGGCCTCCACGTCGTCGATGCCGATCTCCTCGGTCACGAACGCATCCAGGTCGAGTCGTCCCTGGCGGTAGAGGTCCACCAGCATCGGGAAGTCGCGATCGGGCAGGCAGTCGCCGTACCAGCTCGACTTGAGCGCTCCCCCGCGCCCGAAGACGTCGATCAGCGGCAGGTCGGGCACCTTCATGTCCGGCGTCGGCACCCCCACGAGGACGACGGTGCCGGCGAGATCGCGGGCGTAGAACGCCTGCTTCCAGGTCTCGGGCCGACCGACGGCCTCGACGACGATGTCGGCACCGTCCGCGCCGTCGTAGGTCTCCGCGCAGATCCGCTTGATCTCCTCGACCGGGTCCAGTTGCGAGGAGTCCACGGTGTGGGTGGCGCCCATGCCCCGGGCCGCCTCGAGCTTCTGAGCGTCGATGTCGACGGCGATGATCGGGCTCGATCCGGCCAGCGCGGCACCCGCGATCGCCGCGACGCCGACCCCGCCGCACCCGATCACGGCCACCGACTTGCCTCGGCTGGCGCCCCCGGTGTTGATCGCGGCGCCGAGGCCGGCCATCACGCCGCAGCCGAGCAGGCCCACGGCCGCCGGTCGAGCCTCGGGGTCGACCTTGGTGCACTGCCCCGCGGCCACCAGCGTCTTCTCGGCGAAGGCCCCGATCCCGAGCGCGGGCGAGAGCTCGGTGCCGTCCTCCAACGTCATCTTCTGCGTCGCGTTGTGGGTCGCGAAGCAGTACTGCAGGTCCCCGCGCTTGCAGGCGCGGCACTGGCCGCACACCGCGCGCCAGTTGAGGATCACGAAGTCGCCGGGCGCCACCGAGGTCACATCCGCTCCGACGGCCTCCACGACACCGGCTGCCTCGTGCCCGAGCAGGAACGGGAACTCGTCGTTGATGCCGCCCTCCCGGTAGTGCAGGTCGGTGTGGCAGACCCCGCACGCCTGGATCTTCACCACAGCCTCGCCCGGACCGGGGTCCGGCACGTTGATCGTGACCAACTCGACCGGCGCTCCCTTGGCCTTCGCGACGACGGCCTTGACCTGCTGCATGTGTCCTCCCACGGTCGGTGCGGACTCGCCGTGAGTCCCGCGTCACATGCCACCGTAGGGGCGGGGGCCAGCCGGCGGGGAGGGGAGCCCCTCCTACGGACGAGCACGACTCGCGCCGTTGCAACCTTTCGGGGGCCACCCGCGTCCTGGGGATGTGAACGACGCACCGACGATGCAACGGGGCCAGCCACCCGGCAGGCGCCACACTGAGCCGATGGGCGCAGTCACGGGTCGAGGCACGCGCGCGGAGCGGCGTGACGCCGACTTCACCGACTACCTCACCGCACGCCAGCCGGCACTGCTGCGGACCGCCTACCTGCTGACCGGCGATCGCCACCAGGCCGAGGACATCCTGCAGACCTCGCTCGCCAAGCTCTACCTGGCGTGGGACAAGGTCGCCGACCGCAATGCCACCGATGCCTACGTGCGCCGGATCATGGTCAACGAGATCAACTCCCTGTGGCGGCGTCCGTGGAAACGTCGCGAGCACAGCACCGACGTCATCCCCGAGGGGGAGCCGCACCCCGACGCCCATGTCGACGCCAGCCGTCGCGAACGCGACGGCGCCCTGTGGGAGATCGTCCAGTCGCTTCCGCCCAAGGCCCGCGCGGTCGTCGTGCTGCGCTACTACGAGCAGATGTCGGAGGCCGAGACCGCCGACGCGCTCGGCATCTCCGTCGGCACTGTGAAGTCCCAGTGCAGCCGCGCCATCGCGGCCCTGCGCGACCGGGTGCCCGCCGATCTCCACCCCGGACAGGAGTCCTGATGAACCGCCCGACCGGCCCCGACGGCTCCGAGTGGGAGCACGCCATGAGTGACACCTTCGACCGCCGTGTGCGCGACCTGCGCGAGTCCCCGTTGAGCTTCGACGCCGTGACCACCACGGCCCGCCGCATCCGACGTCGTCGCCAGGCCGCCGTGGCCGGCGGCGTGATCGCGGTGGCGGCCGCGATCACCCCCGTGGCGCTGATCGCCGTCGACCGCGACGACGCCAGGTCCGGAGAGCTCCCTCCCGCCACGACGACGCCCGAGGTCGACCGGCCCGACAGCGGCATCGACGTCGGCGTACCGCTGATCGAGGGCGACACCCTCACCGTCGACGGCACCGCCTACGACCTGCCCTCGGTGAGCTACCGCGCGGCTGCCTTGCTGGGCGACCGGATCCTGGCCTATCGCACGGTCCGCGAGGGGCCGAACCAGGGCGACGGCGTCGTCGAGGTGATCGAGGACGGCATCGTGACCGACGCCTGGCAGAAGACGACGCCGATGATCGTGTCGGACTCGGGTCAGACGGTCGCGTTCCGCATGGCCGACGGCGAGCTCATGACCGTGTGGGACGACGACCAGGTCGGCATGGGCAGCGACTTCCCGCCCGACGCGTTCCCTGTGGCCATCACCGGCGGACCGAACTGCTACGAGGTCGCCGACGGCTGCACGGTCGTCTTCACCGACCCCGGCGCGGGCGTCTTCACGGCCGACTCGCACGGCATCACCGACACCTTCGCCGGCGACGCACTCGCCGCGCGCGACGCCTGGTCCTCCGACGACGGTGCCCGCGGTCTGGTCACGGTGCTCCGACAGTCCGGAACCGCAGGAGCGGCCTGCAGCGGCATCTGGGACGTCCGTGCGAACGAGTACGCGTTCACGACCTGCGACTACGTCGTGGAGTCGATCGCGCCGGATGGCAGGCACGTGATCGCCACCGATCTCTACGCCGACGGCCCCGGACCGACCTGGTTCGCGGTCCTCGACCTGAAGGGCAACGAGGTGGCGCGGTACGCACCGGAAAGCGGCTTCGTCGGGAGGACGGTGTGGGAGGACCCCGCGAACATCGTGGCCAGCGTCTTCGACGGCGCGCGGTGGCACCTGATCCGGCAGCCCATCGACAGCGGGAGCCTGGAGGAGATCACCAGCTCCGACGACGGCGACGAGATCGACGCGGCGTACTACCCGCAGTAGCGAGAACGTTCACTCCGCGACGCTGCGGCCACGCCAGATCACGGAGGCCATCGCTGAGCCGATGATCTCCTCGGTCTGCGCGCGCAGGTTGGGCGTCAGGCTGACGGTGACCGTGACGTCGTCGTTGCCGTCGCTGCCGCCGTAACCGGCGAACACGTGCCGCACCCTCTCGGAGTCCTCGCGCACGACGACGTGGATCATCGGTACGCCGTCGACCACGACGTCGTCCAGCCGGCGACCGCCCGCCATCGATCCGACGTCCAGCGTCGTCTCGGCCAGGTCGTCCAGCGAGGTGCCCAGGCCCAGCGACGGCAGCTGGGAGATCGAGATCGAGGACGCGCCGTAGCCTCCGCTCACGAAGAACTCCGTCCGCGTGCGGGAGTACTCCCATCCGGCGGGAAGACGCAGGCTGATGCCGGGCAGGCGCAGCGCAGGGCCCGTGGCCGGCTCGACGTCGTCGAAGTCGCCGGCAGTCTCGGTCGGCGACTCCGACGGGTCCGAGGGGTTGTCGGTGATCGCCGAGTCACTCGCCCCCGGCGTCGAGGCTCCCGCGGGTGACGGTTCGTCGTCGAC
>NZ_JAHRHK010000023.1:18119-40593 GCF_021246465.1 Nocardioides sp. R-C-SC26 | reverse complement strand
GCCCAGGGGCGGGCGGGGGCGGCGCCCGGCCGACATCTGCCCTACCCGTGCGATCTCGAGGACGCTCGACGCGAGGCGAACCTGGTCCGCGCCAAGGTGCGCTGACGCCGCGCCGCCTGCGGCGCAGCCTCGGTAGGCTGCGGCTGTGGGAGTCGATCACTGGCCGGTGCCGTTCGTCGATGAACCTGTCGACCTCGTCGTCGACCTCCCCGGCAGCAAGTCACTCGCGAATCGCGCGCTGATCCTCGCAGCCGTCGCCGATGGACCGTCCACGGTGCGCCGAGCACTGCGCTCCCGCGACACCCTGCTGATGGCCGACGCCCTGACGTCACTGGGCTCTCACGTCGACACGACCGACGCCGACTGGGTCGTGACACCTGGTGCCTTCACCCGCGACGCGGCCATCGACTGCGGTCTGGCAGGCACCGTGATGCGCTTCGTCCCCCCGATCGCCGGGCTCTCCACCGGCACCATCGCCTTCGACGGCGACCCCCACATGCGCAACCGGCCGATCGGCGAGGTGGTCCGGGCGCTGCGCGCGCTCGGCGTCGCCATCCACGACGACGGCCGCGACGCGTTGCCCTTCACCCTGAGCGGTGCGGGCGCCGTGCGCGGAGGGCGCGTCGTCATCGACGCCTCGGCGTCGTCCCAGTTCGTCTCGGCACTGCTTCTGGCCGGCGCACGTTTCGATCAGGGCGTCGACATCCGGCATCGCGGCGCCGCAGTTCCCTCGCTCCCCCACATCGAGATGACGGTGCAGGTGCTGCGCGAGCACGGCGTGGAGGTCGACGACAGCGAGCCTGATCGCTGGCAGGTCGCCCCCGGCCCCGTGCGTGCGCTGGACCGCACCATCGAGCCCGATCTCTCCAATGCGGCCCCGTTCCTCGCCCTGGCCGCCGTCACCGGAGGGAGCGTCACCGTGCGCGACTGGCCGCGCATGACCACCCAACCGGGCGACCAGCTGCGCACGATCCTGACCGCCATGGGATGCGACGTCCGATGGCACGAGGACGGCCTGACCGTGACCGGCCCCGAGCGGCTGACCGGCGTCGACCTCGACCTGCACGACGTCGGCGAGCTGACGCCGGCTGTCGCGGCCCTGTGCGCTGTGGCCGAAGGCCCCTCGCACCTGCACGGGATCGCGCACATCCGCGGTCACGAGACCGATCGGATCACCGCGCTGGCCACCGAGCTGGGCCGCGTGGGCATCGGTGTCGTCGAGCACCCCGACGGCCTCACCATCACCCCCGCGCCGGTGCGCCCCGCCGTCTGGCAGACCTACGCCGACCACCGGATGGCGCATGCCGGGGTCGTCATCGGCACCGCCGCCCCCGGCATCGAGATCGAGGACGTCGCGACCACCAGCAAGACCTTCCCCAATTTCGCCGGCTTCTGGAGCGACCTCGTCGCTGCGGCGCCGACCCACTGACGCGACGCGAGGCGAGACGGGATGGCGGGCCGCTACACCGAGCACGATCACGAGCACTACGAACGCCCGCGCCGCCGCACCCGCCCACGCACCAAGGAACGACCGGTCTACGACGACGCCGTCGACGGTCTCGTCGTCACCGTCGACCGGGGGCGATTCACCCTGCTGGTCGACGACGTGGTCGTGATGGCCATGAAGGCGCGGCCGCTGGGGCGCAAGGGTGTCGTCGTCGGCGACCGGGTGCGCGTGGTCGGCGACACCTCCGGCACCGAGGGTTCCCTGGCCCGCATCGTCGAGGTCGTCGAACGTCGCACGACACTGCGGCGCACGGCCGACGACGACGACCCGGTCGAGCGGGTGATCGTGGCGGACGCCGACCAGCTCGTCGTCGTCACAGCGCTGGCCGATCCCGAGCCGCGACCGCGCCTGATCGATCGGGCGCTCGTGGCCGCCTACGACGCCGGGATGGCGCCGTTGCTGTGCCTGACCAAGTCGGACCTGCGCGACCCCGAGACGCTCCTGCAGACCTACCGCTCCCTCGGAGTGCCCTGGGTCGTCACCCACCGGGGCGGCGACATGACCGAGCTCGAGGAACGTCTGCGGGGCCGCACCAGTGTGCTGGTGGGGCACAGCGGGGTCGGCAAGTCGACGCTGGTGAACCGCCTGGTGCCCAGCGCGGATCGCGAGGTCGGGCACGTGAACGCCGTCACCGGTCGTGGACGCCACACCTCGACGTCGGCGTATCTGCTCGCGCTGCCCGGCCACGAGGGCTGGATCATCGACACCCCCGGCATCCGGTCGTTCGGACTGGCTCACGTCGAGCCCGAGCACCTCATCGAGGCGTTCCCCGACCTGGACGAGATGACCGAGGACTGTCCCCGCGGATGCACCCACGGGGAGGAGGAGCCCGAGTGCGGGCTCGACGAGGCGATCGAGTCGGGCGAGGCCGACGTCGACCGGGTGTCCTCGTTCCGACGTCTGCTCGCCGCGCGCAGCGTCAGCGACTACTGAGCGATCGCTTCGCGTTGACCCGTCTTCAGGCAAAGACGGGTCAACGGCGATTCCAGGTTGACCCGTCTTCAGGTAGAGACGGGTCAACGTGGATCAGGTGGTCTCAGCCGGCGTACCCGCTGCCCCAGACGGCGCGGGCACCGGCCTCGCCGGTGAGGAATACCAGCACGAGAGTGGCCACGGCCGCAGCGGCCAGCAGCACGTTGAGGGACACCCGCACGGCACCCGCGCGCGCATGCAGCCAGGACGTGACGACGCCGAGCGCGCCGAAGGCGAAGGTCACCCACAGGAGCAGATCTGCCAGCTCCTCGTGCTCCTCGATCTTGTCGTCGCCCTGGAAGAAGGAGTTGGCCTCCAGGAAGGAGTCGCCGCTGAGATAGGCGACGACGATCACGACCACCGCCACCACGCTCGCGATCAGAAGCGGTCGTCGGAGTCGGTCGCGCCACCGCGGGACCAGGTAGGCCAGCGCGATGAGCGCGGCGATCGGGGCCAGCACGACGGCGGCGTGTACCGCGAGCGGGTGCAGCGGCAGACCGTTGATCTCCATGGCGACACGATAGGGCGCGCCGGTGAGAAGTGGGCGATCTCCCGTCATCACTACGCTGTGGTGAGTGGGAACCGACTTCACCGACGATCTGCGCCTCGCGCACGTCCTGGCCGACGACGCCGACTCGCTGACGACGGCGCGGTTCAAGGCACTCGACCTGCACGTGATGAGCAAGCCCGACCTGACCCCGGTCACCGACGCCGACCGCGCCGTGGAGGAGAGCCTGCGCCGCACGCTGTCGCGCGTGCGCTCGCGCGACGCCATCACCGGCGAGGAGCAGGGCACCAGCGGCCACTCGCAGCGACGCTGGATCATCGACCCGATCGACGGCACGAAGAACTTCGTCCGGGGCGTCCCGGTCTGGGCCACTCTGATCGCCCTCGCCGTCGACGACGAGGTGGTGCTGAGCGTCGTCTCGGCGCCCCTGCTGCAGCGCCGCTGGTGGGCATCGACGGGCGGCGGCGCCTTCACCGGCCGCTCTCTCCTCAAGGCGAGCCAGATCCACGTCTCGGACGTGCGCCGGCTCGAGGACGCGTCGTACGCCTACTCCTCGCTGGGCGGCTGGGAGGAGCGCGATCGGCTCGACGACGTCCTGTCGCTGATGCGGCGCTGCTGGCGGACGCGTGCCTACGGCGACTTCTGGTCCTACATGCTCGTCGCCGAGGGCGCCGTCGACATCGCGGCCGAGCCCGAGCTCGAGGTCTACGACATGGCGGCGCTGGACATCATCGTGCGCGAGGCCGGAGGTCGGTTCACCTCCCTCGACGGCAGCGACGGCCCGTGGGGCGGGAACGCACTGGCCAGCAACGGACACCTGCACGAGGCGGCGCTGTCGTTCCTCGGCGCCCTCCCCGACTCCTTCGAGGACGACCCGGACTGGACACGTCCGGCCCCGGGAACCGTGAGCGACCTGCGGGCGCGACGAGGACGCGACGACGAGGTGTGACCCTGGTCACCGGCGCGGGACGCCGGTAGCGTCGGGGCATGCGCATCGGCGAGATCCTCCAGAGCAAGGCGGCGCCCGCGGGTGGCCCCGTGGTCACGATCGGCCCGGACGCCGGGGTCCGCGAGCTGCTCGCACTCCTCGCCGAGCACAACATCGGCGCCGTGATCGTCAGCAGCGACGGTGCCGCTCTCGACGGCATCGTCAGCGAACGCGACGTCGTGCGGCACCTGCACCGCGACGGCACGGTCGTCAACAACACCGTCGGCGCGATCATGACCGCCGTCGTGGAGACGTGCACGAGCGGCGACGACCTGGACGAGGTGATGTCGACGATGACCGCCCGCCGATTCCGGCACGTGCCCGTCATCGACGACGGCGTGCTGGCCGGGATCATCTCGATCGGCGACGTGGTCAAGCACAAGATCGCCGACCTGGAGTTCGAGCGCGACCAGCTCGACTCCTACGTCCACTCCTCCTAGAAGTCCGCCTCAGACGTCGCTGCCGAGGTCGTCGGGCCCGGCGCGGGCCTGCCCGGACGCCGGATACGGTGTCGGGCATGGACAAGCCCGAGATCGAGTTCCCTGACTTCGACCCGCCCGCAGACCTCGTCATCACCGACGTCACCGAGGGTGACGGCGCCGAGGCCACCGCCGGCTCGACGGTGTCGGTGCACTACGTGGGCGTGGCCCACAGCACCGGCGAGGAGTTCGACGCCTCCTACAACCGTGGCGAACCGCTCCGGTTCCGCCTCGGCATCGGTCAGGTCATCTCCGGATGGGACACCGGCGTGCAGGGCATGAAGGTCGGTGGGCGTCGCCAGCTGGTCATCCCGCCGCACCTGGGGTACGGCGACCGCGGCGCAGGCGGGGTCATCAAGCCCGGCGAGACGCTGATCTTCGTGGTCGATCTGCTGGGCGTCAGCTGACCCGGAGCACATCGTCGGTGCGGATGCGCCGTGGACCGAGGCCCGCGGCGCATCTCACCAGGGGAAGTCGTCGGGCGTACTGCCGTCACTGACCCGGGCCGACTGCGCCGCCACCGCGACGACGTCGCCGTTGACCAGCTGGCGACCACGCCGGGTCTCCGGCGAACCGTTGACGCGCACCATGCCCGCGGAGAGCAGGTGCTTGGCGTCGGCTCCGGTGTCGACGAGGTTGGCCAGCTTCAAGAACTGCCCCAGCTTGATCGACTCGTCGTCGATGGGGACGGACACGGGGTCGGGCATGGAGACATGATTCCACGACCTGGGCGCCGTCTCGCGGCGAGCATCACCCGACGAGCTCGGCGATGGCGTGGATCGTGACCCCGACCAGGCCGCCGACGATCGTGCCGTTGATCCGGACGAACTGCAGGTCGCGACCCACGTGCAGCTCGATCCGCTCCGCGGCCTCCCGACCGTCCCACTGCTCGATGGTGTGGGTGATCACCGACGTCACCTCGTGGCCGTAGCGGTCGACGGCGAAGACGGCCGCGTCCGCGACCATGGTGTCGATGCGGTCCCGCAGCTGCGACTCGGCGCGAAGTCGGACGGCGAACCGCTCCAGTTCGTCGCGGAGCCGCTGCGGCACAGCGCCCTCGGCATCGCGCAACGACGCGACGAGCGCGCGGCGCAGCGCGTTCCACAACGAGATGCCCGAGGAGATCACCGCCGGGTGGTCCAGCAACCGCTCCTTGAAGCGCTCGGCGCGCTCCTGGGTCGAGGCGTCGCCGAGGAGGTCCTCGGCGAGCTGTCGCAGCAGCGTGTCGAGCGCCGACCGGGCGCGGTGCCCGGGCTGGTCGCGGATGTCGTCGACCCACCGAACCATCTCCTGATGCACCCAGGAGGTCACCCGGTGGTTGACCGAGTCCGGCGACCACCACGGCGCACGCTCGCCGATCACCTCCTGGACGGTCGTGGGGTTGAGGCGCAGCCACTCGGCGAGCTCGGCCAGCGCCAGGTCGACCAATCCGTGATGCAGGTCGTCGCGCAGCGCCTCGTCGAGCAGACCACCCAACAGCGGGGCGATCGGCTCCTCGCGGAACCGTGGGACGAGTGCATCGGTCACCAGGCTCGCCACGTGCTCATCACGTACTCGCTGCAACGCGATCGCGGCCACGGCGACGACCTCGTCGACCACCCGGCGCCGGTGGGCCTCCTCGGCCAGCCACTCGGCCACCCGCTGGGACACCTCGACCGCAGCCAACCTCTCGCGGATCACCGACTCCTGGAGGAAGTTCTCGCCGACGAACTCCTCCAGACCGCGTCCCAGCTCGTCCTTGCGGCGCGGGATGAGCGCCGTGTGCGGCACCGGAAGGCCGAGCGGATGCCGGAACAGCGCCGTGACGGCGAACCAGTCGGCGATCGCACCCACCATCGACGCCTCCGCGCCGGCGTTGACGTAGCCCCAGAACCCGTCGTCGTGCAGCGTGACCGCGTACACGGCCGCAGCCGCCAGCAGCAGGCCGAGCGCCACGGCGCGCATCCTTCGCAATCCCGCCCGACGCACGGTGTCCGCGTCCTGCCACGAGTCATCGAGCGGCACGGGAGGCGAGGTCACAGACACCGCGCCATCCTCGCGCATCGGGGCGATCGCCCCCCACACCTCCGCGAGCGCGCGCCGACATCGAACCTGGCGTCGTCGGCTCCTACACTTCCGCTCATGTCCGAACCGCGCACCGTGATCACCTTCGGGACCTTCGACGTCTTCCACGTCGGCCATCTGCGAGTGATCCAGCGAGCCGCCGAGCTCGGCGACCGTCTCGTCGTCGGCGTCTCGGCCGACGCGCTCAACCTCCGCAAGAAGGGGCGCGAGCCGGTCTTCAGCGAGGCCGAGCGACTCGCCATCGTCGCCGCCCTCAAGCCCGTCGACGGCGTCTTCCTCGAGGAGAGCCTGGAGCTCAAGCGCGACTACATCCTCGAGCACGGCGCGGCGGTGCTCGTGATGGGTGACGACTGGGCAGGGCGGTTCGACGAGTTCGGTGACATCTGCGAGGTCGTCTACCTGCCGCGCACACCGGCCATCTCCACGACGGCGCTGATCGAGAAGATCTCCGCGGGCTCGTGAGGACGCCGATGCTGCCGCGCCGGATCGCGGTGGGCCTCGCGGCCCTCGCCCTGGCGGGGACCGGCGGCGCCGTCGCCCCCGACATAGCGCAGGCCACGACGTCCCGCGGCGCGCCGGGGGTCGCTCAGGCTCACGGCACCGCCCAGGGCGCGAGCGCCGTGCTGCGGCGAGCGGTCGCTGCGCTCGCGCCGCAGCACACGGGCGTGGCGGCGCGACACGGCTCTGCCGCGCACCGCGAGTCCGCGGCACCGCACTCCGAGGACGGCGGCGCCACCCTGGCCCTGCGCGACCTCTTCCTGGCACGCGCCGGCCTGACCGGGCGCGAGGCACAGCAGGCCGATGCGCTGCTCGCTCGACCGACCGACGGACTGCGCGACCCCTATGGCGACGGCTACCTGCTGCCCTCGCAGTCGACGTGCGGTCCGAACGTGTGCGTGCACTCGGTGCGGCTCGGACCGGACGCCCCGCCGAACTCCGCCTGGGTCCGCACCACGCTGTCGGTGATGGAGAAGGTCTGGACCCACCACATCCGCAAGCTCGGGTACCGACGTCCGCCCACCGACGGTTCACGCGGTGGCGGACCCAAGTTCGACGTCTACCTCAAGGAGCTCGGCGGCGCTGGCGTCTACGGCTACTGCGCGCCCGAACGGCGGATGGCGAACCAGCCTCGGCGCGCGTCGTCCTTCTGCGTGCTCGACGACGACTTCGCCCGGAGCCAGTTCGGCCGCGACCCGATCGACAGCCTGCGGGTCACCGCGGCACACGAGTTCTTCCACGCCGTGCAGTTCGGCTACGACTTCCGCGAGGACAGGTGGTTCCTGGAGAACACCGCCACGTGGATGGAGGAGCGCTACGCCGACGACGTCAACGACAACCGGCAGTACCTGCGCCAGGGCCAGATCGCCGACCCCGGCCAGAGTCTCGACGTCTTCGACACCGCCGGCGTGGCCCAGTACTCGAACTGGATCTTCTGGGAGTTCCTCAGCGAGCGGTACGGCGTCGGGATCGTCAAGCGAGTCATCGAGCGGGCGGGCACCGGGCAGGGACTGCCCAACGACTACTCCATCCAGGCCGCGCGCCGCGTACTCGAGCGACTCGACGGATGGGCACAGACCTTCGCCGACTACAGCGCCGGCAACACGGTGCCCGCGAGCAGCTACCGCGAGGGGCGCTTCTTCCCCGCGGCACCTCTGCGCGGCAAGGCGGTCCTCACCGCCCGCAAGCCCACCTACGGCCGTGCCGAACGGATCGACCATCTGGCATCGCGCAGCTTCAAGGTGCGGCCCGGTGCGGGACTGCGAGGGGACCGTTGGCGGCTGCGCGTCGCCGTCGACGGCCCGAGCCGGGTTTCGACCCCCGCTGCCGTGGTGCTGGTGCGACCACGCAACGGGCGACTCCAGCGCATCCCCGTACGTCTGGACCGACGTGGCGACGGGTCCGTGATCGTGCCGTTCGACGGACGGCGGATCGCGACGGTCACCGTGACGCTCGTGAACGCCTCGACCCGCTACCGCTGCGGGCGCGACACCCTCTTCTCCTGCACCGGCGTCCCGCGCGACGACGGCAAGCTGTTCCGGCTCGGCCTCAAGGCCGTCCGCCGGTAGGGGTGTCCTCGACCGCGCAGCCCGACCGAGACAGAGCTCAGCGCACGCGGAAGGTGTCGCTGAGCCACACCGCCAGATCGGCGCCGAGCGCCTCGAGGTCGGGTTCGGCGTGCTCGTCGAGTGCGTCGGAGGCCAGCTGCCGGGTGGCGTAGACCAGACCCAGGTAGGCGCTCTCGGGGATGAGCGGAGAGGGCTTGCCGTCGGGCTCGAAGTCCGCCGCGATCCCGATCAGGTGACGCGCGAACAACCGCAACGACTCGCGCCGCTGGGACCGCGCTTCAGGGCCGAGCGCATCGATCTCGACCTGATAGGCGCGCGCGACGACCAGGTCGAGCCGCAGCGTGCGCAGGTAGGCGGTCATGAGGTCGCGCACGATGCGCGCGCGCTCCTCCGGCTCCGCCGTGACCGTGTGGTCGACCGCGAGCACCTCACCCAGTAGAACCTCGATGAATCGCTGGTACCCGGCGAAGACGCACTCCTGCTTGCCAGGGAAGCAGTCGTAGAAGGCTCCGAGCGAGACGCCGGCCCGCTTGGCGATCTCGGCAGGGCCGAACGAGGCGTAGCCCCGGTGGGCCAACAGCTCGGTCATCGCGATCAGCAGACGTTCGCGCTGCGCCCTCAACACGTCGTCGCGGCTCAACCCGTGGCGTCCTCGCGGGAGCGGATCGGGGGTCGTGAAGAACACGCCCTCGCGGATCCGCGGCAACTCCGGGGCCTCCGACATGGGGCTCACCCTCTCACTCATCGTCGCCCGCCCTGCGGGCCTTCCAGCACCGACCTCGTCCGCGCACCACACCGGCCCCGGAGGCCGCCGTCGTCGGGCCGAGACGCATCGTCGACCCACCTGACGACACGGCCGTGACTCATTGCCGTAAGGATCGTTACTCTAGTGCTCCTCGTCCCATCGTCATCCACAAAGGTGTCCCCCAGTGACCTCTGCCCGTGCGTTACTCCTCCCCCAGCTCCGGCGCCCGACCCTGCGACGCCGTGTCGCCGGGGTCGCCGTCCCGCCTCTGGTCGCGGCGCTGGCACTCGCGTCGTCGATGAGCACCGCCACCTCCGCCGCCGCGGACGACACCTCCGCTGCGACGGCGAGCGCGCCCACGGCCGCCCGAGCCGCGGCTCCGGCTCGCAACGACGCGTTGCTCGCCGGCCGGGGAGACATGATGCGCACCATCCGCGACCTCGTCGCGATGGCACCGCGAGCCACCGGCACCCCGGGCGGCCGCCGGGCGGCCGAGTACGTGGCGGACCGGTTGCGCTCCGCGGGGATGGACAAGGTCTGGATGGAGAAGTCCACCTCCTACTCCTGGAAGGCCAGCGGCGCCAGCCTCAGCGTCGGCGGCACCAAGCTCGACGTGAACCCGATCGGGTTCTCCTTCATCAAGGGTCCGACCGGAACCGGCGTCCGTACCCTCGGCCCGAAGGGCCTGACGGCGGAGGTCGTCGACCTCGGCGGAGACCCGCTCGCCGCGCTGAAACTGCTCGACGTGCGCGGCAAGTTCGTGATGATCGACCTGAAGTTCCTCCTGCCGCTGGCGGGCCTCACTCCGTTCATCGAGTTCATCTACGACCCCGACCTCGAGGTGCTCGACCTGCCGACGCTGTTGGCGACCAACCCCTACATCACCACGCTCTCGCAGACCATCCAGGCGCTCGAGGCCGCCGGCGCGGCGGGCATGATCGGCGTGCTCGCCGACTACTTCGACTCGAACAAGTACCACAACGAGTACTACCGCAGGACGCCCATGCGGATCCCGGGCATGTGGGTCACCAAGCGCGAGGCCGCCTCGATGCGGGCGTTGCTGAAGAAGTCGCCGCGCGCCACCATGCGCCTGACGACCACCCGTCGCAAGGTCGTCGCCCGCACCCCGATCGGCATCCTGAACGGCCGCTCGAAGGACACCATCATGGTGCAGAGCCACCACGACTCACTCGGCCCCGGCGCCGTCGAGGACGCCAGCGGAGTCGCCGAGGTGCTGGCGCTCGCCGAGTACTACGGAGCCATGGACAAGCGCGGTGCGCGACGCGACAAGACGTTGATGTTCACCACGTTCGACACTCACTTCACCGGCTACCAGGCCCACATGGCCTTCGTCGACAAGTACATCAAGAGCAAGAAGTCGCCCTATCCGATCGTGGCCAACACCACCATCGAGCACATCGCCAAGAAGGGCGTCATCAGGAAGGACAAGCTGGTCTTCACCGATGAGACCGAGCCGCGGGGTTTCTTCGAGAACGTCTCACTGCCGTTGAAGCTCAAGCTCGCCAAGATCATCGTGGACCGCGACCTCCGCGGGACCACGCTGCTCAACGGCACCGTGTTCACCCCGCTCGGCATCCCGACCGACGCGTCGTTCGTCCTGGCGGCGGGCGTGCCGACCGTCAGCCTGATCGCCGGCCCGATCTACCTCTACGACGAGGCCGACACGATCGAGGCGGTGGACCAGCCCGAGCTCAAGCCGATGCTGCTCGCCCAACGTGACCTGATCGACGCGTTCGACGCGACACCGTCACGTCAGATGGGGCTGCTACCGATCACGCTGCCCGGCCTCGGCTGATGCGCACGGTTCGACGACGGCAGCGCGGGCTGCTCCCCGGCCTGAGCGGAGCAGTGGTCGCCGCCGTCGCGGCGGCCACGCTCGTCGCTCTGCCATCGTCGGGTGCGTCGGGAGGTGGCTCCCCCGACGTCGTGGACGTCGGCCCGGCCGGCACGACCAGCCGCCTGGCGGGCGCGTCGCGCTCAGCCGTGATCTCCTACACCACGCGCACCGTGCGCGGTCGGCGCGGGACCGCGACGGGTCTCATGCTCATCCCGCGGGGCGAGCGCCCGGACGGCGGCTGGCCGGTCGTGGTCTACGGCCACATGACCACGGGTGCCGCGGATCGCTGCGCTCCCACGAACGGCACCCCGAACGACACCGAGAAGCAGAAGATGCAGCAGGGTGACGACACCACCCGCGCGCTGCTGCGCGCGGGGGTCGCCGTCCTACGTCCCGACTACGAAGGGCTCGGCGCGCCCGGGCCGCATCCCTATCTGCATGGTCCGTCTCTCGGCCGCGCGATGGTCGACATGCTCACTGCGGTCAACCGCCGCTGGCCGGCGCTCCTGGGTGACCGCTGGGTGGTGTCGGGCCACAGCGAGGGGGCGGTCGCCGCCCTGCACGCCGCGGACCGGCGCCGCCCGCAGGTGCGCGACATGACGCTGGTCGGCATCTCGGCCTTCACTCCCGTGACCCGGCTGGAACTCCTCGTGCAGCTGCTCCAGGTCGAGCCGGTTCCCGGACCGTTCGTGGGCGAGCTCGTCGGACTCGCCGCCCTGCTGCTCAAGGGGCACAGCGCGACCGACCCCGCGTTCCGGCGACTGCTGATGAACGGGGGGCTGAGCGCCCGCGCCAGGGCACTCTGGCCGCACCTGGAGGACCGCTGCCTCGCCGACCTCTCCCGCACCGACTCCTGGGGTGGGCTCGCCCCCGCCCAGGTCCTCGGCCCGCGTGGCGAGGAGGCATCTCGCGATCTGCGGCGCTGGCTCGCGCGGCACGACGTCCGGCACCTCCACCTGGCCGACGGTGTGCCTCTACGCGTCGATCTCGGCCTGCTCGACGCAGTAGCGCTCGCGCCGTTCACCGAACAGCTGATCCAGACCTATCGATCGCGCGGCACATCGGTCACGGTGGGGCGGTGGCCCTCGGGGCACTCCCCCACCAACTCCGACGGCTACGCGACGCCGGATGCCGTCAGCTGGATGGTGGCGCGGCTCCGCGGTTGATCACCGCAGCGGGGCGAAAGGCGGCATCAGCCGGCGATGACCTGCGCCGCGACGCGCACGAGCACGGGAGCGAGCGGGACGTCGACGGGAAGGGCCGCCGGATCGAGCCACCGCAGCTCGTCGATCTCGGCGATCGGCGCGGGGAGCGGGGCGTTGGGCGCGAGGTCTGCGGCGAAGACCGTGGCGTCGACCAGGTGACCCGGCTCGTTGGCGGCGTCGTCGAGGAAGTGTCCGAGCGGTTCGGCGGATGCGAGCTCGAGGCCGACCTCCTCGTGCAACTCGCGAAGAGCGCACTGCAGCGGCGTCTCACCGGCCTCGATCTTGCCTCCCGGAAGCATGAAGGCGCTCGTTCCCCGCTTGCGGACGGCGAGCATGAGGCCCGACGCGTCGCGCAGGCAGACGGCGGCGACCACGAACGTCGGCTCACTCACGACGCGACCATACTGGGGGCATGTCGAGAGCCGTGGCCCCCACCGATCACGACCGCTGGGAGGCGTTGATCCAAGCGACGGCCCATCTGGAGGCGCCCCTGGGCATCGTGGACGACGAGGCGCTCGTCGCCAACGCCGACGACTTGGTGCGACGGGCCGCCGGCGTGCCGATCCGAGTCGCGAGCAAGTCGGTGCGCATCCGTTCCGTCCTCGACGACGTGCTGGCCCGGCCCGGCTTCGCCGGCGTGATGTCGTACTCGCTCGCCGAGTCGAACTGGTTGGCCGATCACGGCGTCGGCGACATCCTGCTCGCCTATCCGACCACCAGCAGGGCGGCACTGCGCGACCTGGCGGAGAGCGAATCCCGCCGCGCGGCGATCACGCTGATGGTCGACTCACTGGCGCACCTGGATCTCGTCGATCGCGTGCTCGGCCCGGCCCATCCCGCGATCAGGATCTGCCTCGACATCGACGCCTCGCTCCGACTCGGTCCCGCCCACCTGGGCGTGCGCCGCTCGCCGGTGCGCACCGCGCGCCAGGCGGGCCGCCTGGCACGCGAGGTCGCCGCGCGGCCCGGCTTCGATCTGGTCGGCGTGATGTTCTACGACGCCCAGATCGCCGGGATGCCCGACACCTCCCCCGCCGTCCGACTGGTCAAGCGGCGCTCGGCCGCCGAGCTCCTCGATCGACGCTCGCGGGTCGTGGCCGCGGTCGGCGAGCACGCGCCCCTGGAGATCGTGAACGCAGGCGGCACCGGCAGTCTCGAGGTCGTCAGCGCCGATCCGGTCGTCACCGAGGTGACCGCCGGCTCCGGACTGTTCGCGCCGACCCTGTTCGACCGCTACGACGCCTTCACCGCACGCCCCGCCGCCTTCTATGCCCTGCCGGTCGTACGGCGTCCGCACCGCGACGTGGCGACGCTCTACTCCGGCGGCTACATCGCCTCCGGCCCGACGGTGGCCACGCGGGCGCCGTCGCCGGTGTGGCCCGAACGACTCGCGCTACGCGGCATGGAGGGCGCCGGTGAGGTGCAGACACCCGTCGAGGGGAAGGGAGCGCGCGACCTCGCCGTCGGCGACCGCGTGCTGATGCGCCACGCGAAGTCCGGCGAGGTCTTCGAGCGCCTCGACGTCGTGGCTCGGGTCGACGCTGACGAGCGCGTCACGACCACGCCGACCTACCGCGGGGAAGGGCACAACTTCGGATGAGCACCTGGACCAACTGGAGTCGCAGCGTGCGCACCACCCCGGTGCGCACCCTGCAGCCCGCCTCGACCGCCGACGTCGTCCGGATCCTCGCCGAGGCCGCACGCGACGGGTTGCCGGTCAAGGCTCACGGCGCCGGCCACTCGTTCACCGCGATCGCCGCGACCGACGGCGTCGCGCTGCACCTGGGCCGGATGAACGCGCTGCTCGACCATGACCCGGTGACCGGTCGGGTGCGCGTGCAGGCCGGGATCTCCCTGCGCGAGCTCAACCCGCAGCTCGCCGCACTCGGGCTGGCACTGCCCAACCTCGGCGACGTCGACCCGCAGTCGGTCGCGGGCGCGATCTCCACCGGCACCCACGGAACCGGGGCACGTCTGCACGGAATCGCCGCCGCGGTCGTGGGCCTGCAACTCGTCACGGCGTCCGGGGAGGTCGTGGAGATCGACGAGCGGCATCCCTGGTCAGGCGCCGCCGCGGTATCCCTGGGTGCGTTGGGCGTCGTGACCGAGGTGACCCTGCAGTGCGTGCCGGCATTCCTGCTGCACGCACGTGAGGAGCCGATGGCCCTTCCCGCGGTGCTCGAGTCGCTGCCGAGCCTGGTCGAGGACAACGACCACTTCGAGTTCTATTGGTTCCCGCACACCGAGAAGGCCCTGGTCAAGCAGAACAACCGGGTGCCCGACGGCACTGCGGCAGCGCCGCTCGGCCGGCTGCGGCATCTGGTCGACGACGAGCTGCTCAGCAACGGGCTCTTCGAGATCGCCAACCGTGTCGGACGACGGGCGCCGGGCATCGTGCCGCGGATCAACGCCGTCTCCGGTTCGGCCCTGTCAGCACGCGAATACACCGCGCCGTCCTACGAGGTGTTCGTCTCGCCGCGCCGGGTGCGGTTCCACGAGTCGGAGTTCGCCGTCCCGCGTGCGGCGCTGCCGGAGATCATCAGCGGGCTTCAGCGGTACTTCGCGCGTGGCGCCGAGACGGTCTCGTTCCCGATCGAGGTGCGCTTCACCGCCGCCGACCCGGTGTGGCTCTCGACCGGCTACGAGCGGGACAACTGCTACGTGGCCGTGCACGCCTACCACCGCAACGATCCGACGTCGTACTTCGCCTACGCCCAGTCGCTGTTCGTCGAGCACGAGGGCCGGCCGCACTGGGGCAAGCGGCACACTCTCGGCCCCGGCTACCTCTCGACGGTCTACCCACGTTTCGATCAGTTCCGCGCGATCCGTGACGAGGTCGACCCCGAGCGTCGCTTCGGCAACGACTACCTGCGGCAGGTCTTGGGCGACTAACCCACGCGCCTTCCCGGTCAGCCGATTCGTGCGGGAAGGCGCTCCCAGCCGCGCAGGATGCGCGTGGTGCGACGTCGGGCGCCCGGCGTGAGCTCGACGTCGGGGAAGCGGTCGAAGAACGCGCGCAGACCGACCTCGCCCTCCATCCGCGCCAGCGCGGCCCCCAGGCAGTAGTGCCGACCCGCGGAGAACGACACGTGGTCGCCCGCGTTGGCGCGCGCGACGTCGAAGCGGGCGGGGTCTGCGAAGACCTCGGGGTCTCGGTTCGCACCGGCGAGGACGGTGGTGACGAAGCCACCCGGCGCGATGTCGACGCCCGCGACCGTGGCGCCGTCCGGTGTGACACGACCGGTGAGCAGGACGGGTGGGTCGAACCGCAGCACCTCGTCGACCGCGCTCGGCCAGAGGTCGACGTCCTCTCGCAGGTGTGCGCGCTGCTCGGGGTGGTCGTGCAGGAGCCTGATGCCGTTGCCGAGCAGGTTGACGGTGGTCTCGAAGCCGGCGGCGAGCACGAGCCCGGCGGTCGCCTTGAGCTCGACCTCGCTCAGGGCGTTCTCCTCGTCCCGGGCGGAGATGAGCTGACTGAGCAGGTCGTCGCCCGGCTGACGTCGCAGAGCAGCCAGGTGCTCGTCGAGCCAGGCGTCGAAGTCGCGCAGCCCGGCATAGACCGAGCGGTACTCCGACCAACCGAGGCCGAAGTCGAGGCTGGGAGCCGCGGCCGTACCGAGCTCGAGCACCCGCGGCTGCTGCTCGGCCGGCACCCCGAGGATCTCGGAGATGACCGCGACCGGAAGCAGGCTGCAGTACCGCTCGATGAGGTCCACCGGCGCACCCGTGCGCGAGGTCGCCTCGAGCTCGTCGAGCAGGTCTGCGGCGATCTCCTCCGTGCGCTCGCGCAACCGGGTGATGGCCTTGACCGTGAACACCCGGGTGACCAGCTTGCGGTACCGGGTGTGGTCGGGCGGCTCGACGGCGAGCATCGAGGGAGCCTGGATCGGGTGTGTGATGTGGGGCTCGGTCGCACCGGCGACGCGGGCGAGCAGGCCCACGCCGTCCATGGGGTTACCCGAGCGGAAGTCGGGGCTCGACAGCACCTCGCGTACCACGGCGTGGTCGACCGTGAGGTGGCTGGCGAACCCGCGCAGCAGTGACCCGTGGGACCGGACCTCCTCCAGCAACGGCCACACGTCGCCGCCGGACGACGCCGTCACGATCATCCGTGCCTGCAGTTCCCCACGCCGCGCCGCCGAGCGCACCGCCAGTCGTGGGACGCCGAACGCCGAGGCCCAGTGGACCGCGGATCGCGCCTCGGACAGGACGGCACCAGGATTCACCACGCCCCCGACGGTACTGCGCGCGCCCGCACGACGGCACGCGTCGTCGCGGTCGTCCCGCGAACCGACCTCAGCGCCAGCCGAGCTCCGGCGCGACGTGCTGGAGCACCGACTCGATCACGTGCGCGTTGTACTCCACGCCCAGCTGGTTGGGCACCGTCAGGAGCAGGGTGTCGGCGGCGGCGACGGCCTCGTCCTCGACCAGCTGCTTCACCAGCGCCTCGGGCTCCCCGGCATAGGACTTGCCGAAGCGCGCGATCCCGCCGTCGATCTGGCCGACCTGGTCCTGGCTGCGCGACTCGTGGCCGAAGTAGGCACGATCGGCGTCGGAGACGATCGGGAAGATGCTGCGGCTGACCGAGACACGAGGTGTCCGCTCGTGGCCGGCAGCGGCCCATGCATCGCGGAAGAGCTGGATCTGCTCGGCCTGCAGTTGGTGGAAGGGCACGCCGGTGTCCTCGGTGAGCAGGGTGCTGCTCATCAGGTTCATGCCCTGCTGCGCCGTCCACTCCGCGGTGGCACGCGTACCGGCGCCCCACCAGATCCGCTCGCGCAACCCTGGTGCGTGTGGCTCCAGCCGCAGCAGACCGGGCGGGTTGGGGAACATCGGGCGCGGGTTGGGCTGGGCGAACGCTCGACCCTCGACGACATCGAGGAAGACAGCCGTGTGCTCGCGCGCCATCGCTGCGTGATCGTCGTCGGCGGGCTGGTACCCGAAGTAGCGGAAGCCGTCGATCACCTGCTCCGGCGATCCGCGGCTGATCCCGAGTTGCAGCCGCCCGCCGGAGATCAGGTCGGCGGCGCCGGCGTCCTCGGCCATGTAGAGCGGGTTCTCGTAGCGCATGTCGATGACACCGGTGCCGATCTCGATCCGCTCGGTGCGTGCGCCGATCGCCGCGAGCAGCGGGAACGGCGAGGCCAGTTGGCGCGCGAAGTGGTGGACGCGGAAGTAGGCGCCGTCGGCGCCCAGCTCCTCGGCTGCCACGGCGAGGTCGATCGACTGGAGGAGCGCGTCGGACGCGCTCTGCGTCGCCGAGCTCGGCGACGGCGTCCAGTGCCCGAAGGAGAGGAACCCGATGTTCTTCATGCCGGGCTCAACGCCGGTCGAGAGGGGGAGGGTCCGTCAACCACCTGTCACGGCAGCTGTCAGGAACAGCCGTAGCCGGCGCCCAGCCCGAGCAACGAGGTCACGGTCTGGGTCGTCGTCGACGACATCCACGACGGCGCGCCCGGCACCGCAGCGGTCACCCGGACCAGCACCGAGGCCCCGGACAGGAGTCCGCTCACGGTGACCCACCGGGTCGACCCGCTCGCGTTGACCGTGAAGCTCGCGCCGAGGGCGTTCACGGCGCTGTAGGTCAGCGCATACGGCGAGGTGACCGCCGTCCAGGACACTGTGGCGCTCAACAGCGCGCCCGAGCACGAGAGCGCAGGCGCCGGGACGTCGTAGGCGGTCAACGTCGTGCCGGAGACGGCGACCGGATCCGCCCAGGCCGCATCGGCCGGCGCCGTGGCAGTGACCGCGAGCGCCGCTGTGGCACCGACGGCGGCCGCACGACGTCCGAGGTGCCCTCGCCGAGGTACCTGCGCGCGTCGGCGATCGCCGGCACCGGGGCGCACCACCACCCAGCCGAGTGTCAGCGCGTAGAGCCCGAGCGCCGCGAGACCCGCCGGCGTCCGCAGCCACAGCACCGGACGCCCCACCCAGGGAACGTGGCCGACGAGTCGATCGACCTCGCGCACGGTGTAGGGCCGTGGGTCGGGGACAGCGTTGGCGTCGCCGCGCAGCCGGAGGGCTGCGGAGCCGTCGGGCATCGGGTCGACGGACACGACGCGGTGCGTGATCCGGTCGCCCGGCGCCGCGAGCACGCTGACCACGTCGCCCACGACGACGTCCTCGGCCGGAGCGGTGCGCAGCAGCGCCACCGCTCCAACCTGGAGCGCCGGGCTCATCGATCCCGAGCGCACGACGACGGGTCTCACGCCGGCCACCAGACACAGCGCGGTGGCGAGCAGGCAGAGGGCGCCGACGGCTGCGCTCAGCCGCAGGAGCACGCGTCCGACCTGGCTCACTGCCGGCTCACGTCACGTCCGAGGTGGCGGCGACGGTCAGGCTGACCGTCGTCGTGCGTCCCTGCAGGGTGCTCGGCGCGGCGCCGTCCAAGGTCAGCTCGACGCAGAGCGCCTGCGTCGCACTCGCCGCGATCGGCCCCTGCCGGACGCCGACGAGGGTCGTCGTGGTCGAGGCCGTGAGCGGCGTGCTGGTCAGCACGACCGCGCCGCCCGTGCAGGTCGCAGCCGAGCCGCTCCCGCTGCGGGTACCGCCCGCGACCAGCCGGATCCTCACGGCACCGGAGGCGGCGAAGGCGGCCGCGTCGGTGCCACCGAGGCCACCGGACGCCGTCCAGGTGAGAGCGGCGGTGCCGCCGTTCTTGAGCGTGATGACCTGGGCCGACGAGCTGCCCGGCACCATCGCGCTCATCGAGAGCGTGGCGGTGGTGACGGCGTCGGCGTTGTCGGCCTTGAGGTCGAGCGTGCCGGCGGTGAGCGTCGTCCCGCTGACGGCGGCGGCATCGGTCCAGTGAGCCCACGTCGTGCTGACGGCGATCAGCACCAGGACGCCGAGCCCGAGCGCCGCGTGCAGGCGGGTCCTGTCAGCCATGGCGGACCTCGGCCTGCGACGGTGCGACGTGGCGCTCTCTCCACGCCGCTCGGTACGAGCGTGCCCCCGAGAGCAGCAGAGCCGCAGCGGCGACGATCGTCAGCCAACGCCGCGTCGCCGGGTCGAGCAGGTCGTGGACCCGGCCCGCGTACGGGACGGCGAACCACACCTCGCCGCGGATCTGGACCGGCTGTACCCAGGCAGGATCCGGTTGCGGGTTCGCATCTCCCTGCGTACGGAAGATCGGCCTGCCCTGAGCATCCGTGGCCTGCGCGACGATGCGGTGGGTCACCACGATCGGTGCGCCGGAATCGCGCTGGTAGGTGATCACGTCTCCGACGCCCAGGTCGCGCGCCTGGACCGGGCGCACGACGATGAGCGACCCCGGAGGAAGGTCCGGGCGCATCGACGACGTCAGCACCGCGTAGGAGGACCCGCCCACGGCGAGCGGGAGCACGACGCTCACCCCGATCAGGATGGTCGCAGTGATGCCGACGCTCCCGACGAGCAGGCGGCCCAGCCACAGCACGACCGGGCCGTCTCAGCTGTGCGTCTGGGTCAACGCCACGGTGTAGTCGCTGATGTCGGCGACTCGCAGCTGCGTCGTGTTGCCCGACGACGACACGAAGGTGACCGAGATCCGCGCGGTGACGGTGGCACCGTCGAGTGCCTCGGTGACGTCGGTGACCGGCGAGCCGCCGCTGGTGAACGATCCGGCGACGGTCAGCGCCGAGGACAGCGTGCCCGTCGCTCCGGGTGCCGTGGGTGTCAGCGTGGCATGCAGGTGCTCGCCCGCCGCGGCGACGGTGAAGGTGCACGACCTCGTGACGACGTCGCCCGGCACCAGGCGGTCGGTCGCCGGGTCGAAGGCGACGCCGGTCGGCGTCGCGGCGCTGTCCAGGACCCATCCCGACGATGCGCACCCGCCGGACGTGGTGTCGGTCAGCGCCATCGTCCCGCTGTTGATGCCCGTGATGCCGGGCACCGACAGCGTGTCGGTCCAGAACGCCACGGTCCCGGCTCCTCCGACCAGCAGCACGGCCGCACCGCCGATCGCCACGGTGCCCTTGAGTGAATGGCGCATCGTCGCCTCCGAAGTGCGCTGCACCCGCTCGTCGAGTGCGTCACCCCCTCCCATCGGTCGCACTGACCGACATCTGAGACGTCGCCCTGCTGAGCCGCGGAGGCCCCGTCAGCCGTAGTGGCAGACGTACCCGAGTGTCTCGACGACCTCGATCGAGAACGAGGACTCCCCCGGCACGGCGAAGGAGTCGCCCGCGGCGTACTCGGTCCACTCGTCGCTGCCGGCCATCCGGACCCGGCACCGTCCGGCGTTGAGTTCCATCACCTCGGGAGCCGCGGTGCCGAACTCCAGCGCTGCCGGGAAGATCACGCCGGCCGACTTCCGGGTGCCGTCGGGGAGGAAGAACGTGTGGCTCACGCAGGCCCCGTCGAAGTAGACGTTGGCGCGCGGGTCGAGGGTCACGCCCTCGTAGGTCGCAGGGGCCTCGGAAGAGTCGGTCACGACGCGCGAGCCTAGTGGTGCGGTGCGACCGCCTCGTCTCGACGTGGGTCAGGTGCGACTCCAGGCGCCGAGCTCGTTCCCCGCCGGGTCGGTGAATTGGAAGCGCCGGCCGCCCGGAAAGGCGAAGGGCTCCACACTGATCGCGCCTCCAGCCGCGACCACGGCCCTCAGCGTCGCCTCCAGGTCGTCGGAGTACACCTGCACGAGCGGGCCGCCCGCGTGCGGCGTGCCCCGGGGGTCGAAACCGCCGTCCTCGTCGCCCCCGGTGGAGCTGAACCCGACGTAGGCCTCGCCGTAGTCGGTGAAGGTCCAGCCGAGAGCCGACCCGTAGAACGCCTTGGCAGCGGCGAGGTCGGGAGCAGGCAGCTCGATGTAGTCGATCGCGTGGTGGATGCTCATGCGTCCACTGTGCCTGCGCCCACCGACACTCGCAGACGGCGCCGTCGATGCACTCAGGCCCGGATCCACGAAGGATCCGGGCCTGAGTCTCAGTGGCGGGGGCAGGATTTGAACCTGCGACCTCTGGGTTATGAGCCCAGCGAGCTACCGAACTGCTCCACCCCGCGTCGGTGAACTGAACGTTACACATGGCCGGCCGCGCACCCAAATCGGGGACAGTCGTGACAAGCCGGCACCCGTGCACGCGGGACGAAGGTCCCGGCGCGGTCAGGACGGGATCCCCGTGAATCCGTGCAGTCACCCGTCGATGGTGGAGGTATGAACCTGACCGAGATCTCCCGCGGCAGTGTGGTCGTCGGCTTCGACGGCTCCCCCGATGCGAGGCGCGCAGCCGAGTGGGCAGCCGGCGTCGCCGACAGCGAGCATCGTCAGCTCGTCCTCCTGCACGCGGAGGCGCCCCTGTCGTCCACCTACGCCGGAACGCTCGGAGCGTGGGGCGTCGACGCTCAGGCCCTGCGTGCCGCGCTCACCGACGCCGCGACCCAGCTCCTCCGCAAGGAGGCACGCAGGCTCGGCGAGCTCTTCCCGGCGGTCGACGTCCGCGCGTCGAGCGAGCTCGTCGATCCGAGGCAGGCGTTGATCGAGGTCAGCCGCCAGGCGTATCTGATCGTGGTCGGCTCCCGGGGTCGCGGGCCGATCGCGTCCCGCCTCCTCGGCTCGGTGAGCTCGGCGCTGTCAGGACGAGCCCACTGCCCGGTGGTCGTCATCCGCCCCGAGAAGGACGACGCAGCACATGGTGCCCCGCCTCGCCATGGCGTCATCGTCGCGGTCGACGGCGCCGGCGAGTCCCTCCCGGCCATCGAGTTCGCCTACGCCCAAGCAGCGCGGCTGGGCGAGCCGCTGCGGCTGCTGCACTGCATCTTCGACGTCCGCGTGGCGATCGGGGACGTCGACCCCGACCACGACGACGATCACGCCGAGAGCCGGATGGTCATCGCCGCGTCGGTCGCCGGAATGGCCGAGAAGTATCCCGACGTCGAGGCGATCTCCGACGTCGAGCACGGCCTTGTCGACGAGCGTCTTCTCGAACTGTCCCAGAGCGCGAGCCTGCTCGTCCTGGGCCATCACCGCCGCACCGGCCTGCGGCGCCTGCTGTACCTCTCGGTGGCCGCCGCCGTCCTCGAACGCGCGAGCGGCCCCGTGGCCGTCGTCCCCGAACACTGACGGAGGCGACTCCGGCTCCCGGGGGGGGGGGGGACGGCGGGGGGAC
>NZ_JAHRHK010000023.1:0-18109 GCF_021246465.1 Nocardioides sp. R-C-SC26 | reverse complement strand
TGGGTGCCCCCGTCGGGGCCGTGGGTGGATCAGTCGGCGCTCGGCGAGGCCTCCGGCTCGGTGGCAGGCGCCGCACCCGGCGACGCCGAAGCGTCGTCGCCGGGCTCGGTGCCGGCGCCGGCGTTGTTCCCGCCGGCGCCCCCACCGGCGTCGATCCGGTCCTTCAGATCCGCGGCGGTGGTCAACCGGTCCTCGGCGATGCCGACCTGGGTCTGGTACTCACCCAGGTCGCCGGACGCGAGCGCCTCCTGCGCGGCCTCGAGTGCGGCGAGCGCCTGGTCCACGGCGCGGTCACGCTGCTGCGCCAAGGTGCCGGTCGGCTCGCCGGGGTCACCGCCACCGTCGCCCGGATCGCCGCCGCCATCGGAGCCGAGCGCCACCTGCAGCGCCTCGTCCAAGGTGGTGCCGTAGCCGGTCTGGTCACCGAACTTCACCAGCACGTACCGCAGACGCGGGAAGCTGCTGGTCGTGCCGCTCTGGCTGGCCGCATACACCGGCTGCACGTTCATCAGACGGTCGCCGACCGGGAAGGTCAGCAGGTTCCCGTAGGTGACGCGCGCCCCCGAGTTCTTCAACGGCAGCAGCGCCGCGTTGATCCCGCTGTCGGTGACGAAGTCGTTCGACACCTGTCCTGGGCCCTTGATCTGCTCCGTCTGCAGTTCGCGCACCCGCAGCACGCCGTAGTCGTCGCTGCCGGCCTGGCTGCTGACTGACATGAACGAGGCGAGATTGTTCTTGGCGTACGGCACGTAGACGGAGGTCAGCGAGAACTCGGGGCCCTCTCCCCCGTCGACGAAGAGTCGGTACGGGGCCTGGAAGGTGTTGGTGGACTGCGGGTCGACCGGGACCTCCCAGCGCGCGTTGTTCTCGTACCAGTCCTTGGCCTCCTCGACGTGGTAGCGCGCGTACTGGTAGCGCTGCACCTTGAAGAGGTCCTCGGGGTACCGGACGTGGGCGAGCAGCTCCTCCGACATCTCCGACTGCGGCTTGACCGTGCCCGGGAACGCGCTCATCCAGGCGTCCAGCAGCGCGTCGTCCTCGTCCCACTCATAGAGCGAGACCTCGCCGCTGTAGGCGTCGACGGTGGCCTTGACCGAGTTGCGCATGTAGTTGATCTCGTCGGTCGGCAACGTCTGGATGCCCAACGGCTGGGCCAGGGCGTCCTCGGTCATGGTGTCGAAGGACTGCTTCTGGGACCCGGGGTAGCGGTCGGTGGTCGTGTAGCCGTCGACGATCCACAGGATCCGCCCGTCCACGATCGCGGGGTAGATGTCGCTGTCCACGGTGAGCCACGGGGCGACCTTCTCGACCCGCTCGCGCGGGTTGCGCTCGAACAGCACCTGCGAGTTGCCGTTGACACGTCCGGAGAGCAGGAAGTTCGGCTCGCCGTACTTGATCGCGAACATCAGCTGGTTGAACGTGCTGCCGACGGGGGCGTCTCCCTCTCCCTCGAAGGTCGTGCTCCCGACCGTCGCGTCACCAGCGGAGTCGGTTTCGGTGCCGTCGCTGGATCCCACGTCGGGGAGACGCAGGTTCAGCTCGACATCGGCGGCTCCGGCGCTCGCCTTGCCGACGACGGAGTACTCCGGGCTGAGCTCGCCGTAGTAGACGCGGCTCTCGAAGTCGCCCGTCGCCTCCTCCAGGTCGGTCTCGCCGCGGTTGATGCCCTGAGCCCACTCGATGCCGTCGTCGCCGTCGTCGCCCTCGTCGTTGTCCAGCTGCTCGGCGTTGTTGCGGCCTCGCTGGTTGGCGTAGGCGGCGATGATGCCGCTGCCGTGGGTGTAGACGGTGTGCTCGTTGGACCAGTTGCGCGCATCGTCCTGCAGACCGTTCTGGTCGAGCTCGCGGACGGCGAGCACGAGCGCGCGCTGGCGGCCGTCGATGACGTAGTGGTCGACGTCGAGCACATCGGGCACCGAGTAGTAGGCGCGCGACTGCTGGATGTTCTCGAAAGCCGGCTGGACCTCCTTCGGGTCGACCAGCGGCACCGAGGACGTCGCGCCGAGCAGGTTCGCGAATCCCACGTCGGCCGTACTGGAACGCGGCGAGAACGCCTCGGTCTGCACGTCGGTCAGGTCGTAGGCGTCACGCGTCGACTCGATGTTCTTGGCGATGTAGGGCGCTTCCTTGTCCGCCTCGGACGGCTTGACCTGGAACTGCTGGACGACGCCGGGCCAGATCATGCCGAGCAGCACGGCCGAGAGCGCCAGCAGCGCCAAGCCGACCGAGGGCAGCTGCCAGGTGCGGCGCCAGACGTTGAGGAAGAACAAGATCGCGCAGATCACCGCGACGCCCATCAGGATGTTCTTGCTCGGGAGCACCGCGTTGTCGGCGGTGTAGTTCATCCCGGTGAACAGACCGTTCTTCTGGCTGACCAGGTCGAAGCGGTCCAGGTAGTAGTCCACGCCCTTGGCGAGCACGAACAGGCCGAGGAGCAACGACAGCTGCACCTGTGCGGCCGGAGAGAGCCTGTCCTGCTGGACCTGCAGACGCAGGCCGCCGAAGAGGTAGTGGGTGATCATCGAGGCGACGATCGCGATGACGAACGTCGCCATCAAGAAGTCGACCACGAAGTGCATCCAGGGCAGGTCGAAGACGTAGAACCCGATGTCACGACCGAAGTAGGGGTCGTCGGTGCCGAAGTCACCGCCGTTGCGCCAGAGCAGATAGGTCCGCCAGTGGCCGAGACCCGAGGCGCCCGCGAAGCCGCCGATCACCACGGCCACGGCGACGACGACCCACGCGCGGATGGGCGTGACGACGTCGCGGTAGCGGTCCAGGTTGCTCTGCTCGCGGGAGGCCGGCCGGAACAGCGGCCGGAACCGGTAGGCCAGGTACACGTTCAGCGCGACGATGCCGCCCATGAAGGCACCGAAGACCAGGAACAGCCCGATGCGGGTCCACAGCATCGTGCTGAAGACCCCGGAGTACCCGGCCGAGGAGTACCAGAGCCGGTCGATGTAGATCGAGGAGAACGCCGTCAGCCCGAAGATGGTGGCGATCACGATCCCTGCCGTGATCATCAGGGCGCGCGACCGGCGCGGCGGACGGCGGTCGGCGGGCCTCATCGCCCGGGGATCGTCGTCGAACAGGTCGCTCACGGCTCTGGTCCTCCAAGGTGGGGGGCGGGGTGTTGTTCAGGTGGTGGTCGTAGTGATGCAGGTGCGAACTACTCGGGCACCGGATCGAGGGTGGCGGTGAGGAGTTCGAGAAGGCCCGGGACGAGGTCCTCCCCCAGCACGACCGAGGTCGCGTCGTCGTGGGAGCGCATCCGCAGCGCACAGCACCGGTCGCCGACACGCGTGACGGCCGCGACGATGCGCACCTCCTGGCGGTCGGGGTGGTTGCGTGCGTACTCCTGTGCGGCAGCCGCACCCTCGGGCAGGTCGGTATCGGCGCCGGGCGGGAGAACGAGTCGCTCGACGACTGCGGCGCACCCGGCGACGGCGAGGGGCCACTCGATCTGCTGCAGGGCCTGCTCGAGCGGCTGGCTGGTGTCGAGATGGTCCTGCTCGACGGCGGTCAGCCCGTCCGCCACGGCGTCGAGCCCCATCGTGCGCGCCAGCGCGGGCTCCTCGGCGATCAGGCGCGCGGTGTCGACGAGCGCGAACAGCCGCGCGGGGCTGTCCCAGCCCGCCGACGCGACGTGCTCCTCGATCTCGCGGACAGCCGTCGCGAGCACGCCGTCGCGCCACGGCTCGCGGACCTCGGAGCCCTCGTGGGTATCGCCGCTCGTCATCGCGCGTCCTCGCACGAGGGCAGCGACGCAGCGGGGTCGTCGGCGAACTCGTCCAGCGCGACCCGGACCTCGTGCATCGTGCGGGCCATCATCAACCGCATGTCGCCGGCGTTGTCGGCTGCCAGGGCGTCCGCGCAGTTCTCCTCGGGCACCAGGAACAACTGCGCTCCCGCCTCGCGAGCGCCGGCGATCTTCTGCTGGATCCCGCCGATCGGGCCGACGGTGCCGTCCGGCGCGATCTCGCCGGTTCCGGCGACGCTCCTCCCGCCGGTCAGCGACCCCGGAGTGAGCGTGTCGTAGACGGCGAGCGAGAACATCAGACCTGCACTCGGCCCGCCGATGTTCGGGGAGATGTTGAGCTTCACCTCGAAGGGGAAGTCGTAGTCGAGTCCCGGAGTGATCCCGATCAGCCGTCGGCCGTCCTCGACGACCGGGGTGATCTCGACCGTGCGCTCGTCGCCGTCGCGTTCGATGCCGAGACGAACAGCCTCGTCACCGTCGCCGCGGGTGATGAGCCGCACCAGCTCGTCGGTGGAGGAGACCGGTGCGCCGTCGACCGTGCGCAGCACGTCGCCGACCTCGAGCTTGCCGACAGCCGGCTTGCCCTCGGTGAGCGCGGCGACCTTGACGACCTGGGGCACGTCGATGCCCATCTCCCTCATGGCGACCTCGACAGCGCTGTCTTGCGAGGTGGCCATCTGGAGTGCACCCTCGGCGCGACTGCTCTCCGCGGTCTCCTCGGGGGCGTGGACGGCGTCGTAGGGGTAGACCGCCTTGTCGCCGTCGGTCCAGGCACCGATCAACTGCGAGAGCGGCAGCCAGCACGCGTCGTCGGCGCACGCACTGGTCACCGACACGGTGGTCATCCGGAGCTCGCCGTCGTCGCGGTAGGTCTTGTGCCCCGAGACGTCGACGATCGGAGTGCCCTGGGAGTCGGACCCGAGCACGTCGACGGTGCCCGCCGGGCTGTACGTCGCGTACGGCAGCCTGGCGAGGTTGGCGTAGACGATCAACGCCAGCGCCCCCGGCACCGCGATGCACGCGGCGATCAGGCGCTGGTTCATACGGCTCACCCTCTCATCTAGGGCAAGATCGGCTCCGTGCGGTCCACATCGGACCTCGGCGTCGCTCGGTCAGGAAGCGCGACGCTCGCCGTCGTCGCCTCGCGCCGGGGCGGACCCGGCATCCGGATGACGTGCGGCCTCTGGATGCGCTGCCTCACCAGGGAGCGCGAGCTCGGGATCGGTCACCGCCACCACCTCGGGCCGAGGGCGTCGGATCACCACGCCGCCCTGCACCGAGCCCGGCTGAGGAGCCCGGTCACGATCGCGCACGACCGCCCCGTCCACCGAGGGCGTACCGACGGCGTCACCGAGGCGTCGCATCTGCTCCTCGTGCGGGACCTCGTCGCGGCGCTCGCGCCCCGCCCACGACACCCACAGCATCGCAAGCACCGTCGCGGCCAGGGATGGCAGCAACCAGAGCAGCACGGACATGCGTGGAGCCTAGGCGCGCGGGCCGACCGATCGGCGACGACGCGCCCGGATCATGGTGTGCCGACCCACTCCTCCTCGCCGTCGGCGAAGCGCTGATGCTTCCAGATCGGCACCTCGGCCTTGAGCGTGTCGATCAGGTCGCGCGACGCCGCGAACGCCACGTCGCGATGCGCCGCCGCCGTGCCGATCACGACGGCCGCGTCGCCGATCGCCAGCGTCCCGACCCGGTGCACCGCGGCCACACCGTGGACGGGGTGCCGCGCGGCGACCTCCCGGCAGACCTCGGTCAGGCGGGCCAGCGCCGTCGGGTGCGCCGAGTAACCCAGACCGGCGACGTCGCGGCCACCGTCGTGGTCGCGCACCCTGCCCACGAAGAGGGTGACACCACCATCGGCCGCACCGTCCAGCGCGTCGAGCACCTCGGTGACGTCGAGCTCCTCCTCGCGAATGGCGACCAGACGCACGGTCGGGTCGCCTGGGACGACGATCGCGTCGTCGGCCACGGAGTGCGGCATCGGGTCAGTCACACGCCCACCGTAGAGGGCGGTCATGCCGTGAGCGAACACCCTCGGCTCGTACTCCGGCACCGCGTACCGTGGACGCATGAGCAACGAGGGCCGACCGGGTGACGACCAGCCGAATCCCTTCAAGGGCACGCCGTTCGAGCAGCTCTTCGGCCAGTTCTTCTCCGGCGGCCTCCCGGGCGGGGCGTCCGCACCCGGCGGCGGCTCCGGGTTCGGGTTCGGCCTCGGCGCCCCCGGCCCCGGCAGCGCTGCGGGGTCCCAGGGAGGATCGGGGATGCCCGATCTCAACCAGCTCTTCGGGCAGATCCAGGCGATGCTGCAACCGCACGAGGGCCCGCTGAACTGGGAGCTCGCCGCGGACATCGCTCGCCGCAGCGTGGCGGCCTCGCCGGACCCCTCGCCGTCCTCGACCCAGACGGCGGCCGTCGCGGACGCCGTCCGGTTGGCCGACCACTGGCTCGACACCGCGACGGTGTTTCCCTCCGGCGTGACCTCGACCGCCGCCTGGAGCCGTGCCGAGTGGGTCGTCAACACCCTCGACGTCTGGAAGGTGCTGGTCGAGCCGGTCGCCGACCAGGCCGTGACAGGGCTCGGGTCGGCGCTGCCGCAGGAGGCCCAGGCCGTCGCAGGCCCCCTGGCCGGGATGATCGGCAAGGTGATCGGTGGCCTGCTGGCCAGCCAGGTCGGCTCCGCCCTCGGCGAGCTGGCCGCGGAGGTCCTCACCGCCTCCGACATCGGACTCCCGCTGGGCGCCCCCGGCCGCGCTGCCCTGGTCTCGACCAACGTCACCGCCTATGCCGAGGGCCTGGACGTCAGCCACGACGACGTCCTGCTCTATCTCGCGCTGCGCGAAGCGGCGCACCAACGGCTCTTCGCCCACGTGCCGTGGTTGCGCGAGCACCTGCTCGGGGCGGTCACCGACTACGCCCGTGGTCTCCAGCTCAACGCCGAGGGCCTCCAACAGCGCCTGGAGGAGCAGATGCGCGGGATCGACCCGTCCAACCCGGAGTCGATGCAGCAGCTGCTTGAGGGCGGCCTCTTCGACATCCCCCGAACTCCCGCGCAGACAGCGGCCCTCGAGCGACTCGAGACCGCGCTCGCCCTGGTCGAGGGTTGGGTCGACGAGGTCGTGGGTCAGGCCACCGCCGAACGGATGCCGGCGGCGACGAAGCTCCACGAGCTCGTCCGGCGGCGCCGCGCCGCGGGCGGCCCGGCCGAGCAGACCTTCGCCGCGCTCGTCGGGCTCGAGCTCCGGCCGCGCCGGCTTCGCGACGCCTCGACCCTGTGGGGTTCGCTGCGCACCCGTCAGGGCGCCGAGGCCCGCGACGGCGTCTGGCTGCACCCCGATCTGCTGCCGACGGCCGCCGATCTCGACGACCCGCTCGGCTTCCGCGAGGAGGCGAGTGCGCCCGACGCGCTCAGCGCCGACGATTTCGACGCCGAGTTGCGCCGGCTGCTCGACGGCGACGGGCCCGCAGCCGATCCGTCGGCTCCCGACCCCGCCGAGTGAGCGCCCACGCCGACGCCGTCCGGGTCCTCGGGGACTGGCGCGCGCCCACCGTCGCCCAAGACTCCCTGCGCCAGCGCTATCTGGCGCACCTCGCCACGCATCCGGACGGACTCTGGCGCCGGTGCCGCCCCGACCACCTCACCGCCAGCACGATCGTGCTGGACGAGAGTCGATCGCGCGTGCTGCTGACCCTGCATGCGAAGGCCCAGCGTTGGTTCCAGTTCGGCGGCCATATCGAGGACGACGCCTCGCTGCTGGACGCGGCCACCCGCGAGGCACGTGAGGAGTCCGGCATCCCGGGCCTCCTGCTCGATCCGACACCCGTCCAGCTCTCCGAGCACGAGGTGCCGTTCTGCCGGCGCCCCGACGTCGACGGCACAGCACCGGCCGGCTCAGGTGCTGACGCGGGAGAGCAGATCGTGCACCACCTCGACGTCCGGTTCCTCGCCGTCGCTCCACGCGATGCCGTGCACGCGGTCAGCGAGGAGTCACTCGACGTCCGATGGTGGCCGATCGACGCCCTCCCCCGGCCCGACGCCGACATGGTCGAGCTCGTGACGCTCGCACTCGCTCGCCAGGATTCCTGACCCTCGCCGGTCCGCTCAGTCCTGGGCGCCGTGGTCGCCCGGAGGCGGAGCGGAGTGCAACGCGTCCGACCACCCGAGCAGGTACCCCTTCGCCTTCTCCGCCTGGGGGTACCGGTCGACCCACGACCAGAATCGAGCGTCGTGCCGCGGCTCGAGCAGGTGCGCGAGTTCGTGCACCAGCACGTAGTCGACCACCCACCCCGGCATGGCCTGCAGCCGGGCCGAGAGACGGATGGAGCGATCGGCCGGCGTGCAGGAGCCCCATCGCGAGTTCTGGTTCGTCACCCACCGCACCGACGCCGGCTGGGCGAGACCACCCAGGTGCCGGTCGCTGAGCTCGTGGGCCCGCCGCAGGAGATCCTCGTCGGACGAGGCGCTCTTCTGCTCCGAGCGCTCGACGCGCGCGATCATCCGCGCGACCCACTCGTTCTCGTCGGCCTTGCTGAACGCCGCGGGGATGAGCACGACGATGGTGTCGCCGGCGCGATAGGCGGAGACCGTACGGCGTCGGCGCTTCGAGCGCCGCACCTCGACCCGTGCCTCCATGGCCCGAACCTACTTGCTCGCCCACTCCAGCAGGCGCTCCTCGGGCCACGTGTTCACGACCCGTTCCGGCTCGATCCCCGCCTCCTCGGCGCGCTCGCAACCCAGTACCTGGAAGTCGAGCTGCCCCGGAGCGTGGGCGTCGCTGTCGATGGAGAAGACGCAACCGATGTCGCGAGCGAGCTCCAGCAGCGCCGTCGGCGGGTCACGGCGTTCGGGCCGCGCGTTGATCTCGACGGCGACGTCGTGCCCGACGCAGGCCTCGAACACCGCACGCGCGTCGAACTGCGAGGAGGCGCGGGTGCCGCGGTTGCCGGTGACCAGGCGTCCGGTGCAGTGGCCCAGCACGTTGGTGAACGGATTGGCGATCGCGCCCAGCATCCGACGCGTCATCGCCGCCGAGTCCATGCCGAGCTTGCTGTGCACGCTCGCCACCCGGACGTCGAGCCGCGCGAGCATCTCGTCGGTCTGGTCGAGCGCGCCGTCGTCGAGAATGTCGACCTCGATGCCCTTGAGCAGGGTGAAGCCGCCGCCCAGGTGCACGTTCACCGCGTCCACGACGTCGAGCTGTCGCCCCAGCCGCTCGGCCGAGAGACCCCGGGCCACCTTCAACCTCGGCGAGTGGTCGGTCAGCACGAGATAGTCGTGACCGAGCTCGATCGCGGTCATCGCCATCTCCTCGATCGGCGACCCGCCGTCGCTCCAGTCCGAGTGCGAGTGCAGGTCTCCGCGCAGGGCTGCCCGGAGTGCCTGGCCGCCCGTCGTCAGCCGACCGCCGTGTTCGGCCTCGGCCCTCGCCAGACGCTCCGGCATCCGGCCGGACGCCGCCGCCTCGATCAGCCGAGCAGAGCTCGCGCCGACTCCCGGCAGGTCGGTCAACGTCCCGGCCGCGGCGCGAGCGCGGACCTCGTCATCACCGAGCGGGAGGATCGCGGCCGCCGCGCCACGGAAAGCCTTGACCTTGTAGGTGTCCTCACGGGCCCGCTCGAGCAGGAACGCGATCCGCCGCAGTGCGGCGACGGCCCCGCCGTCGAAGGGCTCGTCGGCGGCCGGGGTGCGACCGGGCTGGGCCGTGTCACCCATCGCCGGCCTCGCTCTCCACGAGTTCATCGTAGGGAAGTGATCCACAGGTGTGGAGTCGGATCGTGCCTGCTCACCGCGCCTCCAGACCTGATCAGGTGGGCGTTCTCCACAAGCTCATCCCGGCGTTCTTCACGGGAGAGCGGGAGTTCTGCACACCCTTATCCACAGGTTGGACACCATCGACACCCCGTCACGGTTGACCGCGACGCCGACCCTCCCTAGGTTGTGCGACGGATGAGGCCCCCGGGCTCGCCGGCGACACTCGCAAGGGGAAGGCAAGTGTCGTGGGCGGTGCACGGGGGCCTCTTCGTCATGGATCGAGGCCAGAGGTGGCGCTCAGCGGCCGGTGAACCGCGGCCGCCGCTTCTCCTGCACCGCCGCGATGCCCTCCTGCAGGTCCGCCGTGGCGAGGGTGACCGGCTGGGCCAGCCCCTCCCAGGCCAGGCACGCGTCGAGGTCGGCGTGCCCGCGGGCGAGCGCCGTCTTGGTGAGGCGGGTGGCGATCGGTGCAGCCTCGGCGATCGACGACGCGGCGGCGAGCACGTCGTCGGCGAAGCTGTCCGGGGCGATCACGCGCGAGACCAGACCGAGTGTCAGCGCCTCCTGCCCCGTCACGGCACGACCGGTCAGGAACAGGTCGCGCGCTACGGCCGGGCCCACCACGTCGGGCAGGAGGAACGTGCCCGCCATGCCGGGGTGCAGTCCGAGTCGCGTGAACGGCACGCTCATCCGCGCGCCGTCGGCGGCGAACCGGAGGTCGCAGGCGAGCGCCAGGCAGAGCCCCGCCCCCACCGCGTGGCCGTTGATCGCGGCGATGGTCGGTACCTCCAGGCGTCGGATCGACAACCAGGACCGGTAGAACCCGAGCATCTGGGTGCGCAACTCATCGACCGTCCGGGTGCCGTCGCCGGCGAGCCAGGCGGTGTCCCCACCGGAGGAGAAGGCCGATCCGGCGCCGGTCACCACGACGACGCGCACGTCGGGGTCGTGCGCCAGCTGGTCGATGGCACGAACCCAGGACGTGGTCATGGCCGGCGACATGGCGTTGCGCTGGTCGGGGTTGTCCAGAACGATCCGTGCGATCCCCTCAGCGGGTCGCTCCAGTCGCAGATGCTCGAAGTCGGTCACGATCCCGACCCTAGGGGTCCGCCGAGACACGCCGAAAGCCTCGGTGAGGCCCAGAACGACGGGCTCGAGCCACGCGTGCCGTAGGGTCGATACGGCCCTGCGTCGAGCGGGGCCTCCGGCGGGCTTCCCCGATCGTTCCCGCCGCGACGACCAACGACCACGAACCTAGGCAAGGAGGCCGTCATGGCGGAGACCTGGAGCGGCGAGTTCTACTGCGTGAAGTGCAAGGAGAAGCGCGAGGCGGAGGGCGAGGTGAAGGTGAACGACAAGGGCACCCGGATGGCCAAGGCCGTCTGCCCCGTGTGCTCGACCAACCTGAACCGCATCCTCGGCAAGGCCTGATCGCAGACCTGACGAGTCGTCGTCCGCATCCGGACGGCACCCGCGACGGCGGCGCTCCCTCACGGGAGTGCCGCCGTCGCGGACGCGCCCCCGGGGGGGGGGCCCCCCCCCCGCCGTCTTCTCGGCGGGTCGCCGCCGTGCTCCACCAAACGCGACGGACCTGTGGACGACGGCCGTCGTCCGCGGCACGACGGTGTGAGCATCGCCGGGTGACCTCCCACGCTGACGTACCCCGGCTCCGTCCCGGCGTCCACGCCGTGCGCCGCGACGACCACTCCTGGCAGGTCGGGGTCGACCCGCCGGACCGCGTGATCGTGCCCGACGAAGAGTCCGTGCGGCTGCTGCTCGACCAACTGGCCGGATCCGGAATCCCTCGCGCCGGCACGCCCCAAGCAGCCCGGGCGCTCGGCGCCCTCGATGCCGCCGGCCTTCTGCACCGTGGGCGTCCGGTCGTCCGGCGACGGGCCCCGGTCGCCGTCGAGGGCGACGCCTGGCCCGACGACGGCCTCGCGACCGCCCTGGACCGGGCGGGGGTCGCGGTACGCCCGGCAGCACGCGACTCCGTTGCGCTGCGGATCCTCCTCCGCACCGCGCCGGTGCATCGAGATGAGCTCGACCCCTGGGTCGCCGACGGGGTCCCGCACCTGGTCGTCGCTGGCCCGGGCAGACCCGGCGTACTGCGACTCGGCCCCCTGGTCGTTCCCGGCGTGACGGCGTGTCTGCGCTGCGTCGACGCCCACGAGTCAGAAGGCGACCGACGTCGCCTACTGGTGCTCGATCAACTGGCCGACCGCGCCGCGGCGCCGGTGGCGGCGTCGTTGTGGGCATGGGCCGCGACCTGGATCGCGCATGAGGTCGCCGGCTATCTCGACGGCATGGGCGGGGGGCTGTGGTCAGCCAGCGTCGACGTCGGCGACGACGGCGCGCCCGTGGTGCGCACGTGGGCGCGCCACCCGCAGTGCGGCTGTACGTGGGACTCCCTGCCCTGAAGCGCGCCCGAAAACGCCGACGGGCCAGGTACGACGGTGGTCGTACCTGGCCCGTGGTCACCCGCGATCAGGGTGGTCCGAAGAGATGACGGCCTCTTCGGGAGCGGTTGCCGCGCTGCGTGAGCGCGAAACCCGGAGATCCTCCGGGGAGGGTCTACAGAGCGCGAGCGAGGGCGAGGCGAGCCTGCTGCGCTGCGCGCTCGGCCTTGCGGCTCAAGCGGCGGGCGCGGGCCACCTGGTGACCCGCACGCAGTGCGCGCGCCTCGGCGAGGCGCGCCTGACTATGCGCGCGTGCCAGTTCTTCGTTGAGGCTGAACATGATGGTGCTCCGATTCTGGTGTCGTTCGATGTCGTGGAGGGGGCCCCGGATCGGGCGATCCAGTGGGGCCGAGGCGGCGGTGCGACTCATGGGCCTAGGCCGCCTGGTCCTTGCGCGGGCGACCACGGGGCCGCTTGCGGGGGATGACCACTCCCTGCAGGAAGAGCTCACCGCCCCACACGCCCCAGGGCTCCGCACGGTCGAGAGCTCCGCCGAGGCAGGTCTGCCGCACCGGGCAGTCCAGGCACAGGGCCTTGGCGAACTCGACGTCGCTGGGCGACTCCGCGAACCACAGGTCCGGGTCGTTGACCCGGCACGGAAGCAACGCCTCGTCGACGAGCGCGGCCTGGTCGTGCAAGGCGCCCAGCGTGGGGACCTCGGCGAGCCCGGCCCAGGACATGAGCGGTGGTCGAAGGATGGGTTCGGCAACGTGGGTGGTCATAGGGGCCACCTCCTCTTTCTCTGATCGCGTGGGGTGTAGCTGGGGGCGGTGGATGGTTCTCATCCGGCTCCTGGGGAAACAAAAAGGCCGCGGATCCCGGTTCGGGTTCCGCGGCCTGGAGGCAGCCTCTCTGCTGATTCTCAACAGGGGGGCGGACTCCAGGCGGGGGTACCCGGGATGGACGTGGCGAAATCCACGTGTCCCTTGGTTGCAGCCTTGACGGCGGCCTGGCGGTCGCGCACGACGACGTTGTTCACCGCGAGGGTGGAGACGAGGTCGTGACGCTGGATCCGAGCACTGCAGGACGCGCCGAGGGCAGAGGTGATCGGGGACCACGTGCCGAGGACGCCGGCAGCGCCGGACATGCCGAATGCCGACGCGCGGTACGTCGTCGGCTCGAAGTTCATGTTCTCCACGATGGTCACCTCCTCAGGCGGTTCGTGCGCGAGCTTTGTCAGGGCTCTGGTGCGCGGTATCGACTACAACGAGCAGCACGCTACTTGCTCGGTCATGTAAGGAGCAAACTATTTATTGACTATGACCGGAACTTTTCTTTCAGACGCCGGTTCAGGCGCCGCCGAGCACCTCGAGGACGTCGTCGCCATAGCGCTCGAGCTTGTCCTTGCCGATGCCGTTGATGCGCAGCATCGCCGCCGGCGTCGTCGGCCGGAGCTCGGCCAGCTGCTCCAACGTGGCATTGCTGAAGACCATGAACGCAGCGACCTCGTCGGCCGACGCACGCTCCTTGCGCCACGCACGCAGCCGCTCGAAGAGCTCCTCGTCGTACGGCGCTGGACAGTCGTCGCAGCGGGTGCGTCCCTTGGCACCCGAGGGCAGGGGGGCACCGCACTCGACGCACGTGCGCGCCTTGCGTCGTGCCGACGGCGTCGCCGGGCGCGCGGAGGCGGGCAGCAGCGACTCGATGAACCGCGACGGCGCGCGCCGCGCTGCCTGGCCGGGGTTGCGCGCCGCCGCCCAGGTGACGCTCAGCTCCAGCCGAGCGCGCGTCATCCCGACATAGAGCAGGCGGCGCTCCTCGGCGATCTGCTCGTCGGTCTGGGCATAGCTGAACGGCATGGTCCCGTCCTGCATCCCGACCAGGAAGACGGCGTCCCACTCCAGGCCCTTGGCCGCGTGCAGCGTTGCGAGCGTCACGCCCTCTCCGCTCGGCGCGTGCTGGTCGGCAGCGCGTCGGTCGAGGTCGTCGACGAAGGCGTTGAACCGCTCCCCCGAGTTGCCCGGCCCCTCGGAGTCGGCCCCGGACGCCTCGCTCTCGAAGACGTCGGCCTGCGCGACGAGTGCCTGCCAGGACTCCCACCGGTCTCGTGCATGTCCGCGTCCCGACGGTGGCTCTGCCGTCCACCCGATGCCGGCGAGGACGTCGCGCACGAGGTCGACCCACGTGTCGCCCTCGGCGGCCCGCACGCCCGAACGAGCGGCGCCGCGCAGACGCGTGACCGCCTCACGGACCTCGGGACGATCGAAGAATCGGGCGCCACCACGCACGAGGTAGGCGATGCCGGCGTCGTTGAGAGCCTCCTCATAGACCTCGGACTGCGCGTTGATCCGGAAGAGGACGGCGATCTCGCTCAGCGGCACGCCTCCGTGATGCAGGGCGGCGATCCGCTGGGCTACCGCCGTGGCCTCGGCGACCTCGTCGGGATGTCCGGCGTAGCGGACGGCGGCGCCGTCGGGCCGCTGCGCGCGCAACTGCACCGTGTCGCGGGTGGAGGCAAGCACGCCGTTGGCCGCCGCGACGACCTGCGGCGTGGAGCGGTAGTTGCGCACCAGCTCGATCGAGGTCGCGCCAGGGTGCTTGGCCGCGAAATCGCGAAGGTAGTCGGCTCGCGCGCCGGCGAAGGAGTAGATCGTCTGCGCCGGGTCGCCGACGACGCAGAGCTCGTGTCGTCCGCCGAGCCACAGGTCGAGCAGCGCGTACTGCAGCGGCGAGACGTCCTGGAACTCATCGACCACGAACCACTTGTACTGGCGACGCACCTGCGCCGCGACACGCTCGTCGTCGGCCAGGAGGCCGGCGGTGAAGAGCAGGACGTCCTCCATGTCCATCCGGCCCTGACCGCGTTTGACCTCTTCGTAGCCCGCGAGCACGCGAGCGACGAGCTGGGGCTCCAGCCCGGCGACCGAGCGCTGCCGCGCCTCGGCGATCCGCGGATAGTCGTCGGGATGGACGTTGCTGACCTTGGCCCACTCGATCTCCGAGGCGAGATCGCGCAACTGAGTGCGATCGGTGGAGATCCGCAGTCGGCCTGCGGCCGTGGCCACCATCGGCAGCTTCGACTCCGTCAGGCTCGGCAGCTCCGTGCCGTGCACGTGTGGCCAGAAGTAGCGCAGCTGTCGGAGCGCCGCGGCGTGGAAGGTGCGCGCCTGGACGCCGTCGGCACCGAGCTGGCGCAGGCGCGTGCGCATCTCCCCCGCGGCGCGCACGGTGAAGGTCAGCGCGAGCACCTCGGTCGGCTGGTAGATGCCTGAGTGCACGCCGTGCGCGATCCGGTGGGTGATCGCCCGCGTCTTCCCCGTGCCGGCACCGGCGAGGACGCGGACCGGGCCACGAAGCGCTTCGGCCACCTGCCGCTGCTCGGGATCGAGCGCGCCGAGGAGTCGCTCGCGTGCTGCGTCGATCACGGTCGGGTGCACTCCTGAGGTACGAGATGGGCGGCGGCCTCGCTCCGAGGTTAGAGGCCCGCGCCGACACCGCCGGAACCGCGCTGGCACCGGGCCCGCGATCCACCCTCAGTTGACCGACGCAAGCGCGACTCCCATCACCCGGCAGGCCTCCTCGAAACGCTCCGGCGCCTCCCCGCAGAAGCTCAGGCGCACATAGGGACCCGACGGTTCTGCGGGAAACCACTCAGCGCCCGGCGCGAGGATCACGCCCCTCGTCTCGCAGGCGCGCGCCAGGAGGTCGACATCGGTGCCGTCGGGAAGCCGTGCCCACAGATTGAGCCCGCCGACGGGTATGGACTCCACGTGGGCCGCCGGCACGTGCTGCCGAAGCCCGTGCATCAGCAGGTCGCGGCGCTCGCGGAGCTCGTCGCGGACGCGGCGCAGGTGCCCGCGCCACCCCGCCTGGGTCACGACGTCGAGGGCGGCGGCCTGGAGCAGGCCGCTGACATACATCGACTCGGCCGCACGCTCCGCCACGACGCGATCGCGCGCCGGCCCTCGTGCGATCACCGCGGCGACCCGGAGCGACGGCGAGACGCTCTTGGTCAACGACCGGAGATACACGACGTGGCCCTCGTCGTCCAGCGCGGCCAGGGGACGCGGGTCAGCGTCGATGGCCAGGTCGTGGGCCCAGTCGTCCTCAATCAGGAACGCACCGTGACGCCGCACCACCTCGAGGATCTCGCGCCCGCGCTCGACACTCCACTGCCCGCCCGTGGGGTTGGCGAAGGTGGGTTGGGCATAGAAGGCACGTGCACCGCTGAGCTGGAACGCCCGCTCGACGTCGTCGGGGTCGGGCCCGACCGGGGTGGTCGGAACCGGCACGAGCTGAACGCCGATCTGTCTCGCGGCGAGATTGGCGCCCCAGTAGGTCGGAGACTCGATGAGCAGGGGCCGACCGACGCCCACCAGAGACCCGAAGACCGAGCTCAGCCCGCTCTGGCTGCCGGCGGTGACGATCACGTCGCGCGCCGTCACGGCGCCGACGCCCGCGGGAGCGTGCGCCGACAGCTCGGAGGCGAACCAGGCCTGGAGTTCCGGGATGCCCGCCGCCGGGGCGCGAGTGAGCGCGGTCTCGGTGCGCGCGGCGCGGCCGATCGCCGCGCGCACCATCCGATCGGGCAGCAGGTCGCGCGCCGGATAGCCCGAGTGCAGCCCGATCGCATCGGGGGCCGGCGCGCGCTGGGTCGAGGAGAGCACCGACGAGCCCCGCGGAGTGCCGAGCGCGGCGGTCTGCCAGCCGTAGTCCGCGGCGCGGGCCGCTCTCGCAGCGCGGACGAAGGTTCCGACGCCGGGCCGACTGTCCACGAGTCCGAGCGCCACGAGCTGACGCATCGCCCTCTGGACCGTCACGGGGCTGGCACCGTACTGCAGCACGAGCGCCCGCGTCGCGGGCACGCGCGTCCCGGCGGGCGCCGAGGTGATCCAGGTGCGGAGATCGGCGACGATCCGCCCTGCGCTATCGTCGTTCATGACGACGAAAGATAGCGCTATTGCGCCGCCCTCCGCAGCGCTACTCGACCGCACCGGCCTGTGGTGGGGTCTCCTGGGCGTCACCGCCTTCTCGTTCACCGTCCCCCTCACCCGGGTCGCCGTCGAGAGCCTGTCACCGCTGTTCATCGGCACCGGGCGCGCCGTCGTCGCGGCGATGCTCGCTGGGGCCGCGCTCTGTGCGACGCGTCAACGTCCTCCCATCCGTCACCAGTGGTGGCGCTTGGCCAAGGTCAGCGGCGGCGTGGTGCTCGGCTTCCCGCTGCTGACCTCCTACGCCCTGACGTCGGCGCCCGCGGGGCACAGCGCAGTCGTGATCGGTCTCCTGCCCGCAGCGACCGCCGTCGTCGCGGTCTGGCTGAGCAGGGAACGACCGCAGGGATCGTTCTGGACCTTCGCCGTGCTCGGCGCGGTCTCCGCTGTGGGGTTCGCCTCGGTCGGCAACGGAGGAGTCGGCCAGCTCTCCTGGGCCGACGCGCTCCTGTTCGCTGCCGTGGTCGCCGCGGCGGTGGGGTATGCCGAGGGCGCGCTGCTGGCGCGCGAGCTCGGGGCGTGGCAGACGGTCTCGTGGGCGCTGGTGCTCGCCTCCCCCGTCACCACGGCATTGGCACTGGGGTCCGCACTCCACGAGACGCCGTCGGCGGCACCTCACGAATGGCTCGCCTTCGCCTATCTCGCCGCGGTCAGCATGTTCCTGGGCTTCTTCGCCTGGTACCGCGGGCTCGCGATCGGGCCGATCGCCCAGGTGAGCCAGGTGCAACTGACCCAGCCGGTGCTGACGATCGTGTGGGCGGCGCTCCTGCTCGGCGAGCGCGTGACCCTTGCGACGGCCCTCGGCGGCATCGCGGTGATCGCGTGCGCCGCACTCGCCGTCCGCACCCGGCAACGACAAGCACCGACGGCGGCCGCCGGTAGCGCCTCCGGTCTCAGCGCGCCGCCCGCAGAAGCCGCTCCGCCGCCAGCGCGCGGTGCAACTCGGTGATCCGCTCGATCTGGTCGTCACCGCGGGCACGCAGCGTGGCCAGCAGCCCTCGGTCGAGTCGGGGATCGGTCTCGGCGACGAGCGTGAGCACCTCCCATCCCGAGGACTTGCCCAGGAGCAGCATCCGGAGCGTCTCGACCTCGACGACGTCGGCGGCCCGGGCCGCCCCGGCCAGCAACTGGTCCGGCTTGAACCGGCGTCCTTGAGCCACCAGTTGCGCCGCGAGCGTCTGCGGCGGACTCGGGGCCG
>NZ_JAHRHK010000022.1:12612-45630 GCF_021246465.1 Nocardioides sp. R-C-SC26 | reverse complement strand
GACGGGCCCAGCATCACGCAGATCTCACCCGCCGGAACGGTCAGCGTCACCCCACCCCAGATCAACTGCTTGCCGAAGGACTTCGTCAGATTCTCGACCTTGATCTCAACACCCATGACAGTCCTTCTCTCGGCCGATCCTCAGAGGTTGCAGTTGCGGGGCCCGGGCGGTCCGGCGAGGCACGGGCGCGCAGCGCACGTAGGCCACTCACCGGTAACAACCCGATCCTCGGCGTGAGGTTACGCAAGATTGTGCTCGGCGCCACGTCGTCTCCAGCTGCCGGAATCGACCTGTGATCTGCGCCGTCGCAGAACGCCGCGAGGCGGCCACCCCATCGGGGTGACCGCCTCGTGGCGATGCTGGTGATGCAGTGCCGGCCGCATCGCGACCGGCGAGGAATCACTTGAGGGTGACGGTGGCGCCGGCGGCCTCGAGGGTCTCCTTGGCCTTGTCCGCGGTCTCCTTGTTGACCTTCTCCAGGACCGGCTTGGGCGCACCCTCGACCAGCTCCTTGGCCTCCTTGAGACCGAGCGAGGTCAGCGCGCGCACCTCCTTGATGACGTTGATCTTCTTGTCACCAGCGGACTCGAGGACGACGTCGAACTCGTCCTGCGCGGCAGCCTCGTCGCCACCGGCAGCGGCGCCACCGGCAGCCGGGGCAGCGGCCACGGCGACGGGGGCGGCGGCGGTGACGCCGAAGGTCTCCTCGAACTGCTTCACGAACTCGGAGAGCTCGATGAGGGTCATCTCCTTGAAAGCGTCAAGGAGCTCGTCGGTGCTGAGCTTCGCCATGATGGGCGGTTCCTCCGGGTGGGCCCCCGGGCGCCCCGCGGGGGCGGTTCAGGTGGTGGTGCGCCTGGGTCAGGCGTCGGTGGCCTCGGCCGCGGGAGCCTCATCGGCGGCGTCGGCGGGAGTCTCCTCCTCAGATGCCTCCTCAGCGGTCTCCTCGGCTGCAGCCGGAGCCTCCTCGGCGGCGGCCTCTGCCGATGCCGCGGACTCAGCCGCGGCAGGGGCACCGGCACCACCTGCGAGGATCGAGGGGTCCTGCTCGGCCTTGGCCTGGAGCGCACCCGCGAGACGGGCGGCCTGGGCCAGCGGCGCGTTGAGCAGGTAGACGGCCTGGCTGAGCGAAGCGAGCATCGCGCCCGCCAGCTTGCCGAGCAGCACCTCGCGCGACTCGAGATCGGCCAGCTTGGCGATCTCCTTCGCGTCGAGGATCTGGCCGTCGAGCACGCCGCCCTTGATGACAAGGGCGGGGTTCGCCTTGGCAAAATCACGCAGACCCTTGGCCGCCTCGACGACGTCGCCCTTGATGAAGGCGATCGCGGTCGGACCGGTCAGTAGGTCATCGAAGCCATCGATCCCCGCCTCCTGGGCGGCGATCTTGGCCAGCGTGTTCTTGACCACGGCGTAGTCGGCGTTCGCACCGAGGGAGCGACGCAGCGTCTGCAGCTCCTTGACGGTGAGACCGCGGTATTCGGTCAGCACAGCGCCAGCGGCACCACTGAAGGACTCAGTGATCTCCGCGACGGCGGCCTGCTTGTCTGCCCGCGCCATGGGTCTCCTTCCGGACATTTCAGGAGACCGCCCGCCCCGGTGGAACCGGTTTCGGGGCCGGAGAACACGAACGCCCTGAGCGCAGGCTCAGGGCGTGGGATCCGGCACACACGTGCGGCGGTTCTTGCTCTGTCACCTACGCAGGTCGTCCGCATCGCTGCGGCACCTTCGGTCTCGGCGTGAGCCTCGACGACCGGCGGTCTCTGGATTCAGTGGCTCACAGTAGTGATGCGGCGAGCAGACGCCAAAACGACGACGCTCCGGCCCCCTCGTGGGTGCCGGAGCGTCGTGCGCGTTGCGTGAACCGGGTCAGTTCGCGGCGGCCTCGTCCTCGAGGGCGACGTTGCGCGTGCGGTTCGGGTCGACCTGGACGCCGGGGCCCATCGTCGTGGAGACGGTGACCTTCTTCAGGTAGCGACCCTTGGAGCTGGCCGGCTTGAGACGGAGCACCTCCTCCAAGGCGGCGGCGTAGTTCTCGGCGAGCTGAGTCTCGCTGAAGGACGCCTTGCCGATGATGAAGTGGAGATTGGCGTGGCGATCGACACGGAACTCGATCTTGCCGCCCTTGATGTCCGTCACGGCCTTGGCCGGGTCGGGCGTCACGGTGCCGGTCTTCGGGTTCGGCATCAGGCCGCGCGGACCCAGGACGCGACCGAGGCGACCGACCTTGCCCATCATGTCGGGGGTGGCGACGACGGCGTCGAAGTCGAGCCAGCCGCCGGCGACCTTGTCGATGAGCTCGTCGCCACCGACGATGTCGGCGCCGGCCTCACGAGCGGCCTCGGCCTTGTCGGCGTTGGCGAACACCAGGACCCGAGCGGTCTTGCCGGTGCCGTGCGGGAGGTTGACGGTGCCGCGCACCATCTGGTCGGCCTTGCGGGGGTCGACGCCGAGTCGCATGACGACGTCGACGGTCTCGTCGAACTTCTTCTTCGACGCCGACTTGGCGATCTTGATAGCGGAAAGCGGGGCGTAGAGCTCGTCCTTGTCGAACGTCTCGGCCGCCGCGCGGTAGGTCTTGCTGCGCTGCATGGTGGTCTTCTCTCTGAGAACTTCTCGTACGAAGGTCGTGGTCATGTGGGCCAGCGCGGCCCTGCCACTGGTGTCAGTCGACGGTGACGCCCATGGAACGGGCGGTTCCCTCGACGATCTTCATCGCGGCGTCGACGTCGTTGGCGTTCAGGTCGGGCAGCTTGGTCGTGGCGATCTCGCGGACCTGGTCCTTGGTGATCTTGCCGACCTTCTCCTTGTGCGGAACGCCCGAGCCCTTCTGCAGGCCGGCGGCCTTCTTGATGAGCTCCGACGCCGGAGGGGTCTTGGTGATGAAGTCGAACGACCGGTCTTCATAGATCGTGATCTCGACCGGGATGACGTTGCCGCGCATGGACTCGGTCTGGGCGTTGTACGCCTTGCAGAAGTCCATGATGTTGACGCCGTGCGGACCGAGCGCGGTACCGACCGGCGGGGCCGGGGTCGCGCCACCGGCCTGCAGCTGCACCTTGACCAGCGCAGCGATCTTCTTCTTGGGAGGCATGGGGCCTACTTTCCTTCTCTGTGGTCATGACGAGGGCGGTCGCCCCCTGCCACGGGTGTCACCGGCCACCGAGGTGGCCCGAGCATCAGACCTTCTGAACCTGGCTGAAGCTCAACTCGACCGGGGTCTCCCGGCCGAAGATCTCGACCAGCGCCTTGACGCGCTGGGACTCCGCGTTGATCTCGGTGATCGTCGCGTGGAGCGTGGCGAACGGACCGTCGACCACCATCACCGAGTCGGAGACGGCGAAGTCGGCGACCTCGATCTGCTTCTTGGGCGTGGTCGCGGAACCACCGGAGCCACCGGAGGTCGCGGCCGCGGCCTGGGCCTCGAGCGCAGGCACTGCCGAGGGCGCCAGCATGTTCTCGACCTCGGTGAGGCTCAGCGGGACGGGCTGGTGGCTGTTGCCGACGAAGCCGGTGACCGAGGGCGTGTGCCGGACGGCGGACCAGGACTCGTCGGTCAGGTCCATGCGCACCAGGACGTACCCGGGCAGAGCCGGCTTCTTGCGGGTGCGGCGCTGACCGTTCTTGATCTCGACGATGTCCTCGATGGGGACCACGATCTCGTGGATGTAGTCCTCCATGTTGAGGGACACGATGCGGTTCTCCAGGTTCGACTTCACCCGGTTCTCCATGCCGGAGTAGGTGTGCACGACGAACCAGTCACCGGGCTTGGCCCACAGCTCGCGCCGGAAGGCCTCGAGCGGGTCCTCCTCGACCGGCTCCTCGCCGTCGGCCAGCTCCTCGCCGTCCTCGTCGCCGCTCGCGTCGGCCTCGTCGAGGTCCTCCGACGCACCATCCTCGGGGTCTGCGAGCTCGACGGCGTCCGCCTCGACGGACTCTCCGTCCGCGACGGCGACCTCGACGTCGGTCTCGACGGTGTCGTCGACCTGCTCGTCGTACTGCTCAGACACGTACTGCTCCATCGTTGCTTGTCGGGGCCCACAGCCTTGCGAAGGTGCGGGGGCGCGCCTCGGCGCGGGGGCTCAGATGTCCTCGCCGCCGGTGAAGATCGCGAACACGAGCTTTCCGAAGCCCAGGTCGAGCAGGGACACGATCGTCATCATGACCAGCACGAAGGCCAACACGACGAAGAAGTAGGTGACCAGCTGCTCCTGGGTCGGCCACACGACCTTACGAAGCTCGGCGACGACCTGGCGGTAGAAGGTCGGGATGCTGGTGCGCTTGCGCTCGCCCGGAGCGGGCTTGCCGCCCTGGGAGTCGCGGACCGCGCTGCTGTCCGACACGCTTCTCACCTCTCGTTGTGCTGCTCTGATCGTTCGTGGTCCGGAGTCCTGTCAGGGACGGGCCGTGCAGGGCACGAGGGACTTGAACCCCCAACCTTCGGTTTTGGAGACCGATGCTCTGCCAGTTGAGCTAGTGCCCTCCGGTGGATGAGGACGCCCGGAGCGACCGCGGTGCGGGCGCGACGGATCATCTGGAGTTCCACCAGCGGCCCACTCTACGGGTTACCCCGAGGCCGCGTCCAAACCGGTCGGGCCGCGGTGCTCGCCCTGTCGGCCGACGGTCCGCTCGATGGCGAAGAGCGCGACGCCGAGGGCGAGCAGGCCGGCGACCCAGGCGAGGGAGCCGGGATCGTCGATGACGACGTAGGCCAGCAGGGTGAGGTTGCCGACCAGACCCAGGATCAGGAGCGGAGTAGGCGCCCGGTAGGTCTCGGACCGACCATCGGCGTCGAGTGGCGCGCTCTCACGCAGTCGGAACGTCGAGACGATCACGAGCGAGTAGATGAACAGGGTGAAGACCACGGTGACGGTCGCGAGACGCTCGACGACGTCGAGGCTGACGCCGGCCTGCGACAGGCCCCACCCGACGAGCAGCAGGGTGGAGACGACACCGGAGCTGAAGACCAGCGCCACCCAGGGGCTGCGCCGAGTGCGATGCACGACGCCGAACACACCGGGGACGACGTCCTCGCGCGCCATCCCGTAGAGGATGCGCGACTGCGTGACGACGGCGACCAGGGTCGTGTTGCCGATCGCGATCATCGCGATGATCGCGAAGACCACGCTCAGCACCGAGATCGACAACGGCAGGACGCCTGCCTCGACCACCTCGATCAGGGCCGCGTCGGAGGCGGCGAGCTGGCGGACGTCGACGACGAGCGAGGCGGCCATCGCCACGAGCACGTAGATCACACCGGCGCAGACCATGCCGCCGACCAGTGCCCGGGGGAAGTTGCGCTGCGGCTCGACCACCTCCTCGGCGACGTTGGCGGCGTTCTCGAATCCGGTCATCGCGAAGAAGGCGAGCGCCACTCCTGCGACGAGGGCGAAGATCTCGTTGCCGTCGGTGCTGAAGTCGGTGAGCCGCGCGAAGTCGGCGTCGCCCCGACCGACGTGGACGACGCCGATCAGGAGGATGAACGCCAGGCCGGCGACCTCGACGAACGTCATGATCATGGTCGCGACCGCCGACTCGGTGATCCCGATGAAGTTGACGATCGTCAGCAGCACCACGAAGCCCAGCGAGATCAAGATCGCGGGCGGCAGCGACCAGACCGTGTCGAAGTAGTGCGCGAACCCGGTGGCCAGCGAGCCCGACGCTGCGAACGAGGCCGAGAGCATGCTCACCGTGACCAGGAACGTGAGCGTACGGTTGCCGAACGCCTTGCTCACGAACAGGGCGGCACCCGCCGCCTGCGGGAGGCGGGTCACCAGCTCGGCGTAGGCGGTGCCGGTGATCGTCGCGATCGCGACACCGACGAGGAAGGCGAGCCAGAACGCGCCTCCCACCTCGCCCGCTACGGCTCCGATCAGCACGTAGATGCCGGAGCCCAACACGTCGCCGAGTACGTAGAAGAACAACAGCCGCCCGGTGATGGATCGCTTCAGCTCCGACGGCGGGGCCCCGTCGGACATGCTCGACGCGGGATCGGGCGTCGCGCCGGACGAGGTGGACGCGGCAGTCGTCATTCGGGTCACGCTGCCCCGTGCCTCACGACGTCGCCACACCCCGCCGTGTGCCGGACTGCGGCGCGCGTCGCTCGCGACCGATCTGGAAGAGTGAGCGACGTGAGCGAGCAGTCCGGACAGCAGACCCCCCTCCCCCACCGCGCCGCCGGGGAGGTGCGTGCCGTGCTCGAGCAGCAGCGCGCGGCCTACGAGGCGCTGACGGCCCGCGGTCTCAAGCTCGACCTGACCCGCGGCAAGCCCGCCGCGGCGCAGCTCGACCTCTCTGACGCCCTGCTGTCCCTGCCGTCCAGCGCGACCGACAAGTCCGGAGTCGACACCCGCAACTACGGGGGGCTGGAGGGCATCAGGGAGCTGCGCGAGATGTTCGCCGACCTGCTCTGGGTCGAGCCCGACCAGGTCGTGGCCGGTGGCAACTCGAGCCTGGTGATGATGCGTGAGGTGCTCGTCGACCTCTGGCTCAAGGGCGGCGTCGACAGCGAGCGCCCGTGGGGCCAGGAGGAGAAGGTCACCTTCATCTGCCCGGTGCCCGGCTATGACCGTCACTTCACACTGCTCGACTGGTTCGGCATCGACACCGTGACCGTGCCGATGAACGAGGACGGCCCGGACGTCGACGCCGTCGCCGCACTGGTCGCGGACGACCCCAGCATCAAGGGCATGTGGATCGTGCCGACCTACGCCAACCCGACCGGGTCGGTGGTCTCGCTCGAGGTGGCCGAGCGGCTCGCCTCCATGCCGACCGCGGCCCCGGATTTCAAGATCCTGTGGGACAACGCCTACGCCTTCCATCACCTGACCGAGGACGAGGCCAAGAGCGCCGACATCCTCAGCCTCGCCTCGGCCGCAGGCCACCCGCACCGGCCGATCATGTTCGCCTCGACCTCGAAGATCACCTACGCCGGTGCCGGCGTGGCGTTCCTGGGGGGATCGGTCGAGACCGTGCGCTGGTACACCGGCCATCTCGGCAAGGGCGCCATCGGACCCGACAAGCTCAACCAGCTCCGGCACGCCGAGTTCTTCGGATCGCCGCAGGGCGTGCGCGACCACATGGCCAAGCACCGGGCGATCATCGCGCCGAAGTTCGACGAGGTCGACCGCGTGCTCACCGAGCGTCTCGACGGTCTCGGCATCGCGACCTGGACCAAGCCGACCGGCGGCTACTTCGTCAGCCTCGACGTGCTCGACGGGACGGCGGCGCGCGTGGTGGAGCTGGCCAAGGCCGCCGGTATCGCTCTGACCCCCGCCGGCTCCTCCTTCCCCCGCGGTGAGGACCCCGACGACCGCAACATCCGGCTCGCGCCGACGTTCCCCGGCATCGAGGAGGTCACCGCTGCGATGGAGGCGGTCGCGACCTGCGTGGTGCTGGCGGCGGCGGAGAAGCTGGCGGGCTGACCACGGGATGCGCTCGGTCTCGACGCTGCCGAAAGCGCATCTGCACCTGCACTTCACCGGGTCGATGCGCCACTCCACGCTGCTCGAACTGGCAGCGCGCGACCGGATCGCGTTGCCGGACTCCCTCGTCGAGGACTGGCCGCCGCAGCTCAGCGCAGCGGACGAGAAGGGCTGGTTCCGCTTCCAGCGACTCTATGACGTCGCGCGGTCGGTTCTCCGCACCGAGGGCGACGTGCGGCGTCTGGTGCTGGAGGCCGCCGAGGACGACGTCGCCGATGGCGGGCGCTGGCTGGAGATCCAGGTCGACCCCAGCGGCTACGCCGCGCGCTTCGGGGGCATCACGGCGTTCACCGACCTCGTCCTGGACGCGGTGCGCGAGGCGTCGGAGTCGACGGGCCTGGGCATCGGCGTCGTGATCGCCGCCAACCGGACCCGGCACCCGCTCGACGCGCGCACACTGGCTCGCCTCGCCGCGCAGTACGCCGGCCGTGGCGTCGTCGGCTTCGGGCTCTCCAACGACGAGCGGCGCGGCACGACCTCGGAGTTCGCAGGTGCCTTCTCGATCGCCCGACGGGCCGATCTGCTGCTCGCCCCTCACGGCGGGGAGCTACGGGGACCTGAGCACGTGCGGGTCTGCCTGGACACGCTGGCCGCCGACCGGCTCGGGCACGGCGTCCGCTCGGCGGAGGACCCGCGCCTGCTCGAGCAGATCGCCGGCTCCGGCGTCGCATTGGAGGTCTGCCCGACCTCGAACGTCGCGCTCGGCGTCTACAGCGATCTCACCTCGGTGCCGCTCCCGACCCTGTTGGAGGCCGGCGCGACGGTGGCGCTCGGTGCGGACGACCCCCTGCTCTTCGGCTCCCGGCTGGCGGCCCAGTACGCGACGATGCGCGCGGCCCACGACCTGGACGACGCGACGCTCGCCACCTTGGCCGCGATGTCGTTGCGGGCCTCGCGCGCACCATCCGACGTCGTCGAGGGCGCCCTGGCCGACATCGACGCCTGGCTGACCAGCTAGGGGCGGTTCTGCCCCGGCGACGGCTGCGATGATGTCGGGGTGACCCAGGAGCCGTCCGGCTATCAGCCCTACGTACCGCCCGGATCGTCGTATCCGCCGTACGGGTACGGCGGATACGGCCCGCCCCCGAGGCCACCGGAGCATCCACGTGCTGTCACGTCGCTGACCCTGGGCATCGTCAGCCTCGCGGGCGGTCTGACCTGCTACCTGCCGCTTCTGCTGGGCCCCTACGCGTGGTACCTGGGCGTGAAGGTTCGCCGGGAGATCGCCGCCCAGCCGCACCTCGGCGGACGTGACCGCGCCACGGCAGGAATGATCTGCGGCATCGTCGCGTCGGCGTTCCTCGCACTGGCGCTGGCGTTCCTCGCCCTGATCATCGTGCTCGCGCTGAACGGCGAGCTGGACGACGAGGACGACGACAACGACGGCAGCGGGTTGTTCGCCGTCGCGGCTGCCGCCCTCTGATGCCGCGCGCCGTTCCCTAGGTCGCCGGAGCTGCGCCAGGCACCGGTGGGAGTGCGCAGCCGAGAAGGACCGGCTCGGGCACCAGGGTGATACCGAAGACGCGGTGGACGCCGTCGCGCACCTCCGCTGCCAAAGCGAGCAGGTCGCCCGTCGTGGCCACGCCACGGTTGGTGAGCGCCAAGGTGTGCTTGCCCGACAGCGCGACCGCGGATCCGCCGTGGCCCTTGCCGAAGCCGGCGTGCTCGATCAACCAGGCGGCACTGGTCTTCACCAGGCCGTCGGCGCCGTCGGTGACGACGGGCCACCGTGGGGCGCCCGCAGGAACGACGTCGGACGGCACCACCGGATTGGTGAAGAAGGAGCCGGCACTCCAGGTGTCGTGGTCGGCAGGGTCCAGCACCATGCCCTTGCCGCGGCGCAACGCGAGGACGGCGTCACGGACGTCGGCCAGCGGCGCTCGTCCGCCGACCTCGACCCCCAGGGCACGGGCCAGCTCGGCGTAGGCGACCGGATACGAGAGCGACCCCACACGCAGCTGGAAGACCACCTGGAGGACGACGAACCGCCCTGCCTCGGCCTTGAACCGCGAGTGGCGGTATCCGAACTCGCATTCGGACGCCGCGAGCGTGCGAACGCGTCGCTCCACCCGGTCATAGCAGCGCACGCGGGCGATGGTCTGGGCCACCTCCTGACCGTAGGCGCCGACGTTCTGGATCGGCGTCGCACCTGTCGATCCGGGGATGCCGGCCAGCGCCTCCACGCCGGCCCAGCCACGCGCCACGGCTTCCGCGACGACGTCGTCCCAGACCTCACCCGCCGCCACCTCCACGAGCACTCCCCCGCAGGCAGCGCCCGGCTCGTCGACATCGTCGAGGTCGGAGGAGACCCCCCGGGTCGCCACCTGCACGACCAGACCGTCGAAGCCGGCGTCGGCGACGACCAGGTTGCTGCCGCCGCCGAGCACCAGCACGGGCGTGCCCCGATCGTCGGCGGTGCGGACGGCGTCCAGCACCTGGTCCTCGGTGGTCGCGCGGACCCACTCCCGCGCCGGGCCACCGAGCCTCAACGTGGTGTGGTCGGCGAGACGCTCAGCCACGCGCGGCACCCGAGGAGTCGGAGGCGGCCGGGAGGTCCAGGACGGCCTTCGGCATCCCCAGCACCTTGTGGCCACCGCAGGTGACCTCGAGGGCGAGCGTGAGCCGGCCCTCGGCCACGGCTTTCACCGTGCCGGTCACGGCGACCTCCGCTGCGCCCTCGGCAGGGACGACGACCGGCTGGGTGAACTTCGCGCCGAGCTCGAGCACGGGGGTCGCATCCGTCCACTCCTCGACGGCACGCGCGACGAGACCCAAGGTCAGCATGCCGTGCGCGATCACCCCCGGCAGACCGACGGCGAGCGCGACCTGCTCGTCCTGGTGGATCGGGTTCTGGTCACCGCTCGCGTGCGCGTAGGCGACCAGGTCGGCACGGGTCACCGCGAACGTGCGCGGCCCGAGAACCGCGCCCCCGTCCCACCAGCGGCCGGTCACGACCCACCTCCGCGGTGCACGAGCGTGGCAGAGGTCGAGCAGACCAGGGCGCCGCTCGCGTCGGTGATCGCGCTGACGGTGCCGATGATGTCGTTGCCCCCGATCTGGCGCAGGCTGCTGACGGTCAGCGTCGCCGTCAGCTCGTCGTCGACCGCCAGCGGCCGCTCGTAGGCGAATCGCTGCTCCCCGTGCACGATGCGCGCGAGATCCACGCCGACGTCGTCGAGGAAGGCCTGCATCGCTCCGAACGCGATCACGATCGGGAAGGTCGCGGGCACCCTGGTGCTCTCGGTCCCGGCCTCGCCGCCCCCCGGGGCGCCGGTGGCGAGGGCGAACGCCTCGACCGCCTCCCGCGTGACGACGAAGGGCTCACTCGGGGGGAACTCGCGCCCCACCAGAGACGGATCGACCGGCATGACCCCAACGTAGTGGTCCGCGGAACCGGGCCGTCGATGAGGGCGACGTCCCGGTTCTGGCCGACATCGCCCGGCGTGCCACGGGGGAAATGCACGAACCCGCCGCGACGACGAGCGTCCGCGGCGGGTTCGGAATGAGTGGGTCGAGGCCTCAGCGGGTCTCGCGGTGCGCCTTGTGGGTGCGGCACCGGGGGCAGAACTTCGCCAGCTCGAGCCGGTCGGGGTCGTTGCGGCGGTTCTTCTTCGTGATGTAGTTCCGCTCCTTGCAGTCCACGCACGCGAGCGTGATCTTGGGGCGAACGTCAGAGCTCTTGCTGGCCACGGGAAGTCCTTCTCAAAAGTTTGCTGGTGCTACGTCTGGCTTGTAGCGGGGGCGGGACTCGAACCCGCGACACCACGATTATGAGCCGTGTGCTCTAACCACCTGAGCTACCCCGCCAGGGTGAGGTCACTACTCGTGCGAGGTTCTGACCCAGAGCCCCTTTACGGAATCGAACCGTAGACCTTCTCCTTACCATGGAGACGCTCTGCCGACTGAGCTAAAGGGGCAACGACGGAGAACGATACACACGCCGCGGGGCTCCCCCAAATCGGTTCCCCGCGCGGGATTTCAGGAGCTCAACCGAGCGAACGGTCGGGCCTCCTCCAACTCGTAGGCCAGCTCGAGCAACATCGCCTCGTGACCTGCTTGACCGGCGAACATCATGCCCAGAGGAAGGCCGTTCGCCGACGTCGCGAGCGGCAGCGAGATGGCCGGATCGCCGGTCGCGTTCTGCAGTGGCGTGAAGCGCACCCACCCCATCAGGCGCTCGATGATCGTGTCGTAGTCCTGCGTCGGGTCGAGGTAGCCGATCTCGGGCGTGGCGTGGGCGAGCGTCGGCGTCAGCACCACGTCGATCCCCTCCTCGCGCGCCAGCCGACCGGCGAGCTCCGAGCTCTGCCGCAGTCGACGGACCGCGCCCGGCAGGAGGTGGAGGCGCCGCGTGGAGTGACGGGCCAGGCCCAGGGTGAGGTTGTCGAGCCTGCTCGCGTCCCACGTGCGCCCATGCAGCCGTCGTCCGGCACGCACCATGACGAGAGCCAGCGAGGACCAGTAGAGGAGGAAGTCGTCGCGGAAGGTCTCCGCGATCGGCGGATCGATCTCGCGCACGCTGTGCCCGAGCTCCTCCAGGAGCGACGCGACGGCGTGGGTCTGGGCGGTCGTGTCGGCATCGGCGCCCTGGCCGTCCATGCCCGAGGTGTTCAGGGCGATCCGCAGGCGGCGTCTGCCGGGTCGCGTGATGTCGCCGATCGGCGGCATCCGCAGGTTGCGATAGACCTTCTCGGCCTCGCGGAGGAACGCGGCAGTGTCGCGCACCGAGCGGGTGACGACCCCGTCGGAGATGATGCGCACCGGCATCTGACGCAGCAGCCGGTCCTGGGCCAACCGATCCCGCGTCGGCTTGAGGCCGACGAGCCCGTTGACCGACGCGGGGATGCGGATCGACCCACCGCCGTCGTTGGCGTGGGCGATCGGGAGAGCACCCGAGGCCACCAGGGCCGCCGCCCCGGCCGACGAGGCGCCGGCGATGTGATCGGTGTGCCACGGGCTCCGGACGGGCCCGAGACGCGGGTGCTCGGCGGCGGCGGAGAACCCGTACTCGGACAGCTGGCTCTTCCCGAGCGGGATCAGCCCGGTGGCTCGGTACATCCGCGCGAAGTCGCCGTCGCGCTTGGCGGCGGACGGCGTCCAGGCGTCGGTGCCCTCGCGCGTGGGCATGCCCGCGACGTCGACGTTGTCCTTGATCACGGTCGGTACACCCGCGAAGTAGCCACCGCGCGGAGTGCGCGCCTCGCGGCGTGCGCCGTCGAAGGCTCGGTACGCCATCGCGCCGAGCGCCGGGTCCACCTCCTCCACCCGCGAGATCGCGGCTTCCACGACCTCGGGGATCGCGACCTCACCGGCCTGGATCGCCTCGACCAGCCCTACGGCATCGTGCTCGCCCAGGGCGTCGTCGCGCCGGGCCGTCACTCGCGTCATGGCAGGCGAACCTAGGGATCCCCCGATCGTTGGGCAAGGGCGGCGCTCAGGGCGAGACCGATCAAGCGGTCCCTCGCGCCCCGTTCAGCGCGCCCTCAGCGTCCGCTGCGGAAGAAGTTCATCAGGCGTGGCAGGTAGTCGGCCAACGACCGGGTGCCATACCGCCATGCGTGCGTGCCGACCAGTCGCGAGTGCCAGTAGTAGCGCACGCCGGCGGCGTCCGCAGCCTTCTTGAAGCACAGGTTGGAGTGGTGCAGCAGCGCCTCCATCGCCATCGTGCCGGGCACCGCCGGGTCGACGAGATCGGTGCGGCCCGGGAGTCCGGCGGCCGTGTAGAGGTCGATCCGGGTGTCGCTGAGGCGGCCGACGATGCTGCCGGGATCGCGGGACCGCCAGTTCGCCGCGTTCGTCACCGGGTCGCCGAACGGCGCGAACGGCTGCACCTGGTTCAGCCCGGTCATGATGCCGGCGATGAGCAGGGCGGCGCCGATCCGGCACTGTTCGCCGTAGTAGATGTCGACCGCTCCGGAGAACGACGCCACCGCTCCGTAGCGGGCCGGGTGACGGGCGGCGTAGGACATCGAGCCGAACCCGCCCTGGGAGATCCCCACGATCGCCCGACCGGAGCGGTCCGCGACGGTGCGGAACCGCCGATCGACCCACCCGACCAGCTCGCGCGTGTGGAAGGTTTCCCAGTTTGCCACGCCACGGCTCGTCGTCTGGTCCACCCAGTCGGTGTAGAAGCCGCCGCCGTCACCGTCGTAGGTGCCGTCGGGAATCACCACGATCAGCGGCCGGCCCGCCGTCAGGCGTGCGGTGTCGATGTTGTTGAGCCACACATCCGCCTTGTTGCTGGTGCCCGGCAGGGCGTACAGCACCGGGTAGCGACGATCGGGATGGCGGGCGTATCCGTTCGGCAGGACGACGTGCACCTTGAGCGGCACCTTCGCGGACATCTCCAGCGACGGAGTCGAGACCGTGTAGGTCGTGGTGCGTGCGTCGACCCGTTCCGTGGCGAGGACCTTGATCGCGGCAGCAGTGCCCGCCGCGGCCGGTCGCGGCGGGCTCGGCGTCGCCGCGCCGGGTGCCGCGACAGCGATCGCGGCCGTCATCATGCCGGCGAGCAGGGCGGCGATCCACGCCGTCGACCTCGGACGTTCCACTGCGATGACCACTCCCTGCGTCGGCCCGGCGTTCGGCAGCGCGGGTCGCAGCGACAACGAGAACGGTGTGTCCGCGGTTACGCACGGCGGCTCGTGTGCGCTCAGAACAGCAGGAACGCGAGGAGAGGGAGCAGCAACGCCGTCGCGAGCGCCGTCAACCCCATCGAGAGACCGGCGAAGGCGCCTGCCTGCTCGTCGTCGTGGAGCAGACGACTCGTACCGATGCCGTGGGAGACCGCTCCCATCGCCAGGCCGCGCGTGCGGGGATCGCGGATCCGCAGTGCCCGGAAGAGCCAGGGTCCGAGGATCGCACCGAGGATGCCCACCAGGATCGCGAAGACCGAGGCGAGTGGGCCGATCCCACCGAGGTCGTCGGCCAGCGCGATGGCGACGGGCGTCGTCGCTGCTTTGGGCGCCACCGTGCGCTCGATGACGTCGGATCCTCCCAGCCATCGCGCCAGCAGCACGCCCGTGGTGATCGACACCGCCGCTCCCGCCACGAGCGCGAGCAGCATCGGGAGCACCAGACCCTGCAGTCGATGCAGATGCCGGTGCAGCGGAACCGCCAGCGCGACCGTCGCCGGGCCGAGCCAGAACGCGATCACCTCCACCCCCGAGCGGTAGGCGGCGTAGTCGACGTCGACCAGCACCACCAGGGCGCCCACGACCACGATCCCGATCACGGCCGGCTGCGCGAGCGGATGACCGCCGGTGCGGGTCCGCAGCCAGCAACCCCCCTGGTAAGCGGCCAGGGTGGCCGCGATGAACACCAGGGGCGAGGTTCGCGCCCACTCCACGACGTCGCTCATGCGGGCCTGCGAGCGAGACGTCGGCCGTGCCGACGTCGCAGCCCACCGAAGATCGCCGCCACCGCGACGATGCCGACCAGCCAGGAGACGAGGAGCGACACCGCGATCGGGACCGCGTCAGCGCGCAGCAGTGCCCCGTAGGCGACGATGCCGACGCCGGCAGGGATGAAGAGCAGCTGAAGGTGCTCCAGGAGCCGGCTCCCGGCGAGGACGGCGGGATGGTCGTCGTCGGCGCGGTGCCACCGCAGGACCACCAGCAGCAGGATCATCCCGACGACCGGCCCGGGCACGTCGACGTCGAGCAGGCGCACCAGCACCTCGCCGACGGCCTGGCAGGTCACCAGCCACACGAGTCCGGTGATCACGCGACGTCCCCGCCGCGCCGATGGCAGCCGACCAGGTGGGGGTCGATGAGACCGATCGCCTCCATCAGCGCGTACATCGTGGTGGGCCCGACGAACGCGAATCCTCGGCGCTTGAGGGCCTTGGAGAGTGCGAGCGACTCCGCCGACGTCGTGGCCATCGCCTGGGTGTCGGTCGGCGAGGGGGAGGTCTCGGGCGCGAAGGACCCGACGAACCGTTCCAGGCCGACGTCGTCACGCAGCGCCACCGTGGCCCGGGCGTTGGTCACCGCGGCGGCGATCTTGGCGCGGTTGCGCACGATGCGCGGCTCGGCCATCAGCCGCCGCTGGTCGTCGTCGGTGAAGGCGGCGATCGCGTCGGCGTCGAAGCCGCAGAAGACCTCGCGGAACGCCGCGCGCTTGTTCAGGATCGTCGACCATGACAGCCCGGACTGGAAGGCCTCCAGAGTCAGCCGCTCGAGGTAGGCGGACTCGCCGTGGACCGCGCGCCCCCACTCGACGTCGTGGTAGTCGCGCATCACGCCCGGACCACCGGCCCACGGGCAGCGCGCGACGCCGTCCTCGCAGATGACTGGTCCCATGGGCGGATCCTCGCATCGCTCCGTGGGGCCTGTGCAGCGAGTGGCCGTCTCCCGGCTCGCGAGGTCTCGAGACGGTCGCAGAGCGACCTCCTCGACCACCGGGACCGACACCCCCAGAGCGACCTCCTCGACCACCGAGGTGGTCGGTGCCGGTCCTCGACCGCGGCGTCGGTCAGCGACGTTCGCGCAGCCGCACCTGCGGCATGGTCGGCGCCGGGATCGGGGGCAGCCCGTCGCCGATCGGGACGCCGAAGTGTCCCTCGCCCAGCACGGCCTCGCGGCCCGCGCCGTCGATCTGCGCCTGCCAGCGCTCGCGGAAGTCGACGACTTCCTCGTGGGTGCGACCGATGAAGTTCCACCACATCACGATCGCCTCGCCGAACGGAGGGCCGCCGAGCAGAAGCAGCCGCACCGGCTCGGCGCCCGCATGGAGATCGAGCGACGTCGAGCCCGGCGGGAGGTAGACCAGATCGGCACGGGTGGCGTCGTGTCCGGCGACGGTGACCGCTCCGGCGTCGACCAGGACGCCGTGCTCGTAGGCGTCGTCGACGTCCAGGGTGATCCGTGCGTCCGGGTCGAGCAGCAGTTCGGCACCCAGCAGCGGTGTCGCGGTGGCCACGGGCGAGGTCTGGCCGAGCAGCGAGCCGAGGAAGACCCGGGCAGTGCCGCCCGGGAGCGCGATCTCGGACGGCGCGTAGTGCTCGAAGGCCGGATCGCAGAAACGCGCGTCGTCGGGCAGAGCGACCCACAGTTGGGCACCGTGCAACGTGGACGTCGCCGCGGTCGATACCTCGCTGTGGCTGATGCCGCGGCCGGCGGTCATCAAGTTGACCTCGCCCGGACGCACCATCGCGTGGTGCCCGGCGCTGTCGCGGTGCTCGATCTCGCCGGTGAACAACCAGCTGACCGTCGCCAGCCCCGTGTGCGGATGGGGCGCGACCTTCATCCCCCCGGTCTCCGAGACCGGGTCCGGGCCGTAGTGGTCGACGAAGCACCAGGCGCCGATCAGGCTCCGCTCTCGCGAGGGCAGGGTGCGGCGGACCGTCATCGCCCGCGGGCCTCCGAGCGGCACCTCGCGCGGTCCCAGCACCTCGACGCCCACCGGCGGCGTGGCGGCGCAGGTGAGCTCGGCGGGTTCGTCGTCCAGGTTGCTCATCGGTTCCTCTCAGAGGTCGGGTGGGCACGGCAGGCCGCCGGGTGCCGCGGCGCTAGCTCGGATGCGCGCTGGCGATCGGGCGCTTGTCGCGGTCGGCACCGTCCTCGGCACCGGCGCCCGCCTCCGCCAGGAGGCCGGCGCGACGCCCGGCTGCCGCCTCCAGGCGCACGATCACCGACTTCGACGTCGGGGTGTTACTGCCCTCGGCCTTGGAGTCCAGTGGCACCAGGGGATTGGTCTCGGGGTAGTAGGCCGCGGCGCAGCCTCGGGGCTGCTCGTAGGCCACGATCCGAAAATCGGGCGCGCACCGCTGCGAGCCGTCGTGCCACTCACTGATCAGGTCGACGATGTCCCCCACTGCGAAGCCGAGCGCCTCGACGTCCTCGGGATGGACGAGCACGACACGGCGGGCGTTCTTGATGCCGCGGTAGCGGTCGTCGAGACCGTAGATCGTGGTGTTGAACTGGTCGTGGCTGCGCATGGTCTGCAGCACGAGCCGCCCCTCGGGCACCTCGAGCACCTCGAGCGGACTGACGCTGAACACCGCCTTGCCGACCGCGGTCTCGAACGTGCGGGAATCGCGGGGCGGGTGGGGGAGCACGAAGCCGCCCGGCTGGTCGACGAGCTCGTCGTAGCGCTCGGCGCCGGGCACGACGCGCCCGATGTGACGGCGGATCGCGGTGTAGTCGTCGCGGAAGCCACCCCAGTCGATGGCGTGGCGGGTGCCGATCGCGGCTTCGGCCATGGAGCACACGATGTCGACCTCGGAGCGCAGGTGCGGCGAGGCGGGCTTGAGTGGCCCCTTCGATGCATGCACGGCGCTCATGGAGTCCTCGACGGTCACCCGCTGCTCCCGCCCGCCCGTGAGGTCCTTCTCGGTACGCCCCAGCGCCGGGAGGATCAGCGCCTGGCGTCCGGCGACGACGTGCGAGCGGTTGAGCTTGGTGGAGACGTGCACGGTGAGATCGGCTCGCCGCATCGCGCGCTCGGCCACCTCGGTGTCGCTGATCGCGGAGACGAAGTTGCCGCCCATCCCGAAGAAGAATCGCGCGCGACCCTCGTCGAGAGCGCGGACCGCCTCCACGGCATCGAAGCCGTGTTCACGCGGCGGCTCGAATCCGAACTCCGCCTGGAGCCGGTCGAGGAAGACCTCGCTCGGGCGTTCCCAGATGCCCATGGTGCGGTCCCCCTGGACGTTGGAGTGGCCGCGCACCGGACACAGCCCCGCGCCGGGCTTGCCGATGTCGCCTCGCATCAGCGCGACGTTGACGATCTCCTTGATGATCGCGACCGAGTTGCGGTGCTGGGTGATGCCCATCGCCCAGCAGTACACCGTGGCGCTGGACTCGGCGATGATCGCGCCGAACTCCTCGATCTGGGCCCGGCTCACGCCACTGGCGCGCTCGATCTCGGCCCAGTCGACGGCGCGCACGTGCTCGGCCCACGCGTCGTACCCGACGGTGTGGGCGTCGATGAAGGCGCGATCGATCGCGCCGCGCTCCAGCAGGTAGGCCGCGAGGCCCTGGAAGAGCGCGAGATCGCCGTTGAGCCGGACCTGCAGGTAGAGGTCGGCCAGGGCCGTGCCGGAGCCGACGACACCGCGCACCTTCTGCGGATTCTTGAAGCGCACCAGGCCGGGTTCACGCAGCGGATTGATGGCCACGATCGTGGCGCCCGCACGCTTGGCCTTCTCCAGCGCCGACAGCATCCGCGGGTGGTTCGTGCCCGGGTTCTGCCCGGCGACGACGATGACCTGCGCCGTCTCGACGTCGGCAAGGCTGACCGAGCCCTTGCCGATGCCGATGGTCTCGGCGAGGGCGACCGACGTCGACTCGTGGCACATGTTCGAGCAGTCGGGCAGGTTGTTGGTGCCGAAAGCCCGCACGAACAGCTGGTAGGCGAACGCCGCCTCGTTCGAGGTCTTGCCCGAGGTGTAGAACACGGCCTCGTCGGGACTGGCGAGCTCCCGCAAGGTCGAGCCGATCAGGGCGAACGCGTCTTCCCACGAGATCGGCTCGTAGTGCGTGGCACCGTCGCGCTTGACCATCGGATGGGTGATCCGACCCTGCTGGCCCAGCCAGTAGTCGGTCTTGGTGTCGAGTTCGGCGAGGGAGTGCCGGGCGAAGAAGTCGGGCTCGACCCGGCGCAACGTGGCCTCCTCCGCGACAGCCTTGGCGCCGTTCTCGCAGAACTCTGCCGTGTGCCGGTGCCCCGGCTCCGGATCCGGCCACGCGCAGCCCATGCAGTCGAAGCCGTCGACCTGGTTGAGCCTGAGCAGGGTGCGCGCGGTGCGCAGCGGTCCCATCTGCTCGATCGAACGTGCCATCGCGACCGCGACCGCCGTCGGACCGGCTGCAGCGTGAGCCTCGGCACCTACTGCGAGGTCGGACTCGTCGACATCCTTGCGTGGCGCCCGGAAACCCATGCCTCCATCTTTGCTCGCCCGTCAACCATGCCGCGCGGCGAGCACCCACCTCCGGGGTGACGCCCCCTCCCCTAGCCTTCGGCCATGGGCCTGCTCACCCCGATCGCCATCAAGATCGGCTCCATCTCCTGGATGCCGAGACTCCTCCCGCAGATCGTCTGGATCGACCAGAGGCTGCAGCGTCTCACCCGCGGTCGGGTCACGATCCTCGACATCGCAGGACTGCCGAACGTCGCGCTCACCGTGCGTGGCCGCAAGAGCGGCATCCCCCGGACGACGCCTCTGCTCTGCGTGCCGGACGGCGGGACGTGGCTGATCGCGGGCTCCTACTTCGGCGGACCCACCACGCCCGTCTGGGTCGGCAACCTCCGCGCCGCCGACGACGCCGTCGTACGCACCAAGGGAGTGGAGCACCGCTGCACCGCCGAGGAACTCCACGGCGAGGACCGGGCCGCCGCGTGGCAGGTCATGCTGGGCACCTGGCCCAACTTCGCGCTCTACGAGCAGCGCACCGATCGCGTCATCCCGGTCTTCCGGATGACGCCGGTGGGCTAGGCGCCGCGTCGCCTCTGATGGTCGAGGGCGTCGCTCTGCGGCATCACGAGACCGAGTGCGCCGGGCACGGTGTCGGCTGACGCAGTGCGTCGGCGTCTGGGTTCGGTGGAGAGACGTCTGGTCAGGCGCGGAGTTTCACCGGGTACCCGGTGAAACTCCGCGACGGCGATGAGGAACTCCCGCGACACGCCGAGACGGGGCACGTCGGGCGGCAGTTTCGTCCGACCGGAGGACGAGGGGGCGGCGGGGGTGGGTGATGCATTTAGTTGGGCTTCCTACTAAAGTAGTAGGGAGTCCAACTAAATCACTCCCGGAGCGACCATGAGCGACCTGCACGTCCCGGCGAACCCTGTTCGCCTGGTCACGGCATCCAGCCTCTTCGACGGCCACGACGCCTCGATCAACATCATGCGGCGGATCTTCCAGAGCCAGGGGTGCGAGGTCATCCACCTCGGCCACAACCGCTCCGTCGCGGAGGTCGTCGACGCCGCACTCGAGGAGGACGCCCACGGTGTCGCCGTGTCCTCGTACCAGGGCGGTCACGTGGAGTACTTCGAGTATCTCGTCGACCGTCTCGCCGCAGTGGGTGCCGGACACGTCCAGGTGGTCGGCGGCGGGGGAGGCGTCATCGTGGCCGACGAGATCGCCCGGCTCCGCGCCTCGGGCGTGACGATCTTCAGTCCCGAGGACGGCCAGCGCCTCGGTCTGGTCGGCATGATCAACTCGGTGGTGCGCGCGTGCGACGTGGACCTCCTCGAGCGTTACGACGTCACCGCCGAGCAGGTGCTCGCCGGCGAGCGCGCAGCCGTGGCGCGCACCCTGACCGCTGCCGAGCAGGGCCGCATCCCCGACGCCGTCCTGGCGGAGCTCCGCGAGGCGGCGACGCGACGCGTCGTCCCCGTGCTGGGCATCACCGGCACCGGCGGCTCCGGCAAGTCCTCCCTCACCGACGAACTGGTCCGGCGCTTCCGCGTCGACCAGCAGGACAAGCTGCGGATCGCGGTCGTCGCGGTCGACCCGACCCGACGTCGTGGGGGTGGCGCGCTGCTCGGCGACCGGATCCGGATGAACTCCCTCGACGGGGATCGCATCTACTTCCGCTCGCTGGCGACCCGCGGCGCCCACGAGGTGCCCGAGCACCTGCCCGACGTGATCACCGTGCTGAAGTCCGCCGGCTTCGACCTCGTCGTGGTGGAGACCCCGGGCATCGGCCAGGGCGACGCCGCGATCGTGCCGTTCGTCGACACGTCGATGTACGTGATGACGCCCGAGTTCGGCGCGGCCTCGCAGCTGGAGAAGATCGACATGCTCGACTTCGCCGACCTGGTCGCCATCAACAAGTTCGAACGTCGCGGGGCGGCCGACGCCCTGCGGGACGTCGGACGCCAGTTGGTGCGCAATCGCGAGGCGTTCGGTCAACGACCCGAGGACATGCCGGTGTTCGGCACGTCCGCCGCGCGCTTCAACGACGACGGCGTGACCGCGCTCTACCAGGCGCTGCGTGCGGTGCTCGCCGAGCAGGGACTGGCCATCGACGAGCCGTACCTGAAGGCCGTGGAGACCAAGACCTCCTCCGACCTGCGCCAGGTGATCCCCGGGGAGCGGGTGCGCTACCTGGCCGAGATCGCCGAGCACGTGCGCGACTACCACGCCGAGACCGACTCGATCGCCGACCGGGCGCGCCGGGTGCAGCGTCTGGAGTCCGTCGCCAGCGAGCTCACCGAGCGTGCCGAGATCGACAGCCTGCTCGACCAGGCCCGCGCCGACCTGCCGCGCGCGGTGAGCGAACAGCTCGCGGCGTGGCCCGACGTCGTCCGCACCTACGAGGAGACCCCCGGGCGGGAGTCGCTGGCCGGCACCGTCGTGCCCAAGGTGTCCCTGCCTCGGTTCACCGACCACGGCGAGCTCGTGCGGTTCTGGCGGCGCGAGAACCTACCCGGGCACTTCCCGTTCACCGCCGGCGTCTTCCCGTTCAAGCGCGAGGGCGAGGACCCGGCGCGGATGTTCGCCGGCGAGGGCGACCCGTTCCGCACCAACCGCCGGTTCAAGCTGCTCAGCCACGAGGGCGAGGCGACCCGCCTCTCCACCGCGTTCGACTCCGTGACGCTCTACGGTCGCGATCCCGACGAGCGCCCCGACATCTATGGCAAGGTCGGCACCTCCGGCGTGAGCGTGGCGACGTTGGACGACATGAAGGCGCTCTACGACGGCTTCGACCTGCTCGACCCGACGACGTCGGTGTCGATGACGATCAACGGCCCGGCGCCGACCGTGCTGGCGTTCTTCCTCAACACCGTGCTCGACCAGGCGCGCGAGCGCGGCGTCGACGAGGCGGAGGCGTTGCGACGCGTGCGTGGCACGGTGCAGGCCGACATCCTCAAGGAGGACCAGGGGCAGAACACCTGCCTGTTCTCGACCGAGTTCTCTCTTCGGATGATGGCCGACATCCAGGAGTGGTTCATCGAGCGGCAGGTGCGCAACTTCTACTCGGTCTCGATCTCCGGGTACCACATCGCCGAGGCCGGGGCGAACCCGATCAGCCAGCTGGCCTTCACCTTGGCGAACGGGTTCACCTACGTCGAGTCCTACCTGGCGCGCGGGCTCGACATCGACGACTTCGCGCCGAACCTGTCGTTCTTCTTCTCCAACGGCATGGACCCCGAGTACTCGGTGATCGGTCGCGTGGCCCGCCGCATCTGGGCCGTGGCCATGCGTGAGCGCTACGGGGCGAGCGAGCGCTCCCAGAAGCTGAAGTACCACGTGCAGACGTCGGGCCGCTCGCTGCACGCCCAGGAGATGGACTTCAACGACATCCGCACCACGTTGCAGGCGCTGATCGCGATCTACGACAACGCCAACTCCCTGCACACCAACGCCTACGACGAGGCCGTCACCACGCCGTCGGAGGAGTCGGTGCGGCGCGCGCTCGCGATCCAGCTCATCATCAACCGCGAGTGGGGCCTGGCGATGAACGAGAACCCGTTGCAGGGCTCCTTCATCGTGGACGAGCTGACCGACCTCGTCGAGACCGCCGTGCTGGCCGAGTTCGACCGGATCAACGAGCGCGGCGGAGTGCTCGGCGCCATGGAGACCGGCTACCAGCGCGGTCGCATCCAGGACGAGTCGATGCTCTACGAGCACCGCAAGCACGACGGCACCCTGCCGATCATCGGCGTCAACACCTTCCTGCGCGCCGACGCCGACGGCGGGACGCCGGAGCACATCGAGCTAGCGCGGGCGACCGAGACCGAGAAGTCCTCACAACTCCAGCGCGTGCGCGCCTTCCAGGCCGACCACCTCGAGGAGGCCCGGGCCGCGCTGGAGTCGCTCAAGCAGACGGCCATGGACGGCGGCAACGTCTTCGCCGCCCTCATGGACGCCGCGCGCGTGTGCTCGCTCGGCCAGGTCACCGAGGCGTTCTTCGAGGTGGGTGGCCAGTACCGCCGCAACGTGTGAGTCCGAGCGCAGCCCGGGTGACGGAGGAACCCGGGCGTGGGCGCGAGGAGGTCGAGGTCCGAGCGCAGCCCGGGTGACGGAGGAACCCGGGCGTGGGCGCGAGTAGGTTGAGGAGCGGTTCACGACTGAGGTACGAAGTCGTGAACCGCGTCTCGAAACCCGGTGAGGGTCTCGACAAGCTCGACCACCGGTGGCGCGGGTCTCGACAAGCTCGACCACCGGTGGCGCGGGTCTCGACAAGCTCGACCACCGGTGGCGCGGGTCTCGACAAGCTCGACCACCGGTGGGGCCTCGGTCAGGGCACCTCGACGACGGTGCTGGTCGTCGCGGTGTTGCCACCGAAGTCGCTGACGCTGAGATCGATCTGCAGCGGGGTCCCGCTGTCCAGCGGAGTGAAGGTGTACGTCAGGTTGGCCACGTCGGCGTAGAGGCCGACGTCGGACGTCGGCTCCCACTGCGGCTCGCCGTCGGCGGAGTAGGTCAGGACGTCGGGCACCAGGATCCCCTCGGGGTCGGCCGCGAGCTCGCCGTAGCCGCCTGTCTGGTCGTCGTAGGCGTAGAGCGTCTCACTGATGAACTCCCCGCTCTCGACGTCGATCACCGCGGAGAGCAGAGCGTCCTGCGCGACCTCGGGGTCGTAGGAGGCGTAGTAGGTCATCGGCACGTCGATGAACCCGACCGTGTAGTCCTCGTTCAGGTCCAGGTCGACGTAGGCGAACGCCTCGTCCTCGCCGTCGCTCATGGTCAGCGCTGTCAGGTCGTAGGTGCCGAGGGCGATGGCGCTCTCGTCGTCGACGTCGGCGACCTCTTCACCGAAGTAGGTGACCGAGCCGTCGTCGTTGAGGAAGCCGTAGCTGATCGTCGCACCGGTCAGGTTGTCCAGCGCCGCATCGGCGAAGCTGGCCTCCACGGCGAGAGTGCCGTCGTCGTCGAGAGTCACCTCCGGACCGTTCTGGGGAGCGAGGAACTCGGGGTACTCCGCCTCCGGGATCGACGCTCCGGCGTCGAAGTAGCTCACCAGGAACTCGCCCCAGACGTCGGCGCTGTCGACGTCGAGGTACTCGCCATTGGCGACCTCCTCGAAGGGCGGGAGATAGATCGAGAGACCGGTCGCACCGGCGGTCGCCTCCCCCGTGACGCCGTCGAGCACGACGTCCTGGAGCGCCTCGGTCACCTCGTCGGCGGCGTCGGACAACGACGGCTCGCCGTCCCCGATCGAGGCAGCCACCTGGCCGAGGTCGGAGAGGTTGCTGTCCTGCGCAGCGTCCGGGCTCTTGCCGAATCCCAGCGCCGTCGCCTCGGCGCGGCCGACCAGGGGCGCCAGCCCGACCGCGTCGCTCTCGAGGCCGTCGGCGAACCCGGCGACCGCCTCGTCGAGGCGGTCCATCCGCGTGAGGTCGACCATCGCGAGGGTGATGTCGGCGTCGGTGCCCTGGTCGCCCGCCTGCGCCTGGAACCCGTCGATGATCGCCGAGCCGAAGTCGTCGGCGTCCGCGTCGGGGTCGTCGGCCAGGGTCTGGAGGGAGCGATAGTCCCAACCGTGGCCCGGCTCCAGCTCCTGGGAGGCCACCATCCGGTCGGCCAGCGGAGCGACCGCGCTCGCGACCTCGTAGTTCGCCATGAGGCAGGCGTCGAAGCCGAGCAGGTCGAGCTTGTCGACGCCGGCGGCCTCCAGCCCGGCGCTGACGCCGGCGACCAGCTCCTCGAGCCCGAGGGTGTCGTAGTCCGAGGTCTCGTCCGGGCCGATGCCCGGCCAGCCCGCGCCGTGGTCGGAGATCACCAGGGCGTAGTGGCCGGCACGGTGGTCCTCGATGCCCTGGGTGATGAAGTCGGCCAGCACCTGCGGGTCGGCGGAGTTGACGTCGCCGAGGTCCTCCACGACCTCGCTGGTCCCCGGCTCGCCCAGGTCGAGCACGCGGCCCCCGACCCACGTGCCCTGGTCGAGCAGTTCGTCGTCCCCGTAGCCGGGGCTGCGGTCCACGAACGCACGCACCTGGAGGTGCTCGCTCGACCCGACCTCACCGGCCTCGTTGATGTCGGTGACCATGAACGGCTCGAGATTGGTGTCGGCCATCGAGTAGACGAGCACCGTCCAACCGTCGCCCTCGCGCCCGGTGTGCGCGGCGGAGGCGCCATCGTCGTCGGTACCACCACCGCACGCCGCGAGGGCGGTCAAGCACGAGAAGGCGATGAAGGAGGCGGCGCGGCGTCGAAGGGTCACGGCGACGCAGCGTAGGGCCGCGAGCCGCCGACCCGATCGGTCATCACCAAAGTTCGCCCGGCTGGTCTGGCCCACCCCGGAGGAGGACCAGACCAGCTGGACTCAGCCTGGATCCACCGGTTGTCGGCGTGGCGAGCGGCACCAGGCGGGTGGGGTGGCAAGGCGCCCGCGCGAAGGCGGTCTGGGTGCACCGTCGAGCGTGGGCAACGCCGCCAACGCGCCCGGATGGTGTCGCGCAGCAGGCGAGAGTCGGTGGCCCCAGGCTCAGCCGCGAGCGCGAGGCGGCGGGCCGTCGAGGACGACGACCGAGCTACGGAACTCCCGCTCCTTCTCACCGATGCGGAACACGACGGTGACGCGCTCGCGTCCCTCGGCGACGTCGTCCCGGGCGATCGGCAGACGCAGGGTCAGCTCACGGCTTCCCTGAGGCACGGAGCCGCCGAGGTAGGCCCAGGTGCGCCACAGCGGCCACGTCGGGTGCTGGGTGTCGCCATGGATCTCCAGCCAGGACGGCGGGAGGTCGTCGCCGCGCAGGTTGGCGCCGCGCCCCTTGACGAAGGTGCCGCCGACATACAGGTCGTAGCCGACCGGCTTCGCGATCTTGACCGTCCACTGAGCGGACTCGCCCTCGCGCACCACACGAGAGACCGGCTTGACGGTGATCTTCGGCGTCGGGTCGTCGTCGCGGACGTCGAGCTGCCCCAGGTAGCCGTCGGCGACGATGTTGCGCACGGCCCACGTCGAGACCTGGACCTGCTGGTCGTAGCTGTCGAGCCGGTCGGAGTGGTAGGTCACCGGGATCGACCCCGAGGTCTGGCCCGGCGCCAGGTCGACGGCGAATCGGTAGTTCGACCCCGGACGCTGGCCGGCGGTGAACACCGTCACGCGCGCCGGACGCGTGACCTCGCCGGCCACGGTGAAGGGAATCTGGGCCACCTGGTCACCGTTGCGATCTCCCTCGACGATGTTCAGCCGCCCCAGGCTCAGGCGCGGCAGACGCTTGTTCGGCACAGGCGCGAGCGTGTCCCCCGCCGAGGCGAGGTCGGCGATCCACACCCGGCCCCGCGCCGTGTCGGTGACGAGCTCGACCGCGGTCACGGCATCCCACCCGAACGCTGCGTCCTGCCCTGCGCCCGCCGGCGGGTCGACGATGAGTGTCTGCGCCCACAGCTTGCGAACCATCTCCTGGCGGAAGAAGGGCGTCAGCAGGCCACCACCGCGCGGCGTGACGTCGACCGTAGCCCCCGTCGCGTCGGTGAGTCGTACCGTCACGGTCGGTGCCGGATAGCGCGGGTCCGCGATCGTCCGGAGCTCCAGGCGCCGACTCGTGAGGTCGAGCGGGCCGTCGAAGCGCAGGCCGCCGCGCGCACCGGTCGAGGTCCAGGAGAACTCGAAGAACTGGCGCGACGGCGCCGCCTCCCCACCGGCCAGCCAGTGCGGCGCGATCTCGGTCGTGACGTCGCGCCCACAGGTTCCGAAGGCCGCCCTCTGCCCCGAGGCGATGCCGTTGCACAGTCGACCGGTCGCACCGGACGTCGTCAGGGTCGGCGTGGCCTCGAGGCCGGGACGACGCACGTCGCGACCGCCGCCGAGCGCGTGGCTGTAGACGTCGGCGCGTCCAATCGAGGCGACGGTGACGGGGCTGCCGTCGAAGAGGGGCAGTACCCGGTCGCCGTCGGCACGGGTGAAGAGGTCGACGGCGGCGGCGATGTAGGTCCGTCCGACCGCACGCTGCTGGGCGGCGCTGAGGCGATCGGCCGAGCGGCGACCGCAGGGCTCGGTCGGCTCGCCGTACCAGTCGTCGGAGGACGGTGCGACGGCGGTGGCCGGCGTCCACTCGGTGTTGAAGAAGTTGTGGTTGGCGCCCATCACGAGCACCGAGCTCTTCACGCTGGTGTCGTCGGCGGCGATGTCGCGACCGACGTCGGTGAAGCGCTGGCCCTGCAGGTCGGACACGTCGCCGTCGCAGTAGGGCAGCACCGTCACGGTCGGCACGTAGGACGCGGTGTGCGAGGCGAAGTCGGTCGGCGCGAGCAGCAGTTGGCCGGCGATCCGGTAGGGGGCGTCGAGCGGGATCTGGATCGACGCTCGGTCGACGCCCTCACCGCCGCGGCTGTGGCCGATGAGCACGGTGCGGTCCAGGTCGACGCCGTGGGTGTCGGCGAGGCCGACCCAGTACTGCAGATGCCGCGCGACGATCTGAGCGCGCGCATCGGCACCGCCGTCGGGCAGTGCGTAGTCCTGCGCGTTGATGCCGTTGACCCGCACCGAGACCGTCGTGTAGCCCTGCGAGGCGAGCAGCTCCTGGGCGTAGACGTAGCCGAGGTGACTGGGGATCTCCTCGAACGGCGCCTGGCACGGCCAGGCCTCGGAGTAGTCGTCGCCCTTGGTGGGGTTGAAGCAGACGCCGTGGCGCCCGTGCAGGAACAGCACGAGCGGTCGTGGGCCTGTCGCTGCCCGCGTCGCGGCATCGGTGGCGGGCTCGACGACGTGACCGATCATCTCGATCGGCTCCTCCATCCCGTCGAGCTTGACCGGATCGAGGGTGTAGTCGCTGCTGGCGGTGGCGAACTCGCCGGGCGCGCCCGGGTCGGCCCCGCCCAGAAGGTCGCGCGAGGGCGCGGGCAGCGACGAGAGCCGCGGAGCCGGAGTGGGGGTCGCCGCGGCGCGGTCGAGCACCTGGCCGGACAGCACGACGTCGAGATCGGCCGTGTCGACCTGGCCGATCTCGCTGGCGACGGTCGCCGTCACCGTCCGTCCGTCGTCGGCGACCACCGGCGCGCCGACACTGACGCCGTCGACACCGGGTGCGGGCACGATGCTCGGGCGGTCGGAGGTCAGCGGGAAGGGGGTGGGAGACGTCCAGGACACGGTCACGGCCCCGGCGTTGCGCACCAGATTCCACGTGCCCGTCGACGTTCCGGAGTCCGATGACACGTCACCGGTCGCGCCACTGCGAGCACCGGGCACCGACGGACCGGCGGCCGTGGCGGCCGCGAACCCGGACGGGAAGGCGAGGGCCGCTGCCATGACGGCGGGCGCGGTGAGGATCAGGAGACGAGAGGGTCGCGGCACGCGACGACGATACGGCTGCACGCTCTCTTCGACGCCGCCGACGCGGCCTCGGTTGCCGCGCGTCTCGATGCGGCCGGAGTCGTCTAGACCGACCAGGTCCGCAACCAGATGGTCTGCTCGCCGGCCGCGAGCGCCTCGACCGTCTCAGCGGGCACCGGATCGATCACGTCGGTGACGACATAGCCCTGCTCAGCACGAGTCGCCAGGTACTGCGCGGAGACGTTGACGCCCAGGTCGGCCAGGCGCTGGTTCACCTCGGCCAGGACGCCGGGCACGTTGACGTGCAGATAGCCGATCCGCGCACCGACGGTCAGCTGCGGAGCTTGGACGGCGGGCAGGTTCACCGAGAGCTCGGTGCGGCCCTCGAGCGCGAAGCCCGCGAGCTTGCCGGCCACGAACCAGCCGATCTCCTCCTGCGCCTCCTGGGTCGAACCACCGACGTGCGGCGTCAGGATCACGTTCTCCAGGCCCTGGAGGGGCGAGGTGAATACATCACCCTGGGCCTTGGGCTCCACCGGGAACACGTCGAGCGCGGCACCGGCGATGTGACCGGACTCGATGAAGCTGCGCAGCGCGGTGGTGTCGACGACCATGCCGCGAGCGGCGTTGATGAAGAGCGACCGACGCTTCATCTTCGCGAACTGCTCGGCCCCGAAGAGTCCGGCGTTGCCGGGGCGGCCGTCCACGTGGAGGCTGACGACGTCAGCCTGCTCGAGGAGCTCGTCCAGGGTGCGCATCCGCCGGGCGTTGCCGTGGGCGAGCCGGTCGGCGGTGTCGAAGAAGATGACGCGGAGGCCCATCGCCTCGGCGACGTTCGAGAGCTGCGTGCCGATGTTGCCGTAGCCCACGATGCCGAGCGTGCGGCCACGGATCTCGTGACTGCCGTTGGCCGACTTGTCCCAAATGCCCTGGTGCATCTTCTGGGTCTTCTCCGGCAGACGCCGTGCGAGCGCGATGATCTCGCCGATCACCAGCTCCACGACGCTGCGGGTGTTGGAGTAGGGGGCGTTGAAGACCGCCACACCGCGCGCTGCGGCCGCCGTCAGGTCGACCTGGTTGGTGCCGATGCAGAAGCAGCCGATCGCGAGCAGGTCGGTCGCCGCCTCCAGAGCTGCGTCGGTGATCGTGGTGTTGGACCGGATGCCGAGCAGGCTCACCCCCGGCAGTGCGGCGATCAGCTCGTCCTCGCTCATCGACGCCGACCGCAACTCGACGTCGAACCCGCGACGCTCGAGCGTCTCGACCGCGACCGGGTGGATGTTCTCCAGAAGCAGCGCCTTCACAGCGCCCAGCCTACGGAGTCTGAAGTCGGTGATCGTCGGGGCCCGGCAGGGGTGGGACGCTCGGTCCCTACGATGGGGCGATGGAGCCCCCGAGTAGTAGCTGGCCCCTCGCTTCCGACGGCCCCGCTGGTGCCCTGCGCGACGAGTTGCTGGCCGCCTACGCCGACCCCTCTCGGGGATACCACGACACCCAGCACCTGGCCGAGGTGCTCGAGCGGGTCCAGGCGCTGGCCGACGCCGGCGAGCTCGACGCAAGCATCACCGGTGCGGCCGACCGCGCGCCGCACGGCGTCGCCGCACGCGACGTCGTCCTGCTGGCGGCCTGGTTCCACGACGCGGTCTACGACGGTGAGCGGGATGCCGAGGAGCGCTCCGCGGCCTGGGCCGAGGAGGCGCTCACGACGTTGGTGCCCACCGACGCCGTCACCGAGGTGGCCCGACTGGTGCGACTGACCGAGACCCATCGGCCGGCCGACGAGGACCGCCTCGGCTGTGTGCTCTCCGACGCCGATCTCGGCATCCTCGCGGCGCCCGTCGAGCGATACGCCGAGTACGTGGGCGCCGTTCGCTCCGAGTACGCCCACCTCGACGACGCGACCTTCAACGCCGGACGGCACGCGGTGCTCGACGACCTGCTCGCCAAGCCTCGTCTGTTCCACACCCGGTCGGCCTACGAGGCCTGGGAGGCGACGGCGAGAGCGAACGCCGGCGCCGAGCTCGCCAGACTCGGACGGCTACTGGCCCCGACGACGCCGTAGCCCGGAGGCGATCAACCTCGCCACGAGCTCGCGGGAGCTGACCGGGAGGGCTCCGGCAGCCACGACGTCGTCGTACCACTCGGCCGGGACGTCGTAGTGGTCGCGATCGAAGCCGCGCAGCGAGAACCCGAGACCCCGGGCGAAGTCGTGGAGCTCCTCGTAGGAGTCGTCGCTCGCCAGGTGCGACCACAGTCGGCCGTGGCCGGCCGCGTTCGGCGGATCGATCAGCACCACCACGCCTCCATCATCGCGGACGGCCCGCGGGACCGTCGTCGGGGCGCGCTTGTGCCGCGCGCAAGGATGGCCGGCGTGGACGCAGCAGGGTCGACGGAAGTGTTGATGCAGGCGCGCGCGATGGTGCTTGCTGACCTCGCCGCCCGCGCGCACGCGACACCGGCCGCCGTCTCGGCCCTGGAGGACGCCTGCGCGGAGCGACGTTGGTGGCTCGAGCAGTGGCCCGAGGGTGCGGCCTACATCGCCGGCCTGGTCGCCCAGGACGTGCAGGACGCCCTGCTGGAGATGGTCGGGCGGTGGCCGCTGTGCCAGGACTGCGATGCCCCGGAGCTCCCCGGTCGCGCCCCCGACCCACGCGAGGCTCTGCACTCGCTCTACATCCAGCCCGACCTCGGTGGGCCCGATCCGGTGTGGGTCTGCGAGGAGACCGGCCACGTCGTCGCCGCTCTGGGCCAGCTCGGGCGAGACGCCAGAGGTTGACGCACCGGGCCTCGTGACGGTCGCAGAGCGACCTCCTCGACCACCGGAGACCACGGCCATCGAGCCCGCCGAGATGCCGCGAGGGTCTCGACAAGCTCGACCACCGACCCTGGTGGTTGAGGAGGCCCGAGGAACGAGGGCCGTCACGAAACCACCACAGCCGACCCACCGGGTCTCGTGACGGTCGCAGAGCGACCTCCTCGACCACCGACAGAGGTCAGTCGTCGGTGCCGAGCTGCATCCACATCGTGTACCGGTCGGCCCGGTAGACGCTGCGGGAGACTTCGACGACCCGGTCACCGACCAGGCCGCGGCGCGAGTGGCGCAGGACGACGGTGGCGGGCACCACCTCCAGCAGCTCGGCCTCCTCCTCGGTCGCCACGTCGGCGGAGATGGAGTCCTCGGCCCAGGTCGGACGGAGTCCGCGAGCGGCGAGGTCGTCATAGAGGCTGGTCGGCATCGCCGCGTGGAGGAACCCGGGCAGGAGCACCTCGTTGAGGTAGGCGTCCTCGATGCACAGCGGCTGGCCGTCCGCGCGGCGCAGGCGCCGCCAGTGGACCACCGCATCGCCCTCGGTCAGGTTGAACGCTCGCGCCACGCCGGGGCCGGCGTGCTCACGCCTGACCAGCAGGGTCTGCGACTCCGCGAGCATCCCGCGACGCGTCATCTCCTCGGAGTAGCTGGTGATCGGCGTCGCGATCCGACGGGGTCGCGCGACGAATGTTCCGCGCCCCGGGATCCGCTCGAGCAGCCCCTCCGTCACCAAGGCGTCGAGCGCCTGACGCACCGTCATCCGCGCGACGCCGAAGCGCTGCACCAACTCCCGTTCCGACGGCGCCGGGGAGCCCGGCGCGTGCCCGGCCACCAGGCCGCGCACGTACTCGCGCACGGCCACGTGCTTGAGCGCACGACCGTCCGAGATGAGAGCGTCCTCCACGCTCCCGAGCGTAGGGTTCCGAGCCCCCCGTCGTCCGCAGAATCGGGCAATACGAGACCGGCGTCACCCCGCCGCCTCCGCGGCCGCGTCAGGGGGTCGCTGCCGACCCCGTCGGGCCCCTCTCACTCGGTCGCGATCGCGTCGAGGACGTCGAGTCGGGCGGCGCGACGAGCGGGCGCGATCGCCGCCAGCACTCCGATCACGACACTCAGCCCCAGGAAGAGCGCGACCTGGCCCTCCGGCACGCTGATCACCTCCAGCCCTTCGTCGCGCACGGCCGACATGAGCGCGATCCCGAACCCGATGCCGAGGATCACGCCGAGCACCGCGCCCAGGGCGGCGATGACGATCGACTCCAAGGTGATCATCCGACGCAGCTGACCGCGGGTGATGCCGATGGCGCGCAGCAGACCCACCTCGCGGGTCCGCTCGATCACCGACAGAGCCAGGGTGTTGACGATGCCGAGCACGGCGATCACCAGCGCCAGGGCGAGCAGGGCATAGATCAACAGCACGAACTGGTCGATCGGCTCGCGCTGCTGGGCGGCGAAGGCTCGCTGATCCATCGCGGTGACGATCGGCTGGTCGGCCAGTGCGTCGTCCAGCCGATCGGGGGGCCCCGGGGGGCCCGGGGTGGGGGGGGGCACCCGGCGG
>NZ_JAHRHK010000022.1:0-12602 GCF_021246465.1 Nocardioides sp. R-C-SC26 | reverse complement strand
TCTGGGGGCCGGCCGCTGCGTCGCCCAGCCGATCGGCGAGCCCGGTGGCACCGGGCTCGGCGTAGACGACCAGCAGACTGTCCGCGTCAGGGAAGCCCGCTCGCTGGTACGTACCGATGTCGACGACCAGGCTGCCGGGCACCAGCGGAGACGTCTCGACGACTCCCACCACGGTCCATCTCTTGGTCCCGGCCGGAACCTGGACCTCGATCACGTCGCCGAGCTCGAGATCCTCGTCGTCGGCCAGGCCGTCGCTGACGAGCACGGCGCCTCCGACGAGATCGGCGAGGTCACCTTGGTCGAGCGTGATGTCGAGCAGGTCGAGGGAGGCCGGCGTCGTGCCGAGGACGACGTCGATGCCGCCGTCGTCGCGCTCCACCCAGGCCGTCCGCTGCTGGAGGACGCTCTCCACGCCGTCGACCCCGGCGAGACGCTCGGCGACGGTGCCGGAGAAGCTTCCGCCGAAGATGCTGCTCACCACGAAGTCGCCGACGAAGGAGTCCTCCACGGTCTTGTCGACCGAGGCCTTCGCGGAGTCGCCGACGATCGCCATCGTGCATGCCAACGCGAGCCCGATCATGAGCGCGGACGCCGTGGCCGCGGTGCGGCGCGGGTTGCGCAGCGCGTTCTGGCCGGCAAGCGCTCCGACGCGACCGAAGAGGCGCCCGAGCAGGGCTGTCGTGGCCGCCAGGAACGGGTGAGCCAACACCGGGCTCATCGCCGTGACTCCCAGCAGGATCAGCAGGACACCGAGGCCGACGTACCAGCCCCCGTAGGAGACCTCGACGACGTCGCCGAGGCCGAGGGTCAGCGCCACCCCGCCCACGACGGCGGTCAGCAGCCCCAGCCGGAACCGACGTCGCAGCGACGTCTCCGGGAGGGCGACGTCGTCGCGGAGTGCCTGCACCGGTGCGATCCGTGCGGTGCGCCGCGCCGGGAACCACGCGGCCGTCATCGTGACGACCACACCGACGGCGAAGGCCGCGACGACGGTGCGCGGCTCGAAGACGAGCGGTTGCCCCGCGAGGTCCAGCCCGATCTGGCCGAAGAGCGCCCGCAGGGCCATCGCGAGCAACACCCCGACGCCGAGGCCGAGCGCCGATCCGACCAGGCCCAGCACCAGGGCCTCGATCTGGACGATCCGGTTCACCTGGCGACGCGAGGCGCCGAGCGCGCGCAGCAACGCGAGCTCACGACTGCGCTGGGCGACCAGGATCGAGAAGGTGTTGACGATGATGAACGACCCGACCACCAGCGCGATCCCGGCGAAGATCAGCAGGAACGTGGTGAGGAACGAGATCGCCTCGAGCAGGCCGCTCGCGGCGTCGTCGGCCGCCTGATCGCCGGTGACGGCGCGGTACCCACCGGGCAGCAGCTCCTCGGCACGGTCGCGGAGATCGGCCTGGCTGACGCCGTCCGCCGCTGTGATCCAGATGCTGGTGAACGCACGCTCGCCCTCGAGCAGCAGTTGCTGGGCGTAGCGCGTCTCGAAGGCGACGTAGGTCGCACCGTTGAGAGAACCTCCGTCGGGGAAGCCGGCGATGCCCACCAACGTCGGCCGCAGATTCGCCGTCTTCATGGTGGTGACGAGCGGCACCGTGTCGCCGACCTCGTAGCCGGCGCGTTCAGCGGTGCTCTCCTCGAGCACGATCTCGCCCGGACCGTCCGGCTCGCGACCCTCGATGATCGCGAGGCCCTCGACGTCGTTCGCGGCGGGTGCGTCCGACCAGTTGCCCCCGATCGCGGGCGGGCCGAACCCTCCCAGCGGCTTGCCGTCGGGCTTGATGACGTAGACGCCGTTGACACCGATCTGACCGTCGGCCCGGGCCGCTCCCGGTAGCTCGGCGAGGCGGGCGACCAGCCGCTCCGGGACGGCCTCCTGGGCGGAGGCGCCCGTGATGGAGCTGCCGTCGCGTTCGACGACGACGTCCCCGACTGTGGCGTCGAAGAGCGCGGTGAAGCTCCGGTTGAGGGTGTCGGAGAAGATCAGGGTGCCGACCACGAAGGCGACACCGAGCACGATCGAGGTGGCGCTCATCAGCAGTCGGAGCTTGCGTTCGCGCAACCCCGCCAGGGCGACGCCGACCATGCCGACGCCTCGCGGCCGCCGTGTCATCGCGCGGCCGCCGGCCCCGCCGTCATGGCAGCCATGATCTCCAGGACGCCGTCGCGGTCGGGGGCGCGCAGCTCGTCGACGACACGGCCGTCGGCGAGGAAGATCACCCGGTCGGTGTAGGCGGCCGCCACCGGGTCGTGGGTCACCATCACCACGGTCTGGCCGTGCTGGTCCACGGCTGCGCGGAGCAGCCCGAGAACCTCGGCGCCGGACTTGGAGTCGAGGTTGCCCGTCGGCTCGTCGGCGAAGATCACGCGCGGTCGACTGACCAGGGCGCGGGCGACGGCGACCCGCTGCTGCTGTCCTCCCGACAACTCCTTGGGCTTGTGACCGAGCCGGTCGCGCAGCCCGACAGCGGCGATCACCTCGTCGAACCACCCGGCGTCGGGGGTGCGCCCCGCGATCGCGAGCGGGAGCAGGATGTTCTCCTCCGCGGTCAGCGTCGGCACCAGATTGAACGACTGGAAGACGAACCCGATCTCCTCGCGGCGCAGCAGGGTGAGCTGCTTGTCGCCCAGGGCGCCGATCTGACGCTCGCCGATCCAGACCTCCCCCGCATCCGCGGAGTCCAGCGCGGCACAGACGTGCATGAGCGTCGACTTGCCCGAACCCGATGGCCCCATGACCGCGGTGAACTCCCCGGCGGCGAGGTCGACCGACACGTCGTCCAGTGCGCGCACGACCGCGGCACCGGCCCCGTAGGTCTTGGTCAGGCCGACGATACGCGCCGCGATCTGGGGGGTGGCTTCGGCTGTCATGAGGGTCAGCCTGCCGCCCACTCGCCCACCGCCGCCACCGGGATGCCCCCGAGACCACCCCGAAGTGCCCTGGGAGAGCGCGATCGAGCCGCCTACCGTCGGGTTCATGCATGTCGAACGCACGTTCCAGGTCGACCCACCGCCCTCGGCGGTCTTCGACTACCTCGCCGACTTCACCCGCACCGAGGAGTGGGACCCCGGCACGGTGGAGACGACCCGGATCTCCGGCGACGGCGGCCTCGGCACCACCTACCGCAACGTCTCGGAGTTCATGGGACGCCGGGTGGAGCTGACCTACGAGACCGTCGAGTTCGAGCCGTCGAACCGGGTCGTCTTCCGCGGATCCCGCGGCAAGACCGAGACGCGCGACACCCTGTCCTTCGCCCCCTCGGCAGACGGCGGCACCACCATCACCTACCGCGCCGACTTCCACTTCGGCTTCCCACTCAACGTGATCGCCCCGATCGCCATTCGCGGCAAGCTGGAGAAGCTCGCCGACGAGACGGTCGAGCAGCTCCGTACCCGCTTGAACTGAAGCCCGACGCGCCGCGCGACATCGAACATGTGTTCGATGTCGCGACCTATCGTGCGTTCATGGACGTGCAGACGACCCTGTTCCAGGCAGCGCCCGACGCCGACGTGAACGACCTGAGCGGCATCGTCCGTCATGAGCTCGGAGACGGCGCGTGGGTCGACGTGCTGCCGGCCTGGCTGCCCGTCTCCGACGAGCTGTTCGACACCCTGCGCGACGCCGTGCCGTGGCGCGCCGAGCGCCGCCAGATGTATGACCGGCTCGTCGACGTGCCCCGCCTTCTCTACACGTACATGATCGGCGAGGAACTCCCCCACCCGCTGCTCGCCGAGGCCCGCGAGGCGCTCAGCGCGCACTACCGCGACGAGCTCGGGGAGCCGTTCCGCACCGCGGGCTGCTGCTACTACCGCGACGGCCGCGACTCGGTCGCGTGGCACGGCGACACCATCGGCCGCGGCTCCACCCACGACACGATGGTCGCGATCGTCTCCCTCGGCGATGCACGCCGCCTCGCGCTGCGACCACGCAGCGGCGGGCCGTCGCTGAGCTTCGAGATGGGCTCGGGCGATCTGCTCGTGATGGGCGGCAGTTGCCAGCGCACGTGGGAGCACGCCGTCCCGAAGGTGCCGTCGGCCGGGCCGCGGATCTCGGTGCAGTTCCGGCCGCTGAACGTGTTCTGAACCCGGGGTCCTCCGGACGCACATCGGCCCGCCCCCGGAGGGACGGGCCGATGCGATGACGCGTCAGGCAGGGCCTGGACTCAGAAGTCCATGCCGCCCATGCCACCGGACGGGTCGCCCATCGGGGCGGCCTTCTCCGGCTTGTCGGCCACGACGGCCTCGGTGGTGAGGAACAGCGCCGCGATCGACGCCGCGTTCTGCAGAGCAGAGCGGGTCACCTTCGCGGGGTCGATGATGCCCTCGGCGATCATGTCCACGTACTCGCCGGTCGCGGCGTTGAGGCCGTGACCCGGGGTCAGGTTGCGCACCTTCTCCGCGACGACGCCACCCTCGAGGCCGGCGTTGACGGCGATCTGCTTCAGCGGGGCCTCGGTGGCGTAACGGACGATGTTCGCACCCGTCGCCTCGTCACCGGTCAGCTCGAGCTTGCCGAAGGCACCCTCGGCGGCCTGCAGGAGCGCGACGCCGCCACCGGCGACGATGCCCTCCTCGACGGCAGCCTTGGCGTTGCGCACGGCGTCCTCGATGCGGTGCTTGCGCTCCTTGAGCTCGACCTCGGTGGCCGCGCCGACCTTGATCACCGCAACACCGCCGGCCAGCTTGGCCAGGCGCTCCTGCAGCTTCTCGCGGTCGTAGTCGGAGTCGGACTTCTCGATCTCGGCACGGATCTGGTTGACCCGGCCCTCGATCTGGCCCTGGTCGCCAGCGCCCTCGACGATGGTGGTCTCGTCCTTGGTGATGACGACCTTGCGGGCCTGGCCGAGGAGCTCGATGCCGGCCGACTCGAGCTTGAGGCCGACCTCCTCGGAGATGACCTGGCCACCGGTCAGGATCGCGATGTCCTGCAGCATGGCCTTGCGGCGGTCGCCGAAGCCGGGCGCCTTGACGGCGACCGACTTGAAGGTGCCACGGATCTTGTTCACAACCAGGGTCGACAGCGCCTCGCCGTCGACGTCCTCGGCGATGATGACCAGCGGCTTGCCCGACTGCATGACCTTCTCCAGCAGCGGCAGCAGGTCCTTGACGTTGCTGACCTTGGAGTTGGCGATGAGGACGTAGGGGTCCTCCAGCACGGTCTCCATGCGCTCGGGGTCGGTGACGAAGTAGGCCGAGATGTAGCCCTTGTCGAACCGCATGCCCTCGGTGAGCTCGAGGTCGAGGCCGAAGGTGTTCGACTCCTCGACCGTGATCACGCCCTCCTTGCCGACCTTGTCCATCGCCTCGGCGATGATCTCGCCGACGGTGGCGTCAGCAGCGGAGATGGAGGCGGTGGAGGCGATCTGCTCCTTGGTCTCCACGTCCTTGGCCATGTTCAGCAGCTGCTCGGAGACCGCGGAGACCGCGGCCTCGATGCCCCGCTTGAGGCCCATCGGGTTGGCGCCGGCCGCCACGTTGCGCAGGCCCTCGCGGACCATGGCCTGGGCCAGCACGGTCGCCGTCGTCGTGCCGTCACCGGCGACGTCGTCGGTCTTCTTGGCGACCTCCTTGACCAGCTCGGCCCCGATCTTCTCGTACGGGTCCTCGAGCTCGATCTCCTTGGCGATGCTCACACCATCGTTGGTGATGGTGGGCGCGCCCCACTTCTTCTCCAGGACGACGTTGCGTCCCTTCGGGCCGAGCGTGACCTTGACGGCGTCCGCGAGCGTGTTCATGCCACGCTCCAGGCCGCGCCGGGCCTCCTCGTTGAAAGCAATCAGCTTCGGCATAACTCTTGCGATTCCTCACGCTTGAAGAGTCGATGGATCCGGCTGCGATGGGCTGCCCGCGACGGACGATCCAGCGACACCGGCCGATCCCTTCACGACCAGGCGCCGGACCTCAGCGATCACCGCTCCGGCTTGTCACTCTCAGGACGAGAGTGCCAGCTTCATGTTTAGCACTCGCCTGGTCCGAGTGCAAACGATCGTCGACCAGTCTCTCGTTGAAGACGGGTCAACGCGCGTTGGACGGTTGACCCGTCTTTACCTGAAGACGGGTCAACGCGAACTCCGCGAACGGGACGGCGTGGTGGGGTGCGACGTCGAGGTAGAGACCGGGCTCGGTCACCTCGACCTCGCCGACCACCCAGGCCCCGTCGTGCCGCAGCACGTCGACCCGCGCGTAGTCGAGCGCACGGCCCACGATGGCCTCGGTCGCCGCCCATGCCTCGAGGGCGAGCGACGGCAGCGCGGGGATGTCGTCCAGGGCGGCCGGGACCACGTGGCCACCGTGCTCCTCGTTGACCCGGACGTCGCCGCCGGCACCCGGACGCTTGTGCACTGTGCCGACGACCCGCGGGCCATCGGACATGCGCAAGACGAACAGGGAGCGCTCGCCGTCGGTGCGGACCGACTCGACGACCGGTTGCACCACCCAGCCGACCGTCGGCCCCGCCGCGGGCGGTGTCCAGGTCGCGCCCGGCTCGACGACGACCAGGCCGTCGCCGCCGGCACCGACGCGCGGCTTCACCACCGATGCCGCCGTGCGTCCGGTGAGCGCCGCGCGGACGTCGCCCTCGGTATCGGCACTGAGTGTGGGCACCACCGCCAGGCCCGCGGCCGCGAGTTCGAGGAGGTAGCGCTTGTCGGTGTTCCAGCTGAAGACCTCGGAGCCGTTCAGCAGCCGCGGGACCGAACGCGCCCACGCGAGGAACTCGTCGAGCCGGAGCTGGTAGTCCCACGTCGAGCGGACGGCGACGAGTCCGGCCTCCCAATCGACGCCTGGGTCGTCCCACCGCACCCACCGTGCCTCGATGCCCCGCTCGCGCAGGGCCTCGTCGAGAGCGGCGTGGCCGGGCTCGCCGTCGACGTACTCGGCCGAGGTGGCGAGCAGCAGCACCGCCGGGGAGGTCAACGCCGCTTGAGCTTCCCGGGCACCGCGGTGATCGCGCGCCCGGCCTTCCAGGTCGTGCTCGACCGGATGGCGGCGAGCTCGGCCTCGGCGTGCTTCGCGCGTCGCTCGGCGGCCTTCAGCTTCTTCTCCGCAGCGGTCGCGCGCTTCTCGGCCTGGCGTGCGCGGCGCTCGGCGTCACGCACGTCCTTGATCATCGCCTGGTGCAACTGCTTGGTGCCCTTGAGCGACCACTTGCGCATCACGTTGAGCTGGCGCTCGAGACGCTGCACGCGGACGAAGTGGCCTTCCTCGAAGTGCGTGGGCGGAAGGTCGGGGGACTGCCCGGCAGCCGTGGTCACGACTTCCTCCAGTACACGCCGGCCCAGTCGATCTCGTGGATCTCGTCGGTGATGCCGCGCTCGTCACGGAAGTCGTGGATCGCCTTCGCGCACGCTTTCACCGCGCCGTAGTCGTCGACGATGATGTAGCCGCCCGCGGGGACCTTGTCGTAGAGCGGGATCAGGGCGTCCATCGTGGAGGCGTACATGTCGCCGTCCAGACGGAGCACGGCGATCTGCTCGACCGGGGCCGTGGGCAGGGTGTCGGAGAACCAGCCCTTGAGGAACTTCACCTGGTCGTCGAGCAGGTCGTAGCGACGGAAGTTGTCCTGCACCATCTCGACCGAGATGGCGAGCTCGATCTTGGTGTGGTGCTGGTCGCCGGCGTCGGCCTCGAAGCGACCGTCGGGGGCCGGCAGACCCTCGAAGGAGTCGGCGACCCAGACCGTCCGGTCGGTGACGCCGTGTGCGGCGAGGATCGCGCGGGCGTAGATGCAGGTGCCGCCGCGCCAGGCGCCGGTCTCGATGAAGTCGCCGGGCACGTCGTCGGCGATGACGCTCTCGAGCACCTGACGCACGTTGGCCAGGCGCTTGAGACCGACCATCGTCTCGGCGTCGGCGGGCCAGTCGCGTCCGACCTCGCGACGCTCGGCGTCGAAGCCACCGGCTTCGACGACGCGGATGTCGCGGCCCTTGGTGTTCATCCGTACCAGGTTCCACAGGTAGGACTCGAACGAGCGGTCCGGGAAGCTGACGGTCGAGTTGCGACCCTCGAATCCGTAGCGGGTCAACATCTTGGCCATCACGTCGAGGTAGAGGTCGACCGCGGGGCCCTGCTGCAGCGAAGTCACGGGGGAACCCTAACGGTCCGCGGCCTCGGGGGCGGGAGCATGGTGGCCGAACGGGACGTCGTCGCACAGACCGAGGGCCGTCAGCACCGACGGCAGCAGGGCTGCGGCGGTGCGCCGGTACCCGAGTGCACTCGGGTGGAAGCGGTCGAGGCTGAACATCTCGTCGGGGTTGGTGATGAAGAACGGCCCGACCACGCGAGCCAGCGAGACGGCGTGCGCACCGGCATCCACCGCGGCGGCCGCCTGGGCCGCGGCGAGCTGGCGCGAGGCACGCGAACCCAGGCTGCGCAGGGGTTGCGGCACCGGGCGAAGCGCACCCAGGTCGGGGCAGGTGCCGACGACGACCGCAGTGCCCTCGGCACGGAGCCGCTCGATCGCCGCGACCAGGTGCGCGACCGACGCCGCGACCGGCACACGGTGGGTGACGTCGTTGCCACCGACCACGATGACCGCGACGTCCGGGACGTACCGGCCCGCATCGAGGAGCCCCGCCTGCCCGGCGTGACCCGCCAGCACGGCGTCGAGCTGGGCGGCGAGCGCCGAACTCTCCGACCCGACGACGGCGCCGGTCGTGAGCTGCACCGGCCGGCCGGTGCGCTTGGCCAACCCCTTGGCGAGCCGCCCCCCGAGGGTGTCCTTGCGGCGCTCGGCGCCGAGCCCGGCGGCGATGGAGTCACCCAGCATCACCAGCTTCAACGGCTCGCCGCCGTGCTGGCGCGCCCAGACGCGATCGGCATGGGGCGCCTGTTCACCGAGCGGCTTGCCGATCACGCGCCGCGCCGCCGCGGCCTGTCGGTGGAGCAGCTCGCGGGCCCCGTAGGAGGTGCCGGCAGCACCGAATGCCACCCCCGCCGCCGCGATCAGCCAGCCTCGTCCTCGTGCCATGCCCCGAGTTGAAGCAGACGCCGGTGAACGCGCACCGAACGCCGGGCGATTCTCAGGGGACGGCGCGGACCTTCACGGTCAGATAGGTCTCCTCGTCGGCGATCATCTCGTCCCAGTCGATGCCGATGCTGACCGGGACGCCGGCCCGGTACGTGACCCGGACGCTGTGCGCCTTCGCGTAGGCCTTGCGGAGCAGCCGGTAGAGCGACTCGACCTCGTTGCCCGGCTCGCGGAGCTGGTCGGAGCTGCCGGCGTAGGTGACCGAGGTGACGCGGCCGTCCTCGACCCGCGTGCGAACCGGCTGCATGCTCTCGGGTGTGCAGAAGCAGGAACGGCGGACGACGCTGACGTAGCGGTCCAGGTCGCGGCCCTCCCACTTCCTCCACGCGCGCACGAGCGCCTTCTTGTCCTTGCTCGTCGGCTCGAACTGCTTGACGCGGTAGGGCGCGCCGTTAGCCGAACCCGCGCTCGAACCCGTCTGCGGCGGCGAGGCCTGGGCCCCCGGAGCGGCGAGGATGCTGGCGGCCAGCGCCATCGGGAGCAGGGCGCTGACCACCACCGCGGTCAGCGAGCGGTTCTTCGACATCGGGATCCTCCTGGCGCGTTCGGCGAGAGCCACTCCCCCGCCGTCACTGGGACGGACGTGCGCTCGCCCCGGTTCCCGCGACACGCGAACCGGGCCCGGGCAGACCGGATCAGCAGCCCCCCGCGACCGCGGGGATCACCGATACCTGGGTGCCGGCCGGCGTCGGCGTGGCGAGGTTGTCCAGGAAGCGCACGTCGTCGTTGCCGACGTAGACGTTGACGAAGCGGCGCAGCGCACCGTTGTCATCGAGGATGCGCGCCTTGATGCCGGGATAGCTGGTGTCGAGGTCCTCGAGCAGATCGGCGAGCGTCGCCCCGGACGCCGTCACCTCCGACTCACCGCCGGTGTAGGTGCGCAGGATGGTGGGGACGCGGACGGAGACGCTCATGCGGGTGGCTTTCTGGTGCGAGAGTGCGGGGTCTGACGGTGGGGGTTCAGGCGATTCCGGTGGCGGCGAAGGCCGCGTAGGTGGGAGCGATCGTGGCTGCGGCGCCGACCTGGTCGGAGATCGCGTCGAGGGTCTTCAGACCCATGCCGGTGTTGATGATGACCGTCTCGAGCGTCGGGTCGAGCTGACCGGTCTCGACCAGCTTCTTGGTGACGCCGACCGTGGTGCCCCCGGCGGTCTCGGTGAAGATGCCTTCGGTGCGGGCGAGCAGCAGGATGCCCTCGCGCACGGCGTCGTCGTCGATGTCCTCCACGGCACCACCCGTCTCGCGACAGATGTCGAGCACGTAGATGCCGTCGGCCGGGTTGCCGATCGCCAGGCTCTTGGCGATCGTGTCGGGCTTGACCGGTCGGATCGCGTCCACGCCCGCCTTGTAGGCGACCGAGACCGGCGAGCAACCGGTGGCCTGGGCACCGAAGATCCGGTACGGCTTCTCCTCGACCAGGCCGAGCTTGATCAGCTCCTGGAACGACTTGTGCACCTTGGTGAGCTGGGACCCCGAGGCGACCGGGATGACGACCTGGTCGGGCAGTCTCCAGCCGAGCTGCTCGGCGATCTCATAGCCCAGCGTCTTGGAGCCCTCGGCGTAGAAGGGGCGCACGTTGACGTTGACGAACGCCCAGCCCTCCTCCTCGCCGGCGATCTCCGAGGCGAGCTTGTTGACGTCGTCGTAGTTGCCGTCGACCGCGACCAGGGAGTCGGTGTAGACCGCCGAGTTGACCTGCTTGGGGTGCTCGAGGTTGCTCGGGATGAAGACCACGGTCTTGATGCCGGCGCGGGCACCGGCCGCGGCCACGGCGTTGGCGAGGTTGCCGGTCGAGGGGCAGGCGAAGACCTTCGCGTCGAGTTCACGAGCGGCGCTCAGGGCGCAGGCGACGACGCGGTCCTTGAAGGAGTTGGTCGGATTGGTGGAGTCGTCCTTGACCCACAGCTTCTCGATGCCCAGGGCCGCGGCGAGGTTGCTGGCCTCGAGCAGCCGGGTGAAGCCGGGCTCGGTGTTCGGGCTCTGCTCGATGTCGTCCGGCACGGGCAGCAGGGCCTTGTAGCGCCAGATGTTGCGCGGTCCGGCCTCGATCTCCTCGCGCGTCACCGCCGGGAAGTCGTAGGCGACCTCCAGCGGGCCGAAACACTCCGGACAGGCGTAGAAGGGGCCGAGAGCGACGGCGTGTCCGCACTCGCGGCAGGCGAGACCGGTGGCGTTGCCGAAGGCACCCTCGCGCAGGCCGGTGCGCGAGGTCGTGTCGGGGGTGATTCCCTCGACGTGGGTCAACGTGGGAGCGCTCATGGATTCCTCCTTCTCATCTTCCCCGGAGATCACGACTCTCGTGCCGGGCGGAATTGGCACCGTTTCCACGTCCGTCCCCGATGTGCGGGAGGCGGAGGCGCGTGGCGGTTGCCGGGACTTCGTAGGGCCGTTCCCTCAGTCCCTCTGGATGAGCTGCGTTCCACTGTAGGGCGCGTGCAGAGACGGGCCGAAATCGTGATCCCACATCATGGACAGCATGTCCACATCGTGGTCATACTCAGGTTGACCCGTCTCTAGGTAAAGACGGGTCAACGCCGGGAGATGGAACGGCCGAGCTCAGCGAGCAGCTCGAGCACGCCAGCCGGGCCGTCGACCACGACGTCGGCGCGCGCGACGAGGGCGTTCTCCTCGCCTGACGACGAGCACACCAGCAGCGTCGGCAGGCCCTGGTCGGCGAGCTCGGACACGGCGTCGAAGGCCTCGAGATCGCCGAGGTCGTCGCCGGCGAAGAGGAAGCCGCCGCCCCCCAGCTCCTCGGCCAGGGTGCGCACGGCCTGCCCCTTGTGCACCCCGCCCGAGCGCACCTCGATGACGCTGCGCCCAGGCTCCACGACGAGCCCGTGCCGCGAGGCGAGCTCGCGCAGCTCGGGCAGCAGGCGGGCGAATGCACCCGCGGGGTCGTCCATCCGCCGGGTGTGGACGGCGACGGCGAGCTGCTTGTCCTCCACGTAGGCGTCGGCGGCGTCCAGGCGGCGCAGCAGGCGAGGCAGCTCGCGCTCGAAGGAGGCGAGGCCGTGAGGTGGGCGGGCCCCCACGACGCGGCGCTGGGTCGAGCTCCACCGCTCGTTGCCGTACTGCCCGAAGACGTGGAGGTCCTTGCCGACGGCGGCGAAGGCGTCGCCGACCTCCTCCAAGCCGCCGAGTGCGAGTGCCTGGCGCGCCGGACGGCCCGTGATCACCGCGACGGCGAGCACCCGTTGGGCGAGCTCGATGAGCACCTGCGGAGCATCGGGGTGGATGTGCGCCTGGGTCGGGTCCTCCACGATCGGCGCGAGGGTGCCGTCGAAGTCGAGGCCCACGATGACCTTCTCGGCGACCGCGGCGAGCGCGTCGAGGCGCTCGCGGACCTCGACCGATGCCATCTCCACCCGATCAGCCAACCACGTCGAAGCGAGGTCGGTGACTTCCGCGGCGAGCATCCTCCGCACTCCACCACTGATCGTCGATAGCTGTCAGTTGCCGCCGGGGGTCATCGACATCCCAGCCTGGAACGACCCTGGAGGCGGGGTCACGCCATTCTCCCGGCACCACCCACCCGGCTCACGCTGCGAACGACGCGGAATCCCATTGC
>NZ_JAHRHK010000021.1 GCF_021246465.1 Nocardioides sp. R-C-SC26 | reverse complement strand
ATCCCGCCGTCGTCGAGCAGCACCCGGCCGTCGGGAAGCTCGTAGCGCACTCCGGCCACATCGACATGTCCCACAGGAGACGATGGTGCCGCACGCAGCGCCCCGGCCGCACGGGACTTTCCACCTCAGTCGCCGGGCACGTTCGGCGGGGCGGTGCGGGGTGTGCCCGTCGACGTTGCAGGTTTCCCCGGCCAACCGGGGAAACCTGCCTGCGGCGCTTGGGGGTTTCCCCGGCCAGCAGGCAGGACCCGCACTGGACGGGCAAAGGTTCGCCCGTCAAGCGCGGGTTCTGCCCGTCAGGCTCGACAGACATACCGACCGACCGCCGGGCCCCAAACCTCGGGCCGCCGACGCCGCCCTGTCCGCGACGCTCGGTCAGAACGGGGTGTCGTAGATCGGCGCGGAGACGGTGCCGACCATCGCCTTCTGCTGGTCGGCGTAGTCGACGTCGAAGCAGAGCGCGTCGTCGCCGACCTCGGTGAGGGTGACCGTGCCCGAGGCCTCGGCTGCCTCGCCGTACATCTCGGCACCGGCGAGCAACATGGTGGTGAAGGTGAGCGCGCCCGTCTCCGCGGTGTAGGTGATCTCCATCCCGGAGGTCAGCGGCGCGGGCCGGGCGTCGGCATCGAACGTGGTGATGAAGATCGAGGCCTGGTGAGAGCCCTCCGGCGGAGCGATGGTCTCGGTGGCGACGTCCGCGGTCGGGATCTCGTAGTCGCCGACGTAGATCGTCATGGCCCCACCACCGGAGAGCTCGACGGCCGCGGCACTGGTGTCGAGCACGACCTCGCTGCCGTCCGGGTAGATGGCGGTCAGCGACGTCGTGCAGCCACCTCCGGTCGTGTCGGTCCCGTCGTCCGGTCCCCCGACGACACCGTCGGTGGCGGCATCGGTCGAGGCTGCCGAGCTCTGGTCACCGCCAGCGGGCTCGCTGTCGGTGTCGCCACCGCAGGCGGAGACGGTGATGAGACCCGAGACGACGAGGACGGCGACGGCAGGCGTCAAGCGGCGGAGCGGGAGGCGGATCATGCCCGGCAACCTAGCGGCGTGGGCGCCCCGCGCACTACGGAGCCGCCTCCACGCTGGCATCGAGACGGACGGCCTGCGCGCGAGTGAGACCCCGGGCGAAGACCGCACCGTCCCCCACCAGCCCCAGCACGCACCAGCCGTCCGACTCGCACTCCGAGACGCCGCGGCCATAAGCGAAGGACACCGCGCTGACGTCGGCATAGAAGAACGCACCCGGCACCTCCTGGCACTCCCCACCGGCCGCGCCGAAGGTCGGCGGCGGGCCTGGACGGGAGTCCGTGCAGTCCGGCGGCGAGGTCCACGAGAGCGGCAGCTCGACGCTGATGCCGTCGCGCTGGACCCGCTGCCAGCGTCGATCCGAATCGGACGCCGACACCGTCCGCAGCGTGCTCGCCACGACGTCGACCACCGCACGACTCGGTCCGGTGATCTCGACGCGCCGACCCAGGCCGAACCACACCGCCCGCCAGCCGTCGGCGACGGCGACCGCGGACCACCAGTCACGAGACGCCGACGCGGGCCCGGCCTCGCGCACCGAGACGCGGGCATCGGCCGGCACCTCCGCGACGATCGTGGTCGGGTCCTCCACCCCGTAGCCGCCGACACCCCCGGGGTACACCTGCTGCTCCCCCCACCGCCCCACGCCGACCGCGAGCGTCCCGGCCGGACGCGCCGAGGCCAGGATCCGCCGGGCGACGTCGCGGTCGGCATTGTCGACGAAGAGGGTGCTCTGGTCGCCGACGTAGACATAGCCGCCGTCGGTCGGCTCGCCGTCACGAGAGACCAGCCCCGGCGGGCAGCACATGTCGAAGTTCGCCCCGACGAAGAGCGACAGCGAAGGACCGTCGCAACCGACGTCGGGCGGCCCGAGCACCACACCGGCGATGCGGTCGCACTCCCCCGGGTTCAACGCGACCCACTCGTCGGGCACCTCGACCTCGATCGACTCCGGCTCGGGCCCGTTCTCCGCCCCGATTCCGGCCAGCTCGACGGTGCGCCATCTCGCGTCGGCACTCGACGACGAGCTACCTCCGGCCACCACGCTCCGCGCCGGACCGCCGCCGGCGAGAAGGGACGGCGTCAGCGCCGCCAGCACCGCGACCGCGGCCACGACGACCACGCCCGCCGCGCGACGTCGGCTCCGCGCCCCGGCGCGCTCCACCGCGACTCGCGCGATGCCGTCGACCCGCGTCGGCGCCGCGGCCGCACTGCGGCCCAGCGCCCGGGTCAGCCGATCCTCGAAGTCCTTCCCATCACTGCTCATCGCTCATCCTGCTCTCGCTCATCGGCGTCCCATCCGGCCCGCAGCGCGGCCACCCCGCGCGAGACGCGCGAGCGCACCGTGCCCTCCGGCACGCCGGCGATCGCCGCGATCTCGGCGTACTCCAGTTCCTCATAGAAGCGCAGGACGACGGCCACCCGTTGCGCTGCCGGCAGCGCCAGGCACGCTCGCCACAGCCGGTCCCGCTCGTCGGGTGCGAGCCGCGCCTGCTCCGTCGACGGACCGTCGGCCTCCTCGAGGATCCCCGCGACCGGCACGACTCGTCGGCGCCAGGCCCGCCAGCGCGAGGTGTGGGCGTTGACGACCATCCGCCGCACATAGGCGTCGGGGTCGGCGAGGCCCGCGATCCGCGACCAGCGCGGATAGGCCCGCGACAACGCCTCCTGCACGACGTCCTCGGCGTCGACGGCGTTGCCGGTCAGCACGAAGGCGAGTCGCAGCAGTGCCGGGCCGCGCGCCGCCACCCAGTCGTCGAACGGGATCGGTCCGCTCACCCTGCGCTGCCCACCGACCACCACCACCGTCTCCGCTCTCACACGACTCCAACGCTCCGGGTGCGGATCCTGTTGCATCCCACAGCCCGACCCGCTTCACGTGCTGCCCACCCGCCCACTTAGATGGTGATCGAGACCACTCGGTTCCCCTGGGGGCAGGGGAGCCGAGTCAGCCAAGCCGCGGAGGACACAAATGCAGTTGCAGTTGACCGAGGAGATGCAGGCGTTCCGCGAGGAGATGCGCACGTTCTTCACCACCCAGGTGCCGCAGGAGATCCGCGACGTCGTGCTGCAGGGCCGCGAGCTGAGCCGCGACCAGATCGTGCAGAGCATGCAGATCCTCAACGCGGCGGGCCTCGCCGTGCCGCACTGGCCCTCGGAGTGGGGCGGGCGCGACTGGACCGACCTGCAGCGCCACCTGTGGAACGAGGAGATGCAGGCCGCCGGCGTGCCCGCACCGCTGATGTTCAACGCCGGGATGATCGGGCCGGTCATCGCGCACTTCGGCACCCCTGAGCAGAAGCAGGAGTTCCTGCCGAAGACCGCGAACTGCGACATCTGGTGGAGCCAGGGCTTCTCCGAACCCGACGCCGGCTCCGACCTCGCCGCACTGCGCACCACAGCCGTGCGCGACGGCGATGACTGGATCGTCAACGGCCAGAAGACCTGGACGACACTGGGTCAGTACGGCGACTGGATCTTCACGCTCGTGCGCACCAACCCCGACGTGAAGAAGCAGGCCGGCATCTCGATGCTGCTCATCGACATGCGCACCGAGGGCCTGGAGGTCCGCCCGATCGAGCTCATCGACGGCGGCCACGAGGTCAACGAGGTCTGGTTCACCGACGTGCGCGTGCCCGGGGCGAATCTCGTCGGCGAGGTCGACGGCGGGTGGACGATCGCCAAGTTCCTCCTCGGCAACGAGCGGGTCGGCGTCGCACCGGTCGGGGCGACCAAGCAGGCACTCGCCCGGGCCAAGCGGATCTGCGCCGACCTCATCGCAGAGGACCCGTTGCTGCGGGCGCGCATCGTGGAGCTGGAGAACGAGCTGCTCGCCCTGGAGCTGACCGCGCTCCGCGTGGTCGCTCACTCGGCCGGCGGCGAACCCCACCCGGCGTCCTCGGTGTTGAAGCTGAAGGGCACCGAGCTGCAGCAGGCGGTCACCGAGCTGGTGGTCGACCTCGCCGGACCGGCCGCGTTCGCCCTCGGCGACGACGAGGCGAGCGACGAGGCGTGGTTCCGCCGTTCCGTGCCGACCTACCTGAACTTCCGCAAGGCCTCGATCTACGGCGGGTCCAACGAGATCCAGCGCCAGATCATCAGCCGCGGCATCCTCGGACTCTGAGACGGAGACAGACACCATGGACTTCACCTACGACGACGAGCAGGGCGCACTGCGCGAGGCTGTGCGGGGCCTGGTCGCCCGCACCTACGGCGAGTACGAGAACCGGCGGCGCACCGTCGCCTCCGACCCAGGCTACGACGAGCGGCTCTGGGGCCAGCTCGCGGAGATGGGGCTGCTCGGCCTCCCGTTCGGCGAGGACGACGGCGGATCGGGCGCGACCTGGGTCGAGGCGGCGATCGTGCTGCAGGAGCTCGGTCGCGTGCTCGCCCCCGAGCCCTACCTGACGGCGGTCGTACAGGCCGGCGGCCTCGTGGCCGACGTCGGCACGGCGGAGCAGCGCGCGGAGCTGCTCGGTGGCCTGTCGTCCGGTGAGCGGCTGCTCTCCTTCGCGCACGCATCCCGACGTTGGTCGCCCTCGGCCTCCGGGGTGACTGCATCGCAGGACGGCGACACGTGGACGCTCCAGGGTCGGATCGACGCCGTACCCCAGGGAGCGAACGCCGACGTGCTGATCGTCAGCGCCGAGACACCGGCCGGCACCGGCCTGTTCGTCGTGCCGGGTGATGCCGTCGAGCGCAGCGGTCACGCCACCTACGACGGCGGGCGCAGCGCGCGCGTCGTCCTGGGCGGCGTCGCCGCCACGCCGCTGGGCGACGCGGGCGCCGACCAGACCTCGGCGATCGCGGCGGCCCTCGACCGCACGATCGTGCTCGGGGCCAACGAGGCGCTGGGCATCATCGAGCAGCAGCTCGTGGACACCACTGCCTACCTCAAGAGTCGCAAGCAGTTCGGCGTCACGCTCAACAACTTCCAGGCGCTGACCTTCCGCGCCGCCGACATGTACACCAGCGTCGAGCTCACCCACAGCCTCGTCGCGTGGGCGACGATGGTGGCCGCCTCGGTCGCCGCTGGCGAACGCGACTCCGAGCAGCTCTCCGACGCTGCCGCACGGGTCGCGGTGCAGCTCGGCACCGCGGGCCGCCACGTGGGCCAGGAGGCGATCCAGCTTCACGGTGGTATTGCGATGACCGCCGAGTACCGGGTCGGCGCGGGCACGTCGCGGCTGACCTACCTAGAGCACCTCGCGGGAGATCGCGGGCACCATCTCAACGAGCTGGCCGCCGTCGTGGCCGACCATGGTGCGCTGGACCCGTTGGCCGCCTCGGTGCTGGGCAGCGCACCCGTGACCGCCGAGGTCGGGAGCTGAGATGGGGCACCCGAGCCTGGAAGGGCGCGGCGTCGTCGTCACCGGCGCCGGGGGCGGCATCGGCCGTGCACTCGCCCAGCGGCTGGTCGCCGAGGGGGCGCGGGTCGTCGTCAACGACCTCGACCCCGCCTCGTGCACCGCGACCGCCGACGAGCTCGGGGCGATCGCCGTCCCGGGTGACTGCTCCTCGGCGGAGGGCGTCGACACCCTGATCACCGCGGCGACGGAGGCACTCGGGCGCATCGACGTCTACTGCGCGAACGCCGGCATCGACCGCACCGTCACCGATCCGCTCGGTCTCCCCGACCAGGCGTGGCAGCAGATGCTCGAGACGAACGTGATGGCGCACGTGCGAGCGGCCCGGGCACTCGTTCCCGGCTGGGTCGCCGACCACGACGCCGGCGGTGCGGGCGGGCGATTCGTGGTGACGGCGTCCGCCGCCGGACTGCTCACCATGATCGGCGCAGCCGCCTACTCCACCACCAAGCACGCCGCCGTCGGGTTCGCCGAGTGGCTCTCGGTGACCTACGGCGACCGCGGCGTCACCGTGCAGGCCATCTGCCCCCAGGGGGTGCAGACGGCGATGCTCGACCAGGCCGGACCGCTCAAGGACCTGCTCAGCCACGACGAGGCGCTGGCGCCGTCGGCCGTGGCCGACGCCTGGCTGGCGAGCCTGGACGACGATCGCTTCCTGGTGCTGCCGCACCCCGAGGTCGGCGAGTACTACGCGATCCGCGCAGCCCACACCGACCAGTGGCTCGCCGGGATGCGCCGTCTGCGCGCGAAGGTCGACCGGTTCACCGCATCGGCGGCCACCTCATGACCCGGTCGGAGCCCGGATCCGAGCTGCCCGGTCTCGATCTCGCGGCCTTCCACCGGTGGTACGACACCGTGCGGCCCGGCGACCTGGGTGCCGACCTGCGCGCCCGCCTGATCGCCGGCGGCAAGTCGAACCTGACCTACGAGGTGACCGACGGACACGTCGAGAGGATCCTGCGACGCCCTCCTCTGGGACACGTCCAGGCGACCGCGCACGACATGACCCGCGAGTTCACCGCGATGTCGGCGCTAGGCGGAACCGCCGTGCCGGTGCCGTCGATGTTCGCGCTCTGCAGTGACGACGAGGTGCTCGGCGCACAGTTCTACGTGATGTCGCGCGTGGAGGGGCGTCCCTACCGCACCGCCGCGGAGTTGGCCGACCTCGGTGCCGCCGGCACCGATCGACTCGCGGCCGCGATGGTGGAGACACTCGCCACCCTGCACGCCGTCGCTCCGGACGAGGTGGGCCTGGGAGAGTTCGGCCGACCGGCCGGATTCCTCGGGCGCCAGGTCAAGCGGTGGGGACGACAGCTCGAGGGCTCGCGCACCCGTCCGCTGCCCGATGCCGACACGCTCCTGGCGCGGCTGGCAGCCCACGTGCCGGAAGCCGACGCGACCCGCGACGCCACGACGTCGGCGATCGTGCACGGCGACTACCGCCTGGACAACCTGCTCTCCGTGGCCGACGACGAGCGGCCGGTGAAGGCGGTCGTGGACTGGGAGATGGCCACGATCGGCGACCCGCTCACCGACGTCGCGCTGCTGATGGTCTACGACAACCTCGGCAGGATCCCCGGCGGTGCGGCGATCGCCGACGCCAGCGCGGCAGAGGGCTATCCCGACGCCGACACCCAGCTCGAGCGGTACGCCGTCGCCAGCGGCCGCGACATCGACGGCTCGACGGCGCTCGGCTTCCACCTCGGACTGGCCTACCTGAAGATCGCGGTGATCCTGGAGGGCATCCACTACCGCTTCAGCGCCGGCCAGACCGTCGGCGACGGGTTCGACCTGATCGGCGACGCCGTGGAGCCACTGCTCGCCAACGGCCTCGCCGCGACGTCGTCCCTGGCCTGAGGTCGGCGTTGACCCGTCTTCGACGAAAGACGGGTCAACGCATCTGACCAGCGAGCAGGTCAGCCGAAGCGGCCGTTGACGTAGTCGGAGGTGCGCTCGTCCTGGGGATTGCCGAACATCGCGGCGGTCTCGCCGTGCTCCACGATCACGCCGGGCGTGCCGTGGGAGGCGAGGAAGAACGCGCAGGTGTCGGAGACGCGCGCGGCCTGCTGCATGTTGTGGGTGACGATCACAATCGTGACCTCGCGGGCCAGCTCGACCATGGTCTCCTCGATCACGCGCGTCGAGGTCGGGTCCAGGGCCGAGCACGGCTCGTCCATCAACAGCACACGCGGCTTGACGGCGAGCGAGCGCGCGATGCAGAGACGCTGCTGCTGGCCCCCCGAGAGGCCGCCGCCCGGGGCGTCGAGCCGGTCCTTGACCTCGTTCCACAGGCCGCCCTTGATCAGGCAGTGCTCGACCAGCTCGTCCCTCTCCGAACGGCTCGCCTTGGTGCCGGTGAGCTTGAGACCGGCGAGCACGTTCTCGCGGATCGACATCGCGGGGAACGGGTTGGGCTTCTGGAACACCATCCCGATCGCGCGACGCGCGTCGATCAGGCGACGGTCGGGGGCGTAGATGTCAGCGCCGTCGAGCAGCACCTCGCCGGCGAGCTGGGCCGACGGCACCAGCTCGTGCATGCGGTTGAGGATGCGCAGGAAGGTCGACTTGCCGCAGCCCGACGGTCCGATCAGCGCGGTGATCTCACCGGCGGGCATCGTCAGCGAGACCCGGTCGAGCACCTTGTGCTCCCCGAACCACGCGGTCACCTCCCGGGCGTGCAGCTCGGCGAGCCCGCGGGCTGTGCTGGGTGCGGAGCCGGTCGGGTCTGCCGGGTCGGCGGGGCCGACGGGGCCGACGGCGGGCAGCACCTGGGTGTGGTCGTTCTCGACGATGCTCATGGGACTTCCTGCTCACGGGGTTGTCCGCGTCGACCCGTCTTCAGACAAAGACGGGTCGACGCGAGATTCCGGGTTGACCCGTCTTCAGGCAAAGACGGGTCAACCCGCATGGGCCTACTTCTTGGTGACGGTGATGGCGAACTTCGCCGACGAACCGGCGGCGATGCTGTTACCGCCCCAGACGACGATGAGGTTGCTCTTGCCGGCGCCGAGCTTCTTGGTGGTCAGCGTGATGGTGGCCTTGCCGCCCGAGAGGTTGCCCGAACCGACGACCTTGGAGCCCTCGACCACCACGACCTTGCCGGTGGCCTTCGAGGACACACCGCTGAGGCTGACCGTGACGGTGCCGGTGACCTTCTTGGCCGAGGCCTTGACCCTCTTCGCGAAGGCGGCCTTGACCGTCGAGGACGTCGTGACGACCGCGGTGGTGGTGCCGGCCGAGGTGACGAAGTCGCTGTCAGCGGCCGGGGTGTAGGTGGCCGTGACCGGGTAGCTGCCCGGGGTCGCACCGGTCAGGTTGAGAGTGGCGGTGCCACCGATCAACGAGGCGGTGCCCAGCGTGGTCTCGCCGCTGGAGAACGCGACCGTGCCGGTCGGGGTGGGCGTGCCGGCCACCTTGGCCACCAGGCGCAGCGCACGGGGCGCGGCGCTGGCCGACGTCACCGAGGTGGTGGTCGGAATGGCCACCGGGGCCTCGGAGATCTTGAAGTTGCTGGTGGTCGCCTGCGTCGCGACGCCGCACGCGCCGCCGTCTGCCTGCGAGGCGAGCTGGTCGAAGCCGGCCTCGACGATCAGCTCGCGCGCGTCCTCGGAGCACACGAAGCCGGTCGGGCCGAACGCCGCCTGGACCTCGGCCTTGCCGAGGTCGGCCTGGCGCACGACGTTGTAGAGCGCACGCTTGGCCTCGAAGCCGCCGAGCAGGCGCAGCGTGGTGCCGAGCAGGCCCGCACGGCCAGCCGAGAACGGCGCGATCGCGTTGGCGTCGGACTTCACCTTGCTGTCGTCGTGCTCCTGCACCTCGGCGACCGAGGAGGCCAACTGCACGGCGACGCCGTTGTTGGCCGCCTGGAGCTGGGAGATGAAGAACGAACGGGTGCCGGAACCGGTCTGCGGGATGAGCGGCTTGATCGCGCCGTCCTTGCCGCCGATCTGGCTCCAGTTGGTGACGTCGCCCTTGTAGATCGAGACGATCTGCGCGGGGGTCAGCGACGTCGGCGCGTTCGAGGCCGTCGTGTTCGAGACCGCCATCTTCAGCACGTCGACGGCGAACGGGAACTGCTGCAGGCCGGCAGCGGTCTCGGCCGTGCTGAGCGAGGAGGAGGACCGCGCGTAGTCGATGTCGGTGTTGTTGCCCGCACCGTAGAGCAGCGCCTTGCCCGCGCCGGACCCGTTGGGACGCTTGATCGCGCCGGAGGGCAGGGCGATGTCGCCGCCGCCGGTCGCGGCGAACGTGGCGATCTTCGCCGCGGGCGCCGGGGTCGTGGCGTTGTAGGCGTTGGCGACGAGGAACATCGCGTGCTGGCTGGTGTCGGAGCCGGCGCCGATCAGATCGGCGGCGGCGGGGGTGAAGGTCGTGTCGTCGGGGTCGGCGGCGTGGGCCGCACCGGCGGAGAGGACGAGGGCGGAGCCGGCGACAGCAGCCGTCACCAGGCCCACGAAGGACGTTCGAACAGACATCGGTTCAGTGCTCCTACTCGGAAGTGGGTACTACAGGTGTCGTGCGGTGGTGCTGGACATGCAGGTCAGATCAGGTTCGGCAGCAGGCGCATCACCGTGTCGGTGGTGAGCCAGGCGGCCGCGATCGCGAGCGGACTCGCGACGATCCAGACCACCGTGAGCGACCAGCGCTCACGGGCGGCGACGACCGCGAGGGTCAACGCCACGAGCAGTGCCAGGCAGAGCGCCAGGAGCGGGAGTGCTCCGGGATCGCTCGCCATCGCCTGCTCGGATTCGGGGACCGCCGTCGGGCGGCCGGGTGGAGCGGGGAAGGCATCGGGGCTGCTCGCGTCGACGAAGACGGTGGTGTCGGCGGTCAGACCCGCGAGCCGGCCGCTGCCCTCCGCGGTGACGAGCGTCAGGCGACCCTCGCCCTCCACAGGCGGGAGGGGCACGGGGTCGCCGGAACGACGGACGCCCGTCACCGAGTAGCGGGTCTCGCCCTGCCCGGAGACGACGACGATGACGTCGCCCTCCACCAGCTCGGTGATGTCGCCGAACGGGGCTCCGTAGGTGCCGCCGCGGCCATAGACCAGCGAGACACCCTGCTGGCCGGGGAGGACGGTGTCGCGGCGGTGACCGGGGCCGACGAGGAGGTCTCCCGAGGCGGTGCCCTCGACGACGACCTGTTCCATCCCGATCGCGGGGATGCGCATCAACGCCACCGGGTCACCGACCGGGACGACGGGTCCGACGGGCGCGACCGACCCGGCGAGCTGCTGGCGGAACTCCCCGTAGAGAAACTGCTGGGCGCGGTCGTGCGAGAGGCCACCGAGCACCAGGAGCTGCAGCACCGTCCACAGGCACACCAGCGCCACCATGGTGACTGCCGAGGAGATCACCGCTCCGTTGCCCTCGGCCGGAGGACGCGGGCCGCTCCGAGCGCGGGGAGGCCTCGCGGCCCCCGCGGACCGCTCGGGTGAACGGCCGACGAGCCGGCGACGTCCACCGGGCCGAGCCGACGGGCGTTCGTCTGCCCGGCTCGACCGAGTAGTCGGGGTGGGCGGGGTGGCCGGGGTGGGCGTCATCGCCCACCTGCTTCGGGCCGCCGCGGAACGCGCACGAAGAACCGCGACGCCGCGCTGTAGACACCGGCCAGGAGACCGAGCGCGAGCAGACCGGGCAGGAGGCGGCCCGCGATGCCCGAGTCGACCGTGGTCGTCGCGGCGGTGGGCGATGCGGTGAGCACCGGATCCTGCGTCGGCGCGCCGGTCGGCGGCGTCGTGTCAGGGGTCGACCGACCGGGCGGCGTCAGGTCGCCCGGCGGTGTCGTGCCCCCGTCGCTGCTGTCGGGTCCGCCGTCGCCGCCACCGGGGCCGGCTGGCGGAGAAGTCTTCGGGGGGCGCTGCGCCTCGATCGCATCGGCGACGTCGTCCGCGGCGTCGAGCAGCTTCGCCGTCGGCCCGGTGTCACGGATCGGGAGGAACCCTGCCGGGAGCTCGCCGTTGCCGCTCCCCGGACGCTGGCCCTCGGTGGTCGAGACCCGCACGAACTGTGCGAGGTGGCCCGCGGTCTCGGCGTCCAGACCGCTGAGCTTCGCCGCGGTGTAGACGACCATGGTGCCGGGGTAGGCGCCGCCGCTGCGCGCGACGTCGGCCTGGTCGAGGACGAACGGCAGCCGCGTGCGCTTCTGCGTGGTCAGGTCGACGGCGTTCGCCAGCGACTGGGCGGTCGGGGGGACGAAGCGCCCCGGCTTCGTCTGCAGCGCGGCCGCACGCAGCCCGTAGCGCTCGGCGTCACCCAGGCTGACGATGCCGAGCAGGAACCGCGCGCCGAAGGACTGGCGATCGATGCGGCCGACCTTGTACTGCTGGGTCGAGGCGTCGTAGTCGCAGCGCGTCTGCACGTTCGGGTGCGAGTCCAGCAACGCCTCGGCGATCTTGCGCAAGGTGGTCACCGGTGCGGCGAGCTGGTTGAAGTAGACCGCCGGGTTCGCCTGGCGGCACGAATTCTGCGTCTGCGGCACGTAGGTGTCGAGCAGCGGCCACTCCGCGCGCGGCAGCTCGATCTTGCGGTACGACGGGTTGACGACCATGCCCCACGGGTCGGCCTTGCCCGCCACGAACGCGCTCGCTTCGCGGTTCTGAGCGATGTAGGAGGTCAGCTGCTCCACGACGTCGGCCGACGTGGAGAGCGACAGCAGCGTGGCGCCGGCCTCCTGGTCGATCCGGCTCAGCCCGGGGTTGAGCTCGACGAACTCGGGATCGTTGAGGATCGACACCGGATTCCCGGCCATGCCCGGGTGCCCACGACCGAGGTCGGAGCCGACGTAGCTCTGGGTGAGCAGCTTGGCCAGCAGACGCGGAGTCAGCTTGAGCTGGGTGTACTCGCCGCCGTTCTCGGGGCGGTCGATCACGTAGCCGACGGCGAAACCGGTCACCGCCGTCGGGGCGTACCCGATCGGCTGGCCGGCGAGCGCGGTGTGCTCGGAGGAGACGACCGCTGCCGGTCCCTCGCCCGATGTCATCAGGTTCCAGCCGGCCTCGTCAGGCATCTGGTTGAGCTGGAACTTGAAGCGCTTCGTGTCCAGGCAGTAGGCCGGCGACCACTGCAGCGCGGCCTGCGCGAGCAGCTCGGAGCCGTAGAACCCCGTCGGCGGGCGCGTGTCGAGGACGTCGCAGGTGTCGGGCGGCAGGCCGAACGTGATCGGGATCGAGAAGCGGTTGCGCCAGTTCGACTCCGACCACCACAGCGCCGGGCTGACCGCCTGGTCGACGCCCTCGTTCGCGAAGTTGCTGGAGCCGGGCGCGAACCGGCCGAGCTTGCGGCAGGCCCGGTCCGCGATCGAGATCGGCGTGGAGGGGGTGTCGCAGCTGAGTCCGACGATCGGCACGACCACGATCGAGCACTCGACGGTGTGCGAGCAGCCCAACGACTCGTTCTCGACGTCGCTGCGCACCTCGAACTTGACAGAGCCAGCCCCGTTCTCATCGGTGTACGCGGCGACCTCGGCCGGCGGGAACGCCGCGCCGACGGCTGCCTCCGGCGGCATCGACTCGGAGTCGCATGCCGGGAACACGGTGCCGCCCGCAGCGGCGAACTCGGTGAGGTGGGTGGAGTAGGACTCGACGTCCGCATCGGCGCACTGCTCGGCAGGGAAAGGATCGATGCCCGAGACCCGTTCGCGGTCGGCCTCGTCCTCGAACCGGTCGACGCGCCACAGCGCCTCGCCGTCGGAGCGCAGCACCTGCGAGCGCTGGGCGACCGACGCGGTCCAACACGTCTCCGGCCTCAGCTGGCGAGCTGCTGGCACGCCGGCTCCGTCGCGTCCTCGGCACTGCATGACCACGACGGGGTACTCCTGGGCCAGGCCGTTCTCACCGTAGGGATTGCTGGCGCGGCCGCCACTGGGCTGCGCGCCACTCCAGGTGATTCGCACGCGCTGCCTGCCACGGAGGTTCTGGGTGCGGTCGGCCCGCACGGTGACGTCGTAGCTGGCCACGGTCGTCGTCTGTCCATCGGCCTCGGCGAAGGTGCGGGTCAGCGTCTTGGTCGTGCTGAAGCCGTCCTTGCCGGCGGGGGCCGCCTTCGCCGCTGGGGTGATGGCCCGTGCGAGCGGGTCGGCGGCCGAGCCGGCGGTGGCGCCGAGCGCGAGCGAGACGACGACGGCGAGCAGGACTCCGAGGAGCACACCGAGACGGTGTCGACGACGGGCGGCTGGTCCCCTCATGCCACGCCCTCCCGACGACGACGGCGGAGCGCGGCGACGACGAGACCGGGAAGCAGCACCAGCGCCAGCAGCTCGACGGCGGCGACCCAGCCGAAGGTCCGCGCGTCGGCCGGGCGGTCCGCGACCAGCGTCGGGTTGGCATAGATCGCCCCGCCGGACGTCGTGGGGGTCCCGGTGCCGCCGACGGTCAGGCCGGTCTCGGGGTCGACCTGCGGCGCGTCACCACCGGGGGCGCCCAGATCGCCGACGTCGGTGCCACCGCCGTCTGGTCCACCGCTCCCGCCACTAGCACCCGTCCCCGGATCGGTCGCGCCGCCGGTGTTGCCACCGGAGTCGCCGCCCGTCGGGTCGTTGTTGCCGGTGTCGGAGCCGCAGGGCCCTTCGCCCTGCTTGTCGCACGCCGGCGGAGCGGGTGCCTTCTGCGCCAGCACGTTCTTCGCGGGGTTCGTACCGTCGAAGGTCGGGTTGTTGCACGAGCGGACGTCGCGGTCGGTCAGGTCGACGGCTGCGTCGGCCTTCTTCAACTGCGCGATCTGGTCGAAGCCGGCCTGCACTAGGTTGAGCGGCAGCGGCGAGTAGCCGTAGGGGCCGGCCTTGGTCTGCCCGCCGCACAGCGAGTAGTACAGGAAGTCGGCGAGCGTCTGGCGCTTGGCGGTGGTCATGCGCGGGTCGCTCGCCCCGGTCGGGATGACCATGTAGGAGTACGACGACACCGGGTAGGCCCGCGGGTCCGCGTTGCTGTAGACGCCGTCCAGCACCTGGGTGAGATAGGTGTCGGGATTGCTCTTGTCCATGTTGATCCGCGCCTTGGTGAGCGCGACCGCCACGTTGTACTGGGTGGGCTCGACGTAGTAGCCGGCCCTGTTGAGCACCTTGACGACCGGGTAGTTCTTGTTGACCGGGTAGGAGTACTCGACGTAGCCGATCATCCCGTCGCCGGCGAAGCCGGAGATCGTGTTCATGACCTGGTCCGAGCCCGACTGCCCCACCCGGTTGCCGCCCGGCGGGTAGTACGACGTCAGGCCGCTGCGGCCGAAGAAGGGGCGCCAGATCGAGGGATAGCTCTTGTCCAGCCAGGTGGTGAACTGGGCCGTCGTGCCGGAGCCGTCGGAGCGGTAGACCGGGATGATGTCCTTGTCGGGGAACTGGCGGCCGTTGTTGTCCGCGGTGATCGCGGGGTCGCTCCACGAGGTGATCTTGCTGGTGAAGATCTTGGCGAGCGTCTCGCCCGAGAGGCGCAGGTTGCGTACGAGCTCGTTGCCGACCTTGAGCTGGTAGGTGAAGGCGGTGCCACCGGCCACGATCGGCAGGTACGCAAAAGCGCGGCCGTTGCTGGTGTCGGCCTGGCCGCTCTCGTCGGTGCCCTGGTAGGGGATCTCGGAGATCGCGAAGTCGGTGCTGTTCTGGGAGAAGTCCTTGCGACCCTTGGTCGAGCCGCCGCCGGTGTAGACGACCTTCATGCCGTTGGCGTCGACGTCGGCGATCCACTGCTGGACGATCAGCTCGGACCAGGTCGAGCCGGTGCCCTCGATGGTCGCGTAGGCCGCGGCCGCACTCGGGGCGCCGGTGACGGCGGCGTAGCAGACCAGCGCGAGGCTGGCGGCGAGCGCACCCAGACGACGGTGGGCGCTGGGGTGTGCACGGGATCGTGCGCTGCGGCGGGTCATCGGACGGTCCTCCGGAATCGGGCGAACAGCGGACGGCGAGTGCCGGACCGCGGGCGGGCGAGCAGACGGGCGACGACGAAGAGCACGAGCACCAGGGCCAGCAGCACGAATGCGGCGCCGTAGGCCCGCTCGATCGCCACGGGGTCACCGCTGCGGACGTTGCTGTAGATGAACAGCGGCAACGACTGCATGGCGCCGCTCGTCGGGTCGGTGACGGTGAAGTTGGCCGAGCCGCTGGTGAGCAGGACCGGGCTGGTCTCGCCGATGCCGCGGGCGATGCCGAGGATCAGCGCCGTCGCCAGGCCCGAGCGTGCCGTCGGCAGGACGACGTGCCACACCGTGCGCCAGCGACTGGCGCCGAGCGCGAGGCTCGCCTCGCGCAGGCTGCCCGGCACGACGCGCAGCACGACGTCGGAGGCGCGGGCGATGATCGGGAGCATCATCACCGAGAGCGCCATCGCCGCGGCGAAGCCCGAGCGCGGGTAGCCGAGCGTCACGATCAGCACGGTGTAGACGAACAGGCCGGCCACGATCGAGGGCAGCGCCGTCATCGCCTCGACGACGGTACGCACGATGCGCGCGAACCGGCCGCCGACCTCGGTCATGAAGACCGCGGTGCCGACCCCGAGCGGCAGCGTGATGGCGATCGCGATGCCGATCTCGATGAGGCTGCCGATGATCGCGTGCTTGATGCCGCCGGCGTCGAAGGGGTCGCGCGGCCCAACCCCGGCCATGTCGCTGAACAGGAAGTTCAGGTGGGAGACGGGCTCCCACCCCTTCACCGCGACGTAGACGACGGTGCTGCCGAGCGCGACGGCGACCACGAGAGCGGCACCGGTGATCGCACTGCCGGCAACCCGGTCGACCGCCTCGACCCGCGTGCCGGTGGCGAGCGTGAGGACGGCGGTGACGGTCAACCCAAGGCCGAACCAGGTCAGCAGGAACCAGGGCAGGCCGTCCAACGGCAGCAGGCGCTGGGTGATCAGCCAGGCCAGGCCGAGGGCCGAGACCCACGAGCCGACCCGGACGAGCCGTTCGTCGGCGGTCATCCGCCCGAGCGTGGCTCGGGGCACCGGCGGCGGGGCGTCGTCGTCGGATCGGGGCAGGAAGGTACGGGGCGCCTCGGTGGCCGAGCCGTCCCCGGTGCTCGAGCTCGTCGAGACCCCCTCGGTGGTCGAGCCGCTGCCGGTGGTCGAGCCGTTCCCGATGGTCGAGCTTGTCGAGACCTCCGGTGCCGTCGTGTTCATGCCTCGACCCCCGCCCCGGAGCGGGAGCGGTTGACCACGACGGCGGCGAGCGTGTTGATCACCAGGGTGATCAGGAACAGCACCAGACCGGCAGCCAGGAGTGCGGAGAGCTGCGTCGGGCTGGCATCTCCGAAGCGGTTGGCGATCAGGGCGCTGACCGTGCCGCCACCCTGCTCGAGCACCCGGAACTTCACGTCGAACGCAGGCGCGAGGATCAGCGCGACGGCGATCGTCTCGCCGAGTGCCCGGCCCAGGCCGAGCATCGTGCCGCCGATGATGCCGCCGCGGCCGAACGGGAGGACGACCGCGCGGATGACGCCCCACCGGGTGGCGCCGAGGGCGAGCGCGGCCTCCCTCTCCCCCGGCGGTGTCTGCGAGAAGACCTGCCGCATGACGGCGCACGCCATCGGCATCACCATCATGGCGACCGCGATGCCGGCGCAGAAGGCGCTGAAACTGTACCGAGACAGCAGCGGGATCGCGCTGTCGGCGTCACCGCCGCGCACGGCGAAGATCGGGATCCAGCCGAAGTTGCGATCCATCCAGACCGCGAACTCGGCGGCGTACGGCATGATCAGGATGTAGGCCCAGAGCCCGTAGATCACCGACGGCACCGCGGCCATCAGGTCGACCAGGGACACCAGGGTGGGCTTGATCCGCGCCGGCGCGTACTCGCTGATGTAGAGAGCCGTGGTGAGCGCCAGCGGGAACGCGATCGTCATCGCGACGGTGGCCACCGCGAACGTGCCCACCACCACGGCGGCGATGCCGATGACGTCGGCCTCGGGCTGCCACTGCGACTCGGTGAAGAACGACCAGCCGTAGCGCTGCAGCGTCGGGAAGGCCTGCCAGCCCAAGAAGATGGCGACGCCTCCGGTGATGACCAGGACCGAGGCCCCGACCAGACGCGCACTGTGCACGAACACCGCGTCGGCGCCGCGAGCTCGACGCGACAACGCACGCGGCGCGACGAGATCGGCGCCGGCGGGGTCGTACGCCGGAAGAGTGGTGGACACGAGGCGGTTGTTCCTGACGCTGTGCGGTGGTTCCCGAGAGGGCCCGCGGCGCGAGCCTGCGACAGTGTCAGGAGACGTACGAAACGCTCGAGGTTCGGTGCGTGAACAGGAGCCGAACGCCAGCAGGCGAACTCCACGGCTGGACCAGACCACCACCCCTGGTGCGTTGACCCGTCTTTCGACAAAGACGGGTCAACGGGGAAAACGACGTCGACCCGTCTTCAGATGAAGACGGGTCGACGCGTGGGCGGAGAGTCAGCCGATGCCGCGCGAGGTCACCCAGGCCACGATCTGGTCGGCGAGCTCGGGCCGGCAGACGATGAGGTCCGGCAGGTAGACGTCGTCGCGGTTGTAGATCATCGGCGTGCCGTCGATGCGGCTCGTGAACAGTCCGGCGGCGCGGGCGACGCCGATCGGGGCGGCGGAGTCCCACTCGTACTGGCCACCGGCGTGCACGTAGATGTCGGAGACGTCGCGCGCGACCGAGAGCACCTTCACCCCGGCCGAGCCCATCGGCACGAGCTCGGCGTCGAGCTCGGCGGCCAGCTCCTCCACGAAGGCGGGCGGACGGCTGCGACTGACGGCGATGCGCGGCTTGGCGCTCGTGCGCGGCGGCACCACCGGCGGCTTCGCCGTGTTGAACGTCTCCCCCAGAACCGGCTGGGCGACGGCGCACGCCGTCAGGTCGCCGGGGCCGGTCGACCCGTCACCGGCACCGCGCTCCCAGAGCGCGACGTGCACTGCCCAGTCGTCGCGCGGGGGCTCGGAGAACTCGCGAGTGCCGTCGAGCGGGTCGACGATCCAGACGCGGTCGGCCTCGAGCCGGGCCTTGTCGTCCTTGCCCTCCTCCGAGAGCACCACGTCGCCCGGGCGCAGCTGCGCGAGCAGCTCCATGAGCAGCTCGTGCGCGGCACGGTCGCCGGCGTCCTTGAGCTCCTTGCCCTCCAGGCCCTCGCCGCGGACCTCGAGCAGACGCCGTCCGGCCTCGGTGGCGAGCCAGGCGGCAAGCGCGTGATCGTCGGTGGCGGCCTCGGCCGGTGGGGTGCTGGGCGTGTACGTCGTCACGGGCGACCACCCTACTCATCCACGGCGTGGGTCCACGCGGTGCTCGCCGGAGGTCGGTTCAGCGGTTGAACTGCTGCTGGGTGCGCTCGAGACCGTCGGCGATGAGCGTCTCGACGGCGTCCGCGGCGCTGTCGATCTGGAACGGCAGCTCCTTGCGCTCGGTGCCGTTGTAGTTCGACAGCACGAAGTCGCTCACCTCCTGCCGCCCCGGCGGGCGACCGATGCCCGCACGCACGCGGTAGAAGTCGCCGGTGCCCAGCGAGCCCCGCATCGAGCGCAGCCCGTTGTGGCCGTTGTCGCCGCCACCGACCTTGATACGCAGCGTGCCGAAGGCGATGTCGAGCTCGTCGTGGATCGCGATGATGCGCTCGGGCGGCACCTTGTAGAAGGTGGCCAACGCCTTGACCGGGCCGCCCAGCTCGTTCATGTACGAGCGCGGCTTGGCGAGGACGACGCGGGGCGCGGGCGTACCCGGCGCACCCAGCCGGCCCTCGACGACGTCGGCGCGACCGGACTTGTGCGAGCGGAAGGACGAGCCCATCCGCCTCGCCAGCTCCTCGATCACCAGGTAGCCGATGTTGTGGCGGTGACCTGCGTAGTCGGGGCCGGGGTTGCCCAGGCCGACGACGAGCCAGACCTGGCTCGCCGGCGTCACCGGGCCCGCCGAGGTGTCGGGGTCGCTCACGTGGTCCTCCGTGGGGCGGGGCGGACGTACAGGTGACACGAGCCGGCCCAGGTACCACCTGAGCCGGCTCGGTCGAAGGAAGTGCGAGGTCACTCCTCGGTGGCCGCGGCCTCCTCGGCCGGGGCGGCGCCCTCGGCCTCGGGCTCGTCGCGCTCGATACCGGCCTCGGCCTCGGCCTCGGCGAGCTCGGCCTCGACGTCGGCGGCGGTCGGAGCGGCGGTGATGTTGACGATGAGGGTCTCGGCGTCGGTGAGCAGCGAGGTGCCCGAGGGCAGAGTCAGGTCGGCGGCGGTGATCTGGGTACCGACCTCGGCGCCCTCCACGCTGACCTCGATCTGCTCGGGGATGTTGGTGGCCTCGGCCTCGAGCTGCACGGTGGCGTTCTCGGTGACGACGAGGGTCTCGGCGACGGCGTCACCGGTGACGATCACCGGGACGTCGACGGTGACCTTCTCGCCGCGCTTGACCGCGACGAAGTCGACGTGCTCGAGCACGCGACGGATCGGGTCGACCTGGACCTGCTTGGTGAGCGCGAGCTGCGGCTTGCCGTCGATGACGAGCTCCAGCAGCGCGTTCGCTCCACCGTGCTTGATCGCCATGGTGGTCTCGTGGCCCGGGAGGGTCACGTGGACGGGGTCGTTGCCGTGGCCGTAGACGACCGCGGGGATCTTGTGCTCGCGGCGGATGCGGCGGGCCGCGCCCTTGCCGAACTCGGTGCGGGACTCGGCCTGGATCTGCTCAGCCATGGGGCTACTCCTTCATCGTCAAACGTTCGTGAGCCCCGGACTCGGCCGCGAGATGGCCGGAAACGACGAACGCCGCGCGACAGCGCGGCGTCTGGTGACAAACCGGCCCTGTCGATCACGGAGCTTGCGCTCCCTCGCCGAGGCAACCCCATAACCTTACGGGTGAAGGTCCGCCGGGGACCAATCGGCGAGTCGACACGCCGGTCGACTCACCGGTGGTCGCGGTGCCTGAGCGCCAGCGAGGGCCTCGCAACCCCTGACAGCCGACGTCGGCGCGCACCTCACCGGGTCTCGACGCGTCTTCGCGACGTCGTTCCTCGGTCGCGACGATTGCTCGACCACCGACGATCGCAGCCGCCGGCGCGTCTGCGATCAGGCGTGACCGTCGAACATCGAGGTGACCGAGCCGTCCTCGAAGACCTCGCGGATGGCGCGGGCGACGAGCGGAGCGATCGAGAGCACGGTGAGCTTGTCGAAGCAGCGCTCGTCCTCGATCGGCAGCGTGTTGGTGACGACGATCTCCGCAGCCGGGCTGTTCTTGAGCCGGTCGACGGCGGGGTCGGAGAGGATCGCGTGGGTGGCGGCGATGATGACGCCCGCGGCGCCTTCGGCCATCAGGGCCTCGGCTGCCTTAACAATCGTGCCGCCGGTGTCGATCATGTCGTCGGTCAGCACGCACATCCGGCCCGTGACGTCGCCGACCACCCGGTTGGCCACGACCTCGTTGGCGACGTCGGTGCGACGGGTCTTGTGGATGAAGGCCAGCGGTGCACCGCCGAGGCGGGCAGACCAACGCTCGGCGACCTTGATCCGCCCGGCGTCCGGCGACACGACGGCGAGCGCCTGGCCGCCGTACTTGCCCTTGATGTAGTCGGTGAGCAGCGGCAGCGCCATCAGGTGGTCGACGGGGCCGTCGAAGAAGCCCTGGAGCTGGTCGGCGTGCAGGTCGACGGTGATGATGCGGTCGGCACCGGCGGTCTTGAACAGGTCGGCCATCAGACGCGCCGAGATCGGCTCACGACCACGGTGCTTCTTGTCCTGTCGGCTGTAGCCCCAGAACGGCATGACCACGGTGATCCTCTTGGCAGAGGCGCGCTTGAGCGCGTCGACCATGATCAGGTGCTCCATGATCCACTCGTTGATCGGCGTGGTGTGGCTCTGGATCACGAAGGCGTCGCAGCCGCGCACCGACTCCTCGTAGCGCACGTAGATCTCGCCGTTGGCGAACTCGTAGGCCGAGGTCGGGACGAGAGGGGTGCCGAGGATCTCGGAGACCTCGGCCGCGAGGCCGGGATGCGCCCGTCCGCTGAACACCATCAGGTTCTTCTCGGTGGTCCGCTGGATGCCGGTCACGCGGGGGCTCCTTCTCGCAAGGGTGGGGCGGTCAGGATTCTTCCGCATCGGGGGCGGGCCGGCCCAAGCCGGGGTCGGCCTCGATCGCGGCCTGGGCCTGCTTGGTGCCGGCCCGTCGTCGCACCGTCCATCCGCGCAGGTTGCGCTGCGGGCCGCTGCTGACCGCGAGGGATCCGGGCGGCACGTCCCGGCGCACGACGGTGCCGGCACCGGTCGCTGCACCGTCGCCGATCTCGACCGGGGCCACGAAGGTGTTGTTGGACGCCGTCCGCGCATGCCGGCCGATCACGGTGCGGTGCTTCTCCACGCCGTCGTAGTTGGCGAAGATCGTGCCCGCACCGATGTTGGTGCCCTCGCCGATCTCTGCGTCACCCACGTAGGAGAGGTGCGGCACCTTCGCGCCGTCCCCGATCTGGGCGTTCTTGGTCTCCACGAAGCCGCCGACCTTGCCGCCCGCTCCGAGCACCGTGCCCGGGCGCAGGTAGGAGAACGGGCCGACGTTGGCCTCGGCGCCGATGACGGCGAGCTGGGCGTGGGTGCGCACGACGCGGGCCCCGACACCGATCTCGCAATCCTGCAGGGTGGTGTCCGGCCCGATCACAGCGTCCTCGGCGACGACCGTGGCACCCAACAGCTGGGTGCCGGGCAGGATGGTGACGTCTTGGGCGAGGACCGCGTCGGCGTCGATCCAGGTGGATCCGGGGTCCATCACCGTGACGCCCGCGCGCATCCAGCCCGTGACGATCCGGTCGTTGAGAACCCGACCGAGCTCGGCCAGCTGCACGCGGTCGTTGGCCCCCTCGGTCTGTGCGACATCGTCGATGGGGTGGGCGGTGACGGTGAGTCCCGCATCGCGTGCCAGCTGCACGGTGTCGGTCAGGTAGTACTCGCCCTTGGCGTTGTCGTTGCCGATGCGCGGAAGCGCCTCGACGAGGAAGGCCGCGTCGAAGGCGAGGATCCCGGAGTTGATCTCGGTGATCTCGCGCTGCTCGCGCGAGGCGTCCTTCTCCTCCACGATCGCGACGACCTCGCCCATGTCGTCTCGCACGACTCGGCCGTAGCCGAACGGGTTCTCCACGACTCCGCTCAGGATGCTCACCGCCGCCTGTGCAGCGCGGTGCTCCGCGGCGAAGTCGCGTAGCGATTCCGCGGTGAGCAGCGGGGTGTCGCCATAGGCGACCAGCACCGTGCCCGCCAGCCCTCGACCTGCGGCCTCGACGGCCACCCGCACCGCATGCCCGGTGCCGAGCTGTTCCTCCTGGACGGCGAGCACGGCGTCCGGCATCAGTTCCAGCACGTGACCACCGACCTGCTCGCGCTGGTGCCCGACGACGGTCACCACACGGGAGGGCTCGAGACCGCCGACTGCGGCGAGCACGTGACCGATCATCGAACGGCCGCCGATCGGGTGCAGCACCTTCATCGTCTTGGACTTCATCCGGGTGCCACCGCCGGCAGCGAGGACGATGACCGTCAGTTCCGTCGTGGGGGTTGCGGACACCCGCATCACTCTAGGGCGGATCGGTGCACCTGGGCAGGGAGATCCCGTTTCGTCGTGGTCGTCGTGGTCGTCGTGGCGGCCCGCCCGGACCACCGGCGTAACCCCGTGCCCCCGAGCACCGTTGAACGAGCGTGATCTTCCAGGTGCCGGTCGACTCCTTCCACGATGCCCACCTCGACCTCGCGTCGGGCCTGGGCTTGGTCGTGCTCCCCGCACCGATGGACGACGTCTTCCTCTCCGGCTCCTCGCTGCACGGAGCCGCGTGGGAGTACGCCGTCGGCATGCTGCGCCGGATGGGCTGGACGCCGCGCCTGGATCCGTCCGCCGGCCTGCGCTACGTCGGCGTCGCAGCGGGTGCCCGCCCGGTCGTGGAGGTCGAGGCCGAGCAGGCGTTGGTGACCACCGCCGCGTCGCAGGCCTGGCGCGACCTGCGCGAGGCCGCCGGCGTCTGACTCCCCACTCCCCTGCGCACACGCGCCGATACGGCAGGCTGCTGCCATGGCCTCGACCAGCGCGACCGACCTCGCCGCCCGTCTGCTCGACGCCCAGGTGGCGTGGATCGTCGAGCGGCTGACCGGCCCGGACCTTCCCGGGCTGATCGAGCAGGACGTCGATGACCTGCTGGCACTGGGCGGTCGCATCACCGTGGGCGGTCTCGTCGACGCCGACGCCGTCTCGGCGCTCGTGCGCGAAGCGTTGACCTCGCTGCCTCCCAGCGCGGCGGCCAGCACCGCCGTCTCGGTCGCGGCGGCCGTGGCCCACGAGGGCCCTGAGGAACCGGTGTCGCTCACCGATCTGGTCGACCGCGACCACGTCGAGGCGCTCACCAACGAGGCCCTGCGCCTGGTGTCCGTCCTGGAGACCGTGATGGACGAACTCGCCGAGAGTCCCCTCGTCGCCGGGCTGGCCGCCCGGTTCGTGGGGCGTCTGGTCACCGAGGTGCTCGCGGCGAACCGCGCCGTGGCGGAGAAACTTCCCGGCGTCGGCTCGCTGGTCTCCCTGGGCGCCTCCATCGGCGCGAGCGCCGCCGGCGCTGCCGGAAAGCAGCTCGAGGGCCTCCTGGGCGACACCGCCGGCAAGGGCGCCACGATCGCGATGCGCCGCCTGAACAAGATCGTGGTGGAGACGCTGCGCGACCCCGCCACCCGCGCTGCTGTGCTGGAGGTGTTCGACACCTACGGCGACCAGCCGCTCCCGCCACTGAGCACCGTCACCACTCGCGACGACGTCGAGCGCGTCGCGGGGCTGGTGCAGGACCTCCTGATCGGCGCGGCGCCGACCGCCCCGGTGACCGCCCTCGCCGATGCTCTCGTCCGCGGGTTCCTCGACGCCTACGGCGACCACCCGGTCTCGACCTTGGTCGAGGATCTGGGTCTGACCCGCGACGACGTCGTGCGCCACGCCCGGGCCCTGGTGCCTCGAGCACTCGAGGCCGCCGCCGCGACCGGTGAGCTCGACGCCGTCGTGCGGACCCGTCTCGAGCCGTTCTTCGCCTCGGCCGAGGTCGCACAGATCCTCGGCCGAACCTGAATCCAGCGATTCCGGCTCGGGCGCTCAGGCCGCCTGCGCCTCGAGGTTGCGCACCAGCCGGCGGCTGGTCTGGCGCACCGCCACGCCCACGAACGGCTTCATCGCCCGCCCCATCACCGCTCCGGCAGGTCCACCCGGCAGGGCGTACTCGACCCTCGCGCCCACGCGCGTGCGCTCGGCATCGATCGCCTCGAAGGTCCAACGCTGGGTGTTGCGGATGCCGTCGGTCGAGGTGAGCTCGATCAGCCGATCCTGCTCCCACGCCGTGCACTCGATCCGTGTGGACAGCTCGACACCGACCACGATGACGCCGTCGTAGGCCGCGCCGACACCGCTCACCTGCTCGCCGACCGGCTCGATGCTGCGCAGGCCGTAGAGCCAGTCCTGCGCGTGGGAGACGTCGTCGAGGTAGGCGAAGACGTCTCCCACGGGCCGATCGATCTCCACCTGATGCTCCAGCACGGTGCTCATACCGCGATCGTCGCAAAGCACGGTCGTTGTCGGCCCACCCTCCAGCAGGGTGCCCAGGAGGCGCCGAACGATCCGAGCGCAGGAGGCCTTAGCGTGTCGGCATGGCCGACGACCAGAGCCGGTGCAGCGGAACCTCGCAGGACTTCGCCGGGCAGACGCCGTCGGCGCTGCGGTCGTTCATGCACACCGAGGCCGGCAGCGCGGGACTTCTCGTCGTCACGGCGCTCGTCGCGCTGCTGTGGGCGAACTCGGCGTGGTCGGACGCCTACACCTCGCTGTGGCACACCGAAGCCGCCATCCGCTTCGGCGGCGCCGAGATCCGGATGGACCTGCATCACTGGATCAACGACGGCGTGATGGTGGTGTTCTTCTTCGTCATCGGGTTGGAAGTGCGGCGCGAGTTCGCGGTCGGCGAGCTGACCGACCGCTCGCGCATCACGATCCCGCTGATCGCCGGCATCGGCGGCATGGCCGTGCCGGCCGCCTTGTATCTGCTCCTCAACCCGACCGGCGAGGCCGCACGCGGGTGGGGCGTGGTGATCGGCACCGACACCGCCTTCCTGCTCGGCGTCCTCGCGCTGGTCGGCCCCGCGGTCTCGACCCAGCTGAGGATCTTCCTGCTCACCCTCACCGTGATCGACGACATCGTCGCGGTCAGCGTGATCGGCGTCGTCTACTCCGACTCCGTCGACGTGCGCGCCCTCGCCGTCGCCGGCGCCTGCCTGGTCGCGCTGGCCGTCCTCGACCGCACCGGCGTCTGGCGGGCCTCGCCCTATCTGGTCATCGTGCTGGTCCTGTGGGTGGCCACGCTCGAGTCGGGGCTGCACGCCTCGATCGCCGGCATGCTCGCCGGTCTGCTCATCCCCGCGTCGAGCCCCGAGCGGTCGCTGGTGAGCCAGGCGAACCGGCAGTTCGTGGCGTTCCGCCAGTCGCCGATGCCCGAGGTGCAACGGGCCGCGCGCACCAGCCTCAACCGAGCCATCTCGGTCAACGAGCGGTTGCAGGAGGTACTCCACGGGTGGACCAGCTACGCCGTCGTGCCGCTCTTCGCACTCGCCAACGCCGGCGTCGACCTGCGCGGCGGGGTGCTCGGCGACGCCCTCGCGTCGCCGGTGACCTGGGGTGTCGTCGCCGGTCTCGTGCTCGGCAAGCTCGTGGGCATCGGCGCCGGCGCACTCGGCGCCGTCCGGCTCGGGCTGGGCCGCCTGCCCCAGGGCGTCGGGGCCGGTCACACGCTGGCGGGGGCCGCGCTCTCGGGCATCGGATTCACCGTGTCGCTCCTGATCGTCGGTCTGGCCTTCGACGACGAGAGGCTCCGCGCGCAGGCGACGGTCGGCGTGCTGCTCTCGGCGTTGCTCGCCAGCGTGCTCGGCTGGGTGGTGTTCGCCATCGCCGCGCGCCGCTTCGGCCAGACCGACGCGGCACTCCCGCGCGTCCTGAGCGACCCGATCGACCCCGAGCGCGACCACATCCACGGACCGGCCGACGCCGAGTTGACCCTCGTGGAGTACCTGGACTTCGAATGCTCCTTCTGCGCACGGGCGACCGGCGTCGCAGCCGAGCTCCGCGCGCACTTCGGAGACCGGCTGCGCTACGTCGTCCGCCACATGCCCCTCACCGTGCATCCCCACGCGGTGCCCGCCGCGCGGGCGGTCGAGGCTGCGTCGCTCCAGGGCAGGTTCTGGCCGATGCACGACCGGCTCTTCGCCCACCAGGAGCTGTTGACCATGGACGACCTGATCGAACATGCCGCAGCGATCGGACTCGACGTCGACGTGTTCCTCGGCGACCTGGAGTCCGACGACGTCGCGCGCCATCTCGAGCGCGACATCGGCAGCGCGGAGGCGAGCGGTGTTCGCGGCACCCCGACGTTCTTCGTCGGCACCGAGCGGCACATCGGGCAGCACGACACCAGTGCCCTCATCGAGGCGCTCGAGGCTCGCGGACACCTCTGACAGCGCGCTCGGGATGACCTGAGATCTGCTCCCCGGGTAGGAGTCGAACCTACGTCGCTAGTCCTGATTCAAAGTCAGGCGGGCCCTGCCGGCAGACCAACCGGGGATAGTGCCTTCAGCCTAGGGCCCGCCGGGCCAGCGCAGCGGCCGAGGGGCCGCCCACCGGGTTTCGAGACCGTCCTCACACCTCGGGCCTCCTCAACCGCCGGTGCCTCACGGCCTGAACGTCGTCCACCGACGATGCAGCGATCACGTTGTGCCATCACAGGCGGGGGTGGAACTGCCGCGCGGCCGCGACGACGGCGTCGAAGACGGGGCGGTCCAGCGCGGCCCCCTCGCGCCGGACGGCGTCCAGCGGCAGGCGCAGCAGCCGGTCCAGGCGCACCTCGCTCGGGCGCCGCTGGCGATCCCACCCACCGGTGCCCACGTCCATCCAGTGCCGGCCGCGACGCGCCTCCTCCGCCGCGTCGCGATCGTGGTCCTGACTGGTCAGCATCAGTGCGAGCACCGCTCCGGGTTCGCCCTGGCTGACGGCGAGCACCAGGACGGGTCGATCCTTGCCCTGCTGCGGATCGTCCTCGTAGGGCACCCACGCCCAGACGACCTCTCCTGGGTCGGGGCGACCGTCTGCCCGCGGCGCGTACTGCGCCACTCCGGTGCGACCGGGAGCCGGCTGAGCTGCGACGCGCGCGTCTCGCCGTCCACCCCGCTTCGCCAGACGTCCCCGGAACCGACCGAGCATCGAGCCACGTGCCATGACGCGATCCTCGCAGGTGGAGCGTGCGCCCTCGCGACGTCGGGTCGGCGTCAGGCCAGGTAGATCTTGCCGCGCTTGACCGTGAAGCGCTTCGGCGGCAGCGGCGACCCGGCCGGGCCTGCGAGCACGGCACCGGTGGTCGCGGAGAACTGGCTCCCGTGACAGGGACAGGTGATCCGCCCGCCCGACACGTCGGAGACCGGGCACCCCTGATGGGTGCAGGCGGCGTCGAAGACGCGGAAGCGCCTCTTCGCCTGCCGGGTGACCACGACGCCGCGTCGGGAGACCACCACTCCGCCGCCGATCGGCACCTGGGAGACGGCGATAACGGCACGCCCCGCAGCCCCGGCCGAGGAGTCGATGATCAGCGGGCCGACGACCCCGACGGAGGCGGCGGTCAACAGCTGGCGGCGCGAGCAGGGCTGCATGGAGGCACGGTAGCCGGGCGCGCGGTCGGCGGGCGGGGTTTCGGGACGCCCCGCTCGTTCCTCGCGGAGCTCCTCAACCACCGGGTCGAATCGCTGGAGCTCCTCGACCACCGGTCGGGTCAGTTGAGGTCGGAGTCGACGGGGCGAGTGGAGTGCCAGGCCAGGTCGCCCGGCTGACGTCGCAGGACGTCGCGCCACAGGGTGGCGGTGTCGGCGCCGAAGACGTCGTCGGCGCGACCGGCGACGACGTACCAGCTGCCCTCCTCGATCTCGCGCTCGAGCTGCCCGTCGCCCCAGCCGGCGTAGCCGGCGAAGATCCGTACTTCGAGCAGGTGGTTCGGGAGGGCGTCGGTCGGGGTGTCGAGGTCGACCAGCACCAGGGCGTCGACCACCGGCCGGATCCCGGCGCCGATCGCACTCTCGACCTGAGCGGCGTCGCCCGTCACGAGACCGACGGCGAGCGCGCCGTCGGTCTGCACCGGCCCCCCACGGAAGAGCACCTCCGGCTCGCTGACGACGTCGGCCCAGGGCGCGAGGACGTCGGCGATCGGCACGCCCGACGGACGGTTGAGGACGACACCCACCGCGCCGTCGCTGACATCGAGGATCAGCACGACCGCGTCGCTGAAGTTCGGGTCGACCAGCGCCGGCGTGGCCAGCAGCAGGGTCCCCGGATGCACCTCGGTCACGAGCCCATCATGACTCGTGACCGAGGCGCGGGGGTCGACCGAAGGGGGGAACGCGGTCGACCAGGAGGGAGATCAGGCCGCGAGCACCTGGCGCAGGCGCTCGAGGAACGTGGGCCGAGGTTCGGTCACCGAGCGACCGGCCTCGAGGGACGGCACCCGCAGTCGGCGGGCCCGAGCGCGCTGCTCGAGGCGGGCGCCCATGGCTGCTGCTCCCACCTCCTCGACGACACCGAAGCCGGCAAGGCCGGCCATGGTCGCCAAGAAGCACCGCTCCTTGGCAGTGGATCGGGCCATCGCCCACGCCATCTCGTCGGACGTGGGATTGGCGCGGTAGTGGTCGAGGATCGCGCGGACGCCGAGCAGTTCGTCGGCGGTCACGTTCCAGGCATCGCAGACGGCGGACTCGAGGTCCATCGGCTGGTGCATGAGCTCGCGCTCGATGGCGCCGGACAGGCGGGTGTGCCACTTCAGCTGCAGAGCACCGAGCAGGGTGAGCTCGTCTCCGAAGGTCTCAGCGACCCCCTCCAGGTCCATGGGGAGGCGTCCGTCGACGCGGTCGTTGGCAGCGGTGATCACGGAGCGCAGGATCTCGCCCCGGTTGTGAAAGGACTTCCAGGTCATGGTCAGCTCCTCGGGAACGGCACTCACATACTGCGAGTACGTACCTTCAGTATGAGACCGACCGAAGGTCCTGCAAACTTCAAACACCGTGATCCTGCCCACCTCGGTACGTGGTCGTCGTCACCCACCCGGTCGATCGCCGAACGAGCGCGTAGCACCCCACCCGGTGGGGGCCGGGCGGAGTGTGACCTGCACCGCATACGCTTCGCCCATGGCCAAGGCGTCGGTGGGCAAGCTGGTGACGAAGGTCCCGCGTGTCCCCGGCGTCCCCTCGACCGGACGCCGGGCCAGCTACTCGGCCTCGACCAAGCGGGCGCTCGTCGACGTCGCCGAGCGGCTGTTCACCGAGAACGGCTATGCCAGCACCTCGCTCGACTCGATCGTGGCCGGTGCCGAGGTGACCAAGGGTGCGCTCTACCACCACTTCTCCGGCAAGCAGGCGCTCTTCGAAGCCGTCTTCGAACGCGTCGAGCAGGAGTCCTCCCGGCAGATCCAGAAGGCGCTCAAGGGCCGCAAGGATCCCTGGCAGAAGGCGCTAGCCGGTCTGCGCGGCTTCCTCGCGGTGGTCTGCGAACCCGCCTACCGGCGGATCGTCATCCAAGAGGGCCCCGCCGTGCTCGGCTACGAGCGCTACCGCGAACAGGAAGAGCGCTCGACGTTCGCCAACGTGCTCGACATCGTCGAGTCGGTGCTCGAGGCCGGCACCTGGCGGCTCGACGAGGAGATGAAGCAGACCTTCGCCCGCATCTTCTTCGGCGCACTCTCCACCGCCGGCGAGACGGTCTCCACCGCCGACGACCCGGCCGTCGCGGCCGAACGCGTGGAGGCGGCGATCGGCTTCATGCTCGCCGGCTTCCAGGCCCTGGTGGAGAGCGGCGCAGCGTTGCCGAACGCCCTGGTGCCCAGCGACACGACCAGCGACGACTGATTCGACCGGGCCGGGGCTGGAATGCCTCGAGCGGCACCGGCGCGCTTCTCGCGTCAGCCGACGTCGACCGACCCGCCGTCCACGGGCACGAGCTCGACCCAGGTCCGCCCCGCCGGGACGGCGAGCGCGCCGGCCTGGGTGCGGAGCTGGATCGGCGCCACGAGCGAGGACTTCTCCCAGGTGCCGCGCACCAGTCGCCCGCCGTGGAAGATCATCGCCTCGCCGGTGCCCTCGAACTCCGTCTCCGGCACGGCGTTCCCGGCCGGGTCGCGATAACCGGCGTCCCCGACGGGGACGCGCAGCACGACCACGGAGTCGGCGGGGAACGCGTCGTCGGAGGCGGCGTAGGAGTTCTGGACGGCGTACCGCTTGCCGGAGTACTGCCACTCGGTGGCGTGCGCACCGGAGAAACGCACCGAGAACCGCTCGGCCGGCTGCCCGCTGGGGAAATCCGCGCCGCTCCCCCACGGCAGGTAGTCGACCGGCCGGGAGGCGGTCCGCGCGGCCTCCTTGGCGACGTCCTGCAGGTCGACGAAGAGGTTGTAGGGGGCGTAGCGCGAACTGGATCGATAGAAGCCGGGATCGCCCTCGGCGAAGTAGGAGACGCCGGCGCCGCGGATCCGGTCGATCGTGACCCCCGCGGCCCCGCTGGTGACCATCGAGGCGTCCACCGGGCTCACGATGCCGATATCGCTGGCACGCATCGACCGCACCGGCCCGGCGTCCTGCGGCATCTGGGAGTAGTAGAAGACGGCCAGCCGGGTCACACCGCCCTCGACGAGCTCCTCGACCACCAGGTCGGCGTCGGAGAGGCCGACCTGCGGCGCACTGGAGCGGGTGTTGTCCATCTTGACCACGAGCACCGGCGTACTGCGCGCCGAGGAGCCCTTGGTCACCGGAAGCCCGGTCAGTGGCCAGGTCTCGCTCGATCCGGTCGCCTGGGCGGTCGAACCGTCTGCGGCGGCTCGCGCGGCGCGGTCGGAGGCAGCTCCGCAGCCCGCGAGCACCAGTGCGAGGGCCGCCACGGTCCCGGCCACGACACCCCGTCGGCCACGCCGACCTCGCGCTCCCCACCGCACCATCACGCCACCTCGCCTCTCACAGTCCTCGAACACCCGAGACGGATCGGCAGCGACTGCCCGAACTTTCGTCTACTAGATCGCTCGACAATGGTGCACCCAGTGTGCGCGCACGAACGCCCCGGGACCGTGCAGGTCCCGGGGCGTGTCGTGGAGTCCTCCGGCGGAGGCAGAGATCAGTGATCCCGCAGCGACGGTGTACGCCCGCCGCCGCGGAACGACTCAGAGCCGGCCGCCGCCGTCGACGTAGAGCGTCTGGCCGGTGATGTAGGAAGCCTCGTCGCTGCAGAGGAACGCCGCGGCAGCGGCGATGTCCTCAGGGAAGCCGACCCGCTTGACGGGGTTGGCGTCCGCGTTCAGCTTGCGGAACTCCTCGACGTCCATCTTCAGACGCGCTGCCGTGGCGTCGGTCATCTCGGTGGCGATGAAGCCCGGGGCGATCGCGTTGGTGTTGATGCCGTACGGGCTGAGCTCGAGGCCGAGGGTGCGGGTGAAGCCCTGGATGCCCATCTTGGCCGCCGAGTAATTGGCCTGGCCGCGGTTGCCCATGGCCGAGATGCTCGAGAGGTTGAGGATCTTGCCGTAGCGCTGCTCCACGAAGTGCTTCTGTGCGGCCTTGGTCATCAAGAAGGCGCCCTTGAGGTGCACGCCCATGACGAGGTCCCAGTCGTCCTCGGTCATCTTGAAGAGCAGGTTGTCGCGGGTGATGCCGGCGTTGTTCACCAGCACGTGGATGCCACCGAGGTCCTCGACGACGCGGCCGATCGCGGCGTCCACCGACGCGCCGTCGCTGACGTCGCAGCCGACCCCGATGTGACGCACCGAGCCCGGCAGGCGGCCTGCCGCGTCGCTCGCCGCGCTCTCGTCGAGGTCGACGATCGCCACCGAGGCACCCTCCTCGGCCAGCCGCGTGGCGATACCGAATCCGATGCCGCGCGCCGCGCCCGTGACCACGGCGACCCGTCCGTCGTACCGACCCATCTCTACTCCTTCGATCCGTTGCTCTGCTCGCCGTCGCCCCAGCGGTGCCGGGTCGACGCTCATGTCAGAGGTCACAGTAGAGACCGCGCCGTGCGGTTGCTCAGCGGGCCGTGGCCCGCTTGCTGTAGGCGCTGTAGGTGCTGAGCCCGACGGTGTTCTGGGCGCGGACACGCACGGCCCACTGGCCGGCACCGACGCCGATATCGGCGGCTCGCCAGCTCGCCTGCGCCGTGTAGGAGCGGGTCGCGACGACACGCCCGTTGCTGATCCGCACCGCGGTGATCACGTACCGGGTGATCGGCGCTCCGCCGTCGACCGTGGGGGCGGCCCAACGCACGACGACAGTCTTCGCGCCACCCTTGCGACCGGGCGCGAGCTGCACCCCGGTCGGCGCGCCGGGCGCCGTCACGGTCGGTTCGGGGCCGGGTCCGGGGTCGACGGGCTCGCCGTCGCACCCTCCGGTGCGAGTGAGCAGGTAGGAGCCGATGCTGCCGTAGTCGTCGTAGCCGCCCGTCGTCCAGGTCTTGGCCCCGACGCCGTCGACGGCCACGAACAGGGGTGCGCCGGTGCCGGTTCCGGAGACGGTCGCGTTCATCCCCGCGGACTGTGCGACCGAGACCATGCTGCTCGGCGGATCCGCCGAGGCCACCACGGCACCGGAGGCGTCGAGCAGCGAGAGCTTCATGTCCAGGTTCGGTCCCGCGTACGCCGTCACGCCCGCGACCGAGACGGCGCCGGTGCAGGCACCCAGGGCGTAGACGTCGACGTCGCTCCGATCCGAGATCACGCCCATCGCCGTCGTGTAGGGAGCGGCGGCGGCCACCGTCGACCCGGCTTCGTCGGCCCGTTGCGGAGCGCCGTTCTCGCGGATCAGGGCGATGTCGTTCTCGCGGTTGTCCGCACGCGGGTAGTCGCCCTTGCTCCACTGGGTGATCGGCTTCATCGGCGAGCCCATGATGGGCCCCCATGCACCCTGGCCGGTGTTGTAGTCGTTCACGTTGTCGCCGTCGTGGGCGAGACCCAGGTTGTGTCCGACCTCGTGGCTCACCGTCTCGGCGATGCTCACGACGTCCTTGTAGTGCGCGGTGAACGCCCAGGCCGGCTGATAGGCGGCATGCGTGGCCGCATCGCCCGCGTTGCCGCGGTAGTGGTCGAAGACGTCGGTGAAGGCGATCCCGGTGCAGGTCTCCTCGCCGCCGCACGGCGTCTTCGCCAGCGCCACGGTGCTGTTGGTGACCACCGCGACGGTGCCGAACACCTGGTCGCCGGCGCCGCTGCGATCGATCGCCGCGGCCGGCGGCTCCTCGGTGGTGACGTCGACGTCGAACGGTGCGTAGTCCTCCGCGACCCGCTGCCAGACCTCCTGGATCCGGGCGTGCTCGGCGTCGCTGAAGGCAGGCGAGCCGTCCAGGCTGAAGCCTTCGTAGGTGCCGTTGGGCAGGCCTTCGCTGTTCCAGGCGGTGCCGGAGACCTCGGCGCCGTCGAAGTCGATGTAGATCGTGCGCTGCGAGCCCGGCTTGGAGTGCAGCGTGAACGTCTGGCTGGTCGGGAAGGCCCGCTTGGCCTCGAACGTCCGTGCCTGTGCCGCCGGCACACCGATGCGGTCGCGGTAGACCAGACGGCCCGACGGGGTGACCCACGCCGTCGAGTCGGTCGACACCGTCTCGTGCAGTGCGCCGGGGCCCATCCCGTTGCGCGCAGCGGCGGCGCGCATCGACCCCTGCAACGCGCTGAGCGCCTCGTCGCCGGTCACCGCGGACTCGATGTCGAGAAGCGGCGCGACCGCGCTGCCGTCGATCGTGACCGGACCCCTCGCCTGGGAAGCGCTCTGTACGAGCATCGGCATCAGCGCCACCGGGCCGATGACCGCGAGCCGGAGCAGGAGGGAATGTGAGCGACCGTGGCGCATCAGCGGGCCTTTCGCAACGCGAGCCGAACGCGTCGAGGAGTCCGAGAGGACGCGCACGCTGACTGTAAGGCGCGCGAAGCGAGCACGAACCGACAGCGCCGTTTTCCGACCGAACGTCTAGACCGAGCGGGTCGCGGCCCGCCCTCCCGGGTCAGACCTGGTGGCCCGCGTGGGCCATCGGCGCGATCCGATCGGTCCGAAAGTCCCACGGAGGCGGCGACGGCGCCGCCCCGACGCCGAGGATGGGCGCTCCGAGCATCTGGGGCACCGCCCCGATGGCCCCGTCCGGGAGGGAGCCGATGTCAGCCATGACGTCATCTGCGACGACGCGCACCGCCGCGCGTGCGGGCGCGTTCGTGCCCGGCACCTTCGCTGCCACGCCCGTGCCGACACCGTCCGAGCGTCATCTCGCCGCGCGTTTCAGCTATGGCCTGACGCCTCCGCTGGTGCGCGCCGTCCGCGGAAACCGACACCGGGCCTGGTTCGAGAAGCAGCTCACACCGGCCGCGATCGCCGACCCGTGGGGCGACGAGGTCGACCGCTGGTGGCCCGACCTCTCCCTCTCCCCACTCGACCTGTGGCTGCGCCAACGCAAGGGCACCCGTCAGGGCTGGGAGGTCATGAACGACTACTCGTCCTGGCTGCTGGCCAAGCGCCTGCGTTCGAGCCGACAGGTGCTCGAGGTGATGACCGCCTTCTGGGAGAACCACCTGCACGTCCCCGTGACCGGCGACGGTCACTTCACCTGGCGCGCCGACTACGGCCGCACGATCCGGCGCCACGCGCTCGGTCGCTTCGACCAGTTGCTGGCCGCCACCACGGTGCACCCGGCGATGCTGACCTACCTCAACGCCGCGACGTCGACCAAGGACGCTCCGAACGAGAACCTGGGTCGCGAGCTCCTGGAGCTGCACACCCTGGGCGCGGGCTTCTACACCGAGGACGACGTCAAGGACTCCGCGCGGATCCTCACCGGGTGGCGCGTCGACCTCAACGACACCTGGCAGCGTCTCTACGTGCCGGAGTACCACGCGACCGGGACCGTACGCGTGCACGGCTTCACCGACGCCAACGCGACCGCGGACGGGCGCGCGCTCACCGGGCGATACCTCTCCTACCTCGCCCACCACCCCGACACGGCGCGGCATCTGGCGACCAAGCTCGCGAAGGTCTTCATCCGTGACGAGCCGCCGGCCGCCATCGTCGACCGGCTCGCCGCGACCTACCTGAAGAACAAGACCGCGATCGCGCCCGTGTTGCGCCAGCTTGTCGACTCCACGGCGTTCCGCAACGCGGTGGACGCGAAGCTGCGCGACCCGAGCGAGGACGTCGTCGCCAGCTACCGCGCCGTCCAGGCTCAGGTCGCCCAGCCCGTCGACAGCAAGTCCGCCACGGTGGCGATGATGAACCAGACCGGCGCTCTCGGACTGCGCACCGGCAGTTGGCCGCGACCCGACGGCGCGCCGATCGAGGCCTCGGCGTGGGGCTCCCCGTTGCGCGCACTCGCCTCGCTGGACCTGCACTGGAACCTCGCGAACCGCAGCTACCCCACGGCGCAGATCGTCTACCGCGAGCACGCGGCGTGGGTGCCGACCTTCCCCATCACCCTGCGGGACCTGGTCGACCACCTCGCACGCACGGTGCTCGCGCGGCGATCGACGGTGGAGATGCTCGAGACCTGCTGCCTGGCCATCGGACTGCCCGCCGACACCGTCGTCACCGGCGTCGACCACGGCGCCGTCACCGGCATGCCCCGACTGCTCGCCGCCCTCCTCGACTCACCGGAGCACTACGCGCGATGACTCATCCCTCCAGCCCACTCCGCTCCTGCTGTGCCGAGGGTGCCGCCCTCGACGCCGGACCCACCGGGCCGTCGACGACGCGACGCGGCCTGCTGCGCGGCGCGGCGCTCGCGGGCGCGACCGTCACCATCGGCTCGACCGTCGTCAGCATGGCCCCGGCCGGCCCCCGCCCCGCCCCCGCCCCCCCCCGCGGGGGGGGCCGCGCCGGGACCCAGGCCTCGCCGTGGGCGATCGTCGTCCTGTCGCTGCGCGGGGCGGCCGACGGTCTCTCGCTCGTCGTGCCGCACGGCGACCCGAACTACTACGCCGCCCGCCCCCGCATCGCCGTCCCGAAGGACCGGCTCTGGGGCGCCGACGCGATGTTCGGCCTGCATCCGGCGCTCGGCGCTCTCCAACCCCTGTGGGACGGCGGCAGCCTCGCCGCCGTGCACGCCGCCGGACTGCCCGCGCCGAACCGCTCGCACTTCTCCGCGATGGAGGAGGTCGAGGACGCCGACCCCGGCTCGTCGGCGCGCACGGGGTGGCTCAACCGGCTGCTCGGCACCGACGGCTACGCCTCCCCCCTGCAGGGGCTCAGCGTCGGCGCCCGTCCTGCGGCGATGATCGGTCCGGAGCCGACGATGGCGGTGTCGAGCGTGGGCGCCGTCCGCGTGGCCGGCGCCTCCAAGCTCGACGCCAGCGACCGTCGATTCGCCTCACTCGACCGGGCGTGGTCGAGGTCATCGCTGCCGATGGCCGGTGGGATGCGGGCCGCGCTGGAAGCAGCATCGGACTTCCGCGCGGTCCAGGCGGTGAAGGACACCTCCAGCACCTACCCCAACAACGACCTGGGTCGTGCACTGCACACGGTGTCCCGCACGGTGAAGGCCGACGTCGGCTCGGCGGTGTTCACCGTCGACCACGGCAACTGGGACATGCACACCGACATCGGCTCGGTGACGGGCGGCTGGATGTTCAACCAGGCCACGACGTTGTCCACCGCCATCGCCGCGTTCTTCCGCGACCTCGGGCCGTCGGCCTCGAAGGTGACCCTGGTGACGATCAGCGAGTTCGGCCGCCGCACGGTCGAGAACGCCGAGCGTGGACTGGACCACGGCTGGGGCAACGCGATGCTGCTCGCCGGCGCGGGTGTACGCGGCGGCCAGTACTACGGCCGGTGGCCCGGACTCACCGTCAGCGGCGACGCCGACCTGAAGGTCACCACGGACTACCGCTCGGTGCTCGCGGAGGTGATCGGCGCACGTACCGCGGCGTCGACCGCCGCCGTCTTCCCCGGCTTCCAGCCGGAGTCGGTCGGGGCGGTGCGGCGATCCTGACCGCAGGGAAGCCGCCCGTCCCGCTCGGGTCGGGCTACTCGCCGATCGCCAGCCGCAGACTCACGACGTCACCGACGTCGACCTCCTCGGCCCGGCGGACGGCGAGCTTGATCGGCACGATGTAGCCGCCGTCCTTCGGCCAGAGCGAGGTGTCCCATGTCGTCGCGCCGAGGGTGATGCGGGCGGGGATCATGCCCCACCCGTAGGTGACGAGTGCGGCGGCGTCGGCGATCTCCTCGCACTCGGCCTCGGGCACGCTGACGAAGTGGTGCGGCGCCGGGCCGCGCCACTGCCAGATCTCCCCGGAGAAGGACAACTCCACCCGGTCAGCGTAGGTCGCGGGGACTCCATGCTGTGAGCATCGTGCCGGATGCGCTCCCCGACGAAGCCTCGCCCTGCCAGTCGCGGACTCCTGGCCGTGCTCCTCCTCGCAGGCGGTCTCCTGGCCGGCCTGTTCGCCGTCCCGGCCCAGGCAGCCGGGGGCAGCATCTCCGGGACCGTCCGCGACAACGGCGGTATCGGCGTGGCCAACGCGCAGGTGATGCTCTACGGGTCGGCGCGCGAGGGCGATGTGTGGGCGCAGACGCGAACCGACGAGCAAGGACACTTCGACTTCCCGTCGTTGCAGACGCGCGACTGGCGAGTGTGCGTGTACGCCACGGCCGCGACCGAGCAGCGGTGCTGGCGCGACAGCGAGACGGTGACGGAGGCGACCCCCATCCCGGTGGGCGCAGGCGAGGTGCCTGGCATCGACCTGACGGTCGGACCGTCCACCCGGATCAGCGGAGTCGCCCTGCTCGCCGGTCAGCCGGTGAGCGACGCAACGGTCACCGCGTACTCGCTCACCGACGGCGGCTGGACGAGTCGCAGCAGGGACGACACCGATGAGTCAGGCGCCTTCGATCTCACCGGGCTGCCCGCCGGGACCTACCGCCTCGGGGTCTCCGACGGACTGAACTCGCGTGGCCTCTTCATGAGCGAGTTCTGGACCTCCACGGGCATGGTCGGTCGAGTCGAGGACGCCGGCGACATCTCCCTCGAGCGCGGCCAGAAGGTCGCGGGCCTGGTCGCGCAACTGCGCACCGGCGGCAGCATCACCGGTGCCGTGATCCTGCCGGAGCGGCGCTCGGCAGGAGGTATCGCCGTCAGTCTCTACTGCCCCAGAGCGGCCGGCTGGACGCAGTGCAACACCACCGCCACCGGCGACGACGGCTCGTTCCGGCTCGCACGGCTCGATGCGGGTTCCTACCGGCTGGCGGTCAACGACGACGCCGGCATCCGACGCGAGCGATACTCCTCCGCGATCTGGTCGAGCGCCGCCAGCATCGAGACCGCGACCGACATCGTGGTCGGCGAGAACCAGGCCGTCTCGGGCATCGACGTCAGGCTCGGTCTGCGCACCATCATCACCGGGAGGGTCACCGACGTGTACGGCGAGCCCGCGCGCGAGGTCGCCGTCTCGCTGTACGGGCGCGATCCAAGCACGGGTCGCTGGACTCTGCTGGGCAACGACGTCGGCGTGGACCGCGACGGCGTCTACGCCCGTGACGGCGTGCGAGCGGGCACCTACTGCCTGGCCGCCGAGTCCTATGGGACCTATCGGACGGTCTGGTGGCGCGACGGCACCAGCGACCGGGATTGCACGCCGTTCACGGTCGGGGCGACCGGCACCGTCACGCGCGACTTCGTCTTACCCTTCACCACCTCGGTCACGGCTCGTTCGAAACCGCGGGTGCTGGGTACCCCGCGAGCGGGCAAGACCCTGCGTGCTGTCGTGCCGACGTGGTCCTCGACGCCGACCGCGACCTACGTCCAGTGGCTGGCCGGAGGGAAGGCGATCCCGCGCGCCACCTCCCCCCGCCTGCTGCTCTCACCCCGCTTCGTCGGACGTCGGATCAGCGTGCGCGTGGTCGCGATCGCCACCGGAGCCAACCCCGGAGTAGCGACGTCGCAGCCGACCGCACCTGTCCGCCGACGCTGACCGGCGCCGTACCGGGATGGACGGCGATCTCTAGACTGCGCCGCATGCTCCGTCGTGTGACCACGCTCACGTTCACGCGTGCCCGCGCACTGATCGCCGCGCTGGTGGCGTGCCTGGTCGCGGGCCTCGTCGTCCCCGCTCCCACCGCTGCCGAGAACGGGCCCATGGGGCCCGGTCTGCTGGATCCCGTGATCGGCGCGCTGGCGCCGCTGCCGGCACCGGCGACGCCGTACACGAGCACGCTCTGCGCCGACGGCGCCGACTCCTGCATCGACGAGACGATCGCGGAGATGAAACGGCGGCTGCGCCCGCTGGCGCGCGGATGCGAGCACGACGCCGTCTTCTCCCTCGCCTACCTGCGGGTGACCCAGGACGTGAAGAAGGCGCTCGACGCCGGTCACTTCCGCGATCGCCGCTGGCTGCAGCGGGTCGACAAGGTCTTCGCCCAGCTCTACTTCGACACCATGGACGACTGGCACGCCGGACGACGCGCCGCGATCCCCGCCGCATGGCGCATCGCGCTGGACGCCGAGGACCAGCGCTCCATGAGCGGGCTCGGCAACTTCCTGCTCGCGATGAACGCCCACATCAACCGCGACTTCCCGCACGTGCTCGCCGTCGCCGGCCTCACGGCGTCGGGCGGTCGCAGCCACAAGGGCGACCACAACGCCTACAACCCGCGCCTGGACGGTCTCTACGCCCCGGTCTTCGCCGAGATGGCACGCCGGTTCGACCCCTCCTTCGACGACCTCGACGCTGGTTCGCTCGACGAGCTCGGCGTCGGCCTGATCATGCGCGGCTGGCGCGAGATCGTGTGGCGGCACGCCGAGATGCTGGTGCTGGCACCCGCCCCACTGCGCCCTCTCGTGGAGCAGCAGATCGAGCAGTACGCGGCCGGCCAGGCTCGGATGATCCGTGGCCTCTTCGCCGCCGACAGCACCGCCCGCGACCGGCACTGCCGATCGCAGCACGGGCGCTGACGCGGCTTCCAGCGCCGGAGGCGGACCCCGCGCCCCACTCGTCCACCCGGGCCGCGGGTCCGGGGACAGGGGGAGGGGGTAGGCATTGGTCCGACCGTCCACAATGAGAGGTATGGCCGATCTCCCCCGCAAGGCCGCCGCGCGCACCGCGCGGCTGGCCGCCCTGCCGCTCAGCTACGCCGGACGGAGTGCGGTCGGGTTCGGCAAGCGCATCGGGGGCGCCCCGGCTGAGGCCGTGCTAGGCGAGATCCAGCAGCGCACCGCCGAGCAGTTGTTCCGCACGCTCGGGGAGCTCAAGGGCGGTGCGATGAAGTTCGGCCAGGCCCTCTCGGTCCTCGAGGCCGCACTGCCCGACGAGGTGGCCGCGCCGTACCGCGACCAGTTGACCAAGCTGCAGGACTCGGCGCCGCCGATGCCGACCCAGACCGTGCGCGACATCATCGCCCGCGAGCTGGCGCCTGACGCCGAGCGCCTGGTCTGGCTGGACGGCGGACCGACGGCGTCGGCGTCGATCGGCCAGGTGCACCGGGGGCGCTGGCGCGAGACGCCGGACGCGCCGGATCAGGAGGTCGCCGTCAAGGTGCAGTACCCGGGCGCAGGCGATGCCCTGCGTGCCGACCTGCGCCAGCTCGCCCGACTCAGCCGCACGATCGGGCCGCTCGTGCCCGGCCTCGACGTCAAACCGCTCGTGGAGGAGATGCAGGCACGCGCCGTCGAGGAGCTCGACTACCGGCTGGAGGCCGAGTCCCAGCGCGCCTTCCACCTCGCCTTCGCCGACGATCCCTGGATCGAGGTGCCCGATGCGGTCGCCGTCGGCGACACCGTGCTGGTGACGCAGTGGCTGGAGTCCACGGCGAGTCTGGCCCAGGTGATCCGCGAGGGCAGCCAGGCCGAGCGAGACCACTATGGCGAGCTGCTGGTGCGGTTCCTCCTCGCCGGTCCGGCGCGCACCGGAATGCTCCATGCCGACCCGCACCCGGGCAATTTCCGTCTGCTGCCAGGGCCCGACGGATCGCCGGGTCGACTCGGCATCCTCGACTTCGGCGCCGTAGCCCGGCTTCCCGACGGCGGACTGCCGACCGGCCTTGGCGCGATGCTCCGGGTGTGCAGCGACGGCGACCCCGATCGCGTCGTCGAACAGCTGCGCACGGAGGGTTTCCTGCGCGACAAGATCCGGCTCGACGGCGCGCAGCTCATCGACTACCTCTCACCGCTCTTCGAGCCCACCCGCGTCGAGCGCTTCCGCTTCACCCGCGACTGGATGCGCGAGCAGTTCGAGCGGATCAACAATCCCAAGGCGCCGTCCTACACCGTGGCGATCAAGCTCAACCTGCCACCCGAGTACCTGCTGATCCACCGCACCTGGGTGGGCGGCATCGGCGTCCTGTGCCAGCTCGGCGCCGAGGTGCCCTTCCGCGAGCTGCTCGAGGAGTTCGTGCCCGGCTTCGCACCCTCAGCCTGACGACCCGGCCGGCGAGCGGTCGGTGAGGCAGTAGAGCGAACCTGCCGGGTCGCGGAGCACCGTCCACCGCTCGTGCACCGCCACGACGTCGGCACCCAGGGTGAGATGCCGAGCGGTCTCGGCACTTCGGTCGGAGACCGCCAGGTCGAGGTGCGCGCCTGCCGGACGCTCGTCGCCGAGCCGCTGGAGGAGGAACCGGAGCGGGAAGGTCGGCGGTCCGTGCAGTCGGGTGAACTCCGGCATCGACGCCGGCGTCAGCGGCCACCCGGTGACCCCGGCCCAGAACGATGCCTCGACGTCGAAGGTCGACGGCGGCAGGTCGAGGCAGACCTGGTCGATGAGCGAGGCGCCCGCGGGCCAGCGCGCCACCGGCGGCCGGCGGGTGCCGGGGTGGTTCACGAAACAGAGCGTGAGGCCCGCAGGCGAGGTCAGCACGACGTAGTCGTGCCCGTGGTCGTTGGCGCCCGCCGGCTCGGTCGCCCCGAGTGCGAGCGCGGCATCGGCGGCGACCCGTGGGTGGTCGACATGGATGTCGACATGCAGACGCGTCGCGCCCTCACCGAGCCTCTGGACCCGGAGGTAGTCGTCGCCGTCGGGCGGCACGAGCGTGGCGAACTCGCCGTCGTCGCCACGAGACGGTGACACCGCGTACCCGCTCACGGCGCTCCAGAAGGCGACACCGGGCTCGAAGGTGTCGGCGGAGAAGTCCAGGAAGGCGCTGATCCAGAAGGGCTCGTTCACGTCTCCACCCACCTCTCTCCGACGCAGGACGCCGCGGACGCGCCCGCCGTCAGTTCTGCGATCGTGGCATGCAGTGCGGCCTCCGCGCTCGGCGATATCGCCAGTCGCAGCACGGTGTGCGTGCCGTAACCGGCCCCGAGCACCGCGATGCCCCGCTGGCGCAGCTCGGATTCCACCCGGCCCGCGACCCCGTGATCGAGTGCCACCTCGAACTCGCGAAGGCGTTCGCGCGGCGTCGTACCGGCCTCGGCCAACGCCGAGCGGACGGCGTCCCCGTAGGCCCGCACCAACCCGCCGGCGCCGAGCAGCGTCCCACCGAACCAGCGCGTCACGACCACGACGACGTCGCTCACCTCGGCGCCACGCAGCACCTCCAGCATCGGCGCTCCGGCCGTGCCGGCGGGCTCGCCGTCGTCGTGGGAGCGTTCGACGGATCGGGGCGGCGGGCCGATCACGAAGGCCGAGCAGTGGTGGCGGGCGTCCCCGTGCTCCTTGCGCAGTCGCGCGACCAGCGCCCGGGCGTCGTCCTCGGCGGTGACGCGCTTCAACGTGGCGAGGAATCGAGACCGCTTGACCTCGATCTCCGCCTCGGCATCGCGCGCGGGCACCAGGTAGCGGCTCGCGCTCATCCCCACAGACCGACCAGCTCGCCACCGATGCGCACCACGAAGGCTCCGACCACGACCAGGAACAGGACCCGCACGAACCGCGAGCCGCGCGCGACCGCCGTCCGGGCTCCGAGGTAGCCCCCGACCAGGTTCGCCGCACCCATCACGAGCCCGACGTGCCACAGCACCGCTCCCTGCGGCACGAAGACGGCGAGCGCAGCGAGGTTCGTGGCCCAGTTCGCCAGCCGTGCCTTGGCGCTGCCCTCCAGGAACGAGTACCCGAGAACGCCCACGAGTGCGAACACCAAGAAGCTGCCCGTGCCCGGCCCGAGCATCCCGTCGTAGGCCCCGATCACCAGACCCGCGACCAACGCGGCGGCGGTGTGTCGCCGTCCGGCGAACCGCAGCGTCGTGACCCCACCCAGGGACGGCGAGCGCACGACGTAGGCGCCGACGATCAGCAACGCAGCCAGCACGATCGGGTCGAAGGCCTCCGCGGGTATCCGGCTCGCCACCGCAGCCCCGCATGCCGATCCGATGAACGCCGCGAGCATGAGCGGGCCGAACGTGCGTGGGTCGGGCCGCACGCGGCGGTAGTAGGTGGCCGAGCTGACCGTCGTCCCGCAGAACGAGGCGAGTTTGTTGGTGGCCAGCACCTCGACCGGCGCGGCATGCGGCAGCCCCAGCAGCAGGGCGGGGAGCTGGATCAGCCCTCCTCCGCCGACGACGGCGTCCACGAACCCCGCCAGCAGGGCCGCCAGCGCCAACAGCACGAGGACGGTCGTGGTGGGTTCGGACATCGCCGGGCACGCTACCGGGCGCCGCGTCGCCCCCTCCTCCGAAGCGGACGGGCAGGCGTCAGCCCGCCCAGAACCCCCGACCGCCGAACATGTCTCCGTAGGCGCCGCGGTAACCGAAGCCGCCGGGGCGGCCGGCGTCCCGGCTGCCCAGGTAGGAGCCCACGACGGCAGCGCCGAGGTCGTCCAACTCGGGGCTGACAACGGTGCCGTCGACGCGCTGGGCCATCGACCCGATGAAGCGCTCCAGGCCAGGGTCCTCACCCAGGCGGAAGAACGTCGTCTGGGCGCCGAGACGCCGCGCGTTGTCGAGCTCGCGCACGGCGTAGGCGATGGTCAGCGGGTGCGGCGGATAGGAGAAGAAGACCTCGCCGTCGGGCTCCAGGTGCGAGGTCGGCTCGCCGTCGGTGACGATCAGCAGCACGGGCTGGGAGTTCGGGTGCTTGCGGAAGTGCCGGTTGGCCAGCAGCAGGCCGTGGTGCAGGTTCGTGCCCTTGTCCCACCGCGAGTCGAGGGCGGTGAGCTGCTCGATGTCCATCACCTCGGCGTGACGCCCGAAGGTGATCAGCTGCAGGTGGTCGCCGCGGAAACGACTGCGGATCAGCGTGTGCAGCGCCAGTGCGGTGCGCTTCATCGGCACCCACCGACCGTCCATCGCCATCGAGAACGAGGTGTCGACCAGCAGAGCCACGCACGCCTGGGTGCGGGCCTCGGTCTCCTGCACCTCGACGTCGTCGATGGCGATGCGACGCGTGTCGCTCGGGTCCGCGGCCCGGCGTAGGACGCCGTTGAGCGTCGTCCGGCCGATGTCCCACGGCTCGGTGTCGCCGAAGGCCCAGCCGCGGGTCGCACCCGAGCGTTCGCCGGCCGCCCCGGCCTTGTCCATGTCGCGCTGGCCCTGACGTCCGCTCATCTTGTCCGCGACGTCGCGCAGCAGCGCCTTGCCCAACTGCCGCATGGCCTTCGGGGTCAGCTTGAGCTGACCGTCCGACCCACGGCGCAGCGTGCCGCCGTTGCGCAGTGCCTGCTCGAGCTGCTGCAACGTGCGGGCGTCCACGGCGGCCTGGTCGCCGAGCTGACGAGCCAGCTTGTCGAGGTCGACGTCGTCCAGTCGCGCGCCGCCGTAGCCCTGGGAGAGCTGGTCGGAGAGCGCGTCGAGGTCGGCGAGGTCCTGCAGGACGCCGGTACCGTCGCCGAGGCCGAGCCCCTGCCCGCCGCCGAAGCTCTCCGATCCACTCCAGTCCTCCCCCGGCCGCAACGCCTGCAGGTTGGAATCGAGCCGGGCCAAGGAGTCCATCAGCTCCGGCGACCCGAACGCCTGCGCCGAGAGCTCCATCAGCTGCTGGCGCTGCTCGGGGCTCATCGAGTTCAACATCCGTTGAGCGGCGGCCGAGCGCTGAGCCAGCGTGTCGAGCAGCTCCTCGACGTTGCGCGGGTTCTCGGGGAAGTGCTGGCCGTGCTCGGCCATGAACCGCTCGAAGTCCTCGTCGGTGTCCTCGCCGCGGGCGTGCTTCTCCACGAGGTCGTTGAGGTCGCTCACCATCTTCTGGACGGCGGCGCGGTCGGCGTCGCTGGCGTTCTCCAGCGCCTGCTTCATCCCCGCGAACCGCTGGTCGAGCAGCTCACGCCCCAGGAGGTCCTTGATCTGCTCGAAATCGCGGCGCGCCTCCGGGCTCTGCCAGTCGTAGTCGCCCAGCTCGGTGACGGCCGCGGCGGTGTTGGGCGAGAGGTTCTCCAGCTGCATCTCGCGGAAGGCGCGGTCGGCGTCGTCCATCATCGCGTCTCGGGCGAGCTGCTTGCGCTCCTCCAGCACGGCGCGGTCGAGCAGCTCGCGGATCTCCGCCAGGGTGCCGTCGAGGTTGTGCCGATCCAGCAGTTCCCGGCGCCGCTGCGCGACCTGACGCGCCAGATCGTCGAGACCCTTGCCGGTTCCTGAGCCCGTCGAAGGGCCGCGGCGGAGGAACTCCCGCATGGCCCGCTCCGGGCTGTACCCGGCCATCACGTCCTCGCCGATGGCCTCGAGCGCCTCGGCGAGATCGACGGGTGGCGCCAGCGGATCGCCGCCGTCGTACCTCTTGAACCGGGTGCGGTCCTTCATCTGCCCCACCTCATCGAAGCGCCTTTGCCCCACCTCATCGAAGCGCCTTCCGCATCCAGACGTCGTCGGGGTACGGCGGGTTGGCGACCCGTTCGACCTCGGCGAAGCCATGGCGGGCGTAGAAGCCGGCCGCCTGGTCGTTGCCGGCCACGTGCTCGAGCCAGAGCGCGTCGCCCTCGACGAGGTCCTCGGTCGCGGCGAGCAGGCGGGCGCCGAGGCCGGAGCCCTGGTGCTGCGGGTGCACGTAGAGCTTCCACATCACCTCGCGGTCGCCGCGGCGCCCGAGGTTCGCCATCCCGACGATCTCGCCGCCGGCCTCGGCGACCACGTGCGGGAGCCGCTCGACCTGCTCAGCGAGCCGGTCAACCGCCCACCACTCGTCGAGGATCAACGCCGACAGCGCGGGGTCGATCGGGTCGTACGTCGCAGGCAGCACCGCCTCGCCGAGGCTCCGGAGCCCGACCACGTCGTCCGGCGTCGCGGACCGCAGGTCAGCCATAAACCGTCTCCGCGCCGACGACGTCCTTGCCGATCTTGCGGGCCAGGTAGAGCCCCTCGAGCGCGAGCTCGATCGCCCCGGCCCGCGACCCGTCGTCGGTGCCGCCGAGTCGCTCGCAGATCTCGTCGTAGAGCGCGGACTCCCCCAGCACCGGGAGCCCGGCCAGGAAGTCGCGGGCGGTGACCTGCTCGCCGGTCGTGACCATCGCTCCGGACTCGATGGCCTCCACGAGCAACGCGAAGTCGATGCCGCGCAGGTGCGCGCGACAGGTCTCGGCGGTCGCGGTGCGGAGGAGGTGGGTGAGGACCTCGGTCTCCCGCCCCTCCTCCCCGGTCTCGAACTCGATCTTGCCGCCGAGCACGTCGACCGCGGTCTCCAGGTCGACGACGCGGGCGACGGCGACCTGCTCGCCCTGGCGCGTGGCCCGGTGCAGGGCGGCGGCGGCGATCGTCTCGGCGCCCGCGATCGCGAAGCGGGCCGAGACACCCGAGCGCTGGTCGACCGAGCTGGACTCGCGCAGCGCGCGTGTGAAGCGCGCCAGCACCTCGACAAGGTAGTCGGGCACGTCGGCGACGAGCTCGGACTCCTGGCGGATCACCGCGATCTCGGCGTCGAGCTCGGTCGGGTAGTGGGTCCGGATCTCGGCACCGAAACGGTCCTTCAGCGGGGTGATGATGCGGCCGCGGTTGGTGTAGTCCTCGGGGTTCGCGCTCGCCACGACGAGGACGTCGAGCGGCAGCCGCAGCACGTAGCCGCGGATCTGGATGTCGCGCTCCTCCATCACGTTGAGCATCGCGACCTGGATGCGCTCGGCGAGGTCGGGCAGCTCGTTGATGGCGACGATGCCGCGGTGGCTGCGCGGGATCAGGCCGAAGTGGATGGTCTCGGGATCACCCAGCGAGCGGCCCTCGGCGACCTTCATCGGATCGACGTCGCCGATCAGGTCGGCGACCGAGGTGTCGGGGGTGGCGAGCTTCTCGGAGTACCGCTCCGATCGGTGCCGCCAGGCCACCGGAAGAGCGTCGCCGAGCTCGGCGGCGCGACGTCGGGAGTCCACGGTGATCGGCTCGAACGGGTGCTCGCCCAGCTCGGAGCCGGCGATGACCGGCGTCCACTCGTCCAACAGCCCGATCATGGTGCGGAGCAGTCGGGTCTTGCCCTGGCCGCGCTCGCCGAGCAGCACGATGTCGTGCCCGGCGATCAGCGCTCGTTCGACCTGCGGCACGACGGTGTTCTCGAATCCGTGCAGACCGGGCCAGGGATCCTCGCCGGCCGCGAGGCGAGCGAGGAGGTTGTCGCGCAGTTCGGCGCGCAGGGTCTTGTGAACGTGGCCTGAGGCGCGGAGCTCGCCGAGCGTGGTGGCGGCGTCGGCAGGGGGGCGATCCATGACTCAACCCAACCACGCGGCGCAACTATCGGCCGTGGAGGACCACGCCGTCCGCGCGGCCGCGCTCTGCGGGCAGGCCAAGTGACCTGGGCCACATGCCCACTACGGTGGGTCCCGTGCCCCGCAAGCTGCTCGCCGTCAACGACTCCGCCTGGCTCTTCGCCGAGTCGCATCGCACACCGATGCACGTCGGGATGCTGGCCAACTTCCGGGTGCCGGCCGACCAGCCGACCTTCGTCGCCGACCTGGTCGCGCGGTGGCGCGAGGAGCGACGATTCGCCCCGCCGTTCAACTTCCTCTTCAAGCGCGGCCCGGTGCCGAGCTGGGTCGAGGTGCCCGACGAGGAGATCGACCTCGACTACCACCTCCGGCACTCCGCGCTCCCCGCGCCGGGCTCCCAGCGAGAGCTCGGCGTCCTCATCTCGCGGCTGCACTCGGCGAAGATGGATCGCCGCTACCCGCTGTGGGAGTGCCACGTGATCGAGGGCCTCGAGGAGGACCGCTGGTCGCTGTACTTCAAGGCGCACCACTCCCAGGTCGACGGCGTGGGCGGCGTCCGGCTGCTGCGGCGCACCATGTCGGCCGACCCCGGCGCCCGCGGGATGCTGCCGCCCTGGGCGATCGGCACGCGCGGCCCCGACCAGTCCGGCATCGTGCGCGCCTCGCGCGCGGTCGAGCCGGCGCGGGTGCCCGCGACGCCGCTGGTCACCAAGGCTGCGGGCGCCGTGGCCGGGGCGAACGCCGTCGCGTCGTCGTTGGGACGGACCTACCTGGAGACCGTGACCGGACGGCGCGAGTGCGACCAGGCGGCGCCCTATCGCGCACCGAAGACGATCTTCAACGGCCGGATCCACACACCCCGCCGATTCGCGACCCAGCACTACCCCGTCGACCGGCTCCGCGCCGTGGCCCAGGCGGCGGACGGCAGCCTCAACGACGTCTTCCTGGCGATCTGCGGCGGCGCGTTGCGCCGCTACCTCGCCGAGAACGACGCGTTGCCGACGGAGACCCTGACCGCCAACGTGCCGGTGTCGGTGCGGCCCGCGACGTCGGGCGCCAGCGTGGGCAACGCCATCACGTTCCTCTACGCCTCGCTCGGGACCGACGTCGACCATCCGCTCGAGCGGATGGAGGCCATCCAGGCGTCGGTCCGGCTGGGGAAGAGCCGCCTGCCCGCCGTCGGACGGGCGGGGATGGATGCCTACACCGCCGCTCTGATGGCGCCGTTCCTCGGCCAGTCGATCCTCGGCCTCGGCGGCCGCGGCCGACCGGCGTCGAACCTGGTGATCTCGAACGTGCCGGGTCCGAGCGAGGCTCGCTACATCGACGGATCACGGGTGGAGGAGATCTACCCGGTGAGCCTCCTGTTCAACGGCCAGGCCCTCAACATCACCGCCGTGAGCTACGACGGCGAGTTCAACATCGGCTACACCGGCTGCCGTGACTCGTTGCCGAGCCTGCAGCGCATCGCGGTCTACTCCGGCGAGGAGCTCGAACGCCTGGAGTCGGCCTACCGCGTGGGCTGAGGGTTGGATGTCAGAGGGCACCGACCCGAGTGCTGAAGCGAGTCCGTTCTCAGCCAGGCACTCACGCCTGCGCGCACCCAGATCGCGTGACTTCCTTCAGCACGTTGGCGAGGGCCACCGCCTCGTGGAGAGTGGCGGCCACGCCTGACGGGTCACCCATCACCGCCTCGTCGCTGAACCGCAGCACGATCCAGCCATGGACCGTCAGCCGGTTGTGGCGCGCGGCGTCGGCAGCCAACGCCGGCGTGCGATCCCGCCCAGCTCGACGAGCCACTCATCGGGGGTGCGGGACACCGGCATCACTGTGCCCGGCACGGCCCTCGACCGCTCGCTTCCCTCCCCAGGTCCCGCGGCCGCACACCGCGGCGCCCAGCCCCGGGCGATCTCTCAGAGGTCGCGCGGATAGGGCTGTCGTGGTGGGCGTCGTCCCGGTGCGTGCATGAGTGCCGCCGAGGAGGGAGCCGTGCCGGGGGCACGGCGACCGAGTCGAAGGTGCTCAGGGGCGTGCGGGGGCGGGGCCCGGCCG
>NZ_JAHRHK010000020.1:12748-52249 GCF_021246465.1 Nocardioides sp. R-C-SC26 | reverse complement strand
CGCGGCTCCCCGCGCCCGCCCGCCCCCCCCCCCCACCCCCACCTCGCTTCGCGCCGCCCGGAGCGCAGCACTGTCGACGTGGGAGGCGGCCCAGGCTCAACTGGCGGAGGACGCCGAGGCTGGCGCCTCGGACGTACAGCTCGCTGCCGATCAGACGGCGCTTGTCGCCGCGCGCACGGCGCTCATCGAAGCCCGCCAGGCCGTCGAGGACGCGACCTTGCGAGCGAGCTTCGGCGGCACCGTCACCCAGGTCGGGATCCAGCGCGGCGACGTCCTGGGCGGGTCGGCGACCTCGGCGGGATCGGGCGGCTCCACTGGCGGCGGTGCGACGACGTCGAGCGCCAGCACGACCACGTCCAGCACCGGGATCAGCCTGGCCACCACCGACCGCTTCGTGCTCGAGGCGACCGTGCCGGCGGCCGACGTCGGCCGGCTGCAGGACGGGCTCCAGGTGGAGATCACGCCGAGCGGTGTGAGCGATGTCGTCTACGGGACGGTCGAGGACGTCGCGCGAGTCGCGTCGACGGACTCCGCGGGAGCCGCGGTCTTCGCGGTGACCGTCGAGGTCACCGGTCGCCGTGACGACCTCTACGCCGGCACCGATGCCGAGGCGAGCGTGATCGTCTCGCAGACCGCGGACGTGCTCACGGTCAGCACGCCCGCCGTGCAGTCCGACGACGAGGGCACCTACGTCGATCTCGTCGACGGCGAGAGCGTCGAGCGCGTCGCCGTCGAGACCGGCGAGACCTACGGCATGACCACCGAGGTGCTGGCCGGCCTCGAGGAAGGCGACGTGGTGGAGGTGCCTGGCTTCTCCCGACCCGTCGGGTCCGGGTCGGGGGGCGAGGGCCAGGGCCAGATGCCCTCCTTCCCCGGCGGCGGTGTCGGCGGCGAGATGCCGCAGCCGCCGACCGGCGGCGGCTTCCCCGGGGGCGGCCAGTGAGTGCCGCGGCGCGCCGAGGCCGGTCCGCCCAGCGGACTCGCGGGGCGAACACCGCCCCGGTGATCGAGCTGGAGGGCGTGCGCAAGGTCTATCGCAGCGGAGAGATCGAGTTCGAGGCGCTGCGCGGTGTCGACGTCGCGATCGACGAAGGCGAGTACGTCGCCGTCGTCGGTCCCTCGGGCTCGGGCAAGTCCACCCTGATGAACATCCTCGGCTGCCTCGACGTCGCGACGAGCGGGCGATACCTGCTCGCGGGGGAGGACGTCTCCGCCATGTCCGAGCGTGAGCTCGCGCTGGTGCGCAACCGTCGCATCGGGTTCGTCTTCCAGCAGTTCCATCTCCTGCCGTCGAAGTCGGCGTGGCGCAACGTCGAGCTGCCGTTGGTCTACGCCGGCGTGCCTCGCACCGAGCGCCGCGACCGGGCCGTCGCCGCCCTGGAACGGGTAGGGCTGGGCGAGCGCATCGACAACCGACCCGGAGAGATGTCGGGTGGCCAGCAGCAGCGGGTCGCGGTGGCCCGCGCGCTGGTGACCGAACCGGCGTTGATCCTCGCCGACGAGCCGACCGGCAACCTCGACTCGGCCTCCACCGCCGACGTGTTCGGCCTCCTGGACGATCTGCACGCGCATGGACGCACAGTGGTGGTGATCACCCACGACCACGAGGTGGCCGACCGCGCGCCACGCAACCTGGTGGTGCGTGACGGTCTCGTCACCGAGGATCGCCGGTTCGTAGCCGTGGGCGGTGTCCGGCGATGAGCTGGGCGGAGACCCTGCGCGCCGCCGTCGAGGCGATCCGCGCGCACCGGCTTCGGTCCGCGCTGACCATGGTCGGCATCGTCATCGGGATCAGCTCGGTCGTCCTCACCGTCGGACTGGGCCAAGGCGCCCAGCGTGAGGTCGAGGACCAGATCAGCGCCCTGGGCTCCAACCTCCTGATCGTGTCGCCGGGCAGCAGCACCGATTCGGCAGGGGTACGCGGTGGGTTCGGATCGGCCTCGACGTTGACGGTCGGCGACGCCGCCGCGATCGCCGACGAGGACGTCGCGCCCGACGTCGAGGCAGTGGCGCCGGTGTCGAGCTCCCAGACCTCGTTGATAGCCGGCGAGTCGAACTGGACGACGTCGCTGATCGGCACCACGACGTCGTGGCAGGACGTGCGCGCCCGGGAGCTGGCCTCCGGTCGGTTCTTCACCGACAGCGAGCTCGAGCGTGGAGCCGAGGTGGTGGTCCTCGGACCCGACACCGCCTCCGAGCTGTTCGAACGCGGTAGCCCGGTGGGCCAGGACATCACCATCGCCGGCTCCCGAGCGACCGTGATCGGCGTGCTCGCCTCCACGGGTTCCTCGGCGTCGGGCTCCAGCGAGGACGACGTCGCCGTCGTCCCGCTCAGCACCGCCCAGGCGATCACCGGGACGACGTCGACCTCGGTCTCGACCATCTACGTCGAGGCGCGCACGGGCGACACGCTCGCGGCCGCCTACCAGGAGATCCAGGCCCTGCTCCTGACCGGCCACGGTGTCAGCGCCACCGACGCCGACTTCTCGATCTCCACGCAGGAATCGCTCGTCGAGACCGCGAACGCCACCAACCGCACCCTGACGGTGCTGCTCGGCGGCGTGGCCGGCATCTCGCTCCTCGTGGGCGGGATCGGCGTCATGAACATCATGCTGGTCTCGGTCACCGAACGGATCCGCGAGATCGGGCTGCGCAAAGCCCTCGGCGCGACCCCGTCGGTGATCGGGCGTCAGTTCCTCGTCGAGGCCTCGGTGCTCGGTCTGGCTGGTGGCGCGATCGGGGTGATGGTCGCGGTGGTCGGCGCCCAGACGCTGCCGGCGCTGATCGATCAACCGGTCTCGCTGTCCGCCGTGGCGGTCACCGCCGCCCTCGGCACCTCGCTCGCGCTCGGCGTCGGATTCGGGGTCTATCCGGCGACCCGTGCGGCCCGACTCACCCCCATCGATGCCCTGCGCAGCGACTGACCTCGCTCGCGCCGCCCTTCACCGTCACCTGACAGGAGTTCCTCCCATGCTTCAGAACCTCGTCCCGCTCGTCCCGAACCTGCGTGCGGCAGCTGCGCGTCGTCGATCCCACCCTCGCTCGGCGATGAGCGCGCTCGCCGCCACCGTCGTGCTCCTCTCGCTCGCCGGCTGCGGAGGAGCGCAGCCGACCGACGCCGCTGCGACCACCACGGACTCCGGCGCCCAGGTCGGCACCTCGGGGGACTCGGCAGCGGGCGGCTCGGGCCCGGGGCAGATGCCGGGAGCGTCCGGGATCATCGCAGCGGCGGACGAGACGACGCTGCAGGTCCAGAGCGACGTCGCCGGGCAGGTCTCGGTCAGCTACGACGACAGCACCCGGATCACCGCCCAGGTGACGGCGTCGCTCGCCGACGTCGCCGTCGGCGACTGCGTCCGGATCACCACGGCGCAAGGCGCCGATGCCGGCGATGTGGAGGCCGCCGATGCTTCGACGACGGCCGCGACGATCACGGTGAGCGACGCCGTCGTCGGGGAGTGCGCTGGCCCTGGCGCCGGCGGAATGCCGGGTGGGGGGCGCGGCGATACCCCGACGGACCTGCCCGCGGATGCACCGACCGATCGGCCCACCGACATGCCGACGGACCAGCCGGACGGCGAGCGCCCGCGCGGCGGCTTCGGACTCAGCGGTGAGGTGACCGCGATCGACGTCGCCAGCCTCAGTGTGGCCGTACGGCAGATGCCCTCGGACGACGACACGTCCGGGACGAGTGAGCTCGCTGACATCGTCGTGCAGACCGGTGCCGACACCACGGTGGTCACCACGGAGCCGGCCACGGCGGCCGCGCTGGTCGTCGGGCAGTGCGTCCGAGCTCAGGGTGAGAGCGACAGCACCGGGGCCGTGAGCGCTACCAGCATCGAGGTCAGCGATCCCGTCGACGGTGAGTGCACGGCCGGCGGCGGTTTCGGTGGACCTGCCGGGCCGGGCGGTCGTCCGGGCTCGGACTCGGCGGAGACGTCGTGAGGGCGCGTGCGCTGCGCCGGGCCGTCGCCGCGGGTGCGGCGGTCGGCGTCGTGGGTGGCGGCTATGCGACGTTCGCCGCCGCCGACGACCACCCGACCTACCGCACCGTCGGCGCCAGCCTCGGCGCGGTGACCGAGACGCTCTCCTTGAGCGGCACCGTCTCGTCGAACCGGAGCAGCGAGCTGATGTTCGCCAGCGACGGCACCGTCGCCTCGGTCTCCGTCGCTGCCGGCGAGACGGTTCGCCGTGGGCAGGAGATCGCCAGGCTCGACCTGAAGAGCCTGCGCGGCGATCTGACGCGCGCACGCGCCGATCTCGCGGCAGCTCGTGCGCAGCTGGAGAGCGATCAGGACGCCCAGGCAGATGCACTCGGTGCTGCCACGACGAGTGCCGACGACGCGACGGGTGCCGAGTCCCCGGCGTCGTCGCAGCGTTCTGACCAGGCGGCGGGTCCGTCGTCCACGGGAACCACGCACGGGACGCCGGAATCGGGTGAGAACGATGCCGACGCTGCCGCAGAGACGTCGGCGACGCTCGCCCACGCGTTGGCGGAGCTGCGTATCCAGCAGCGGGCGGTGACCGGTGCGCAGACCACGGCGACAGCGGCGCTCGCCACGGCGGCGTCGGCGTTGGCCGCCCAGACCTCGGCCTGTGACGCGGCGCCGACCTCCGTCCCCGACGACGTCGACTCGGTGCCGGCGACGTCGGCGACGTCGGCAGGCGGTGCTCAGGACGGCGCCTCGCAGGGCGGCTCGGACGGCACGTCGGTGCAGGCGTTGCTCGACCCCGCCTGTGCCGACGCGCTGGACGCCGTCCAACAGGCGCAGCACGACGCTTCGACCGCCCAGGAAGGCTTGCAGCACGCCATCGAGACACTCGCGGAGTCCCTCGATAGCGCCGTTGCGGCGCTGTCCAGAGCGGCGCAGGCTCCGACGACGGGATCAGCATCGGGGCTGGCAGGTGAGGACGCCACGTCGTCTTCCTCGGTCGACGCCGGTGCGGCCGCCGACGCCCCTTCCGGCGGGACGTCTCAAGGCGCGGCCGGGGGATCGGACGTGCCGGGTCCGGACGGCGCCGGGGGTGCGGGCGGCACCGTGGCCGGCCGCCACCCTCGCCCGCGACCAGGCGGCGATCGACTCGGCTCACGCGGCGCTCGTCGCCGCGCGCCAGGCCGTCGCCGGTGGGGTTGTGCGTGCGGCCCGTTCAGGTCGGATCGTCTCGCTCGACATCGGTGTCGGCGACGACGTCTCGGCCGGGGCTGCCGTCGGCACGGTCGTCGGGGGCGGGGTCTCGACAGTCGCGACGACCGCATCGTTGACTCAGGTTCCCGATCTCGCCGTGGGCCAGTCGGCCTCGGTCACCGTGGTGGGATCCGTCGAGGACCACGACGCGACGCTCACCTACGTCAGCGCTGTCCCGCAGTCGACTGAGGGCACCGGCTACACCGTGGTCATCACCCTCGACGAGCGCTGGCTCGGCATCCCCGAGGGCGTGGGCGCCTCGGTCGACATCGTGGTGGATCAGGTGGAGGACGCCGTGACGGTGCCACTCTCGGCGGTCTCCGACCAGTCGGTGTCCGTCATCGACGGCCACGGCCTTCTCGCACGCCGAGCCGTGACCCTCGGGCTCGTGGGTGACCGGCGTGTCGAGGTCCGCGAGGGTCTCGAGGACGGTGAGCAGGTCGTCCTCGCCGACCTCGACGCCGCGCTGCCCTCGGGTGACAACCCTCTGAACGGCTTCGGCAGTGGACCGAACGGCGGCTTCTCCGGTGGCGGTCGAGGACCGGGCGTCATGGCGCCTCGGTCATCGCCCTGATCGAGGCGCCGGGCTCAGAACTCGTCGTCGGCGACGACGTGCATGGCCGCCTCTTCGGCCGAGGCGGCGGCACCGTCGATCCCGACGTCGATCCCGATCAGATCCTTCTCCTCGTCCTCGCCGATGCCCTCGTCCGGCGCCACGAGGCGTCCGGCGCGCTCGCGCCCGACCTCGGCGTCGAGGTCGGCCTGCTCATCGGGTGCGACCTCCGCGTCGGCGTCCACGTCGGGGACCTCCTGGGCCAGCCGCTGCTCGAAGCTCTCGCCGACGGACTCCTCGTAGGGGGTGTTGCCGAACCCCTGTCCGGCCGACCAGCTCTCCGGCGGCGAGTAGCCGCGGTCGAGCTCGTCCTCGACGTCGGGGTCCAGCAACTGGTCCTCGGCGACCGGCTGGTCCTCCACGTCGTCGGGCAGGTCCTCGGGCGTCTCGCTCATGCCTCGAACCTAGGACGGGGCGCTTCGCAGCCCCACGCACCCAGGGGTGAACCTCGCCTGAGCGCCGCGCGCCGCCAGGTCAGTCACGTCAGCGGTACAGCGTCGTGCGCTCGCGCACCGGGCGGCCGATGCCGGCGCCGATCTCGATCAGCTCCTCGACCGTCTTCGCCGAGCCGTGCTCGGAACCGGCCATCCGCGAGATGGTCTCCTCCATCAGCGTGCCGCCGAGGTCGTTGGCCCCCGAGCGCAGCATCAGGCGGGTGCCGTCGACGCCGAGCTTGACCCACGAGGTCTGGATGTTGTCGATGCGGCCGTGGAGCAGGATCCGGGCCATGGCATGCACAGCGCGGTTGTCGCGCAGCGTCGGACCGGGGCGGGCGACGCCGGCGAGGTAGATAGGAGCGGAGGTGTGCACGAACGGCAACGGCACGAACTCGGTGAACCGTGCAGCGCCGTGCTCGAGCGCGGCGTCCTGCATCCGCGTGAGCACGCGCAGGTGGCCCACCCAGTGTCGCGGGTTGTCGACGTGGCCGTACATCATCGTCGAGGTCGTCGGGACACCGATGCGGTGCGCGGTCGAGACGATCTCGATCCAGGTCTTCGCGGGCAGCTTGCCCTTGGTGAGCACCCACCGCACCTCGTCGTCGAGGATCTCCGCGGCCGTGCCCGGCAGGGAGCCGAGACCGGCCTCGCGGGCCTTGATCAGGAAGTCCTCGATCGAGAGGCCGGTACGGGCCGTGCCGTTGACGACCTCCATCGGGCTGAACGCGTGCACGTGCATCTCGGGCACCCGCTGACGCACGGCGGAGACGAGGTCGAAGTAGGCGGACGCCGGCAGCTCGGGGTCGATGCCGCCCTGCATGCACACCTCGGTGGCGCCGAGATTCCAGGCCTCCTCGGCTCGGTCGGCGACCTCGTCGAGGGAGAGGGAGTAGGCGTCGGCGTCGGTGCGACGCTGGGCGAACGCGCAGAATCGGCAGCCGACGTAGCAGACATTGGTGAAGTTGATGTTCCGGTTGACGACGTAGGTGACGTCGTCGCCGACCACGTCGCGGCGCAGGTCGTCGGCGAGCCCGCACACGGCTTCGAGCAGGTCGCCGTCGGCGGTCATCAGGGTGAACGCGTGCTCGTCGGAGAGTCCACCGGGATCGCGCTCGGCGGCTGCCAGCGCCTCGCGCCCCTCGGCATGCAACACCGCGGGCGCGGTGCCCCCGGCGACGGCGCTCGTCGAGACGGCCGCGTCGCGCACGGCGTCCCAGTCGCCGTAGACGTCGGCGAAATCCGAGCGCCGGTCGTCCGTGCGGCCCTCGCTGTCGACAGCAGCGTGCAGGTCGGTGCGACCCACCGAGGCGAAGCCGCCGTCGGGCTCCTGCCACGGCAGCCCGGTGGGTCGGATGTCGGGGGTGGCGAGACCGTCGGACGTCGCCAGCGCGGCGACGTGCCCGGAGACGCGCGGGTCCAGCCACGGTTCGCCCTGGCGCACGTACTCCGGGTGCACGGTCAGGCGCGCCCGTAGCGTGAACCCGCACTCGGCGGTGATGGAGCGCAGCCGCTCCAGGCTCGGCCAGGGCCGCTCGGGATTGACGTGGTCGGGTGTCAACGGGGAGACGCCGCCCCAGTCGTCGACGCCGGCGTCGAGCAGTGCGCGGCACTCGGCGAGGTCGACCAGGTTCGGGGGCGCCTGGATGCGGGCCTTCGGGCCGAGTACGAGCCGGGTGACGGCGATCGCCGCGCGGTACTCCTCCAGGCCGAGATCGCCGCTGTGCCGCATGGCGGTGTCGGGCTTGGCGCGGAAGTTCTGGACGATCACCTCCTGGATCGAGCCGTAGGCCTGGGCGATCCGGCGCAGCGCGAAGATCGTGTCGGCCCGCTCGACAAGGGTCTCGCCGATGCCGACGAGCAGCCCAGTGGTGAAGGGGATCGAGAGACGACCGGCGTCCTCGAGGACGCGGAGCCGGAGATCGGGATCCTTGTCGGGGGAGCCGAAGTGCGCCTCGCCCTTGGTCTCGAAGAGCCGGCGGCTGGTCGTCTCCAGCATCACTCCCATCGAGGGCGAGACCGGCTTGAGGCGGTTCATCTCCTCCCACGTCATCACGCCTGGGTTGACGTGCGGCAGGAGACCGGTCTCCTCCAGCACTCGGATCGCCATCGCGCGGACGTAGGCCAGCGTGGAGTCGTATCCCTGCTCGTCGAGCCACTCACGTGCCTCGGGCCAGCGTTCCTCGGGTCGGTCGCCGAGGGTGAACAACGCCTCCAGGCAGCCCATCGCCGCGCCCTGGCGGGCGATCTCCAGGATCTCGTCGGGGGAGAGGTAGGGCGCGCGGCCCTCGCGGGCCGCCTGCGCCGGCGTCTCGACGAACGTGCAGTAGTGGCAGCGATCGCGACACAGCTTGGTGACCGGGATGAACACCTTGGGCGAGTAGGTCACCGTCGCGGAGCGGCCCGCCGCAACGAGCCCGGCGTCGCGCACGCGCGCAGCGGCCGCGGCCAGCCGATCGAGCTCTGCACCGGTCGCCGCCAGCAACGCTGCGGCCTCGTCGACGTCGAGGGCCGCACCTCGCTCGGCACGCGCCAGTGCCCGCCGGATCTGCTGGGGGGTGGGGGTGTCCGTCGTCTCACTGACCATGGTGCATCGACAGTAACTTCGCGCGCCGAGTGCACCGTTCGTGGCCCACGCTCTGGTCAGGAGCGGGCCGAGACCGACCACACCCTCGGCGAGCCCGACGGCGGACGTGCCAGGGTGTGGTGTGTGACGACGGGCCGTGAGGACGCGCAGGACCCGGTGCGCACGATCCGCTCGGGCGCGTTCTTCACGGTGCCGGATCCGCTGCCGCGGGGTAGGCACGGGCTCGACCGGGACGAGGTGGTCCGCAGCCAGCGCGAGCGCATCCTGATCGCGGCGACGGAGTTGCTCGCGACACACGGCTTCGCCGCGATGTCGACCAGGGCGATCTGCGGGCGGGCCGGCGCGTCGTTGAGTGCGTTCTACGAGAGCTTCTCGGGCAAGGAGGAGTGCGTCTTCGCCGGCTACGACCGGTTCATCCAGGTGCTCATCGAGCGCCTCCTCGCTTTCGAGGACACCGGGGTGACCTGGGAGGAGTACGTGCACACGATCGTCAGCGGCTACTTCGACGTGCTGCGGGAGGACCCGGTCGTCGCGCGCGCGTTCCAAGTGGAGATGGACGCCCTGGGTGCGGAGGCGAGGCGCCGCCGTCGCGAGGCGCTGACCGGACTCGCCGCCATCGTCCAGGGCATCCACGTCGAGCGAGACCCCGCCAGCGCCGCGGATCGTCCCCTGGAGGCCTATGTGGCGGCGGTCTACGGCATCCGCCAGATCGCGTGCGACGCCATCGACAGCGGTGATGAGCACCTCGCCGACGTCGACGTGGAAGGTCGCCCCTGGGTCCTGCGCCTCTTCACCTGACCGGGCGGAGGAGGCAGTCGACGACACCACTTGCCATATTCAAGTACGGGTGCGTACTTTTATCTCGCTGTGACCACGGCCACATGGGGTCCATCGAGAGAGGCAGTCACGCAGATGAAGCTCAGGATCAGCCGTGCCCGCGCGGGCACGGTCGTCGTGGCCGCGGGCGCGGGCGCCCGGGCCGCCGCGGGGGGGGACCGGCCCCGCGGCGGCCGTGGCGCGTCCCGCCCGCGCCACCCCGTCTCAGATCGCGCCGGCGAGCCCGCGCGAGATCGCCAGTCCCGGACTGCTCCCCGGGAACCGGGCGATCCTGCGCACCGTGCGCGACCTGGTCGAGATGGCTCCGCGCGCGACCGGCACCCCCGGTGGGCGCCAGGCGGCCGCCTACGTCGCTCGGCGGTTCCGTGCCGCGGGGCTCAGCAACGTGCACTACGAGACCGCTCGCTCCTACCGCTGGACGCCGAGCGACTGGGGCGTGTCGGTGGGAGGGCGTCGGTTCGACACGCGCCCGATCTCACACTCGTTCATCCGCGGTGCGGACCTGGCGGGCACGCGCACGCTCGGACGTCGTGGCGTCACCGCGCCTGTCGTCGACATCGGGGCGGGCTCGGTGGCCGGGCGGGACGTGCGCGGCAAGATCGTGCTCTTCGATCTGAAGTTCCAGATGCCTCTCGCGGTGATCGCGGCGGCCTCGGAGTTCCTCTACGACCCCGACCTCCAGCTCGTCGATCCCGAGACGATGCTGACCGCCAACCCGTACATGACCTCGCTCAAGACGGTCATGCAGGAGGCGATCGACGGTGGCGCCGTGGGGGTCGTCGGTGTGCTCGCCGACTACTTCGACTCCAATCGGTACCACAACGAGTACTACGGAAGCGTCCCGATGACGATCCCCGGCTTCTGGGTCACCAAGAAGGAGGGCGCAGCCCTGCGGCACTCGTTGGAGACCTCGTCGCGGGCGACCATCAGGTTGACGGCAGAGCGAGCCGCCGCCACCGGCCGCACCGTCGTCGGGTTCCTGCCCGGCCGGTCCCGCGACACGATCCTGATCCAGTCGCACCACGACTCCCAGGGGCCGGGGGCGGTCGAGGACGGGACGGGCGCCGCCGAGGTGATCGCCCTGGCTGACTACTACGGCGCGCTCGCCCGACGCCCGGGGTACCGCAAGCCCGAGAAGACGTTGATGTTCGCGACGTTCGACACCCACTTCACCGGCTACCAGCAGCACAACGCCTTCACGCGTAAGTACGTGCTCGGCACGAAGTCGGGCTACCGGCTGGTCGCCAACGCCGCGATCGAGCATGTCGGCAAGCAGGCCAAGATCGCTGCAGACGGCGGCCTACGCGTGCTGGATCAACCGGAGCCGCGCGGGATCTTCGAGAACCTCAACCCGCTACTCAAGGCGCGGTTGGCCGGGATCATCGTCGACAACGACCTCCGAGGCACCGCGATGCTGAACGCGACTCCGATGCAGGGCACCGTCGGCATCCCGACCGACGCGAACTGGGCCCTGCTGTCGGGGGTGCCCGTGGCGAGCCTGATCGCCGGGCCGATCTACATGTATGACGAAGCCGACACCCTCGACAAGGTCGACGTCGCGTCGCTGCGCCCCGTCGCGCGCGCCTACGCCCAGTTGGTCGATGCGATGCAGCCGATGCCCAGCGACCTGATCGGTCTGACGCCGACCCCGGTCTCGACGGTGATCCGCGACCTGTGGTTCCAGTTCCTCGGCCCATGAGGACCTTCCATCGCGCGAGCATCGCGCTCGCCGTCGCCGTCTGCACCACGACGATGCAGGTGCCGCCGCCGGCCGCCCCCGCGGTCGGGAGGGCGGTGGCAGCAGTGGCGCAGGCGCCGCGCACTCCTCACGTGCTCGACGTCTCGCCGGCGCGGGGTCTCGCCGTGGTCGAGCCGTCGTCGGTAGCGCAGGTGCTCCGCTACCGGATGCGCTCGGTGCGGGGAACCTGGGCGGCCGCCACCGGACTGATGCTGCTGCCGGAGGGTGAGGCGCCGGCCGGCGGCTGGCCCTTCGTCGTCTACAACCACGTCACGACCGGCTCGGCCGACATGTGCGACCCGAGCGAGGTGACACCCGGCAACAGCGAACGGGAGCGCATGACGCGTGGTGACGACATCGCGATCCGGCTCCTCCGTGCCGGCGTCGCGGTGCTGCGCCCCGACTTCGAGGGGATCGGCACACCGGGTCCGCACCCGTACCTGATCGGACGGTCACTCGCGGCATCGGTCGTCGCGATGGTGCGTGCTGCCCGCGAGCACGAGCCGCGGCTGGGCGCTGACTGGGTGGTCGTGGGCCACTCCGAAGGGAGCGTCGGCGCGCTCTTCACCGGTGCCGCCGACCAGTGGCTCCCTCGCGGCACCCGCCTGCGTGGTGTCGTGGCCCTCACGCCGGTGACGCGCATGGACACCACGCTGGAGCTGCTGCGTCGGACGCCGGTCGCCGCGCCGGGTGTGAACGGGATGGTCGCTCTCGCCGGGATGATCATCGGCGGCGCCGCGACCGTCGACGCACCGCTGCGCCGGCTCCTCACCCGGGGCGGACTCAGCGACGAGGCGGTGGCGCTGCTGCCCCACCTGGAGCAGCGATGCCTGGTCGACCTCCCACGATCCGACTCCTGGGGCGGGCTGGCGCCTTCCGCCGTCACCGGAGCTCGTGGTGAGGAGGCGATCGCTCGACTCATCGCAGTGATGCGGGCCAATGACGTCCGCCGTCTCCACCTGCGACCGGGTCTGCCGGTGCGCATCGACGCCGGGATCCTGGACGCCGTCGCGCCGCTGCCGTTCACCGAGATGCTGGTGCGCGACTACCGCGCCGCCGGCGTCCCGATCACCTACGCGCGGTGGCCGGCCGGCCACCCCGAAGTCGTCGACGACCGATTCGCAGCCGGACCGGTCGTCGCATGGACACTGACGAGGCTCGGACGATGACGATGATGACCCGCACCACCTTCCTCGCCGGCGTCGCGGCGGCTGCGGTGGCCGGTACCGGGATGGCCGCCGTGCCCGCCTCGGGAGCCGGCACCGACCCCCTGAGCCCGGCTCGGCTGCACCGCCACGTCCGCGAGGTCTGTGCGTTCGGCCCCCGGTGGACGGGCTACCCCGCCGAACGCCGAGCCAGTCACTGGGTCGCAGCCCGTCTCCGCGCGGCGGGGCTGCGGACCGAGGTCGACCGCTACGGCTTTCGGAAGTGGCAGCTCTCGCGCTGGCGCGTCGACCTGCGTGCGGACGGTGGGTTGCAGCCGATCGCGACATTCCCCCTGTGGTCGAGTCATGGCGGAGAAGGTGAGGCGCCGTTGGTCGACGTCGGCTTCGGTTCCGATCCCGAACTGGCGCTTCACGACCTGCGCGGCAAGGCCGTCGTCGTCACGGGCAAGGCCCTGCTGAACGTCTTCAGCACCTACCGCGACGTCTACGCGCACGCTGCGGCGCGCGGAGCAGTCGCGATGTTCGTGACCTCCGATGCCCCGGACAACCTGATCCGGCCGACCAGTTCGAGCGCCAACCAGCTCGACAAGAATCCCATCCCGGCGTTCAACCTGGGCGCGACCGACCTGGCCCGGCTGCGGCGCGCGGCGCGGGCGGGCTCTCGTATCCGTTGGCGCCTCGACGCGCGGCACGTCGACGGCCACACCCATGACGTGACCGCGGTATTGCCGGGATCGGGCGCCGAGTCGGGGGCGTTGATGATCGCCGCCCACGTGGACTCCTGGTTCACCGGCGCGCTCGACAACGCGACCGGCACCGCCGGCCTGATCGGGCTGGCCGAGCACTTCGCCCGGGTGCCGAGAGCGAAACGCCCCAAGGACATGTACTTCGTCTCGGTGACCGGTCACGACACCGGATTCCCGTTCGGCGGACTCCAGCACTGGGTTCGCACCCACTCGCGCCTGATGAGTCGCCTCGATGCGTTCGTGAACCTCGACCACCTCGCCGCCCACCACGAGGAGCACCTCTCGACGGGCGGCATCATCGACATGCTCGGACTCTCCATCCAGACGCCGCTCGACCAGGAGCGGGCACTGTTCACCACCGCACACCCGACCCTGGCGGCCATCTGGACGCCGGCCCTCCTGCGGCACCGGCTGGCTCCGGTAGTGCCCGGCCCGACGATCCCGGCGTTCACGCCCAATCCCGATCTCGAGGGGATCATGGGGGACCACGGGGTGCCGAGCTCCAGCCTCACCATGGCGACGCCGCACTATCACACCATCGAGGACACCCCCGATCGGATTCCTCCCGAGCAGCTGAGCCGCGCGGTGCGGTGCCATGCCGACGTCCTCGCCGGCATGCAGTCCGTCCCGGGATCGCTCCTGCGGCTCGGTGTCTGACCGTCGACCGGGCCTCAGCGCACGCGGAGGGTCTTGAGCAATGCCAGCTGCTTGTTGCCCAGCGCGACGAACTTCTCCACGGCCATCGACGGCGGGGGACCGAGCGGCATCAGGCGCTGGGTGGCCACGGTCTGCGACTCGGTGTACTTGCGGATGCCCTCGGAGCCGTGGCGCCGGCCTAGCCCGGAGTCGCCCATTCCTCCCATGCCGGCCTCGATCGAGCCCGCGGCCGCCGCGGCTCCGTCGTTGATGTTGACCGAGCCCGACCGGATCTTCCCGGCCATCCGCTCGGCGGCTGCCTCGTCCCTCGACCAGATGCTCGCCGACAGGCCGTAGGTCCCCTCGTTCGCCTTGGCGATGGCCTCGGCGTCGGACCCGACGGGGTAGAGCGAGATGACGGGGCCGAAGGTCTCCTCCAGGCAGACCGCCATCTCGGTGGTGACGCCCTCGAGCACGGTCGGCTCGTAGACGAAGGGGCCGAGATCGGGCCGCGCACGTCCCCCTACCACCACGGAGGCACCGCGGGCCACGGCGTCGTCGACGTGCGCGGTCACCGCGTCCAGCTGCGCCTGCGAGGCCAGCGACCCGACGTCGGCGGTGTAGTCGAAGGCCTGGCCCAGCGCGAGCGCGCGGACGCCGTCGACCAAGGCCTCACGGAACGCGTCGTAGACGTCGGTGTGCACGAGCACGCGCTCGATGTGGATGCACATCTGGCCGGTGTTGGCGAAGGCCGCTGTGATGCAGCCGGCCGCCGCCTTGGCGACGTCGGCGTCGGCGCGGACGATCAGCGGGTTCTTGCCGCCGAGCTCGAGCGATGCCGCGACCAGCCGCTCGCCCGCGCGACGTCCGACGTGACGGCCCGTCGCGGTGGAGCCGGTGAAGCAGATGTGGTCGACGTGGTCGATCAGGGCATCGCCGACAGTGCTGCCGGGTCCGACCACGACGTGCCACAGGTCGATCGGGAGACCGGCCTCGGCGATCAGGTCACGCGCCCAGAGCAGCGTCAGGGCCGTCTGGCTGTCGGCCTTGCTGACCACGCCATTGCCGGCCAGCAGCGCCGGCAGGACGTCGCCGACGGCGAGGTAGAGCGGGTAGTTCCACGGCGAGATCATGCCGACGACGCCCTTGGGGATGCGCTGTTCCTTCACGCGGGTCAGACCCGGGATCGCGCCACGCACCTTGTTGTCCTTGAGGTACGACGACCCGTGTCGTGCGTAGTGCCGCGCGATGTTGGCGACCTGGAGGATCTCCTGCCAGGCGCTGAAGCGGGACTTGCCCATCTCCCACTGGATCAGGTCGAGCACCTCGTCCTGACGCTCGATCAGCAGGTCGTGGAACCTCAGGACGACGTCGGCGCGCGCCGAGTACGGCACGGCCGCCCACACCCGCTGGGCCGCACGTGCGCTCGCGCAGGCATCGCCGGCGTCGGGGGCGGGGCTGCCCGGGGTGGGCGCGATCGGCAGACCGTCGTAGGGCGCCGTCGCGCACGTCGTCTCACTCCCGCCCGAGGAGCGGAAGACCCACCGGGTCCAGCCAGCCAGCCGGTCGTCGGTGACCCAGCCGGGGCGGACGCTGCCGTTCTGCTCGACGGCGGCGTCGGAGTGCTGGTCGGTGGTGGTCATCGGTTGCTCCTCGGGCTGGGTGAGACGGCGTGCGGCGATGAGCGGCGGACGGGCCGCCGCTCATCACAGGGTTCAGCTGTAGAGACGGTCGAGCACGTCGGCGTACTTGGTGTTCACGACCCGGCGCTTGAGCTTCAAGGTCGGGGTGAGCTCCTCGGACTCCGCGGTCCATTCCGTGGGAAGCAACTCGAACGCCTTGACCTGCTCGGGGCGGGAGAGCCGTTCGTTGGCCGCGTCGACGGCTGCCTGGGCCATCGCCACGATCTGCGGCTTCTGGGCCAGGTCGGCGAGATCGACGAACTCGATCCCCATCTGCTGGGCCACCACCGGCGCGATCTCGCCGTCGAGGGTGAGCACGGCGACGACGTATGGGCGGCCGTCGCCGACCGCCATCGCGTGGCCGATGATCGGGGACTCCTTGAGGTAGTTCTCGATGTTCGACGGGGCGATGTTCTTGCCGGCGCTGGTGATGATCAGCTCCTTCTTGCGGTCGACCACGGCGAAGAAGCCGTCGTCGTCCAGCGTGCCGATGTCGCCGGTGTGCACCCAGCCGTCCTCGTCGATCAACCCGCGAGTGGCCTCCTCCTGCTGGTGGTAGCCCGGTGTGCACACCGGGCCGCGCACGAGGATCTCGCCGTCCTCGCCGAGCGCGACCTCCATGCCCGGCGTCGCTCGCCCGACGGAACCGAGGCGGAAGTTCCCCGGGCCGTTGGCGGTGATCGCGCCGCACGTCTCGGTCATGCCGTAGACGTCGAAGACCTTCAGGCCGAGGCCGGCCATGAACTTGGCGACGTCGAGCGGCATCGGCGCCGCGGCGGACGCTGCCCACTCCACCTGGTCGAGCCCCAGCAGGAGCTTGAGGAATCCCAGGATCTGCTCGTCGGCCTGGCGGTAGGCCTCCTCGATCTCCGGAGTCATCTCGTTGCCGACCTCCTGGGCCTGTACCCAGGCGAGGCCGGCCGCCATGGCGTTCTGCACCATTTCGCGGTTGGCCGGGTCGGGGTCGGCGGCGAGCTTGGCGGAGAGGCCGGTCTTGATCTTCTCCCAGACCCGCGGGACGCCGAAGAACGCCGTGGGGTGCACCTCGCCGAGGGCGGGCAGCAGCTGTGCCGGATCGCCGATCGCGTGCATGTGACCGGCCTGCAACTGCGGACCGTAGAGGCCCAGCACGCGCTCGGCGATGTGCGCCAGCGGGAGGTAGCTGACCGCCTTCATGTCGGCACCCTCGAGGCCGGCCTGCTCCAGCGTGCTGATCGCCTCGTAGGTGACGTTGTGGTGGGTCAGCACCACGCCCTTGGGATTCCCGGTGGTGCCGGAGGTGTAGAGGATGGTGGCGGGGGTGTCGGGCGTGACCAGGGCGGAGCGGCGCTCGAGCTCCTCGGCCAAGCGGTCACGGGCCGCGCGGCCCAGGGCGATGAACTCGTCCCACGTGAGGAACTTCTCGCCGTCCGGCTTGGCGGCGGGCTCGATCACGACGACGGTGGCGATGCTCGCCACGTCCTGGAGCGCCTTCTCCCAGCGGGCGAGGTGATCGGCGGTCTCGAGCACGATCGCCGTCGGCTTCGCCTCACCGGCAACGAAGGCGACCTGGGTCGCCGAGAGCGTGTTGTAGATCGACATCGGCGTCGCATCCGCGTGCACGCCACCCATGTCGGCGACGTAGTGCTCGATTCCGGTGGAGGCCATGATNCGATGGGGTTGGAGGCCATGACCGCCACCGTGTCGCCGGGGGCGACGCCGCGCTCGATGAGAGCCGCGGCGACGTCGAGACCGAGATCGCGGGTCTGCGCCCACGTCAGGGTGCGCCAGGTCTGGCCCTCCGGCACGTGGTGCTTGTCGGAGTAGGCAGGATCGTCGCCGTGCTCGGCGACGGTGCCTGCCAGGAGGTCGATCAGGGTGCGGCCGCCGATGCGGCCCTCGATGCGCTCGCGCTCGGCCAGGACGTCGGTCATGAGTCGTAGATCCCCTTCGATCGGTGATGGTGTCGCAGGTCACATGCATGTGCTGGTCACAACGTAGGAGGGGCGGCCCGGGTTCCGCCTGGGTTCGGACGGTGGTCGAGCTTGTCGAGACCCTGCGCGGGTCTCGACAAGCTCGACCACCGGGGGTTCAGTAGCTCTTCGGCAGGCCGAGCATCGAGGTGCCGATGTGGGCGAGCACAAGCTGTTCGGCGACCGGGATGTTCTTGCCGATCCGGGCGTCGCGGAAGATCCGCTCGACCGGGTACTCCTTGGAGTAGGCCATTCCCCCGAGGGTCTGGAACGCCTGGTCGGCCGCCTCCCACGCCACCTGCGCGCCGGTCAGCTTGGCCACGTTGGCCTCGTTGCCGCACGGGCGACCCTGGTCGAAGAGCCAGGCCGCCTTGTAGGTCATCAGGCGGCCGAGCTCGGTCTTCGCCTTGATCTGCGCCAGCGGGAACTGGATGCCCTGGTTGGCGCCGATCGGGCGACCGAAGACCTCGCGCTCGCGGGCGTACTCCGAGGCGATCCGGAGGGCGGCCTCCGCGGCGCCGACGCCTCCGGCGGCGGCGAGGATGCGCTCGGGGTTGAGCACGTCCCACAGCACACCGAAGCCGGCGTCCACCTCGCCGATCACGTTGCTCGCCGGGACTCGCACGTCGTCGAAGAACACCTGGCTGGATGCCAGGATGTTGCTGCCCATCTTGGGGATCGGCGTGTAGGTGAGCGTGCCCGCGGCCAGGGCCTCCTTGACGTCGACGAGCACGAGGGTGAAGCCCGCCGTCCGGGGGAGGCCGTGCTCCCGGGTCTCCGCGGCGGAGATCGTGCGGGTGACCGCGATCATCCAGTCGGCGTTCTCGACGTTGGAGATCCAGACCTTCTGGCCCTTGATCAGGAAGTCGCCGGTGCCGTCGTCGGCCCGTCGTGCCCGGGTCTTGATCTCGATCGCGTTGCTGCCGGCGTCGGGCTCGGTCAGCGCCAGGCAGAACTGGATGCTGCCGTCGGCCAGGCCCGGCAGGATCCGCTGTTTCTGCTCCTCGGTGCCGTGCCGGGTCAACGTCATCGCGCCGAAGCCGGGCGTCGTCACGTAGAAGAAGGTGCCGGCGACGCCGCCGGAGGCGCACAGCGTCTCGTTGGCGACGGCGAGCTCGAGCAGGCCCTGCCCGCCGCCGCCGTACTCCTCCGGCACGCACAGACCGAACCAGCCGCCGCGACCGAGGTCGTCGAAGACCTCCTGGGGGAACCGGTGTTCCTCCTCGCACCGCGACCAGTAGGCGTGGTCGTACCTGGCCGCGACCGCCGCGACGCCGTCGCGGACGGCGATGGCGCTCTCGGGAAGATCGAGATCCATCAGGCCGTCTCAGACTCCGAGGAAGCGACCGATGATCTCCTTCTGGATCTCGGTCGTGCCGCCGTAGATGGTCTGGATGCGGCCGTCGGTGTACGCCTTGGAGATCGGGTACTCGCTCATGAAGCCGTAGCCGCCGTGGATCTGCACGCCCATGTCGGTCAACTTCTTCTGCAGCTCGGTGGTCCACCACTTCGCCATCGAGGCCAGGGCGGTGTCGACCTTGCCTTCGTTGAGCTTGAGGATGCAGTCGTTGACGAAGACCCGGGCGATGTAGGCCTCGGTCGCCATCTCGGCGAGCATGAACCGAGTGTTCTGGAAGGCGCCGATCGGCTTGCCGAACGCCTGTCGCGTCTTGGCGTAGTCGAGCGACATCGCGAGCACGTGCTCGATGGCGGCGACGGCGATCGCAGCGATCGAGACCCGCTCCTGGGGGAGATTGACCATCAAGGAGACGAAGCCCGAACCCTCCTCCCCGAGCAGATTCTCCTTGGGCACCACGACGTTGTCGAAGAAGAGCTCGGCGGTGTCCTGCGCCTTGAGGCCCATCTTGTCGAGGTTGCGGCCGCGCTCGAAGCCCTCCATGCCGCGCTCGACGACGAGCAGGCTGATGCCCTGGTGGCCGGCGTCGGGGTTGGTGCGTGCGACCACGATCACGACGTCGCTCATGATGCCGTTGGAGATGAACGTCTTCGACCCGTTGAGAACGTAGTGGTCACCCTTGTCGACCGCCGTCGTGCGGATGCCCTGCAGGTCGGAGCCGGCGCCCGGCTCGGTCATCGCGATGGCGGAGATCAGCTCACCGGAGACCAGGCCCGGCAGCCAGCGCTGCTTCTGCTCCTCGGTGCCCAGGCTGCTGATGTAGGGGACGATGATGTCGGAGTGCACCGGGAAGCCGAGGCCGCTGGCGCCGACGCGTGAGATCTCCTCGGCGATGACGGCGTTGTAGCGGAAGTCCTTGATCCCCGCGCCGCCGTAGGCCTCCTCGACGTCGAAGCAGAGCAGCCCGGTCTCGCCGGCTTTGCGCCACACCTCGCGGCTGACCTGCCCGTCCTTCTCCCACTGGTCGTGGTGCGGGACGACCTCCTTCTCCATGAACGTGCGCACGGTGGCACGGAAGTCCTCGTGCTCCTGCTCGTAGATGGACGGGGTGTCGGGCATCTGCTTCCTCCGTGAACTCGGGGCGTGAATGACGGCGTAGAACTCGCCACCAACAGTGTGACAGTAATACTGTCATCGTTGTGGGTACAGATCCAGAGGCTGCCGAATCGGGCGAGGGCCTCACCATCGACGAGTTGGCGGCCGCCGTCGGCACGACGGTGCGGACGACGCGCTATTACGCCAGCCTCGGCCTGATCCCGCCGCCGGAACGACGCGGACGGATCGCCTACTACGGCCCGGCTCACCGCGCTCGGCTGGAGTTGGTGCGAGCGTTGCAGGAGCACGGTTTCACCCTCCAAGCGATCGAACGGACCCTGCGCTCGGTTCCCGACGGAGCGAGCGTCGAGGAGCTCGCTCTCCAGCGGGCGATGCTGACATCGTGGACGTCGGAGCCGCCCGAGGTCCTGACTCGCAGGCAGCTCGACAAGCGGGCCGGTCGGCGCCTCGGCGACGCGGACCTCGCCATGCTGCAGCGGCTCGCGGCGATCGAGATCGATGCCGCCGGCTACCGGGTCTACCCCCACCTCGGCATCGGACTGGAGGTGCTGGACCTCGGTGTGCCCGAGCGCGGCGTCGCGCTGGCCGACGAGGCGATCCGTCGCCACATGGCCGCTCTCGCCGATGAGCTGACGGCGATCCTGCACGAGCAGGTGCTGGAGCCCTACACGCGCGACGCCGCTTCTGCCGAGGACGCGTTGCGGATGGAGCGGACCGTCTCGGCCCTGCGGAGACTGACGTTGGAAGCCGTCGTCGCCGGCTTCCAACGCGCTGCCAACGCGGTGATCACCAGGTCGCTGGGCGACCGCTGATCCACGTCGACGTCGGTGGTCGAGGAGGTCGCTCTGCGACCGTCACGAGACCCCGCGGGTCGGAAGCGGTGGTGTCGTGGCGCCGCCCCCCCCCCCCCCCCCCCGGGGGGCGGGCCCCCTGGACCACCGGCGTCGGGCGGGTTTCGAGGCCCTCGCTGGCGCTCGGGCACCTCAACCACCGGCAGTGCTCAGGAGACGAGCTCCTTCATGTGCGCGACGGTCGCGACCGGGTCGGCCGAGGCCGGCATGATCTGCAGGTGGGTGACCCCGGCCTCGCGGAAGGCGGCGATCCGCTCCTTGACGTAGGACTCCGGACCGACCAGGTTGCCCGCCTCGAGCCACTCGTCCGGCACCAGTGCAGCGGCCTGATCCTTCTTGCCCGCGAGGTAGAGGTCCTGGATCTCCTTGGCCTCCTTCTCATAGCCGTACTGGCAGGCGAGGTCGTTGTAGAAGTTCTTGTCGCGCGCTCCCATCCCGCCGACGTAGAGGGCGTACATCGGGCGGGCGAAGTCGAGCATCGCCTTGACCTCGGGGCCTTCTCCGATCGCCAGTACGCCGCCTGCGGTCATCTGCAGCGGACCGAGGTCGGCCGAGCGCTTGGCCGCACCGGCGGCGAGCGCCGCGCCCCACACCTGCTGGGTCTTCTCGGGATAGACCAGGTGCGGCATCCAGCCGTCGGCGACCTCGGCGGTCATCTCGACGTTCTTGTCGCCCAGCGCAGCCACCCACAACGGGACGTCGGGACGTTCGGGCTTGGTGAGCAGCTTCAGCGGCTTGCCCAGTCCGAGACCCTGGTCGGCGGGCAGCGGCAGGGTGAAGTTGCGGCTGGAGAACTCCAGCGGCTCGCGGCGCAGCCCCTGGCGCAACACGGCGATGGCGTCGCGCGTGCGGCCGAGCGGGCGCTCGTACGGCATCCCGTGGAAGCCCTCGATCACCTGCGGACCGGAGGCGCCGAGGCCGATCACGGCACGCCCGGCGGAGACGTTGTCGAGGCCCGCTGCGGTCTGCAGCAGCGCTCCGGGGGTGCGGGAGAAGACGTTCATGATGCCCGAGCCGATCTGTACGCGCTCGGTCTTCGCGGCCAGGTAGCCCATCAAGGTGGGGGAGTCGAAGCCGTAGGCCTCGGCGACCCACACCAGGTCGAGTCCGGCCTTCTCCAGGCCGACGACCTGGTCGGCCGCGCTGCGCGGGTTGCCGTCGTACATGAGCATGGTCGAAAGCTTCATCAAGGCTCCTGGGATCGGTGCGACGTCGCGCAGATCGTTGCGGGGAATCGATACTGACAGTAGTACTGTCACAATAGACCAGACGGTGGCCGTGCCGTCCAGCCTCAGGCAGTCACTGGCACGCTCGGTCCCGCAGGGCCACCAATTCCACGAGATCCAGGAGCACAACGTGTCGACCTATCGCATCGCCGTCATCGGAGGAACCGGCCCGCAGGGCAGGGGCCTCGGCTACCGCTTCGCGCGCCACGGGCACGACGTCGTGCTCGGCTCGCGCGCCGCGGAGAAAGCGGTGCCGGTGGCCGAGGAGGTCGCCACGCGGCTCGCCGGCGTCGCCGGCGCGGGCGCCGTTACGGGCGCCTCGAACACCGAGGCGTGCGCCGAGGCCGACGTCGTGCTGCTCGCCGTGCCCTACGACGGTCACGACGAGCTCGTCGCGACGCTGCCGCTCGACGGCAAGGTCGTGATCTCGTGCGTGAACCCGCTGGCCTTCGACAAGGGCGGCCCCTACGGTCGCGTCGTCGATGCCGGCGAGGGTTCGGCCGCAGAGTCGGCCCAGCGGATCGCGCCGGAGTCGCGCGTGGTCGGCGCCTTCCACCACGTCTCCGCGGTCACGCTGTGGGGCGAGGAGGAGTACCTCGACCACGAGGACGTCCTGGTCTGCGGCGACGACGCCGACGCCAAGGCGGTGGCGATCGAGCTCGCTCGCAGTGTCACCAGCCGCGACGGCGTGGACGCCGGCAAGCTGCGTCTCGCCCGTCAGCTCGAGCCGCTGACCGCCGTCCTGATCTCGATCAACAAGAAGTACAAGACGCACTCGGGCGTGCGGATCAGCGGCATCTGATCGCCGTTCGGTGGTCGAGGTGCCCGACCACCGCTACGCCCGGTGGTTGAGGAGCGAGCGCAGCGAGCGTCTCGAAACCCCTGTCGGCCGAGGTAGGTGTTCGACTCGCGGGGTCTCGTGACGGTCGCGGCGATCTCCCCGACCACCGTGACGACGCTCAACCGCCGTCCCGGTCGCGGCGGCCCTTGCGGCCGCCGCGATCGGTGTCTTCGAGGAGCCCGAGCTCCACGCCGAGTGGCACCCAGAGCTCGGCCGCCCGCGTCGCGCTGATGTGGCCGCGATCGCGCCACGCGATCGTCGAGCCGATCACGACCGGGCAGAGATCGTCGGCGCAGAGCCACGGCGTGGGGTCGATGGCCTCGACGCCGTTGCGGCGGGCGGCGTCCTCGGAGAGCACGCGCATCTCCTCGCTCCACTCCGTCGGCGGGAACATGCAGTCGCCCAGGGTGGCGTCGCGCTCGGCCAGGCAGGTGCCCGGCTCCGACGGCAGACGCGGGACGTCGGTGAGGAGCACCATCTCGTCGACGTACGGCGCGTAGGCGGAGTACATCGCGTCGTAGCCGCCCTCGAGCACCGCCGAGACGTCCTGCTTCTTGTCGTAGTAGACATCGCCGTCGTAGACGCCGGTGGGCGGCGGCGTCATCGCGAAGATCATCAGGTCGGGCTGGATGTCGGAGACCTGCTCGACCACCCAGTCGTGGAACTCCTCGCACTCGGGCCACGGATCTCCCGTGCCGAGCTGGCCAGGGTCGACGAAGGCCGCGGTGCACTGCTGCTTGACCAGGTAGTACGTGGCGTAGCCGGCTTCTTCCGCGATCTGCTCCAGGGCGGGGATCCACGCCCGAGCGTGGGAGTCGCCGGTGACCACGATGACGCGGTCGCTGTCGACGTCGCCGCGGCGGCACAGCGGCCGCTCGGGCCGCTGGTAATTGCAGTCGCCGACGTCGGCGATGTCGTTCTTGAGGTCGAGCAGGTCCGGCGTGAGGTTGCTCGGGATGGGCCAGGCGTCGAGTCCGGCCTGAACCGATGCCTCGACCAGGTCGGTGACGTCGCGGCCGGACATGCCGAAGGCCTCGGAGGTGATCGCGGGTGCATCGCCGCGCTCGCTGCCCTCCCACTCGGCGTACGCCTGGCTTCCCAGCGCCGCCGGGATGACGAGCGCGAGCGACGCGGGGTAGAGCACCACGCCGAGCCGAGGGCGGACGCGCCAGAACGTGCCGGTGCGGAACGGCTGCTCGACGAACCGGTAGGTCAGGTACGCGAGCTGGAAGGTCAGCGCGACGGCGATCACGGTCTCGGTCACCGTCAACTCGCGACCCAGGGCGACGCGCGGGATGACCAGAGCCGGCCAGTGCCACAGGTAGAGCGAATAGGACCAGTCGCCGACGCTCCGGAAGGGCCGGGTGGCCAGCAGGCGCGAGGTCCAGGGCGTACGAGTCGGGTGCGCACCGGCGAGCAGCAGGCCCGCCGTCGCCAGCACCGGCAGCAGGGCTTCGTAGCCGGGGAACGCCATCGTGGAGTCGTAGCCGACGACGGCGATGCCGATGCCGATCAGCCCCGCCAGGGCCAGTGGCTCGGTGATGAACCGGAACCGGATCGCGCGACCCCGGTGGAGGGCTGTGGCGAGCAGAGCACCGATCGCGAGTTCCCAGGCCCGGGTGAAGGTCGAGAAGTAGGCCGAGGTCGGTTCCTCGACGGTGCGGTGGATCGACCAGGCCAGACTCGCCGCACCGAGCGCGAGGGCGAAGAAGGCGACCGTCTTCACCGGCGCGCGGTCGCGTGCGCGGCGGAAGGTCAGCAGGCACGCGAGTCCGATCAGAACGGGCCAGACCAGGTAGAACTGTTCCTCGACCGCCAGCGACCAGTAGTGCTGCACCGGCGACGGTGCGTCCTCGAGTGCGAAGTAGTCCACGCCCTCGGTGGCGAAGCGGATGTTCGCGCCGAAGAACGCCGCCCAGATCGCATCCTGTGCGGCGTCGATGGCCTCCAGGAAGTTCAGGTAGATCAGCGAGACGGCGACGGCGGCCAGGAGCACGACGGTCGCGGCCGGCATGATCCGTCGGGCCCGCCGGGCGTAGAACGTGCCGATCCGGAAGCGACCGTCGGTCTCGATCCCGGTGAGGATCAGGCGCGTGATCAGGTAGCCGGAGACGACGAAGAAGACGTCCACGCCCACGAAGCCGCCCGGCGTCCAGGAGACGCCGGAGTGCGCGGCGATCACGGTGAGCACCGCGATCGCCCGCAGGCCCTGGACGTCGTCGCGGAACCGACTCCGGCGGTCGTCGACAGCCGGAGCAGCGGGCGGGTCCGGCGACATGCTCATGACGCAGCGAAGGTACCAAGCGGTGCACGGTGTGCGGCGGCCCGTTCAGCCTCCGAATCCGGCTCGTGGTCGACGGGCCGCCGTGGTCAGGCTCGAGCGCGACGGCGGTCGCGTGCGATGAGCCCGACCAGGCCGGCCAGGCCGCCGAAGACCCAGGGCAGGGGGAGGAGCCAGCTGATGTTCTCGCCCTGCACGGTGTCGGAGGCGATCAGGGCCCAGATCCCGGTGAGCCCGAGGAAGGCGACCCCCATCACCAGGTAGCCGATCTCCATCGGCCGACGCCCTGCGCGTTCGGCCGACGGCGCTCCGGGCAGCACCGTGGTGGCCTCCGGGTCGGTCTTCGCGCCGGGAACGGCGGGGTCCATCGTGGTGTCGGTCGGCCCGACGCTGCCCGTGATCTCGCGCTCGGCGCCGTAGGAGGCAGCGATGGGGGCGGTCTCTTCGTGGGTGGACTCGTTCATCGGGTCTCTCCTTCACGCTGGATGTCGATGACTCCCAATCCGACGGTGACGTCGAGACGGAGGTGGGGGACGTCGCCGGAGGGTGCCCCGGGCTGCCCGGCGGTCCCGTCCCGTCCGGCCTCGAGGTCGCGGCTCTCGATCACGCTGGTGCCGCTGTTGCCCTCGCTGGTGGCGCCGAAGAGGCGACGCTCGCCCAGGGACACCTCGCTGTCGACGGTGACGTCGACGCCGTCGGGGACGATCACCGAGGCGCGACCGATGTCGACGGTGACCTCGATGGTGAGGTCGTCGAGGCGGTCCGGATCGGTCACGTGCGACAGGTCGAGCACCAGCTCGCCCACCGCGAGGTCGTAGTCCGCGCGCACCTCCGATGCTGTCGCCGGTCGCGCCTCGAGCCGTCCGGCGTCGATCCGATCGGCCACGGTCGCGCCCACGGTGGCGAGCGCGGCGATCAGCCCCAGGGCGATGACTCCGCCGGCACGCCCCCAGAACGCCCCGACGACGAGCATCACGCCGCAGATGGCCATCGCCGTGGCCGGGTAGAGCCCGGCCGGGAAGGAGAAACCGCCTGCGAACTCGATCGTGCACAGCGAGCCGAGCACGATCGCGATGAGCGCGACGGAGTACCAGAAGAGCAGCGGGCCGCGACGCCGCGGGAGTGGCGGGGGGTAGCTGGCGTGCGGTGCGGTCGGCCAGGTCGGGCCGGACGGATCGCCGTACCGCTGGCCGTGGGTCTGACCGTGTGTCGGGTCGAACCCCGAGCCGGGCTCCGTGCCGGCCGGCGATGCTGGCGCCGGCGGAGGACCCCAGTGCTGCGGGGGCGCCGGCACCGAGTTCCCGGCGTCGCGCCTGCCCCGGAAGTACAGGACGACCAGCACGATGGCGCCCACGGTGGCCAGCGGCCAGGGGAAGCCCCACCCGGCGAAGCTGTCGCCGACCAGAGCCAGAGCGGCGACGACGCCGACGATGCTCAAGGCGATCGCCCGGCTGCGGTCATCGAGCGGAACCGTGGCGTCGTCGACGTCCTCACTCGGCAGGATCAACCAGCACGCGCCGTAGATCAGGATTCCCGCGCCGCCGAAGAAGGCGAGCACGACGAGTGCGACACGGGGGATGAGCGGGTCGATGTCGAAGTGACGGGCCAGCCCGCCCGCGACGCCGGCGATCTTGCGGTCGCTGCTGCTACGGCGCAGGCGCGCCAGGTCGCGCATCTCGGAGCGACCGACGCGAGGCCCCCCGGCATCGGGACCCGCCTCGCCGGACGGCGTCTGGGTGGTGTTCGTGGTCATGGCTCCAGCCTGATCGGTCCGGGTGCTCCTCACCATCGGGGAGCACCCTGGTTCTGCGCCCTGGCCTGGATTCACCGATTGTCGGCGTGGCGAGCGGCATCAGGCGGGTGTGGTGGCAAGGCGCCCGCGCGATGGCGATCTGGTTGCACCGTTGAGCGTGGGCAACGCCGCCAACGCGCCCGGATGGTGTCGCGTAGCCGGCGACAATCGGTGGATTCCAGGCTGAGGGTCGCGGCCGCCCCCGACCTCGCACTCGGGGTCGCACCAGGGTCGCAGCCGGGGGGCCAACCGATGAGCGAGGGCGTCTCGCTGTGTGACGATGGCCCGACCATGACCACCCATGCCCCGTCCACGCCGGCCCCGCCGGAGGTCTGGCACGCTCGCCGCGCCGAGCGCGAACTCGAGGCCGCCGTGCTGGGAGGGGTGGCGGGGGGCCTCGGCCGTCACCTGGCATGGCCGGTGCTGTGGGTGCGGGTCGGGTTCATCGTGGCCACCGTCCTCGGCGGGTTCGGCCTCTTCCTCTTCCTGGGCCTGTGGATGACACTGCCGGCCGCCTCGGCGGTGTCGGCCGATCAGCGACTCGCACCCGGCCTGGCGAGTGCCGCACGTGGCGGGCGGCGCCCGCGCGCCCGCCGTCGCCTCAGCGACCTGGGGCCGGTGATCGTGCTGGGTGCGCTGGCGATCGGCGCGATCTTCGGCGTCCAGGCGATCTTCGGCAGCGGTGCGATCGTGTGGCCGGTTGCCCTCGGTGTCGCCGGTGTGGCGCTTCTGTGGCGTCAGGCCGACGAGGCGCAACGGGAGCGGTGGTTCGACCTCGACGGGCGTCTGGATCCCGTGCAGATCGTGTTCGGACGCGGCGGATGGGCCGCCTACGCCCGCGTGGGCGCGGGTGTGACGCTGGTGGCCATCGCCCTGTTCGCCTTCGGGCTCGACGACGGGTCGTGGCAGGACGCACGCGGTGCCTTGGTGGCGGGGCTCCTCGGCATCCTCGGCATCGGTGTCGTGATCGGCCCGTGGATCTGGCGCCTCGTCGGCGAGCTCACCGACGAGCGCGCCGAGCGGGTGCGCACCCAGGAGCGTGCCGACGTCGCCGCGCACCTGCACGACTCGGTACTCCAGACCCTGGCGTTGATCCAGAAGAACGCCGCCGATGCGTCGACGGTGGCCCGCCTGGCGCGCGCGCAGGAACGCGACCTCCGGTCCTGGCTCTACGCGGGTGAGACGGCGGACGGCTCGACGGTCGCCTCGGCACTGCGGGCGGTCGCAGCCGACACCGAGGACGTCCACGGTGTGAGCGTCGACGTCGTCACCGTCGGTGACTGCGACGTCGAGGAGGCGCTTCGCCCGATCATCGCGGCTGCCCGTGAGTCCCTGACCAATGCGGCCAAGCACGGCGGCGTGACGCGCATCGACCTCTACGCCGAGATCTCGCCGGACGCCGTCGACATCTACGTCCGCGACCGTGGTGCCGGGTTCGATCTCGACGCCGTTCCCGAGGACCGCTACGGCGTGCGGAACAGCATCCTCGACCGGATGCGACGCCACGGCGGGAGCGGCGAGGTGCGCTCGGCACCCGGGGAAGGCACCGAGGTGAGACTGCACCTGCGCCGTCCCGTCCCGGAGCGGGAGGGGATGCCCGATGATCGGCCCGATGATCGGGGAGCGGCCGCGCCCGACCCGGAGTCGGTGTGACGGCCTCGAGGGTCGCTCGCCCGGTCGCGGCAGCCGGTCAATCGTGAGTGAAGGGAATCAGCCGATGAGCGAGCCGACGAGCCCGCGGGTACGAGTCGTGATCGTCGACGACCACGCGATGTTCCGCCGCGGGGTTCGGGCAGAGCTCGAGGGCATCGGTCACGACGACGTCGAGGTGCTGGGCGAGGCCGCCGACGTCGACGAGGCGGTGGCTGCCGTGGCCTCGCTCGCCCCCGACGTCGTCCTGCTCGACGTCCACCTTCCCGGCGGCGGCGGAGTGGAGGTGATGCGTCGCAGCCCGGGCACTCCGGCCCGCTTTCTCGCGCTCTCGGTCTCCGATGCCGCCGAAGACGTCATCGGCACCATCCGCGGCGGCGCCCGGGGCTATGTCACCAAGACGATCACCGGGGAGGAGCTGGTCTCCGCGATCCGTCGGGTCGCCGAGGGCGATGCCGTCTTCTCGCCACGTCTGGCCGGCTTCGTGCTCGACGCGTTCGCCGGCGCCATCGAGATCGCGAGCGTCGATGAGGATCTCGACCGGCTCACCGAACGCGAGCGCGAGGTGATGCGCCTGATCGCGCGTGGCTACGCCTACAAAGAGGTCGCCAAGGAGCTCTTCATCTCGATCAAGACGGTGGAGACCCACATGTCCTCGGTGCTGCGCAAGCTCCAGCTCTCGTCGCGGCACGAGCTGACCCGGTGGGCCTCGGACCGTCGCCTGCTCTAGGAGATCGAGCGCGCCCCGCTCGGCTCACGCGAACGGACCGATATCGTGCGCCACATGGACGCGCTGCGGTTGATCTTCCTCTTCCTCCACATCCTGGGCTTCGCGGCGCTGATCGGCGGTCTGCTCGCCCAGGCCGGCCCGGGGGAGAAGCGCGTCAACGGCGCGATGCGCGACGGCGCCGGGTTGGCGTTCGTCGCCGGTCTGGCGTTGGTCGGGGTCCTGGAGGCCGGGGACACCGATGTCAACCACGCCAAGGTCGCGGTCAAGTTCCTGATCGGCCTGGTCGTGCTGGTGCTGGTAATGGCCAACACCCGCAAGGAGCGCATCCCCCAGGGCTTGTGGGTGCTGCTGACGGGGCTGGCGGTCGTCAACGTCGCCGTCGCGGTGTTCTGGTCCTCCGTCCACGTCTGAGCGGCACACGAGACTCGTCCGCAGCGTCGGGCCTCGGCGGGTTCCCTCGTCGGTGGCCGGCCGTAGGCTGACGGCAGTATGAGCAGCGAGCAGGACACCCTCGGTTTCGACCCCGTCGCCCAGCCCCCTGTCGACGGTGGATCAGGCGCCGCTCGCCGGCGCGGTCCGAGCGCGGAGGAACTGCTGGACGGGCTGAACGAGCCTCAACGCGCCGCGGTCCGGCACGAGGGGCACCCGCTGCTCGTGGTGGCGGGAGCGGGTAGTGGCAAGACCCGGGTCCTGACCCGGCGGATCGCCTGGTTGATCAGCGAGCGGCGCGCGCACCCGGGTTCGATCCTGGCGATCACCTTCACCAACAAGGCCGCCGCCGAGATGCGCGAACGCGTCGAGGAGCTCGTCGGACGACGGGCCCGCATCATGTGGGTCAGCACGTTCCACGCGGCGTGTGTCCGCATCCTGCGCAAGGAGATCGGGCTGCTCGACTACAAGAGCAACTTCTCCATCTACGACGCCCAGGATCAGAAACGTCTGATGACGCTGGTGCTCAAGGATCTCGACGTCGATCCGCGGCGTTATCAGCCTGGAGCGGTGCTGCACTGGGTGAGCAACCACAAGAACGAGCTGCGCGACGTGGAGGAGGTGACTGCCTCGGCGCGCAACCACCTCGAGGAGACCTACGCAGCGGCTTACGCCCTCTACCAGCGGAGGCTGCGCGAGGCCCAGTCCCTCGACTTCGACGACCTGATCATGTTGACGGTGCGCCTGCTCTCGGAGTTCCCCGACGTGCGCGAGGCCTACCGGCGTCGGTTCCGCCACGTGCTCGTCGACGAGTATCAAGACACCAACCACGCCCAGTACGCGCTGATCCAGCAGCTGTGCGCAGCCAGCTTCGAGGACGCCGGAGCCGAGGCGGTGCCGCCGGCCGAGCTGATGGTGGTCGGCGACGCCGATCAGTCGATCTACCGGTTCCGCGGGGCGGACATCCGCAACATCCTCGACTTCGAGGAAGACTTCCCCGACGCCACCTCCATCCTGCTGGAGCAGAACTACCGCTCGACGCAGACGATCCTGTCGACGGCCAACGCGGTGATCAGCAACAACCAGGGCCGCAAGGCGAAGCGGCTGTGGTCGGACGCGGGTGACGGCGAGCGCATCGTCGGCTTCGTCGCCGACGACGAGCACGACGAGGCGCGCTTCGTCAGCGGCGAGATCGACACCCTCACCGACGCCGGACGGCGACCCGGCGACGTCGCGGTCTTCTACCGCACGAACGCCCAGAGCCGGGTGTTCGAGGAGATGTTCATCCGCACCGGGATGCCGTACAAGGTCGTGGGGGGCGTCCGCTTCTACGAGCGGCGCGAGGTTCGCGACGCCCTGGCCTACTTGCGCCTGCTCGTGAATCCGGCCGATCAGGTGAGCCTCCGCCGGATCCTCAACGTGCCCAAGCGCGGTATCGGTGATCGGGCAGTCGAGTGCATCAACGAGCTCGCCGACCGAGACCGGATCGGTTTCTGGGACGCACTGCGCCGCGCTCACGATGCTCCCGGGCTCGCGACCCGCAGCCTCAGCAGCATCCGTGGTTTCGTCGCGCTGATCGAGGAGCTGCAGTCGATGGTGGCGGCGGGCGAGCGGCCCGACGTCGTCCTCGAGACGGCGTTGGAACGCTCGGGATACCTCGCCGAGCTCGAGGCTTCCGACGACCCGCAGGACGCGACCCGGCTGGAGAACCTGGCCGAGCTGGTCGCCGTCGCGCGGGAGTTCTCCGAGGACCCCCAGGCCGGACCGAGTGCCGATCCCGCCGATGTCGACGCCGAGCTGGTCACCCCGGGCCTGGCCGACTTCCTCGAGCGCGTCGCGCTGGTGGCCGACACCGACCAGATCCCCGATGATCCCGGCCCCGACGAGGACGGGGAGCCGACCCCCGACCAGGGCGTCGTCACCCTGATGACACTGCACACCGCCAAGGGGCTGGAGTTCCCGGTGGTCTTCCTGACCGGGATGGAGGACGGCGTCTTCCCGCACGCCCGCAGCCTCGGCGATCGTCCGGAACTGGAGGAGGAGCGGCGACTGGCCTATGTCGGCATCACCCGCGCGCGCGAGCGGCTCTTCATCAGTCGCGCGATGGTCCGGTCTGCCTGGGGCGCGCCGTCCCACAACCCGGCGAGCCGCTTCCTCGACGAACTGCCCGTCGATCTCGTCGACTGGAGACGAACCGAGGCTGATCAGACCCGGTGGGCCCGTCCCGATCTCGCCGCGACCACCGCGCCCCGGCTCGGTGCCCCGACGGCGGCCGGCCGACGACACTTCTCCGCCGCGGCCGCCCGTGCGGATGCCGCCTCCAAGGCGAAGGCCGGGCGGGCCATCCCGAGCCTCGCTCCGGGCGACCGGGTCACCCACGACTCTTTCGGCCTCGGCACCGTGGTGGCCGTCGATGGCGCGGGCGACCGAGCCGCTGCCTCGATCGACTTCGGCTCCGAGGGCGTCAAGCGCCTGCTGTTGCGCTACGCGCCGGTCGAGAAACTGTAGGCGGGCTCCCGACCGGTGGTTGAGGAGGTCGCTCTGCGACCGTCTCGAGACCCGGTGAGCCGAATGGCTCGCGCGCTACTCCCGGAGCACGGCTCAGGGAGTGACACCGTGCACGACGAATGCAGCGTACGGATCGACGGGGTCACCGCCGCCGGGGCGGACCTCGACGTGCAGGTGCGAGCCGGTGACGTTGCCGGTCGAGCCGACCGTGCCGATCACCTCGCCCTGGCTGACGGAGTCTCCGACGGAGACCCCGATGGAGGTCTGGTGGCAGTACCAGAGCTCGGTGCCGTCCTCGAGGGTCACCACGGTCTTGTTGCCGTACGCGCCGTCGTAGCCGGTGAACGTGACGGTGCCGGGCGCGATCGAGTGGATCGGGTCGCCGTTCTCGCCGTTGAAGTCCAAGCCCGTGTGGTAGCTGGACCACAAGCCGTACTGACCGAACGTGGCCGTGATGATCGAGGGAGTGAGCGGCAGGATCCAGCGGTTGTCCGCGAGGAACTTCGCCTGCTTCTCGGCCAGGTCGCGCATCTGGCCGAGCGCGTCGTTGCGCTCCTCGGCCTGCGCCTCGGCGGCCGCCAGGAGCTCGGAGCCGCTGGCGTCGTCCGCCGCGCTGCGGTCCGCGGAACGAGAGACCGACCCGTTGCGCATCGAGTTCACCCCGGCCACGCCCGACTCGCCGGTCAGGGCCGAGGCGGGACGCAGCGCCGGCTGGTTGCTTGCGAGATCGGGGCCGGTCGAGGTCAGCACGCCGCCGACGGCGACCGCGAGCGTCGCCAGGCCGAGCAGGATCGGGGGTGAGGGCAGGCCGCGGAACAGGGGGCCGCGCGACCCGGCGTGCTTGACCGCGCGCCGCTTGCCGACCGAGGGCGCCACGGCGACGGTGGGCAGCTCGGTGGTCACGTCGAGATCGGTGAAGTGGAAGGTCCCCGAGTTCTCCAGGGCCTCCACCAGATCCACGCTCGGGGTGATCCGCACCGGCGTGCGAGCGACGACCGGGGCAGTGGCCGCCGGAGACGCCGCCCTCGACGGACGAGCCGCGGAGACGCCGGTCTGCGGGGCGGGCGAGGGGCTGGAGTCGCTGTCGAGGGGGCGCGGCGAGACGGGCGAGGTGCGTCGCAGCACGGTGCGACGTTCCGCTCGGTGGTTCCCCATGGACTGTTAGACCCCGTAGTGAAGCTCGACGACTGGGATGCGACGGCGCGATGACGGCCGGGCGCAACGGGACGAGACTTTAACGGATGGTTCCAGGACTGCGTAGTTGAACCGACAATCTGGTGTGGGTGCTGTGGATCCTCCACCACCTCCGGGCGGGTGATGGTCTGGACCAGTGGCGGCGCGCGTGCGGATCGCTCGGGTCGCTCGGATGTCACCACGGGGTCGTCGGCTGGCTACTGACCAGTCACCGGCCGGGTTCCCGAGCGGGAGGCGAGCGGGACTAGGGTGCCCCAGGCAGCACGCGCGGCAGCGGTCAGACGCGCCCGGCGGCGACCTACCAGACGACAAGGACTGAGATCAGTGGACTTGATGGAGTACCAGGCGAAAGAGCTGTTCGCCAAGCACGGTGTGACGACGACGCTGGGCGTCGTCGTCGAGACCGCCGAGGCCGCGAAGGCGGCAGCGGAGGAGCTGGGCGGCGTGACCGTCGTCAAGGCTCAGGTCAAGGCCGGCGGCCGCGGCAAGGCGGGTGGCGTGGAGCTCGCCAAGACCCCCGACGAGGCGTTCGGGTACGCCTCCAACATCCTCGGCATGGAGATCAAGGGCCTCACGGTCAACCGCGTGCTCGTCACGCCGGCGACCCCGCCCGAGGAGGAGTACTACTTCTCCTTCCTGCTCGACCGTGCGAACCGTCAGTACCTGTGCATCGCCTCGGTCGAGGGTGGTGTGGAGATCGAGGAGGTCGCCAAGACCAACCCCGAGGCCGTCCGCCAGATCGCGATCGACCCGGGCACCGGCGTCGACGAGGCCAAGGCCCGCGCGATCGCCACGGAGGCGAAGTTCCCCGAGCCGGTGTTCGAGCAGGCCGTGGCGATGATCCAGTCGCTGTACCAGGTCTTCGTCGAGGAGGACGCCACGCTCGTCGAGGTCAACCCGCTCGCGCGGCTGGCCGGTGACAAGCTCGAGGCGCTCGACGGCAAGGTCTCCTTGGACGAGAACGCCTCGGAGGTGCGCCACCCGCACCACGAGGAGTTCGAGATCCGCGAGGAGGCCGACCCGCTCGAGGCCAAGGCCAAGGACCTCGGTCTCAACTACGTCAAGCTCGACGGCGAGGTCGGCATCATCGGCAACGGCGCGGGCCTGGTGATGAGCACCCTCGACGTCGTCGCGTACGCCGGTGAGGCCCACGGTGGCGTGAAGCCCGCCAACTTCCTCGACATCGGTGGCGGCGCCAACGCCCAGGTGATGGCCAACGGCCTCGACGTGATCCTCAACGACCCGCAGGTCAAGAGCGTGTTCGTCAACGTCTTCGGCGGCATCACCGCGTGCGACGAGGTCGCCAACGGCATCAAGGGCGCCCTGGAGATCCTCGGCGACGCGGCGACCAAGCCGCTCGTCGTCCGCCTCGACGGCAACAACGTCGACGCCGGCCGGGCGATCCTCGACGAGCTGAACCACCCGCTCGTCACCCAGGTCGCGACCATGGACGGCGCGGCCGACAAGGCCGCCGAGCTGGCGAACGCCTGAGCCCCGGCGAGAGATAGAGACGAGAGAACAATGTCGATCTACCTGAACAAGGACTCCAAGATCATCGTCCAGGGCATCACGGGCGGGATGGGCTCCAAGCACACCGACCTGATGCTGCAGGCCGGCTCCAACATCGTGGGCGGCGTCAACGCCCGCAAGGCCGGCACCACGGTCGAGCTGAACGGCGAGAAGCTGCCGGTGTTCGGCTCGGTCAAGGAGGCCATGGCCGAGACCGGTGCCGACGTCTCGGTGCTCTTCGTGCCGCCGGCCTTCACCAAGGCCGCCTGCATCGAGGCCATCGACGCCGGTATCGGCCTGATGGTCGTCATCACCGAGGGCGTCCCGGTGCAGGACACCGCCGAGGTGTGGAGCTACCTGCAGTCCGAGGCCAACCACGGTGGCACCCGGATGATCGGCCCGAACTGCCCCGGCATCATCACGCCGGAGGAGTCGCTGGCCGGCATCACGCCGCACACCATCGCGGGCAAGGGCCCCATCGGCCTGGTGTCGAAGTCGGGCACGCTGACCTACCAGATGATGTTCGAGCTCAAGGACTTCGGCTTCACCACGGCCATCGGCATCGGCGGTGACCCGATCATCGGCACGACCCACATCGACGCCCTCGCGGCGTTCGAGGCCGACCCGGAGACCAAGGCGATCGTGATGATCGGCGAGATCGGCGGCGACGCCGAGGAGCGTGCCGCGGCCTTCATCAAGGACAACGTGACCAAGCCGGTCGTCGGCTACGTCGCGGGCTTCACCGCACCCGAGGGCAAGACCATGGGCCACGCAGGCGCCATCGTGTCGGGCTCCTCGGGCACCGCGCAGGCCAAGAAGGAGGCCCTCGAGGCCGTGGGCGTGAAGGTCGGCAAGACGCCGTCCGAGACCGCCGCCCTGATGCGGGAGATCATGCAGAACCTCTGAACCCGACGTTGACCCGTCTTCAAGTAAAGACGGGTCAACGCCGCAGACCACGTTGACCCGTCTTTACGCAAAGACGGGTCAACGTGGTTCCGGCTAGGAGCTGCACTCGGTGCGGTCGCAGACCTCGTCGCGGATCTGGAGGAGGTCCTGCAGGGCCGCGGTGGACGCCGCCTGGACGGACTCGGGGGAGCCGCCCATCTCGCCCGAACGCTGGATCGCGATGACGGCGTCGCCGTAGAAACCGAACGCGTAGACGGAGTTGCCCGTCACCCCGGTGGCGTAGATCGCGCTGAAGGCGAAGGTCGGCTCCCCGCGCTGGTCGGTGAGCTCGGTGTAGGTCAGGTCGTTGCCCTCGATGTCGCTAGTGACGATCGGGCAGGTGTTCAGCACGCCGTCCACCACGGCCCCGAAGGCGTCCGCGGCCTCGCCGACCGTGGGGAAGCGCACGACCTCCCGGGCGTCGTAGTACTCCGGGCCACTGGCACTGGCACCCAACGTGACGCCGTCGGCGGCGGGCCAGAGTCCAGCCAGGCAGGATCCCTCCGCGAAGGTCACGGTGTGCAGGCCCAGCCGCGGCCCGCGGGCCTCCCCGCCGTCGGCCTCCATCGCGACAAGGCCCTCGTCCAGCGGCAGGTCGTCCAGCCACTCCGAGCCGGCGTCGGGATCGGCCGGCTGGATCTGCGAGTCGACAGGCTCGGTCGTCGGCGAGCTGGGACGAGCCTGGGCGCCCGCCTTCAGCAGCGCCTGGTCGAAGGCGTCGGACGCCGCCTGGTCGAGCCTTTCGGGCTCGAAGTTCCCATTGATCTCGGCGTAGGAGAACACCACGAGCCGGTCGGCGAACCGGGCCAGGCCCTGGTACTCGGTGTTCCAGCCGTCGCAGCCGTCCCGCCAGTCGCAGACGGCGTCGTCCCAGATGTCGCGGCGGGCGAGGAACGCCTCGCCGTCGCCCGCTAGGACGTCGCGGGGCTCGTAGTTCGCGAAGTCGGTCAGCTGCCGGCCGGGGCCGGGATCGTCGCAGGTGGCGATCTGTCCGGCGAGGGTGTCGTAGGCCGCCATCGCCTCGGCGGCGGAGCCGAAGTCGACGATCACCTCGCCGACCTTGCCGCTCGGCGGCGACGGCGGGACGACGTCGCCCGGCTCGAGCTCGAGGTCGAGCTCGGCGCCGAGCTGCACCGACGCCGTCGTCGCGTCCGGCAATTGGTCCAGCAAACCGGGTGCGCAGCCGAGGAGCGGGAACTCCTCGGCGGCCTCGGTCGGCGTCCAGAGCTCCCACGGCAGCAGCGGCGTCTGGTTCTCCCCGCGCTCGCTGCGATCGGGCAGGTCGGACGGCGTCAGCAGTGCGGCGTCGCGGCCGGGCAGGAACGTCGCGGGATCGACGCCGGCCTTGTCGTCGCCGGCGATGCTCAGGGCGACGGGGGTGACCACCGCGGCGATCACCGCGGCTGTCGCCACCCCGGTGGCCAGCGCGCGGCGGCGGCGACGACGGTCGCCGCGGCGCCGGATCTCGGCACCAGACACAGGGCTCATGCCGATCTCCGGGCGGAAGTCGTGGAACAGGTCGTCGTTGCGGTCGGGGCCGCGGTTCTGGTCAGGCATTGCTCACTCCTCCCGTGAGGCCGGTGCCGTCGTCGAGCAGGGTGGCGAGGGCGGCGCGGCCGCGGCTCAGGCGGGCCTTGACCGTCCCCTCCGGTGCGCCGACCTCGACGGCCACGGCGGCCACGGGGAGATCGGCGATGTGGTGCAGCACGATGGCGCGACGCTGGTCCTCGGGAAGTGCCTTGAGCGCCTCGACGAGCGCCACGTGACGTTCGTCGATGGGGGGCGCGGCCACCGCTGGTGCGAAGGCCCGGTCAGGTGCGCGGCGTGAGCGCATCGTGCGCCGCCAGCGGCTGATGGCGATCCGGTGGGCCGTCACGCGCACCCATGCCTCGGGATGGTCGGCTGACGCCAGCTTGCGGCGGTGGTCCCACGCTCGCACGAAGGCTTCCTGGACGCACTCCTGTGCCTCGTCCAGGTTGCCGATCATGGCGTAGACCTGCCCCGTCAGCCGGCGATACGAGGCTGCGTAGAACTCGTCGAACTCGGCTTCGTCCATTCCGCTGGCCTCCTCTCGTCTGCGTGGTTCGCGGTGGTCGAGAGTGATACGCATCGAAGACCCACACGGTTGCACGCCGACCCGAGATTCCTGGCGAGCCGAGCCGAGCCGTCGCCGTGGCGGGCTGCGTCAGTCGCGGAAGTCGCGCAGCGAGCCGAGGCGCTCCAGAGCCCGCTCGGCGACGGCGACGAAGCCGGCCTCACCGATGTCGCGTGAGCCGTCGGGCACGAATCCGAGCTGCCCCACGGCGTCGCCGTCGCGGAGGAACGCCATCCAGAACGTGATCTCACGGCTGTCGGTCACCTGGACGTCCAGGCGCCAGACACTGAGATTGCGAGGGCCGTCGTCGGAGCTGCGCACCTCCACCACGGACGTCGTCAGGTCGCGCTCCTCACAGGTGGAGAGCTGGCGCCGCACCCGTCCGACCAGCGCTGCGGCGACGGCGCCCGGGAGTGCACCGACGGTCTCGGTGAGACCGAACTCGCGGGAGAGACCGGCCTCGGGGACGACGAACGTGCGGGTGGCCGTGTGGCGGAAGGGGCGTTTGCGGAATCGGCCGGAGAAGCTCGTGGCGTCGCAGCCGGACGCCGCGTCGTTCGTCATCGCTCGGCGGGGGCGGGTGCCGACCCAGGGGCGTTTCACGCCCGGCACGGGTGGCAGGTCGATCTCGCCGAGCATCGCGGGCGCCGTCCCCGTGGGGATCGCCGGACGGCGCGGGGTGGCGGGTGAGCGCGGAGCGCAGGCTCCGGCCTCGGGGAGGATGCAGAGACCTCCGACGGCCTCGGCGAGCAGGGCGGAGGCGGAGCCCCGCCCCGGGGCCTGGTCGCCGGGAGCCTGCAGCACGGTGGCGGTGACGTAGCGGCCGGTGCGGGCCACGCCCACCACGACGGTGCCGACCGGGCGCTGCCAGGAGCGCAGTGTCAGGAGGACCGCCTCGTCGCCGACGTCGCGGGGTGCGCGCGTGCTGAGCAGCTGCATCCGTGGCGCGTCGCAGCCGGCGAACCACCGCACCGCGGTGCGGTAGGCACGCTGGGAGGCCGCCTCGGACGGCGCGGCCTCGGCGAGTTGGGTCAATGTCTGGCGTCGCTGCTTCTTCGCGCGACTGCTCTCGAAGACCCGCACCAGGGCGGCGACGCCCCGCGGGGCGGCGTAGCGACTGCGCTGGCACGGCACCACGAGACCGTTGCCGCCGGAGTTGTCGCCGGTGCGGTTCGTCGTCCAGTCGAGCCGGCTGTAGTGCTCGGAGATGTCGGAGGAGGCGAGCAGGGCGTGCTCGGGCAGGGTGATGGTGACGCCGTCGCTCACCTCGCGGTCGCGTTGGTGGGCCGGGGCGGCCCGGTCGATGGTGGGCCGTGCGCCCGCGCTGTCGACGACGACGGACCCCGGCGCCACGACGACGGCGACGGGGGGGGGCCCCCCGCGCCGGGCGGGGGGCCGGG
>NZ_JAHRHK010000020.1:0-12738 GCF_021246465.1 Nocardioides sp. R-C-SC26 | reverse complement strand
GACGGCGGACGCCCCCCGGCCCCCGGCGGCCGGCGCCGGCGCCCGCCGCGCCGATCAGGCTGTGCGCGCGGCGACGCCGGGTCCCCGAGCGCTCGATGATCGTGGTGCGCGGCCAGGGCGCCGTCGTGGTGGTGCCGAGATGGTCGAAGGCCGCTCGCAGTCCGGCGACCGGCACCTCGAGCGTGAGCGAGAGTTGCGCTGCTCCGTGCTGGAGCTCGCGCTCGGCCTGCTCCAAGGGCAGGCCGATCTCGCGAGCCATCTGCTCCATAGTGACCGCCGCGAACTGGGTGAGCAGCAGCGCCTTGCGCTGGGCGGTGGGGAGATTCCCCAGGGCCTCGACGATCGCGGCCGACTGCGGGTCGGCCGTGCGCTCGCGGTGGAAGAGCCGCGTGCTCGCGCGGCGCTGGGCGAGCCGCCACGCGTGCGGCCGTACCACCGTCTCGGGGTCGTCCATCCGCTCGAGCTTGCGCCAGTGGTGTGCGGCGACGACGAAGGCCTGCTGCACGGCTCGGCGCGCGGCCTCGCTGTCGCCGGTCAGCGCGAAGGTCTGCACGAGGAGGCGGTCGCGGGCGTCGCGGTAGAACGCATCGAACCGGGCGGAATCCCGCATCGCACCTCCTGCACGCTCGTTCGCTGACCTGGTCGGCCACGCCGACCCTCGACCGACGGCCGCACGGGAGCAGCGGACGACGGGCGACCACCGGGTGGGCCCATGCCGCGCCGTCACCGGTCGCGACAGCCACGGGGCACGGTAGCCGACGGCGTGGCAGCGCCGGGGTGCCGCTCCGGCGGGTGAAGATGGCGGGGCCATGGCTACCAGGACCTCGACCCGAATCGGCGCGACATCCGGCTCCGCCGCTCGCACGAAGGATCGCTCGACCGGCCGTACCGCGGCCCAGGTGCGGGCCGAGTTGGCGACCCGGCGCCCGGTCGCGGTCGTGGCGACGCTCGCCGGCGTGACGGCGGCGGTGGCTCCGCTCCTCGTGCTGCTGGCCTGTGGGGTCATGGGATGGTTCGCCACCGACGGCGGGGCACACGGTGCTCCTCGCGACGGGCTGCGGGTCGGCGCGCTGCTCTGGCTGATGGGTCACGGCTCGGGGGTTCAGCTCGACGGCGTCGCGATCACGGCGATGCCCTGGGGCGTGACCCTCGTGGCGGCCTGGGCGATCTGGCGATCCGGTGTGCGCGCCGGCGAGTCGGTGTCGGGTCACGGTCCCGATGCCGACGGCGTCGCCGACGGGCAGCGCGACCTCGTGGTGCCCGTGACGGCCGGAGTCTTCGCAGCCGGGTACGTCGTGACGGCGGTGCTGGTGGCGACCCTGGCCGCAACCCCGTCGACCGCGCCCGACACCGGGCACGTGATGGCGTGGTCGGTGCTGCTGTGCCTGGCGGTGGCCGTGCCCGCGATCGCCGTGGGATCCGGCCGCGCCGCTGTATGGACGGCGCCCCTGCCTGCGCAGGTCGCGGACACGCTCGACCTGCTGCGGCGACTGCTCGTGGCGTGGGTCCTGCTCTGCCTGGTCGTGCTCGCCGTCTCGTTCGCCGTCGATCTGAGCACGGCCGCCAACGTGCTCTCGCTCATCGGCGCGGAGGGCCCCGAGAGCCTCATCGTGGTCGCGCTGACGCTGCTGATCGTGCCGAACGCCGTCGCGTTCACGGGCTCGTACCTGCTCGGTCCGGGCTTCGCCGTCGGTGCAGGCACGGTGGTGAGCCCCACGACCGTCGTGCTCGGCCCGTTGCCAATGGTGCCGTTGCTCGCAGCGCTGCCCGACAACGGCCCGACCCCGGGCTGGACGCCGTGGTTGATGGTGCTCCCGGCGCTGGTCGCCGCCTACGCGGGCGGGCGGTCGCTGTGGCGTCGTCCGACCGTGCGCTACGACGAGGCGATCGTGCGCGCCGTGATCGCCGGCGCGGGTGCGGCGGTGCTCGTGGCCATCGCGGCAGCCGTCGCGGGCGGCGCGGTCGGGCCCGGCCGGATGGCCGAGGTCGGTCCGTTCGCGATGGAGACCCTGTTGCGTGCGCTGCCCGCTTTCGTGCTGGGTGCCGTCGCCGGTGCCTGTGCCGTGACGTGGTGGAACGGCCGGTTGCTCGCCGGGACGTCGGAGCCGGTCGACCGTGACGACGACGCCGAGGGCCTCACCGAGGATGTCACCGACGTCGAGCAGCGCTGACCGATCGACAGCACCACCGGGTCGCGTCACTACGATGAGCGCGTGCCGAAGCCAGCCCGTCTCGTCGTCCTCGTCTCCGGCGGCGGCACCAATCTGCAGGCGCTCCTGGAGGCGACCCAGGACGACGCCTACGGGGCGCGCGTCGTCGCGGTCGGTGCCGACCGCGAGGGGATCGAGGGCCTGGCGCGTGCCGAGCGTCACGACGTCCCGACGTTCGTCGAGCGAGTCGGCGACCACTCCGATCGCGATGCCTGGGACGCCGCGCTGACCGCGGCCGTGTCCGAGCACGAGCCCGACCTCGTCGTGCTCGCCGGTTTCATGAAGCTCGTCGGGCCCGCTTTCCTCGAGGCCTTCGGTGGCCGCACGGTCAACACCCACCCGGCCCTCTCGCCGTCCTTCCCGGGGATGCACGGGCCCGCCGACGCGCTCGCGTACGGCGTGAAGGTCACCGGGGCGACGCTGTTCGTCGTCGACGCGGGGGTCGACACCGGGCAGATCGTGGCCCAGACGGCGGTGCCGGTCGAGGACGACGACGACGTCGAGTCCCTGCACGAGCGGATCAAGGTCGCCGAGCGCGCGATGCTCGTGGAGAACGTCGGCCGGATGGCCCGCGAGGGCGTGCGGATCGACGGACGGCGGGTGCGTTTCGGGCGTGCGACACCGGTATCCTGAGCCCCACACGACTGGCGCGGGTGGGCCACCACCAGGGAGTGACGCCGGAAGCATCGACCGCCTGGGTGCTTCCTCCATCCGAATCTTCCCCGGAACTGGAGCCCGTCACATGTCCGACCCCGCCGGTCTGATCCCGATCAAGCGCGCACTCGTCTCCGTCTTCGACAAGACCGGGCTCGAGGAGCTGGTCCGAGGTCTCGCCGCGGCCGGGGTGGAGCTGGTCTCCACCGGCGGCTCGGCCAAGCTGATCTCCGACCTGGGGCTGCCGGTCACCAAGGTGGAGGAGCTCACCGGCTTCCCCGAGTGCCTCGACGGTCGGGTCAAGACCCTGCACCCCCGGGTGCACGCGGGCATCCTGGCCGACCGGCGCCTCGACGCCCACGTCGCGCAGCTCGACGAGCTCGGCGTCGCGCCGTTCGACCTGGTGGTCGTGAACCTCTACCCCTTCGCCGCGACCGTCGCCTCGGGCGCCAGCGTCGAGGACTGCATCGAGAAGATCGACATCGGCGGCCCGTCGATGGTCCGCGCCGCCGCGAAGAACCACCCGAGCGTCGCGATCGTCACCGACGGCGCCGACTACACCCGAGCCCTGGAGGCCGCGCAGGGTGGCGGCTTCAGCTACGACGAGCGCAAGGCCCTGGCTGCCAAGGCGTTCGTGCACACCGCGACGTACGACGTGCAGGTGGCCTCGTGGATGAGCTCGGTGCTGACCGACACGTCCGAGGGCACGGGCTTCCCGGCGTGGGTCGGGGCCACCTACGAGAAGTCGGCGGTCCTGCGCTACGGGGAGAACCCGCACCAGCAGGCGGCTCTCTACCTCAACGGCTCCGGTCCGACCGGACTGGCCCAGGCCGAGCAGCTGCACGGCAAGGAGATGTCGTACAACAACTACGTCGACACCGACGCCGCCCGCCGCGCGGCCGGCGACTTCACCGAGCCCGCGGTGGCGATCATCAAGCACGCCAACCCGTGCGGCATCGCCGTCGGTACCGACATCGCGCAGGCCCACCGCCGGGCCCACGAGTGCGACCCGGTCTCGGCGTTCGGCGGTGTCATCGCCTCCAACCGCCCGGTCAGCGTCGAGATGGCCCGCCAGGTCGCGGAGGTGTTCACCGAGGTGATCGTGGCACCGGGCTACGAGGACGGCGCTGTGGAGATCCTGGCCGGCAAGAAGAACATCCGCATCCTCGTCGCGGACGCCGTCTCCGGCGCCGCGGTGGAGACCCGCCCGATCTCCGGTGGGCTGCTGATGCAGACCGTCGACCGGGTGGACGCCGTCGTCGACGGCGGCGGGGACGACCCGAGCACCTGGACGTTGGCGACCGGCGAGGCGGCCTCGCCAGAGGTGCTGGCCGACCTCGCGTTCGCCTGGAAGGCGTGCCGCGCGGCCAAGTCGAACGCCATCCTGCTGGCCAAGGACGGCGGCTCGGTGGGCATCGGGATGGGCCAGGTCAACCGGGTCGACTCCTGCAGGCTCGCCGTCGAGCGGGCCAACACCCTGGTCGACGGCGCCGAGCGGGCTCGTGGGGCGGTGGCTGCCAGCGACGCGTTCTTCCCCTTCGAGGACGGCCCGCAGATCCTGATCGAGGCCGGCGTGAGCGCCATCGTCCAGCCGGGTGGCTCGGTGCGCGACCAACTCACCATCGAGGCCTGCGGGGCCGCCGGCGTCACGATGTACTTCACCGGCACCCGCCACTTCTTCCACTGATCGCAGCCGCGCGAGCGGGTGCGGTCGTCGGGGGGTGCCCTTCGAGACGCTCGCTGGGCTCGCTCCTCAGGAACCGCAGCGACCGCGACTGAGGGACGACGTCGCGAAAGCGGGTCGAGACCCGGTGGGCCGAGAGGGTGCGGCGGGGAGGTCCGCCGCGCCCGAGGCTGCGCGACGGACGAATCGGGGAGGCGCGGCGGCGGAGTGCAGGAGCACAATGCGGAGGGTGGGGTTCTTCTCGGGGCTGCTGCCCGCATCGAAGCTGGAGCGCGACCTGGCGTTCCAGTGCGTCCTGTCCGCGTTCGCGACCGGATCGTTCCTGACCGGGACGGCGGTCTTCTTCACCCAGATCGTCGGCCTGAGTGGTGCGCAGGTCGGACTCGGCATGTCGGCGGCCGCCGCGGTCAGCCTGGCGTTGTCGGTGCCGTTGGGGAGACTGAGCGACCGCGTCGGGGCCAAACTGCTGTGGGTCCTGACGGCCTTCGCCGAAGCGGCGTTGTACCTGACCTGGCCGCTGATCGACGGCTTCGCCCTCTTCGTCACGATGCTCGCGGTGCTCGCCGTCGTGGAGACCGCCGGACGCTCGGCGCGCGAGGTGTACCGGATCGCGGTGTTCCCGCGCGAGACGCGGGTCCGCTCGATGGCCTACATGCGCGCGGCACGCAACGTGGGCTACACCCTCGGCGCCGGCGCCGGAGGCATCGCGCTCGGCATCGGTACGCGCGAGGCGATCATCGCCGTGCCGCTGCTGACCGGTGGCCTGTTGGTGCTCAACGGGCTGATGATCGGCCTCCTTCCGCAGGTCGCGCGCCCCGCCCTCACGCAGACCGCGCTCGAGCAGGCCGGTCCGGCGGCGCTGCGCAACGCGGGCTTCGTGGTACTCGCGGTGTGCAACGGCGTGCTCAGCTCCAATCAGGTGCTGCTCAACGTCGTGGTGCCGCTGTGGCTGGTCGAACGCACCGACGCCCCGCAGACCCTGCTGGCCTGGCTCTTCGGCACGAACACGGTGCTCGCCGTGCTGCTGCAGGTGCGCGCGGCCCGAGGCGCGGAGACCGTCGACGGCGCCCTGCGCGCCGTGCGGTGGTCGGGATGGGCCTTCGTGCTCTCCTGCCTGGTCATCGGCGTGACCCACGAGACCGTCGGATGGGTCTCGATCGTGCTGATCTGGATCGGCCACATCACCATCACCGGCGCGGAACTGTGGCAGTCGGCGTCCGGATGGGCGTTCGCGGCCGAGCTCTCCGACCACCGCCGGCTCGGCGACTATCAGGGCGTGTGGGGGATGGGCTACCAGATCGAGCCGATCATCTTCCCGGCGCTCTACACCTTCTTGGCCCTGCACTGGGGTACGCCCGGCTGGGCCGTGATCGCCGTCATCGCCGTCACGGCGGCAGCCGTCTCGCACCCGGCGGCGCGCGCCGCGGAGCGCCACCTGGTGCGGATCGGTGCACCGATCGGCTCCTGACGCCGGGTCCGCGACCGCCTGGGCACACTGCGCCGAGGTCGAAAGGTGAGCGCTCGGGTGCGGCACTAGCGGCACGTCCGGGAGGTTCTGATGCGCTTCGCGCACCCCCCGGCACGCACCCCGCGGCGTTGCCGGCGCTTGCGAGACGACCCGGTATGGCTGCGCGCCGGCGCCTTGCGCTGCACGCACCGGGAGCGCGCCAACCGTTTCAGAACGTCTCGGACGCACCACTAGACTCCGCGCGTGAGTGCGCAGAAGTTGGACGGCACCGCTACCGCAGCGGCTATCAAGGACGAGTTGCGCGTGCGGGTCGCCGCGCTGCGCGAGCGAGGTGTGACGCCGGGCCTGGGAACGGTGCTGGTCGGTGACGACCCGGGCTCGCGGTGGTACGTCGGTGGCAAGCACAAGGACTGCGCCGAGGTCGGCATCGAGTCGATCCGTGTGGATCTGCCCGAGACGGCGAGCCAGGCCGAGATCGAGGAGCACGTCGCCGCGCTCAACGCCGACCCGACGTGCACCGGCTACATCGTCCAGCTGCCGCTCCCGCGGGGCCGCGACGAGAATCGGGTGCTCGGGCTCATCGACCCCCGTAAGGACGCCGACGGCCTGCATCCGACCAATCTGGGGTGGCTGGTGCTCGGCACCGAGGCGCCGTTGCCGTGCACGCCCTTCGGCATCGTGGAGCTGCTGCGTCGTCACGACGTACCGCTGAACGGCGCGGAGGTGTGCGTGGTCGGCCGCGGGGTCACCGTGGGTCGCCCGCTCGGCCTGCTGTTGACCCGTCGCTCGGAGAACGCGACCGTGACGCTGTGCCACACCGGCACCCGCGACCTCGCCGCGCACACCCGCAAGGCCGACATCGTGGTCGCCGCGGCGGGTGTGCCCGGCATCATCACCGGCGACATGGTCAAGCCCGGCGCGGCGCTCCTCGACGTCGGCGTCTCGCGCGTCGACGGGAAGATCGCCGGCGACCTCGCCGACGACGTCTGGGACGTCGCCGGCTGGGTCTCGCCGAACCCCGGCGGTGTGGGGCCGATGACCCGCGCGATGCTGCTGTCGAACATCGTCGCGATGGCCGAGGCGAAGCTCGGCTGAGGCCGGTGTCCGCGATGTCCACTGAGTCCGAGGGTCTCCGCCAGCCCGGCGACCCCGGCGAGCCCGACGAGGCGCTGAGTTCGGCAGCAGCGCTCTCGGACGCCGGTGACGACCAGCCACCGGACGAGGAGCCGAGGCGCTACCCCTCGACGATCGGCGGCGCGTTCTACATCGCGATTCTGGTGGTGGCGACCCTGGCGGTGGCGGTCGTGATGGCGCACGAGTGGCGCTGGGGTGTGCGCATCCTCGCCGGCTGCCTCGGGACGGCGGGGCTGTTGCGACTCGTCCTGCCCCAGCGCGACGCGGGCATGCTCGCTGTCCGGCACCGGCTCATCGACGTCGCGCTGCTCGTCGGCGTGGGCGCAGCGCTCTACTGGCTGGCCGGCAGCATCCCCGACCAGCCGGGCTGATCGGCGATCTGCCCGGAGGCCGTCAGGCGCAGGGTGAGCCAGAGGCTGAGCAGATCGTCGGGATCGTCGCCGATGCCGAACAGCGTGCGAGCGCGAGCCAGTCGGTATCGCACGGTGTTCACGTGCACCGTCAGCGACCGCGCCGTCGCCGCGACGTCCATGCCCTGCTCGCACCAGATCCGGATCGTCGTGGCGAACTCGGTGTCGCGGCGTGCGTCGTGCTCCAACATCGACAGCGCTGTCGGGGACAGCAGCCGCGGCTCGTCGGTCGCGAGTCGGGCCAGAGTGAACAGGGAGAGTCGACTCCGGCACGCGTCGGCGGTGATCAGCGGCCCTTCTCCCTCGCGTCGGGGCAGGAGCACGAGAAGATCGGCGTCGTCGCGCGACCTATCCAGCGCATCTGGCCGCTCGACAGCACCCCCGACGCCGCCACGCAGATGCAGGCCCAGGCGCAGCCCGCGCTCGACGATGACGTCGACGTTGCTCGCCACGCGATCGATCTCGGTGACGATCGGGCCACTGAGCAGCACGTAGACGGTCGTGCCGGCCGTGGCGAGTCCGGAGCGGCTCTGCCAGCCGCTGAGATAGGCCGAGACGACCCCGAGGAAGCGCTGCCAGGCGATCTGCTCCAGATCGGTGGTCCACGTGGTCGAGGTCAGGGCGACGACGGTGAAGGGGCCGCCCTGGTCCAGCCCGAGCCGCCGTACCGAGAGCTCGGCGTCCGGGCCACCGCCGAGGGCGCGCAGCGTCAGGTCCGCGCGCTGCCGGTGCATCACCTCCGCGGCAGTACGCACGCGGAGCAGGTGCAACGCGATGATCTCCGCGGCACGGCCGAGGATCATCAACTCGTCCTCGCCCATCGCGCTCACCCGGCGGTCCGGGGATCCCTCGGCCGCGGGATCGTCGGGGGCAGCGGAGTCGGGGGCGCCGGGTGCGGGCAGGCCGACGTCGATGGCCCACAGCGACCCGAGCAGTTGGCCGCCCGCGCGCACCGCGACGGCGACCCGGTCCAGGTCTCCGGGCCGTTCGCCGCGGATGTGCACCGGACCGTGGGCGGCGTAGACGCTGGCGTACTGACGGTCGTTCTCGGGCAGGTCGGGCACCTGGCGCCCGATGATCGCGGCTCGTCGATCCTCGTCGATGACCTGCCCCGCAAGGGTGGAGTAGGCAAGCACCTTGCGGGCCGGGTCCTCGATGGCGATCGCTCCTCCGACCATGGCTGCGACCGAGTTCGCCATCTCGAAGAGGTCCTCGCTGCCGTCCCGGGGCTCGAGGCGCTGGAGCACGGTGCCGATCAGCGAGTCCAGATGCAGCCAGGCGGCCTCGGGTGGTGCACCCAGCACGGGTAGCGGTGCGTCGTCGAGACGCGCGCCCGGCTCGGTGCGCAGCACGACCGCGTCGTAGCCGGAATCGGCCAGGGCGCGCAGGGTGCCGAGATCGTCGATCCGCACGCCGACCCCCAGCACGACCCCCGACGCCGGACCGGTGGTGGGAGCGACCGGATCGTGCACGGTGCATCCCACGCCGCGCACCGGTGCAGTCGGGTCGCCACCGACGAGTCGGATCCCACTGTCGGCGAGGCGGTCGGCGAGCTCTCCCGCGGTGACCTGGGTGCGCATCGGCGCAGATTAATTGTGTGATCACATACCTGTCCAGCAGTGAGGTTGTTGGATCCGACAATGACAGGAAGCGTCTGCCTCCAGCAGCATCACGCCATGCTCATCCGTGACAGCCACGATCTGGCCACCCTGGCCCAGGTCGAGGTGCTGTTCCGTCGGGTGTGGGGAGCCACCTCGGAGTCGCCGATGCCGCTGGACGTGCTGGTCGGCCTGGCACATGCAGGTCACCAGGTGGCCGTGGCCACCGACGGGGCCGGGGATGTGGTCGGCGCCGGCGTCTGCCTGCTCGGCGCCGAGCCGTCGAGTTCGTACTCGCTGCTCGTCGGGGTCGCCGCTCACGCGCGGGGTGGGCTCGGTGCCGCGATCAAGAGGCATCAGCGGTCCTGGGCTCGTGATCGTGGTGCGAGCACGATGCGCTGGACGTTCGACCCGCTCGTCCGACGCAATGCCTGGTTCAACCTCGGGCGTCTCGGTGCCGACGCGGTGGCCTACCAGCCCGATTTCTTCGGCGAGATGGCCGACGAGATGAACGCGGGCGACCGCAGCGACCGGTGGGTGCTCGTATGGGACCTGGCATCGGCCTCACCCCGCACCGACCTCGCGGATCCGGATCGCAACGCGACATGGCGTCGCGCCATCGAGGGTCCCGATGGGGAGGTGGCGGTGCTGGAGTCCGAGCCCGACGAAGGCGGTCTGACGACGACCTGGGTCCGGGTGCCCGACGACATCGTCGCCCTCCGCGCCGCCCGCGACCCGAGCGTGCCGATCTGGCGTGAGCTGACCCGAGCCTGGCTCGGCGGGCTGATGGACGAGGGCCATCGCGTGAGCGGGTTCACGCGCGGCGGCTGGTACCGCCTCTGCGGTGCGCCGGCACAGACGGCGGTGGTCGGGTGAGCGCCTCGACGCTCGAGCGGCTCGACCTCGCCGAGGATCCGCTCGCGCTGACGCCGTCGCGGATCGACCTGGTCGAGGTCGGCCTGCCGCTCGTGCGCCCCTTCCGCACCTCCTTCGGCACGTCGACGACACGGGCCGCCCTCCTGCTCCGCGTCGAGACCGCCGACGGCGTCGTGGGGTGGTCCGAGTGCGCCGCCGACCCCGAGCCGCTCTACTCCGAGGAGTACCTGGCCGGCGCCGAGCACGTCCTCCTCGAACACCTGCTGCCGAGGCTCGCAGCCAGCGGCCGGCGCTGGTCGGCGGGCGGTGTCGCGGACCTGCTCGCCCCGATCGCCGGACACCGGATGGCCAAGGCGGCGTTGGAGACGGCGCTCCTGGACGCCGGTCTGCGCGCCATCGGAAGGTCGTTCGTCGACCACTTCGCGCAGACGCTCCCCGCGGGGGCCACGCCGCAGGCCCGGGTTCCCGCCGGCGTCTCGGTCGGTATCGCCGACTCGCTCGACGCGCTGCTCGCCGAGGTGGCCGAGTACGTCGACCGGGGCTACGTACGGATCAAGCTCAAGATCGAGCCCGGTTGGGACGTCGATCCGGTACGGGAGGTGCGCCGTTCCTTCGGGGACATCGCTCTGCAGGTCGACGCGAACGCCGCCTATCGGATCGACGTCGCCGAGCACGTCGCGGCACTCGTCGCGCTGGACGAGTTCGACCTGCTGCTGGTCGAACAGCCGCTGGCTGCCGAGGACCTTGCCGGTCACGTCGCACTCGCTCGTCACCTCGCCACTCCGATCTGCCTGGACGAGTCGGTGCGCTCGGTTCGCGACGCTCGCGGCGCGGTCGAGCTCGGCGCGTGCCACATCGTCAACGTCAAGCCGGCTCGGGTGGGTGGGTACCTCGAGGCGCTGCACCTGCACGCGTGGGCGCTGGGCTCCGGGGTGCCCCTGTGGTGCGGTGGGATGCTCGAGACCGGCATCGGACGGGCGGCGAACCTGGCACTCGCAGCGCTGCCCGGCTTCACGCTCCCCGGCGACGTCTCGGCGTCCGACCGCTACTACGCGCGCGACCTGACGACGCCGTTCGAGCTGAACGGCGGTGCGATCGCCGTGCCCACCGGCGCCGGCATCGGTGTCGCGGTGGACGACGACGCGCTGGCCGCGGTGACCCGCCGCCGACACACGTGGACCCCGTCGTGACGAGGTGGTTGATCCGCGGGGCGCGCGTGCTCGACGGCACGGGGGCGCCCGAGCGGCCGGCCGACCTCGTCGTCGTCGACGGCCGCGTCGACGCGGTGCTCGACCGGGGACCGGGCGAGGGACCCGCCCGTGACGCGCACCCGCCGCCGGCCGGATTCGACTCGCTGCGGGTGCTCGACGCCGAGGGCCTGATGGTCTGCCCGGGCTTCATCGACGTGCACTCCCATGCCGACGCCTCCGCCCTGCTCGCTCAGCCCGACACCAGCAAGATCCTCCAGGGCGTCACCACCGAGGTGGTCGGCAACTGCGGCGTGTCCCTGGCCCCGCTCGGCGCTGCCTCCGCGGCCGGCAGCACGAGCGAGGTCGCCCAGCGGCTGAGCGCCGGGGGCGTCGAGTCCGACTGGCATGACGTCGACGCCTACTTCGCCCGGCTCGACCGTGGCACCCAGATCACCAACACGATGCACCTGATCGGCCACGGTGCGATCCGAGAGGCGATCGTCGGCTCCGAGGCGCGAGCCGCCTCGGCCGACGAACTGCGCGCGATGCAGAGCCTGCTCGACGACGCCTGCGCCGCGGGGGCGGTCGGTCTCTCGTCCGGGCTGATCTATCCGCCCGGCGTGTACGCGGGTCCCGAAGAGCTGCGTGCCCTGGCCACGGTCCTGGATCATTCGCGGGTCTACGCCACCCACGTGCGCAACGAGTCCGACCTGATGCTGGAGGCCGTCGCGGAGGCCATCCACACCGTCGCCGGCGCCCGATGCGGGCTCCAGCTCTCACACCTGAAGGCGACCGGACGGCGCAACTGGGGCGCCACGGCCACGGCCCTGAAGCGGCTCGACCACGCCCGCGACGGGGGAGCGCGGGTGCACCAGGACGTCTATCCCTACACCGCGGCGTCCACCGCGCTCGCGGCGTGCCTGCCACCGTGGGTGCATGCCGGCGGAACGGTGGCGGCGCTGGCACGGCTCGACACGCCGGCGGACCGCGACAGGATCCGCCGCGAGCTCGACGCGCCCGGCCCGCACGCCTGGGACAACCCGGTCGCGGCCGCCGGCTGGAGCGGCATCGTCGTCGCGGCGACCGATTCCGGTGCCGACGAGGGCCTCAGCCTGTCCGCTCTCGCCGAGCGGGACGGCGTCGACCCGTTCGACGCGCTGGTCGGCGTGCTCCTCCGCGAACGCGGACGCGCGGTGATGGTCGAGCACTCCATGTGCGAGGAGGACGTCGTCGGCGTGCTCGCGCACCCGGCGACCATCGTCGCCTCCGACGGTCTGCCGCCTACGCTCGGCTCTCGCCCCCACCCTCGGCTCCACGGCACCTTCCCGCGGGTCCTGGCGCGCTACGTGCGCGAACGGGGTGTGCTCGACTGGCCTGAGGCGGTCCACCGGATGACCGGTCTGCCGGCCGCGGCGTTCGGGGTTCCCGACCGCGGCGTGGTGCGGCCCGGAGCCGTCGCCGACCTCGTCGCCTTCGACCCCCTCGCCGTCGCCGGTCCCGCCGCGTACGCCCAC
>NZ_JAHRHK010000002.1:247233-352926 GCF_021246465.1 Nocardioides sp. R-C-SC26 | reverse complement strand
GGCCGGGGGGACGAGGCCCGCCACGAAACCCCGGCACGACGAGCGACCAGCCTCAGGTGAGCTTCTCCAGGATGAGCTCGCGCACACGGCCGGCGTCGGCCTGGCCGCGCATCTCCTTCATCACCGCGCCGATGAGCGCGCCGGCCGCCGCCACCTTGCCGTCGCGGATCTTGTCGGCGACGTCGGGGTTGGCGGCGATTGCGGTGTCGATCGCTGCCGAGAGGGCACCGTCGTCGGAGACCACGGCCAGGCCGCGCTTCTCCACGATCTCGGCTGGCTCGCCCTCGCCGGCGAGCAAGCCGTCGAAGACCTGACGGGCCAGCTTGTCGTTGATGGTGCCGGCCTCGACGAGTGCTTGGACGGCGGCCACCTGGGCCGGGCTGACACCGAGATCGGAGATCTCCACACCGTTGTCGTTGGCACGACGGGCGAGCTCGGAGAGCCACCACTTGCGTGCGGCCTGCGGCGCGGCGCCCGCGACGACCGTCTCCTCGACCAGGCCGACGACCCCGGCGGCGACGGTGTCGCGCATCTCGAGGTCGGTGAAGCCCCAGTCCGCCTGCAGGCGGGCGCGCTTGACGGTCGGGTTCTCCGGCAGTGTTCCGCGCAGCTCCTCCACCCACTCGCGCGAGGGGGCGACGGGCACCAGGTCGGGCTCGGGGAAGTAGCGGTAGTCCTCGGCGTCGGACTTCTCCCGACCCGAGGTGGTGATGCCGGTGTCCTCGTGCCAGTGACGGGTCTCCTGCAGGATCGACCCGCCTGCGGCGAGGATCGCGGCGTGACGCTGCATCTCGAAGCGCACCGCCCGCTCGACGGAGCGGAAGGAGTTGACGTTTTTGGTCTCGCTGCGGGTGCCGAGCGCGTCGCTGCCCTTGGGCGCGAGCGAGAGGTTGACGTCGGCCCGCAGGTTGCCGCGGTCCATCCGGGCCTCGGAGACGCCGAGCGCCACGATCAGCTCGCGCAACTGCTGGACGTAGGCGCGCGCCACCTCGGGCGCCCGCTCTCCTGCGCCGCGGATCGGCTTGGTGACGATCTCGATCAGCGGGATGCCGGCGCGGTTGTAGTCGACGAGGGAGTAGTCGGCGCCGTGGATGCGACCGGTCGCGCCGCCGACGTGCAACGACTTGCCGGTGTCCTCCTCCATGTGCGCCCGCTCGATCTCGACACGGAAGGTCTCATCCCCGTCGTCGCCGGGAAGCGTGACATCCATCCAGCCCTCGAACGCGATCGGCTCGTCGTACTGGGAGGTCTGGAAGTTCTTCGGCATGTCCGGATAGAAGTAGTTCTTCCGGGCGAAGCGGCACCACTCGGCGATCGAGCAGTTGAGCGCCAGACCGATGCGGATCGCGCTCTCGACGGCCTTGCCGTTGACGACCGGCATCGCGCCGGGAAGGCCCAGGCACGTCGGGCACACCAGGGTGTTCGGCTCGGCCCCGAAATCCTGGCCGCAGCCGCAGAACATCTTGGTGTTGGTGTTCAGCTCGACGTGGACCTCCAGCCCCAGGGCGGGGTCGAAGGAGGCCAGCACGTCGTCGAAGGCCATCAGCGTCTCGGTCATCGCGTCTCCTCCAGGGCCGGCGCCTGCGCGAGCAGCGGACCGCCCCACTCCTTCTCCAGTGCGGCCTCGATCGCGGCGCCGACCCGGTAGAGCCGGTCGTCGGCCTTCACCGGAGCCAGCACCTGCAATCCGACGGGCAGGCCATCCTCGGCGGCCAGCCCCGCGGGGACACTGATGCCCGGGACGCCGGCCAGGTTGGCCGGGATGGTGGCCAGGTCGTTGAGGTACATCGCGAGCGGGTCGTCGGCCTTCTCCCCGATCGGGAACGCCGTCGTGGGCGCCGTCGGCGAGACCAGCACGTCGACCTGCTCGAACGCGGCGTCGAAGTCGCGGATGATGAGCGTGCGGATCTTCTGCGCCTGGCCGTAGAACGCGTCGTAGTAGCCGCTGGAGAGCGCGTAGGTGCCCAAGATGATGCGGCGCTTGACCTCCGCGCCGAAGCCGGCGTCGCGGGTGGCCTTCATGACCTCCTCGGCGCTCGGGCTGGCGACGCCGTCGGGCAGCACTCGCATCCCGTACCGCATCGCGTCGAACTTCGCGAGGTTGGAGGAGCACTCCGCCGGCAGGATCAGGTAGTAGGCGGCCATCGCGTGCACGAAGTGGGGGCAGGAGACCTCCACCACCTCCGCGCCGAGGCGCTCGAGCAGCTCGACCGACTCCTGGACGCGGGTCATCACGCCGTCCTGCCAACCGTCGCCGGCCAGTTCGGTGATCACCCCCACCTTCAGGCCCGACAGGTCGCCGCTCGCGCCTTGGCGCGCTGCGTCGACCAGGCCCGCCGGAGCGCCCGGGATCGACGTCGAGTCCAGCGGGTCGTGCCCACCGATCACCTCGTGCAGCAGTGCAGAGTCCAGCACGGTCCGCGTGACCGGACCGACCTGGTCGAGGCTGTTGGCCAACGCCACGAGCCCGTAGCGGCTCACGCTGCCGTAGGTGGGCTTGACCCCGACGGTGCCGGTGACGGCACCGGGCTGACGGATCGAGCCACCGGTGTCGGTGCCGAGTGCCAGCGGCGCCTCGAAGGCGGCGACGGCCGCGGCCGAGCCGCCACCGGAGCCACCGGGGATGCGGTCGAGGTCCCACGGATTGCGAGTCGGGCCGTATGCGCTGTTCTCGGTGGAGGAGCCCATCGCGAACTCGTCCATGTTGGTCTTGCCGAGGATCGGCATGCCGGCGGCGCGCACCTTCGCGACCACCGTCGCGTCGTAGGGCGGGTGCCAGCCCTCGAGCATCTTCGATCCGCACGTGGTGGGCTGCCCGATGGTGGCGAGGACGTCCTTGACGGCGATCGGCACGCCGTCCGGGCCCGACGCGGGCGTGCCGGCCGCCCGGCGGGCGTCGGAGGCGGCCGCCGCTGCGAGCGCGCCCTCGGCGTCGATGTGCAGGAACGCGTGGACGTCGCCGTCGACGGCGGCGATCCGGTCCAGGTGGGCCTGGGTCAGCTCGACGCTGGTGACCTCGCCCGCAGCGAGGGCATCGGCCAACTCGGCCGCGGACTTGTGTACCCAGCTCACTGCTCGTCCCCCAGGATCCGCGGAACCGAGAAACGCTGTTGCTCGACCTCCGGCGCGCCCGAGAGCGCCTGCTCCGGCGTCAGGCCGGGCGTCACGACGTCCTCACGGAAGACGTTGGTCATCGGGATCGGGTGCGAGGTCGCGGGGACGTCGTCCCCGGCCACACCGCTGATCGAGGCGACCGACTCCAAGATGACCGACAGCTGCGGCGCGAGGTGATCGAGATCGGTGTCGTCCAGGTCGATGCGGGCGAGGGTCGCCAGGTGGGCGACCTCTTCGCGGCTGATGGCTGGCATGGCGTTCATCCTAGGGATCGCGCTGCGCGGCGCTGCGAGCGGCAGGGACTGTGGCCCGGCGCGTACGGTGCGTGCGTGTCCAGAGGTTGCGTCGGCGACGAAGGTCGGGTGGCGACCGTCGTCCGAGCGGACGACGTTGCGACGTTCTCATCCACGTCCGCGGGCCACCTCGTGGTCTTCGACGGGAGACTCGGGCCACTGCGCACCGAGCTGATGCTCGCCGGCCCCTTCGACCGGATCGAGGACCATGCCGGCGGGGCGGCGACGGCCAAGCGGCTCCCGGAGCTCCTCCTGGCACTGCGCCGCGGCGGCGTGCTGAGCGTCGTGCTGCCCGGCGCCGGATCCGCCCGCGCACGGGTCGACGTCGCGGTGGCCGAGTGCGTCGAACTCGGCTGGGCCGAGGTCGTAGCCGCGGATCCATCCGTTCCGGCGTCGATGCGCGTCGAGCTCCGTGCACTCACGGGAACGCTCGCGCTGGTGCGGGAGCAGCAGATGGATCGGCTTCTGGCGAGCGTGCCCGAGACGGGCCGCGAGATCCATCGCGTCGCGGGCGAGAGCGATCCGGCCACCACGATCGGCTCGTTCCGGTCCCCCGACCTGGTGCTGCGCGAGCTGGCCGACGTGATCTGCGCCCCGCGGATGCTCTGTGTGCAGGGTGCCCGTGTGCTCTCACCGTCGTTCCGCCGCCCGTTGCAGCAGCGCCCGGTCAACAAGGCACTGGACGTCGTCGCGCCGGGCCGAGCCCGCGATCCTGGCCTGCGCGCGCAGGAGCACCTGCCTGGCGCCTGGTACTACCTCGACAACGCCGTTCCGTCGCACTTCGGTCACGTGGTCACCGAGCAGCTCGCCACCACATGGGCGATCGAGGCCGCCGCGGCTGCCCATCCCGACCTGCGCTTCCTCCTGTACACCCGCACCGGAGAGTTCCCGAGGTGGCATCAGAGGATGCTCGCGGCTGCCGGGGTCGATCTCGACCGGGTGACCGCGCGTGTGGTGACCGAGGGGCCGGTAGCGGTCGAACACCTCCTCGCGGCCACCCCGGGCTACGCCGTCGGGCAGTACGCCCACCCGCTGCTGCGCGAGCTCTACCCGGCCGTCGGCGACCGGCTCGCCCAGAACGCTTCCTCGCCCACGGGGCGACGGATCTTCTGGACCCGCGACAGCCCCAAGCGGGCCTGCCGCAACCGCGCGGAGGTCGAAGCGAGGTTCGCCGCCGCTGGGTTCGACGTCCTTGCACCCGAGTCGCTCGACATCGCCGAGCAGATCGCCGCTGTTCGCAGCGCGGACGTCGTCGCGGGCTTCTCCGGCAGCAACATGTTCCACGTCGCCTTCGCCCCGCAACTGCGGCAGGTCATCGCTCTGGCCTCGACCACCTATCCGGCCGACAACGAGCCGTTCCTCACTCGGCTGCACGGAGTGCCGTTGAGCCTCCTCCGCGGGAGAGCCCTCACGGAACCGAGCTCGGCGTCGGGCATCGATCTGGAGGCCTTCCACTCCGACTACGAGATCGACCTCGCCGACGTCGACTCCGTGCTCGCCGACCTCGACTGACCTTGCTCGCGCCGCATTCGGCGGATAGCAAACGTGTTCCCGCAGGGATCTCAGGGGTGACAGGTCTCCTCCACCTACCGAAACCCGTTTGCTATCCCCGACTCAGCTCGTCAGGGCCGCGATCATCTTCGGGAGGCCCCAGCGCATCGGGGTGTTGAAGTAGGGCCAGTCGTGGACGCCTCCGACGGTGACGCGTGCGGTGTAGGGCACCTTCGCTGCATTCAGGGCGAGCAGGAAGGTGCGGTGCATCGTCCACATGGTCTGTTCGAAGGTGCCGCTGTGCACCTCCGTCTCCCCCTGACCGGCAAAGCCGGTGCCGGAGGCGATGAAGATCTTCATCCCGTGCAGGCGGTCGGCCAGCATCGTGGGGTTGTGGGCATCCCAGTTGGCGGTGTCGAGCACGGGGTCGCCCCACACCTTGCGCAGGTCCGGCGGGGCGAATCCCAACAGCGGACCGAGGTCGTCGCCCAGGGTGTTGAGCCGCATCGAGGTGGTGTCGACCGATCCCGAGATGCTCAACCCGGCCTGGAACATGCCGGGGTTGTGCGCGGCGTAGTTGAAGACGCCCAACGCGCCCATCGAGGCGCCGACGGAACCTCGCCGACCGGTGGTGCGGTAGGTCCGGTCGACCCACGGCACGACGTAGCGGGTGTGGAAGGTCTCCCAGTCGTAGCGACCGTTGGCCCAGTCGCTCATCATCCCCGCGTCGTTGCCCTGGCCACCCGAGGGCATCACGAAGATCGCCTGCCAGGGTCGCGACATCGCGATCAGCTCGGTCTTCCACGCCCACCCCTCGTAGGAGGAGCGCGCGCCGTTCCAGAGGAAGATCACCGGGTAGCGCTTGGTGCGGTTCGCCGGCCGGTGGTACCCGCGAGGCAGGAGAACGCGCACCTTGCTCGACGTCACCTTCACCGACGACGGGACCTTGAGCCGATGGTCCTCGCATCGCACCGGCGGGCAGTCGGTGCGACCGGTCTCCCGCGGCGCCTTGCTCACCGGCGTCGGCGCCTGGTCGAGCGACGGGATCGCCATCAGCCGCAGGTAGCTCGTCAAGGCCGAGACCGGGTCGGCAGCCGGTCGCACCTGCACCGTGGTCGGCGGCGGGCCGTCCTGCGCCGCACGCGCGGCAGCGGCGTCGACCGGACCGAGCGTCGCCATCAGGGTCGCCGCCAGGCCGACCAGCGTCGTCAGCACGAGGGCGGGAAGGGGCCGGGCGAGAGCACGGGCCGGGCGCGTGGAAGGCGTCACAGTCACGCGCAGAGTGTGCCTCACGGCGGCGCATCCGTCCGACAGTTGCCGATCACCGGATCAGCAGCACCGCGACCTCGTAGTGCGCGGTGTGGGGGAACATGTCCAGCACCCGGGCCTGCGACGGCGTCCAGCTCGGCATCGCGGCCAGGTCGCGAGCGAGCGTGACGGCATTGCAGCTGGAGTAGATCAGCGATCGCGCCGAGGACTGCTCGAGGCGAGACGCCAGGTCGCCGATGCCGCGCCGCGGCGGGTTGACGACAACCAGGTCAGCGTCGACGTCGGCGGTGCCGGCGTCGCCGGCCGCGAACGTGGCGTCGAGGCCCGCCCCCGCGGGCGGGCAGGGTGCGCGCCGTACCCNCGAACGTGGCGCCGAGGCCCGCCGCGGGGGCCGAGCGGCGCGCGCTCGCGACCGCGTCGGCGCTGACCTCGACGCCGTGGACTCGCCGTCCAGGAGCCGCGAGATGGAGCGCGAAGCCACCCACACCGCAGTAGAGGTCGAGCACCGACGTCGGCGCGAGCGCGTCGGCCCATGCCGATGCCTGGCCGTACAGCGCGCTCGCCACGGCCGTGTTGGTCTGGAAGAAGCTGAGCGGACCGAGGTGGAGCACGACGCCGGCCACGCGCATCGGCAGGGTCTGCTGCTCGGTCAGGGCGATCTCCTCGGCGCCCTCGAGCACCGCCTTGTGCTCGGGCTGCAGGTTCGCGCTGACGGCGACCACGCGCGGCAGCTGCTCCATCAGGCCCGGCAGGTGCTTGCGCAGCCGCGGAAGGGCCTCGGTCGAGCGCAGCACGAATCGGACGGCGAACTCGCCGTCGGGTGACTCGGTCACGAGCAGGTGCTTGAGCTCGCCACGGCGCGCCCCGACGTCGTACGGCGTCAGCCGGGCGAGGGTGACGAAGCGAGCAAGCATGGGCAGCAACGCATGCATCGCCGGCGAGTACAGGGGGCACGCGCGCAGGTCCACGCCGTCGCCGTCGGGGGCGAGGATGCCGAGCGTCGGCTCCTCGACCGACCCCGCCACCACGAGCTTCGCCTTGTTGCGGAACCCCTGCTCCGCGCTCGTCACCGTCGGCAGCCACTGCAGGTCGGGGTGGGCGGCGAGCAGCTCGCGACAGTGCTGCTCCTTCGCACCCACCTGCGCCGCGTACGGCGTCGGCAGCTCGGTGCACGAGCCGCAGCGACCCGCCTCGAAGTACCCGCACCGCACCGGATCAATCTAGTGCGCCGTCGCGAACCAACCGGATCGCAGGGTCGCGGCGTCTGTCAGGGTGACCGAGTCGTCTCATCCGGGAGAGAGCGCCATGATCCGAGCGTCCCGACCACCCTCCGATGCGGAGTTCGCCTCCCTCGTCGAGGCCGTGTGGCCACGCCTGTACCGCACCGCCTACCTGCTCATCGGTGACGCCGGCGAGGCCGAGGATCTGGTGCAGACCGCCCTGGCGAAGACCTACGCATCCTGGGGGCGCGTGCGCAGCGTCGACGCCGCGCCGGGCTATGCGCACACGACGCTGGTCAACACCGCACGGTCGTGGTTCCGCACCAAGCGCTGGCGCAACGAGCGGCCCACCGAGGCGCTGCCCGAGCCGACGTCGGCGAGCGACGACATCGACCCCAGCCTGCGGCCGACCCTCCTCGCCGCTCTCGCTGCCTTGCCACCGCGACAGCGCGCCGTCGTCGTGCTGCGGTTCTACGAGGACCACTCCGTCGCGGAGACCGCCCACCTCCTCGGCGTCACCGACGGCACCGTCAAGAGCCAGACATCGGCGGCGCTCACCACGCTGCGCGGGCTGCTCGGCGACGACCTCCTCATCGATTCCGACGCGACCACCGGAGCCCACCATGACTGATCGACTCTCCGACCTGATCCACCGCGAGGCGACCGACATCGCGGTGCCACCCGCCTCGACCTCCGTCGTCGCGCTCGGACGGCGGATCCGCCGTCACCGTCGCGTGGCCGTCGCCGGAGGCGTGGTCGGGGTGGTGGCCATGCTGACCGGCGTCGGGCTGGTGGCGTCCCAGCACGACGACACCCGCGCCATCGAGCCGGCTACGCCCGTCGACGTCAGCCGAGCCGTCTTCAGCGTCGGCACCACGGTCTATCTCGACGGCGGTTCGGTCGCCGCGCCGATCGACGACGCCGCGATCAAGTCGCTGAAGTACACCTCCCTCGGCGTCGTGGTGCAGCACGGCGACAACCCGTACCGCTTCGGCGGCGGTGCGCAGCGCTACTCGCTGGTGACCTGGGACGGGCGAGTCCGCGATCTCGGTCTGTCGACGACCGACGTCGAGTACGCCACCGATCCCGGCAAGCCGCTGCTCGCCTACGTCGAGGAGACTCCGCAGGGCCCGGGCCTGGCCGTGGTCGACCTCGCGGACGGCTCCGGCAGCAGCATGAGCCTCGACCTGGACGGCGACCTCCGTTTCCGCGCGATCGCCCTGGACGGCGAGAACGCCTACATCCAGGACGGCGAGGGTGTCGCCGTCGTCGACCTGCCGAGCGCGACCCAGCGCAGCGACATCAGTGCACGGATCAGCGATCTGGTCGGTGACTCCACCGCGATCGCCGGCGATGTGGCCATCGACTACCGCGACGAGTCGCTGGTGGTGCTCGACAGCGGCGAGCGCCTGTTCGAGGTACCCGACCCCAGCGCGGCGCTCCGCCTCTCCCCCGACGGCTCCACTGCTCTCCTGCTCACCGCCGGCGGGCCGACGAGCGCCTACGACGTCGCCTCTGGCACGTCGACGCCGATCACCGACGCCGATGCCACCTTCTGGTGGACCGCCGACGGCGACATCTTCACGGTCACCGACGACGGCACGTTGCGCGCCTGCGACACCGGCAGCGGCGAGTGCGTCAGGGAACGGCTGGACCTCCCGGTGCTGCCCAACTCGGTGCAGTCCGACGCCGACTTCGACGACGTGCTCAACCTGGCAGGTCAGTCCTACGAGTCCTGACCCTCCGCGGCGATTGGCTCCCCATCAGGCTCTTGGTCGTCGACCTGTTCGTCGTCGGCTCGCGGCGGCGGTCCCTCGGCGAGGAGGCGCTCGAAGCCCTCCTCGTCGAGGATCGGGACGCCCAACTGCTCGGCCTTGTCGGCCTTGGAGCCTGCGCTCTCGCCCACGACCACGAAGTCGGTCTTCTTCGACACCGAGCCGGCCGCTTTCCCCCCGCGGGAGAGGATCGCCTCCTTGGCCGAGTCGCGGCTGAACCGCTCCAGCGAGCCGGTCACCACGATGGTCAGCCCCTCGAGGGTGCGCGGGATCGAGTCGTCGCGCTCGTCCTCCATCCGCACGCCGGCGTCCGCCCACTTCTCGACGATCTCGCGGTGCCAGCCGCTCTCGGCGCCGTCGAACCACTCCCGGACGGCGTCGGCGATGGTGGGCCCGACGCCCTCCGCAGCACTGAGCTCCTCGACCGAGGCCTCCATGATCCGCGCCATCGAGCCGAACTCGGTGGCCAAGGCCCGGGCCGCCGTCGGCCCGACGTGTCGGATCGAGAGCGAGACCACCACCCGCCACAGTGGGACGTCCTTGGCGGCGTCGAGATTGGCCAACAGCTTCTCGCCGTTGGCGCTCAGCTCCCGCGCCGGTTCCTGAGGCGGCGCGCCAGCGCCGTCCCGAAGGGCGCCCTTCTTCGGGGCGCGGGTGAAGAGCTCGGTGCGGAGCAGCTTCTCGCGGTCGAGGTCGAACACGTCGCCCTCATTGATGATCGCGCCGGCATCCAGCAGCGCGACCGCGGCCTCGTAGCCCAGGCCCTCGATGTCGAAGGCGTTGCGGCTGGAGACGAAGAAGACCCGCTCGCGCACCTGACCCGGGCACTCCGCGTGATTGGGGCAGCGCAGGTCCTTGTCGCCCTCCTTCTGCTCCGCGAGCCCGGTGCCGCAGGAGGGGCACTCGGTGGGCATGGCCCACTCGGGCAGCCCCTCGGGCCGCAGCGGCAGGACCGGCCCGACGATCTCGGGGATCACGTCACCGGCCTTGCGCAGGATGACCGTGTCGCCGGGGCGGACGTCCTTGCGGCGCACCTCGTGGGCGTTGTGCAGGGTCGCGTTCTCGACCGTCGAGCCCGCGACCCGGGTCGGCTCCATCACCCCGTAGGGCGTCACACGCCCGGTGCGGCCGACGTTGACGCGGATGTCGAGCAGGAGGGTGTTGACCTCCTCCGGCGGGTACTTGAAGGCGATCGCCCAGCGCGGGGCGCGACTGGTCGAGCCGAGACGTCGCTGCAGCGCGACGTCGTCGACCTTGACCACCACACCGTCGATCTCGTGCTCGACGTCGTGCCGGTGCTCGCCGTACCGCTCGATGAACGCCTCGGCTCCGGCCAGGTCGCTCACGACCTCGAAGCGCGTCGACGTGGGCAGCCCCCAGGCCTTCAACGCGTCGTAGGCCTGCGACTGACTCGCCGGCTCGAAGCCCTCGCGGGCGCCCACACCGTGGCAGACCATGCCGAGTGCCCGCGACGCCGTCACCCGTGGGTTCTTCTGCCGCAGGGACCCCGCGGCCGCATTGCGGGGGTTCGCGAAGACCGGCTTGCCGGCCTCGGTCATCTGCTCGTTGAGGCGCTCGAACGCGGCGACAGGCAGGAAGACCTCGCCGCGCACCTCGAGCCGCTGCGGCACCGGGAACTCCGCGGAGACGGTGAGCCGGTGCGGGATGGAGTCGATGGTCTTGACGTTCGGGGTGACGTCCTCCCCCGTGGTGCCGTCGCCGCGGGTCAGCGCGCGGACGAGACGACCGTTCTCATAGAGGAGGTTGATGGCCAGCCCGTCGACCTTGAGCTCGCACAGCAGTGCGGGAGCCTCGATGCCGTCGCGCGCGAGCCGCGCGTGCCAGCTCGCCAGCTCGTCGAGAGAGAACGCGTTGTCCAGGCTCTCCATCCGCTGCAGGTGGTCGACGGGCGTGAAGTCGGTGGAGACCGCGCCCCCCACCTTCTGCGTCGGCGAGTCGGGCGTGCGGAGCTCGGCGAACTCCTCCTCCAACTCCTCCAGACGCCGCATCCGCCGGTCGAAGTCGGCGTCGGAGAGCGTGGGTGCGTCGAGTACGTAGTAGCGCCACCGCGCGTCCTCGATCTCCTCGGCCAGCGCGCGGTGCTCTTCCCGCGCCTCCTCGGGCGCCGGCGCAGGCTCGGACGTGCTCATGAGGCAATCTTGCCCGTAGGCACCGACAACGGCGCTGACCGCCCTCGACACCGTCCGGCGCCACCCATCCGGTGGCCGGACCGACTCCGAACGACCCGACGTGCCTCGCGATCTCCTCCGCCTCGATCTGCCGGACGGCGCCACCCCGCGCGCCGTCGTCCTCGTGCTGCACGGCGGCAAGCCGCGGAGCGCACAGGCGGTCGACGGCCGCAGCGCGTCCTGGCGTCGGATGGCCGCGATGCAGCAGGCGGTGGTCGCCGACCTGCATGCCGTCGGGGCCGCCAGCTGGCTGCTGCGCTACAGCGAGCGCGGCTGGAACGACGGCGCTCCAGCGGCGGACGCGCGATGGGCCCTGGGCCAGGTACGCGCCGCCCACGGCGATGTGCCCGTGGTGCTGCTCGGCCACTCGATGGGGGCTCGGACCGCGATCTACGTCGCGGACGAGGCCGCCGTGCGCGCCGTCGTCGGCCTCGCGCCGTGGTGGCAGCCCGACGACCCGGTCCACACCCTGGTCGGGCGCTCGATCGCCGCGGCGCACGGTCGCACCGACAAGATCACCTCGGCCCGGATGACCCGCGCCTATCTGACCCGCGCGGAGCGCGTCGCCGAGGAGACCCGCTTCGTGGACATGGGCCGCGTCGGTCACTACATGCTGCGGCGCGTGGCGGATTGGAACGCAGCGGCCCGCGAGCTCACGCTCGACGCGTTGACCAGCCTCGACGGCATCGACGCCGCGTCCTGAACCGTCGACGTCGGGCGGGTCTATTCCCGCTCGCCGCGCTGGTCTGAGCCGGTTCCGGATCGGAGTTGACGCGCGGCGTGCGCAAGCCGCACCATCGGATAGAACGAAACCGTTCCGTTCCATCCAGGAGGTGTCATGTCCCCCGCCCGGGAGACCAGCCGGCCGCGCGTCGAAGGCGACCGCGAGCAGGAGGTCCTCGACGCGACCCTCGACGTGCTCGCCGAGGTCGGCTACGACCGGCTCACCATGGACGCCGTCGCGTCGGCAGCTCGGGCCTCGAAGGCCACCCTCTACCGTCGCTGGGAGGGCAAGGCCGAACTCGTCATCGACGCGCTCGTCTCGCTCAAGGCTCCGGCGGCGGCGCCCGACACCGGCACCCTGCGCGGCGACCTGCTCGCCGCCTTCTGCGGCATGGGCGGCCTGACCGACGACCGGATGATGTCGATCCTCGCGAGCGTCATCACCGCCATCGGGCGCGACGCCGCCTTCGCCACCGCGTTCCGGCGCGACTTCATCGGGCCCAAAGAGCAGATCTCGCGCTCGATCTTCACCCGGGCTCGCGAGCGCGGCGAGGTGCGTGAGGACGTCGACCTCGACCTCGTCGTGCCGGCGCTGGCCGGCATCGTGCTGCATCGCCGCTTCCTGCTCGGGGACGCCCCCGACGACGTCACCATCACCGGCGTCATCGACCAGATCATCCTTCCCGCCGTCCGCCCGGCCACGGCCGACGGCAGCCCCTGACCCACCGAAACCAACCGCCCCATCACCGAGCTCCTGAGGAATCCCATGACCGACAACACCCTGGCCCAGGACGGCGAGGCAGCCGACCTCGCCGCCGCGGCCGACGTCGTCCCCGACGACGCCGAGGCCACACGCGCGCCCGCACACGCCGCAGGCGCCCTGATCCTGATCTGCATCGCGCAGCTCATGGTCGTGCTCGACAGCACCATCGCCAACATCGCCTTGCCCTACATCGGCAAGGACCTCGACATGGAGTCCACGCTGCAGTGGATCGTCACCGGGTACGCCCTGGCCTTCGGCGGCCTGCTGCTGCTCGGCGGTCGCCTCGGCGACATCTTCGGTCGCCGCCGCATCTTCATGATCGGCCTGGTCATCTTCGCGATCGCGTCCGCCTTGGGCGGCGTCGCACAGAACGAGGCCATGCTGCTGTCCTCTCGCGGTCTGCAGGGCCTCGGCGCCGCCCTCGCCGCACCCACCGCGCTCGCGTTGATCACGACGACCTTCCCTGCCGGTCCGCTGCGCAATCGCGCGTTCTCGGTCTACGCGGCGATGTCGGGCGTCGGTGCCGCCGTCGGTCTCGTGCTGGGCGGCTGGCTCACCGGGATCGACCCGGAGTTCGGCTGGCGCCTGACCTTCCTGATCAACGTGCCGATCGGACTCGTCGCGGCCTACCTGGCTCCGCGGCTGCTTCCCGACACCGAGGCGCACGCCGGCCAGCTCGACGTCGTCGGCGCCCTGCTCGGCACGCTCGGCCTCGTCTCGCTGGTGTACGGCATCAGCTACATCAGCCTCGAGGACTCCTCCACAGGACAGCCGCACGGCTTCGGCGACCCGGTCACGCTGTTCTTCATCGGTCTCGGCGTCACCCTGCTGGTGGCTTTCATCATGGCCGAGCGGCGAGTCTCGGTGCCGCTCATGCCGCTCTCGATCCTGGCCAACCGCACGCGCGGCGTCGCCTTCGTGACGATGATGATCACGCCCGCGGCGATGTTCTCGATGTTCTTCTTCCTCTCCCTCTACGTGCAGGACGTCATGGGCTACAGCCCGCTGCACACCGGTCTGGCCTTCCTTCCGTTCACGGTCGGCATGGTCGGCGGTGCGACGGCGAGCTCCCGGCTCATCGCGAAGGTCGACCCGCGCTACATCGTCGGCACCGGCACGATCCTGGCCGGGCTCGCGCTCTTCATGTTCCACCGGCTCTCGATCGACGCCTCCACCGCCGGACTGGTCTCGGCCTACGGCAGCGGCGCCGAACTGGGCGACAGCATCAACTACTGGACCGCGATCGCGCCCTGGATCCTCGTGATGGCGTTGGGCATGGGGCTGAGCTTCGTACCGCTGACCCTGATCGCCGTCCACGGCATCCGCCACGAGGACTCCGGCATCGGCTCGGGCGTGCTCAACACGATGCAGCAGGTGGGCGGAGCGCTCGGCCTGGCCACGCTCTCCACCATCGCCTTCCACGTGACATCAGGCCGCGCCGACGACCTGGTCGGGAGCCTCGGCCTCCCGCCCGAGCAACTCGCCGCCGACCCCAAGGCACTCGAGCTGATCCAGCACGCCGCCTTCGCCGACGGCGCCACCGAGGCCTTCCTCGTCGGTGCCTTCATGATCTGGACGGCGTCGTTGATCATCTGGACCCTGCTCCGGGTCAAGCACACCGAGCTCGCGACCGAGGAGGCGCCCGCCGGCGTCCACTGATCGCCCGTCGCCGCGTTGACCCGTCTTGAAGCAAAGACGGGTCAACGCGCCGATCGGGGTTGACCCGTCTTCAGTTCAAGACGGGTCAACCCCGATCACTGCAGATTGCGCGCACCGTCGCGGGCCAGGGCGAGCGCCTGGCGCATCCAGGACGGCGAGGCGCCGGCGAATCCGCACGACCCCGTGATCACCACGCGGTCGCCGACCGACTCGGGGTCCAGACCCATCATGTCGAGCCACCGCAGCACACGCTCGGCGAGCGCCGTGGCGGTGGGGGCGGCGACACCCGGGTCGGTCGACGGGACGACGCCGAGACCCACGCTCTCCCCGGCCTCCAGCGCCTCCGCCAGGACGTCGTACCCGGGGGCGCCGACCCGCGCGAGGTCGACGACGAGTCCGCGGGACCCCGCCATCCGCACCAGGTCGAGCGGCGCGTCGCCCTCGCAGCTGTGCACCCAGGGTTCGGCTCCAGCGCCGGCCACGGCGGCCAGCACCCAGCCCAGTGCCTCGGTCAGCTCGGGCCGATCGATCGACCGGTGCCGCCCGAAGCCCGACGCGGTGGGCACTCGCGCACCGAGCACTGCGGCGAGCACCGGCTCGTCGATCTGCACGATCAGTGTGGTGAGACCGGCGATCCGACGCCGCAGGTCCCGCACGTGCTGGGTCACCCCCTCCGCGAGAGCCTGGGCCAGGTCGCGGCGCGCGCCGTGATCGGCGAGCAGCTTGTCCCCCCGCGGGCGCTCGACGGTGGCCGCGAGCGTCCACGGGCCGGCGACCTGGGTCTTGAGCGGGCCGGCGTAGGCACCGAAAGCCTCCTCGACGCCGTCGAGGTCCTGGGCGAGCAGCGACCGCGCGCGTCGGTGGTCCACACCCGACGTCGCCGTTGACCCCGTCAGTCGCCATCCGGCCGGTTGCAGGTCGACGCCGAGGTCCGGCACGAGGGCCAGCGCGCGACCGACCATCCCGGCTGCGACGCCGCGAGCGGGTAGCTCGGGGACGAAGGGCAGACCCGGCTCCTCGGCGACCTCCCCGACGATCAGCCTCAGCGCCTCGGCGTAGTCCTCACCCGGCATCGACCCGACGCCGGTGAATCTCACGAGACCCGCTCCGTCGCGCTGATGGTCGCCGAGCCCACGACGCGGGTGGAGTCGTAGATCACGACCGCCTGTCCGGGCGCGATGCCCGAGGCGGGCTCGAGCAGCTCGACGTCGACCTCGGTGCCGGTGGGACCCGCGACGGCGACGACGATCGCACGGTGCTCCGCGCCATGGGCCCGCAGCTGCACCGTGACCTCGGCGCCGTCGAGCCGACCGGGCACGGTGCCGCACCACCGCGGGTCGACGCCGCGCAGCCGGTGGACCGCGAGCCGCTCTCGAGGACCTACCCGCACGGTGGCCGAGACCGGTTCGATGTCGAGCACGAAACGTGGACGCCCGTCGGCGGCCGGCCGACCGATCCGCAGACCCTTGCGCTGCCCGATGGTGAAACCGTAGGTGCCCTCGTGCTTCCCGAGCACCTCGCCGGTGGCGTCGTCGACGATCGGGCCGCCGTGGTTCGGCGCACGCTCCCCCAGCTTCTCCCGCAGCCAGCCCGCGTTGTCGCCGTCGGCCACGAAGCAGATGTCGTGACTGTCCGGCTTGTCGGCCACCAGCAGTCCGCGTGCAGCCGCCTCAGCGCGCACCTCGGTCTTGGTCGAACCGCCGAGCGGGAAGAGGGAGTGCGCGAGCTGGCGTTGATCGAGCACTCCGAGCACGTAGGACTGATCCTTGCCGTGGTCGACCGCGCGGTGCATCTCGACCAGCCCGTCGACGCCGGTGCGCACCTGCGCGTAGTGACCCGTCGCGACGGCGTCGTAGCCCAAGGCCAGACCTCGCTCGAGCACCGCGGCGAACTTGATCTTCTCGTTGCACCGCAGGCACGGATTCGGCGTCCGGCCGGCTGCGTACTCGTCCATGAAGTCCTCGACGACCTCGGCGTGGAACTGCTCGGAGAGGTCCCAGACGTAGAACGGGATGCCGATCACGTCTGCTGCGCGACGGGCGTCGTTGGCGTCCTCGATCGTGCAGCAGCCGCGCGCTCCCGAGCGGTAGGACGCCGGGTTGCGCGAGAGCGCCAGGTGGATCCCGGTGACGTCGTGGCCGGCCTCGGCCACTCGCGCGGCGGCGACCGCCGAATCGACTCCGCCCGACATGGCGGCCAGCACCCGCATCCGCGTCATGTCTGCCCGCACCTCACGCGCGGCGCGCGGCGCGCGCCCGCTCCACGACCGGCCCGATCGCGGCGACCACGGCATCGACGTCGTCGGCCGTCGAGGTGTGGCCGAGGCTGAACCGCAGCGAGTGTCGGGCCTGCTCCTCGCTGCACCCCATGGCGAGGAGGACGTGCGAGGGCTGGGCCACGCCCGCCGAACAGGCGGCGCCCGTCGAGCACTCGATGCCACGGGCGTCCAGCAGCATCAGCAGGGAGTCGCCCTCACACCCGGCGAATCCGAGGTGGGCGATCCCGGGCAGGCGATCGGGCGAGTCGAGAGAGGGCCCGTGAAGGTGTGCGTCCTCGACGCAGTCCAGGACTCGCCGCACCAGGTCGTCGCGCAACTCGCGCATGCGCTGGGCGTGCTCGGCCTGCTGCTTGACGGCGAGTTCGACGGCGACGGCGAACCCGGCGATCGCGGCGACGTCCAGCGTGCCCGAGCGGACGTCGCGCTCCTGCCCGCCACCGTGGGCGATCGCCGTCAGTTCGAGATCACGACGCACGACCAACGCGCCGACCCCCACGGGGCCGCCGAGCTTGTGCGCCGAGACGGTCAGGGCGTCCACTCCGGACGCGGCGAAGCCGACGGGCAGTGCGCCGACGGCCTGCACCGCGTCGGTGTGGACCGGGATGCGATGCGGCGCGGCAGCGGCGACCACGCCGCCGACCGGTTGCACGCTGCCGACCTCGTTGTTCGCCCACATCGTCGAGACGAGAGCGACCGTCTCGGGTGAGCGCTCGATGCTGGCGCTCAGCAGTTCGAGATCGAGCACGCCGTGCTGGTCGACACCGATCAGTTCGACCTCGGCACCCTCGTGGTCGGCGAGCCAGTGCACGGCGTCGAGGACTGCGTGATGCTCCACCGCCGAGACCAGGACCCGGCGACGGCGGTCGTCCGCACGCCGTCGCGCCCAGTAGCCGCCCTTGAGCGCCAGGTTGTCGGCCTCCGTGCCACCGGAGGTGAAGACGACCTCGCCGGGACGACAGTCCAATGCCTGGGCGATGGTCTCGCGCGACTCCTCGACCACGCGGCGGGCGCGGCGGCCCGAGGCGTGCAGCGAACTCGGATTGCCCCCGCGGGTGAGCTCTGCGGTGATCGCCTCGACGGCCGCGTCGACCACCGGCGTGGTGGCCGCGTGGTCGAGATAGTGGACGGCGTCACTCATAGCCGTCTCAGCCTATCCGCCGCTCAGCAGACCGCCGCTTCGCCGTCGACGCCGAGACCACCGATCCTGCACCGATCACGCAGGATCGGCGGCGACACCGCGAGGGTCAGCGGACCCGCAGCGAGCCCGCGCGCTTGATCGGCTGGGCGTCGCAGCTCAGCGACTCCCGGATCGTGCGGCCCTGCAGGGTGGTCTGCAGACGCACGATGGCGCTCTCGGTGAGCGTCAGGGCGAAGTTGCCCTTCTCGGCGACCTTGAAAGCCGAGCGACGTCCAGTGCCGACCAGCACCATCGGGCCCGAGTCAGGCACGCGGGTTGCGGGGATGCGCACCTTGCGGAACGGGATCCGGTCGATCTTCGCCGTCAGGTGGATCGCGGTGCCGGCGATGACCCCCCTCACCGAGGTGACGCCGGACTCGCGCATGCGGGCGAGCAGCGCCTGCGGCACCGCGAAGGTGACCGTCGCGTCCGCAGCCGGAGTGGTCTTGCCGACCGCCACCTCCCGCGGCATCGAGCTGCGGAACCCGATCGTGGCGTCGCCCGAGGCGAACTGGCCACGGCAACTCATCGACTCGGAGCCGACGACCCTGCGGTCACCGCTGGCCGCCGCCTGCGTCGGCGCGGGGGCGACGAGCACCAGCCAGAGGAGCGAGACGATCGAGAGCACAGCGATACGCATGGGAGCAACCATGAGGGCACCGTACCCGCAGAATCGTAGAGATGTCTCCGAACCGCGCAGGATGATGACCTCAGACACCGCCTTCGCGCCCCTTCCACGCACGTCACGCGCGCTTCACCCGTCATCACCCCTGGGTCATCCCTCGGTTACCGCTGAGGCGGTGGCCGATCGCGACTCGCCGGAGGCGAGGGTGCCGGCCGGGCACCGGGCCTTCGGCGGGCCCGTCGCGCCGGTCGGCCTCAGGTCACGTGACGCGGATGGTCCCGAGCCGGGTCGGTGCGCCGGAGGCGACCGAACAGTTCATCGAGATGGCGATCGTCTGCCCGCCCGAGAAGGTGGCGGTGACGCGAGCCTGGAACGAGGCCGGGATCCGCACGACGTAGCGACCTGCCCGGGTGAGCGTCACGGCGCCGGCACGGCCGGTGCCGGTGATCCTCATGGCGCCCGACGCGGGCACGTTCGTGCGCGGGATCCGCATGTCGCTGATGGCGACCTTCTTCGCCCCGACCCGGTACGTCGCGCCCGATGCCTTGCCGGTGACCGAGCGCACGCCGTACTGCCGCATCAGCCGGACCATCCGATCGGGCACGGTGATGGTCGCCCGGACCGTGCGCGCAGGCAGCCGGGCGCCCGTGCGTACCGAGGACGGCAACGTGGTGCCGATCGTGACCGCGCTCGAGCCGCCGCCGAACTGCGGGTTGCTGCACGAGTAGGTCGTCGTGAGTCGCGCGGCCCGATCCGAGCGCGCGTGCGCCGGAGCACCGGCCACCGCGAGCAGGCTCACTGCCAGGACGAGGACGCACAGCACCGCCGCACCGAGCGCGAGTTCGCGGCGTGCAGGCATCGACGATCGGACTGCCTGGAGGTTGCTCATGCCGGCCAGCCTAGAGGTCGCGCGGAGAGGGGCTGTCGTGGTGGGCGTCGTCCCGGTGCGTGCATGAGTGCCGCCGAGGAGGGAGCCGTGCCGGAGGCACGGCGACGCCGGAGTTGGTGCTCAGGTACGTGCGGGGGCGGCGCCCGGCCGACATCTGCCCTCTCCGCGCGATCTCCTACGTGGGTGCTCCGACGATCCACTCTCAGATGAGGACGAGATCGTCACGATGCACGACCTCGCGCTCGTAGGCGGCGCCGAGCTCGCGCTTGAGGTCGTGCGACGAGCGGCCGAGAAGCGCCGGCAGCTCCTCGGCGTCGAAGTTCACCAGCCCGCGGGCGCGCACGACGCCGGTCCCGTCGACGAGGTCGACGGGGTCTCCGGCGACGAACCGGCCGCTGACGGCCGTGATGCCCGCTGCGAGCAGTGAGGCACGCCGCTCGACCACGGCCGCCACGGCGCCGTCGTCCAGCACCAGCCGGCCCCGGGGCTCGGTCGCGTGGGCGAGCCAGAGCAGTCTCGTCGGCCGGCGGCGACCGGTGGGCCGGAACAGCGTGCCGACCTGCTCGCCCGCCAGCGCCGCACCGGCGTTGGCAGCAGAGGCCAGGACGACCGGGATACCCGCGCCGGTGGCGATCTGAGCCGCCTGCACCTTGGTCTGCATCCCTCCCGTACCGACACCGGCCGAGCCGGCCCGGCCGATCCGCACCCCGTCGAGGTCGTCGGCGCCGTCGACCTCGTGGATCAGCCGGGTTCCCACGCGCGAGGGGTCGCCGTCGTAGAGACCGTCGACGTCGGAGAGCAGGACGAGCAGATCGGCGTGCACCAGGTGCGCTACGAGCGCGGCGAGCCGATCGTTGTCGCCGAATCGGATCTCGGTGGTCGCGACGGTGTCGTTCTCGTTCACGATCGGCAGGACGCCGAGATCCAGCAGCGTCGCGAACGTCTGGTGCGCGTTGCGGTAGTGCGCCCGGCGCGTGACGTCGTCGACCGTGAGGAGGACCTGACCGGCCACGATGCCGTGCCGGGCCAGCTCTTCGGTGTAGCGGTGCACGAGCAGGCCCTGGCCCACCGCGGCAGCCGCCTGCTGGGCAGCGAGACCGCGCGGACGTCGCTTGAGCCCCAGCGGCGCCAGGCCTGCTGCGATCGCCCCGGAGGAGACGAGGACCACCTCGACGCCTCGCGCGCGGGTGGCGACCAACGCGTCGACGAGCGCCGCGAGCCGGGCGTCGTCGATGCCGCCCTCGAGCGCCGTCAGGCTCGACGAGCCGACCTTGACGACGACCCTCCGGGCGGCGCCGACTTCCGCGCGGGCGACCTCACCGCTCGACATCGGGATCGTCCTCGGCCCAGTCGGGGTCGGCCTCGGTGCCGATCTCGTAGGCGACCGGACCGTAGGTGTCCGGCTGGTCGAAGCGACGGGCGACGTCGGCGCGGGTCTCGTTCTCGCCACGGTCGTCCATGGCCTCCTCGATCGCGCGTCGACGCTGCGATGCGGGGCGCTGGTCGTGGAACCGGTCGTCCTCACCACGGCGCGACAGGTTCTCCGCACCTGCGTCCATGCCCGGCTTGAAGTCGAACACCACGGCGTTGTCCTGGTGCCCGATGATGACGGCGTCACCCTCGACCGCGCCCATCTCAGCCAGGCGCTTCTCGACGCCGAGCCGGTTGAGCCGGTCGGCGAGGAAGCCGACCGCCTCGTCGTTGCTGAAGTCGGTCTGCCGCACCCAACGCTCCGGCTTGGTGCCGATGACGCGCCACGCGCGGTGTCCCGAACCTGCCGAGGGGTCGCCGTCGCGGGTGACGGTGAAGTCGTCGGCCCCCACCCCGAGCGGACGCAGCACGATCCGCTCGACCACGGCCGTCTCCTCCGCGACGCGCGCGGCGAGCACGATCTCGGCCATCGCGAAGACCAGCTCACGGGTGCCCTCCCCCGAGGCGGCGGAGATCGGGAAGACCCGGAGCCCGCGCTCGCGGAGCTCCTCGACCACCATCTCGCCGATCTCACGACCGTCAGGCACGTCGACCTTGTTCAGGGCCACCAACCGAGGTCGGTCCTCGAGCCCGCCGTAACGGCTCAACTCGTTCTCGATGACGTCGAGGTCGTCGACCGGGTTGCGACCGGGCTCCATCGTGGCCGTGTCGAGCACGTGGACGAGCGCGGCACAGCGCTCGATGTGGCGCAGGAAGTCGTGTCCCAGGCCACGACCGTCGCTCGCTCCCTCGATGAGACCCGGCACGTCGGCGACGGTGAAGATCGTCTCGCCTGCGGTGACGACTCCGAGGTTGGGAACCAGCGTGGTGAACGGGTAGTCGGCGATCTTGGGCCGAGCGCGCGAGATCGCCGCGATCAGACTGGACTTGCCGGCGCTGGGGAAGCCGACCAGACCGATGTCGGCGACGACCTTGAGCTCGAGCACGACGTCGAGCTCGTCGCCCGGCTCGCCGAGCAGGGCGAAGCCGGGAGCCTTGCGCTTGGCGCTCGCCAGCGCCGCATTGCCCAGACCTCCACGGCCGCCCTGGGCGATCACCAGTTCGGTGCCGGCTCCGACGAGGTCGGCGACGGGCTCGCCGTCGAGGGTGACGACGGTGCCCGAGGGCACAGGCAGCACCAGGTCGGCGCCGTGAGCACCGTTGCGATGGGAGCCGGCACCGTGACCGCCGTGCTCGGCCTTGCGGGTCGGCCGGTGGTGGTAGTCGAGCAGCGTGGTGACATCGGGCTCGACCCGCAGGATCACCGAGCCGCCGGGGCCGCCGTTACCGCCGTCGGGACCGCCCAGCGGCTTGAACTTCTCGCGGTGCACCGACGCGACGCCGTTGCCGCCGCGTCCGGCGGCGACGTGCAGGGTCACCCGGTCGACGAATGTGGGCACGGCCATGGGGCAACTCCTGCGGAGGGTAGAGAGAAAGCGACAGGGCGCCCCCGAAGGGACGCCCTGTCACATGAAGCGGAGGTGAGCGTCGCTCACTCGCCCGGAAGGATGTTGACGACCTTGCGGCCGCGCTTGGTGCCGAACTGCACCGCACCGGGCACCAGGGCGAACAGGGTGTCGTCGCCACCGCGGCCGACGCCGTCACCGGGGTGGAAGTGGGTTCCACGCTGGCGGACGATGATCTCGCCGGCGTTGACGACCTGGCCGCCGAAGCGCTTGACGCCCAGACGCTGTGCGTTGGAATCGCGGCCGTTCTTGGTGGACGCCGCGCCCTTCTTGTGTGCCATGTTTCAGTCCTTCGAAGTGTGTCGAGCAGACATCGGCCCGGTGGTCGAGCCTGTCGAGACTCAGAGCTTGATGTCGGTGACCTTGACCTGGGTGTACTTCTGGCGGTGACCCTGGCGCTTCTTGTAACCGGTCTTGTTCTTGTACTTCTGGATCACGATCTTGGGACCCTTGGCGCCGCCGAGGACCTCGACGGTGACCGCGGCCTTGTCCAGGCCACCGGTGGTGACGGTCTCGCCGTCGACCGCCATCACGACAGGCAGGGTGAGGGTGTCACCGACGGGGGTCGTGACCAGGTCGATCTCGATGACGTCGCCGACAGCGACCTTCTGCTGCTTCGCGCCTGCGCGCACGATCGCGTACACCGCGGTCTCCTTCGTCTGGTCCACGAACTGTGGTTTCTGCATGTCTGTCATGGTCGAGCGGCCTCTGCGGCACGCTGCGACCGAGCCTGGAACGCGACTCAGAAGCCGCGGCCCACTGGGTGGGTGCCGAGCAGAGAGGCACGCCTGAACGCACCAGGGATCCATCGTACGGACTGCTCGGACTCACGGCAAAACGGGCGCCGTCTACTCCCCTCGGCTACCGCTTGCGGGTGCCCTTCTTCTTCACCGGCACGTGCTCGATCTCCTCCGCGCCCGGCGTCGTCTGGGAGTCGGTCCCCGCCGCGGCCGTCTCCGGCGCGGCGGCGGGGGTCGCCGGACGACGCGTACGGGTGCGGGTGACCACCTTCGGCGGCTCGGCGGCGACGCTCGGCGTCACCGTCGGGGCGCTGGCGGAGACGGTCATCGCGACCGGCTCGGACGACGGCGTGATCGTCGCCGTGCGGCGGGCGCCACCGCGCGACCGGGTCACCACCTTGGGTGCTGCCGGCTCAGCCGGCTCGGCGGGGGCGGCCGGCTCGGCGGAGGCGACGGTCTCGGCGTCGTCTGCCGAGGTGGCATCGCGCGCGGCATCCGCACCGACGACCTCGGCCTCATCCCCTGACACGGCCGGAGCCTCCTGGGGAGCATCGCCCTCGACGTCGGCAGCGGAGTCCTGCCCCTCTGCCTCGGGTTCGGTGACCGGCGCGTCGACGGACTCCGGGACGGACCCGCGGGACGACTCGTCGCTCGAGATCTCCTCGACCGGGCCCTCACCGAGCTCGAGCTCGTCCTTGTGCGTCTCGGCCTTCGCCATAGCCGCGAACTGGGCCGGCGTCGGCTTCTGCGGAGCGGCCTCGGCCGACGCCTCCGACGCCGGGGCACCCGACTGCTGTCCCGACCGGCCTGACTGGTTCGGCTGGCCGTTCTGACCCGAGCCGCCGTCCTGGTCGCCACGCCCGCGACCACCACGACGGCGACCGCGGCGGGGCTCGTCCTCGCCCGAGCCCGACTGGCCCGAACCCGACGCGCCACCCTGCCCGGACTGCCGCTTCGGCTCGAGGGGCAGGTCGTGCACGATCACGCCACGGCCCTTGCAGTGCTCACAGTTCTCGCTGAAGGCCTCGACCAGTCCCGTGCCGATCCGCTTGCGCGTCATCTGCACCAGGCCCAGCGAGGTCACCTCGGCGACCTGGTGGCGGGTGCGGTCGCGGCCCAGGCACTCGACCAGACGCCGCAGCACGAGGTCGCGGTTGGACTCGAGCACCATGTCGATGAAGTCGACGACGATGATGCCGCCGATGTCGCGCAGTCGGAGCTGACGGACGACCTCCTCCGCCGCCTCCAGGTTGTTCTTGGTGACCGTCTCCTCCAGGTTGCCCCCGGAGCCGGTGAACTTGCCGGTGTTGACGTCGACGACGGTCATCGCCTCGGTGCGGTCGATGATGAGCGATCCACCCGAGGGCAGCCAGACCTTGCGGTCCAGTGCCTTGGAGATCTGCTCGTCGACGCGGTAGGCGGCGAACAGGTCCACGCCGCTGTGCTGGCCGACGTCGTACTTCTCCAGGCGCGACTCCAGGTCGGGCGCGACGTGGGAGACGTAGCCGTGCACGGTGTCCCAGGCCTCGTCGCCCTGCACCACGAGCTTGGTGAAGTCCTCGGTGAAGAGGTCGCGCACCACCTTGAGCATCACGTCGGGCTCGGAGTAGAGCAACTGGGGGGCTCCGGCCTTGGTCTTGGCCTCGACGTCCTCCCAGCGAGCCTTGAGACGCTCGACGTCGCGGGTGAGCTGGTCCTCGGTGGCGCCCTCGGCCGCCGTGCGCACGATGACGCCGGCGCTGGCGGGGACGATCTCCTTGAGGAGGGCCTTCAGGCGCGCGCGTTCGGTGTCGGGCAGCTTGCGCGAGATGCCGCTGTTGGTGCCGTCGGGGACGTAGACCAGGTAGCGGCCTGCCAGGCTGATCTGGCTGGTCAGGCGAGCGCCCTTGTGACCGACCGGGTCCTTGGTGACCTGCACGAGCACGGTCTGCCCCGAGGAGAGCACCGACTCGATCTTGCGCGGCGCCCCCTCCTTGTGGCCCAGCGCCGACCAGTTGACCTCGCCGGCGTAGAGCACCGCGTTGCGGCCCTTGCCGATGTCGATGAACGCGGCCTCCATCGAGGGCAGCACGTTCTGCACACGCCCCAGGTAGATGTTGCCGATCATCGAGGCCTGGGACTCCCGGGCGACATAGTGCTCGACCAGCACGCGGTCCTCGAGGACGGCGAGCTGGGTCAGGTCGTCGCGCTGACGCACCACCATGACCCGCTCGACCGCCTCGCGGCGGGCCAGGAACTCGGCCTCGCTCACGATCGGGGCGCGACGCCGTCCAGCCTCGCGACCCTCGCGACGACGCTGCTTCTTGGCCTCCAGGCGGGTGGAGCCGGAGACGGCGGTGATCTCGTCCTCGGGGTTGCGCGCCTTGCGCACCCGCGTGGTGGTGTTGCTCGGGTCGTCGTCGGTGCCGTGGGAGTCGTCGCCTTCGCGACGGCGGCGACGGCGTCGGCGGGAGGAGGTGCTCTCCCCCGGCTCGCCGGCGTCCGTCGATCCGTCGGTGCCCTCGGTCTCGTCCTGGCCTTCGGCGGACTCGGCGTCGGAGGAGCTCTCGGAGTCCTCGGTGTCGGACTCGCCGCCCCCGCCGCCCTTGCGACGACGGCGACCGCCGCGACGACGGCGCCGGCGGGCACCGCCCGCACCGGACTCGCCGTCCTGGTCGCCCTCGTCCTCGTCGCCGGACTCGCCGTCGGTGTCGGCAGAGGCGTCGTCCACGTCGACCGCCTCGACGTCGGACTCCTCGGTCCCGCTCGCCTGGTCGGTCTCGTCGGTGTTCTCGTCGGTCTCCTCGACGACCACCGGCGCGGGACGGCGACGGGTGCGGGTCGTGGTCCGGGTCGTGGTGCCCGCGGCCTCCGCGGACTCGTCACCGGCGGTGCTCGTCGTCGCGGCCGACGCCGCGTCGGACGCCGTCGCGTCGGTCGTCGGCTCTTCTGCCTGCGGCGCCCGAGCGGCGGTCGCACGCGACCGGGTGCGCGTGGTCTTCTTCGGCGCCTGGAAGACCAGGCCGCCAGCAGCACCGGCGGCGGCCGGGCTCTCCTCCGAGCTCTCGCCGGAGCTCTCGACAGCGACGTCGACAGGAGCATCGGCGTCCGTGGCTGCGCTCGCCGGCTTCGCCGTCTTCTTCGCGGCGGTCTTCTTGGCGGCGGTCTTCTTGGTCGTCGCCTTCTTGGCCGCGGCCTTCTTCGCCGGCTTGCCCGGCGCCTCGGCATCGGCGTCGTCCGCGGCAGCCGACGCGGCGTCGGCGACAGGGGCCCCAGCCGACTTCTTCGCGGCGCTCTTGCTGGCCGCCTTCTTCGCAGTGGTCTTCTTCGCCGCCGCCTTCTTGGCGGTGGTCTTCTTGGCGGGGGCCTTCTTCGCCGGCGCCTGCTCGGCGCTGCCGTCCGGGTCACTCACCGGCACGTCGGCGGGTGATGCGGCGTCGATCTCGAAGGTGCCCTGCAGGTTGTCGTCAGCCATCAGGTGCTGCTCCTCGGCCGAGCCTCACGGGCCGGCCTGGTATGGCGTCGTCGACACGTGAGCGCGGACGACGCGAAGTCTGGTGGGTTCGAACGACACCCTCCGCGGTGCGTCGCTGGTGGCCTGACCGTCGCCGTCCGCGGTCGCACGTGCCCGGTTCGCTGTCACCGACCCGGACCGCGTCGCGGTCTGGTGACGACCCTGCCCCCATCGTGCCGACCCGCAGGTGCGGAGCGGCGAGAACGTCGTCGGGACGGAGGCGGCGCCGCGACTTCAGCAGAAGTACGACCTACCCACGTCCGAAGTCAGTATCGCACACAGGGTGCGACAGACCTCACTCACCGACACGCGCGAGCGGGTCGCCGATCTGCTCCGAGGCCTCGTCGAGCGGCCCCTGGGCGACTCGGGTCAACAGGGGCGGACCGCCCGGCGCCCACTCCGAGGAGACGGCGCTGATGCCGCTCAGCACGTCGTCGGGCCTGACGGCGGGCACGGTGTGGCGCAGCACCAGGTCGATCGCGCAGCCGGCCCCGCCGTCCGCGCGAGTCTCGACGACCTCGGCCCGCACGACCGCTGCTCGGCAGTCGAAGGCGCGCAGTCCCTTCTTGGTCATCCGCTCCACGATCACCTCGTCGGTGGCCCAGAACCTCGCGAGCGCCGCGCCTGTGGGTTCCGGAGGCGCCGTGAGATCCAGCCGCCAACGGCTGGCCTGGAGGAGGTCGGCCAAGGCGCCACCGGGCGATTCGACGACCGCGACGACGTCCAGCCCCGGAGGAAGCGCCTCCTCGAGCTGGGCGGCGACGTCGGCGGGATCCACGACCTGCGCGAGCGCGATCTCCAGGTACTCCGCCTCGCTCGCCGAGCCGGTCGGCGCCGCGCCGGCGTAGGAGATTCGCGGGTGCGGGTTGAACCCGGAGGAGTAGGCCATCGGGATCCGCGCCCGGAAGACGGCGCGCTCGAAGGCGCGGGAGAAGTCGCGATGGCTGGTGAACCGGAGTCGACCGCGCTTGGCGTAGCGGATCCGGAGCCGCTGCACCGGCGGCGCCTGCTGCTCGGGTTGTTCACGTGCCATCTCGGGCCTCCTTCATCGCCGGTGAAGGGTAGACCGTGCCGACCCGCTCGCCGTCCAGCCAGGCGGTCAGCCTGGCCGCTTCGCCTTCCAGCGCCGCGACCGCCTCGGCTCCGACGTCCTCGAGGAGGTGCACCCGCACGACGGCGTCGGTGTCCTGCACCCAGCACCCCACAGCGCGACCGTCGACCCACGCCGTCGTACCCGCATTGCCGTTGCGATCGAAGAGTGCCGGGCCGTGAGCGCCGAGGTAGAAGTCTCGACCTCGCCAGCCCATCATCGTCGGGTCGAGCACGGGCAGCAGAGCGACCCAGGGCTCCTCGACCGGTGGTTCGGGGTCGACGTCGTCGGGCAGCACCCATCCACGTGCGCCGTCGTCCAGGCCGACCTCGACGACGTCCAGCTCCGCGAGCGCGGCACGCACGACCGACTTGGTGGCACCGAGCCACCACACGAGGTCGTCCTCCGTGCCCGGCCCGAACTGCGCGAGCCACCGTCGCACCAGCTCGCGATACCCGTCTCCCACCGACCAGGGTTGCGGCACCTCCCCCAGCCATCGCGACGTCGGGATCCACCGCGGTCGGGAGACTCGCCAGTGGCCGTCGTTCGCCGCGCGCACGACGTCGGCGGTGGCGCCGAGGTGGGTCAGGAGACGGGAGATCGACGAACCGGCGCCGCTTACCAGTGCGACGTCGAACTGCGGCAGCAGGCGACGGATCGCGAGTGCGGCCAGCCCGTCGGGCTCGTCGGCGAGAAGGCCGAGGACCTCCGCGCGTGCGCGATCAACCCATTCCGCAGCGTCGTCGGTGATACCGAGGGCGGCGATCTCCTTGGCCAGGCGCGCCCCCTCGGTGCCCGCCGTCCGGGCAGCAGCGCTTCCCCAGGCGGCCGGAAGCAGGTCGCGCGGGTAGACGAACAGCGTGCGCCGCATGCTGAGCTGCTTGACCAGCGTGCGGTCGCGGTAGAGGGCGCGGTCGACGTCGACGATCGTGACCGCGTCGCTGCGAGACCAGCAGGAGAGGTAGACGGTCGCCGGCTCGGTCGCGTGCAGGACCACCAGCGCCTCGGTGATCTGTTCGGGCGCCGCCAGGCGCGCGCCCGGCGTCAGGGCATGGCGCCGCGCGAGCCGGCGCCGGCGCTCGTCGTCGGTGACATGCCGCACCGGACCATCCTGTCGCAGTGGCCCCCGCACTGACAGACTGGCGCCCGACTGCAGCCGCCGCGCGCCCGAGGCGGCGTCGACCACCACGTGAGGATCCGCGATGAGCAACCCCTACGACCCGCCGAATCCGCCGTCGGACGGTCAGCCTCCCTACGGCACCCCGCCCGGCGGCTACACCAACAACCCGGGCCCCTATCCGCCCGCCGGCGGTGGCTTCCCGCCGCCCGGAGATGGCGGCGTGCCGCCGTACGGGTCGAACCCCTACGGCGCACCGCAGCAGCCGGCCGGCAACGACGCCGTCTCCATCACCGGATTCGTGCTGAGCCTGACCTGCTGCCTCTCGGTGGTCGGCCTGATCCTCGGCATCATCGGCCTCAAGCGCACCAAGAACAATCAGCGCAAGGGCCGCTGGGCGGCGATCGCCGCGATCCCGATCGGCATCGTCGGCACCCTGGCCCTGGTCGGCGCGATCATCTTCGGCGTGTTCATCGCCAACAACGTGATCACGCCCGACAGCGCCGAGGTCGGCCAGTGCGCGGACATCTCGAGCGAGGACAAGGACTCGATCTCGCTGTTCAAGAAGGACTGCGAGGGCAACCACGACGTGGAGATCGTCTACGTCGGCAAGTACAGCGAGGTCGAGGAGTCACAGTTCATGCCGTCGAACCCCGACGACCTGACCGACGCCGGCATCTCCTACGGCATCTGCACCGGCCTGATGGACCAGGCCGATGTCGCCAAGCTCGACGCCGAAGACGTCGAGTACGGCTTCGTCACCGACGGGGAGGACCCGGACGGCGACGACGTCTTCTTCTGCTATGTCGAGAAGTCCGGCGGCGGCAACCTCAAGGGCTCGCTGCTCGACTGAACGAGTCGTCAGCCCCGCTGACTCACGCCGCCGGCCCCTCGGCCACGGCACCGCACTGGCCCGTCGTGCTCGCACGGCGGGCCAGTCGCATGTCACGGGTGCGACGCCGACTCGGCGTCGCCGCTCACATCACGCTGAGGGGCAGCAGCTTCTGCCCGGTGGGGCCGATCTGGATCTCGGTGTTCATCTCCGGGCAGACGCCGCAGTCGTAGCAGGGCGTCCAGCGGCAGTCCTCGACCTCGACGTCGGAGGACCCGTCGGCCACGGCGAGCGCGTCCTCCCAGTCCGACCAGAGCCAGTCCTTGTCCAGGCCGGAGTCGAGGTGGTCCCACGGGAGCACCTCGTCGTAGGTGCGCTCACGGGTGGTGAACCAGTCGAGGTCGACGCCGGTGCCCTGGAGCGCGGTCTGCGCAGCCGTCATCCAGCGTTCGTAGGAGAAGTGCTCGCTCCAGCCGTCGAAACGACCGCCGTCTCGCCAGACCGCCTCGATGACGCGGCCGACGCGGCGGTCGCCCCGGGAGAGCAGTCCCTCGACGATGCCGGGCTTGCCGTCGTGATAGCGGAAGCCGATGGCTCGTCCGAACTTGCGGTCCTCGCGCACGAGGTCGCGCAGTTTGCGCAGACGCTCGTCGGTCGTCTCGTGGTCGAGCTGCGCGGCCCACTGGAACGGGGTGTGCGGCTTCGGCACGAAGCCACCGATCGAGACCGTGCACCGGACGTCGTTGCGTCCGGAGACCTCGCGGCCGGTCGCGATCACGCGCTTGGCGAGCTCGGCGATCTGCAGGACGTCCTCGTCGGTCTCGGTCGGCAGGCCGCACATGAAGTAGAGCTTCACCTGACGCCAGCCGTGGGAGTAGGCAGCCGCCACCGTGCGGATCAGGTCGTCCTCGGTGACCATCTTGTTGATCACCTTGCGCATCCGCTCGCTGCCCCCCTCGGGGGCGAAGGTCAGCCCAGAACGACGTCCGTTGCGGGAGAACTCGTTGGCCAGGCTGATGTTGAAGGCGTCCACGCGGGTCGAGGGCAGCGAGAGCGAGACGTTGGACCCCTCGTAGCGGTCGGCCAGTCCGGTCGCGACGTCGGCGATCTCGGTGTGGTCGGCGCTGGAGAGGCTGAGCAGGCCGACCTCCTCGAAGCCCGACTTGCGGATGCCGTTCTCGACCATCGCCCCGATGGTCTCGATCGAGCGCTCGCGCACCGGTCGCGTGATCATGCCGGCCTGGCAGAACCTGCAGCCACGCGTGCAGCCACGGAAGATCTCCACGCTGAACCGCTCGTGCACGGTCTCGGCGAGCGGCACCAGGGGCTTGGCCGGGTAGGGCCAGGCATCGAGATCCATCAGCGTGTGCTTGCGCACCCGGTGCGGGATTCCGTCGCGGTTCGGCACGACGGCGGCGATGGCGCCGGCGTCGCTCGCGGTGCCGTAGCTGACGTCGTAGAAGGCCGGCACGTACACGCCGCCGGAGACGGCGAGCCGTCGCAGCACCTCCTCGCGCCCACCCGGGCTGCCCTCGCCCTTCCACTCCCGCACGACCTCGGAGATTGCGAGCACGACCTCCTCGCCATCGCCGAGCACCGCGGCGTCGATGAAGTCGGCGATCGGCTCAGGGTTGAACGCCGCGTGACCGCCCGCGAGCACGATGGGGTCGAGGTCGGTGCGGTCGGCGGAGTGGATCGGGATGCCGGCGAGATCGAGGGCGTTGAGCATGTTGGTGTACCCGAGCTCGGTGGAGAAGCTCAGCCCGAAGAGGTCGAAGTCGCGCACCGCTCGATGCTGGTCGACGGTGAACTGCGGGATCGGGCCGTGCTCGTCCCCGGCGCGCATCACGGACTCGAGGTCGGGCCAGACGGCATAGGTCCGCTCGGCCACGATCCAGTCGCGCTCGTTGAGCACCTCGTAGAGGATCTGGACACCCTGGTTGGGCAGGCCGACCTCGTAGGCGTCGGGGTACATCAGGGCCCATCGGACGGTCGCGCCCTCGGGCGCGCAGTCCCACTCCTTCAGCGTCGAGTTCAGCTCGCCGCCGACGTACTGGATCGGCTTGGCGACCGAGGAGAGCCGCGGCTCCAGGCGTGGGAAGACGCTGGCGCCGGGCAGCTGCGTGGTCGTGGTTGCCATGGGGCCGAGTCTAGAGAGCGACCGGCGATCGGCCGACTCGCCGATCGCTACCCCTCGCGTTCCTCCGCGGGAACCGCGGCACGCGCGGCCGCCATCGCAGAGGTGTCGCGCAACCGCACCGCCGGCATCAGGAGCAGGATCAGGAATGCCACGAGGCCGGCGCCTGCAGCGATCAGGAACACCCGGTCCATCGACTCCGAGAAGCCGACCTTGATCGGGTGCGCGATCTCCGGATCGAGCCGCTCGATCACCGAGGAGTCGTCGGCCACGGTGTCGAGCGCACGCTCGACCTCCGGGCTCGCCATCGCGGCGGCGACGTCGGGATCCTTGGCGGCGGCGTCGGAGAACGCCGTGGTGATGTTGCCCCCCAGGGTGCCGAAGAGCACCGAGAGCAGCGCGGCGACGCCGATCGTGCCGCCGATCTGCCGGAAGAACGTCGCCGACGACGTCGCCATCCCGATCTCGCTGGGAGGCACCGCGCTCTGCACGGTGAGCAGCAGCGGCTGCATGCACTGCCCCAACCCGAGTCCGAGCAGGAACATCGGCACCATCACGACCCGCAGGTCGGTGTCGGCCGAGACCAGCGAGAGCAACAGCAACGCGACCGTCGCCATGGCCGAGCCCACGATCGGGAACATCCGGACGTGTCCTGTGCGCGCGATCATCCGCCCGGAGGTGATCGACGCCAGCATCATGCCGACCACCATCGGCAGCATCAGCAGACCGGACTCGGTCGGCGAAGCGCCGTGCACGATCTGCAGGTAGAGCGGGAGCAGCATGATGCCGCCGAACATCGCCACGCCGACGGCCATGCTGGCCGCGATGGTCACCGCCGCCGCACGGATCCGGAAGAGGCGCGGTGGGATGAGCGCGGCGTCGCCCAGCCTGCGCTCGATGAGGACGAAGCCGAGCAGACCCAGCGCGCCGATGGCGTACGCCGTCGCGGAGCGACCCGAGAGCCACCCCCAGCTCCGACCCTGCTCGGCGACCGTGAGCAACGGCACCAGCGTGATCGCCAGGAAGGCCGCCCCCCACCAGTCGATCCGTACCCCGCGACGTCGGGTGGCCGGCAGCCGCAAGGTGCGTGACACGACGACGAACGCGACCAGTCCGACGGGCACGTTGACCAGGAACACCCAGCGCCACCCGGCGATCCCGGCGATCTCGTCGCGACCCGCAAGGAAGCCGCCGACGAGCGGTCCGAGGACACTCGAGGCACCGAACGTGGCCATGAAGTACCCGGTGTACTTGGCGCGTTCGCGCGGCGAGACGATGTCGCCGATGATCGCGAGCACCAACGGGATCAGGCCGCCGGCTCCCAGACCCTGGATCGCGCGGAAGGCCGCCAGGCTCGTCATCGACGTCGCGAACGAGCAGAGCGCCGATCCGGCGACGAAGATCGTGATCGCGAACATGAAGAGCCGCTTGCGGCCGTAGATGTCGCCGAGCTTGCCGAAGATCGGCGTCGTGATGGTGCCGGTGATCAGGTAGGCGGTGGTCACCCAGGCCTGTTGGGAGAGCCCCTGGAGGTCGTCGGCGATCGTTCGGATCGAGGTGCTCACGATCGTCTGGTCCAACGCTGCCAGGAACATGCCGAGCAGCAGCCCGGAGAGGATCGTCAGGACCTGCGCGTGCGTGAAGTCGCCGACGGGGCCGCCGCCACCGGACGAGGCGCCACCGGACGAGGCGCCACCGGACGGGGCGACGGCGGCGGGCACGGGGGTGTCGGGGGTCGCGGGGGTCTCGGCACCCGCAGCGCGCTCGGGCTGGATCGGGCCGGCTCCGGTACTGGTTGTCATCGACAACGGAATCTACCCCCCGATGAGGGATGGGCGCGCTCGATAGGGTGAGGTCGTGAGCGCGAGCACCCGGGGCAGATTCAACTGGACCATCATCGCCCCTCCGGCCGCGCTGGTACTCCTGGTGGCCACCTGGGGCCGGGACCTCCCGATGCCCGTCGTGGTGCTGGTCGGGATCGCCCTGGCCGCCTCGGTGCTGGCCGCCGTGCACCACGCCGAGGTCGTGGCCCACAAGGTCGGCGAACCCTTCGGCTCCCTGGTGCTCGCCGTCGCGGTCACGGTGATCGAGGTGGCCCTGATCGTGACGCTGATGATCAGTGGCGGGAGCGACACCTCCACGCTTGCCCGCGACACCGTGTTCGCCGCCGTGATGATCACCCTCAACGGCATCGTCGGCCTGGCGCTGGTCATCGGCGCGCTGCGTCATCACCTCGCGCGGTTCAACCCCGAGGGCACCGGATCCGCGCTGGCGACGGTGATCGCGCTCGCCGGCGTGACGATGGTGCTTCCGCGTTTCACCGAGGCCGAGGCCGGTCCGGAGTTCTCCGGGGGGCAGCTCGCCTTCGCCGCCGTCGCCTCGCTCGTGCTCTACGGCATGTTCGTCTTCACCCAGACCGTGCGCCACCGCGACTTCTTCCTCCCGGTGGCGGTCAGCTTCGACGGCAAGCCCGCAGTCGACGGCCCGCTCGACGAGGACGGCGACGGGCACGCCGACCCGCCGTCCTCGACGGAGGCCTGGCTGAGCCTGGCGATGCTCGTCGTCGCCCTGGTCGGCGTGGTCGGCCTGGCGAAGGTGGCATCGCCGTCCATCGAGGACGCCATCGCCTCCTTCGGCTTCCCGCACTCCTTCGTGGGCGTCGTGATCGCCCTGCTCGTGCTGCTGCCGGAATCGATCGCCGCCGCCCGCGCCGCCGCCCGCAACCGTGCGCAGATCAGCCTGAACCTCGCCTATGGCTCCGCGATGGCCTCCATCGGCCTGACGATCCCCACCATCGCGATCGCCTCGATCTGGCTGGACGGGCCGCTCGACCTCGGCCTTGAACCGACACAGATGGTGCTGCTGGCGATCACCGTGGCCGTCAGCCTCCTGACCGTCGTCCCCGGCCGCGCGAAGCCGGTCAACGGCGGCGTGCACCTGGTGCTGCTGGCGTCCTACCTCTTCCTCGCCGCCAACCCGTAGCCGTCCCCGCTCCCACCCGGCGTTGACCCGTCTCCAGGTAAAGGGGCCCCCCCCACGGGAGCGCCGTTCCCCCGTCTTCATCTGAAGACGGGTCAACCTCACTCGACGACGGTGGAGGTCAGGGCGACCTGGTGGACGAAGCCGTCGACGCGGACCTGCACGAAGAACCGGTAGCGGCCCGGCTCGGTGAACGCCGTGTGGAAGGTCAGTTCACTGCCGTCCTCGGTCGTCTCGGGCGGGCCGAGCGGGTGGACGTGCACGAAGGCCCCGGTCTCGACGTCGAAACCCGTCACATGGGCGTAGGCGCCCAGGTACGTGCCCAGGTTGACGACGCCACGCCGGCCGTCGCTGACGGTGAGGGCGATGCGCTCGTCCGAGCCGGCCTGCATCGCCGGCGGCGCCTGGACCGTCACGACGCCGTCCGAGCCGACGGACTCCTCGCCCACCGGTTGCGGACGGTACGCACCACGCACCACGACGGGGACGCCGAGCACGACGTGACTGCCGTCCTCCTGCGCGGCGGGGAGGAACTCCGCGACCACGCGGTAGCGCCCCGGGTCGGTGAGGTCGACGCGAGCCGTCCAGACCCCGTCAGGCCCCAACTGGGGGTGGATGTGCCGGAAGTCGCGCAGATCCTCGCGCACGACGTAGGCGTGTACGAGCTTGGTCTGCTCCTCGATCAGGTCGCGCACGACGCGCCCGCCCCCGTCGAGGATCCGGAAGCGGACGTCGCCGGGAGTGCGTGACTCCGTCGGGAAGTCCTCGATGACCAGCCGGTACCCACCGGCGACCGCGGTCGTACCGTCCCCGACGACGGTGTTGTGGGTGTGGGTGGCGCCCTCCGCCGCTGGCACGAGCACGGTGCGGCCGGGATCGGCGGGCGGCGCCTCAGTGGAGCATCCCGCCAGCATCAGCGCCGTCACGATGGCGCCGAGGCGCACCGGCATCGTCATGCGACTCATCGCACCTCCAAGGTCAGCAGCGTCACCGGATTGTCGAACTCCGAGGCGCGCAGGCTCACCTGCAACGCCCACGTGCCGGACGTCGGGATCACGACGTCGGCCTCGTAGGTGCCCGCGCCGATCGGGGTGACGGGGAGGGTGCCGAGGTCCACCGAGCCGTCTGCCGCCTCCAGCGACAGCACCGGCGCCGCGAAGCCGTCGAGCGGCTCACCCTGCTCGTCCTGGATCTGCACCGAGATGACGTTGGGGCCGCGTACGCCGGGCGCGATCGTCGCGAGGGAGCGGGCCGTGCCGAGCTCAGCCGCGACCACGCGCGACGGCACGGTCTCCCTCACCGCCGGCGCCTCGCGCGGGGACTGGTTGACCAGGAATCCGGTCACCCCGACGAGCACCGTCAGGAGCACCGCCTCGACCCGCACTACCGCCCGCACACGGTCGACGCCGCGTCGACGCGCGTCGTGGCCGACGCCTGCGGTCGCACCCGGCAGCACCACGAAGCGGTTCCAACCGGCGATGAGTGCCACCACCGCGGCGATCGCGACCTTGACGAGGAGCAGACGTCCGTAGCCGGTGTCGACGAGCGGACGCCAGCCCTCGAGGATGCGCCAGCCCATCAGCGCGCCGCTGACGGCGAGCACGCCGAGGGCCGTCGCGGCGACGGTGGAGAAGCGGGCGAGCACCCTGGCGGCGTCCCGCTCGCGACCTCGCAGCGCAGGCAGCACGACCACCAGGCCGACAAGACCGCCGAACCACACGGCGCCGGCGACCAGGTGCAGCACGTCGGTCACCGCGACGAGCAGCACCGGCTCGATGGTGCGCGAGTGGCCGACCAGGACCGGCGACAGCGCAGCCAGCGCCGCACCCGCGCCGGCGATGCGCGGCCGGGCCGCCGCGAGCAGCCCGACCGTCAGGCCGACGACGGTGAGCGCTGCGACGGCGACGTCGTCGCGGATGAACTCCCACTGCCAGGCGCGGTCCAGCTCGGCGAGGGTCAGACCCTGCCGGTAGGCACCCGCGAGCGGGACGACGAGCAGCGCGCCCGCCCCCGCGACGACCGCCGCCATCGTCGCGAGGCGGCGCAGGCGACGCCGCACCGCGTCGTCCAGCCGGACGCCGCGCAACGCCCAGGCCGTGAACAGGATCAGGCCCGCACTCACCAGCAGGCCGAGATAGGCGACGGCCCGGGCGATGCTGAGGTCGGTGCTCGTGCCCGCGGCGTCGACGTCGAGCTGCGGTGCCGCGACGACCAGGCTCGGCGCGCCGATCGAGAAGCTGAGCGAGCCGGCGATCGGGTGGCCGTCGGGCGAGGTGGCTCGCCAGACGACGACGTAGGTGCCGTCGTCGAGGTTGTCGGGGATCTGGGTCGCGATCTCGGCGTCCCGACTACGCGAGGTCGAGTCGACCGGCTCCCCCTCCGCGTCGAAGACCTGGACCCCGTCGGCCGGGAGGGCGCCGGCCTCGTCGAAGGTGAAGGTGATGACGCCCGGTGAGGCATCGAGGACGGCGCCCTCGGCCGGATCGGTCGTGACGAGAGTGGCGTGGGCGGAGGCCGGCGATGCGCCCATCACCACCAGGAGGGCAGCCAACGCCAGCGCCCAGGGTGCCAGGAGCGCCACCACCACCGTGGTGGACGCTCCCGGCCTCCGGGTCCGATCAGGCCGAGGCAGGGTCACGCCTTCCGGCCGCTGCGCGCCAGCGCTGCCCCGCCGGCGAGAAGCCCGAGGACTCCCGCGACCAGGCCTGCGATCGCCAGCCCGTTGCCGCTGTCATCGGCCGCGGCGTCGGCGCTCTCCGCGTCGCTGTCCGCGCCACCCTCTCCGTGACCGTCCTCGGCACCGTCGGTCGCGTCGTCGGAGTCGGCGCCCGCGCCGTGGTGACCCTCGCCGTCGGCCGCCGTCACCACGAACGACGGTGCGGGAGTGTCGAGCTCCTCGGCATCCTGTCCCTCGGCCGGGATCTCGGTCCACGCCGTCTCGCCCTGCTGGCAGGTCTGGATGGTCGGGAAGTTCAGCGTCTGCCCCTCGGCGTCCTCGGGGATCTGCAGCGAGAGCTCGAAAGCGTCGCGCTGGCCGTCGGGCAGCGGCGTCTTGGCGGTATAGACGACGGTGGCGGTGCGCTCGGTGAGCTCGTTGCCGTGGGCGTCGGTGACGGGCGGGGCGAGCTGCTCCTGCTGCTTCTCGATCGTGTAGAGCGGGTTGCGCGTCGGCGTGACCGTGTTGATGCCCTCGGGAATCGAGATCGCGATCGACGTGGTCGGAGAACCGTCGCACCCGTGGCCGTTGCTGAACGTGATGACGGTGTAGGCGCCCGCCGCGGTGGTCGTCGGCGTCGCGGTGACGTGCGCCGAGGCGGGGGCGATCGCGGCGAGACCCACGATGCCGGCGGTGACGGTGACGGCGCCGAGGCGCGCGAGGGTGTGCTTCATGAGGTGATTCCTGTCTGCGAAATTGTTCGTGGCCGCACCACGCGTCGCGGATGCGGTTCCGACCGGCCTCCCGTGAGGACGGCCAGGAGGGAGCGCCGCCCGGCGGCGGCGCCTAACGAGAGGCAGACAGGAGCGGGGGACCACGCCGCGCGAACGCCGTCTCCGGGACGGCGGGGCGCGGACCCGCGTCCGTCGTCGCAGTGAGCTCGGCGCCCCACCGGGGCACCTCGAGCAGGATCGGGCGGGACCAGGTGACGACGACATCCATCGCGCGGTCGCGCAGCGACCAGACCAGCGCCGTGACGACACCTCCGGCCGCGTGGACGGCGAGCATGCGCGGCTCCAGCACCTCGTGCTGATGCCACCCGGAGAACGCGGTGCCGTGCATGCCCGCGTCGTCGGCCAGGGAGGGTCCGGCGGTCAGCAACGCCATCCAGGCGTGCAGCAGGACCTGCACACCGACCAGCACCGGCGCCATCACCCGAATCGGCATCCGGCCACGGTGCACGACCATGCCTGCGGCGAACACCGACGCCGCCATCACGGCGATCCAGCCGGCCCCGGGCAGGTGACCCCCGGCCCAGGCATGGGCCAGGACGAGGACGAGCGTGATCTCCACAGCGGAGACCGCCGCACGCGGCAGGGCGCCGCGGCGTCGGATCACCCGGACGGAGAGCATTCCTCCATTTTGCCCGCCCGTCCGTAGACGCCCCTCATCGACCCCGGCGTAGCGGGGCTCGCGTCACGTCGGACCCGGCACGGCGGTGCTGTCCAGCGCCCCGGGACGGCTCACGGGCGGCTGAGAGCGAAGCGCCGCGGGCGCATCCGGGCGGCCGGTGCCGTCGCGGTTCGGCTGGCGATGTTCAGCAGCAGGCCGATCGCGAGCATCGAGGCGAACATCGAACTGCCGCCGTAGGAGACGAACGGCAACGGCACGCCCGTGACGGGCATGATGCCCAGGCACATACCGATGTTCTGGAAGGCCTGGAACGCGAACCAGCACGCAATGCCTGCAGCCGCGACGCGACCGAACACGTCGTCGGTGCGGACCGCGATGAGCAGGGCGCGCCAGATCAGGACTCCGAGGAGAGCGACGATCACCGTCGCGCCGACCAGGCCCAGCTCCTCGCCGGCGACGGTGAAGACGAAGTCGGTGTGCTGTTCGGGAACGAACCCCGAGCGAGTCTGCGATCCCCCGAAGAGGCCCTGGCCGAACAGCCCGCCGTTGCCGACCGCGATCCGTGCCTGCTCGACGTTGTACCCGGCGCCTCGGGGGTCCAGCTCGGGGTTGGTGAAGGCCATGAAGCGGTCGATCTGGTAATCCTCCAGCACCCCCGCCATCACGGCACCGGTGGCGGCGAGCACGCCTCCTCCACCGAGGGCGACGAGCCAGCGCCGCGGTGTGCCGGCGGCGGCCAGCACTCCGAAGACGGTCGCGGTCAGCACGAGCATCGTGCCCAGGTCGGGCTGCAGCAGGATCAGCGAGGCCGGCAGACCCGCGATGAGCAGCATCGCGACGACGTCCACGAGGCCGAGTCGGGTCAGCCAGCGTCCCTCCGATCGCTCGGCCACGACGAGCGCCATGCCGACGACGACGGCGAGCTTGGCGAACTCCGAGGGCTGGATCGACATGCCGCCGAGCATCAGCCAGGACTTCGAGCCGTTGACGACCGAGCCCATCACCAGGACGAGCACCAGGCCGATGATCGAACCGACGTAGACGACCGGCGCCAGGATGCGCACCCACCGGTGGTCGACCAACACGACGGCGACCAGGAGACCCAGGCCGATGCCGAGGTTGACCACCTGACGCTGCACGAACGCCCGTGGATCACCACCACTGAGCTCGGCCTCCGCGCTCGTCGCCGACCACACCAGCAGGCACCCGATCAGGCTCAGCACGAGGACCGAGCCGAGCAGCAGCCAGTCCAGACCGGCGGTCGGCGTGCGCCGAACCTCGTCGACCCGCACCTGGGACGAGGTGGAGTAGGCCGTCGTGGCCGTGCCCGCCACTCCGATCGACGTCGTCATCGGCTCGCAGCCTTCCGCTTCGGGGGGAGGATCGCACCGTTGCCGGCGAAGACCGGGAGATCGGCGGGCGGCGTGGTGCCGGGGATCGCCGCGGTGCTCGGGCGCACGCGCTCACCCTGGACGCCGTAGAGCGCCTCCCAGATCGCGCGGATGCCCGGCCCCGACGTCCCCGACCCGGTGCCGCCCTGGCTGACCATCATCACCACGACGTAGTCGTCGGAGTAGGAGGCCACCCACGACGTCGACTGCTTGCCGTAGACCTCGGCCGAGCCGGTCTTGGCGCGCACGTTGACCTGGTCGATCGGGAACCCGCCCATCCTCCAGGCCATGGTGCCCTGACGGGTCACGCCCTCCAGCGCACCGTCGATGTAGTCCAGCAGTCGCTTCGGGACGCCGACCCGTCCGGTGACCTTCGGGGCGATCTCGCGCAGCACCGTGCCGTCGGCGGCGACGATCGCCTTCGCGATACGCGGCGCATAGAGCTTTCCCCCGTTGACCAGCGCGGCGTAGGCACGGGTGAGCTGCAGCGGCGTGACGATCGTGTCGCCCTGCCCGATCGCGAAGTTCGCGGCGTCACCAGCGCGGTAGGCGAAGCCCTCCACGCAGAACTCGCGGGCGAACTTGTAGACGAAGTCGGAGGTGTCGGCCGTCTGCGGCTTGTCGGCCAAGCCGCAGTAATAGTCCTTCTGCGACTCGTAGTAGGCCTGCTTCCAGCGACGGTCGGCGATCCGACCGGACGCCTCGCCCGGCATGTCGATCCCGGTCTTGCGCCCGAAGCCGAATGTCTTGGCCTCGCTGACCAGCGGGTCCTGGGCGTCGACGTCGGCGACGTCGCTGCCGAAGCGACTCCAGTAGTCGTAGCCGATCCGGTAGAAGAAGGTGTTGCAGGAGACCTCGAGAGCCTTGGCGAAGCTGATGTAGCCGTAGGCGCCGGACTCGTAGTTCTTGAAGTCGCGATTGCCGACACGGAAGGCCGAAGAGCAGTTCAACTGGGTGTCGGTGCTGTAGCCGTGGGTGAGGGCGGCGGCCGTCATGAACGGCTTCCAGGTCGAACCGGGAGCGAACTGCCCCTGCGTGGCACGACCGAGCAGCGGAGTACCGGCGCGCTCGGAGTAGAGCCGCGCCAGCTGCTTCTTCGAGATCCCACCGACCCACACCTCGGGGTCGTAGGTCGGCTGGCTGGCCATCGCCACGATCCGGCCGGTGTCGGCCTCCATCACGATGGCGGCACCGGAGTCGGCGACGTAGTTGCGCCCGGTCACCGTGTCGCGGGTGGCCCGCGCGGTCGCGATCATCGTGGCGAGCTGCTGCTCCACGACCGACTGGACCTTGGCGTCCAGCGAGGTCACCAGGGTGTCGCCGGGCTGGGCCTCCACCACGCCGCCGTCGCCGATGGTGCGGCCCATCGAGTCGACGGCGACGCGCTCGTATCCGGGCATGCCGCGCAGCCACCGGTCGTACTGCTGCTCGATGCCCGCTCGACCCACCACCGACGCGCCGTTGACCGAGCGATCACCGCTGTTCTCGGCGTTGTCGAGCTCGTCCTCGGTGATCGGGCTCAGATAGCCGAGCAGATGCGCGGCGTTGATGCCGAAGGGCTGGGGGTAGGCCCGAACGGACTGTTGGCGGACGACGACGCCGGGGAAGTCCTCCGGCTGCTCCAGGATGCGCTGGGCCTGCGGCTGGCTGACGTCGAGCGCCACCGGCACGGGCTGGTAGGGCGAACCGTTCCAGCAGACGCCGGGCATCGAGTCGTCCTGCCCGCAGCTGACCAGCTTGCGGGCCAGCCGGTTCGGCCGCTGTCCCACGACCCGCGCGACACGCTTGAGCAGCTTGCGCTGATGAGCCTCGGGCAGCTTGCCGAGCACCGTGCGGTCGACCGAGACCACCCAGGTCAGTCGGTTGGTGACCAGCGGTCGACCCTGGTCGTCGACGATCAGGCCGCGCGTCGGCTGCACGACGACCTCGCGGATCGACTGCGAGGTCGCACGACCCTGGTACTCCTCCCCGCTGACGACCTGGAGGTAGTACAGCCGCGCGACGAGCGTGGCGAACAAGGAGAAGACCAGCACCTGGATGACGACCAGGCGCAGGCGGCTACGCGTACCCATGGACCCGGACCGCCTCGAGACGATCACGATGGGAGATCCGCCGCAGACCGCGCGTGATGCGCCCGAGGAGCAGCGCCGCCAGGACGACGTCGGCGACGACCCCCGCCAGGACGACGTCGAGGAGGGCCGGCACAGCACCCACGTGGTCGGCAAGGATGAGGCCGGACAGCGCGAAGAGCGATGCCCCGAAGAAGGAGCAGGCGGCTGCGGCGACCACCGTGGTGCCCCAGCTCGGCGAGCCATCGGGCCGCACACGCCCGGCGACGTAGCCCACCGCGAGCAGGGCCAGTGCCCAGCGCCCGGCGACGTGATCGGAGGGCGGGGCGAGATCGACGAGGAGCCCGGCTGCGAAACCGATGAGCATGCCCTCGCGTGAGCCGTAGGCCAGGCCGCACGCGACGACCACGAGCAGCACGAGGTCGGGGCCGACGCCGCGCCAGGTCAGGTGGGGAACGAGCGAGGTCTGCAGCACGAGGGCCGCGACGACGAGCAACCCCAGGACCAGCGGCCGCATCCCGGCAGCGCGCGTCATCGCAGGCTCCCGTCGGCCTCGACGATGGAGCGGTCGCTGGCGGTGCCCGAGGGCACCACGACGCCGACGACGTCCAGCCGTGCGAAGTCGACGAACGGCTCGATCACGGCACGCTGCGTGGTCTCGCGCGGGCTGGCATAGACCTCGATCACGCGCCCGATGGGCACGCCGGAGACGTAGGGGCCGTTGCCGCCTCGGCTACCCCACGTCACCACGGTGTCCTCGCGATGCGGCACGACCGTCTGGTCGACCAGTTCCAGGTCCAGTCGGGCGTCCGAGCCGAGACTGCCGCGGCCGCGCAGGAAGCCGAGATCCATCGACTGACCGATCCTGCCGCCGACGGTCGAGTCGGGATCGACGACCAGGAGCACGGTCGCGGTCGTGGCACCGGCTCGGATGACGCGTCCGACCAGGCCGTCGGCGTTCACGACCGTCAGGTCGGGCCGGATCCCCGACTCGGTGCCGGCGTCGATGGTGACGGTGCCGGAGAAGGACTGCGACGGTCCGACACCGATCACGCGGGCCGGCACCATGGCGCGCCCGAGGTCTGCCGCCGCGGTGGTGAGCCGGTCGTACTCGGCGAGGCGGTGCCGGTCGGCGTCGTCGGTGCGTACCCGGGTGCGCAGATCTGCGTTCTCCTCCTGCAGGGCACTCAGTTCCGCGCGCAGGTCGCCGCGGGTGCGGAACGACTCGGGCAGCTCGACCACCGGTCGCACCGCGGCCGAGACACTCGACTGGGCCGGACCGACGACCTCCGCGACCGCGTCACGAGCAGGATCCACGAGCCCGGACGCGCCGCGATCGAGCAGCATCAGCGAGACCGACGCCAGCACCAGGGCAGCCACGAGCGATCGCGACGGTGTACCGGGTAGCTGCGTCTCCCCCGGGGATCGTCCCCACGCGCGCCGTTCGAACATCACCGCTCAGCTCGCCCGCCGGGTGTCGCCGACGAGGACGGCCTGCAGCGCCTCGAACTCCTCCACGCACTTCCCGGCACCCATCGCCACCGACTGCAACGGGTCGGTCGCGATGTGTACGGGCATCCCCGTCTCGTGACGGATGCGGTCGTCGAGCCCCCGCAGCAAGGCGCCGCCGCCGGTCAGCACGATGCCCCGGTCCATCAGGTCTCCGGCGAGCTCGGGCGGCGTCTGGTCGAGGGTGACGCGCACCGCGTCGACGATCGCCTGGATCGGTTCGTCCAGTGCCTGACGGATCTCGGAGGCGGAGATCGAGACGGTACGCGGCAACCCGCTCACGAGGTCTCGCCCACGCACGTCGGCGACGGGCTCCTCGCGGTAGGGGAAGGCCGAGCCGATCGACGTCTTCAGCTCCTCCGCCGTGCGGTCGCCCAGCAGCAGCGAGTAGGTCTTCTTCATCCAGGCGACGATCGCCTGGTCGAGGTCGTCGCCAGCGGTGCGGATGCTCAGGGAGGTGACGACACCGCCGAGGGAGATCACCGCGACCTCAGTGGTGCCGCCTCCGATGTCGACGACCATGTTGCCGGTCGGCTGGTGCACGGGCAGGCCCGCGCCGATCGCGGCGGCCATCGGCTCCTCGATGATGTAGACGCGGCGGGCGCCGGCCTGGTATCCGGCCTCCTTGACCGCGCGCTGTTCGACGGCGGTGATGCCGCTGGGCACGCAGATCACCATCCGGGGCTTGGCCATGTAGCGCCGACGGTGGACCTGCTGGATGAAGCGGCGCAGCATCTGTTCGGTCGCCTCGAAGTCGGCGATGACGCCGTCCTTGAGCGGCCGGAGTGCGGTGATGTTGTCCGGCGTCCGGCCGACCATGCTCTTGGCCTCGTGCCCCACGGCGAGCACCTCGCCCGTGCGTTCGTTGCGCGCGACGACGCTCGGCTCGTCGAGCACGACGCCGCGTCCGCGGACGTAGACCAGGGTGTTGGCGGTGCCGAGATCGACCGCCATGTCACGGCCGATGATGCTGTTCGCCATGAGCGCGCCTCACTGCTCGTGCGCAAACCGGGGAAGGAGGCACAACGTGCGCACGAGGCGTCGCACCCGGTAGCGAGCGTAAGTAGTGGGACTGGTGTGACGCAGGAGGCGCGCCGCGCGTGTCGCGTCCGGGTCGTGCGCCCGTCCGACGAGGACCGTGCACCGCTCAGCCGCCTGGATCCACCGGTGACGCCTGCTGCGCGAGGGTCCGTGGCGTCAGGCTCAGCCGTCGGCCTCGGTGAGCCAATAGTCGCTGCGCTCGGGCGGGACCTCGACGCAGGCGCCCCGGACAGCGAGCACCAGCCACTGCGTCGGGCCGTCGATGCGGTGGTCGACCGTGACGTCGATCTGCTCGTCGCCGCCCTCGACCGGCGGCGCCACCCCCGTCACTCTCTGCGCTCCGGGGATCGCCACGACCTCACCGAAGACCGGAACGTCATCGCCGGTGAGTGCGGTGAGCGAGACCGTCGTGCCCGGAGCAGGCTCGAAGCGACCGGTGTACTCGAACTGGAAGCTCTCGAAGGTGTTCGGCCCGCTTGAGCGGCACGGCCGGTAGCGACCGGCTCCAGCCATCACCTCACCCGGCCAGCGGCGTTGCACGGCAGCCTCCAGGGTGGCCGCTACGTCCTGCACCTGGTGGCGCTGCCGTACGAGCTTCGCCGTCGACGTCGCGTCGTCCACGGGTCCTCCCCTCGCGTCGTGGTCTCCAGTGGTTCCGCCCGTGCAGGCTGCCACGCCCACCAGTGCACCCAGCACCAGGACGCGGAGGACACGGGGCGACCAGACCCAGGAAGCAGGCGGATGGCCACTCGGCTTCCCTCTGCCTGTCACCGCGTCGGCACCGGTGTCGGCCGACGATCCCACTCCGGGTCGTGGGGCCCGCCGAACAACGGATCGTGCTTCGGCTCCGCCCGCAGGACGTCCCCGTCGTCACCGACGACGATGCGCGCGAGGTTGTGCAGCGACTCCGAACCGGGGTCGAAGTAGCGCGAGTGCTGCTCCAGGGAGGGCCGATCGCCACGCCCTGCGTCCTCTGCGCGGAAGCGTTGGGCACCGAATGAGTCCTCCGTCGGATCGTCGCCCATACCGGCGCCGTTCAGCGTGGAGAGGTTGATCCAGCCGTGATCACCGAGAAGGGCGACGGGGTCGCGACTGTTGGCCGCGGCCCACACCTGGCCGCGCTCCAGGCCCAGGTCACCGACGTCGTCGTTGTGCCCACCGACACCCGGACTGCCGACGAAGGCCAGATCGTCGACCGCCAGGCCGCCGTCGTGTGCTGCGTGCCCGGCCGTCGTCGAGCCGTAGCTGTGCGCGATCACCGTGAGGTGAGCCGGATCGCCGGAACGGCTGGCGCGCAGGCCATCGATGGCGTCGGCGAGCCTGCGTCCGCCGTCGGCAGCCATGTCCTCACGGACGACCGCCGCGCTGTCCGCGCCGCTCGGCGCGTCGTAACCGATCCAGGCCATCGCCGCGGACGACTCGTCCGGCGCGACCATCCGGGCGGCCTCGTAGAGGTCGAGAGCCCGCGCTGCCTGCTCGGGCGCCGACGTCGCGTCCGTACCGAGACCGGGGACGAGCACGGCGAGATTGTCGGCCGCGTCGGGGTCCCCCGCCGCGATGGCGATGCGACCGTCGCTCCCGAAGGCATCGGGGTCGTAGAGGTAGAGCGACGACCGCACCGGCTCGGCCGTGACGAGGTCGTCGCGACCCTCGATCTCCATCAGGGCGTCGTGGGCCGCCTCGGCGTTCTCCAGCCGACGACGTTCGCCGTCGCTCGCGACACCCGCCTCCACCGTGTGCCTCAGATCGGCGAGGTCCCGCACGAGGCGGACGTGGTTCGCCTCGTCTCGCACGGCCGCCGGGATCCCGTCGAGGTTGCCGATCGAGCCCGGCGACGCCGCGATCAGCGCACCCTGCTCCGCCTCGCCCAGCGCGTCCCACCAGCTGCGGATCTCCGACGGGGTCGCGCCCGCGCCCGGGAAGGTGTGCAGCGCCGGATCCGCCGGATCTGGCACTCCCCCGTACAAGCGCTCGACGGCCGCCAACTCCAGTACCCGCTCCAGCTCCCGGACCATCGCCTGCTCCTCGACCCGGAGATCGTGCGTCCAGCGCACGACCTCCGAGTCGAAGTCGGCGATCGCTGCACTCAGCGAGTTCGCCGTGGCATCGGCGTCGGTCCGCTGCTGGGGAGTCGCCGCCTCCGCGCTCGCGATCTGCCAGGCGGCCAGGTCGACGACGAGACGCCGACGGCGAGCGAGAAGGTCGTCTCGCCGACACCCCAGTGCGATGAGCTCGTCCGCGTGCGTTCCCGTGCGCTGGGCGACGCGACGCAACGCCAACGACATCGCCTCGGAACGATCGCCGATGGCACCCACCCGGCGGTGGTAGGCACGTGAGGCGACACTGTCGGTCCAGTCGCCGACACGTGCGGCACCGGAGGCGAAGGTGCCGAGGTCGTCGATCTGGGCGGACGCGGCGAGCCAGGCCGTCGAGGTATCGCGCACCAGTTCGGGCGCGACGTCGAACGATGGCACCTCCGTCGGTGGGGCCACGGCGCTCACCGGACCTCTTCGACGAGACCGCGGCTCAGGAGCAGGCCGGGATCACTGATGAGGCGCTGGAAGCCCAGCGCCGACGCAGCATCGGTCGCGACGTAGTCCGCGAGAGCGGCGCGTAGCCCGTCCGCCTGCTCCTCACAACGGCGCGCCAGGCGGTCGCCGTGTTCGCGCCACAGCCGCGCGAAGCGGTCGACGACCGGTGCGACGGCATCGGTGAACCCGTGAGAGGTGGACTCGCCGATCTGTCTCGCGGCAGCGGCGACGTCGAGATTCTGCTCATCCCAGTGACGGGCGGCGAAGCCGACCGACGTGGGGACGACCTCCATCGCCCCTCACTCCTCGACGACGCGCAGATGGCCGCGGACCAGCTCGCGTGCCGTCTCGACACCCACGACGAGCGGCTCGGAGGTCACCACCAGGGTCACCAGGCCGGTCCGCTCCGCGACCACGCACTGGACCCGGATCCCCCCTCGCGCCGCAGCCAGACGTTTCAACCCGCCGACCGGAACGTCGAGGCGCCAGTCCGCCCTGTCGAGATGAAGCGCCGCAGCCTCCAGCACACGCTCGCCGTCGACCTGATGCCATGACCGTCGATCCGTCGCGCAGACCTCGCCGGGACGCCCCGCGGACCGCCACGAGCCCTGCAGCGACGGGCTCCCGCCGTCGGCGGGCGTGCCGGAGGTGACGGGACGCCGGATGCCTAGGGCCTCCTCGATCGACGCCGCCACCGCTGCCGCCGCCCCCGTGACGGCCGTCATCCGGCTCTCGAGGAGCTCAGGATCCACCGCTCCCCCCGGGAGCGGTGGATCCTCGTCGGGAAGGGAGACGAGATCGACGTCGGGGTGACGTCGATGCACCTCACCGAGGAACAGGTCGTGGAATGGGCCCGAGAACGTCATGGGACGAGGCTGCCCGGGCGCTCCGACCCAGAAACGCTCCCGTCGACGTGCCTGTGGACGAGACGGGCCCGACACGGTTGTGCGCGCACGAGGGCCGTCCTGGTGGGTCAGTCCAGACCGGGGAACCACAGCGCGATCTCACGCGCCGCGGAGTCCGGCGAGTCCGAGCCGTGCACCAGGTTCTCCCGGTTGGACAGGGAGAGATCGCCACGGATCGTGCCCGGTGCTGCCGCGCGGCCGTCGGTCGCGCCGTTGAGCGCGCGCACCACCTCGATCGCCTCGTCGCCCTCGAGCACGAGTGCGACGAGCGGGCCGCTGGTCACGAACGTCCGCAACGGCGGGTAGAAGTCGCGCTCGACGTGCTCGGCGTAGTGCGCGTCGGCCTGACTCGCGTCGATCTGGCGGTGCTCCATCGCCACGATCTGCAGGCCCTTGGCCTCGAAGCGGGCGAGCACCTCGCCCACGAGGCCGCGTCGGACGGTGTCGGGCTTGAGAAGCACCAGAGTGCGCTGCGTCATGCCTGTGACCCTAGTGCGGCCGCCCGCGCCAGCACGTCGTCGGGCACCCGGTCGTGGGAGTCCGCCCCGGAGACGGGCTCTCCGGCGACCCGACGGATCGGGATCACCCCACCCCAGACGCCGGCCGCGACATCGCTCTCCTCGTCGACGGGCCCCTCGGCGCGGCGCTTCATCGACGCCTCCCGCAGCGGGACGGCGAGCACCGACGTCGCCGCGAGCTCCTTGCGCGTGCTGGGCCGCAAGGTCGCCGCACGCCCGGGAACCATGTGGTCGACGGTCAGGTCGAGCGCCCGCTGCTTCTCCTCGGCCTCGCCCACCACTCGGGCGTCGCCGACGATCACCGCGGAGCGGTAGTTCATGGAGTGGTGGAACGCCGACCGGGCGGTCACCAGCCCGTCGAGCTCGGTGACGGTGACGCACACGGTCGTGGAGTCGGCGCGAGTCAGCCAGCGCGCCGCGACCGAGCCATGGATGTAGAGCGTGCCGCCGTCGTCCGGGCCGTCGCGGTCGACGGCGATGGCCACCGGGAGCACGACCGGATGATCGCCGACGTCCACGCCGACGTGGGCGATGAGAGCGTCGTCGAGCAGGGCGAAGAGGTCCTCGCGCTCGGCGACCGAGCGGTTGCTCCCGCGCTTGACGGTGGTCCGGGGGGTCGGGGAGAGCGGCTCGGACGCAGAGGTCGTCATGGCTCCAGGCTGGCAGGACCGACGGAGTCCTCGCTCCCCATTTCCGCGTCGTAGGCGGCGAAAGCCGCGGCCCGCTCGGCCTCGATCCGACGACCGAGCACGTCGGCGGCCGCCCAGAGGAAGGCGAAGATCCCGCCGAGCGCGAACATCGTGGGGACGAAGACACCGAGTGCGACCGCCGCAACCTGCAGCACCCACCCGAGCGTGTAACCCCACGACGCCCGCAGCATCCCTGCCGTCAGGGTGCACGCCACGGCGAGACCGAGTCCGATCGGCAGCGCGGTCGCCGGCTCGACGTCGGCGACCGCGACCATCACCGGCGTGCTGAGACCGAGGGTGATCGCCTCCAGGGTCAGGACGGCGGCGCACATCCCGCGGCGCGGCGACTTCTCGCGTTCGCCGGTCATCGACGCTCCCCCCGCAGCAGCAACGTGCGGGCCTCCCCGACCGTGATCACCGAGCCGGTCACCACCACGGCGCCGGAACCGAGCGGGCCGCCCTCGGCCTGACCGGCCTCGGCGAGCGCGGCAGCGACGTCGATGGCGTCGACCAGGCGCGGCTCCACACTGACGCGGTGCTCGCCGAAGATCTCGCGCGCCCGCCCGGCCAGCTGCTCGGCCGGCATCGCGCGCTCGGTGCTGTTCTGGGTGATCACCACGTGCTCCAGGTGCGGCTCGAACGCGGCGAGCAGACCCTCGGCGTCCTTGTCGCCCATCACGCCGATGACCCCGATCAGGGGCGAGAAGCTGAAGGAGTCCTCCAGCGCGGCACCCGTCGCCTCGGCCCCGTGCGGGTTGTGGGCGGCGTCGAGCACGATCGTGGGACTGCGCCGCACGACCTCGAGCCGGCCCGGAGAGGTGACCTCGGCGAACGCCTCGCGCACGACGTCGTCGGACAGTGCCTCACCTTCACCCAGGAGGGCCTCGACGGCAGCGAGGGCGACCGCCGCGTTCTGCGCCTGGTGCGCGCCGAAGAGAGGCAGGAACACGTCGTCGTAGCGAGCGCGGAGGCCCTGGAGCGAGACCACCTGGCCGCCGACGGCGGGCACCCGGTGCACCACGCCGAACTCCATGCCCTCGCGGGCGACGGTGGCGCCGACCTCCGCGGCGTGGGCGACGAGCACGGCAGCCGCCTCGACGCTCTGCTGCGCCAGGATCGCGACCGATCCGGCCTTGATGATCCCGGCCTTCTCCCGGGCGATCTCCTCGGGCGTGTCCCCCAGGTACCGCGCATGGTCGACGGCGATCGGCAGCACCACGGCGACGTCGGCGTCGATCACGTTGGTGGCGTCCCAGGAGCCGCCCATACCGACCTCGACGACCGCGACGTCGACCGGCGCATCGGCGAACGCGGCGTAGGCCATGCCGACGACGGTCTCGAAGAAGCTGAGCGGGTGCTCCTGCTCGGCGTCGACCAGGTGCGTGTACGGGGCGACGTCGTTGAACGCGCGCACGAACGCCTCGTCGTCGAGCGGCTCCCCGTCGATGCTGATCCGCTCGTTCATCGACTCCACGTGGGGGGAGGTGAAGCGCCCGGTGCGCAGGTCGAGCGCACGCACGAGCGTGTCGATCATCCGTGAGGTCGAGGTCTTGCCGTTGGTGCCGGTCAGGTGGATGGACCGGTAGGACCGCTGCGGGTCGCCCAGGAGGTCGCAGAACGCGGCGATGCGGTCGAGCGAGGGCTCGAGCCTGGTCTCGGGCCACCGTGACAGGAGGGCGTCGGTGACCTCCTCGATCGACTGCGCCAGCCGGGGCGCGGACTGCTCACTCACCCCGACACTCTATTTCGTGCGCCCTCGACGTCGACGCGACGGGTTCCGGTGCGGACACTCCCCAGATGCGAGAACAGGTTCTAGGTTGAACCCATGACCGATCTCCACGACCGGTTCGACGCACTCCGCCGAGCGAACGCCGTCGAGCCCGCCGACCTCGACGCGCTCTGGCGCGACCTCGCGCCCGCGAGCATCGAGGAGATGCTCGGAGGCTGGCGTGGCGGCGACTTCGCCACGGGTCACCCGGCGAGCGCCGTCCTGGAGCAGGTGCGCTGGCACGGCAAGCGCTTCGACGGCCCCTTCGACGTCAAGCCGTTGATGTGTCTCGACGACGACGGCGCCCTCTTCTCCCACCTCGCCGCCGGCGGAGGGGGCGAGGCGTCGCTGTGGGAGGTCGGCTTCCGAGGCGAGACCACCGCGACGATGGTCTACGACCGGATGCCCGTGTTCGACCACTTCAAGAAGGTCGACGACGACACCGTGATGGGGATCATGAACGGCAAGCTCGACGCGGCGTTCGGCGTCTCCGATCTCTACTACTTCTGGCTGGAACGAGAGGACCGATCCTGATGCGCACCACGGCTGCGATCGTCAATGAGCCCCACGGCGGTTTCACCTTCGAGGAGGTCGAGCTCGACGAGCCGCGCGCCGACGAGGTGCTGGTGCGCGTCGTCGCCACGGGCCTGTGCCACACCGACCTCTCGGTCAAGGAGCAGCTCCCGCCGGAGATGTTCCCGCGGGTCTTCGGTCACGAGGGCGCCGGTGTCGTCGAACAGGTCGGGGCCGACGTCGTGGGCGTCGCGGTCGGCGACCACGTGCTGATGAGCTTCCGCTCCTGCCGGACCTGCGCGACGTGCGAGGAGGGAGCCGTCGGCTACTGCGAGAACACCCTGGTGCTCAACTACATGGGCTTCCGGATGGACGGCTCGACCACACATCACCGTGGCGACGGCAACGCCGAGCCGGTGTACGGCTCGTTCTTCGGTCAGTCGAGCATGGCGATGCACGCCATCGCCTACGCCGACAACTGCGTCGTCGTCGACAAGTCGCTGGACCTGCCGACGATCGCGCCGTACGGCTGCGGGTTCCAGACCGGCGCCGGCACGATCCTGAACCTGCTCAAGCCGGGCGCGGACGACAGCCTCGTCGTCTTCGGCGTCGGCGCCGTCGGGATCGCCGCGATCGCCGCCGCGCAGGCTGTCGGCTGCGGCACCGTCGTCGCCGTCGACCTGATGGACTCCCGGCTCGAGGTCGCGGCGTCCTACGGCGCGCTGACCGTGAACCCCAGCGCCCTCGGCCCCGCCGACTTCGGCGACCCGGTCGTCGAGCGGGTCAAGGAGCTCACCGGCGGAGGTGCCTCCTTCGCCATCGACACGACCGCGGTGTCGAGCGTCGTCAAGCAGGCCCAGCAGGCGCTGCGGGTGCGCGGCACCCTCGTGGCCCTGGGCCTGGGGCCCGCCGAGTACGCGATCGACGCGATCGACCTGCTGCAGAACGGCAAGATCATCCGATCCTCGGTCGAGGGCGAGAGCGACCCTCAGATCACCATCCCCGAACTGCTGCAGATGCGTGCCGACGGCCGGTTCGACGTCGACGGGCTCGTCACGACGTATCCCTACACGCAGATCAACCAGGCCATCGACGACGTCGCCAGCGGCAAGGTGGTCAAGCCCGTCCTCGTCTGGTGACGACCTGAGGGTCCGCGGTCGCGTGGGCGCCGTGGGCGGGGCGGTGACCCACGGAGGTTTCGCCACCGTGCCGGCGCCGGGAGCGGTGACCTGCTGGGGTTTCGCCGCAGCAAGAACCTCAGCAACTCACCGCTGCCGAACGCAAGACCTCAGCAAGCCACCGCCCAACCAGCCGCGAGCGGTGCGAACTCGACAGCGGCGCGACGGCGCGGCGACAACCTGATCTGCCTCCCACCTCGTCTGAACGGGCGAAGGGGTGAGAGATGGAGAAGGTCATGACACCGACGACGACCGCAGGCCGCGCGCCGGCAATGACGTTCGAGGAGTTCGTCGCCGCGCGCTCGACCGCGCTCTGGCGCAGTGCGTACCTGCTCACCGGTGACGCCCACAAGGCCGAGGACCTGCTGCAGACCGCACTCGTCAAGGCATGGCGGCGCTGGGACTCGATAGCGCGCCGTGATGGCGTGGAGTCCTACGTGCGCAAGGCGATGGCGACGACCTACACCGACTGGTGGCGGCGGCGCTGGAACGGCGAGGCGCCGTCGGCCACACCGCCCGACCGAGCCGACGAATCTCTGCCCGCCGAAGCCCGGGTCGACGCTCGCCGTGACCTAATGACGGCGCTGGCGACCCTGCCCAGGGGGCAGCGGGCGGTGGTCGTGCTGCGCTACTTCGACGACCTCACCGAACAGCAGACCGCGGACGCGCTCGGCATCTCGACCGGCACCGTGAAGAGCCAGGCCTCACGCGCCCTCCGCAGTCTGCGTGCCTTCCCTTCACTGGCGAACCACCTCGGCGAAGGAGACCTCTCATGACCGACCCGACCGAATCTCCGGGACTGCGCGACCTGCTCGACAGCGCCGCGCCCCCGCCCGCGCTGACGACCCGCGCGCGGATCGCCGCTGTCGAGCGGCGGGGCAGAGCTGCACGACGTCGCGCCCGAGGCGCGGTCGCAGGTCTCGTGGTCGTCGCCGGGCTCGGCGTCGCCATCCGAGCGCTGCTCCACAACGATGACGTGCCGGTCGCGGCGCGCGAGCACCGTACCTCTGCGCCGATCGTCGAGTGTCCGAGGGAGGCGCCGAACGTCAGCGGCCCGGAGACCATGCGGGTGGACCTGCCCGACGGCGCGACGTCGGCGCGGCTGTGCCCGGCGGCCTACAAAGGCAGCGCGTCAACACCGAGCGAACCTCGACCCGTCGTGGGGGGGATCGATGACCTGCTGCGAGCGCTCCGGGATCTGCCCGAAGTTTCCAACCGCAATTGCGTCGGCCTGCTCGCCCCCTGGTCACTGGTCATCGATTACCCCGGTCATTCGCCAGTCACGCTCGGCTCGAACTCCCAGGCCTGCGGGATGGTGAGGATCAACGGCGTGATGCGTGACGTTCCCGCGCTGCTCGCGATCGTCGCGCAGGCCATCGACGCCGAGTACGCCGATGGCGAGACGCCGGGCGAGCTGGCCACGCACGACGGAATCCCATGCCCGCAGAACCTGCCCCGCCCGATCCAGGCCCCCGAGCCGCAGGTCGCGCCCACGACCTCGGGGCTCGAGAGCGTCGACGCCGTCTGGATGTGCCGCTACAGCCTCCGCGGACCACGCAGCGTCGGCACAAGCAGTTGGTCTCGCCGGGAGGGTCCGACCCCCCTCACGGGCGACCAGCGAGACCAGGCTCTGGCCTACATCGCCACGTTGTGGCCCACCCCAGACCGAGCCCCGGGAACAGCGAGCATCGACTGCCCTGACGACCTCGGCCCCCGCACCATGCTCGTGATCGCATCCGACGGCGACCTGGCGGGCATCGTGACGGAGGAGTACGGCTGCCAACGCGTCCTTGTCACGGCCGAGCCGCACACGCTGGCTCCCGACGAGATCACCACGCCGACCGGGACGCGTCGCCCGCTGACCTCCCCCGAGCGACTTCCTCAGTTCCTCCGGGCCCGCTGACGACGAGGTTGACCCGTCTCCAGACAAAGACGGGTCAACCTCGGACCAGCCGCAGGCTGACGGTGTCGATGAGGGGGCGATAGCCGAGCCCGGTGTAGATGCGGTTGGAGACCGGGTTGGCCTGGTCGGTGAACAGGCAGGCACGGTGCCCGGCATCGAGGATGGCGCGTGAGACCTGCGCGACGGCGGCTGCGGCGTAGCCGCGACCCCGGTGCTCCGACGGCGTGTAGACGGGCCCGACCCTGACGACGCCGAAGGCGGGCAGCGACTGAGCCGTCAGGTGCGTGATCTCGCCGTCGACGTCCCAGAGGAACACCGTGCCCTCGGCGATGCGACCCAGGACGTCGTCGAGCGTGACGTGGTCGCCCGACCCGGCCTCGGGCACCCGCCCACCAGCGACGTCGACATCGTGCGCGAACGCGCGGAACCAGTCCGCACACAGCGCGGCGTCCCCTGGCCCGGCCGCTCGCAGCGTTCCGGGTGGGCGCGACGTGGGCTCGATCAACTCGGGGAGGTCGAAGAGCCGGGTGTGCTCGCGCGTCTGCACGGCGCGACCGGTCAGGTGGGCGATCTCATCGGCGAAGACCCCGACGGCGGGCAGCGCGCCGTTGACGCCGTCGACCTGCTCGCCCCGGTCGACCAGCAGCCGCGCGAGCGCCGCTGCCGCGTCGTCGGGCATCGGCAGGACATAGGGCGGGTACGGCGCGAACGGAGCCGCGCGCATCGCGGCACCGACCACATCTCCGCTGTCGTCGCGTGCCGCCATCCACCACTGCGGGTGGTCCGGACGACCCCGTCCCGCGGCCTCGGCATCGACATGTCGGTGTGCGACCGAGGAGACCACCGTCGTGAGCACCGGGTCGATCGCGAGCCAGCCCGCGGCCGCGTCGAGGAAGCCGGCCGCGCCGTCGAACATCTCCACGCTGGTCATGACGGGTATCCGATACGACAAGCGTGGACCCCCACAACTAGATTTACGTCCATGACCGAGATCATCGAGAGCCAGCCGAGTACCCCGACGAGCAGCGAGCCCGCTGCCGTCGTCGTACCCGAGAAGCCGGCCCTCGAGGGCCTCGAGGCGAAGTGGGCCGAGCGCTGGAGGGCCGAGGGCACCTACGCCTTCGACCGCACCCAGCCGCGCGAGAACGTCTACTCCATCGACACCCCGCCGCCGACCGTCAGTGGCAGCCTGCACGTGGGGCACGTCTTCTCCTACACCCACACCGACGTCGTGGCGCGCTTCCAGCGGATGCGCGGAAAGTCGGTGTTCTACCCGATGGGCTGGGACGACAACGGCCTGCCGACCGAGCGCCGGGTGCAGAACTACTTCGGCGTGCGCTGCGACCCCACGCTCCCCTACGACGCCGACTTCACTCCGCCGGCCAAGCCGGACCCCAAGAAGCAGATCCCGATCAGCCGTCCCAACTTCATCGCGCTCTGCGAGCAACTGGTCGAGGAGGACGAGAAGGTCTTCGAGGGCCTGTGGCGCACCCTGGGCCTCTCGGTCGACTGGAACCGCACCTACACCACCATCGGCAAGGACGCCCAGGTCGTGAGCCAGCGTGCCTTCCTGCGCAACTTCGCCCGCGGCGAGGCCTACCTGCAGGACGCCCCCACGCTGTGGGACGTCACCTTCCAGACCGCCGTCGCCCAGGCCGAGCTCGAGGCGCGCCCCTACGCCGGCGCCTACCACCGGGTGAACTACCACCGCCCCGACGGCGGCGTGGTCGCGATCGAGACGACGCGTCCCGAACTCATCCCCAGCGTCGTCGCCCTGATCGCCCACCCCGACGACGAGCGCTACCAGCCGCTGTTCGGCACCACGGTCACCTCGCCCGTCTTCGGCGTCGAGGTGCCGGTGGTCGCCCACCCTGCCGCGGAGATGGACAAGGGTGCCGGCATCGCCATGTGCTGCACCTTCGGCGACCTGACCGACGTCCAGTGGTGGCGTGAGCTGGCGCTACCGGTGCGCACCGTGATCGGTCGCGACGGCCGACTGCTGCGCGAGACTCCTGAATGGCTGGCGACGGACGAGGCCTCCGCCGCCTACGAGCGGCTGGCCGGCAAGACCACGTTCTCCGCCCGCGAGGAGATGGTCGCCATGCTGCGGGAGAGCGGTGACCTCGACGGCGACCCCAAGCCCACCGATCGCGTCGCGAACTTCTACGAGAAGGGCGACAAGCCGCTCGAGATCGTCGCGACCCGGCAGTGGTACATCAAGAACGGTGGCCGCGACGCCGACCTGCGCGGGGAGATGCTCGATCGCGGCCGCGAGATCACCTGGATCCCCGAGCACATGCACCACCGCTACGACAACTGGGTCGGCGGCCTCAACGGCGACTGGCTGATCTCACGCCAGCGGTTCTTCGGCATCCCGTTCCCGGTCTGGTACCCGCTGGACGCCGAGGGCGAGCCCGACTACGCCCACCCCCTCCTGCCCACTGAGGCCGAGCTGCCGATCGACCCGTCCACCGACGCCCCGCGCGGCTTCGAGGAGTCCCAGCGCGGCCAGGCCGGCGGCTTCATCGGCGACCCGGACGTGATGGACACCTGGGCGACGTCCTCGCTCACCCCCCACATCGCCGGCGGCTGGGAGGCCGACGACGACCTCTGGCAACGGGTCTTCCCGATGGACCTGTGCACCCACGCGCACGACATCATCCGCACCTGGCTGTTCTCCCGCGTGGTGCGCTCCCACTTCGAGAACGGCGTCGCGCCGTGGTCGCACGCGATGATCTCCGGCTTCATCGTCGACCCCGACCGCAAGAAGATGTCGAAGTCCAAGGGCAACGTCGTGGTGCCCGGCGAGATCCTCGACAAGTTCGGTGCCGACGCCGTCCGCTGGCGCGCCGCGATCGCCCGGCCCGGCCTGGACTCGCCCTTCGACGAGTCGCAGATGAAGGTCGGCCGCCGTCTGGCCATGAAGGTGCTCAACGCCTCCAAGTTCGTGCTCGGCAACGTCGGCGCCCGCGCCGTCGACCCGGTGCAGGTTCTGGAACCGATCGACTGCGCTCTCCTCGGACGGCTCGCCGGCGTGATCACCCGCGCCACCGAGGCCTTCAGCACCTACGACTACACCACCGCGCTGGAGGTGTCGGAGAAGTTCTTCTGGGAGTTCTGCGACGACTACGTCGAGCTGGTCAAGGAGCGCGCCTACGCCGAGGAGCCCTCGGCTGCGCGCGACTCCGCGCGCGCGACGCTGGCCATCGCGCTCGACGTCCAGCTGCGTCTGCTGGCGCCGTTCCTGCCCTACGTGACCGAAGAGGTCTGGTCGTGGTGGCACGAGGGCTCGGTGCACCGCGCCTCCTGGCCCGAGGCGCTGGAGCTCGGCTCGGCCGGGGCTTCCGACGGCACCACCGTCGACGCGGTCGCGACGGCGCTCGCGGGCATCCGCGGCGCCAAGTCGACCGCGAAGGTGTCGATGCGCGCCGCCCTGTCCCGTGCCGAGGTGCGCGGCCCCGCCGCGCTGGTCGCCCAGGCCGAGCTGGCGGCGGCCGACCTGCGTGCCGCCGGGAAGGTGACCGGCGAGCTGGTGTTCGTGGCCGACGACACCGCGACCGAGCTGAGCGTCACCGCCGAGCTGGCGCCCGTGGAGGACTGAGCCTCACCGGGTCTCGAGGCCCTCGGTGGTTGAGGTGCAGTTCGCTCTGGCGAACTGCCTCGAAAACCGCGTGAGATAGCGGCGGTCTGGCGCCTCACCGGGTTTCGAGACGCGCCGTTCAGTGCGCTCGTTCCTCGCGCCCTGAGCGACGCTCCTCAACCTCGGCGTGGACCAGGGGACTTGCGCGCTCCGCGCGCGAGTCCCCTCACGCCGACTTCTTCTTCTTCGCCTCGGGTTCGCGCAGGATCAGGTTCGGGGCGGCCTCGCCCTCGACGACCTCGCCGGTCACGACGACCTTGGCGACGTCGCCGCGAGAGGGCACGTCGTACATCACGTGGAGGAGGACCTCCTCGATGATGGCGCGTAGACCACGAGCGCCGGTGCCGCGCTCGAGCGCCTTCTCGGCGATCGCGTCGACGGCGTCGTCGGTGAAGTCGAGCTCCACACCGTCGAGCTCGAAGAGCTTGCGGTACTGCTTGACCAACGCGTTGCGTGGCTCGGTCAGGATCTGGACCAGCGCCTCGCGGTCGAGCTTGTTCACGCTCGCGATCAGCGGGAGGCGGCCGATGAACTCGGGGATCAGACCGAACTTGGTGAGGTCCTCGGGGCGGACGAGCGCGAGGAGGTCCTCCTGAGCGCGCTCCTCGACGCCGCGCACCTCGGCGGTGAAGCCGAGGGTCTTCTTGCCGACCCGCTGCTCGATGATGTGCTCCAGGCCCGCGAAGGCGCCGCCCACCACGAAGAGGATGTTGGTGGTGTCGATCTGGATGAACTCCTGGTGCGGGTGCTTGCGACCACCCTGCGGCGGGACCGAGGCCGTGGTGCCCTCGATGATCTTCAGCAGCGCCTGCTGCACGCCCTCACCGGAGACGTCGCGCGTGATCGAGGGGTTCTCGGCCTTCCGAGCGACCTTGTCGATCTCGTCGATGTAGATGATGCCGGTCTCGGCCTTCTTGACGTCGTAGTCCGCCGCCTGGATCAGCTTGAGCAGGATGTTCTCGACGTCCTCGCCGACGTAGCCGGCCTCGGTGAGAGCGGTGGCGTCGGCGATCGCGAAGGGGACGTTGAGCATCCGAGCGAGGGTCTGGGCCAGGTAGGTCTTGCCGCAGCCCGTCGGACCGATCACCAGGATGTTCGACTTGGCGACCTCGACCGACTCCTCCTTGGAGTGCTTGCCACCACCGGTGGGCTGCAGGCCGGCCTGCACCCGCTTGTAGTGGTTGTAGACCGCGACCGCGAGCGACTTCTTCGCCTGCTCCTGGCCGATCACATAGGAGTTGAGGAACTCGAAGATCTCCTTGGGCTTGGGCAGCTCGTCGAGACCGACCTCGGAGCCCTCGCTGAGCTCCTCCTCGATGATCTCGTTGCACAGATCGATGCACTCATCGCAGATGTAGACGCCGGGGCCGGCGATCAGCTTCTTGACCTGCTTCTGGCTCTTTCCGCAGAAAGAGCACTTGAGCAGGTCGCCTCCGTCACCGATGCGTGCCACGGGCGGTCCTCCGGATGGTGGCCGGCTGCGCGGGGAACGCGGTCGGCGAGGGGAAGGTCGAACACGACCTCGGAACAGGGATCGTCGCCGAGGCCGCCCACGCGGGCGCGTGGACTGGGAGCGACGCTACCCCGCGCCGTCCCCCCGCGGGGGGACGGACACGGGATGTCATCGGGCTCATCGGTCGGGCCTGACGCGATCTGAGGGGGTACCGACGCGCGGGGCGTCAGACCAGAGCGGGAGCCTTGAGCGACTCCAGCACGTTGTCGATCAGGCCGTACTCGACAGCCTGAGTGGCGGTGAGGATCTTGTCGCGCTCGATGTCGCGGCTCACCTCCTCCAACGAACGACCGCTGTGGTCGCTGATCATCTTCTCCAGCAGCTCGCGCATCCGCAGGATCTCGTTGGCCTGGATCTCGATGTCCGAGGTCTGGCCGAACGTGCCTTCGGTATAGGGCTGGTGGATCAAGATCCGGCTGTTCGGCAGCGCCAGGCGCTTGCCCGGCGTACCCGCAGCGAGCAGGATCGCCGCCGCCGAGGCCGCCTGCCCCAGGCACACGGTCTGCACGTCGGGCTTGATGAACTGGATCGTGTCGTAGATCGCCGTCAGCGCCGTGAACGAGCCGCCCGGAGAGTTGATGTAGATAGAGATGTCCTGGTCGGGGTTCATCGACTGCAGGCAGAGCAACTGGGCGATGACCGCGTTCGCGACGTCGTCGGAGATCGGCGTGCCGAGGTAGATGATGCGCTCTTCGAAGAGCTTGGCGTAGGGGTCGATCCGGCGGAATCCGTAGGAGGTCCGCTCTTCCCACTGCGGGATGTAGTAGTTCATGAGCAGGCTCCCCCTCAGTCGTTGGCGTGGGCCGGACGGCCCTGATCGGCAGCTTCGCGGGCGCTGGTGACGACCTTGTCGACCAAGCCGTACTCCAGCGCCTCGTGAGCGGTGAACCAGCGGTCGCGGTCGGCGTCGGTGGTCACCTGCTCGATGGTCTGGCCGGTGTGCTCGGAGATCAGCTCCAGCAGCACCTTCTTGATGTGCAGCGACTGCTGGGCCTGGATCTTGATGTCCGACGCCGAGCCACCCATGCCCGAGGAGGGCTGGTGCATCATGATCCGCGCGTGCGGGAGGGCGTAGCGCTTACCCTTGGTGCCGGCGCAGAGCAGGAACTGCCCCATCGAGGCCGCCAGCCCCATGCCGACGGTCGCGACGTCGTTGGGGATGTAGTTCATCGTGTCGTAGATCGCCATGCCGGCGTCGACGGACCCACCGGGGCTGTTGATGTGCAGGAAGATGTCGGCCTCGGGGTCCTCGGCGGACAGCAGCAGCAGCTGCGCGCAGATCGCGTTCGCGTTCTGGTCACGCACTTCTGAGCCGAGGAAGACGATGCGCTCGCGGAGCAGTCGCTGGTAGATGTGGTCGTCGAGGACGTTGAGCCCACCGGCGATGCTCATCTGCGTGGAGTTCGGGTTCACGTCGTCGACACTAGCCCGAAGCAGCGACAGTCCCGAGGGTGATCGGGCGGTGTTCGCCGACAGCGGAAGCAGCGCCGCCGCGGGTCGCCCGGTGCGGCCTCAGGACAGCCACTCCCCCAGCCGGGTGTGCACCTCTGGGTGGTTGAGCAGACCGAAGTGGTCCGTGCGACCGACGTGCACCAGGTCCGCCCCCGGGAAGAGGTCGCGGCCGGCTCGCCGTCCGTGCGCGGACGGCGGGCGCACGAGCAGATCGCCGACGACGTGCCCGACCGGGTGCCTCGGCGACGTCGTCAAGGTCGCGGCGACCAGTCGGTACCGGGCGTGCGGCAACGGTGCGACGTCCTCGTCGAGACCGACGACGAGATCGTGCACCCCGATCGAGCGCCAGTCCAGGATCCGACCGAAGGCCGCGGTCTCGGGCAGCACCGCGAGCCCGCGACTGCCGTGCCCGATGCCCCAGGCGATCGGCGCACCGCGGTGCGGGGTGCCGAGCGTGACCACATCGGTGACCAACTCGTTCCAGTCCCGAGCGCCGTCGGGTGCCTGGGCCGCCACGGCCCCGGCTGCCCGCAGGATGAGGCCGCCCATGGAGTGCCCGACGAGCGCGATCCGCTCGACCGGCACCGGCCACGAGTCCACCACGCGCTGGACGACGGCGTGCAGGGCGACGCCGTTCTCGCGCAGCGACAGACCGGTGTTGGTACGCAGCAGCACCGGCGTCCACCCCAGCTCCGCGACGGCGTCGGGGTAGGTGGTTCCGGTGCGCTCACGGTGGTGCTGCCAGTAGGACTCGTTCTCACAGAGACCGTGCAGGAAGATCACGAGCCGTGGCGAGGCGTCCGGGAACGCGCGCCGCAGGCCGGCGGCGTCGAGCTCCACATCGCGGCCTCCGGCACGGACGGCCGTCGGGATGGCCATCTGCGGCCGCTCGCGGAGCAGCTTGTCGCCGATCAGCCCGTTGACAGCGGAGGAGACGAAGCGTCCGCGCGGGGTCGCCTCCAGCGGTGCGCTCCACCCGCGAGACGCCGCCAGGTCCAACCCCGTCGAAGCGCCGCGCAGGCCCAGGCCGAGACCGCCGTAGACGGCCTCGGAGATACCGCGGTGGATGGCTTCGGGTGCCGCTGCCGCGGGGCCGACGAGACGACGGGTCATGCGGTGGACCCGGCGCGACCAGGCTCGGTGGGTGTCGCGGGCGCTGCCGACCACGAGTTGGTCGCCGACCTCGGCGAGCAGCGACAGCGCATCGAGCACCGAGGGGCCACTCGGAGCGGGGAGAGTCGTGGTCACGGCCCGAGCCTAGCTGTTGAGTGGACAATTGTTCACTAGACTCGGCTGTGATCCCCCACGCAGAGCGGCCTCCACGCTCTACCCTGCGGGAGTGAGTGGCTCCCTTCCCCCCTCGACACGCCATCTGCTCGACCGGTTCAGCTTCGGCGTGACCGACGAGCTGGCCGCCGACGCGCGGGCGCGTGGCGCCGACCGATGGTTCGAGAGCCAGCTGGCGCGCTCGGGCACCGAGTCGCTGACAGCTCAACTCATCCCGCTGTGGTTCCCCCTGCTGCGCAACCTCCCGCAGGTCAACTGGGCCACCAGCATCACCGGCGTCCGATCCGCCGGCACGCAGGGGCGCGAGCTGGTCGGCTACAACTTCGCGCGCCGAATCCACAGCAGGCACCAGGTCTATGAGTCCATGGTCGACTTCTGGTCCAACCTGCTCTACGTCCCGATCGCCGAGGACCGCTCGTTCCCTTACCGGGCCGACTTCGAGTTCACCGCGATCCGGCCGCACGCGCTCGGCACCTACCGCGCGATGCTCAAGGCGGCGATCAAGCACCCCGCCATGACGCTCTTCCTCACCAACGACCTGAACCACAAGGGCGGCATCAACGAGAACCTCGGGCGCGAGCTCCTCGAGCTGCACACCGTCGGACGCCGCTACTCCGAGCGCGACGTCCTCAACGCCTCCCGGATGCTCACCGGCTACACCGTCGACCTCTCCCGCGACTACAACGCCGCCTACGACGCCAACCGGCATCACACCGGCACGATCAAGGTGCTCGGATTCCGACACGACAACCGCGCTCGCGACGGCCGCGCCGCGCTCGACGCGATGCTGGACTACCTGGCCCGTCACCCGTTCACCGCGCGTCGTATCGCCGAGCGCCTGTGCACGAGATTCGTCAGCGACGACCCGCCGGAGCCCATCGTGCAGGCCGTCGCGCGCGCCTACCGCTCGAGCGGCACCGACATCCGCGCGACGTTGCGCGCCCTCGTGCGACACCCGGGATTCCAGAAGTCGCGCGGCGCCAAGGTCTGGACGCCCGGAGACGACGTCGTGCGCACCGCGCGGGTGATGGGCCTGCAGCCCCAGGGCGCCCTCCTCGGTGACGACGCCTTCATCGGACGCCTGATCACCACCGCGCGCGACATGGGCCACGTGCCTCTGACGTGGCCCCGGCCCGACGGCTGGCCCGAGACCTCCAGCGACTACCTCTCCGCGACGCGGGTCCTGCGCAGCTGGCACCACCACTACGCCCTCGCCGCGACCCGGAGCGACCTCTTCCGCAACGTCATCGTGGCGCGCAAGTCCACGCAGCTGCCGACGTCCTGGCCGCGCACCCTGAGCGAGGTGGTCCAGCATCAGTCGCAGCGTCTGATCGGCAGGCCGGCGACGCGAGAGCTCATCGCCACCGTCGCCTCGGCCGTGGGCCGTTCCACCTCGCACCGTTACGGCAGCGCGGCCGCCGTGTCCGACCGCGACTACCAGATCATCCGCGGCACCGTGCTCAACTCACCGGCAGGATTCGTCCGATGACCGACACGACCTCATCCGGCTCGCTGAGCCCCGTCGACGCCTGCGGATGTGACGACTACCGCGGGCTCTCCCGCCGCGGACTGCTGGCCGGCGCGGGCGCGGCCGGGCTCGCCGGTGTGACGACGTCGATGGTCGGCGACGTGATGACCGCAGCCGTCTACGGCGCCCCGGCTGGTCCGGGGGCGAACGCCGGCAACGTGCTCGTGGTGGTCTCCCAGCGCGGCGGCGTCGACGGACTCTCGATGGTGGTGCCGCACGCCGAGGCCACCTACTACCGGGAGCGGCCCACCACGGCACTGCGCAAGCGTCAGCTGCTGCACGCCGACTCGACCTTCGGCCTGCACCCCTCCTTCGCACCGCTCTCGCGGATGTGGCGCAACGACGCGTTCGCCGCGATCCACGCGGTCGGGATGCCGATCCCCAACCGCAGCCACTTCAGCGCGATGGAGGAGATCGAGGACGCCGACCCCGGCAGCCGTGAACGGATCGGTTGGCTCAACCGGATGATCGGCGCCTTCGCCACCGAGGACGTCTTCCGGGGCGTCGCGGTCGGCACCAACGTCGTGCCGACGTCGCTGGTCGGACCGTCCGACGCCGTGGCCATCGCCTCGCCGTCACACCTGGAGACGCCGTTCGCCGGTACGCCGTCCGGGACGGCGCTGCGGCGCGGCCTCCGCGCCATGTACGAGGGCGGCAACCACCCCGTCAAGCAAGCCGGCATGAACGCGCTCTCCCTGGCGCATCGCGGCCTGCAGTACTCCGAGTCGGCGGCGAAGACTCCCCGCAACGGCGCGAAGTACCCCGATTCCGGCCTCGGCAGGTCGCTCCGCGACGCCGCCGCGCTGATCCGCTCAGGCGTCGGCGTGCGTGCGATCGCCGTCGACTCCGGCGGCTGGGATCACCACCTGGCGCTCACCTCGTCGATGAACCAGGGCGTCAGCGACCTAGCGTCGTCGCTGGCCGCGTTCTTCACCGACCTCGGCCCCGTCGGCAAGCGTGTCACCGTGGTGACCCTGAGCGAGTTCGGACGGCGACTCAACGAGAACGGTGCCGCCGGTGTCGACCACGGCTACGGGAATGCCGTCCTCGTGCTGGGAGCCGGGGTGCGTGGCGGCCGCTACTACGGCCGCTGGCCCGGCCTCGGCACCACCAAGCAGGTGGAGGGCGATCTCGCCGTCACGACGGACTACCGCAACGTGATGGCCGAGATCCTGCAGACCCGCTTCCCCAGCATCGACACGAGCGCGGTCTTCCCCGGCGTCACCTACGACCGCGTCGGGTTCATGCGCCGCGCCTGAGGCGTTGACCCGTCTTTGCTTGAAGACGGGTCAACACCGAAAACGACGTTGACCCGTCTTCACGTGAAGACGGGTCAACGCGAAGGCTCGAGCAATCAGGCCTCGGAGTTCTCCTCGGCGGGCCCGCTCTCGGCGTCGGCCTCGGCCTCGGCCTTACCGATCGTGCCGTCGGGGCGCAGGTTCTTCAGCTCGACCACGTTGCCCGAGGCGTCCTTGACGACGGCGCTCTCCACGATCTGGGCCAGGGCCTTCCCGCGCAGGATCTCCTGCACGAGGTCGGGGATGTGGTTGTGCTCGAACATGTGGTTCGCGAACTCCTGCGGGTCCTGACCGGACTGCTGGGCGCGGCGCACGAGGTGCTGGGAGAGCTCGGCCTGGTCGATGCCGAACTCCTCCTTCTTGGCGATCTCGTCGAGCAGGAACTGCGCGGCGACGGCGTCGCGCACGCGGCGGTCGAGGTCGGCCTCGAACTCCTCGACGGTCTGCCCCTCCTCCTCGAGGTACTTCTCCATCGTCATGCCGGCGTACATCATCTGCTGCTCGACGTTCTGACGGCGGGCGTTGAGCTCGTCGGCGACGAGCGACTCCGGCAGCGGGATCTCGACCTTCTCCAGGAGCACCTCGAGGACAGCGTCGCGAGCCTCGGCGGCCTGCTCCAGGCGCTTGCCGCGGCTCAGGCGCTCGCGGACGTCGTCGGACAGCTCGGCCAGGGTGTCGAACTCCGACGCCGTCTGCGCGAACTCGTCGTCCAGGTCCGGCAGCTCCTGCTCCTGCACCTGGGTCACCTTGACGGCGACCTCGACCTTCTCGCCGACGAGGTCGCCACCGACGAGCTCGCTCTCGAAGACCTTCTCCTCGCCGGGAGCCAGGCCGACCAGCGCCTCGTCGAGGCCGTCGATCATGCCGCCGCGACCGACGCGGTAGGACATGCCCGACACCTCGGCCCCGTCGACGACCTCGCCGTCGCGGGTGGCCTTGAGGTCGATGACGACGAAGTCGCCGTCAGCCGCAGCTCGCTCGACGTCGGCGAGGGTGCCGAAGCGCTCGCGCATGGCCTGCAGCTGCTCGTCGACGTCAGCGTCGCTGACCTCGACGTCGTCGACCGTGGCCTCGATGCCCTCGTACTCCGGGATCGTGATCTCAGGACGGATGTCGACCTCGGCGGTGAACTCGAGGGTCTCGTTGTCCTCGAACTTGGTGACCTCGATCTCGGGCTGGGCCAGCGGCGTCAGCTCGTTGGCCTCCAGCGCCTCCATGTACTTGGCCGGGACGACGTCGTTGATCGCCTGGTCGAGGACCGCACCGCGGCCGACCTGACGGTCGATGACCATCGGCGGCACCTTCCCACGGCGGAAGCCGGGGATGTTGATCTGCTGGGCGATCTGCTTGTACGCCTTGTCGAGGCTCGGCTCGAGCTCCTCGAAGGGCACCTCGACGGTCAGCTTGGCCCGGGTCGGGCTCAAGGTCTCGACGGCGCTCTTCACAGGTGTTCTCCTCATGGGTGACGGGATCGTGGCGACCTGCGGGCGCGGACGACGTCCGACACTCCGACAGACCTGGCGGCCGTGACGCCGGCCGACCCGACATGCTACGGCCTCGGCGGGGCGCACTCCGAACCGGCACCGCTGGTGGGCACGCCGAGAACACGACAGCAGCGCCACCCGAGACGGCACCGAACCATCCGGAGGTCGGGGCGACAGGACTCGAACCTGCGGTCTCCTGCTCCCAAAGCAGGCGCGCTAGCCACTACGCTACGCCCCGCCAAAGCGGCGTCCAGACCGTCTGCCAGCGCCCGGATCGCAGCCTTGGAGCGGATGACGGGAATCGAACCCGCGTAATCAGTTTGGAAGACTGAGGCTCTACCATTGAGCTACATCCGCGTGCGCCGTCCGCGGTGTCGAGCAGGTGCTGACGGCGTCGCTCATCGTGCCACATCGCAGCCTGGCCGCATCAATCGCGCCCCGTCGGACGGTGCCGTCGTCTCGGTCAGTCCCGGTGGACGACGACGAGCGCGCGATCGTCGTCCTTGGATCCCAGCGTGCGGGCCAGACGCGCGGCGGAACCGTGGAAGGACCCACGCAGCTGACCCTCGGCCTCCCCCAACATCCGGTCGATCCCGAGGTCGATGTCGCGATGCCGCTCCTCGACCATGCCGTCGGTGTAGAGCAGGACGGCGTCGCCTGGCGCGAGCCTGCCGCGCACCGAGGTGAACGTGGCGTCGTCGACGAGTCCGAGGATGGGGCCCTCGGTGTGGAGCACGTCCCACCGTCCGCTGCTGGCGGTGCGCCGAACGGCCGGCGGGTGCCCCGCCGCGCGCACCTCGAAGTCACCGGTCTCCAGGTCGAGCCAGAGATGGATCGCGGTCGCGAAGCCCTCCTCCCACCCCTGCCTCAACAGGTAGGAGTTGGCAGCGGGGAGGAACCAGGCCGCGGGCAGCGCGCCGAGGATGCCGCCGAAGGCACCCGACAGCAGGAGCGCGCGGGTACCGGCCTCGACGCCCTTGCCGGAGACGTCGACGACGACGATCTGCAGATGGCGGCCGTCGCTCGCGCGGGAGGCGACCAGGAAGTCGCCTGCGAACGCCGTCCCGCCGGCGGACTGCAGCGCCGACTCGACCGTCCACCCGTTCGGCAGCTCGGGGATCCCGCCCTGGTTCTGGATGCGGTCACGCAGGTCGACGAACATCGCCTCCCCGCGCAGGCCGGCGACGCCGAGTCGTGCGCGACGCGCGCTCGCGAGCAGCACGATCAACGCCACGATGAACTGCACCACCGCCGCCCCGACGACGCGCTGGGTCAGCTCGGTCTGCTGGCTGAGCGAGAGCGTCAACATCGCCATCACCACGATCACGAACCACGGCAACGTGCGCGGACCGAGCACGATGCTGCCCGTCACCAGCGGCACGATCAGGCTGGTGAAGGGGAACTGATCGGGCAGGTTGACCACCATCACGGTCAGCACCACCGTCAGCACGGACAGAGCGATGGCGATCCGGCTCTCCCACGGCACCCCGCGGCGCACGGCACCGACGCTGAAACGCGAGCGCGCGGGCCGAGAGGTCCGCGAGGACGTGGCGAGGGACATCAGGCTCCGGTTCGGACGACGGGCGGGAGGGGGGTCGAGGCGGTGCGGCCGAGACGGTCCGAGGGCGGCAGCGCCACTCCCGTGCCGGGTGCGCGCTCAGCGTACGGCGCGGGAACGGTACGCGGGTTGGCATCGCGAACACCAGAAGAGATTGCGACCCTCCAGTGCCGAGGTGGCCACCTTGCGGCCGCACACCCAGCAGGGCTGCCCGGTGCGGCGATAGACGTACACCTCGCCGCCGTGGTCGTCGCGCCGCGGCTCGCGTCCCATCGCCTCGGGCGTGTGCTCGGGGCGCACCGTGTCGATCCGCCCCGTCTGCACGCCCTCCGCCATCAAGACGCTGAGGTCGTCCCAGATCGCCGTCCACTGCGCGGCGCGCAGGGTGCCGCCGGGACGCAGCGGGTGCAGTCGCTGCCGGAACAGCACCTCGGCCCGGTAGACGTTCCCGACGCCGGCGAGCACCTGCTGGTCCATCAGCAGCGCGCCGATCGGCTTGCGGCTCCGCCGGATCCGCTCCCAGGCGCGGCCGGGGTCGGCGTCGGCGCGCAGCGGGTCCGGCCCGGACCTGGAGACCATGGTGGCCATCTCCGCGGGCGTCTTCAGATCGCAGGCGATCGCACCACGCAGGTCGGCATACGCGTCGGGCACGGCCAGGCGCATCCGCACCTGACCGACCGGCGCCGGAACCGCCGCCACACCCGGGTAGACGTCGAACGTGCCGATGAGCCCCAGGTGCACGTAGACGATGCGCTCACCCTCGAAGCGGATGAACAGCTGCTTGCCCCAGGCGCTGGCATCCTCCAGCACGGCGCCGTCCAGCAGCGCCGCGGATTCGGCGAACCGCCCCTGCGGGCTGGTCACCTCGAGCCGCCGGCCCGCGAAGACGTCGGTCAGCGCGATCGCCAACCGGTGGAGGGTGTGCCCCTCGGGCATGGTCGAGCCTCAGCTCTGCGGACCGTGGCCGATCGCGGACTCGGGCAGCGGCGGAAGCTCTCGACTTGTCTCGTAGTCGGCCAGTTGGCCGATCCGGCGCACATGGCGCTCGTCGCCGGTGAACGGCGTGGCGAGAAAGACCTCGACGAAGCGGGTCATCTCCTCCACCGTGTGCATCCGGCCGCCGACCGAGATGACGTTGGCGTCGTTGTGCTCGCGCCCCAGGACCGCCGTCTCCTCCGACCACACGAGCGCTGAACGGATCCCGGCCACCTTGTTCGCCGCCATCTGCTCACCGTTGCCGGAGCCGCCGATGACCACGCCGAGGCTGTCGGCTCCGTCGGCCCGCTCCGTGGCGACGGCCTCGGCAGCTCGCAGGCAGAAGACGGGGTAGTCGTCGAGGGCGTCGTAGACGAACGGGCCGTGGTCGACCGGCTCGTACCCGTTCTCGCCGAGCCAGGTCTTCAGGTGGTCCTTGAGCTCGAGGCCGGCATGGTCGGAGCCGAGGTGCACGCGCATGGTGCTCAGTCTGGCAGCGCCGCGCCCGTTCCGATGATCCGGGCGGCGCCCGCCTGCCCCGATGCCACGCACGCCGCGATCCCGACGCCGTCGTAGGCGGCCCCGCAGACCGCGAGACCGGCGACCGACTCCACGGCGGCGCGGACCCGCGCCACCCGATCGAGATGACCGACCTCATACTGCGGCAGCCCTCCGCCCCAGCGCTGCACATGCGTGGCGACCGGGACGGCGCTCAAGCCGGCCGCCTCGCGCAGGTCGGCCAGCGACCAGCCGACCAGCTCGGCGTCGGTGGCCTGGAGGCTCAGTTCGTCCCCGAGTCGACCCAGCGAGGTCCGCAGCACGACCAGGCCCCCGGCGTCCTCCCCGGCCCGGCGCACCCAGTCCCACTTCGCGAAGGAGAACGTCGCGGCCTTGATGCGCCGGCCGTCGACGGGTGGCACCAGGAACCCCGACTCGCGGAACATCTCGGGGAGCACCTGCGCCAGCCGGAAGGCCAGGGTGACCACGACGACCGACGCGTACTGGAACCGAGCCAACTCCGTCGCGGCCGAGGGGGCGACGCCGCCCAGGAGGCGCGCCGCCGGATGCGCGGGCGTCGCGACGACGACCTCGTCGACGCGCTCGGTCAGCGGCGCGGAGGCCGCCCCGGTGACGAGGAGGAAGCCGCGCTCGGCCCGCTGCACCTCGCGCACCATCGCGCCCGTGCGGACGTCGAGGCCGGCGGCCAGCGCATCGGCCAGTCGTGTCATCCCTCCGGGGATGCCCGCGAAGAACGGCGTCGGATCGACGGGGGGCGGCACCTCGCCGACCACTCCTCCGGCACTGAGCAACGGCACGAGCTGCGGCGCCGCGGCGCGGGCCGAGATGCCACGCGCGTACCCGGCGTACACACCGCCGAGAAGCGGCTCGACCAGCCTCTCCACGACCTCGTCGCCGAAGCGGTGCGCCACCAGCTCGCCCACCGAGATGTCGACCCCCGGGGCCAGGTGCGCCGCGTGCTGATGTCGCGCCCGCACCATGCCGTCATCGGTGAGGATGCCGGCGCCCTCGAGAGCGTTGAGATCCAACGGCGCGCCGAGCAGGGTGCGCGGCAGGCGCCGCAGACCTCCGCGGGTCCACACATGTGCCGCCGCGTCGGTGGGGTGCACGACGTCGAGTCCGAGGTCGGCGGCGAGCGCCACGCCTTCGGGGCGCCGGTTGACCATCGCCTCGGCACCGACGTCGACGACGACGCCGCCCACCTCGGCTCGCCGCAGCTTGCCGCCGACGCGGTCCGCGCCGTCGAGCACGACCACTTCGCGGCCGGCCCGCCTCAGCGCGTGCGCCGCCGTCAGGCCGGCGATCCCGGCGCCGATGACGGCGACCCGCCGCACCTCGGTGCCAGATGCGTCGGTCACGGTGTGCATGCGACCAGCGTCTCAGAGGCGCTGTCCCGCCACGCGGCCGGAGAGACGTGATGACTCACCTGGCCCGGTGACGGTCGCACAGCGACCTCCTCGACCACCGCGGGCGGCCAGCGCGAGCCGGACCTCAGGCGCCGACGGTCACCCGCCCGAAGCCGCTCCGGTGGAACACGAGGGGCGAGCCCGGGTCGTCGGCGGCGTAGCGCACGGCGTGCAGTTCGAGGAGCACGATCGTGTGATCGCCGGCCTCGACCTCGCGGTAGACCGTGCAGTCGAAGGCCGCGATGCCCTCGTCGAGCGTGACGGCGCCCTCGTCGGTCACGGTGACCGGGACGCCGTCGAAGCGGCGGTCGACGTCCCCGGCGAGCTGGCGGCACACGGCGCCGTGGTGCTCGGCGAGGATCGTCACGCCCACGTGTGCGGATCGTCGCAGGTCGGGCCACGTCTTGGAGGCCCGGGCGATCGAGAAGGAGACGAGCGGCGGCTCGATGCCCACCGAGGTGAACGAGGAGGCCGCCAGTCCGACGAGGCGGCCCTCGACCTGGGCCGCGACGGCGACCACACCGCTGGGGAAGACGCCGAAGGCGTCGCGCAGACGGCGGGGGTCGAGGTCCTGGTTGGTGGCGAAGGAGTCGACCGTGCCGACCGGCGGGTTGGTGATGCTCATGCGACGGCTCCTGTCGGGGTTGCGGGCCTGCTGGCGGGGGTGGCACCCAACAGCGCTCGAACGACGGGGCGCGACTCGGCGAGCCAGGCCCCGTACGACTCGGGATCGTCGTGGCGACTGTCGAGCACGAAGAGCGATCGGGTCACCACGAGCCCGCCGATCTCGGTGAGCACGGGCCGCAGCGTGTACTCCGCCGCCAGAGCGTGCTCGGAGCCGGCACCCAGCATGAGCGGGACGGCGATGCCGGTCAGGCCGGTTCCGTAGGTGGGTGCGAAGCGGTCGAGGAAGAGTTTCAGCAAGCCGGTGTAGGTCGCCTTGTAGGTCGGGGAGGCGACCACCACGAGATCGGAGGCCGCGACCTCGGCCACGATGCCCGTGACCTCGACGTCGTCGGGGTCGAGCAGCCCCGCACCGATCCGCGCCAGGTCGACGACCAGGCCCGGGTCCCGTCCGGTCAGCGCGTGCGCGAGATGGACCGCGGACCGCAAGGTTCGAGAGTCCGGGCGCGGATTCCCGACGACGACCGAGATCCGCGTACTCGCCTCGATCGGCTCGTTCGACCTACTCATGACGCCGCCGTGCGGCCGGCCGCGGCGAAGGGCACCGCGGTGGTGTGGTGACGCGCGGGCGCCGGGTGCTGCCAACGACCTCGTCGTTCCAGGATCGGCAGGACGCCCTCACCGAACCAGTAGGCACCTTCCAGGTGCGGGTACGCCGAGAGCACGAACTCGCTGATGCCGAGGTCGGCATACTCCTCGACCCGGTCGGCGACCTCCTCGTGACTTCCCACGAGCGCGGTGCCGGCACCACCGCGCACCAGGCCGACGCCGGCCCAGACGTTCGGGTAGACCTCCAGGCCGTCGGTGCTCCCGCCGTGCAGCTCGAGCATCCGCCGCTGCCCCTCGGACTCGCTGCGTCCGAGTCCGGCCTGGACGGTGGCCAGGGTTGCGGGGTCCACGCCGGCGAGCAGCCGGTCGGCCTCGGCCCACGCCTCCTCGCTGGTGTCGCGGGTGATGGTGTGGAACCTGATGCCGAAGCGCAGCTCACGCCCTTCCTCGGCGGCGAGCTCACGGATCCAGGCGATCTTCTTCGCCACCGCCTCGGGCGGCTCACCCCACGTCAGGTAGACGTCGGCGTGCCGCGCGGCGACTCGGCCGGCGGCGGGCGAGGAGCCGCCGAAGTAGATCTCGGGAAGCGGGTCGGGGATCTGGCCGAGCCGGCCGGCATCGATGCGCAGGTGCTCCCCGTCCAGGTCGACGGTCTCGCCTGCCCACAGTCGTCGCACGATGTCGAGGAACTCATCGCACCGGGCGTAGCGCTCGTCCTTGTCGAGGAAGTCTCCGAACATGCGCTGTTCGTGGCTCTCCCCTCCGGTGACGACGTTGAGCAGCAGGCGCCCGCCGGTGAGGTTCTGGTACGTGGCGGCCATCTGCGCAGCGAGGAACGGCGAGACCAAGCCGGGCCGGAAGGCCACCAGGAACCGCAACCGCTCCGAGAGCTGGCTCAGCATCGCGGTGGAGACCCAGGCGTCCTCGCACCACGCGCCCGTGGGCGTCAGGGCGGCCTCGAAGCCGTTGAGCTCGGCGGCACGTGCCACCTGGCCCAGGTAGCCCAGGCTGGCGGGACGTCCCGCCTGACCGGCGGCCAGGCCGTGACCGCCACCGACCATGTGCCGACCGTCGCCGCCGTTGGTGGGCAGGAACCAGTGAAACCTCAGCGATGACACTCTTCTTCTCCTTCAGATCTGACCGTGGCGCGGCGGACGTGTGCCCTCGAGGGACCATCGGCCGAGGTGGTGGATCTTCCATTGCGCCGGGTCGTGCAGGGTGTGGGTGCGTGCATTGCGCCAGTGGCGATGGAGGTTGAGCCCGTCGAGCGCAGCACGGGTTCCTGCCACCTCGAACAGCCGGCTGGAGGCCTCGATCGACGCCGACGTCGTCGCGGCACGCGCTGCGGCGACCGCGAGCGAGGCGGCGGCGGCGGCGTCGGCGTCGAGGCGGACGTTGGCCCGATCGACGGCGCGAGCTCCTTCGGCCACGAGCGCCTCAGCCGCCCGGACGGCCACCTCCATCTGACCGAAGGCGTGCACGATCAGCGGGTCGTCGGCGGCCCGCTCGACCTGGGCATCGGGGTACGGCCGACTGCTGCTGCGCACGAAGGCGGCAGCCTCGGTCAGCGCGGCACGCGCGATGCCGGCATCGAGTGCAGCATGCAGCACCTGGGCGAACGAGCCGTACGTCGAGGGCTGTTCGAATGTCAGGTGGTACGGCGTGATCCGCGCGTCGGTGACCACGACGCCGTCCAACCGGACGGTGCCGCTGCCGGTCGTGCGTTGGCCCATCCCGTCCCAGTCGTCGATCACCGCCAGGCCCGGTGCGCCGCGCTCGACCCAGGCGATGTGCAGCGGCCCGTCATCGTCGAGGTGCGCGAGCACCGGGATCCAGTCCGCGAACAGCGCACCGGTGCAGTAGCCCTTCTCGCCGGAGAGGATCCAGCGGTCTCCCGCGTCGCCGTCGGGGCGCAGCGTGGTGGCGTGGTCGCGCACGTGCTTGCTGCCCACCTCCGACTGCGCATTGCCGAACCAGCGTCCGGCGAGGACCTCATCGAAGAAGAACCGCTGCTGACTCGCCGTCCCCCGCTGCCGGAGAGCGTTGACGTACACGAAGTGGCTGAGCGGGATCTGGGCGATGCTGGGATCGCCGGTGGCAAGCAGCCGGAAGACCTCGGCGACGACCTCGACGGTGAGGTCGGCGCCTCCGTAGGCGGCCGGCACCGTGATCGCGAGCAGTCCGGACGCCGCGAGCTCGGCGAGCTCCCGGGCCGGCAGCTCACGCTCGGCGTCGCGGCGAGCGGCGTCCAAGGCGAAGGTGTCGGCCAGAGCCGCAGCTGCGGCGCCCGCCGACTCGGCCGTCAGGTACGGAACTCCTCGGCGTCCCTGGCGCGGTTCGTTGATCGTCGCGACCATCACACGGCCGCGAGCTCTGCGGCTTCGAGCTCGCGCACGATGGGCAGGATCTCCCGACCGAAGTACTCGACGTCCTCGAGATAGTGGAGGAAGCCGAGCAGGAAGAGGTTCACGCCACGCTTCTTGTAGTCGATCATCCGGGTGGCGATCTGCTCGGGCGTGCCGATCAGGCCGGTGCGGAAACCGTCGTTGTACTGGACCAGGTCGGCGAACTCGGAGTCCTGCCACATCCCCTTCTTGTCACCGGTCGACTGACCGGCCTGCTTGACGGCGGAGCCGAAGCCCTCGACGGCCTCGCGGTCGGCCTTGGCGACGATCTCGCGCAGCACCTCGCGCGCCTCAGCCTCGGAGTCGCGACCGATCAGGAAGCCGTTGACGCCGAACCGCACCGCACCGCTGCGTCCGTGGACGGAGGCGACGTCGTTGACGTCGCGGATCTGCTCGGCGATGCCGTCGGGGGTGTTGCCGTTGGAGAAGTACCAGTCGGCGACCCGGCCGCCCATGCCGCGAGCATCGGTGGAGTTGCCGCCCATGAAGATGTCGGGGTGGGCCCGACCTGCCACCTGCGCAGGCTTCGGCTTCAGGTCGAAGTCGTGGAGCCGGTAGAAGTCGCCGTTGAACTCCGCGTGCTCGGACGTCCAGAGCTCGCGGACGTAGCGGATGAACTCCTCCGAGCGGCGGTACCGCTCGCCGTGCTCGAGCCACGGCTCGCCGAGTTTGGTGAACTCGTCCTTGAACCAACCGCTCACCACGTTGATCGCCAGACGGCCGTCGGTGATCTGGTCGGCCGAGGCGATCCACTTGGCGAGCACCCCGGGATGCCAGAGTCCGGGGTGGATGGCCGCGATCACCTTCAGGCGCTCCGTGGCCAACGCCAGCGCCAGGCTGATGCTGGTCGACTCGTGCTGGTATGCCGCGCCGTAGGAGGCGATGTACCGCACCTGGGAGAGGGCGTATTCGAAGCCGTTGTTCTCCGCGAGGATCGCGAGCCGCTTGTTGTAGTCGTAGCTCCAGTCGGTGCGCTGCTCGATGGTGCTGACGACCAGGCCGCCGCTGACGTTGGGCACCCAGTAGGCGAACTTGAGCGGCTCGTGGAACGAAGCCGGCAGAGGGGCGTTGCTCACAGCGGAACTCCTGTCATGCGATTCGGGTTATCTTTAGCGACTTTATTGGATTAAACGGATCAACCCAACTCGGCTCGCCTGGCGGACGCCGCTTGCCGTCTCGGCAACGACGACGGGGCGGTCGGTGGACCCGATGACCACCTTCCGCCCCGTCGGACGTCGCGTCGGCACGACGTCGGATCACCGCGTCCCTAGCGCGACGACCAGTCCTGATCACGCTCGGTGGCGCCGATCGCCCACGCATACGGCGGCGGCGTGCCGTTGACGACGTGGTCGCCCACCACACGTGCCTTGAAGATGCGCGGGTTGTGGGAGGAGACCGTGCGCGCGTTGCGCCAGTGCCGGTCCAACCCCTGGGTGCGACCCGTGGCCGAGGCCCCGAGCGTGTCGAAGAGGTCGGACGTCGCACGCACGACCAGCTCGGTCACCACGACCTGCGCCGCGGAGGACTCCACCTCGGCGGCCTCGTTCGCCGCAGCCACCCGCTCCGGCTCGGAATCGGCGCGCGAGACGAGGTCGGCGACGTCCTGGAGGGCGGCTGCGACGCGGATGGTCGCCGCCTCCGCGACGTAGACCGACGCCGCGATCTCGCCGATGCGCGCCAGGACCTGCGCGTCGTCCCGCACCCGAGGCGCGTTGCCGTGGGAGTAGGTGCGGTCGCGGGAGCGCACGTGCGTGACGGCGTCCGCGAGCGCGGCGCGGCCGATGCCGCTCAGCGTGGCCAGCAGATTCACCTGGTAGAGCGCGGTCTGATACGGGAAGCGCTCGCCGAACGGCAGTACGTCGACGGCGGGCACGTGGGCACCCTGGAAGGTCGCGGTGCCGCTGCCGGTTCCGCGCTGCCCGAACCCGTCCCAGTCGTTGAGGACGCTGACGCCTGCTTGGCGGGTGTCGACGAGCGCGATGACGAAGTCGTCGTCACCCTCGGGGTTGACCCGTCGGGCGTAGACGTCGGCCCACTCGGCGTAGATCGTGCCGGTCGTGTAGAACTTGCGGCCGTCCAGGCGGTAGTCCCCGCGATCGGTGCGGAGCAGTTCGGTGCGCTGGGTGTCGATGCGCGTCCCCCCGGTCTCCGACCACGCGTTGCCGGCGATCTCCCCCGCAGCGAACCGGTGGAACCAGGGCCGCTGGTCGCGACCGCGGGAGTGCTGCCACAGCCGGTCCTCCACGAGCGCCGCGTGACCGCGGAGCGCCTGGGGCAGGTTGGCGCCGGCGGCCGCGAGGCCGATCCAGAGCTGCGTAAGCCCCACCAGGCTCGCCCCGCGGCCGCCGTGCTCGCGCGGCACGCGAAGCGCACCGAAGCCGGCCTTCTTCAGCAGCTGCACCTGTGCCACCGGCAGCTCCTCGTCGAGTTCGCGCTGCACCGCGCCGGCGGCGATCTCCGCGAAAAGTGGCGCCAACTCGGTACGCAGGTTCTCGATCAAGGGCGTGCGCTGCACCGGGCGGTCGAGGAACGGCAGCGCCCCGACCCCTGCTCCCCCGACGGGCGCACCGTCGGCGTTCGCGAGATCTGCTCGCGTCGTGGACTCCGTGGTCATCGCAGGCCCGCTCACGTGTACCACGTCGGCTCGGGGATCTCCCCGAGCAGTGCGTACCGGCCCACCTCGGCACGCTTGTGCGCGACGGGGTCGTGCAGGGAGTGCGTGCGGATGTTGCGCCAGAAGATGTCCAGGCCGACCGTCGACGCGGTCGCGCGGGCACCGGTGACGCCGAAGATCCGCGTGCCGATCCCCAGTCCGACATCGATCGCCACCTGTTTGGCCGCGGCGATGACGACCGCCGCCTCGCCCCGCTCGGCGGCGGTCACGGAGTCGGCGTGGGCGTTGATCTCCTCGATCAGGCCGGCCGCGCGCTCCGCGAGCGCCTCGGCCGCCCAGAGCTTGGAGCGCAGATCGCCGTAGGCCTCCAGCACGTAGAACTCGTCGGTGGCACGGGCCTTGAGGTCGTGGCTGTAGGGCCAGGCGCGGGTGCGCTCGCGCGTGTAGGTGGCCGCGGTGGCCAGCGCGCCCTCGGCGATGCCGAGGTAGATGTTGGCGAAGATCAGCTGGATCAACGGCACGTTCAGGGTGTTGTACACCCGCGGCTGGAACGACCACACGCCGTCGACGACGGCGTATCCCGCCGCCGCCGCGCGGGGAACCCGCACGCCGTCGATGACGACGCCGCCACTCTCGGTGAGCCGTTGGCCCAGGCTGTCCCAGTCACCCTTGAACCGGATGCCGGCCTGGTCGGTCGGCACGATCGCGAAGGCGTGCTGATCGGTGCCCTCGATGACACCTTCGAGCACGGTCACGTCGGAGACGCGACCGCCGGTGGAGAACGACTTCTCGCCGAAGTAGACGAGATCGTCGCCCTCGATCCGGATGGAGAGGTCGGCATCGCGCGGGTTGACCGCTCCCCCGAAGAACCACTGCTCACGCGTGGCCTGCTCCTCGACCGCGACGATCTGCTCGGGCGTGCCGACCAGGCGTGCCGCCCAGGCCCACAGGTAGTGGTAGCCGAGCAGCTGGCCGATCGACCCGTCGCCGGCGGAGACCGCCCGTACCACCCGCAACGCGGTCGTCCAGTCCTGCCCGGCGCCGCCGTGCTCGACCGGCCCCAGCAGCGTCACCAGGCCCGACTCCTTGAGCAGGCGCACCTCGGCGTGCGGCGTCTGGTTGGCACGGTCGCGCTCGACGGCGTCCGCAGCGAGCGTCGTGGCGACCTGCCGCGCACGTTCGATCCAGTGGTCGGGCGACGCCAGGGCGTCGTCGGGCCGCGCCGCCGTGGTGCTGCCCGGCGCTTGCGTGGGGACTTGCAGGGTCATCTCGGGGGGTCTCCTGTCCGTGTTGAACTTTGTCTAGTAACTTACTTCCCTTAAGGGCATCGTTCACGTCCCCCGACCTCGGCGTCGCCGACCCCCAGCGAGCCGCGACCGATCACCCCGATCACCGGTCGACCCCTGTCGAGCAGCACCACTCCCCCGTCCCACCCGCCCGAGGAGCGTCATGAGGATCGAACAGCTGGAGTACCTGACCGCCGTGGTGCAGCACGGCTCGTTGCGACGCGCGAGCGAGCAGCTCCATCTCTCCCAACCGGCGCTGAGCGAGGCCCTGAGCAAGCTCGAGCGCGAGCTCGGCACCGCGCTTCTCGACCGCCATCGCTCAGGGGCTCGGATCTCGGCCGCGGGCCGCCGCCTCTACCAGCACATCGTCGACGTCCTGGACGCCGTCGACCGCCTGCGGGTCGCCGCGGGCGACCCGAGCATCGAGCTCCGGCCGGTTCGAGTCGGCACGAGCGCCGGCGACTCCGGCCTGGCTGCGGCGATCGCGCACTGCCGGACCGCCCATCCCGAGCTCCGAGTCGACGTGCGGACGCTGACCGCAGCCGAGGCCGAGCGGGCTCTCCTCGACGGACGGATCGACCTGGCCCTGGTCGAGCACCTCCTCGACGAACCACCCGCCGTCGAACGCGACGTCGAGCAGGTGCAGTTGGCGACCAGCGCCCCCGTCGCGGTGCTTCCGGCCGCACATCCGCTGGCCGGCCGCCCGTTCCTCACGCCCGACGACGCCGCGCGCGCCGTCCTCGTGCACCCGCGGCCGGGTCACGTCCTGCATCGGCTCGCAGCGCGCATCCTCGGACCGCGGACCGGCCACACCCACCACGTCGACGACTCGACCGGCGTGCTCACGCTCGTGGCACGCGGCGCGGGGCTGGGAATCCTGCCCGAGCATGCCGTCGCGGGCGATCCGCTCCTCCTCTCGGGCACCGTCGTGGCGCGTCCGCTGGGCGGCCCGCAGCCGGCCGTCGCGCTCGTGATCCGCACACGCCGCGGCACGAGCGGCCACGCGACGCCGTCCGACACGGTGCGTCGAGCGCTCCTCGAGCAGTGGAGCGCGCCGGGCCCATCGATGGCCGCACCACCGGCCGACGCAGCCGCGGGCATCGCCGCCGAACTGCGCGGAACCCCGGGCGAGGTCGCCACGTCGTAACGGCATGGACCCGCGACCGACGTCTCCCGCCTCTGCTCCCGTTGCCGGAACGGACCGTCCGCTGCCGCTCACCCGGTCGCTCGCGGCCGCCGCGGCGTTGGCACTGCTCGCACTGGCCGGGTGCTCGTCGTCCTCGGACAGCGCGTCGGCAGGCGACGGCGACGCGATCGGCCGGGCGGCGACGACCGACGGAGGGGCGCCCGCCGCGGCCACGGAGTCGCGCAGCGAGCTGGCCTACGGCGACGCGGACAATGCGTTCAGCGCGCTCTCCAGCGCCCGCGACGCCGGAGCCAGCAGCGCCACCGCGGAGGAGCCCACGACGCCGTCGACGCCGGGCGCGACCCGCGCCCTGATCAAGCAGGGCAACGTCGCCCTGCGATCCGACGACGTCGGGGCGGCGCGGTTCGACGTCCAGAAGATCGTCGACACCTACCGCGGCGAACTCGCCGAGGAGTCCACCGAGGCCAGCGAGGACGGCGAGCCCGAGCGCGCACGGCTCGTGCTGCGGGTGCCCGTCGCGGCGTTCACCGACGTGATGGGCGAACTGGAGGAGGTCGCCGACCTGATCAGCACCACCAGCTCGGTCGAGGACGTCACGACCCAGGTGATCGACACCGGCGTGCGTGTCCAGCTGCAGCGGCGCAGCATCGACCGGATCAGCGAGCTGCTCGACCGGGCGAGCAGCATCCGCGACATCGTCAACATCGAGCGCGAGCTGTCGCGGCGCGAGGCGGACCTCGGCTCACTGGAGAAGCGGCAGACCTTCCTGCGCGGCCAGGCCGCGCGCTCGACCATCACGGTCTCGATCGAACGACCGGACGAGAAGGAGGGGGTGACGGAGAAGAAGGACGAGGACGGCTTCGTCGCCGGCCTGGAGAAGGGCTGGGATGCCTTCACCGGTGCGACCGTCGGTCTGCTGACCGCACTCGGTGCGGTGCTGCCCTTCGCCGTCCTGCTGGCGCTCCTGTGGGTGCCGGGCCGGGCCGTCCTGCGCCGCCGGCACGCGCACGCCCCGACCACCTCCGCGACGTCACCGGCCACCCCCTGACCGATCGCGCGGCGGCGCGGCGATGATGGACCGGTGAACCGCATCTCTCCTCTCGCCGCACCTCTGGTCGCCCTGCACGACCGCGACCAGCGGGGGTTCGCCAGTGACAACTACGCCGGCGTGCATCCGCAGGTGCTGGAGGCGATCGCCGTCGCCAACGGCGGGCATCAGACGGCGTATGGAGACGACGTCTACAGCGCACGGCTGACCTCGGTGCTGAGCGAACGGTTCGGCAAGCCCGTCGAGGCGTACCCGGTGTTCAACGGGACGGGGGCCAACGTGGTGGCGCTCCGCGCGGCCTGCGAACGCTGGGAGGCGGTGGTGTGCACCGACAGCGCACACATCCACGTCGACGAATGCGGTGCTCCCGAGGCGATGGGCGGGGTGAAGCTGCTCGTCGTTCCCGGAGTCGACGGCAAACTGGTACCGGCCTCCCTCGACACCCTGGGCACCCGCCGCGGCGACGAGCACACCGTGCAACCGCGAGTCGTCTCGATCACCCAGGCCACGGAGCTGGGCACGGTCTACACGACCGAGGAGATCGCGGCCGTCGTCGACGCCGCACACGAGCGCAACCTCCTCGTCCACGTCGACGGCTCCCGGCTCGCCAACGCGGCCGCACACCTCGGCGTCGACATCGGCGCCATCGTGGGCGCCACCGGGGTCGACCTGGTGTCGCTGGGCGGCACGAAGAACGGCATGCTGATGGGCGAGGCCGTCGTAGCACTGAACCCCGACGCAGCACGTGGCTGGAAGTTCGTGCGCAAGCAGTCGATGCAGCTCGCCTCGAAGATGCGATTCGTCTCCGCCCAGTTGCTCGCGCTCTACGAGGGCGACCTGCACCTGCAGACCGCCGGGCACGCCAACGCCATGGCGGCGCGACTCGCCGACGCCGTCGCCGGCCTCCCGGGGCTCACGTTGCGCCCGGTGCAGGCGAACGCGGTCTTCGCGACGCTGCCGATCGAGGTGTCCCTGCGATTGCAGGAGCGCTTCCACTTCTACTTCTGGAACGAGACCACCGGCGAGGTGCGCTGGATGTGCTCGTGGGACACCACACCGGCCGACGTCGACGCGTTCGCCGCGGCGATCCGCGCCGAGCTGACCTGACCGGAGAGGTCGGCCCGCCCGTCCGTCAGACCAGCGGGTAGCTCTGGACGAACTCGGTGAGTCGCTCGAGCTGTGCGGGGTCGGTGCTCGGGATGACGCCGTGACCGAGGTTGAAGACGTGACCCTTCGCGGCCCGGCCGGCCTCGATCACGGCCGCGGCGCGCGCCGTCATCACCTCGGTGGGCGCGAAGACCAGGGTCGGGTCGAGATTGCCCTGCACCCCGCGATCGCCGACCTCGCCGATCGCGGTCCCCAGCGGCGTGCGCCAGTCGACACCGACGACGTCGGCACCCGCCTCACCCATCAGACCGAGCAGGTTGGTGGTGCCGACGCCGAAGTGGATGCGTGGCACGCCGAGCTCGCCGGCCCGCGCGAGGACGGCGGCCGAGTGCGGCATGACGTGGTCGCGGTAGTCGTCGGGCGTGAGCGCACCGGCCCAGGAGTCGAAGAGCTGGACGGCGGAGGCGCCTGCAGCGACCTGGACGTCGAGGTAGGCGGCGGCGATGCCGGCGATCTTGCGCATCAGGGCCTCCCACACGTCGGGTGCCCCGAACATCATGGCCTTGGTCTTGGCGTGCTCCTTGGAGGGGCCGCCCTCGACCAGGTAGGAGGCGACGGTGAACGGCGCTCCGGCGAACCCGATGAGCGGGGTCGGACCGAGCTCGGCCACCAGCCCCCGCACCGCCTCGGTGATGTAGGGAACGTGTTCGGGCGTCAGGTCGGGGATCGCCTCGACGTCGGCCAGCGTGCGCACCGGGTTCTCGATCACCGGACCCACGCCCGGCTTGATGTCGAGGTCGACGCCGACGGCCTTGAGCGGCAGCACGATGTCGGAGAAGAAGATCGCCGCATCGACGCCGTACCGTCTGACCGGCTGCAGGGTGATCTCCACGATGAGCTCGGCGTTCATGCAGGACTCCAACATCCCGACGCCCTCGCGCACCTTGAGGTACTCGGGCAGAGAACGTCCTGCCTGGCGCATGAACCACACCGGCGTGTGCGGCACGGGCTCGCCGCGCAGCGCCTTGCAGAAAGCCCCCTCGCTGGGCTGACGCGGGTCAGGCACGGTCTGATCGGAGCTCGCGGTCACACCCCGATCCTCCCCCATCGCCCCCACACCCCCACGGCGTGTTCCGACGGCGGATCGCGGAGACCCGACCTACGCTGACGACATGGTCGCGCCGCAGGAGTCCAACCGGGACGCCGGAGCCGCCCCTGCGGAGTTCCGCGAGGCGGTGCTCGGCATGCGCTCGGCCACCCTGCGTCCGGAGATCTTCTGCGAAGAGATGCCGGCACCCCAGCGGATCGCGCCGTACGCCGCGGCGCTCAGCGCCGACGTCACCGTCGACGGCCTGGAGATCGGCACCGGTCGGATCATCCTGCTCCACGACCCCGCCGGGAACGACGCCTGGGACGGCGACTTCCGCTGCGTGGCCTACTGCCGTAGCGAGATCGAGCTCGACCTGGTCACCGACCCGATGCTCACCCACGTCGGCTGGACCTGGCTGATGGACGCGCTGGAGAGCCACGGCGCGGAGTTCACCGCGGCCTCCGGCACCGTGACGAAGGTCGCCACCGAGAGCTTCGGCACGATGGGCGAGGAGGAGGGCACCGCTCAGGTCGAGGTGCGTGCCTCCTGGACACCCGTGCTCGGCGCCGAGGGTCTCCAGATCACCCGACACGTCGAGGCATGGGGCGAGCTGCTGTGCACCGCATCCGGCCTGGAGCCGGTGCCCGCCGGCGTCGCCGTCCTTCCGAGCCGGCGCGGCCAACGGGGCGCCGCGGGCCGATGAGCGGCCCCGCAGCATCGCCATCGACTGCATCGACCCCCGAGCCTGACGACGTCGCAGGCGATGCGCCCGACGTCGAGTCTCCCGTCGAGCCGCTGGCCGAGCTGCTCGTCCTGCGCGACGGTCTGCCTCCCGTCACCGAGACACCCGACGAGCTCGCCGCCGTCTGCGCTCGTCTGGCGAGCGGCACGGGGCCGGTCGCCATCGACGCCGAGCGGGCGTCGGGCTACCGCTACTCCAACCGCGCCTACCTCGTGCAGCTTCGGCGCGAGGGTTCGGGCACCGCGCTGATCGACCCGATCGGTCTCGACTCGCTCTCGCTCCTGCAAGAGACCCTGGCCGGCACCGAGTGGATCCTGCACGCGGCAACCCAGGACCTGCCCTGTCTCGCTGAGGAGGGACTGCGGCCCTCGGCGCTCTTCGACACCGAGCTCGCCGGCCGCCTCCTGGGCTACCCGCGCGTCGGCTTGGCCACGCTCGTGGAGACCCTGCTCGGCCACCGGATGAAGAAGGAGCACTCGGCCGCCGACTGGTCGACGCGCCCGCTGCCGGAAGCCTGGTTGGAGTACGCCGCACTCGACGTCGAGGTGCTGGTGGAGCTGCGCGATCGACTCGCCGTCGAGCTCGAGGTGGCCGGCAAGGCCGAGTGGGCGCGGCAGGAGTTCGAGCACCTGCGGCACTTCGAGCCCACCGTGCGGGTCGATGCCTGGCGCCGCATGTCGGGTGTGCACCGGATGCGCGGGCTGCGCGACCTCACCGCGGCCCGCGAGCTCTGGCTCACCCGCGACGCGATCGCGCGCGAGCGCGACGTGACCCCGGGGCGCATCCTTCCCGACTCCGCGATCGTCGCCGCGGCGACCGCTCACCCGACGGATCGCGACAGCCTGCGCGCGACCAAGGGCTTCCACGGCCGCGGCGCAGACCGCTATGCCGCGCGATGGGTCGAAGCGCTCACCCGTGCTGCGGAGATGGGTGAGTCGGAGATGCCCGAGCGCTCCCCGCGCGGTGACGGCGTCCCCCCGCCGCGCGCCTGGGCCGACAAGGACCCGGTCGCCGCGCGCCGGCTGTCGGCTGCACGCGAAGCCGTCGCCGCACTCTCCGAGGCGCAGTCGGTGCCGCCGGAGAACCTGCTCACTCCCGACACGCTGCGGCGCGTGCTCTGGCGCCCGCCACAGACCCGGATGCCCGGCGAGCTCGTCGACGCCGTCGTCGCCCAGCTCCAGGACCTCGGCGCCCGGGGTTGGCAGATCGCGCTGACCGCACCGCTGATCACCGACGCGATCCTCTCCGCCGAGACCTGAGGGGTCGGCGCACTCGCAGAAGGGCCCGCCCCGGGTTCGGGCGACCTGCCGGACCTCGACCCGAACCCAGACCGCGCCGGAATCCACGGCCGCCGCGTCCGGCGCGACCTCCGGCGGATCAGGCTCGGATCAGTCCTGCGTCGGTGACGGCGAGCCCGGCGACGAGGGCGACGGGGACGGGCTCGGCGAACCCGTCGGGCTGTCGGGTACGTAGTCCGGGTCGATGATCGGGCGCGAACTCTCGTCGATCAGCGCCGCCGAAGCGCCGAGGTCGTCGATGACCGGGTCGACGAACAGCCGCCGAAGCGCAGGCGCGACCGCCATCTGGAGCGCCTGGTAGTCGACCTGCATCGGCAGGGTCACCATCGAGTCGACACTGGCGTTGAACACACCGGCGTGCTGCGGCTGCTCCTGCGGCTGGAGGAAGGCCTCCGAGCGGGCCACCGCCAGATTGGCCGGCACGATGTAGCCGGCTCGAGCCACGATCGAGGCGCCGTCGGTGGAGATGGCGCGCACCAGGAAGTCCGCCGCGCGCTGCACGCTGCGACCCTTGCCGATGCACAGGCCGGTCATCTGACCGATGGTCGCCTTGTCGTCCAGCTTCGGGATCGGCAGGACGTCGAACCTCAGCCCGTCGACCTGCCGCAGCTCCGGCGTCAGCGACCGGTATCCCTCGATCATCGCCAGCTTGCCGCGTTTGAACCACGCGAGCGGCGACGCCTTGCGCAGCTGGGCGTCGTTGAGGGTGAACTGCGGGTTGCGGGCGAGCTCCAACACGCGCGTGAGCGTCTCCTGGTTGGCATCGCTGGCGAGGGCCAGGGAGCGCGGGTCGCTGTCGTTGTCGAAGAGGGAGCCGCCGCCGGTGTAGAGGAACGGAGCGATGCTGCGCAGCGTCGGGTCCAGGCTCAGCCCCTTCGTACCCAGCCGCGGACGGCTCGCGAATCGTGCAGCGGCCTCGAACTGGTCGAAGTCCCAGCTGGTCAGCGATTCCGACGGCACCGGCAGACCCCGTTCGCGCATCCGCGTGAAGTCGACCAGATCGGTGTTGTAGTAGACCACCATCGGCGAGACGTCGTACGGCATGCACTGCAGGTCGTTGTTGGCCGAGAAGCCCTCGAGCGCATCGTGCTCGTAGCCGTCGCCGTAGCTGATGTCACGTTCCTCGAGCAGCCCGAAGAGCGGCACGTTCAGTTCGTTCTCGACGACCGTGGCGAGGTCGGCGCGTGCCAGCAGGAATACGTCCGGCACGGTGGTGCCGCTCTGGATGTCGGCGACCATCTCCGCACTGGAGGGCCACGACTCCACCTCGACGCTGATCGTCTCCGCGGCGGCGTTGAAGTCGTCGACGAGCTCCTGGTAGGCCGCGACCTCGGGTGCTGAGCCGAACACCCCGAACGTGAGGGTGACCGGACGCGGAGGGGGCGGTGGCGCTGGGGGCTCCTGCGGCTCGTCGGTGCATCCGGCGAGTACCAGGGCTGTCACCGCTAGCGACGCCGCGACCGTGCGACGTCGTCGATTCCAGCGGCTCATCGGCCCTCCTGACTGTTCTGCCCCGACTCTCCTACCGGCGCGTACGGCCGCCGACGCTGTCGAACCGCCGGCGGCGCACAGCCTACCGAGGAGCCGAGGGCGAGCACGCCGGACCGGGAGCGCCTCACGGCGCGAGGCCGCTCGTAGCGGCTTATTGTGGGACCCGGGGCTGCCGCGGCCCGACGTGCTCATCGGCCAGCGTACGCCGTTCCTCCTGACACACCAGGCAGTTCGGCGGATGTCCCCGGGGCCTAGATCGCACGACGAGGGCAGGTGCCGGCCGGGCCCCGCCCCCGCATGCACCTGAGCACCGGGCCGACGCCCACCGGGCCTGCCCCTCTCCGCGCGACCTTTCAGGCCAGCCGACCGGCCAGCTCCAGATGGCCGGCCGCCTCGACCTGCTCGGCCATCCGCAGCATCGGGGCGACGACGTGCGGATCGAGCGCGAGGTCGGCCCGCCCCGCGGCCACGACGCGGGCGAACGCCGCGGCGCGGAGCAGCACATCGGCGAAGTCGGCGGTGGCGATACCGGTGAGCACCTGGTCGACCATCACGCGCAACTCGTCGGGCCCAGGCGGATCGGCCACGCCGGCCACGACCTCGTGCACCTCGGCGATGCGCCGACCGGCCGCGAACTCACGGGCGGCGCCGTGCGGGTCGGCGTGCACCCACGAGCGGAGCGCGTAGAGCCGCCAGAGGCAGCCCGCGAGCGAGTCGGCGGGGGCACCGGCCCACAGCTCCGCGATGGTCTCGATGCCCTCCTCGTCCGCCAGGCGCAGCAGGCGGCCCGCGACGGCGTCGTCGTCGCTGCCCCGGGCACCGCGGACGAGCAGGGTCGCGGCGACATCGGCAGCCTCGCTGACCCGGGCCGGATCGGCACCACCCTCGAACTCCTCGAAGTAGCCCGACCACCGCGCGAGCGGGCGATGATGCGGGCGCGGGCTCGGTGAGGTCACCGCGCCAGGCTACGCCGCGATGGGTCGAGGACCGGTCGCAGAGCGAGGCTCCTGGACCACCGTGGCACCGGTCATCGAGCCCGCCGAGATGCAGCCCGGTCCCGACGAGCTCGACGGCCGGAGTCGGTCAACCCCCGGCGCCGAGCGCCTTGCGGATGCGCTGGTCGGAGATCGGCCCATCGGTGCCGAGCTGCTGGGCGAAGAGCGAGACGCGGTACTCCTCCAGCATCCACCGCACCTCACGCAGGCGCTGGGTCGGCGGGGTTCCCGGCGGGAGGGCGGCGAGCCGGTGGAGGTAGGCCTCCTGTACCGACGCGATCTGGTCGTGGGCCTGTCGGTCACGGCCGATCGCTGCACCGCCGCCGTCCAACCGCTCGCGTCGGACGGCGACCGCGGAGAGATAGGTGGGCAGGCGACGCAGGCGCGCGGCACCGGCCTCGCCGATCACACCGGCCACCATCAGTCGGGCGACCTGGGCCTGCATGTCGGTCAAGGCCGGCAGCTGCAGCATGTCGGCGCGTCCCGACAGCGCGCGCTCAGCGACACGCCAGGCCTCCAGCACCTTCAGGACGTCGCCCAACGTCGCACGGACGGCGTCCGCATGCTCGGCGCTGAGCGTCGCGGCCAGCGCCGCGAACGAGTCCTCGTCCCGAACGGGCGGCCGAGCGTCGACGGCATCTCCGAGGACGGCGAGGCGGCAGTCGGCCAACAGGTCCGCGACGCCCGCGTAGGGCGACCCGGCGAGTCCGAGCTTCTCAACGTTGCTGAGGCCCTTGACCAGGTCGGCCGTGGGGTCGGGCACCTGAAGTGCCAGCAGCCGGCGGACACCGAGGCGGTGGTGAGCGGCAGCCTCCTCGGCCGAGCCGAACACCGCCAGCCCGACGGCGTCGCCCTCGTCGAGCAGAGCCGGGTGCGCGGTCACCTCGTGGCCGGCACGACGCTGGGTGATCGCTGCCGGGAGCTCCTCGAACGTCCACGTCCGCTGCCCCGACGCAGCCAGTCCGGACTCGCCCGCGACCTCGGCCATCGCCTCGGCGAACTGCGGGCGCAGCGGCTCCTTGAGTGCCTCCAGGTCCTTGCCGCGGGCCTGCTCGTCGCCGTCGTCGTCGACGACGCGGTAGGTCGGCCGCAGGTGCGGCGCGATCTTCGACCAGTCCCAGGCCGTGCGCGGCACCACCACGCCGGCGCTCGCACGACACCAGCGCTCCAGCGCCTCGAGCAGCGGTTCGTCACCAGCCGGGACGTCGCGTAGGAACTCCCGCGCCTTGTCGGGCGCGGGCACGAAGCTGACCCGCAGGCTCTTGGGCAGGCTGCGGATCAGGCTGGTCACCAGCTCTTCGCGGAGCCCGGGCACCAGCCAGGAGAAGTCGTCGTCCCCGACCCGGTTGAGGGTGGCCACCGGGACGTCGATGGTGAGGCCGTCCTCGTCGGATCCCGGCTCGAAGTGGTAGCTGATCGGAAAGGTCAGACCCTGGTCGGCGGAGCCGAGCCACTGCGTCGGATAGTCGACGTCGCGCACGTCGTCGACGCCACGGTGGGTCAGCATGTCGAGGTCGAAGGTGAGCAGCTCGGGTCGGCGCTGACGCTCCTTCTTCCACCAGGAGTCGAAGTGCGCCCCGCTCACGACGTCGGCTCCCACCCGCTCGTCGTAGAAGTCGAACAGGGTGTGCTCGTCGACGACGATGTCGCGCCGCCGGGCGCGATGCTCGAGCTCGGCGGCCTGTTCGAGGAGGTCGCGGTTGACCTGGAAGAAGCGATGTCGGGTGTGCCACTCGCCGTAGACCAGGGCGTGCCGGATGAACAGCTCGCGCGCCAGCGCCGGCTCGACCGAGCCGTAGTTGACGAGCCGGTCGGCCACCAGCGGGACACCGTAGAGAGTGACCCGTTCGTGGGCCAGCACCGCTGCGCGCTTCTTCGACCAGTGCGGTTCGGAGTGGGTGCGCTTGACCAGGTGCGCTCCGAGCCGTTCGGCCCACTCGGGCTTGATCGCGGCGTTCTGGCGCGCCCACAACCGCGAGGTCTCCACCAGCTCGCCAGCCATCAGGAAGCCGGGGTTCTGCCGGTGCAGCCCGCTGCCCGGGAAGATCGCGAAGCGGGTACCGCGGGCCCCGAGGTACTCGCGCATCCCCCGCTGGTTCTTCTCCCGCTCCTCCAGCGAGCCGATGTGAGAGAGCAGTCCGGAGAGCAACGCCTGATGGATGCCGTCGGCATCCGGCACGTCGGCAGGGCGACCGAGGTCGATCCCCAGCTCCTTGCAGACCTGCCGCACCTGGGACTCGAAGTCCTGCCACTCCCGCACGCGCAGGTAGTTGAGGTACTCGCGCTTGCACATCCGCCGGAACGCGCTGCCGCTGAGCTCGCGTTGCTGGGTGCGCAGGTACCGCCAGAGGTTGAGCCAGGCCAGGAAGTCCGACCCGTCGGCCTTGAACCGAGCATGCTGCTGGTCCGCCTGGGACTTCTGCTCGGCCGGGCGCTCGCGGGGGTCCTGCAGCGACAGCGCTGCCGCGATCACGATGACCTCGCGCACGCAGCCGAGGCGTTCGGCCTCCAGGATCATCCGCGCCAGCCGAGGGTCCAGCGGCATCCGCGCCAGACGACGTCCGGTCTCGGTCAGCCGGGGCCCTTCTGGTCGCGTGCCACGACGCCGCTCGCGGCCTTCGCCCGCCGACCGCGCCGGAGGCTCAGGGGCCGACGCCGCGGGCTCGCCCGCTCGGACGGCGCCCAGCTCCTCCAACAACTGCATCCCCGACTGCACCTGCCGCTTGTCGGGTGGCTCGACGAAGGGGAATCGGCCCAGATCGCCCAGGCCGAGCGACGCCATCTGCAGGATGACGGAGGCCAGGTTGGTGCGCAGGATCTCGGGATCGGTGAACTCCGGCCGAGCCTCGTAGTCCTCTTCGGAGTAGAGCCGGATCGCGATGCCCGGCGCGACGCGGCCGCACCGGCCGGCTCTCTGGTTCGCCGAGGCCTGGCTGATCGGTTCGATCGGCAACCGCTGCACCTTGGTGCGCACCGAGTAGCGCGAGATCCGTGCAACGCCGGTGTCGACGACGTACCGGATTCCCGGAACCGTCAGCGACGTCTCGGCGACGTTGGTCGCCAGCACGACCCGGCGTCCGCTGTGGGGGGCGAAGACGCGGTGCTGCTCGGCCGAGGAGAGCCGGGAGTACAGCGGCACGATCTCCACGCCACGCGGCCCCTGTGCCAACGGCTCCAGCGCCTCGGCGGTGTCGCGGATCTCGCGTTCGCCGGGCAGGAAGACCAGCACGTCGCCGTCTCCCTCGGCGCCGAGCTCCTTGACGGCGTCGACGATCGCCTCGATCGGGTCCTGCGGGCCGGTTCCAGAGGAGGCGAGGGACGAGCCGTCTCGAAGGGCGGTTCCTGAGGAGGTGAGGGACGAGCCGTCTTGAAGGACTTCTTCGTTCAGATCCATCAGCGGCCGATAGCGCACCTCGACCGGATAGGTCCGGCCGGAGACCTCGATGATCGGCGCCGGCTCGCCGCGCCGGTCGGAGAAGTGCCGCGCGAAGCGCTCGACGTCGATGGTGGCGGAGGTGACGATCAGCTTCAGGTCGGGACGCTTCGGCAGCAGTCGCTTGAGATAGCCCAGCAGGAAGTCGATGTTGAGGCTGCGCTCGTGGGCCTCGTCGATGATGAGGGTGTCGTAGCGGCGCAGCACCCGGTCGCGCTGCAGCTCGGCGAGCAGGATGCCGTCGGCCATCACCTTGACCCGGCTCTGCTTCGACGTCCGGTCGGTGAAGCGAACCTGGTAGCCGACGAGGTCGCCGAGCTCGCTGCCGAGCTCGGCAGCGATCCGCTCTGCCACGGAGCGGGCCGCGATGCGGCGCGGCTGGGTGTGGCCGATCCGTCGACCCTCGATCCCACGGCCGAGCTCGAGGCAGATCTTCGGCAGCTGGGTGGTCTTCCCCGAGCCGGTCTCGCCCGCGACGATGACGACCTGGTGGCGGCGGATCGCGTCGGCGATGTCCTCGCGCCGCTCGCTGACCGGCAGGTCCGGGAAGACGATCCTCAGCTCGGACGGCGGAGCCGGCTGCGCAACGGGGACGCCCTCCCGACCGGTCTCCGGCGGAGGGTCCGGCAGGCGCTCGGGCCGCGGGTGAGAGGTGCTCGACATGACCGGGACAGTCTCCCCCATGCTTGCGCTAGAACACGTTCTAGTACGACGATCAGCCGCGTGAGCGAGCAGCAGTACGACCTGATCGTGGTGGGTTCCGGCGGCGGCGCCCTGACCGGGGCGGCCGTGGCGGCGCGCGCGGGCCTCTCCGTCGCCGTCGTCGAGCGGACGGGCTATCTCGGTGGCACCTCGGCCTACTCCGGTGGTGCCTGCTGGCTGCCCGGAAGCCAGGTGCAGCAGCGGGCCGGGCTCCCCGACTCGACCGAGGGCGCGCGCGCCTATCTCGAGGCGATCCTCCCCGACGCCGCGGACGCCGCGGTGAGCGCCAAGCTCGACGCCTTCCTCGCCCACTCACCCGAGCTCGTCGCGTCGCTCGAGGAGGACGACGCGATGTCGTTCGACTGGCTGCCGTTCTCCGAGTACTACGACGCCCCCGGCCGGGTCCCGATGGGTCGCTCGATCCAGCCGGCCAGCATCAAGCGCGACGAGCTGCGCGAGGACGTCGCGGCACTGGTGCGACCGCCCGTCGAGCTCGACCGCGTCGGCGCTCCGGGCCGCCGCACCCTCAGCGGCGGGCAGGCACTGATCGCGCGACTCGCCACCATCGTGCTGCGTGACGGCGGCACGGTGCTCACCGAGCACCGGATGACCGACCTGCTCACCGGGGACGACGGGCGGGTCGTCGGCGTGCGTGCCGAGACGCCGTCCGGCGAGGTGGAGCTGACCGCGCGCGCCGTCCTGATCGCGGCCGGCGGCTTCGAGGGTGACGCCGCGATGCGCACCGAGCACGGGGTTCCCGGCGAGGTCGCCTGGAGCATGGCCCCGCGCGGCACCAACGCGGGCGAGCCGATCACCGCGGCGGCCGGGCTCGGCGCTGCGACCGACTTCTCGGCACTGGGGTGGTTCTGCCCCGGCCTCGAGCAGCCCGACGGAGGCGGCTCCTTCACCCTCGGATTCCGCAGCGGTCTGATGGTCGACGCGACCGGCAATCGCTACGGCAACGAGTGCCTGCCCTACGACCGGTTCGGCCGGCTCATGGCCGCCGCACCGGAGCGCATCCCCTCGTGGTTCGTCTTCGACTCCAGCGAGGGCGGCCGGCTGCCCGCCATCGCGATGCCCGAGGGCGATCCCGCCGAGCATCTCGCCGCCGGCACCTGGGTGCAGGCCGACACGATCTCCGAACTCGCCGAAGCCGCCGGTCTGCCCGCCGAGGCGCTGACAGCGAGCGTGGAGCGCTACAACGGCTTCTGCGAGACCGGCACCGATGACGACTTCGGACGCGGCGCCGACGAGTACGACACCTTCTTCACCGCCGGCACCGGGCCGAACAAGGCCCTGACGCCGTGCGACCAGGGCCCGTTCTTCGCCGCCCGCTTCGTACTCTCCGACCTGGGCACCAAGGGCGGCCTGGTCACCGACGCCGCCGCTCGCGTGCTGCGCACCGACGGCACCGCCATCCCGGGCCTGTACGCCTCCAGCAACTCCACGGCGTCGGTGTTCGGGCCCGTCTACCCCGGCCCCGGTGCGCCGCTGGGCTCGGCGATGGTGTTCGCCTCGCTCGCCGTCCGCGACCTGCTGGCGGACTGATCTGCCGGCGCGTGAGCTGACGTCCGCGGACGCCGCCTCGGGCTCCGCTCAGGCCAGCACCCGCCGTTGGATGCTGATCACGAAGTCCGTCACGTCGTACTGACTTCCGGCGGTCAGTCCCAGGTGCCAGATGACCGTCGGGCGATCCGGTTCACCACGGAGGACGGTCCCCGGTGCGGCGAGGATCCCGCGGTGGCGTGCGCGTCGCGCGGGCAGCTCCCGGCGGTAGGTCAGCTCTCCTGTGGTGTCGAGATAGGTGAGAACGGCGTAGTGCCGACGCCCTGCGGGGGCGTTGCGGCGCTTGCCGCCCACGACGTCCACGCGCGCGGACCGGTAACGGCCGTCGAAGCTCTGCGGCAGGGTCGCCGCGTAGGTGGTCGAGATCAGGCTCGCCTCGGGGTTGCGGCAGGACGTCTGGGAGTGGAGTCCGAGGCCGCGCGCGCCGATCCTGGTCAGCCGCGAGCAGTTCCCGACCACCCAAGCAGCCAGACTGCGTCGGGGCGCGACTCTCTTGCTCCAGGTTTGCCATTGCAGACGCTTCCCCGACACCACCCAGGGGGCGCGGACGTCGACGGCCGTCCCACTCTCGTCGATCCCGCTCGCGCGGACCGTGTACGTTCCGGCAGCGACCACTCGCCCGGCGTATCTCCCGCCCCACGGCAGGGTGAGCTCGGTCGTGAAGCTCTCGGGGGTGGCGGCCGTCGCCGTCGCCAGCACGGCGCCGGCCGGATCGAGGATGTCGATGCGAGCCTCGCGCACACCCGGGTCGCCGAACTCCACCTCGACGACGTCGGAGTCGCGATAGCCGTCCCGCACCGGGTAGAGCGTGGGGAGAGGCCAGATCACCACCTGAGCCGCGGCACGCGACCCGGCCGAGTCCTCCTGAGCCTGCGCCGACGGGCCGAGGGTCGTCAGCGACAGTCCGAGCAGCATTGCCGACCCGATCGCGACGCGGCGACCACGAGCACGAGCACGAGCGCTGGAAATCGTGGTGCGCACTACTGCCTCCTGGAGCGGGAACGGTCCAGGCACGCTAGTGGTCCGCATCGACACATCTCAAGGATGCGGTGCGCCCGCGAGCACGATCCAGCGAGGTGCTCGTCGAGCGTTGCGGTCAGGCCAGGTACAGCGACGTCGTCGCACCCGAGTCGGAGTCCGGAGCGGTGTCGTCCTCGGGCGCGGTGCTCGGCGGCTGCTGGTCTCCCGGCGGAGCCATCCCCGGACCGCCCTGCTTCCCCGGGCCACCGCCGGGGAATCCCTGTGGCCCGTCGCCGCCCGGACGCTGGTCGGAGAACGAGCCGCGGTCGCCGCCGCGGCCCCCCGGCCCGCCGTCGCGGTCGTGACCGGAGACGGCGACGCCCACCAGGGCACCACCTCCTGCGCCGATGATCAGCGACGCCGCCGCGACCGCCGCGACACTGCGGATACCGAAGAGCCGATCTCGCATGCCTGTGCGCGGAGCATCAGGCGCTGCGCCCGACGGAGTCGCGACCGCCGGCGCGGCCGGATCGACGACCGCCTCGGTGGCGGGCGAAGCGTCGGGATTCTGGGAGTGCTGCGGGTTCTCGGTCATGCCGGAAGCACACGCCGCGAAGCTGTGTCCGCGCTGTGCTTCCGGCGTGCCTGACCTACCAGTTCGCGGCGGCGGTCAGGCAGAACGGATGTCCGGCCGGGTCGAGGAGAACACGCCAGGTCTCGCCCGGCTGTGGCTCGGCCAGCGTTGCGCCGAGTTCCACAGCCCGCTCCTCGACCGCCGCGACGTCGTCGCACGCGAGGTCGAAGTGGAATCGCTTGCCTCCGGCTGGGTCGGGCCACGCCGGCGGCTCGAAGCCCTCGACCTGGCCGAATCCGACCGCAGGAGCGCCGTCGGAGCCGACGAGCATCGCGTACTCGTCCTGCACGTGCGCGATCGGGTAACCGAGCAGTTCGGACCAGAACCGCGCCTGCGCACGCACGTCGGAGCAGTCCAGGCTGATCATCTTCAGGGTCGGGGCAGAGGTCATGTCGGTGATCCTTCCTAGGCTGGCGGCGTGCGGGCTAGGACAAATGCGACACCGACCTCGACGACAGCCGGGATCCTCCGACCGGAGCAGTTCGCCGCTCACGCCACGGTGGCGCGGCCATCGGCGTCCTCCGACCTCACCGAGTGGGTGGAGAACCATTGGTTGCTCACCTGGGACCTTCCCGACGGCGCGACCTACTCCAGCCAGACCCTCCCGCATCCGGCATGCACGATCAGCGTCGAGCGCGGCCACCCGCGCGCCGGCGTCGGCGCCGAACGTGTGCTCGTCACGGGCGTGGTGACGCGGCGCTTCGACGTCACCCTGGCCCGCCGGGGCTGGGTCTACGGAGCCAAGTTCCGGCCCGGTGGATTCACGGCGTTGACCGGCGTGCCCGCGCGAGCCGTGACCGACCGGACCGCGCCCGCCGACGGTCTGCTCCCCAGCGACGTCCGGGCCGCGCTCGCCACCCTCGACGGCCTCACCCACCCCCGCCCGGTCGACGAGGTGGTCGCCGTCGCCGAGATCGCCATGCGTTCCTTCACACCCGACCCCGGCGACTCCGACTACCAGATCGTGCTCGACGTGGTCGCCGACATGCTCGCCGACCGCGCACTGATCCGCGTCACCGAGATCGAGGAGCGCCACGGGATCTCCGCTCGACGTCTGCAGCGGCTCTTCGCCCACTACGTCGGAGTGGGACCCAAGTGGGTGCTCGCCCGATACCGGATGCACGACGTCGTGGCGGCGATCGACCAGGGATACGACGGCGCGCTCGCCGATCTCGCCGCGACGTTCGGGTGGTTCGACCAAGCGCACTTCGGTCGCGACTTCACCCGGCTCGTCGGCATGCCTCCGAGCGAGTACCGCGATCGGGGTGCGCAGCCCAGCGCCTGACCGATCTCACAGCCAGCGCACAGCCAACCACGGCACAGTGGTCCCATGGCATCGGCGCCCGATCTCAACCTGACGCGACCCGACGGCTCACCTCTGCGTGTCCTCGTCGTCGACGACGAGGTCAACATCGCCGAGCTGATCTCGATGGCACTGCGCTACGAGGGGTGGCAGGTGGCCACCGCTCACACCGGCTCCAAGGCCGTCGCCGCAGCCAAGGAGCAGCGTCCGGACGCCGTCGTGCTCGACATGATGCTGCCCGACTTCGACGGCCTGGAGGTGCTGCGCAGATTGCGTGCCGCGGACGCCGACATCCCGGTGCTCTTCCTGACCGCACGCGACGCCGTGGAGGACCGCATCGCCGGCCTGACCGCCGGCGGCGACGACTACGTCACCAAGCCGTTCTCCCTCGAGGAGGTCGTCGCCCGGCTCCGCGCTCTGATGCGCCGCTCCGGCGCGCACCAGGCGCAGACGAGCTCGGTCCTCCGGGTCGGCGACCTGACGTTGGACGAGGACAGCCACGAGGTCGCGCGTGCCGGCGTCGAGATCACTCTCACTGCGACCGAGTTCGAGTTGCTGCGGTTCCTGATGCGCAACCCGCGGCGTGTGCTGAGCAAGGCGCAGATCCTCGACCGGGTGTGGAACTACGACTTCGGCGGCCAGGCCAACGTCGTCGAGCTCTACATCTCCTACCTGCGCAAGAAGATCGATGCCGGGCGGGAGCCGATGATCCACACGATGCGCGGTGCGGGATACGTGCTGAAGCCGACGTCGTGAAGACCCTCTTCGCATCCTTGTCGGCGCGGCTCGTCGTCGCGACCGTGGGCCTGGTCGTCGTCGTCTCCGTGCTGGTCGGCGGCGTGACCACCCTGGCCATGCGCGCCTACCTGACCGACCAACTGGACGACGACGTCGCCGCGGCCGCCCGGCGTGCCCAGTTCGACGTCGCCTTCGCACCCGACGGTGCGAACGATCCGTTCCGGTCGCCTCTGGACCGACCGCGGCCCGACGAGGCGGGCCCGGTGGGGCAGGGCGTGGGCACGGTGTCGGCGCGCTATTCCGACGGCGAACTCACCGGCGAGGTGCTGCTGGACTCCGATCGCGGAGCCGGCACGTGGACCGCGTTGGACGACGGGGTGATCGACGCTCTGCGCACGGTGCCCGCGGACGGCGAGGCACACGCCGTCGAGCTGCCCGGACTCGGCAGCTACCGCGTCCTCGCCCTCACTACCCGTTCAGGCGGGATCGTCCTGGGCGGCCTCCCCGACGACGACGTCCGCGGAGCGGTCTCCGCCCTCGTGCTGCGCGAGGCGCTGCTCATCGCGATCGGCGGGGCGCTCGCCGCCGCTGCCGGGCTGCTGCTGGTGCGGCGACAGCTGCGACCGCTGCGCGAGGTCGCGGCCACGGCTCACTCGGTGGCCGCACGTCCGCTGGACTCCGGGAGCATCGGCGTCACTGAGCGGGTGCCGGACCACCTCACCGACGAGGCCACCGAGGTCGGGCAGGTCGGCGCCGCTCTCAACAGCCTTCTCGCCCACGTGGAGACCTCGCTCGACGCCCGCCACGCGAGCGAGCAGCGGGTCCGACAGTTCGTCGCCGACGCCTCGCACGAACTGCGCACACCGCTGACCACGATCGCCGGATACGCCGAGCTGGCCGGGCGCCACCCCGACGACATCGCAGCGCAGGCGACGGCCGTGGCGAAGGTGGCCGAGGAGTCGTCGCGGATGACGGCTCTCGTGGAGGACCTGCTGCTGCTGGCACGACTCGACTCGGGGCGACCGCTGGTCCGCGAGCCCGTCGACCTGACCCGTCTTGCACTCGAGGCCGTCGCGGACGCGCGTGTCCTCGACGCCCAACGCCGCTGGCAGCTCGACCTGCCGGACGAGGCCGTCGAGGTCGTGGGCGACGAACAGCGGCTCCACCAAGCGCTCACCAACCTCCTGGCCAACGCCCGCAAGTACACCCCGCCGGGGACGACCGTCACCGTGAGCGTGCGGGTCGACGGTTTCGCCGTCCACGACGACGGGCCGGGCTTTCCACCGCAGCTCGTCCCCCATGCCTTCGAGCGCTTCGCCCGTGGGGACGCCGCAAGACACCGCGAGGGCGGGGTCGGTCTCGGCCTGTCGTTGGTGGAGGCCATCGTGGCCGCCCACGGAGGGGCCGTGCGGCTGTCCAGCCGGCCGGGCGACACCAGTGTCGACGTCGTCCTTGCCGCTGGCGAGCAACACCCGACCGATATTGTCTGACAATCTTGGGCGGACGCCCTACGGTGGCAGACAGGACGCGGCACCGATCGGGCGGAGTCGCGACGAACGGGAGGAGAGACGCGTGACGACGTCGTTGACGACCGAGGCCGCCGGCACTCAGAGCCGCACCGCCGCGAGCACGACAGGCCAGCGGACCGAGGCGGAGTTCGCCCGTGCCGAGGCGCACACCGCGCACAACTACCATCCGCTGCCAGTCGTCGTGGCCCACGCCGAGGGTGCCTGGATGACCGACGTCGACGGCCGCCGTCACCTCGACCTGCTCTCCGGCTACTCCGCCCTCAACTTCGGTCACTCCCACCCGCGCCTGCTGCGGGCCGCCCATGAACAGCTCGACTCGCTGACCCTCACCAGTCGCGCCTTCGTCCACGACCGCTTCGCCGACTTCACCGCCGCCCTCGCCGCGCTCTGCGGCAAGGAGCTCGTGCTGCCGATGAACACCGGCGCCGAGGCCGTGGAGACGGCGATCAAGGTCGCCCGCAAGTGGGGATATGAGGCCAAGGGCGTGCCGGCGGACCGCGCCGAGATCATCGTCATGTCGGGCAACTTCCACGGCCGGACGACAACCATCGTCGGGTTCTCCGACGACCCCGACGCCCGCGACGGCTTCGGACCGTTCACCCCCGGCTTCGTCCCGGTGCCCTACGGCGACGAGGCGGCGCTCGCTGCAGCGTTCGGACCGCACACCGTGGCCGTGCTGGCAGAGCCGATCCAGGGCGAGGGCGGCGTCGTGATCCCGCCGGCGGGCTACCTCCGCGCGGTCCGGCGGCTGTGCACCGAGCACGGGGCGCTCTTCCTCGCCGACGAGATCCAGGCGGGGCTCGGCCGTACGGGACGTACCTTCGCCTGCGACCACGAGGACGTCGTGCCCGACGTGTACATCCTCGGCAAGGCACTCGGCGGCGGGATCGTGCCCGTCTCGGCGGTCGTCGCCGACCGCGACGTCCTCGGCGTGCTCCGCCCCGGCCAGCACGGGTCGACGTTCGGCGGCAATCCGCTCGCGTGCGCCGTGGGCCAGGCCGTCGTCGAGATGCTGGCGACCGGCGATCTCCAACGTCGCGCCCTCGAACTCGGCACGGCGATGCGCGAGCGCCTCGAGGCGATGGTCGGCAGCGGCGCGCTCGCCGTCCGCACGCGCGGCCTGTGGGCGGGCATCGACGTCGACCCGGCCGTCGGCACCGGTCGCGACGTCTGCGAGGCGCTGCTGGCGCGCGGCGTCCTGGCCAAGGACACTCACGGCTCGACGATCCGCCTCGCCCCGCCCCTGGTGATCGACCCCGAGGACCTCTCGTGGGGCTTGGACCAGCTCGCGGCGGTGATCAGCTAGCGGCGGTTCCACCCGTCGTGGCGTCCACCAGCGCCGGCAGTGAGTTCGCGAGCAGGTCGAGCACCTCGGCGCGCGTGACGCCGTCGGGCTCGGCGATCCAGGCGAGTACGACCTCCTCAGCCATCGCCGCCCACCCGCGCACGGCGAGTCGGGTGGCGGGCGTGTCGGCGATCAGGTCGGCCTGGGCATCCTCGGTGAAGATCCGCTCGGCGAGCGCGGCACGAGTCTCCTCGTAGATGGCGCGGAGCGACTCGTTGCCGCTGGCCGCACCCTTGACCAGCGACAGGTAGCCCTCGTGGTTGGCCACCACGTAGTCGAGGTAGGCCGCCATCGACGCCGCCAGGCGCGCCAGGGGGTCGGCATCGGCCGGAGGCGCCGTCTGCGCGATGAGGTCGTTCGCCGCGCGCTGGATGACAGCCTCGTGGAAGGCGTGCTTGTTGCCGAAGTAGTGGTAGAGGAGGCCACGCGAGATACCGGCCTCCTCGGCGAGCACGTCGATGGAGAGCTCGTCGAGCGAGCGGGTCGCGAGCAGTCGGACGCCGAGGTCGAGCAGTTGCTCGCGCCGCTCGTCGGGGCTGAGGCGGATCCGGGTGCTGGACGTCACGCGGCCCATTCTATTGACGTGAATTCAATAAGGGAAGTACCGTCGTGGCATGAGCTCCCCCGTCGACGTCGACACTCTCATCATCGGCTCCGGGTTCGCCGGCCTCTGCGCCGCGATCAAGTTGCAGGAGGCCGGCGAGCGCGACTTCGTCGTGATCGAGAAGGGCTCGACCGTCGGCGGCACCTGGCGGGACAACACCTACCCCGGTGCCGCGTGCGACGTGCCGAGTCAGCTGTACTCGTTCTCCTTCGCCCCCAACCCCGACTGGTCGATGTCGTTCTCGCCGCAGCCGGAGATCCTCGCCTACCTCGAGCGGGTCGCGCGCGACTCCGGCACGCTGGACCGCTTCGTGTTCGACACCACCGTCGAGAACGCCCGGTGGGACGGCGGGCAGGACCGTTGGCTGGTCAGCACCAGTGGGGCGACCTACGCCGCGCGGGTCGTCATCAGCGGGGCCGGCGGACTGTCTGCACCCAAGCTGCCGGCCATCGACGGCATCGAGGACTTCGCGGGCGAGATCTTCCACTCGGCGCGGTGGGACCACGACGTCGACCTGGCGGGCAAGCGCGTGGCCGTGATCGGCACCGGCGCCTCGTCGATCCAGATCGTGCCCGCCATCCAACCGACCGTCGGGCATCTCGACGTCTACCAGCGCACGGCGCCGTGGGTGATCCCCCGCAACGATCGGCGCTACCCCGCGTTCGAGCGGGCGGCCCTGCGTCACGTCCCCGGCCTGCAGGACCTCTATCGCACGGCGATCTACTGGGGTCGCGAAGGCTACGTACCGGCGTTCACCCGCGCTCCGAAGCTCGCGACGCCCGCCAAGCAGATGGCGCTCGCCAACATCCGCAAGGGCATCAGCGACCCGGCGCTACGTGCGAAGGTCACGCCCGACTTCCAGATCGGCTGCAAGCGCATCCTGATCTCCAACACCTACTACCCGGCGCTGGCGGCCGACAACACCGACCTGGTCACCGACCCGATCGCGCGCATCACGCCGTCAGGGATCGTGACGTCGGACGGCACCGAGCGCGCGATCGACGTCCTCATCGTGGCGACCGGGTTCCACACCACCGAGCTGCCGATCACCGAGCACCTGGTGGGCCGCTCCGGAACCACGCTGGCCGATCGATGGGAGGAGACGGGGATGTCGGCCTACAAGGGCACCGCCGTCGCCGACTTCCCGAATCTGTTCTTCATCGTCGGCCCCAACACCGGCCTGGGGCACTCGAGCATGGTCTTCATGATCGAGTCGCAGGTGACCTACATCGTCGACGCGATCCGCTCCATGCGACGCAACGGCTACAGCAGCGTCGAGGTCCGCGAGGACGTCGAGCGTGCGTGGTCGGCGTCGTTGCAGCAGCGGATGAAGCGCACCGTGTGGAGCACCGGCGGCTGCGCGAGCTGGTACCTGGACAAGCACGGCAACAACACCACTCTGTGGCCGCGCTCCACCTTCTCCTTCCGCGGCGCCCTGGCCCGTTTCGACGCCGGCTCGTACCGCGTCGCGGCGACCACGCCCTCCCACGCCACCCCGAGCTCCACCGATCGAGAGGAATCCCTCGCATGAAGACCCTGCGCGACAAGGTCGTCGTCATCACCGGCGCCGGCAGCGGCATCGGCCGCGCCCTCGCCGTCAACTGTGCCGAGCGCGGTTCGCTGCTCGCCCTCTCCGACGTCGACGAGGCCGGCTTGGCCGAGACCGTCGAACTGGTCTCGCGCGCCGGGGCGACCCAGGTGCGCAGCGACCGCGTCGACGTCTCCGACCGCGACGCGATGGGCCGCTACGCCCTCGACGTCGTGCAGCAGTTCGGCCGCGTCAACGTGGTCGTCAACAACGCCGGCGTCGCGCTCGCCGGCGACTTCGTCGACCTGGAGTACTCCGACATCGAGTGGATCACGGGGATCAACTTCTGGGGTGTCGTCCACGGCACCAAGGAGTTCCTGCCGCACCTCATCGCCAGCGGCGACGGTCACCTGGTCAACCTCTCCTCGCTCTTCGGCCTCATCTCGATGCCGGGGCAGACGATGTACAACGCCTCCAAGTACGCCGTCCGCGGCATGACCGAGGCGCTGCGCGAGGAGATGCTGATCGCCGGCCACCCCGTCGGCGTCACGGCCGTGCACCCCGGTGGCATCAAGACCGCCATCGCCCGCAACGCCCGGGTCTCGGCCAAGGAGGACCAGGCGGCCACGGCCAAGCTCTTCGACAAGAAGCTCGCCCGGATGACGCCGGAGAAGGCCGCCGAGATCATCGTGCGCGGGATCTTGAAGAACCAGCCCCGGGTGCTCGTCGGCATCGATGCCCACCTGCTCCACCAGTTCGCCAAGCTCACCGGTGCCCGCTACCAGGACGTCATCGCCAAGGGCGCCAAGCGCGTCCTGCCCGCCAAGGTCGTCTGAGCGTTGACCCGTCTTTAACTGAAGACGGGTCAACGCCTCCGCGGCACCGCGCGGCGTCCGAGGTTCTTGACCGGCCCGACCAGCCGGGGGCCGGCCAACCGGCTCTCCACCCGACGTGCTTCCCGAGCCAGCGGCTGAGCCACGTACTCCCCCAGGATGACGCCGGCAGCGAGCGCGAGCGCGATGGACGCCGCACCGATCAGGGCGGCCAGACCTTCCGCGGTGTTGGCGGGCTCACCACCACTCAACAGCGCGAGTCCGCGATAGATCGCGACACCGGGCAGCAGGGGGACCACCGCCGAGACCACCACGATCAGTGGCGGCACCCGGAGTCGCGACGAGACGGCGTAGCCCACCAGACCCACGAACAGCGCGGCGAACGCCACCGACCACGCGCCCCCGATACCTGGCTCCTGGATCGAGGTCGAGATGCCGATCGCGACCGCGGCGATCACGGCGATCGGCACGAGCACCCGTTTGGGCGAGTAGGAGGCGAACGCGAACGCGGCGGCCGCCACTGCTGCCCCAGCGGCCGCGAGACCGGCGTCCTGGATGCCGATCGCCCCGGGGCGCACCGTCGGCAGGTCCACGCCGACGGCGCCTGCGAGGCTCAGGCCACCGCTGACCCCCGCGATGATGCCGGCCGTGGACAGCATCGCCTCGGTGATCCGCGCCCCGGCGGTGATGTAGAAGCCGGTCAGTGCGTCCTGCAGCGCGCCCATGAAGCCGATGCCGGAGAGCAGCATGATGATGTTCGCCGTCACGACGAGGGAGACCCGCACCTCCAGTCCGGACGCCTCGCCCGCCACCGCGACGAGGGTGGCCACCCCTCCGCCGGCGACCTGCCGGTAGAACGTCGGCAGCCGACGACGGGCCATCCGGAGCTGGAGCCGGTCGATCAGCACCGCGGAGGTCATCGCGAGCAACGCGACGAGCCAGTCGCCCCCGAGCTGGACTCCGATGGCCGCACACATCACGCCCCAGGCGGCGGTCACCGCCCAGCGGTGCCGGTCGTGGCCCGTGGAGACGATGCGACGCAGCTCGGCGCGCCCGTCGAGCAGCCCGAGGTCGCCGCGGATCACGGCACGCACGAGGTGGTCGACCCGGGTGAGGTCCTGGTAGTCGATCACCCGCGAGGTGACCTGCCGTGTCGCGAGCAGCGGCACCTCCTCGGGATCGGACTGGTGACTCATCGACAGCGAAGTGAACGTGATGTCCACCGCTGCCTCGCGCGCACCGAGTCCCCGCGCCAAGGAGAGCATCGTCGCGGTGACGTCCGCCGCGCCGGCGCCGGACGACAGCAGCAGCTCGCCGACGCGGAGGCAGAAGTCCAGCGTCAGCGTGAGCTCCCGGGTGGTGAGCTCACCCTCCGCCTCGCGTGCCATGCCGCCCATGTTGGCAGGCCCTCGATGTGCGACGCTGACGCCGTGCGGATCGACTTCCACGCCTCGCCGGAGCCGACGCTCGGCGTCGAGTGGGAGCTTGCGCTCGTGGACCGTCGCACTCGCGATCTGCGCAACGACGCCACCCACCTCTTCGCCCGGGCCAAGCCGCGCGTGCCCGAACCCGGACGGGTCCACAAGGAGCTGCTGCGCAACACCGTCGAGATCGTCACGGGCGTGCACCGACGCGTGGGCGACGCCATCGACGACCTCCGTGCGACGGCGACCGGTGTCGTCGCGGCTGCCGACGACCTCGGCATCGACCTCTTCGGCGCAGGGACCCATCCCTTCGCCGCGTGGTCGGCCCAGCAGCTCACCGACGGCGACCGCTACGCCGAGCTGATCAACCGCACCCAGTGGTGGGGGCGACAGATGTTGATCTGGGGCGTGCACGTGCACGTGGGCCTTCCCGAGCGAGATCGGGTCCTGCCGGTGCTCTCGGCGCTGCTGACCTTCTACCCGCACCTCCAAGCGCTCTCGGCCTCCTCCCCCATCTGGGCGGGTGTCGACACCGGATACGCCTCCAACCGCGCCCTGATGTTCCAGCAGTTGCCGACCGCCGGACTCCCCTTCCAGTTCGAGCGTTGGGAGGAGTTCGAGTCCTTCGCGTCCGACCAGCTCACCACCGGAGTGATCGACGGTCTCTCCGAGATCCGTTGGGATCTGCGGCCCGCCGCCCACCTCGGCACCGTGGAGAACCGGATCTGCGACGGCGTCTCGTCACTGCTCGACCTCCAGGCGCTGGTGGCGCTCATGCACTGCCTGGTCGTCGACCTCGATACCCGGGTGGCGCGCGGCGAGCCCGTCGTCCACCTCGCACCGTGGCACGTGCAGGAGAACAAGTGGCGCGCCGCGCGCTACGGCCTCGACGCCATCGTGATCCTCGACGGCGCCTGCCAGGAGCGGCTGGTCACTGACGACCTGGCCGACCTGCTGGTCCGACTCGAACCGACCGCGGCGCGGTTGGGATGCCTCGATGAGCTCTCATCGGTGCACGACCTCCTCGATCGCGGCGCGTCGTACCAACGTCAGCGGGCCGTCGCGGCGGGGGCCGGGGGGGGGGCGGGGGCCCCCCCCGGAACCC
>NZ_JAHRHK010000002.1:189649-247225 GCF_021246465.1 Nocardioides sp. R-C-SC26 | reverse complement strand
GGCGACCGACGGCGACCTGGTCGCCGTCGTCGACTCCGTCGTCACCGAGCTGCGCGACTCGCTCACAGCCTGACGGCTGAGGCCGGGACCGCTCAGCCGCCGGCGCGGACGTAGGCCAGCGAGCGTTGGAGATCGCCGAGGTCGCGGTACCAGATGCGTACCTCGACCCGGCAGCGCACCCGGTCGAGACGGCGGTCGTACTCCGAGCACTCGGCGATCGACTCCGAGTCCGTCGGGGGGAAGATCTCCGACCCGTCGGCATAGTGGACACCGAAGCCGTTGGCCGCGTCACCGGTCACCTCGACGATGATCGGCCGCTCGGACGGCGTGCCGGCGCGTGGCGCCCGGTCGGTGGCGTCGGCGGCTCCGATGCCGGCGACGACCGTGACCACGAGTGCGGCCAGGACGGCGAGCGCGGCGAGCAGGTGGCGCGCCCTCAACCGTGCGCCGTGACGGGGTGCGGGCAGGTGGGCGAGGTCGAGTGTCATCAGAACTCCGAGAGGGCAGGGCCGGCGGGCCGGCGTGAGCGCACCGGCAGACGCCGGTGCGAGCGACCGACGCTAGGAACCCGCGCCGCCGTCCGACAGTGGGCGGCGAACCCCCTGTGGACCACCGGTCGATCCCGTGATCTGTCCGCCGAATCGGTGCGGTGTTGCGGTGCGTGCGTGCCGAGACGATGATCACCGCCACCCAGCCACCCAGCAAAGGGGCACCTCGTGGCCGTTCCCGTCGATCCGACCTCCGCCGCGTTCCTGCTCGCGGAGAACCGCAGCATGCCGATGCACGTCGGCGCTCTCCAGCTCTTCGAGAAGCCCGAGGACGCCCCGCGCGACTACGCGCGCCACATGTTCGAGCAGATGCAGGACGTCGCCGACAGCAGCGGGATCGCACCGTTGTTCCTGCGGCATCCGCACCGGTCGATCCGCACCGGCGGCCAGCTGGTGTGGCAACCCGACGACCAGTTCGACATCGAGCATCACGTCCGGCACAGCGCGCTGCCCAGCCCCGGTCGGGTGCGCGAGCTGCTCGAGCTCTGCGGCCGACTGCACAGCACCCGGCTCGACTGGGAACGCCCACTGTGGGAAGCCCACATCATCGAGGGACTCAACGACGGTCGAGTCGCCCTGTACAGCAAGATGCACCACGGGCTGATCGACGGCGTCGCGGCGATGCGGCTGCTCGCCAGTGTGCTGTCGGGCGATCCGGAGAAGCGCGAGATGCCGGCGCCCTGGGGCGCCAGGCCCCGGCCCCGCCCCGCTGCCGCCGATCGCCAGCAGGCCGACGACAGCAGGTCGCTCACCGACGTCCCCGTCAGCGCACTCCGCGCCGCCCTCGGCATCACCGCGGAAGCCGCTGGCATGCCCGGGGCGCTCGTGACCACTCTGAAGAAGGGCCTACGCAACGAGACCTCCGCGCTCTCCCTCTACGCCCCGCGCACGCTGTTCAACCAGCAGATCACCGGTTCGCGGCGCTTCGCCGCCCAGAACTGGCCGACCGAGCGGCTCCGTGCGATCGGCAAGGCGACGGGCACCACGATCAACGACGTCGTGCTCGCGATGTGCGCCGGCGCCATCCGCTCGTATCTGCTCGAGCTCGACGCCCTTCCCGACACGCCGCTGGTGGCGATGGTGCCGGTGGGCTTGAACGCCAAGCAGTCGCAGGTCGCCTCGGCCGACGGGGGCAACGCGGTGGGGTCGGTGATGGTCCAGCTCGCCACCGACAAGTCGGATCCCAGCGATCGCCTGCGCGCCATCCACCGCTCGATGAAGGACGGCAAGGAGGCGCTCTCGTCGATGACGCAGTTGCAGATCCTGGCGATGAGCGCGATCGGTCAGGCGCCGGCGATCCTCACTCCGCTGTTGCGCATGCAGGGCATCGTCCGGCCGCCGTACAACCTCATCATCAGCAACGTGCCCGGACCGCGCACCACCCAATACTGGAACGGCGCGAAGCTGGTCGGCAACTACCCGCTCTCGATCCCGATCAACGGCATGGCGCTGAACATCACCTGCACCTCCTACGACGGGCAGATGGCGTTCGGGCTGACCGGATGTCGCCGCACGGTGCCCCACCTCCAGCGTCTGATCGGCCATCTCGACGCCGAGGTGGCGGCGCTGGAGAAGGCCGCCGGGGTCGCCTGATCCGGCACGAGCCGGGGCAGTCAGCGGCCGGCGAGCCAGGCAGCTGCCGTGGTGGGCGCCAACTGAACCAGCTCACCCCCCTGACGACGCTCGACCGCGGCCAGCCGCTCCCGGGTGATGGCTGCGACGGTGGCGTAGCCGGCCTCGTGCGCGTTGGAGCCCGGGCGGGTCGGCTCGGCCGAGTTCACCGAGAGACACCGGCGCGTCCCGCCGTCCGCGGCGTTCGCGAGGGCGACAGCGTGCCCCGTCGTCCCGCTGCCCGCGAAGAAGTCGAGCACGCGCGCGTTGTCCGGCATGGTGGCGAGCACCCGCCGGATCAGCCCCGTCGGCTTGGGCGACTCGAACAGCGGGCCGATCAGGTCCTTGAGCTCGGCGACCGCGGTGTCGGTGGAGCCGATCTCCTCGGCCATCCAGATCGTGCGGAGCTTCTTGCGCCGTCCGGCATGCCACCAGTCACGCTGGAAGACGTCGACCCGATCGCCGCGGCGGCCACGTACCCGACGACACACCAGGTCATCAGGGCGCTCCTCGATACGCGGGCGACTCCAGCGCCACACCGCGGGCGCGCCGTCACCGAACACCGGCAGCACCTCGACAGCGCCGTCGAACGGGTGCGTGCGCACGTCGCCCGACTCGGGCGATCCCCAGATCGCGAAATGCAGGGTGGGCGAGGTGCGCGGGTTGAACTTCTTGTTGGTGTTGCGCAGCGGGAGATGCCGGAAGCGGCGTCCGTCCGGCGTCGTCTCGGGGAAGTCGCCGGGATCGACGGTGTCGGTCGTCGACGGTTCCAGGCCGCACGACCGCGCATCGCGCGCGTAGACCAGCAGGTACTCGTGGCTGGTGGCGAACCCGGGTCCGAGCTGGCGGCCCTTGGGGTTGAGGTTGACGATCACCTGCGCGAGGAACTGCGCCTCGCCGAAGACCTCGTCGAGGAGGAGGCGCAGGTGAGCGACCTCGTGGTCGTCGATGCTGACGAAGATCGCCCCGGACGGCGCGAGCACCTCCCGCGCGGCCGCCAGACGCGGCCGCATCATCGCCACCCAGGCGCCGTGGCGGCCGGCGATGCCGGTCTCGGTGCCCCGCACGTCGTCGGCATAGACGAAGTCGTTGCCGGTGTTGTAGGGCGGATCGATGTAGATCAGGTCGACGCTGGCAGCGTCGAGCGCGGCCAGGACCTCCAGGTTGTCGGCCTCGACGAACGCGTTCCCCACGCCGCACATCATGGACGACGGGCGGCGGCACCCGCGGAACACGGTCGCGCAAGATCCCACCGGGCAGAAGTGATCGACGTACCCTTGCGCGGGTGCGATCCTTCCCCTCGCTCACCTCTCGGGCCGTTCCGCTGAGTGTCGCCGCGCTGATCCTGGCCGCGGTGCCGACAGCGGCGACATCGACGGGTGCGGCACCTCGAACCGCGGAACCGACCCCACGTGCCGGCTACGTGCTCGGCACCGACGTGCCCCAGACCAGCGACGGCGTCGCCGGCCCGATCGCTCGTCCGGTCCCCGCAGCGGCACGCACCGGCAACGACACCTCCCTGCGTGCGCACTGGCAGGTCGCGCCCGGCGCGACGGTCACGAGCTGGGACACCTACAGCGCACGTGGACCGGTACGGATGCACCTGCTCGCCGTCGACTGGAAGCAGGCCGGGCTGCGGCTGGACTACCTCAACGCCGGCGCCGTCGCACGCACCGCCCAGGTCTCCTCCATGGTGGCGCAGGCGGGGGCGATCGCCGGCGTCAACGGCGACTTCTTCGACATCGGCGACACCAGCGCCCCCCTGGGCATCGGACGCGACCGCACGCGCGGGCTGCTCAACGGCCGCGTCAGCGGATGGAACTCGGCGTTCTGGGTCAACGCACGCGGCGTCCCCGACATCGGCCCGCTCACCCTGAGCGCCACCGTGCCGCAGCGTCCCGCTCTCCGGGTCGCGGGCGTCAATCCCGCCGTCGTGCCGTTGGGTTCGGTCGCGGCCTACACCCGTCACTGGGGCACGACCTCGGGCACGCGGATCGTCGACGGCCAGCAGAAGCAGGTGCGGATGCTCGCCATCGAGCGCGGCCGCGTGGTGCGCAACACCAACAAGCTGCCTCAGGGCAAGCCGATCCGCGGTTGGATGCTCGTGGGGCGCGGCGCCGGTGCCCGTCAGCTCGTGTCGATCCCGGTCGGCACCAAGCTGACGCTGCGCACCCGGGTGCAGGGAGCGCCCAAGGTGGCGATCACCGGCAACAAGTTCCTGGTGCTCGACGGCGTGATCCAGGTCGTCGACGACCGCGAGATGCACCCGCGCACCGCGGTCGGCATCGACCTCGACACCCACCAGATGCTGTTCCTGGTCGTCGACGGCCGCCAGAGCTTCAGCCGGGGCTACACGATGGTCGAGCTGGCCAACCTGATGATCGAGCTCGGTGCCGACGAGGCACTCAACCTGGACGGCGGCGGGTCCTCCACGCTGGTCGCGCGCACGCCGTCCGCGAAGCTCGCCGTCGTGAACTCGCCGTCCGACGGATTCCAGCGTCGGGTCGCGAACGGCCTCGGAATCAGCATCTCGACGCCGGCTCGTCGCCAGAAGAACTAGTCCCGGCCAGCCGAACGGTCACACTTGCCCCCGGCCTCCTGACAACGCCGCGACGGACGCCGATGATCGCTGTATGGGGAGAGAAGACACCGTGTCCAGGACCGAGCGTCGTCGTGCCCGTCAGGCGAAGGCGACCAAGGGCAGGAAGCGCGGCAAGGGCAAGCCGAGCCGGGCTCCGGTCAAGGCCGCGCCCGTGCCCGTGGTGAAGAAGACGGATTACACCGCTGGGTCCTACCCGGCGACGACGGTCCTCGCGGCCGGCGACCGGCACCTGGTCAGCCGCTTCTCCTACGGGACCACGCCCGAGCTCATCGCCGCCGTGAACGCCGCCGGCGGGGCGCTGCCCTGGTTCGAGGCGCAGATCGCCGATGCCGGGAGCACCGAGGACGAGAGCCTGGCCGACTGGTGGCCCGACCTGCACCTGTCCGCGGGCGAGATCCACCTGCGCAACCAGCTGCGGCTGCGCTACGACTTCAAGGTCATGTGGGACTACTCCCGCCGCCTGCTCCTGCGCCGCGGGGGCACCCGCCTCCAGGTGCGCGAGGTGATGACGGAGTTCTGGGAGAACCACTTCCACGTGCCGGTCGACCGGAGTTTCTACCTGCGGGTGCGCCGGCCCTACGGCGACCTGATGCGGGCGAACGCCTTCTCCTCCTTCCGCACCCTGCTGCCGGCCGCCATCGGCCACCCGGCGATGCTCATCTACCTCGACAACGCGACCTCGACCAAGACCCACCCGAACGAGAACCTGGCACGGGAGCTCCTGGAGCTGCACACCGTGGGCGTCGGCAACTTCACCGAGGACGACGTCAAGAACGCGGCCCGGCTCCTCACGGGCTGGACGGTGCGCACCTCCTCGCCCTACGACGCCTACCTCGACCAGGCCCAGCACCATGTCGGGTCGGTCAAGATCCTCGGCTTCACCCACGCCAACCGGGCCGGTGAGGGCATCGCCGCCACGGCCGCGTTCCTGGACTACCTGGCCCGCCATCCCGCCACCGCTCAGCGGGTGGCACGCAAGCTCGCGACGACGTTCGTCAGCGATACGCCGTCCCAGGCGCTCGTCGACGAGTTGGCGCGGGTCTACCTCGCCAACGACACCGCCACCGTCCCGGTGCTCCGCGCGATGATCGCGAGCAACGAGTTCAAGGGCGCGGTGGGAGCCAAGCTGCGCGACACCAACCAGGATCTCGTGGCCACCCTGCGCACGCTGGGAGTCGGCTTCCAACGCCCCGCCGCGGTCGATGACAAGTCGGGCGCCAACGAGCTCAACGGTGCCGCCAACCTGATGGGGCTGGGGCCCCAGGCGTGGCCGGCGCCGAACGGCGTTCCCCAGGTGTCCGGCGCGTGGGCCTCTCCCGGCCGCACCATGGCCTCGATGAAGCTGCACTGGCTCGTTGCGACGCGCAGCTGGCCGACGTTGCGGGTGACCCATCCGACACCCGCCTCCTGGATGCCCGCGGCCACGATGACCTTCCGCGATCTGGTCGACCATCTCGCCCGCCGCCTCCACGGTCGCGCATCGACCACCGCGCTGCTGCAGGCCGCCTGCCTGGCCACAGGCCTCACCCCGACCTCCACGCTGACGCGGAACTCCTCGGCGGCCAACGCCGCGATGCCTCCGCTGCTGGCGATGTTCCTCGACCACCCCGACCACCTCCACCGCTGACGCGAGGCGACGACCATGACTCTGAACTCCACCGCCGCCACGATCGCTCCGGGCGGGGCCGACTGCTCCTGCTCGGAGTTCCTCTCCGTCAGCCGGCGTGGCCTGCTCCGCAGCGCCGCACTCGTGGGCGCCGTCACCACGATCGGCAGCTCGGTCGTCACGATGTCGACCGGTGGCGCGTTCGCCGCGGCGCCGGCCCGTTCCGTCGTCGTCGTGCTCTCCCTGCGTGGCGCCGCCGACGGGCTCTCGCTCGTGGTGCCCCATGGCGACCCGGCGTACGCCGCGGCGCGGCCGACGATCGCTGTCCCGCGCGGCTCGCTGCTGGGGGCCGACGCCTACTTCGGGATGCACCCCGCGATGGCGCCCCTGATGCCGTTGTGGAACGCCGGCAAGCTGGCCGCCGTCCACGCCACCGGCCTTCCCGCGCCGAACCGCTCGCACTTCTCGGCGATGGAGCAGCTCGAGGACGCCGACCCGGGCTCGGCCGAGCGGATCGGGTGGCTCAACCGGCTGCTCGGCCAGGACACCGAGACCTCCGCCGTGCAGGGCCTGGCGATGGGCGCGATGATTCCGACGTCACTGCAGGGCGCGGAGAGCAGCCTCAGCATGATGTCGCTGGCCGAGGTCGGGATCACCGGCAACGACAGCAGCAACAAGCGCCTGAACTCGATGGCCCTGATGTGGGGCAACTCGCCCACGGCCTACGGCGCCGGCGTTCGCTCCGCCATCTCAGCGAGCACGGACCTCAAGACCGCCCAGGCCCTGCCGAACCGCAGCAGCACCTACCCCGACAGCGACCTCGGCCGCGCCTTGGCCGACGTCGCCCGCACCCTGCGCGCCGACGTCGGCGTCACGGCCGTCACGGTCGACTCCGGCGACTGGGACATGCACAGCGACCTCGGCACGGTCTCGGCAGGATGGATGGCGCGCAACGCCACCGACCTCGCCGGCGCGATCGCGGCGTTCTTCGCCGACCTGGAGGGCGTCGCCGACAAGGTCACCTTGGTGACGATCAGCGAGTTCGGCCGCCGGGTGCAGGAGAACGGGAGCCGCGGGCTCGACCACGGCTGGGGCAACGTGATGCTCGTCGCCGGCGCGGGAGTCAAGGGCGGCAAGTACTACGCGAAGTGGCCGGGGCTGACCAACTCCCTCGACGCCGACCTGCAGGTCACCACCGACTACCGCAGCGTGCTCTCCGAGATCGTGACGAGTCGGATGGGTGCGAGTCGCGCCGCGGTGTTCCCCGGCTTCTCCCCGCAGACCGTCGGAGTGATGGCCGGAGCCTGAGGCCGGACCCACACCGAGGCGGGGCATAGGCGCTCGCCCGCGCGGCCTACGATCGCGCGGGTGAGTGCCAAGCGCAGCTTCACCCGAGCCGAGCTCGAGTCCTTCCGCGACGCGGAGGTACCCGACCTCCTCCCGCGTGACGGTGTGGAGGGTGAGCCGCTGCGCCTGCTCTTCGTAGGGATCAACCCCGGCCTGTGGACGGCGGCGACCAGCACCCACTTCGCGCACCCGGGCAACCGCTTCTACCCCGCACTCCTGCGCGCCGGCATCATCACCGAGCCGATCGATCCGGCCGCCGGCATGACCGACCACGACCGTGCGTCGTTGCGACGACGCGGGATCGGGATCACCAACGTGGTGCGGCGAGCCACCGCGCGCGCCGCCGAGCTCTCCGACGACGAGCTTCGCGCGGGCGGCGCCGAACTCGCCGACCTCGTGCGGCGCAGGCGCCCTCGGGTGGTGGCGATCGCGGGCATCACCGCCTATCGGACCGCCTTCGGGCGTCGGAAGGCGACGATGGGGCGGCAGCCCGATGCCCTGCCCGATGCCGGAGACAGCGAACTGTGGGTCGTCCCGAACCCGAGCGGCCTCAACGCCCACGAGACGGTCGAGTCGCTGGCCCGGGCCTACGCCGGCGCCGCCCGCGCCGCCGGCGTGATCGGCTGACCCGGGCGCACCCGTCGAGTCGACCGCTCCCGAGCCTGGGGGCCCACTCCCTCTACGGTTGCGTCATGGCGAAGCTCATGATCGCGGTGCGCGGCGATGCCTCGGCGCTCCTCACCGCCGAGAACCACCGACCGCTGGCCGATGCCGGTGTCACCCGACTGCAGGTCAACCTCGTCGACGGCGACGTCGACGGGGCACTGCGGATCCCGTTCCTCGACCCGGCCGTCGACGCACTCGTGAGCCTGTGGATCGACGGCGACGTGGCGCCGAACGACCAGGCCGGTCTCGTTCGGTCGGTCGCCGACACACTCGCGCTCGACGTCGATCTCTGCCCCGGCTGGGAGGTCGAGGAGCGTGAGCCGATCGTGCCCCCCACCACACCGGACGGCGTGCGTCTGGACGCGCTCGCCAACGTGGCGCTGCTGCGACGTCCCGAGGAGCTCGAGGAGGCTGAGTGGCGGCACCGCTGGCAGGTCGACCACACACCGGTGGCGATCGCCACGCAGGGCACCTTCGGCTACGTGCAGAACCGTGTGGTGCGATCGGTGACGCCGCAGGCACCACCGATCGCGGCGATCGTCGAGGAACACTTCCCGATGGCTGCCCTCACCGATGTGCACGCGTTCTACGGCAGCGGCGGCGACGACACCGAGCTCGGCGACCGGATGACGCGCCTGATGACCAGCGTTGGGCGGTTCGGCGCGGACCGCGACATCGAACTCGTCCCCACCAGCCGCTACTGCTTCGCGCTGGCCTGATCCCCACCGGCCGGCAGGCGCCCGCCATCGGTCACCACGTGGTGCGGCGGACGACCCGGCCTTCGATGTCGGCCGCGAGGTAGCCGCCCTCGCGGTACTCGTTGCTGGCATAGGCCCAGATCCGCGACGGGTCGTCGTCGACGAATGCCGTCGACGGGCCGCGGACGACGACGTAGACGCTGGTCGGGTCCTCCACCAACGTGCGGGCACGCCGGCTCAGGCGTGCGAGCACCGCCGGGTCGACGTCGTCCAGGTCGACCCGACCGACGTGCGACGTGCCGAGATTGTCGTCGTCGCTGAGCTCGCCGTTCCAGTACAGCGACCGTGAGCGCAGTGTGCGCTCGTCCTCGGGCACCACGACCACCGCATAGTCGGGGTAGAGCGTGGCGTCGAAGACGGTCGTGCCGTAGCCCTCCTCGCGCAGGCCGGCCAGCAGCGCACGGAATCCTGCCGGGCTCAACACCTGCGGCGACTCCGGCTCGTCGTCGACCTGGAACGCGTCGCCGAGCCCGCTGAAGCCCGGGACGTCGACGCGGTCGCCTGCGTCGTCGTCGAGGAAGCCGACGGCGAACCCGAAGGTCGTCGCCGCGACGGCGATGATCACCCCGGCTGCGGCGGCCGGGCGTCCCGGACCCGCGCGGCGCGGCGACCCTGGCGCGAGCTCCTCCGGATGCGGCCGGTCCGGCCGAACCGTGACCGGCTGCGGGCCGGCGTCGGGCTGGTACTGCTCCCAGGTCGATCCATGCTCGTGATCGCCCTCGCCACCAGGCCCCGGTGTCGTGCTCACGACGGCAGCGTAGGGCTCGCGGCGACGTCCGTCAGCCCTCGGCGGAGGCCGGGCGTGGGGTCAGGAGCCCTCGGCGAGCTCGCGCGAGCGGTTGCGAGCGGCCTCCATCGCCGCCAGGAACGCAGCGCGCACCTTGTGCACCTCGAGTTCCCGCAGCGCCGACGCCGTCGTGCCGCCGGGCGAGGTCACCTGCTCGCGCAGCACGGTGGGGTGGGTCCCGGTCTCGCGGAGCATCTTGGCCGAGCCGACCAGGGTCTGGATCACCAGCTCCGACGCCGTGGCGCGCGGCAGACCCAGGTGGACGCCCGCCTCGATCATCGACTCGACGACGAAGAAGATGTAGGCAGGGCCGGACCCGGAGATCGCCGTGACGGCGTCCTGCTGTCGCTCGGGCACCCGCACGACGCGTCCCACCGAGCTGAGCAACGACTCGACCTCGGCGAGATGCGACTCGGTGCAGTGGGTTCCGGGCGAGATGCCGGACATGCCCTCGTCGACCAGCGCCGGCGTGTTCGGCATGACGCGAACGACCGCGACGCCGTCGGGCACGTGCTCCTCGATGGTGGCAGTCGTGATGCCGGCGGCCAGCGACACCAGCAGCTGCCCCGCACGCAACGACGGTGCGATCTCACGCAGCACCTCGACCATGTCCTGGGGCTTGACCACCAGGGCCACGGTCGCGGCAGCCGCGGCGGCCTCGACGTTGGAGACGACCGCGACCCCGTAGCGCTCCTCCAACTCGCGAGCACGCTCGGCGCGCTTCTCTCCGACCAGCAGCTGGTCGACCCGTCGTCCGGCGCGGACCAGCCCGGAGAGCAGCGTCTCGCCCATCACGCCGGCGCCGATGATGGCGGTGCTGCCGGGGCGTGCCGTTGCGGTGTCCACGTTCAGGTCCTACCTCTTGGAGATCAGCGAGCGCACGAAGAATGCCAGGTTCTGGGGCCGCTCGGCGAGACGGCGCATCAGGTATCCGTACCACTCCTGGCCGTAGGGCACATAGACCCGCACCGCCTCTCCGGCCGCTGCGAGTCGACGTTGCTCGGCCGGGCGTACGCCGTAGAGCATCTGGAACTCGTACGTGCCACGGGGGCGGCCGTAGCGGCTGGCCAAGGACGACCCGATCGCGATCATCCGCGGATCGTGGGTGGCGATCATCGGATACGCCTCACTGCCGAGCAGGATCTTCAGGCACCGTACGTAGGACTTGTCGACGTCGGCCTGATCGCCGTACGCGACGTCGTCCGGTTCGTTGTAGGCGCCCTTGCACAGCCTGACGCGAGATCCCTCGTAGGCCAGCGCGCGGCAGTCGGCCTCGGTGCGACGCAGGTAGGACTGCAGCACCGCGCCGGTCTCGGGGAAGTCCATCCGCAGCGCACGCAGCGTCGACAGCGTGCGGTCCGTGGTGGTGTGGTCCTCCATGTCGAGGGTCACGGTGGTACCCGTGTTGCGGGCGGCGCGACAGATCGCGCGCGCGTTCTCGAGAGCGACCCGGTCTCCGACGTCGGGCAGCGCCTGACCGATCGCCGAGAGCTTCACCGAGACCTCGGTCCTCCGGGCGAGTCCGGCGGCCGCGAGCGCTGCGAGCAGGTCGAAGTAGGCCTGCACGGTGCGGCCGGCCTGCTCCTCGTCCACGGTGTCCTCGCCGAGGAAGTCGAGGGTCACCGCGAGTCCCTCGCCCACGAGACCGGCGGCCGCCTCGACGGCGGCCTGTGTCGTCTCCCCCGGCACGTACCCGGACACCACTCCCGAGGTGAGCGGCAGCGAGGTCATCAACCGCTTCACGCCGCCGCTGCGGGCGAGCAGGAGGATCGGTTGACGCAACAGAGCCATGGTGCCCAGGCTAGTGGCACGTCCACGAAGTTCTGATGCGCTTCGCGCACCCCCGGCACGCACCCCGCGGCGTTGCCGACGCTTGCAAGACAACCCGGTATGGCTGCGCGCCGGCGCCTTGCGCTGCACGCACCGGGAGCACGCGAACCGTTCAGAACTTCTCGGACGCACCACTAGGTGATCTGGCCGCACCCCTACGGGGCCTGCTCGCCCGCCTCGCTCGGCGCCGGATTCCCCGTCGACGGCTCGCCAGCGGCGCGGAAGTGCGTGCGGGCGAACTCGAGCGACTCGCGCAGGTCGAGTTCGCGCTCCTCCCGGGTAGCGCAGCGACGGGTGTTGATCTCGAGCACGATGTCGCCCTCGAAACCGGTCGTCGCGATGTGCCGGAGGAACTCTGCGGCCCGCATGTGCCCACGGCCGGGTACCAGGTGCTCGTCCTTGGCCGAGCCGGTGCCGTCGGTCAGGTGCACGTGGCGCAGCCGGTCGCCGAGCCGGTCGGCCATCTCGACGACGTCGTCGTGGGCGATCGCGGCGTGGGAGAGGTCGATGGTGGTGTTGGCGTACGGCTCGTCGGACGGGTCCCAACCCGGCAGGTACATCTCCGCTCCGCGCCGCTTCGTGGCCCGCCAGGGATACATGTTCTCCACCGCGAACCGGATGCCGGTGGAGTTCTCCAGGGCCGCGATGCCGTCGACGAAGTCGCGCGCGTACTCCTTCTGCCACCGGAACGGCGGGTGCACCACCACGACCTCGGCATCGAGCGCATGGGCCATCTCGGCCGAGCGCTGCAGCTTGCCCCAGGGCTCGGTGCCCCAGACCCGTTGGGTGAAGAGCAGACAGGGGGCGTGCACCGCGCACACCGGCACTCCGTGGTGCTCGCTGAGCTGACGCACCGCGGTGGTCTGCTGGCTCAGCGCGTCGATGCCGACCATCACCTCGACGGCGTCGTATCCCACCTCCGCCGCGTAGCCGAAGGCGTGGGCGGTCGACTCGGGATAGACCGAGGACGTGGACAGCCCGATGCGGGTCACTGCGTCGGCTGCGCCGCGACGGCCGGGTGGTCGGCGTCGACCGAGGCCACGCTGAAGCGGTCGATCCGCTCGAGGATGACTCCCTCGCGCAAGGCCCACGGGCAGACCTCGAGCGCGGTCAGGTCGAAGATGTCCATGCACGCCTCGGCCACGAGCGCGCCCGGCACGATCTGATGGGTGCGACTCGGCGAGACGCCCGGTAGCTCTGCCAGCTCCTCACCGCTCATCGCGACCAGCTTGGGGATCCAGGCACGGAGCTCGGCGAGCGGCAGCGCGCGCGGAACCAGCGCTCCCTCACCGGACGGTGCGGCACCGCAGATGCGAGCCAGCGAGCGGAACGTCTTCGACGTCGCGGCGGCCCGGTGCGGCGTGCCGGCGCGCAGCAGGTTGCCGGCGTCGCGGGCGATCTCGGTGCGGATCTGCTTGCGGATGGCGCGCAGACCCGACTCGTCCTGAGCGCCGTCGAAATGGGCACGAGCCAGGCGGGCGGCTCCCAGCGGAAGCGACCATGCGACGTCGGGACGCTCGTCGCCGCCGGCCGCGATCTCCAGCGAGCCGCCGCCGATGTCGAAGACGGCGAGGCGGCCGGCCGACCAGCCGAACCACCGGCGTACGGCGAGGAACGTCAGACGTGCCTCGTCCTCGCCCGAGAGCACCGCGATGTCGACTCCCGTGCGCTCGCGGACGTGGGCCAGCACGGCGTCGGAGTTCACGGCGTCGCGCACCGCGGACGTGGCGAAGGAGAGCAACTCCTCGCACCCCTTCTCCTCGGCGACCACGAGTGCCTCGGCCGTGAAGCGCGTCAACGCATCGATGCCGGTCGCACTGACGGCGCCGTCCTCGTCGAGATGCTCGGCGAGCCGGAGCGGCTGCTTGTACGAGTAGGCCGGCAGCGGCGCCGCACCGTCGTGGGCGTCGACGACCAGTAGATGGCCGGTGTTGGAACCGATGTCCAGCACTCCCAGACGCATACGGCAACGCTACTCCTCGCCTGCCGCCACCAGTGGAGGTGCCCGACGTCGGCACCCCACGATCGTCGAGGTGCCCGAGGCCCGCCGCCCCTGGTGGACGAGCCTGTCGGGTCCACGCCGGGCCGGCCCGTAGCCTGATCCCCGTGGCCGAGGTCGATCTGGTGTTCCCGCGTGCCTTCGTGGAGTTCGTGAATCCCGCCGACGACTCCGAGATGATGCGGTGCGACCTGACCTGGCTCACCAGCAGCTTCACCTGCATCTTCGGCTCGGGGTGTCAGGGCATCTACGCCGACGCGCCCGACGTCGGGTGCTGCACGCTGGGCGCGCACTTCGCCGACGAGGCGGACGAGCAGCGCGTCGCCGGCTTCGTGGCCCAACTCGACGAGACCACCTGGCAGTTCCACCCGGGACGCACAGTCAGGACGGATGACTGGGTGGAGAAGGACGAGGACGGTGAGCGCAAGACCCGGGTGCACGTCGTCGACGGGCAGCAGGCATGCGTGTTCGCCAATCGTGAGGGTTCCGTGGCCGGCGCCGGCTGCGCCCTGCACAGCCTGGCGATCCGCCAGGGTCGTGAGCATGTCGAGACGAAGCCGGACGTCTGCTGGCAGCTCCCGATCCGGCGTCTGTTCCGCGAGGTCGAACGACAGGACGGCTCGACCTACACCGAGGTCACCATCACCGAGTACGACCGGCGCGGTTGGGGACCCGGCGGACACGATCTTGACTGGTACTGCTCGGGCAACACCGACGCCCACGTCGCCGCCGAGCCGGTCTTCATCACCCACGCGCCCGAGCTCGTGGCGCTCATGGGGCAGACCGCCTACGACGAGTTGGTGCGACACTGCGAAGCGCACGTGCGGTCCCGTTCCCTGCTCGCCCTCCATCCGGCGAGCCCGCGGTGACCGCGAGGGACGAGCGGTCACCGCGTGGGCGAAGGTCGAGCAAGCGCTCCGGCTGAGGCACGAAGCCGGAGCGCGCGCGCCGACACCCGGCGAGGTACCCACTCACCGCAGGTGAGCCATCCGCACACACCGCGACCTCTCGACGTCAAGACACCTCGACCCCGACGTCCGCTCCGCCTGAGTGAGCGCTGAGAATGGTCCGCATGCATCTCGACCATCTGTCGTACGCCGCCGGACCTGATGGTCTCAACGCCACCGCGGAGCGCATCGGCGCCCTGCTCGGCGCCAGCTTCACCGACGGCGGCATCCACCCGCGCTTCGGCACCCGCAACGTCACGCTCGCACTGGCCGACCACACCTACCTCGAGATCGTCGAGGCCCTCGACCACCCGGCCTCGGACAAGGCGCCGTTCGGCCAGGCGGTCAAGGCGCGTTCGGCCCTCGGTGGCGGCTGGCTGGGCTGGGTCGTGGCGGTCTCCGACATCACGCCGGTGGAGGAGCGACTGGGCCGCGCCGCGGTTCCGGGCAACCGGCACCGTCCCGACGGCACCGAGCTGACCTGGAAGCAGATCGGCGTCAACGGCCTGATCGCGGACCCGCAGCTGCCGTTCTTCATCCAGTGGACCGTGGACTCGGGCCTGCGCCCCTACTCCCACCCGGCCGACGACGCCCCCGCGCTCGCCTGCCTGGAGATCGCCGGCGACCCGCTCCGCGTCAGCGAGTGGCTCGGCGAGACCGTCGAGGCGCCGCTGGAGGACGTCAAGGTCGAGTGGGTCGCCCCGCACGGCACGCCCGGCATCCTGGCCGCCCAGTTCGAGTGCGCCGGCGGACTCGTCCGGATCTGATCGTCATCGGCTCGACCTGCCGATCGGTGACGCGCTCACGCCCGGTGCGTGGCGCCATCGAGAGCGCCAACATCTGGCGGCACCCCGAGACCTACGAGGTGGAGAACCGCGCCGTCGACCCTGACGGCGTGTTGTGGCAGGCCATGCGGGACGCCGCGGACTGGTCGGGACGCACGCTGCTCGACCTCGGCTGCGGTACCGGCTTCCATCTCCCCCTCTTCGCCGCGGACGCGGCCGAGGTGATCGGCGTCGAGCCCCACCCGGACCTGCTGACGATCGCGGCGCGACGTACCCGCGCCCACCCCCACGTGCGCCTGCTGCCCGGCGCTGCGCAACGCCTTCCCCTGCCCGATTCCTCCGTCGACGTCGTGCACGCCCGCTGGGCCTACTTCTTCGGCCCGGGGTGCGAACCGGGCCTGACGGAACTCGACCGGGTCGTCCGACGTGGCGGCACGGCGATGATCATCGACAACGACGCCTCACGCTCGACCTTCGGCGCCTGGTTCCGCAGGGGATTCCCTCATCTGCCCTCCCCCGCGACGATCGAGCGGTTCTTCTCCACCCGAGGTTGGCAGCGCCGCAGCGTCGACATGGGCTGGCGGTTCGACTCGCGCACCGACCTCGAGGCCGTCGTCAGGATCGAGTTCCCTCCGGCGACCGCCGACTGGATCCTCGCCCACCACGACGGCCTCGCCGTCGACTATGCCGTCAACCTCTGGACGCGGACCTACTGACGCCCGCGTCTCCCTGCCGCGGCGCCGGCCTCAGCCGCTGGAGGGCCGCACCACCAGCGACGGCGCCAGGAGCTGCGCGGGCGCGACGACCGACGGGGTCGCGAGCAGGTCCTCCAACGCCCTCACCAGCGCGAGGGCGACCTCCTCCAGGGGCTGACGTACCGAGGTCAGTCCGGGGTGCACGACCTGGGCGACCTGGGAGTCGTCGAAGCCGACGACGGCCACGTCCTGCCCGGCATGGAGTCCTCGCTCGGCCAGCGTGTGCAGCACCCCCATCGCCAGGGTGTCGGAGGCGCAGACGAACGCGGTGGGTGCGGCGTCGTCCAACATCACCGCACTGGCCTCGCGACCGCTGGCCACGGTGTCCTCGACCCGCGAGGCCAGTCCGGAGGTGGACAGGTGGTGACCGTGCATGGCACGTGTCCATCCGGATCGACGGTCCTCGCCGAGGTGGGAGTCCTTGCGCCAGCCGATCCACGCGATCCGGGTGTGCCCGCGCTCGATCAGGTGCTCGGTCGCCGCACTGGTACCCGCCGCACCGTCGACGTCGACCCACGGATGGCGTGCGGCGTCGTCGTCCCACGGACGTCCGAACGCCACGAACGGAGCGCGCCGCTCGCGCAGCCAGGCCGCCTGGGGGTTGCCCAAGAAGGTGTCGGTGACGACGAAGGCGTCGACAGCGGTGGAACGCAGGAGGTCGTCGTAGCCCGCCATCGGGCCGGGATCGCGCGTGAACGGAGCGTCGTCGGAGAAGAGCAGCAGGTGGTAGCCGGCCTCGCGCGAGGCCCATACCAACGAGTGGACGAACCGGTCCATCGCGGTGCTGGCGGTGCCCTCCCAGATCGGGCTGAGCCTCAACCCGATCAGGTTCGAGGCACGGGTGCGCAGATTGCGCGCGGCGCGGTTGGGCACGTAGCCGAGGGTCTCGATCGCCTCCTGCACGCGCATCAACGTCTCGGGGCGGAGCAGATCGGGGTTGTTGACGGCATTCGACACCGTCTGCCGGGAGACCCCCGCGCGTTCGGCGACGTCGGCGAGCGTCGGCGCCGCGACGTGCCGCGGGGCCGGACGGGTGCTGCGGGCGGGAACGGCCACGGCCGGGCTCCTTTGTGAACGATCCAAGCGCAGCATACGCCGCCAGGCGGCCAGGGTGTCGGCACCCTGCTCTACCGTCCTGGTCATGGCCAAGGCAGTCGCACGCGCGCAGTACACCTGCTCCGAGTGCGGCTGGCAGACCGGCAAGTGGGTCGGCCGATGCGGCGAGTGCCAGGCCTGGGGATCGGTCGTCGAGGCCGGCACGCCCGCCCTGCGCACCGCAGCCGCCCCCGTCACCGCGAAGGCGGTGCCGATCGGCGAGGTCCCGCGCACCGATGCGACGTTCCGGGCCAGCGGCGTCGCCGAGCTCGACCGGGTCCTCGGCGGTGGCCTCGTGCCCGGTGCCGCGATCCTGCTCGCGGGCGAACCCGGCGTCGGCAAGAGCACGCTGCTCCTGGAAGTCGCCGCCCAGACCGCACGCACCAAGCAGCGCGTCCTCTATGTCACCGGCGAGGAGTCCGCCAGTCAGGTGCGGTTGCGCGCCGACCGGACCGGCGGGATCCACGACGAGCTCTACCTCGCCGCCGAGACCGATCTCGGTGCCGTCCTGACCCACATCGAGGACGTCCGCCCGAGCCTGCTCGTGGTCGACTCCGTGCAGACCATCGGTGCCAGCGGCAGCGACGGCGCACCCGGCGGAGTCACCCAGGTCAAGGAGGTGTCGGCGGCGCTGGTGAGGATGGCCAAGACCCGCGGCATCGCCACCGTGATCGTCGGCCACGTCACCAAGGACGGCTCGATCGCCGGCCCCCGCGTGCTGGAGCACCTGGTCGACGTCGTCCTCTACTTCGAGGGCGATCGCGACTCGCGCTTCCGCATGGTCCGGGCGGTGAAGAACCGCTTCGGTCCTGTCGACGAGGTCGGCTGCTTCGATCTCGGCCCCGACGGCATCGCCGCCGTGTCCGACCCCACCGGACTCTTCGTCGAGCAACACCGCAGCGAGGTCACCGGCACCTGCGTCGCCGTCACCATGGAAGGACGACGTCCACTCCTGGCCGAGGTGCAAGCACTGGTCGCGCCCTCACCGTTGGAGCGGCCGCGCCGGACGACGTCGGGGCTGGACGGTTCGCGCCTGGCGATGGTGCTCGCGGTGATACAGCAGCATGCCGGACTTCGGCTGCACTCCCACGACGTCTTCGCGTCCACCGTCGGTGGTGCGCGTCTGCAGGAGCCCGCGAGCGATCTCGCCGTCGCCATCGCGGTCGCATCGGCGACGTCGGGCAAGCCCACGCCGCGCGGCGTCGTCGCGATGGGTGAGCTCGGACTCTCGGGTGAGCTGCGCCGGGTGCGCGACCTCCCTCAACGCCTGGCCGAGGCCGCCCGGCTGGGCTTCGCGCTCGCCGTCGTGCCGGCGCCCCCGGATCGCGGGAGGACCGAGGCCACCGAGCACGCCGGCATGAAGGTCGTGCAGGTGCCGAACCTGCACGAAGCGCTGGAGGGTCTGCGTCTGCTGTGAAGGCCGACGTAGGCGTGCCACCGGCAGGCGCATAACCTCTCCGAGTTTTCGCGAACGCGGCACTAGGGTTCTGCCATGACCACCGTGCGCACCGAGGAGCAGGAGCGGCTGCGCGAGACGCTCGCCCTGATCGCCCCGGGAACCGCGCTCCGCGACGGCCTCGAGCGGATCCTGCGCGGGCGCACCGGGGCGCTCATCGTGCTCGGCCACGACCGCGTCGTCGAGTCGATCACCACTGGTGGTTTCGCGCTCGACGTGCCGTTCACCGCGACGGGCCTGCGCGAGTTGGCCAAGATGGACGGTGGGATCATCGTCGACCGCGACATCACGCGCATCAGCCGCGCCGCCGTGCACCTGATGCCCGACATCACCATCCCGTCGGACGAGACCGGCACCCGGCACCGCACCGCCGACCGCGTCGCCCGCCAGACCGGCTACCCCGTCATCTCGGTGTCGCAGTCGATGCAGATCATCGCCGCCTACGTCGGCGAGACCCGCCACGTGCTGGAGGACTCCGGCCAGATCCTGACCCGCGCCAACCAGGCCCTGGCGACGCTCGAGCGCTACAAGCTGCGGCTCGACGAGGTGTCGAGCACCTTGTCGGCGTTGGAGATCGAGGACCTGGTCACCGTGCGTGATGTCGCCGTGGTCGCCCAGCGGCTGGAGATGGTGACCCGCATCGCCCGCGAGATCGAGGACTACGTGCTCGAGCTCGGCACCGACGGGCGGCTGCTCTCCCTGCAGTTGGAGGAGCTGATCACCGGCGTGGACGCCGAGCGCGAGCTCGTGATCCGCGACTACGTGCCCAACGGCCGTCGGGTCAAGCCGCCCGAGGTACTGCTGGCCAAGCTCGAGGCGCTCTCCCCGACCGAGCTCGTCGACCCCGCCGCGACCGCGAAGGTGCTCGGGCTGGGTACCGCCGAGCACCTCGACGGCGCGGTCGCTCCCCGTGGGTATCGCCTGCTGACGAAGGTCCCGCGCCTCCCGGCACCGGTGGTGGACCGCCTGGTCGACCACTTCGGCACCCTGCAGAAGCTGCTCTCTGCCGGCATCGACGACCTGCAGGCGGTCGAGGGCGTCGGCGAGCTGCGTGCCCGCAGCGTGCGCGAGGGGCTCAGCCGCCTCGCGGAGTCGACGATCCTCGAACGCTACGTCTGAGCGTCAGGCCAAGCGACCCGGTGGTCGAGGGCCGACCCGGTGGTCGAGGGCCGACCCGGTGGTCGAGCTTGTCGAGACCCCCGCGGCATCTCGACAAGCTCGATGGCCGAGGGGCCGACAACCGGTTGGCTCGGCGAGGGCGTGGGTGCCTCGCCACCTCAGCCCTGACGGGTGACGACTCGCTGGGCGAGATCGAACGTGGTGTCCATCGGCTCGCCGCCGAACGTGGCGGCGGTGACGCCGTACTCACCGATCGGCGCCCATCCCATCTGCTGCGGGCATCCGGCCTCGGAGAACCGGGCGTTCCAGGTGAACTCGACGGTCGTGGTGACGTCGCGGCGCGCGACCACGAGTTGGTCGGGGACCTGCCGCGGGCACTGCCAGGTGGCCCAGACCTGCTGGTCACCGCGCGTGATCTTGAGCGCCAGGTGATCTGCGCTGAGCTTCCAGTTGCAGGCGGGCGATGCCAGGGTGCGGATCTGCAGGGTGATCGTGACCGGACGTCCGGCGACGGCCCCGGCCACCAGCGGACTCACGGCGACGTCCTCCTCGGCGCAGGGGCCGCTCGGCATCGCGAGCACCGGGGTGGGCGTGGGTGACGGCGTCGAGCCGTTCTGGTTCCGGCGCCCCTTGCGTCCTCGCTGCTTCCCGGTCGTCTCCTCCTGCGACGACGCCTCGTCGGACTCCGCACCGGCCTGCTGCCTGGGCTCGCTGGAGACCTTCGATGCGCTCGCTGGCGCCGGCACGGGCTCTTCATCCCCGCGCACGACGTCCACGGCGATGAAGAGGAGCGCGGCGACCGTGCCGAGGACGAAGAGACGCCGACGCCAGTAGACCCCGGGCTCGAGGGGGCCACGCGTCGACCGGAGGTTGGTTCGAGGCGGGCCGCTGCTCACGCCGCCACGGTAGCCGCGCGGCGCGGACAAGACGCGGAGCCACTCCGGACCCGGCTCGCCCGACCGGACCCTTCTCCTTCCAGGTGCGTGGGGGCGCGGCAGAATCGAGCTGTGCCGGTACCTGCCACGTCGTCCGCAGCGACTCCTCCGGCTGCGGTGCATCCGGTCGTCGACCCGGTGCTGGCCTGGTACGACGAGCACCAGCGCGACCTGCCCTGGCGCCGGTCCGAGGCGAGCGCCTGGTCGGTGATGGTCTCGGAGTTCATGCTGCAGCAGACCCCGGTGGCTCGAGTCATCCCCGTGCACAACGCGTGGCTCGAGCGATGGCCGACGCCAGCCGATCTGGCCGCCGAGCCGACGGGCGAAGCGGTCCGCGCCTGGGGACGCCTGGGCTACCCGCGCCGGGCCCTGCGCCTGCACGGGGCTGCGAGCGCCATCGTCGCCGACCACCACGGCGACGTGCCGGCCGACTACGACGACCTGAGACGGCTGCCCGGTGTGGGCGACTACACCGCGGCGGCGATCGCCAGCTTCGCCTACGGACGTCGGCACGTGGTGCTCGACACCAACGTGCGACGAGTGCTGGCTCGGGCGCTGTCAGGCACGGAGTTCCCCTCCGTCTCGGTGACGCGCGCCGAGCGCGACCTCGCCGCCACCGCGCTCCCGGAGGACGACGCCACCGCGGCGACCTGGTCGGTCGCGGTCATGGAGCTCGGTGCTCTGGTGTGCACCGCGGCGGCGCCACGCTGTGAGGCCTGCCCCATCGTCGATCTGTGCGCGTGGACGGCGGCGGGACGGCCTCCCTACGACGGTCCGCCCCGCAAGTCCCAGACCTGGGCCGGAACCGATCGGCAGTGCCGCGGACGGCTGTTGGCCGTCCTGCGCGACAGCGAGGGGCCCGTCCACCGCTCGCGGCTGGAGGCGGCGTGGCACGACGCTGTCCAGCGCGAGCGATGCGTGGCCAGCCTCATCGCCGACGAGCTGCTCGTGCAGGTGGGTGCCGAGGTGTACGCGCTCCCCTGAATCACCGGGGACCGAGTCAGCCGGTGTTCTGGCCCGACTCGATCGGGTCGGGGTCTCCGCCGGCCTGCGCCTCACGGGCAGCGATCTCCTGCCGGTTCCCCGCAGCTGCGGCCAGCACCTCCTCCGACATCTGCCACGCGCGGCCACAGCGGTCGGCGAGGGCGCGGTCCTCCGCGTCCAGGCGCGTCACGACGCGATCGAGGAGCCTGGCCAAGTCACGTGCCGTGCGCCCGGTGTGGAAGGGCCACTTGTTCTCCGGAGCGAGTGCGGCCAGCACCCGCTCCAACTCCGCGGCCTGGACGGCATCGAAGGACGCCGGCCGGTGCGCACCGGCGTCGGGGTCGACGGCTTCGAGGGCGCCGAGCGCCAGCAGGGCGTCGAACGGGTCCTCGGTCGTCGCCCGGTAGATCTCGGCGAACCGTGCCCGCGCCTGCCTCGGCGAGAGGTCGGCGTCGAGGACCTCCTGTAGAGCGCGGGCCACGGGTTCACGGCCGGGCCGGAAGCTCACCTTGCCGCCGGAGGTGAGGATGTTGGTCCACTTGCGGACGAACTCCTCCCCCGACCACGACTCGTAGTGCAGCACCCGGGCGAAGTCGCCGGTGCGGCCCGGCGTCTCGTCCTGCCGGACGTCGTGCGCGCCGTGCAGGGTGTGCCAGCGGTCCATCCGCGGGCGGATGGCGCTCTTGCCCTCCAGATGGCCGTGGAAGTAGCTGCCGTTCCCCGCAGCGACGAGAAGGCCCTGCTCATGCGCACGCCTCAGTTCGTCGGAGTCGAGCAGGCGTTTGAAGTGCGTCACGCGATCGCCCCGCCACTGCCACCGGCTCACGGCCTCCCACGGCAGGGCCCGCACGACGTCGACGTCCGCGGGCAACGTGTCGATCACCGGACGGTCGAGCAGAAGCACCTCGTCGGCATCGATGTGGAAGAGCCACTCCACCGGACCGCCCGCGCCCGAGGCGAAGGGCGCCAACAACACGCGAGCGACGTTGGCGTTGATCCGCTGGCGAGCGTTGAGTTGCACGGGCCGCTTGCCGTGCCACCAGGCCTCGTCCGCGGCCACGACCGTTACGTGGGGGTGACGTCGGAGTCTCCGGACAACCCTCCGGTCGGCGTCGTCGACGAAGACGACGAGGTGGTCGACGCCGTTAGCGAGGTTCCGCTCCACGAATCTGCTCAGGCTGGTCGAGGTGTCCTTGACCGTGCTCGCCGTCAGAATCACGCCGCCAACCTACGCTGACCCGTCTCGGCGACGCGATGGGTCACCCTCCACGACACGTTGACCCGTCTTCAGGGGGAGGCGGGCCCACCGTGTCGGTGGATCAGGCGGTCGCGTCGCCCTCGCCGGCGGCGCCGGTTCCCGGCGCCTTCGGGATGTCGACGGGGCCGTCATCGGCGGACTGGCCGTGGGCTCCCGCGTCGGTGGAGCCGCCGACCTCGGCGGTCTCCAGCGGCGGCAGGTCGGGCACCTCGCTGACCTTCTCGCCGGCGAAGGTGAAGACGGCCGACGGGCCGGTCCCCTCGACGTCGACCAGCACGATCTGGCCCGGGCCGACCTCGCCGTAGAGCATCTTCTCGGCGAGCACGTCCTCGATCTCGCGCTGCACCGTGCGACGCAGCGGTCGAGCGCCGAGCACCGGGTCGAAGCCCCGCTCCGCAAGGAGGTCCTTGGCCGCCTGGGTGAGCTCGATCCGCATGTCGCGATCGCGCAGACGTCCCTCGACGGCGGCGATCATGTTGTCGACCATCGCCACGATCTGCTCCTGCGAGAGCGGCGGGAAGACGATGATCTCGTCGACGCGGTTGAGGAACTCGGGGCGGAAGTGCTGCTTGAGCTCGTCGGAGACCTTGCCCTTCATCCGCTCGTAGCTGCCTGCGGCGTCCCCGGACTGGTTGAAGCCCAGGTGGACCGACTTCGCGATGTCACGGGTACCCAGGTTGGTGGTCATGATGATGACGGTGTTCTTGAAGTCGACCACGCGGCCCTGGGAGTCGGTCAGACGACCCTCCTCCAGGATCTGCAGCAGGCTGTTGAAGATGTCGGGGTGCGCCTTCTCGACCTCGTCGAACAGCACGACCGAGAACGGCTTGCGCCGCACCTTCTCGGTCAGCTGGCCGCCCTCCTCGTAGCCCACGTAGCCCGGGGGCGAGCCGAAGAGGCGCGAGACGGTGTGCTTCTCGCTGAACTCGCTCATGTCGAGCTGGATGAGCGCGTCCTCGTCGCCGAAGAGGAACTCCGCCAGCGTCTTGGACAACCAGGTCTTACCGACACCCGAGGGGCCGGCGAAGATGAACGAGCCACCGGGGCGCTTCGGGTCCTTCAGACCCGCACGGGTACGACGGATCGCGCGGGAGAGCGCCCGGACGGCCTCTTCCTGACCGATCACGCGCTTGTGCAGCTCGTCCTCCATCTTGAGCAGGCGCGTCGACTCCTCCTCCGACAGTTTCACGATCGGGATGCCGGTCGCGACGGCGAGCACCTCGGCGATCAGCTCCTCGTCGACCTCGGCCACCTCGTCCATGTCGCCGGCGCGCCACTGCTTCTCGCGCTCGGACTTCTTCAGGATGAGCTGCTTCTCCTCGTCGCGCAGACGCGCGGCGGCCTCGAAGTCCTGCCCGTCGATCGCGGCCTCCTTGCGGGCGCGCACGTCGGCGATCTTCTCGTCGAACTCGCGCAGGTCCGGCGGGGCCGTCATCCGGCGGATGCGCAGTCGCGATCCCGCCTCGTCGATGAGGTCGATCGCCTTGTCCGGCAGGAACCGGTCGGAGATGTAGCGATCGGCCAACGTCGCGGCGCTGACCAGCGCCTCGTCGGTGATGGTCACGCGGTGGTGGGCCTCGTAGCGGTCGCGCAGTCCCTTGAGCATCTCGATGGTGTGCGCGATGGTCGGCTCGGCGACCTGGATCGGCTGGAAGCGGCGCTCGAGCGCGGCGTCCTTCTCCAGGTACTTCCGGTACTCGTCCAGCGTCGTGGCGCCGATGGTCTGCAGCTCACCGCGTGCCAGCATCGGCTTGAGGATGCTCGCCGCGTCGATGGCGCCCTCGGCTGCCCCGGCGCCGACGAGGGTGTGGATCTCGTCGATGAACAAGATGATGTCGCCGCGGGTACGGATCTCCTTGAGCACCTTCTTCAGGCGCTCCTCGAAGTCACCGCGGTAACGGCTGCCCGCCACCAGTGCGCCGAGGTCGAGGGTGTAGATCTGCTTGTCCTTGAGCGTCTCCGGCACGTGGCCGCGCACGATGTCCTGGGCCAGGCCCGAGACGATCGTCGTCTTGCCGACGCCGGGCTCACCGATCAGCACCGGGTTGTTCTTCGTGCGGCGCGAGAGGATCTGCATGACCCGCTCGACTTCCTTCTCACGACCGATGACGGGGTCGAGCTTGCCCTCGCGCGCGTCCTGGGTGAGATTCTGACCGAACTGGTCGAGCACCAGCGAGGACGACGGTGCCTCGCCGCCACCGGCCGTGGCCGCCGCCTGGGCCGACTCCTTGCCTTGGAAGCCCGAGAGCAGCTGGATGACCTGCTGGCGCACGCGGTTGAGGTCCGCACCGAGCTTCTGCAGCACCTGGGCGGCGACGCCCTCACCCTCGCGGATCAGCCCCAGCAGGATGTGCTCGGTGCCGATGTAGGAGTGGCCCAACTGCAGCGCCTCGCGCAGCGAGAGCTCGAGCACCTTCTTGGCACGCGGGGTGAAGGGAATGTGGCCCGACGGCGCCTGCTGACCCTGGCCGATGATCTCCTCGACCTGGGCGCGCACCGCCTCCAAGGAGATGTCGAGGCTCTCGAGGGCCTTGGCCGCGACGCCCTCACCCTCGTGGATCAGGCCGAGCAGGATGTGCTCGGTGCCGATGTAGTTGTGGGACAGCATGCGGGCCTCTTCCTGCGCCAGCACGACCACCCGACGAGCTCGGTCGGTAAACCGCTCGAACATATGCATCTCCTCCGCGTACGTGGGGCCGCACCGTCCTGTGCCGGACGGCGGGGAACACGAGGTACAACCCCTCGGCCAGCCTACGCGTTCCCTGTTCGGCTGTTCGGGTGTCCGCCCTGAGCGAACGTCCCGCTCTGAGCGACGAGCTTGCGAGCCGATTCAGGGGTAGTGGGAGGTTGAGGAGCGGTCGCGAGTGATGAACGAACTCGCGGCCGCGTCTCGAAACCGTCGCGCCGAAGCGGCGAGCCCGCGAGCCGGTTCGAGAGCAGCGGCGGGTTCACGGAAGAGGCATGCAACGGTCAGACCCCCACCTCCATGCGGAGGCGAGGGTCTGATCAGAACCGGTACGTCAGTTCGCGGCGTCGAACGCCTCACGCACGTCGGCCGGGATGCGACCGCGGTCGGGCACGTCGTGACCGTTGGAGCGAGCCCAGTCGCGGATCTCCCGGGCGCTCGGCCCGGTTCCCGACGCCGAGGCAGCGCGACGGCCGCTCTTGCGCGATGCCGTGACTCGACGGCCGTGCCCGATGTATCCGGCGAGGGCCTCGCGCAGGGCGCTGGCGTTCTCCTCGTTGAGATCGATCTCGTAATTGCTTCCGTCGAGACCGAAACTCACGGTCTCGACCGCTTCGCTACCGTCGAGGTCATCGACGAGAACGATGTTCACCCGTTGCGCCATATCCGCTCCTTCATCTATGCCCGAAACACGCGAGAATGCCCACGTGCACCGCGTTCCATCGTGGCAAAGAAGCGTTCGATTCTCAATTCAGCAATTACGCCGAAAAACCATTTCCAGACCACGCAGCGTAAGCCAGGGATCGTGATCGGTGAAAACATCGCATTCGTCGACGACCTGCTCGGCCAGATATCCGGTGCTGATCACCGAGACGTCGGCGCGAGCGCAGCCCAGTTCCTCGATCATGCGGGCCACCAGTCCGTCCACCTGAGCGGCGACACCGAACACCAGTCCCGACTGCAGTGCCTCGACGGTGTTCTTCGCGATGACCGCACGTGGACGAGCGATCTCGACCTGCCGCAACTGGGCGCCTCGGCGGCCCAGCGCAGCCAAGGAGATCTCGATGCCCGGAGTGATCGCGCCGCCCAGGTACTGACCTGAGGCGCTGACGACGTCGTAGGTCGTGGCGGTGCCGCCGAAGTCCACGACGATCGCCGGTCCGCCATAGAGCGTCGCCGCCGCCAGTGAATTCACGATCCGATCGGTGCCGACCTCGCGCGGGTTGTCTGTCAGCACCGGAATTCCGGTCCGCACGCCGGGTTCGACCATGAGGGAGGGCACCTGCGGGAAATGCCGCGTCAACATGTCGCGCCCCGCCTGGGTGAGCACCGGGACGGTGGAACACACCACGATGCCGTCCAGATCATCGAGTCGGCGCCGCAGCAGACCCCGCAGATAGATCGCCCATTCGTCGGCGGTGCGATGCTCATCGGTGGAGATTCGCCAATGCGCCCCGACCTCGCCGTCCTCGATGAGTCCGAGCACGGTGTGGGCATTGCCGATATCGACGGCGAGCAAGCTCATGACCTACTCCTCGATCAGATCGAGGCCGAGGTCGAATACCTGCACCGAATGCGTCAGGGCGCCGACCGAGATGAAATCGACGCCGGTCAGCGCGACGTCCCGCGCCCGCTCGATGGTCAGACCACCCGAGGCCTCCAATGTGGCGCGGCCGGCGGTCAGGCGTACCGCCTCGGCCATCGTCTCGGTGCTCATGTTGTCGAGCAGGATCTCGGTGCAGCCCGCCTCCAGCAGAGCACGGAGCTGGTCGAGGTCGGTGACCTCGACCTCCACGCGCATCTCGGGGTACGACGCACGGACGGCCTCGAACGCCGGCACCACGCCGCCGGCAGCGACGACGTGGTTGTCCTTGACCATGGCACGATCGGAGAGCCCGAAACGATGGTTGACCCCACCACCGCAGCGCACCGCGTATTTCTGCAGCGCTCGGAGCCCCGGCAGGGTCTTGCGGGTGTCGAGCACCCGCGCGCGCGTGCCGTCGAGGGCCTCGACCCACTCAGCGGTCGCGGTGGCGATCCCGGAGAGATGGCTGGCCAGGTTCAACGCCGTGCGTTCGGCGGTCAGCAATCCCCGGGTCGGGCCCGCCACGCGCAGCACGACGTCTCCGGCCTGCACGCGCGCACCGTCCGGGAGCCGACCGGAGACGACGACGTCATCGCCGAGCACGATGCGGAAGACCAGCTCGGCGATGCCCAGCCCGGCCACGACGCCGGCGTGGCGGGCGGCGAAGACCCCTTCGGCTCGCGCCTCGGCCGGGATCGTCGCCACCGACGTGACATCGACCGTGTCGCCCGGGCAGTCCTCCTGCAGAGCTCGCAGGATGTGGTCGACGGTCTCCTCGAACGGCACGCCGGCCGTCGCCATCTCCTCGCGGAGGATCCGACCGGCCTCCTCGACGTAGAACTTCATGAGCGACTGCCCCCCTCGTGGTTCGACGTCGGCCCGACCGAGGCTGCATCGGGTCGCGCGAAAGGATCGAGGACGTCGCTCGGCTGGGCCGCGACGAACTCGATCACCGCCTCGCCGTCGATCAGCCGGGTGTCGAAGTGGCCCGCCCACGCGACGTCGTCGCGGTCGGGGTGGTCCTCGCGCCAATGGGAGCCGCGCGTCTCCTGGCGCAGGCGGGCGGCGTCGGTCAGCACCTGGGCGAGGCTCAACAGGTTCGTGGTCTCCCAGGCCGCGAGGTCGGGCGCGGCTCCTGCACGCGCGCCGAGCTTCTCCAGGGACGCCGCGGCCTCGGCGAGGCCGGACTCGTGGCGCAGCACGCCGACCCGCGAGGTCATCGTCCGCTGGACCTCCTCACGCGTCTCGCCCGCCACGAGTCCGACGTCGCGGGCATCGGGCGCGGGATCGCGCGGTGCGGGCAGTTCCTCGGGCAGCACGGCCGCGATCCGGCGAGAGAAGACCAGTCCCTCGAGCAAGGAGTTGGACGCGAGGCGGTTGGCGCCGTGGACCCCGGAACAGGCCACCTCGCCGGTGGCGTAGAGCCCGCGGACGTCGGTGCGGCCGTGCAGGTCGGTACGCACCCCGCCCGAGGCGTAATGGCATGCCGGCGCGACGGGGATGAGGTCGGTCACCGGGTCCACGCCGTGCGCACGGCAGGTCGCCAGGATGGTCGGGAAGCGGCGCTCCCAGAAGGCGGCGGCACCCTCCGCCCCGCCGATGTGGCGGGCGTCGAGCCACATGTGGTCGTGGCCGGTGTCGAGCATCCGGCGCATGATCGCCTTGGCGACGACGTCACGCGGGGCGAGGTCGGCCAGCTCGTGGACGCCCTGCATGAACGGGACGCCGTCGAAGTCGACGAGCACCGCGCCCTCCCCGCGCACCGCCTCGGAGATCAGCGGCTGCTGCCCGTGCGCGTCCACGCCCAGGTACATCACGGTGGGGTGGAACTGGACGAACTCCAGGTCGCGCAGCGTGGCACCCGCGCGCAGGGCGAGCGCCATCCCGTCACCGGTGGCGACGATCGGGTTGGTGGTCTGCTCGAAGACCTGGCCGAGGCCACCGGAGGCGAGAACCACGGCGCGGCAGTGCACCGCACCCACGCCGTCCCGCTGCCCCTCCCCCATCACGTGCAGCGTCACCCCGGCGACGCCGCCGTCCTCGGCCAGGAGGAGGTCCAGGGCCAGGGCGTGCTTGATGATCTCGATCTCGGGCGCTGCGCCGACGGCCGCGATGAGCGCCCGCTGGATCTCCGCTCCGGTGGCGTCGCCGCCCGCGTGCGCGATGCGATCCCGGTGGTGTCCACCCTCGCGCGTCAGTGACAGCTCTCCGTCGGGGTCGTGGTCGAACATCGCGCCCAGCGCGATCAGCTCGCGAACCGCCTCGGGGCCCTCGTCGACGAGGACCTGCACAGCCGCGGCGTCGCACACTCCGGCACCCGCGACGAGGGTGTCCCAGGCATGCTCGCCCGGGGTGTCGCCCGGGCCGAGAGCGGCCGCGATGCCACCTTGTGCCCATTGCGTCGAGCCGGCCGCGATGCGGTCCTTGGTGACGACGAGGACCTTGTCGACGTGGTCCTTCAGCCGCAACGCGGCGGTCAGGCCGGCGATGCCGGAGCCGATGATCACGACGTCGGCGCTCGTCGTCCAGCCGGGCTCGGGGGCGCTCAGTCGGCGCGGTGCGCGGCGGGAAGTGGGCATCGCAGCAGAGTATCGGCGGGCGTTCGGAGCGGGTGGCTCGGTCAGCTGACCGTACGGACGGCGTCGCCGCGCACCAGGCTCGGGTCGCCGAACGTCTCGGCCGGGTCGAAGCCGGTGGCCATGATCTTGTTGTCGGCGTCCACGAAGACGACGTGCGGCTGGTGGGCCTTCGCCTCCTCGGTCGTCATCTGGCCGTAGGCGATCAGGATCACCAGGTCACCCGGGTGCACCAGGCGTGCCGCCGCGCCGTTGATGCCGATCACGCCGCTGCCGCGCTCGCCGGCGATCGTGTAGGTCTCCAACCGTGCGCCGTTGGTGATGTCGACGATGTGCACCAGCTCCCCGGGGAGCAGATCGGCGGCATCGAGGAGGTCCTCGTCGACGGTGACCGATCCGACGTAGTGCAGGTCGGCCTGGGTGACGGTGGCCCGGTGGATCTTGCTCGTCATCATCGTGCGCAACATCAGCGGTCTCCTCCGCGGTGGTTCTCAGGATGTGCCGGACTCGGGGGCCCCAGGGTCAGGGGCAGGTTGTCGATCAGGCGGGTCGTGCCGATGCGGGCGGCGATCAGCGCACGCGCCGGCCCGGTCGGCAGGTCGGGGTCGTCCCGCTCGACGCGCTCGCCGCGAGAGGTCAGGTCGTCCAGCTCCGGCGTGGTGATGGCCAGGTAGTCGAGGTCGACCCCCTCGGCCGATCGCAGTTCCGTACGAGCGGCGTCCAGGGCCGCCACCAGCCCGTCGGCGCCGGCGTCCTGGACGGCGCGCAGGGTGCGCGAGAGCGCCGCGGCCTGACGCCGTTGCTCGCCGTCGAGGTAGACGTTGCGGCTCGACATCGCCAGGCCATCGTCCTCCCGCAGAGTCGGCGCACCGACGACGTCGACGCCGAGGCAGAGGTCGGCGACCATCCGTCGGATCAGCACGAGCTGCTGGTAGTCCTTCTGACCGAACACGGCGACGTCGGGGCGCACCAGACCGAAGAGCTTGGCGACGACGGTCAGCACTCCGGCGAAGTGGCCGGGGCGGGTACGCCCTTCGAGCACCTCCGCGAGCGGCCCCGGTGACACGGTGACCATCGGCGTGCCGCCGGGGTAGACCTCGTCGACGCTGGGCGCGAACACGACGTCGACTCCCTGGCGCGCACAGACCTCGAGGTCGGAGTCCCAGGTGCGCGGGTAGCGGTCCAGGTCCTCGCCGGCACCGAACTGCAGCGGGTTGACGAAGATCGAGACGACGACGGGGGCGTCGGCACCGACCTCGGCCCGCGCGACCTGCATCAGGCTGGCATGACCATCGTGCAACGCGCCCATGGTCGGCACGAACGCGCTGCGGTGCCCGGCGCCACGTGCGGAACCGAGCAACTCGGCGAGCTCACCGCGGGTCGACGCGACGGTGGGTGAGGTCACGCCGTCCGCCAGCTCGGGCGCGGCCGGGCTGTGGTCTCGGCCTCGTCGAGCACCTCGCTGAGTTTGAGGGCGCGCAACGGCACCAGGCGACCGTCGGTGACCGCACGGCCGAGCGTCGCTCGGGCGAGCGCCAGGTAGGACGGCATCGTGGTGGGCGCTTGTGCCGCGATCTGCTCCAGGTGGGCCTGCACGGTGTTCACGTCCCCGCGCACGATCGGCCCGGTCAGGGCGGCATCGCCCTGGTCCAGAGCGTTGTCGAGAGCCGCGGTCAGCAGCGGGCGCAGCGTGGCCGCCGGGTCGTCGGCGCCTGCGGCGGCGAGCAGCTCCATCGCCTCGGTCACCAGGGTCACCAGGTGGTTCGCGCCGTGGGCGAGTCCTGCGTGGTAGAGCGCGCGGCGGGTCTCGGGTACCCACATCGCCCGTCCACCGATCGCGTCGACGAGCTCGGCCGCGATCGCACGCTCCTCGGGCTCGGCCGTCAGGCCGAACACGCACCCGTGCAGCCGATCGAGGTCGACGGCGGTCCCGGTGAAGGTCATCGCCGGGTGCAGCGCGATCGCGCGCGCACCGCGGGCGATCGCCGGTGCGAGAACGGCGAGGCCGTGTCTCCCCGAGGTGTGCACGACGAGCTGACGCTCGCTGATCGCGCCGGACTCGCTGAGCACCGTGACGACGTTGCCGAGCATGTCGTCGGGCACGGTGAGCAGCAGCAGATCGCAGGCGCGGGCGACGGCGCTGGGCTTGAGCACTGCGACGCCCGGCAGAAGGTCGTCGATGCGCCGACGCGAGGCGCCGGACTCACCGGCGACGGCCACGACGTCGTGGCCTGCGTGCTGCAGCGCGGCGGCGAGCACCGCGCCGACCCGCCCTGCACCGACGACGCCGATCCGGAAGCGACGAGCGTGCTCGCTGGTCGTCGGCACCTCGGCCCGTGCGGGCACGGCGGAGTGCGCAGGCAGCATCGACTGCGTGGGGTGTGACATGGGACGAGTCCTGACGTTTCAGTCCCTCCGACCACCCAGATCGTGCGCTCTGCTGGCAGAGGCGCGTCACCAGGCCGGTGTGGGTACCAGACGGTGTGCTCGGTCATCACCAATCTACGCCGCTCCCGGTCGGCGTGGGAACCGAACACAACGTGCTCAACGCCACATTGCGCTGACCCGTCCGTGTTGCCGACGGGTCAGCGGCGCTGGTCGTCGGAGGAGACGACGGTGCCCACCTGGAGGGGGCGAGGCGCCTGAGGCAGCCAGGTGCGTGTCACGTGGTCGACGATGTGCACGCCCTCGGGGGCGAGGATCTCGTGCACGCCCTCGGGCACCACGCCGTCCTTGAGGGCGTTGAAGACCGTCCACTCCCGGCGCTTTCGCTTGTTGCGGAAGCTGGTGGCGAAGGACGACGGATCGGTCCAGTGCGCGAACTCGTCGCCGTCGAGGTACTTCAGCTCGACGCAGAGGCCGTGCGGGAGCCCGATCGAGCGCACCGGGTCCGGCGTCGTGCGGACCTCCCACTCGAAGGCTTTGGTGAAGGTGAAGTCCGGGCCGATCGGGAAGCCCCACTCCTCGGCGTTGCGGAGGCCGAGATCCAGGAAGCCGCGGCGGTCGCCGTCGAGGTAGAGGCCATGACGTGGCACCCGGATGATCGACTGCACGCCGCCGATCTGCCACGCCAGATCACCCAGCGAGGCCTCACCCTCGGTGGTCAGCACCATGTCGCCGTCCCACTTGAACGAGTACCGCGTGCCGACCTGGGCGAAGCACCAGTTGTAGAAGTAGGAGAGCGAGTGCACCGAGAGCTCGTGGACGGCGAGGTGCTCGGCACCCGCGCGTGCGACGTCGAAGGGGTAGACGGCGGTCGCGAGCTTGTGGGCGAGCCCGGTGCGCTCAGCCGCGTCGAGCGTCACCTCGAGAGTGCCGTCGGTCGATCCGTTGTCGACGACGAGCACGTGGTCCATCGCGCGCAACAGCGGCGGCAGCACGAACGGCATCGACGGCGCCTCGTCCTTCACCCGGAGGACGGCGGTGCTCCCCGCGCGCAGTCCCTCGGGCCGGGCCCAGGGCCAGGTGATGTCGAAGTCGGAGTGACCCTCGAGGTTCTGCAACCCCGAGGCGCCGGCGTGCGCGGCCACCTCAGCCCCGCTCGCGGCCGGCCATCTTGCGCAGGCCGCGCCGCATACCCGGCGGGACCATGGCCCGCAGGCCGTGCGGCACCCGGTCGGCGGCGAAGGTGGACGCGTCCGCAGGCGAGCCCGGTGCGCCAGGACCACTGGGGGCCGCCTTGCCCTGACGCCGCAACCGTTGCTCGGTCGCGACGACGGTGGACCGCGAGATCGCCTCGGACTCGGCGTAGAGGTCGGTGTAGGCCTCGCGCAACTCGTCGAGCGTCGCGTGCACGTCCGCGGTGTCGCCCTCCGGCTCGGCGAGCTTGTTCAGCTCGTTCCAGGTCTCGCCGACCAGGTCGTGCAGCCGCGCGGGCAACCCGAGGTCGTCGAGGGTCTGGCTCATCCGTCGCAACGACGGGTCGACGAAGCGGTGTCCGGCGCGGATCTTCTCGCTGTCCGCGTGCAGGACGTGCTGCAGCTGCAGCACCTGTCCGACGTGCATGGTGGTCTTGGTCCAGTCGCTGAGCAGGTCGGCGTAGCGCACGAAGACCCGGCCGCCGTCGGCCACCGACTCGCGGGTGCCGCGCTCGGTGTGCAGGAGCATGTTGAGCCAGCTGGCAGCCAGGTGCGCCGAGCCGAGCTTGTTGGCGTAGTAGGTCTGCTTGGAGCCCACGACCTCGGCCGGCGGACGCAGCATCGTCGCGAACACAGGCGTGGCGCCGGTGCGGATCGCGGCCACCCGCCACAGTCCCAGGAACCAACTGAGCCGCGGATCCTTGACGACCAGTTCGTTGTTCACGGAGAAGTGCTGCGCGAGCCACTCGGCAGTCTCGATCCGCACCGGTTCGCGGGTGGCGATACGGCCGGTCTCGAACCACGCGTCGGGGCGGGAGTCGGAGACCTGCACCAGAGCTTCCTTGAGCAGCCGGTCGTGATGGTCGACGACCCACTGCGGCTCGCTGAAGCCCTTGGGGTTCGTCTCGTCGGGGGCCACCTCCGGGAGAGGCACGTGCAGACCGAGGATCTGCATGAGGCCCGCCATGGTGCTGGTGCCGCTCCGGCCCGCACCGGCCACGAAGAGGACCTTGCGCGGGTACTGCGCGGGATCCGTCGGGTCGATCGCGTTCGCCTCACTCACGATCAGCCAGCCTAACGGCAGGGATGGGTCCGGCTTCGCGCCGCTGGGTCAACGCGCCGACGGACCCGAACCGGAAGGCGCGGTGGCGTAGGTTGCCGCCATGCCGCTGCGCCGACGTCGTCCGCTGCTGAGCGTGGTGGTCCCCGTCTACAACGTCGAGGCGTATCTGGCCCAGGCGCTCGCGTCGGTGCTGGCGCAGACCTATCGGGACCTCGACGTCGTCGTGGTGGACGACGGCTCGACCGACGGCTCCGGCGCACTCGCCGACGAACTGGCCGCCACGGACCCTCGGGTGCGTGTCGTGCACACCGAGAACCGCGGCCTCGGAGCCGCGCGCAACGAGGGCATCCGGCATGCGCGCGGCGACCTGCTCACCTTCGCCGACTCCGACGACGTCGTGCCAGAGACGGCCTACGCCGCTCTGACCCGGCAGCTGCGTCGCACGGGATCCGACCTGGTGACGGGATCGATCGCCTGGTGGCGCCCCGAGGAACCGAGCCAACAGCTGGTGCAGCCACCGTGGATGCGGCGCCTCCATCGGACTCGTGCGGCCGGGATGATCGATCAGATGCCCGAACTCCTCGGCGACGTCTTCGCGTGGAACAAGGTCTTCACCCGCGCCTTCTGGGACCGAACCGGCCTGACCTGGCTCGAGGGACACCGGTACGAGGACCAGCCCACCGCGACGCGCGCCTACCTCGCTGCCGCCCGGGTCGGCGTCATCCCCGAGGTGGTCTACCACTGGCGGATCCGCACGGACGGCTCCTCCATCACCCAGCAACGAGCGTCGCTAGACGACCTCGCTGATCGCTGGCTCACCAAGCGTCTGAGTCTGCGCCACGTCGAGGAGTACGGCTCGGCGAAGGTCACCCGGGCGTTCCGCGACCTGGTGCTTCCTGGGGATCTGCACCGCTACTTCGTGCTGATCCCCGGTTGCGACGACGCCTGGTACGCCGGCCTGGAGGAGGGCGTCGATGAACTGTTCGGTCGGCAGCGCTCGCTCGTCTACTCCGGGCTACCGCCGGCACACCGGCTGACCGGCTGGCTGGTCGAGCAGGGACGACGGGCCGACGCCGTCCTGGTGCAGGAGCGCCTGGCCGCGCTCGCGCCGGGCGAGCGCCTGCCGCGCGTCACCGACAGCGGCGGTCTGCGGCTCGACGTGCCGGGGCTCGACGCCGACACCGTGCTCCGCGCCGCTCTGGAGGTGCGAGCGCACGAGCGGTGAGACCGGTGGTCGCATCTCGACAAGCTCGACGACCGACCAGCCCGGTGGCCGAGCTTCCCGAGACGCTCACGGCATCTCGACAAGCTCGATGACCGACCATCCCGGTGATCAGATCAGGCCCTGCTCCTCGAGGAAGTCGCGCGCGACGTCGTCGGACTTCTCGCGGTCGATGGTGACGCGTGCCAGCAGGTCGTTGATCACGTCGTTGTCGAGCTCGGCCATCAGAGCATCCAGCAGGTCGGCGAGACCCTCGTGCTCGGCGAGGAAGTCGGTCGCAACCGCAGGCACGTAGTTCTGGGCCGGCTGGATGCCACGGTCGTCCTCGAGCAGGACGAGCTCCTCGGCCTCGAGGTTCGGGTCGATCGTGCCGGTCAGGCCCAGCTGCGCCTCGCCGCTCTGCACGGCGGAGTAGGTCTCCGGGGAGGCGAAGCCCAGCGGAAGGATCTCGGTGATGTCGATGCCGTAGACGCCGCTCAGGCCGCCCTCGCAGTCGGCGCGACCCTCGCAGTCGGGCGAGGCCGCCAGCACGATCGACTCACCCTCGAGGTCGGAGAGCTTCTCCAGGCCGCCGTCGGCCTGCTCCGCGGTGACGAAGAAGGCGTTCTGCGAGTTGGCCTCGGACAGGTCGAGCAGGGTGATGCCGGCCGCCTCGGCGAGCGGCGCGACCTCGGCCAGCGTGGCCTCGGAGTCGTTGGAGGTGACCGGCTCGGCACCTTCGCCGTTCTCGCGGGTGTTGAGGAAGTCGCCGAGCGCACCGAGGTACTCCGGCACGATGTCGACGCTGCCGGGGAACTCACCCATGTAGGCGTCGCGGGCATCGACGGCCTTGACCTGCACGTCGAACCCGTTCTCGCTGAGCAGCACGTCGTACAGGGACCCGACCAACGCGGCCTCGGGGAAGTTCTGGGTGGCGACGGTGACCGAGGCACCGCCGCCCACGTCGTTGCCCGACCCTGCCGGGTCGGAGTCGGCGTCGTCGCCACAGGCAGCCAGGGCGGTGCCGGCGAGCAGGAGAGCGGAAGCGAGCGCGATCGGGCGCGCGAAGGAGCGGTTCTTGCGTGGGAGCATCATGGCGACACCGTAGAGGCATCCGCCGACATGCCGCTCTCACCCGGACGGCGAGGCGTGCGCGCCGCACCGAAGCGAGGCCTGGAGCCGCGATCCGATCGGCGATCCGAGCCGGCGCCGGAACGCCCACCGGACGCCGCGTGCTCGGCCCGACGCTGCAGCCAGGCCATCGCCAGCTCCAGGCAGACCGCGACACCCGCGACGATCAAGGCGCCTGCGATGCCCTGGCTGCGACGGTCGGTGTTGGCGAAGCCGAGCCGGATCACGTTCCCCAGGCCGGGGCCGCCGACCAGCGCGGCGATGGTCGCGGTCGCCCACACCTGTACCAGCGCGAGCCGGACACCCGACACGATCAGCGGCAATGCGAGCGGCAGTTCGATGCGGCGGAAGCGCTGCCACCCCGACATCCCGAGACCGCGAGCCGCATCGACCACCTCGTCCGAGACGCCGCGCATCGCCACGTAGGCCTGGGTGACGATCGGCGGAAGCGCGAAGCACACCAGCGCCAGCAGCGTGGCCAGCCCCGCCCGGCCGTAGGGACCGAACTGGTCCGAGCCCGGCCAGGAGGCACGGGCGAGCAGCGCGAGGAGCGCGAAGGTCGGCACGGCGCGACCGACCGCGGAGATCTGGATCGCGAGCCACCCCAGCCGTCCGATGTGCCCCAGCCACAGGGCGACGGGGAGTCCGACGAGCATCGTCAGCGCGAGAGCGGTCCCGGTGAGCAGCAGCTGCTGGGTGAGCTGGTCGGCGAGCCCGCCCTGACGTGACCAGGCCTCGCCGTCGGTCAGGAAGTTCCAGACGTCGCTCATGACGGGGTCCTCGCGGGCTTGTTCGCGGAGGAGCGAAGCGGGGGAAGCGGAGAAGGTCGTGGGGTGGTCATGCGGTCGCCCGTCCCCGCGCCCAGGGCGTGGCAGCCCGTTGCACCACCAGCAGCACGGCGTCCAGGAGCAGCGCGAGGACGACGCACAGCACCGAGGCGGTCATCAACTCGGCGTTGAACTGGGTGTTCTTGCCATCGGCGATCAGCGCGCCCAACCCGCCCTCGGAGACCACGGTGCCGATGGTCGCCAGGGCGACTGTGGACACGGTCGCGACCCGCAGTCCCGCCATCACGACCGGCAGCGCGAGGGGCAGCTCGACACGCCACAGCAGCAGCCACCGGCCGTATCCCATGCCCCGCGCCGCGTCGCGCACGTCGTCGGGAACCGATCGGAGGCCGTCGAGCACGGCACGCACCAGGATCGTCAGGCAGTAGGCGCCGAGGCCGATGACGACGGTGGTGCGCGTCAGACCGGTCAGGGGCACCAGGAGAGGCAGCAGTGCGAGGGAGGGGATGGTGTAGACCAGCGTGCTGCCTCCGAGCACCATCGACTCCGCACGCGGCCGCCCACGGGCGGCCAACGCCATCGGCACCGCGAGGAGCAGACCCAACGCCACGGCGGCGACGGTGATCTGGAGGTGCGCCGAGGTGGCCTCGACGAGCTCGTCCTGGCGGTCGCGCACGTAGTCCCAGCAGAACCACGCGTTGACATCGCGGGAGTAACAGACCGGCTCGCGAGCCCCCAAGGGAGAGGCGCCGATCAGTAGGGTCACCGCATGAACGCTACCGAGCCCGGCTCCGGCGTGGGTTCACCCATGATCAGGTTGCGCGGTGTCGGCAAGACCTACGACGACGGCACGGTCGCCGTGGCCGACCTCGACCTGGTCGTCGAACGCGGTGAGATGGTCTGCCTCGTGGGGCCGTCCGGATGCGGCAAGTCGACCACGCTGCGGATGATCAACCGCCTGATCGAGCCGAGCACGGGAACGATCGAGATCGACGGCGTCGACGTCACTCATCACGACGCGGTACAGCTGCGCCGTGGGATCGGCTACGTCATCCAGGCCGTCGGCCTGTTCCCACATCAACGGGTCGCCGCCAACGTGATGACGGTGCCGGTGCTTCAGGGGACCGGCAGACGCGCGGCTCGGCGGCGGGCGGAGGAACTGCTCGACCTGGTGGGCCTGGACCCCGCGATCTACGCGGATCGCTATCCCCATCAGCTCTCCGGCGGGCAGCGCCAGCGGGTCGGGGTGGCACGCGCGCTGGCCGCCGACCCTCCGGTCCTGCTGATGGATGAGCCCTTCGGCGCCGTGGATCCCGAGGTGAGGGTGCGGCTGCAGGAGGAGTTCTCCCGCCTCCAGCGCGACCTCGGCACGACGGTCGTGCTCGTCACGCACGACCTCGACGAGGCCACCCGACTCGGCGACCGGGTGGCCGTTCTGACCGAGGGCGGACGGCTCGCGCAGTACGCCACGCCGGCCGCGCTGCTCGCGGAGCCCGCCGACGACGTCGTCGCCGGATTCCTCGGGCGTGGGCGCTCGCTGCGCCGGCTCGGCGTCACGCCCGTGTGCCGCGAGCACCTGGAACCGCTCGACGGCGTGCGCACCGGCGATCTCGCCGCGGTGCTGGACCTGGACGCAGAGCCGACCCTGGCCGACGCGCTCGCGCTGCTGATGGAGGATGACGTCGCTCTGATCGGTGTGCGCGACGCCCGCGGGTTCGCGGGCGTCCTGACGCCCGCATCGGTGCATCGGGCGCTGCGCGCCGGGGCGCCCGATCGGGGAGCGTGAGGGAGCGCGCCCGCTCAGTCGAGCGGCACGTCGCGGTGCCAGGACTCGGTGACGTACTTCGTCGTCCAGCCCATCGATTCGTAGAGGGCATTGGCTCCGGTCGAGGAGTCCGCGTCGACCTCGAGCCCGACGCGGTCGCGACCGCGCTCGGCGGCGTCGGAGATCACCGTGCGCAGCAGGGCCTTGGCGACGCCGCGCCCTCGCGCGGACTCCAGCACGCCCAGGTAGGCGACGTAGGAGCCGTCGGGGCCCGAGGACGACTCCGAGACGGTGGCCACGAGGGCACCGGCCGTGACCGCCTCGCCCGTGCCGTCTCCGTCGTCGTCCCCATCGACGAGCTCGGCCAGCCACCAGTGGTCCCAGCGATGGCCGGGGTCCTCCCGGAGTCGGTGGACGAACTCCTCGAAGGTCTCCTCCCAGTGGTTGAAGTGATCGACGAAAGCCCCCTCGATCGCATCGTGCACGGCGCGGAGGTCGTCGACGTCGGGCATCCCGTCGGCGGTGCGGCGCACGAGCCGGATGCGGACGCCGTCCTCGCCCCACGAGTGCGACGACGGCACGAGATCGGTCTCCTCCGGCTCGACCGGGCGACTCATCTGCCACCACGTGCGCACGCGGTCGAACCCCGATCCGGCGAGCCATCGGTGTTGGCGCTCGTCGTCGGCGAAGGCACCGGTGTCGATCTGCTGGACGTCCAATCCGCGCGCCGCGCCGACGGCCTGCGCCTGACCCACCGCCCAGTCCACCAGGACGTCGGAGCACGCGCGCGCGATCCCGCTCGGCAGGTCACGCTCGACGATGTGCACGAAGAGCATCCGCCCGCTCGCCCGGTCGTGCACGCTCCCCCATGCCCGGATCACGCCGTCGCCGTCGCGCACCACGACGTTCTCGCGCATCCGCAGTCCGTGCTCGGAGACCTCGACCAGCACGTCGTCCACGCCGGAACCGGGCCAGCCGCGACCGTGTCCCTCGTGCGCGCGGAGCAGTTGCGTCAGACGCGCGAGATCGAAGCGGTCGCTCGGGTCGGGGGTATCGACGGTCCAGGCGTCGGGTAGTGCCGGCGGAACCTCGACGAGTTCGTCTGGGTCGGACTCGAATCGGCTCTGCGCGGGGATCACATCAGTGCAGTATGCCCCCGATGTCGTGGACTCATGCTCATGCCGGTGGCTGACCGGCCCACGGCGCTCGGGCTATGCCGGTCCAGCCCGAATCCACCGGTGCCGGGCTCAGGCGTGCTTGCGTTGCTGCGGAGTCACACCCGAACGCCATTCGGCGAGCACGACCTCGAGCTCGCGCTCCAGCTCCGCCGCACGTACCTCGGCCGCCGCGGCACGCGACTGTGCCTCGGCGACACGCGCGGCGAGGCGGTCGCGCTCATCGGCTCCACGGGACTGCTCCACGGCCAGACGCTGATGGGCTTCGGACACCTCGCGCGCGGCGTCGACCAGACGCCGCTCCAGCCGGCCGATGGTCGCCTCGTGACGAGCGATCCGACCGCTCATGTCGGCGGCGAAGACCACCTGCTCGGCGACCCGAGCCTCGGTGATCCGTACGTAGGCACGCGCCTGCTCGGCACGATCCCGAGCCCCGTGACGGCGCGCGTCGACGACCTCGGAGTAGGTCAGCTTGGTCGCGCCGGCTCCCGTCGCTGCGGCGACGGCGGCGCCGAGGGTGGCGACGAGCCACGAACCGCCGGCGAACGCTGCGACGACGGCGAGAACCGCGACCACCAGCAGTCCCAGGGCGGATGACAGTCGTGCCGAGCGCTGGCGCCGGCGGCCGGGCACCCGCACCGGCGGTGCCGTTTCGGCGGGCACGACAGGAATCGCGGTAGCGGTGTCGGCGACCCGAACGGCCGAGGTGGGAGAGGTGGGAGGAGTGGAATCGGCGGCGGAGCGTGGGGAACGAGCAGACGGGGAAGTCATGCCAGGCACGCTAACCGCGAGCGTCGTCCTCACGGACGCGACACGCTCGCTCGAGCACGAGAGCCGCTGCCACCAGCACCACCGAGGCCGCTGCCGCCCCACCGGACCTCCATGCGCGGTGGTCCGCGAGTTCGGCCGAGCTCCCCAGCCAGCTCAGCGCGTATCCCGCATAGCCGCCCGCGACGATCGACCCGACGTAGGCGCAGGCGCGGGCGAGCACCAACCGGTTCAACGCGCGATGCGGCTCGAGGCGCTCGCGACGAACCTGGACTGCCCGCCAGGTCGCCCAGGCGGCACCCCCGACGACGGCCGCCACGACCGCCAGGCTGACCGCGGGAGTCCAGGTGACGACGGGCGGGCTCCCCCAGCGGTCCGAGAGCGGGTTGGCCAACCAGCCGACGACCAGACCGACGATGGCCCAGACAGCGAGCACGCCCGCGGGGGTGGGGCGCAGATGCCCAGGCCCCGGAGGCCGGGGTCCCCCGGCTCCTGAACCCGGTACGCGCGGGGCGATGACCTACTCCAGGTCGAGGGTGAGGTCGTCGCGCAGAGTGAGACCTTCGACTCCCACGGCAGCCAACAGGTCGGCGATCGGCCCGGCGTCGGGCAGTTCGGCGTCCGGCTCGAGGTCGAACCACGGCTTGAGCACGAACGACCGCTGGGCGGCCCGCGGATGCGGAAGGCGCAGGCTCTCGGTGTCGCTGCGTCGGTCGCCCACCACGATCAGGTCCACGTCGAGAGTGCGCGGCGCGTTGGGCACGTCGCTGCGCTCACGGTCGTAGGCGTCCTCGATGGCCAGTGCTCGGTCCATCAACCGGTTCGCGGCCAATGTGGTGTCGGCGAGCACGACCGCGTTGAGGAAGGACTTGGCGTCCGGTGGGCAGTCGACAGGCTCGGTCTCATAGACCGGCGAGACTCCCGTGATCCAGACGTCGGGGGTGTCGGCGAGGGCGTTGACTGCCCCCTGCATCGCGGAAAGACGCTCACCGAGGTTCGACCCCAGTGCGATCACCACCCGCCGGATCGGCCGCATCTCCCCCGTCAGGGTGTCGGCATCGATGATGTGCGGGTTGGGGGTCTCGGTCACGCCTGTCCCTCGCGCTTTCGGGTGATCGTGATGGTCACGTCTGCGAACGTCGTGTCGATGGGTGCATCCGGCTTGTGAATGGTCACCTGCGCCCATTCAACACGGCTGTCCAACAAGCAGACGTCCGAGATGCGCTGGGCCAGGGTCTCGATCAGATCGACCGGGTCCCTCTCCACGGCGGCCTTGACCGCCATCACGAGACTCCCGTAGTCGACGGTGTCGCGCAAGTCGTCCGAGGCGGCCGCGGGGCGGGTGTCGACGCCGATCCGCAGGTCCACCATGAAGGTCTGACCATCGCGGCGCTCGTGCTCGAAGACGCCGTGGTGACCGAAGCAGGCGATCCCGGTGATCGAGAGTTCGTCGGTCATCGGGGGCTCCCTCCTCGTCCCTGCTCCTGGTGCATGCGCTGCCACACGGCCAGCACATCACGCGTGCCCCGGACGTCGTGCACGCGGACCCCCCACACGCCTCGCTGCGCGAGCAGCACGGTGAGCGCGTGCCCGGCGACCTCGCGCTCCTCCACGGGCCGCGGAGCTCCGTCGGGTGTGGCCAGCAGCGCGCCGATGAAGGACTTCCGACTCGCTCCGACGAGAAGCGGCCGGCCGAGCGAGGCGAGCTCGTCCAGGCCCGCGATGAGCTCCCAGTTCTGCTGCGCGGTCTTGGCGAAGCCCAGGCCCGGGTCGAGGACGAGGCGTTCGGGAGCGATCCCGGCAGAGGTCGCGGCCGCGACCCGTTCGGCCAGCTCCTGGCGCACGGCACCGGCCACGCCGTCGGGCTCGGCATAGACCGCTTGTTGCTGCATTCGGTCGCTGTGACCACGCCAGTGCATCGCGACATAGGTCGCCCCTGCCCCCGCGACGACGTCGAGCACGGCCGGGTCGGCAAGCCCACCGGAGACGTCGTTGACGACGACCGCGCCCGCGTCGAGCGCCGCAGCGGCGACCTCGGCGCGCATGGTGTCCACCGAGACGACAGCGCCGGCTGCGACGAGACCGGAGATGACCGGGATCACGCGAGCCAACTCCTCGGCGACCACGGGCCTGGTCGCACCGGGTCGGGTCGATTCGCCGCCGACGTCGAGGAGGTCAGCGCCGTCGGCAAGGAGGCGCCGTCCGTGCGCGATGGCCGTCTCGGTGCTGGCATAGCGGCCGCCGTCGGAGAACGAGTCGGGGGTGACGTTGACGACCCCCATCACCAGCGGCCTGCCCACCGGACGCGACCAGACCGGGATGCTCACGCCGCGCAGGCTATCGCCCACGGCGCGGCTGCGGCATGCGCCCGAAGCTCTGGCGACAGCTCGCTCCCGAGCAGCCGGAGAGCAGCACGGTGCGCCGCTCCAGCTCGCGGCGGACCGCTGCGTAGCGCGGGTCGTCGGCCCGGTTGCGCAGTTCGTACGGATCGGCCCTGCGGTCGTAGAGCTCGGCGAACACCGGCCGGGTCCACTGCACGAACGTGTAGCGGGCCGTGCGGGCTCCCTGATAGAGCCAGTTCCCCGGAAAGACATTCAGCTGCGGAGCCCCGGCCTGCACCAGCAACGTTCGATCGTCGACGCGGGCCGCCTGTCCGCCCTGGCGCACCGTCAGCGGGTCGCCGTCCACCTCGACTCGCGGGTGCGCTCCAGCCAGCGCGGCGAAGGTCGGGGCGAGATCGATCATCGCCGCCGTCTGCCGGTCCACGACACCGCGGGGCAGGCCGGCGCCTCGCATCAGCAACGGCACCCGCACCGACTCGTCGTAGGCGTAGACCTTGCCCTCGTAGCGGTGCTGACCGAGCAGGTAGCCGTTGTCGGAGGTGAAGACGATCAGCGTGTTGTCGGCTTCACCGCTGCTCTCGACGGCGTCCACGATCTGCTCGACGCCGCGGTCGAGTGCCGCGAGCGCCTGCGCCCGACGCGTCTGCAGCTCACGGATCTCGGAGACGTCGACGGGTGGCAGCTCGCGGATCCGCTGCGGCTTGTCGCTCACATCGGCCTCGTTGAACGAGGGATAGTCCGCGGTCGGCGGCTCCAGGGTCAGGTAGCTGAGCAGGTCGAGCGCCGAGGGCCGAGGCGGGCGCTCGCAGGACTTCCCCGTCTCGAAGCGTTCTCCGCAGCGCCCGTGCGGGGCCACGAAGGACGCCCACAGGAAGTACGGCGCCTTCTGGCCGGCGTACTTCTGCACGAGATCGGCGGAGCGGCGCGCGACGTAGTCGGTGTGGTACTCCCACGGCTTCGTCGGCGACCCGTCGGCGTACTGGGTGAAGCCGTAGTACTGGTAGGTGCGCGCGATCGTCGGGTCCCAGTAGTCCCAGCCCGGCTCCGGGCCCACTCCCTCCTCCGCGTAGCCGTTGAGGTACTTGCCGATCATGGCCGTGGTGTAGCCGGCCCGCTGGAGCCATACGGGAAGCGCGGTGCGAGGCTCGAACGCCCGGTAGCCCCCCAGCGCGGTCCGGTTGTTCCGGACCCCGTTGTTCTGCGCGTACTGGCCCGTGAGCATCTGGGCGCGCGAGGGGCAGCAGAGCGGGTGAGGCGCCGTCGCCTCGGAGAACGTCACACCGCCGGTGCCGAGCAAGGACCGCACTCGCGGGAGGAACTGGAGCTCGGCGAGGGAGAGGTCGTCGGCCATCACCAGCACGATGTTGGGCCGCACCGGACCGCTGCGCTCCGCCGCTCCGGGCGCCGCGCTGCCGCTGGTGACAGCGAAGGCGCCCATGACGAGCATCGCCACGACCGAGACCACACCGACCGCGGCGCGGGCCCGGGCACGTGGACGGGGGATCGTCATCGCCGATGGATCAGCGCCATCGCCTCGGCACGGGTGGACGCATTGCTGCGCATCGTGCCGCGCACGGCCGAGGTGGTGGTCCGCGCACCGGCCTTGCGCACGCCGCGCATCGTCATGCACAGGTGCTCGGCCTCGATCACGACGACGACGCCGCGCGCGTCGAGGATGCGCATCAGCGCATCGGCGACCTGCGTGGTGAGCCGCTCCTGCACCTGGGGACGTTTGGCGTAGACGTCGACGAGGCGGGCGAGCTTGGACAGCCCGGTGATCTTGCCGCTACGCGCCGGGATGTACCCGACGTGCGCCACGCCCGTGAAGGGCACCAGGTGGTGCTCGCACATCGACCACAGCTCGATGTCGCGCACCAGCACGAGCTCGTCGTGCCCGAGATCGAACGTCGTGGTGAGCACGTCCTCGGGTTCCTGGCGCAAGCCCGCCGTGAGCTCGGCGTAGGCGCGGGCCACGCGGGCCGGCGTCTCACGCAGGCCCTCGCGGTCGGGGTCCTCCCCGATCGCGAACAGCAGCTCGCGGACGGCCGCCTCGGCTCGCGCGTGGTCGAACTCCGGGACGTCCGCCGCGGCGCGGTCGGGCAACGAGATCTGGTCGGTCATCGCGACGCTCCGTACTACTGGGCCGGGTGCGGCGGCACCGGGCCGCCGTCCGTCGGCGGGAGACCGGGATCGCCGTGCACGTCGCCGTCGGGGCCCGGCGGGGTGACGATCACCCCGGACTCGCCAGCACTCGCCGGCGCGACAGCGCGATCGCGGATCTCCTGGGGCACGTCGACGGGCGGGATGCTCGACGGGGTGCGGTGAGGCGATCCGGTCCACGCCGGACGCTCGGGTCGCAACCGCAACGCGGTGAAGATCTCGGCCACCTCGGCCTTGTCGAGGGTCTCCTTGTCGAGCAGCTCGAGCACGAGCTGATCGAGGACGTCGCGGTTCTCCTCGAGGATGTCGAAGGCCTCCTGGTGCGCGTGCGCCAGCAGCTTCTTGGTCTCGTCGTCGACGATCGCGGCGACGTCCTCGGAGTAGTTGCGCGAGTGCCCCAGGTCGCGGCCCAAGAACGGCTCGGAGTTGCCGTCGCCCAGCTTGATGGCGCCGAGCCGCTCGGTCATGCCGTACTGAGTGACCATCGCCCGGGCCAGCGAGGTGGCCTTCTCGATGTCGTTGCCCGCGCCCGTGGTCGGGTCGTGGAAGACCATCTCCTCAGCGGCCCGACCGCCCAGCATGTAGGCGAGCTTGTCGAGCATCTCCGAGCGGGTCTGGGAGTACTTGTCCTCGTCGGGCAGCACCATCGTGTAGCCCAGTGCGCGACCGCGCGGCAGGATCGTGATCTTGTGCACCGGGTCGGTGCCCGGGAGCGCCGCCGCCACGAGCGCGTGGCCGCCCTCGTGATAGGCGGTGATCAGCTTCTCCTTCTCGCTCATCAGCCGCGTGCGGCGCTGCGGACCGGCGATGACGCGGTCGATCGCCTCGTCGAGTTCGTCGGCGCTGATCAGCTTGAGGTTGCTCCGCGCGGTGAGCAGGGCCGCCTCGTTGAGCACGTTGGCCAGGTCGGCCCCGCTGAAACCGGGAGTCCGACGCGCGACCGACATCAGGTCGACGTCGCCCGCGAGCGGCTTGCCGCGCGAGTGGACCTGGAGGATCTTGTGGCGGCCGGCGAGGTCGGGCGCGTCGACCTGGATCTGGCGGTCGAAACGGCCCGGGCGCAGCAGCGCCGGGTCGAGGACGTCGGGCCGGTTGGTGGCCGCGATCAGGATCACGCCGCCGCGGACGTCGAAGCCGTCCATCTCGACGAGGAGCTGGTTCAGGGTCTGCTCACGCTCGTCGTGGCCGCCGCCCATACCGGCGCCGCGATGGCGCCCCACGGCGTCGATCTCGTCGATGAAGACGATGGCAGGCGCGTTCTCCTTCGCCTGCTCGAACAGGTCGCGCACCCGGCTCGCGCCGACGCCGACGAACATCTCGACGAAGTCGGACCCCGAGATGGAGTAGAACGGCACGCCCGCCTCCCCGGCGACGGCGCGCGCGAGCAGCGTCTTGCCGGTACCGGGCTGGCCGTAGAGCAGCACGCCCTTGGGGATCTTGGCGCCCACGGCCTGGAACTTGGCGGGCTCTTGGAGGAACTCCTTGATCTCACCGAGCTCCTCGATCGCCTCGTCGCACCCGGCGACGTCGGCGAACGTGGTCTTCGGCATGTCCTTGGAGATCAACTTGGCGCGCGACTTGGCGAACTGCATCACACCGCGGCCGCCACCCTGCATGCTGTTCATCAGCCAGAAGAACACGACGATGATCAGCAGGATCGGCAGGAAGCTGACCAGCAGCGTGCCCAGCAACGAGGGCTGCGGGTTCTCCGAGTTCGACTCCTCGATCGTGCCGGCCGAGACCTGGGCGTCGACCTGGGCGATGATGCCCTGCTGCTGGCCGAGCACGTAGTACGCGACGACCTTGTCGCCCTCGGAGCGGGTGCCCTTGTCGAGGGTGGCCTCGATCTTCTGGTCGCCGTCGACGAAGGTGATCTTCTCGACCTTGCCGTCGGCGATGTAGGACTCCAGCTTCGACGTCGGAACCTCGTCGAAGCCGCCACCGGGGGCCAGGAACTGCAGGGCGAGCAGGACGCCGACGACCGCGAGGCCGATCCAGACCCAGGGACCCTTGAGAATGCGCTTCACAGACCGTCTCTCACTTCTGGCATGACTGAGCCCACGACGCTACACGCGCGCGGTCTCGCCGTGGACGGTCCCAGTGTCGCAGGCGGGTGGGTGCGACGCCTACTCAGGCGCTCCCGGTGGAGCGTGCGACGGGGCTCAGGAGTAGACGTGCGGCGCGAGCGTGCCGATGTCGCGCAGGTTGCGGTAGCGCTCGCGGTAGTCCAGGCCGTAGCCGACGACGAACTCGTTGGGGATGTCCCAGCCGACGTACTTGACGTCGACCGGCATCTGCAGCGCCTCCGGCTTGCGCAGGAGCGTGCAGATCTCGACGCTCGCGGGGCTGCGGGACTTCAGGTTCGAGGTGAGCCAGCTCAAGGTCAGGCCGGTGTCGATGATCTCGTCGACGATGAGCACCTGACGACCGGCGATGTCGGTGTCGAGGTCCTTGAGGATCCGCACGACCCCGCTCGACTTGGTGCCCGATCCGTAGGAGGAGACGGCCATCCAGTCCATCTCGACGTGGCGGGTGAAGGCACGCGCCATGTCGGCCATCACCATCGCGGCACCGCGGAGGATGCCGACGATCAGCAGCTCCTGGCCCTCGTAGTCGCGCTCGATCTGGGCAGCGAGGCCGTCGAGCCTCTCGAGGATCTGCTTCTCGGTGAAGAGAACGTTGACGAGGTCGTCATCGACGTGCGCGGCGTCCATGGCGCGAGCCTAACCGGCGGCCCCGACGGCGCTGGAGGCGCCCGAGCCCCACCCCACGGTGGTCGAGCCTGTCGAGACCCTCACCGCATCTCGACAAGCTCGATGACCGCACCCCCGGTGGTCGAGCCTGCCGAGACCCTCACCGCATCTCGACAAGCTCGATGACCGCACCCCCGGTGGTCGAGCCTGCCGAGACCCTCACCGCATCTCGACAAGCTCGATGACCGCACCCCCGGTGGTCGAGCCTGCCGAGACCCTCAACCGGTCGAGGTCGGGCCGAAGCGCAGCCGGCGGGCCTCCCGGACGGCGGTGACGCGGCCGGGCAGCTGGACCTCCCCGCGTACGTGGCCGTCACCCAACGCCAGCAGGGCGCGCACGTGCACGTGGAACAACTCACTCGCCGGACTGCCCGCGGCGAGCGCGGCGAGGCGGAGCACCCGGGTGCGGATCGCGACGTGCTCGTCGTCCAACCGATCGAGGTCGAGGCCGTCGTCGACGCGCGCGGCGAGATAGGCGAGGTCGGCCAGGTCGTCGAGTAGCTCCATGTCGGGGCGCAGGGTCTCGGCGGTACGGGCCAGGGTCTGGGCCACGCCGGGCCCGAGCTCGGTCTCGAGCACGGGCAGGACGGTGTGGCGCACCCGGGCGCGTGCGAAGCGAGGGTCGAGGTTGTGCGGGTCGCGCCAGAACTCGATGTCCTCGTCGCGGCAGGCCTGCTCGGTCTGCTCGCGGGTGATGCCCAGGAGCGGTCGTCTGATCCGGTCGAAGGCAGGCCGCATGCCCGCGATCGAGCGCCCGCCGCTCCCCCGCGTCAGCCCCAGCAGCACCGTCTCGGCCTGGTCGTCGAGGGTGTGCCCGACGAGCACCAGGTCGACGGAGAAGTGATCGGCCACCTGGTCGAGGACGGCGTAGCGGGCCTCGCGAGCAGCGGCCTCGATCCCGCGGCCGGACGCCTCGACGTCGACGCGCGCACCGACGGTCTCGTGCACGCCGAGCGCCGCCATCTGCGCGACGACGTGCGCGGCGTGGTCGGCCGACTCGGGCTGGAGACCGTGATCGACGGTCACCCCGATCACCCGCACGTCCCGCGATCGCGCCTCGAACACCGTGGCCGCCAGCAGCGCGAGCGAATCGGCACCTCCCGAACAGGCGACGGCGACGACGTCCGGCGACTCGCGGACGAGACAGCCGCGGACGGCCACCCGGACGGCGGCCACGGCCGGCGGTAGCGTCACGGTGCGTGGCTCACAGCACGCGGCGCATCCAGGCGCCCGGGTCGCTCAGCTCGGCCTTGGACGGCAGATTCTCCGGGCCATCCCAGACCACGTTGAACTGCTCCATGCCGACCTCGTCCAGGACCCCGCGGACGAAGCGGGCGCCGTCGCGGTACTGGGCCATCTTCTGATCCAGGCCCAGCAGTCGATGCAGGATGCGGTCGAGGGTGCCGACGCCTCCTCGTCGCTTGGTGAACTTCGCGCGGATGCCGGCGACGCTGGGGATCACGCTCGGCCCGACGTCGTCCATGACGACGTCGGCGTGGCCCTCGAGCAACGACATCATCCCGGTGACCCGGTCGAGGATCTCCTTCTGCTCCGGCGTGCTGAGCAGGTCGATCAGGTTGCCGCGGGCCAGGCCGCCCTTGAGAGCCTCGACCACACGATTCGTCAGGTCGTCGATGCCGCTGGGCGAGACGGTCGACGACAACGCCGTGACCTCGGAGAAGAGATGCTCGCGCATCCACGGCACCGCGGTGAACTGCACCCGATGGGTCTCCTCGTGCAGGCAGACCCAGAGTCGGAAGTCGTGCGGGTCGACGCCGAGCTCGCGCTCGAGGTGCACGATGTTCGGTGCCACGAGGAGCAGCCGGCCGCTCGGCTCGTGGAAGGGGTCGAACTGCCCGAGCACCTTGCCCGCGAGGAAACCCAGCAGTCCGCCGACCTCGGCACCCGTGATGCGCGAGCCGATCGCCTTGGTGAGGCCGCTCGGAGCCTTGCGGTCGGAGGTGAGGCTGTCGGTGAGCGGTGTGACGACGTGCTGGAAGGCGTCGGCGTTGGCCTGCACCCAGCCCGCCCGATCGACGACGAGGACGGGCGCGGTCGCGGCAGGAGCGACCAACCCCGTGAAGTCGCGCACCAACCCGGTGGACCGGTCAGCCCCGGCCCGCAGCTCCGCGACGACGTCGGCGGCCTCGCCGCGCCCGACCTGAGGCCCCTCGCCGGCCAGCGCCGACCCGATCCGCACCGCGAGGTTCCAGTCGACCATGTCCGAGCTCGCGCTGTTCCCGGCGTCGCCCTCGGACTCGCGTTTCATGCCTTGAACGTACCGGGGTCCAGATAGCAGGGACGTCTCGCTGGTCTCCGGGGAGCGCCGAGGGTCAGATCCTCGTCCGCGCTCGCGACACTAGCCGGCGCAGCGGCAGGCACCGAGCGCCGCGGCGGCACCGTCCATGGCCGCGCGAGCGGTCAGGGTGTCCTCCACCCGCACCCGGTCGGCGAGCATCGCGAACACCAGCACCGCACCGTCGGGCGTCGTCGCGACACCGGCCAGTGCTGTGACGTTGGTCAGCGTTCCGGTCTTGGCACGGACCCGTCCCAGTCCTGCGGGCGGCCCCTCCGTCATGCGATAGGCCAGAGAACCGGTGAAGCCGGCGACGGGGAGGCCGGTGATGACCGAACGGAGGTCGGGCTCGTCGTCGGAGGCGGCCAGCCTCAGGACGTCGAGCAGCGTGCGCGGTTCGACGGCGTTCGTGCGCGCCAGACCACTGCCGTCGTGGAACACGCTGCGCCCCCAGTGCACACCCGCTTCGGTCAGGAGGTCGCGAACCGCGCGCCGGCCCGCGGCGAACGTGCCGCGCCCGGCCTCGGCGAGCCCGACGTGGCGCAGGAGCACCTCGGCGCCCTCGTTGTCGCTCACATCGAGGACGCGTTCGACGATCTGGCCCAGCGGTGCGCTCTCGACGCTGCTGATGGTGGCAGCGTCGAGCGGCGCAGGCTGCTCCTCGACGGCCCCCACGACTCGGACGCCGGCCGCGCGCAACGACGCGGCGAACGACTGCGCGGCGTCCAGGGGCGCGTCGGCGACCCGCCCTGATCGCGACGGCGGGCGTCCGCCGTCCACCCACAGCGAACTGACCGGACTGACCACGCCGTCGGGCACGTAGCCGGACTCCCAGGCGGGGCTTATCGAGGGGCCCGCGAAGAGCGTCGTGTCGTAGCGCACCCGCACGCGGCGGACGCCGTCGGCAGCCAGCGCCGAGGCCGTCGTGGCGGCCAGGGTCTGCAGGTCGGCCCGCACGGGGTACGGCCACGCGGGACCGTTCGCGGATCCATCGGCGGCGCCGGGTTGGAAGGGCGTGCGCTCCAGGAAGGGGTCTCCTCCGCCCACCAGCACGATCGACGGTGCGCCCGCGACATCGGGCGCGCCGTCGCGGGTGCCGACGGGGTCGGCGGCGACGACCCGGGTCGAGAATCGCGTCTCGGGGCCGAGAGCGAGCAGTGCGGCCGCGGCGGTGACGATCTTGGTCGTCGAGGCGGGGACGGCGGTGCCGCGGCCGATGGACACCGGAGGGCCTCCTCCGTCGACCGCTGCGACGGCCGTCACCACGTGCGGCCCGAGAGCGCGGACGCCGAGACGGCGCGCGATGGCTCGGCGCACGGCCTGGACGGACAGTCCGGTCGCGGTGTCGCTCGGCGCCGCCACCGGGTCGACCTCGTCGAGGGTCGGAGCCGGCTCGACGTCCACCTGCGGCGGCGGGGCGACGTCGACGGGCCCGGCGACGGGCGCGTCGTCCCACGGCCAGGTGCGAGCGTCGTACCAGTCGCGCACGTCGTCCTGACGCCAGATGCCGATGCCGGCAACCGCGCCCACCAGCATCAGCAGCACCGTCGCGATCACGACGCCGGTACGCGCGGCTCCTCGCTCGTTGCGACCCGCGTGGTGGCCCACGCCGTCCTGCCCGCTTCTCACCGTGACCCCCTCGACTGCACGTTGGCCGACATTGTGCGCGAGACTGTGCGCCGACGGGTCACGAGGCCCGCGTTCGTGTGCCGCCACCGCTGTGGGCCGTGGGGCACTTTGACCCCGATCACGCTGGAGGCATCAGGTGCTGGAGTTCGACGTACTGGTGGAGATCCCCAAGGGGAGCCGCAACAAGTACGAGGTCGACCACGAGTCCAACCGGATCCGTCTCGATCGCCACCTGTTCACCTCCACGATGTACCCGGCCGACTACGGCTACATCGAGGACACCCTCGGGCTCGACGGCGACCCGCTCGACGCCTTGGTGCTGCTGCAGGAGCCCACGTTCCCGGGCTGTCTGATCAAGTGCCGCGCGATCGGCATGTTCCGGATGACCGACGAGGCCGGCGGCGACGACAAGGTCCTCTGCGTGCCTGCGACCGACCCGCGCCTGGAGCACCTGCGCGACATCAGCCACGTGCCGAAGTTCGAGCGGCTGGAGATCCAGCACTTCTTCGAGGTCTACAAGGACCTCGAGCCCGGCAAGTCCGTCGAAGGCGCCGACTGGGTCGGCCGCACCGACGCCGAGGCCGAGGTCGTGGCCTCCTTCGAGCGCCTCAAGCACCAGGGGCACTGAGCCCCGCTGACGCTGGGATCGACGCTGCCCCGCCTTCCTCGGAGGGTGGGGCAGCGTCGATTTCAGCCGTGAGCTCGGCGGATCAGCGAGCGTCGACCTGCTCGGCCGAGCGGTCGCGACGGTCCTTGGCCAGGCTCGCGACGGCGGTGACGACCAGCGTGACGATGATGACGCCAAGGCTGAGCAGCGTCGGCACCTCCCAGTCGATGACCTTCTCGCCGCCGTTGATGAAGGACAGCTCGTTCTTGTGCAGCGCGTGGATCACCAGCTTCGCGCCGATGAAGGCCAGGATGAACGAGAGCCCCAGCGACAGGTACACCAGACGCTGCAGCAGGCCGCCCAGCAGGAAGTAGAGCTGGCGCAGGCCCATCAGCGCGAAGACGTTCGCGGTGAAGACCAGGTACGGCTCCTGGGTGATACCGAAGATGGCCGGGATCGAGTCCAGCGCGAACAGGATGTCGGTGGTGCCGAGCGCGATGATGACGATCAGCATCGGGGAGACGATCCGGACGCCGTTCTCACGCCAGAAGAGCTTCAGCCCACGCCACTCATCGCCCACGTTGAGGTGCGCCTTGGCGAACCGCACGACCCGGTTCTCCTCGGGATGCTCCTCCTCGTGAGCCCGGTAGGACTGCACCAGCTTGACGGCCGTGTAGACCAGGAAGGCGCCGAAGATGTAGAAGATCCAGCTGAAGTTCGACACGAGCTGGTAGCCGAGTGCGATGAAGATGGCGCGGAAGATGAGGGCCAGAATGATGCCCACCATCAACGCTTCCTGCTGATACTTCTTCGGCACCGCGAGCGAGGACATCACGATGATGAACACGAACAAGTTGTCGATCGAGAGGCTGTACTCGACCAGCCAGCCGGTGAGGAACTGGGTCCCGTAGAGGTTGCCGGAATCGTCTCGCCCGGCGGTCGCGAAGACGTAGGCGGCGAAGGCCAGCGCCGCGCCGATGTAGACCGAGAGCGCGAGCGCGCACTCCTTCATCGTCGGCTCGTGCGGGTTGCGGGCGATGACGACCACGTCGAAGAGGAGCACCGCGCACGTGATGGCGATGGTGATGCTCCATTGGAGGGTGCTGACGTCCAACTCAGTAGCTCCTGCAGGTCAGGGGATGGCTATAACCGCGTGAGGTCTCTTCCGCCCGGTGCTCAGGCCACGCCACTCGACACGGTCCCACCTGACCTGCGGACCCGGATCACCCTGATGCCGATGACGTCGCTGGCATCGGCGGCTGATCGTGTTGACGACTCCGCAGCGAAGGAATACTCCCCTCCTGCTCGAGCGATCCTCCCACGCGGGATCGGCCCTCGACCAAATCTCCGACGACGGCTCCGGGCGGGCTGAGCGACCGGCTCAGTCGCCGCCGTACGCGACGCCGAGTGCACCGAGGTGCTCTCGGCCGCCGTCGAGGGCCGTCAGCACCCACACGCCGTCCGTGGTGACGGTCATGGTGTGCTCGAAGTGCGCGGCCCAGGAGCCGTCGTCGGTCACGACCGTCCACTCGTCGTCGAGCTCGGTGGTCTCGGCCGTACCGAGCGTGATCATCGGCTCGATCGCGAGCGCGAGCCCCTCGACCAGCCGCGGCCCCTGGTCGCGGCGACGGCGCGGAGCCAGATTGGGCACGTCGGGCTCCTGATGCATCTCCGAGCCGATGCCGTGTCCGGTGTAGTCCTCGACGATGCCGTAGTCGCCCGCCGCGCGGACGTGCTGCTCGACGGCCGTCGAGATGTCACCGACGCGACCACCGAGCCGGGCGGCGGCGATGCCGTGCCAGAGGGAGTCCCGGGTGACGTCCATGAGTGCGGCGACCTCGGGGCTGGGCTCGCCCAGCGAGAAGGTGACGGCGGCGTCTCCGTGCCAGCCGTCGACGATGGCTCCGCAGTCGATCGAGACCAGGTCCCCCGGTTGCAGGACACGCGCTCCCGGCACGCCGTGAACGACCTCGTCGTTGACCGATGCGCAGATCGAGCCGGTGAAGCCGTGGTAGCCGAGGAAGCTCGGCTGCGCACCGAGCTGCTCGATGTGCCGCTGGGCGGCAGCGTCGAGCTCACCGGTCGTCAGGCCCGGCCGGGCAAGCCCTTGGAGCATCTCCAGGGTGCGTCCGACGACGAGCCCGGCGCGTCGCATCCCGGCGATCTGCTCCGGCGTCTTGATCTCGACGCCGGGATTCCTCCACGTCATCGTGGATCCCGCGCAGGGGTCAAGAGGACGGCAGGACGTCGAGTGCGGCGAAGACCCGCTGGGTCACCTCGTCGACCTCGCCCATGCCGTCGACCTCGACGAGCAGTCCGCGCGAGCGGTAGACGTCGATCAGCGGCTCGGTCTGCTCGGTGTAGACCTCCTGCCGGCGCCGGATCACCTCTTCGGTGTCGTCGGCGCGTCCCTCGGTCTGAGCACGGGCAAGAAGCCGCTGGACGAGTTCCTCGGCGTCGACGGTCAGCACGACCGCGGCGTCGAGCCGGTGACCCGTGGCCTCGATCATCTGGTCGAGCTCGGAGACCTGGGCGACCGTGCGCGGGTATCCGTCGAGCAGGAAGCCGGGCGCGGCGTCGTCCTCGTCGATGCGGTTGCGCACCATCCGGTTGGTGACCTCGTCCGGGACGTACTCCCCGGCGTCCATGTACCGCTTGGCCTCGACACCGAGCGGCGTTCCCTGGGAGACGTTGGCGCGGAAGATGTCGCCGGTCGAGATCGCCGGGATGCCGAAGTGTTCGGCCACGTACTTGGCCTGGGTGCCCTTACCGGCTCCCGGCGGCCCCATCAGGATCAATCGCATGGCGTGTTACCGCAGGAACCCTTCGTAGTTGCGCTGCTGCAGCTGGCTCTCGATCTGCTTCACCGTGTCGAGCGCGACACCGACCATGATGAGGATCGAGGTGCCGCCGAACGGGAAGTTCTGGTTGGCCTCGATGAGCACCAGGGCGATCAGCGGGATGAGCGAGATCAGACCGAGGTACAGGGCGCCAGGCAACGTGATGCGGGACAGGACGTAGGACAGGTAGTCCTCGGTCGGCTTGCCCGCCCGGATCCCGGGGATGAAGCCGCCGTACTTCTTCATGTTGTCGGCGACCTCTTCGGGGTTGAAGGTGATCGACACGTAGAAGTAGGTGAAGAAGATGATGAGGGCGAAGTAGGTCGCCATGTAGAGCGGGTGGTCGCCGCGCACGAAGTGGGCGTTGACGAAGTCGATGAAGCCGTTGGTGCTGTTCTGGTTGAACTGCACCGCCATCGCCGGCAGGTAGAGCAGCGAGCTGGCGAAGATGACGGGGATGATGCCGGCCTGGTTGACCTTCAACGGGATGTAGGTCGAGGAGCCTCCGAACATGCGGCGGCCGACCATCCGACGGGCGTACTGCACGGGGATCCGGCGCTGCGCCTGCTCGATGAAGATGACGGCGGCGACGATCACCAGTCCGACGGCGATCACGACGCCGAAGACCCACCAGCCCTGCGACTTGCCGACCGCCCACAGGGCGGTCGGGAAGGTCGCGACGACCTGGGTGAAGATCAGGATCGACATGCCGTTACCGATGCCGCGCTCGGTGATCTGCTCGCCGAGCCACATGATCACCGCGGTACCGGCGGTCATCGTGATGACCATGATGATGAAGGTCGAGAGGTTGTCGCTGTGCAGCAACGGGAACTCGGTCGTGTCGCAGTTCTGCAGCAGATTGCCCGACCGTGCGAGCGCCACGATGCCCGTGGCCTGGAGCAGCGCGAGCCCGAGAGTGAGGTAGCGCGTGTACTGCGTGATCTTCGTCTGCCCGGCCTGCCCCTCCTTCTTGAGGGCCTCCAGACGCGGGATGACCACGACGAGGAGCTGCAGGATGATGCTCGCGGTGATGTAGGGCATGATCCCCAGCGCGAAGACCGTCAGCTGGAGCAGCGCACCACCTGAGAACAGGTTGATGAGGTTGTAGATGCCCTCGTTGTTGGCGGAGTCGCTCAGACATTCCTGCACGTTCGCGACGTTCACCCCTGGCGCCGGGATCTGAGATCCGGCCCGGAAGATCACGACGATCGCGAGGACGAAGAGCAGTTTGCGCCGCAGGTCAGGTGTCCTGAAGGCGTTCACGAACGCGCTGAGCACGAAGTTCCTCTTTCTCCGACAAACATCGTGGCTTCGGGTCACCCCAAAGCCCACGGGAGCCTAACAGGCAGGCACGCACGGCCTCGCATCGCGCTCTCGGCCCACACCGCCCGACCGAAGCCGGGGCCATGGAGCGAAGGGCTGCGCTGGCCACGTGTCCGACTGTTGTGCCGACGACGCGGGACGCGCCGTCGCCACGGGTCTGCCGCTCTCCAGGAGAGCGGTAGACCCCTGAACGACGTCGACCCGTCTGCACTCAGCGGACGGG
>NZ_JAHRHK010000002.1:175350-189639 GCF_021246465.1 Nocardioides sp. R-C-SC26 | reverse complement strand
CCCCCCTGACCGACGCCGCCCGGTCCGCTGAGTGCAGACGGGTCGACGTGGGGTTCTGACGTCAGGCGACGGTGACCGAGCCGCCAGCGGCCTCGATCTTCTCCTTGGCCGAGGCCGAGAAGGCGTTGGCCGTGACGGCGACCTTCACCGAGAGCTCGCCCTGACCGAGCACCTTGACGGGCTGGTTCTTGCGGACCGCGCCCCGCTCGACGAGCGACGCGACGGTGATGTCGCCACCCTCGGGGAACAGCTCGCTGATGCGGTCCAGGTTCACGACCTGGAACTCCACCTTGAACGGGTTCTTGAAGCCCTTGAGCTTCGGAAGCCGCATGTGGATCGGCATCTGGCCACCCTCGAAGGCGACCGGAACCTGGTAGCGAGCCTTGGTGCCCTTGGTACCGCGACCCGCGGTCTTACCCTTCGAGCCCTCACCGCGACCCACGCGGGTCTTGGCCTTCTTCGCACCCGGGGCGGGCTTGAGGTGGTGCAACTTCAGCGTCATGTCAGTCGACCTCCTCGACCGTCACCAGGTGACGGACGGTCTGGACCATGCCCCGGATCTCGGGACGGTCCTCCTTGACCACCACGTCGCCGATCCGCTTGAGGCCCAGCGAGCGCACGGTGTCGCGCTGGTTGGACTTGCAGCCGATCGTGGACTTGGTCTGCTGGATCTTGAGCTGTGCCATCAGGCGCTCACCCCAGCCGGCACGGCGGCAGCCTTGGCCGCCTCCTCGCCCTCGGCCTTGGCCTTGAGCAGCGCCGCCGGAGCGACGTCCTCGACCGGCAGGCCGCGACGGGCCGCGACGGCCTCGGGCTGCTCGAGCAGGCGCAGCGCCTCGACCGTGGCGTGCACGATGTTGATCTGGTTGGACGACCCCAGCGACTTGCTGAGGACGTCGTGGATACCGGCGCACTCCAGCACCGCACGCACCGGGCCACCGGCGATGACGCCGGTACCGGGAGCAGCCGGGCGGAGGAAGACGACTCCAGCCGCCTTCTCTCCCTGCACCGGGTGCGGAATGGTGCCCTGGATGCGGGGGACGCGGAAGAAGTTCTTCTTCGCCTCCTCGACACCCTTGGCGATCGCTGCCGGAACTTCCTTGGCCTTGCCGTAGCCGACGCCGACCAGACCGTCACCGTCACCGACGATGACCAGGGCGGTGAAGCTGAAGCGACGACCACCCTTCACGACCTTGGCGACGCGGTTGATCGCGACGACGCGCTCGAGGTACTGGCTCTTCTCAGCGCCCTGGCCGCGACCACCGTCGCGCCCACGGCCCTGACGGTCGCCGCCCCCACGCTGTCCGCGCTGGGCTCCGCTCATGAGTCTCTCTCCTCTGACTTCTTCTCGAACCGGCTCAGAAGGTGAGTCCGCCGGAGCGGGCACCGTCGGCCAGGGCCGCGATGCGGCCGTGGTACTTGTTGCCGGCGCGGTCGAAGACGACCGACTCGACACCCTGCGCCTTCGCACGCTCGGCGACGAGCTCGCCAACGCGCGTGGCCTTGGCGGTCTTGTCACCGGCGAGCACACGCAGGTCTGCCTCCATGGTGGAAGCGGAGACCAGGGTCTTGCCGACCTTGTCGTCGACGACCTGAGCGGTGATGTGCTTGGTCGAACGGGTGACGACCAGGCGCGGACGCTCAGCGGTACCGCTGATCTTCTTGCGGCCCCGGATCTGACGGCGCAGGCGCGACTTCAGCCGAGCCGAGCCGTGCTTACGCTGCTTGAGGGAAACGGCCATGATTCACTTACCAGCCTTTCCGACCTTGCGGCGGATCTGCTCGCCGGCGTAACGCACGCCCTTGCCCTTGTAGGGCTCGGGCTTGCGCAGCTTGCGGATGTTCGCGGCGACCTCGCCGACGAGCTGCTTGTCGATACCGACGACGCCGAGCTTGGTCGGCCCGTCGGTGGTGAACGTGATGCCCTCGGGGGCATCGAAGATGATCGGGTGGCTGTAGCCGAGCTGGAACTCCAGCTGCGTGGGGCCCTTGGGCAGCACGCGGTAGCCGACGCCAACGATCTCGAGCTTCTTCTCATAGCCCTCGGTCACGCCGAGGACCATGTTGTTGACCAGCGTGCGGGTCAAGCCGTGAAGCGACTTGCTCACGCGGTGGTCGTCGGGACGCTTGACGTCCAGGACGCCCTCGCCCATCTCCACCACGATCGGGGTCGCGACGGTGTGGCTCAGGGTGCCCTTGGGGCCCTTCACCGTCACCTCGGCGCCACTGATCGTGACATCCACCCCGGACGGGACCGGGACGGGAAGCTTGCCGATGCGGGACATGGTGCTCTCTCCTCTCTCGGTCTCAGGTCACCAGACGAAGGCGAGGACTTCGCCGCCCACGCCCTTCTGGTTCGCCTGGCGGTCGGTCAGCAGGCCCTGGCTGGTGGAGATGATCGCCACGCCGAGTCCACCGAGCACCTTGGGAAGGGCGGTGTGCTTGGCGTAGACGCGCAGGCCGGGCTTGCTGATACGGCGGACGCCGGCGATCGAGCGCTCACGGCTACGGCCGTACTTGAGCGTGATCGTCAGGGTCTTGCCGACGCCGCCTTCATTGTCAGCGACGTCGAAGGAGGTGATGTACCCCTCCTGCTTGAGGATCTCCGCGACGCCCTGCTTCAACTTGCTGTAGGGCATGGCGACCTCGTCGTGGTACGCCTGGTTGGCGTTGCGCAGACGGGTGAGCATGTCTGCGATCGGGTCAGTCATCGTCATGGACGTTGTGCTCTTTCTTCTGTGGTTTCGGACCGCACGGGGGCGATACGACCTTCAGCGGTTGGTTACCAGGAGGACTTGGTGACGCCGGGCAGTTCGCCGCGGTGGGCCATCTCGCGCAAGCAGATACGGCACAGGCCGAACTTGCGGTAGACGGACTTCGGGCGGCCACAGCGCTGGCAGCGCGTGTAGGCGCGGACGGCGTACTTGGGCTTGCGGGCGGCCTTGACCTTGAGCGACGTCTTCGCCATGTCAGTTCTCCTTGAACGGGAAGCCGAGCTGCTTCAGCAGCGCGCGTCCCTGCTCGTCGTTGGTGGCGGTGGTGACGACGGTGATGTCCATACCCCGCTGGCGGTCGACCTTGTCCTGGTCGATCTCGTGGAACATGACCTGCTCGGTCAGACCGAAGGTGTAGTTGCCGTTGCCGTCGAACTGGTTGCCGTTCAGGCCGCGGAAGTCGCGGATACGCGGCAAAGCCAGCGACAGCAGACGGTCGAGGAACTCCCACATGCGGTCGCCCCGCAGCGTGACGTGCGTGCCGATCGGCATGCCCTCACGCAGCTTGAACTGGGCGATCGACTTGCGGGCCTTGGTGACCGACGGCTTCTGACCGGTGATCGCGGTGAGGTCGCGGATCGCGCCCTCGATCAGCTTGGAGTCGCGAGCAGCCTCGCCGACACCCATGTTGACCACGATCTTGGTCAGGCCGGGCACCTGCATGACGTTCGCGATCTCGAACTGCTCGCGCAGCGCCGGGGCGATCTCCTCGCGGTAGCGCGTCTTCAGGCGCGGGGTGACCTTCTCGGTCACGGCTCCCTCGGTCATCTCAGATCTCCTTGCCGGTCTTGCGCGAGACGCGCACCGAGCGCGTGCTCGAATAGGTCGACCCGTCAGGGCGACGCTTGGTCACCTCGTCGCGGCGGAAGCCGATGCGCGTCACGCCGTCGCCCTCCACGAGCATCACGTTCGAGACGTGGATGGGCGCCTCGGTCGTGATGATGCCGCCGGTGTTGCCCGCGCGACCGCCCTGGTTGACGACCTTCGTGTGGCGCTTGATGCGGTTGACGCCCTCGACGATCACGCGGTGCTCCTCACGGAGAACCTTGATGACCTTGCCCTCGGCGCCCTTGTCCTTGCCAGCGATCACCTTGACGGTGTCGCCCTTCTTGATGTTGATGCTCGGCTTCTTGCCAGCCATCACAGCACCTCCGGCGCGAGCGAGATGATCTTCATGAACTTCTTCTCGCGCAGCTCGCGGCCCACGGGACCGAAGATGCGCGTGCCACGGGGCTCACCGTCGCTCTTGAGAATCACCGCGGCGTTCTCGTCGAAGCGGATGTAGGAACCGTCGGGACGACGGCGCTCCTTGACGGTGCGCACGACGACCGCCTTGACGACGTCACCCTTCTTGACGTTGCCGCCGGGGATCGCGTCCTTGACCGTGGCGACGATGACGTCGCCGATGCCGGCGTAGCGCCGACCCGAGCCGCCGAGCACGCGGATGCACAGGATCTCCTTGGCACCCGTGTTGTCGGCGACCTTGAGTCGCGACTCCTGCTGAATCACTAGTTCTTCTCCTGGTTGTCGTGCTGGTTCTCAGCGCTTCACGGGCGCAGAGCCTGGCCGAACTGATGGGTTGCACCGCCCCGCCCACCGCACACGGCGGTCGAGGGGCGGAAGATCACTTGGCCTTCTCGAGGATCTCGATGACGCGCCAGCGCTTGGTGGCCGACAGCGGGCGGGTCTCCATCAGGAGGACCCGGTCGCCGGTGCCGCACTCGTTCTGCTCGTCGTGGGCCTTGAGCTTGCTCGTACGGCGCATGACCTTGCCGTAGAGAGCGTGCTTGACGCGGTCCTCGACAGCGACGACGACGGTCTTGTCCATCTTGTCGCTCACCACGAGGCCCTCCCGGACCTTGCGGCTGTTGCGCTCCACAGTCTGCTCGCTCATGCGGCACCATCCTCGTCGTTCGAGCCCGGTGCGGTCCGGATGCCGAGCTCGCGCTCACGCACCACGGTGTAGATCCGGGCGATGTCCTTCTTCACCGTGCGCAGACGGCCGTGGCTCTCGAGCTGGCCGGTCGCGGCCTGGAACCGGAGGTTGAACAGCTCCTCCTTGGCCTCACGCAGCTTGGTCTCGAGGTCGATGTTGTTGAGCTCGTCGAGCTCGTGCGCCTTGACGGTCATCAGAACTCACCGGCCTCTCGGGTGATGAAGCGGCACTTCATGGGCAGCTTGTGGATGGCGCGGCGCATCGCCTCGCGGGCGACGTCCTCCGAGACACCGGACAGCTCGAACATCACGCGACCCGGCTTGACGTTGGCGACCCACCACTCCGGCGAACCCTTACCGGAACCCATGCGGGTCTCGGCGGGCTTCTTGGTCAGCGGGCGGTCCGGGTAGATGTTGATCCAGACCTTGCCGCCACGCTTGATGTGACGGGTCATGGCGATACGAGCCGACTCGATCTGTCGGTTGGTCACGTAGTGACCCTCCACCGCCTGGATGCCGAAGTCACCGAAGGCCAGCGAGGTGCCACCCTTCGCAGCGCCACGGCGCTGCGGGTGGTGCTGCTTGCGGTGCTTGACGCGACGGGGCATCAACATGGTCAGCTCTCCGTTCCGGGAGTCTCGGTGGCGGCCGGCGCCGACTCGGCGGCGGGGGCCTCACGGTCGGCGCGGGTCGGACGCGAACCGCCACGCGCGGGACGCTCGCCCCCGCGGGCCGGACGGCCGCGACCGGGCACACCGGCGCGAGCCGCGGCCTGGGCCTGACGCTCGGCACGGGTGCCGGCGACCTCGCCCTTGTAGATCCAGACCTTCACGCCGATGCGACCGAAGGTGGTACGGGCCTCGTAGAACCCGTAGTCGATGTCGGCCCGCAGCGTGTGCAGCGGAACGCGACCTTCGCGGTAGAACTCGGTGCGCGACATCTCAGCGCCGTTGAGGCGGCCCGAGCACTGGATCCGGATGCCCTTGGCACCCGAACGCATCGTGGTCTGCATCGCCTTGCGCATCGCGCGACGGAACTGCACGCGACCCGAGAGCTGCTCGGCCACGCCCTGGGCGACCAACTGAGCGTCGACCTCGGGGTTCTTGACCTCGAGGATGTTCAGCTGGACCTGCTTGCCCGTGAGCTTCTCCAGCTCGCCACGGATCCGGTCGGCCTCGGCGCCACGGCGACCGATGACGATGCCCGGACGGGCGGTGTGGATGTCCACGCGGACGCGGTCACGGGTGCGCTCGATCTCGACGCGCGAGATGCCGGCGCGCTCCATGCCCTTCGACAGGAGCTTGCGGATCGCGACGTCCTCACCGACATAGCTCTTGTAGAGCTTGTCGGCGTACCACCGCGACTTGTGGTCGGTGCTGATACCGAGGCGGAAGCCGTTCGGGTTGATCTTCTGGCCCATCAGGCGCCCTTCCTCTTGTTCTTCGCCGCAGCGACCACGTCGGCCGGCTGGACAGCCAGCGTGATGTGGCTGGTGCGCTTGTTGATCCGCGTGGCGCGACCCTGCGCCCGCGGGCGCCAGCGCTTCATCGTCGGACCCTCGTCGACCATGGCGACGGAGACGACGAGGTCGGCGGCCTTGAGGCCCTCGGTGGTCTCGGCGTTGGCGATCGCGCTCTCGAGGACCTTGTAGACGGTCTCCGACGCGGCCTGCGGAGCGAACCGCAGGGTCGCGAGTGCGTCGGCCACGGGCACGCCGCGGACCATGTCGACCACACGACGCGCCTTCATCGGCGAGATGCGGACGAACTTGGCGGAGGCGTAGGCGCCCGGCTGGTCGCCGAGCAGCGACTCGCGGCGCGCGCTGGTGCGGCGGCGCTCAGTGGTGCTCATCGACGGCGTCCCTTCCGGTCTTCCTTGACGTGACCCTTGTAGGTACGGGTCGGGGCGAACTCGCCCAGCTTGTGACCGACCATCGAGTCGCTCACGAAGACCGGGACGTGCTTGCGTCCGTCGTGGACGGCGATCGTGTGGCCGATCATCGCGGGGACGATCATGGACCGACGGGACCAGGTCTTGATGACGTTGTGGCTGCCCTTGTCGTTCTCGGCGTCCACCTTCTTCATCAGGTGGTCGTCGACGAAGGGGCCCTTCTTCAGGCTGCGAGGCATGTCAGTTACTTCCTACCCTTGCCGGTCTTGCGGCGACGGATGATCTGGGCATCGCTGGCCTTGCGCTTACGCGTACGGCCCTCGGGCTTGCCCCACGGGGACACCGGGTGACGACCACCGGACGTCTTACCCTCACCACCACCGTGCGGGTGGTCGACCGGGTTCATGACGACACCACGGACGGTCGGGCGCTTGCCCTTCCAGCGCATGCGGCCGGCCTTGCCCCAGTTGATGTTGGACTGCTCGGCGTTGCCGACCTCGCCGATGGTGGCGCGGCAGCGCACGTCGACGAACCGCATCTCGCCCGAGGGCAGACGCAGCGTGGCGCGCGAGCCCTCGCGGGCGACGAGCTGGGCGCTCATGCCGGCCGAGCGGGCCATCTTCGCGCCGCCACCGGGACGCAGCTCCACGCAGTGCACGGTCGTACCGACCGGGATGTTGCGCAGCGGCAGGTTGTTGCCCGGCTTGATGTCGGCATTGGGACCCGACTCCACGCGCGTGCCCTGGCCCAGGTCCTTCGGCGCGATGATGTAGCGCTTCTCGCCATCGGCGTAGTGCAGCAGCGCGATCCGTGCGGTGCGGTTCGGGTCGTACTCGATGTGCGCGACCTTGGCCGGCACGCCGTCCTTGTCGTAGCGACGGAAATCGATGATCCGGTAGGCGCGCTTGTGACCGCCGCCCTGGTGCCGCGTGGTGATCCGGCCCTGGTTGTTACGGCCGCCCTTCTTGGGCAGCGGGCGGGTCAGCGACTTCTCGGGCGTGGTCCGGGTGATCTCGGCGAAGTCGGCCACCGACGAGCCACGACGGCCCGGGGTGGTCGGCTTGTACTTGCGGATAGCCATTGTCTGTCTTCCTCCTCAGGGCGCCGGTCAGGAGACCGGGCCTCCGAAGATGTCGATGCGGTGACCCTCGGCGAGGCTGACGATCGCGCGCTTGGTGTCCTTGCGCTTGCCCAGACCGTTGCGGGTACGACGCGTCTTGCCCTTGCGGTTCAGGGTGTTCACCGACGTGACCTTCACGTTGAAGATCTTCTCGACCGCGATCTTGATCTCGGTCTTGTTGGCGTCGGGGCGCACCACGAACGTGTACTTGTTGGCGTCGAGCAGGCCGTAGCTCTTCTCCGACACCACAGGCGCGAGCAGGATGTCGCGGTGGTCCTTGTGCAGGGTGCTCACGCGCCCGCCTCCTCGGTCTCGGTGGTGGCGGCCTTGCCCGACTTGCTCGCGAACGCCACGAAGGCGTCGTAGGAGCCCCGGGTGAAGACCACGTCGTCGGAGGCCAGCACGTCGTAGGTGTTGACCTGGTCGACGGCCACGATGTGCGCCTCGGGGGCGTTGCGCAGCGACAGCCAGGTGACGGTGTCGTTGCGCTCGAGCACCACGAGGAACTTCGTGCGCGGGGCCAGACCACGCAGGGCGGCGAGCGCGCTCTTGGTCGACGGCGCGTCGCCGGTGACCAGAGCGTCGACCACGTGCACCCGCTCGTTGCGGGCCCGGTCGGAGAGGGCACCGCGCAGAGCGGCGGCCTTCATCTTCTTGGGAGTGCGCTGGTCGTAGCTGCGCGGCTGCGGGCCGTGCACGACGCCACCACCGGCGAACTGCGGGGCGCGGGTCGAGCCCTGACGGGCGCGGCCGGTGCCCTTCTGCTTGTAGGGCTTGCGGCCACCGCCGCGGACCTCGCCGCGGGTCTTGGTGGCGTGCGTTCCCTGACGGGCGGCGGCCTGCTGGGCCACGACGACCTGGTGGATCAACGGAACGTTGACCTCCACGTCGAAGATCTCGGCCGGCAGCTGGACCTTGACGGACTTGGTAGCCATGTCGCTCAGGCCTCCTGGCTCTTCTTCGCAGCCGAGCGGAGCACGATCAGACCGCCGCGGGGACCGGGAACGGCACCCTTCAGCAGGATCAGGCCCTTCTCGGCGTCGATGGCGTGCACGGTGATGTTCTGGGTGGTGACGGTGTCGCTACCCATCCGACCGGCCATGCGGACGCCCTTGAACACGCGTCCCGGCGTGGCGCACGCGCCGATGGAGCCGGGCTTGCGGTGGTTGCGGTGGGCACCGTGCGAGGCGCCGACACCCGAGAACCCGTGACGCTTCATGGTTCCCGCGAAACCCTTGCCCTTGCTGGTGCCCGTGACGTCGATGACGTCGCCGGCAGCGAAGGTGTCGACGGCGAGCTCCTGCCCGATGGTGTAGCTCGAGGCGTCGGCCGTGCGGATCTCCACGAGGTGGCGACGCGGCGTCGTGCCGGCCTTGGCGAAGTGGCCCGCCTCGGGCTTGTTCACCTTGCGCGCCTCGATCTCGCCGTAGCCGACCTGGATGGCGTTGTAGCCATCGGTCTCGGGCTGACGCACCTGCGTCACGACGTTGGTGGTGGCTGCGATGACGGTCACCGGGACCACCCGGTTGTTCTCGTCCCACAGCTGGGTCATGCCGAGCTTGGTGCCCAGCAGGCCCTTGACGTTGCGTTCCATGGTCATCTCGTCAAACTCTCCTCTTCGATCAGAGCTTGATCTCGATGTCGACGCCGGCAGGCAGGTCGAGCCGCATGAGCGAGTCGACCGTCTTCGGCGTCGGATCGATGATGTCGATGAGGCGCTTGTGGGTGCGCATCTCGAAGTGCTCGCGGGAGTCCTTGTACTTGTGGGGCGAGCGAATGACGCAGTACACGTTCTTCTCGGTCGGCAGCGGCACGGGGCCGGCGACGCGAGCACCCGTACGGGTGACGGTGTCCACGATCTTGCGCGCCGAGGTGTCGATCACCTCGTGGTCATAGGCCTTGAGCCTGATGCGGATCTTCTGTCCCGCCATAGGTCTCTCTCGTCCTTCTTCGTCGTGCCGCCTGCTTGATGAGGACGTCCTCGGGCTTGAGTCGGTCCTGCCCTTCCCCCACCGCCGCGCCCCGCCGACCCCCGCGGTCGGGCGTGTCGCGAGATTCTCGCAGCACGACGACCATGGATCAGGCGTTGCAACTCGGCGGCACTCGACGGTTTGTCGAGCTGATCGGGTCTCCAGTTTCGGCACGGCGCACACGCCAGTACTGACCCATGTCGACTCGATGTCGTGACACCGAGCGGGAGACGCGATTCAGTAATGAAGGTATGCCGCACCCCGGCGACCCGCCGGAGCAACCTGGATATCTTGGCAGAGATCCCGAGGCCTTCCAAATCGGCCGGGCGTGGGTGGCGCGGTGGTCGGCCGGATCCGATCTGGCCGTAACGGTCGACGGCGTCGGGTCACCGCATTATGGTCCACCCATGCCAGACGAGAACGCGTTCTACTTCGCCGCCCGGCCGCGGGCCGGTGATGCGATCCCGGTGGCCGTGTGGGGCACCGGGAACATGGGCCGCGCGGCGATCCGCTCCGTGCTGGCCCATCCCCACCTCGTTCTCACCGGGCTGATCACGTCCTCAGCCACCAAGGCGGGCGTCGACGCCGCCGAGATCGCCGGGCTCGCCGCGCCGTACGGCGTCCTCGCGACCACCGACATCGACGACGTGCTCACCCGGGTCGGCGACGGCGCCATCGCGTACATGGCCTCGGGTGACATCCGGCCCGACGATGCGGCTGCCGACGTCGCGCGCGCGCTGAGGGCCGGCGCCGTCGTCGTGACCCCCGCGCTGTACGCGCTCTACGACGTCCGCAGCGCACCCGCCCCGTTGCATGAGGCGATGAGCTCCGCGGCACGCGCCGGTGGCTCGTCGCTGTTCGTGAACGGCATCGATCCGGGCTGGGGCAACGACATCCTGCCGGCGATGGTGAGCGGCCTCGCAGGCACGGTGGAGCAGGTGCGCTGCCAGGAGATCTTCGACTACACCTCCTACGACCAACCCGACTCCGTGCGCTATCTCGTGGGCATGGGCGAGCCGATGGACTACGAGCCGCCGATGGTCGCTCCCGGCGTGCCCAGCATGGTGTGGGGCGGTCAGGTGCGGCTGATCGCGCGGGCGCTCGGCGTCGAGCTCGACGAGGTCCGCGAGCACCTCGAGCGACGCCCCCTCGACGCCGACGTCGAGAACCAGATGGGTCACTTCGCACGCGGCTCGCAGGGAGCGCTGCGCTTCGAGGTCCAGGGGATCGTGGACGGCGAGGCGCGCATCGTCGTCGAGCACGTCACCCGGATCACGCCCACCTGCGCGTTGGACTGGCCGCTCGCACCCGACGGAGGCGACGGAGCCCACCGCGTCGTCATCGAGGGCAGCCCGCGGATCGAGGTGACCGTCGAGGCCACCGACGAGGACGGTGGCCGCGCCGCGGGGGGCAATGCCACAGCGGCCAACCGGCTGATCAACGCGATCCCGTGGCTGCGCGCCGCTCCGCCTGGCCTCTACGACGCGCTCGACGTCCCGCTCGTCCCCGCCATCGACAAACTCACCCGGAGGTCATGACATGCAGATCGACGTTCCCGCGGGCAAGGACCCGATCATGTACGTCTGGGGTGAGCTGGTGCCGGGCATCGGACCCGCCGCGGCCACGCTGGGCACGGCGGTCTACGAGCACAGCACGCTCGGACTGCGTGAGTTCGAAGCGGCCCGGCTGCGCATCGCCCAGATCAACGGCTGCTTGTTCTGCCAGGACTGGCGTACCGAACGCGACGGCGTCACGGTCGAGGAGTCCTTCCCCGACGCCGTCGTCGACTGGAGGCTGACCGCCGCCTTCGACGATCGCACCCGGCTCGCGGCGGAGTACGCCGAGCGGTTCGCCCTGGATCACCACGGTCTGGACGACTCGTTCTGGATGCGCTTCAAGGCCGCCTACAGCGACCGCGAGATCGTGGAGCTCTCGATGTGCCTCGGCTCCTGGCTCTCGTTCGGCCGGCTCAATCGCGTGCTCGGCCTCGACGCCGCCTGCGTGCTTCCGAGTCACCTCAGCTCGTCCTGACGCTCCGCACCACACTCACTGCGGCGGCGGCGAGAGGGATGCCTCGCGATCGGCCGGGGCCCGCGTCGTCGGGATCGCGAGAACGGCCGCCGCCGCGAGCAGGCAGAGCAGGCCGGCGGTGAGCCACGCCATCAGATACTCCCCCGTGGCCTGTCGGATCACCCCCGCGAAGCTGGCAGCCACGCCCGCGCCGACCATGTGCGCCGCGAAGACCCACCCGAACACGACCCCGGCCCTCTCGGCGCCGAAGTGCTCGCGGCACAGCGCGACCGTGGGAGGCACGGTGGCGACCCAGTCGAGTCCGTAGAAGACGACGAAGACGAACAGGCTCGGGTTGACGGCGTCGGCAAGGAGCCATGGGACGGCGAGCAGCGAGAGGCCGCGGAAGCCGTAGTACGCGCAGAGCAGGTAGCGGCTGTCGACCCGATCGGTCAGCCATCCGCTCGCCACCGTGCCCGCGATGTCGAAGACGCCGATCAATGCGAGCAAGGTCGCGGCGGTCGTCTGCGGCATTCCGTGGTCGTGCGCTGCGGGGATGAAGTGCGTGCCGATCAACCCGTTCGTCGACCACCCGCAGATCCAGAATGTGCCGAACAGGATCCAGAAGACCCTGCTGCCCGAGACCTCGCGGAGCGTGTCGATCGCAACGCGGCCGGCACCCGGACCACCGGAAGGAGCGGGCAACGGCGCGGCGATGGTCGGATCCGCGCCGTAGGCGGTGGTCCCCGCCGCGGACGGCGAGTCGGCGAGCAGCAGGAGCACGATCGGCACGAGCAGCAGAGCGAACCCCGCGACGACGCCGGCTGCGTAGCGCCATCCCGGTCCGTCCGCCAGATGGGCGATCAGCGGCAGGAACACCAGTTGCCCGGTGGAACTGGCTGCGGAGAACACACCGACGACGACACCCCGGTGCCGCACGAACCAGCGGTTCGCCACGATCGCGCCGAAGACGAGCGCCAACGCTCCCGTGCCGACTCCGACTGCCAGCCCCCAGAGCAGCCACAGTTGCCACGCCGCGGTCATCACCAGCGTGAGCCCGGATCCGAGGGCGACCAGTGCCAACGCGGCAGCGACGACCCGACGGAGCCCGAACCGCTCCATCAGTGCCGCGGCGAACGGTGCCGCGAGGCCGTAGACGATCAGGTTCAGCGACACCGCACCACTCGTGGTCGCCCGCGACCACCCGAACTCGCGCTCCAGCGGCTCGATCAGCGCTCCGGTCGACGACCTGAACGCCGCCGCGGCGACCAACGTCGCCATCGTCGCCGCCGCCACCCACCACGCGCGGTGCACACGTCGTCGCGGCGGTGCGAGGTCTTCGGTCACGGGAGGATTCTTCCCGATCCGTCGGGGGTTCACGGAGACGCCCGACGAGCGATCAGAGTCGTCAGTCTCCTGAGACCCGGGCGGGATCAGACCCGGGCGTAGGCCAGATCGACGATCTCGCGCCCGGCCCTGATGCCCTTCCGCTCGAACTTCGTCACCGGCCGTTCCGCCCACCGCGGCGTGCGACCGCCGGCGAGTAGGGGCTCTGCGTCGAGCACCTCGCTCATCTGGTCGGCGTACTCGGCCCAGTCGGTGGCCAGCCGCCAGGTCGCACCGTGCGCCAGCCGGCTCGCGGCGAGCCCCGCGAACGGCTGGGCGACCAGCCGCCGCTTGTGATGCCGGGTCTTGTGCCACGGGTCGGGGAAGAAGGTCCACAGTTCCGCCAGCGAGTCCGGGAGGAACAGGTGCTCGAGCGACCAGACGGCGTCCACGCTGCACATCCGGACGTTGGTGAGCCCGCCCTGCCCCAGACGCGCGAGGGTGTCGGCCACACCGGGACGCCAGACCTCGAACGCGACGATGTTGAGATCGGGACGGCCTGCGGCCAGCGCCGCCGTGGCCTCGCCGATACCCGAACCGATCTCGACGGCGATCGGGGCCTCGCGGTCGAACCACGCCGACCAGGAGAACTCCGGCGAGTCGACGGCCTCGTCGGGGATGAACCACCGGTCGGCGAACGCGTCCCACGCCTCGGCCTGGGACGAGGTGAAGCGGCTGCCGCGACGCGAATAGGTCAGCACCTCCCGGATGCGACGACCGTCCGGGGTGAAGGTGTGGTGGGGGCGCGCCGGCGCCACGGCCGATTCCAACGAGGGGTCCATCGGGGATCTCAGACCGCTGCGATCACGACGAGGCTCATGAGCCCGGCGAACGCCACGACACCGGCGAGCATCAGGCACGTCACGACGATCCCGATGATGTAGCCGACCATCACCTCGGACCGTCCCGTGTACCACCCGTTCGACGCGTCGATCTCGCGCAGGGCGCGGCGGCCCATCACCCAGGCCACGGGCGCCACCAGCGGCATGACCGTGACGCTGACGATGCCCAGCACGAGCACGATGATCGTGCTCGGGTGGTTCTGCGGCACCTGCTGAGCAGCCGGCACCGGCACGTAGGGCGGGTACGCCCCGCCGGAGTACTCGGGCTCGGAGTAACGCGGCTCGCTCATACCGCCATTCTCGCACCGCCCCGGGAGCAGCACGAAAGGCACGAGGCCCCGATCCCTGGCGGGATCGGGGCC
>NZ_JAHRHK010000002.1:157350-175340 GCF_021246465.1 Nocardioides sp. R-C-SC26 | reverse complement strand
GCCGGCGCGCGGGCGACCTTCTCCCCCTCGTGGGTGAAGCAGGGTGCGCCGGGGCGCTCAGATCACTTGGTGATCTTGGTGACGCGACCGGCACCGACGGTGCGGCCACCCTCGCGGATGGCGAACCGCAGGCCCTCGTCCATCGCGATGGGCTGGATGAGCTCGACCGACATCTCGGTGTTGTCACCCGGCATGACCATCTCGGTGCCCTCGGGCAGCGTGACGACGCCCGTGACGTCCGTGGTGCGGAAGTAGAACTGCGGGCGGTAGTTGTTGAAGAACGGCGTGTGACGGCCGCCCTCCTCCTTGGAGAGGATGTAGACGTTCGCCTCGAAGTTCGTGTGCGGGGTGGTCGTACCCGGCTTGATCACAACCATGCCGCGCTCGATGTCCTCGCGCTTGGTACCGCGCAGGAGCAGACCGACGTTCTCGCCGGCCTGGCCCTCGTCGAGGAGCTTGCGGAACATCTCGACGCCGGTGACGGTCGACTTCTGGGCCGTCTCGCGGATGCCGATGATCTCGACCTCCTCGTTGACCTTGATGATGCCGCGCTCGATGCGACCGGTGATGACCGTGCCGCGACCGGTGATGGTGAAGACGTCCTCGACGGGCATGAGGAACGGCTTGTCCGTCTCACGCTCGGGCTGGGGGATGTACTCGTCCACCGCGGTCATGAGCTCGGCGATCGACTCGCCCCACTTGGCGTCGCCGTTGAGGGCCGGGAAGGCCGCCACGCGAACGACCGGGATGTCGTCGCCCGGGAACTCGTACTCGCTGAGGAGCTCGCGCACCTCCATCTCGACGAGCTCGATGAGCTCCTCGTCGTCGACCATGTCGCACTTGTTGAGCGCGACCACGATCGAGGGGACACCGACCTGGCGGGCCAGGAGCACGTGCTCCTTGGTCTGCGGCATCGGGCCGTCGGTGGCGGCGACCACGAGGATCGCGCCGTCCATCTGAGCCGCGCCGGTGATCATGTTCTTGATGTAGTCGGCGTGACCGGGGCAGTCGACGTGGGCGTAGTGACGCGCCTCGGTCTGGTACTCGATGTGCGCGATCGAGATGGTGATACCGCGCTGGCGCTCCTCGGGAGCCTTGTCGATCGAGTCGAACGGCGACGCCTCGTTGAGGTCCGGGTACTTGTCGTGCAGGACCTTCGAGATCGCTGCAGTCAGCGTCGTCTTGCCGTGGTCGATGTGACCGATCGTGCCGATGTTCACGTGCGGCTTGGTCCGCTCGAACTTCGCCTTAGCCACTGTGGGCTCCTCCTGGTGTGGTTGTTACCTGACTCGTACTTGCAAAGGGTGGTGCGGCCGAGGGTCCGGCGGAACGCGAGTGTCTTACTCGCCCCGGACCTTCTTGATGATCTCGTCGGCGATGTTCGTGGGAACCTCGGCGTACGAGTCGAACTCCATCGAGTACGAAGCCTGGCCGGAGGTCTTGGACCTCAGGTCGCCAACGTACCCGAACATCTCGGACAGCGGCACGAGGGCACTGACGACGAGGTCGCCGTGACGCTCCTCCTGCGCGCGAACCTGACCCCGGCGGGAGTTGATGTCGCCGATGACGGTGCCGAGGAAGTTCTCCGGCGTCGTCACCTCCACGGCGAACATCGGCTCGAGCAGGACAGGCTTGGCCTTGCGGGCGGCCTCCTTGAAGGCCTGGTTTCCGGCGATCTTGAAGGCCAGCTCGGAGGAGTCGACGTCGTGGTACGCGCCGTCCTCGAGGCTGAACTTCACATCGACCATCGGGTAGCCGGCGAGGACACCGAACTCCATGGCGTCCTGGCCACCCTGGTCGACCGAGGGGATGTACTCCCTCGGCACACGACCGCCGGTGACGTTGTTCGCGAACTCGTAGCCGGCACCCGTGCCGGTCTCCGGGTTGATGTTCGGCTCGAGCGAGATCACGACCTTCGCGAACTGACCCGAACCACCGGTCTGCTTCTTGTGGGTGTAGCTGTGGTTGGCCACCGAGCCGCGGATGGTCTCGCGGTAGGCCACCTGCGGCTTGCCCACGGTCGCCTCGACCTTGAACTCGCGCTTCATGCGGTCGACCAGGATCTCCAGGTGGAGCTCGCCCATGCCGGCGATGATGGTCTGACCGGTCTCCTCGTCGGTCTTGACGACGAAGGTCGGGTCCTCCTCGGCCAGACGCTGGATCGCGACGCCGAGCTTCTCCTGGTCGCTCTTGGTCTTCGGCTCGATGGCGACCTCGATCACCGGGGCCGGGAAGGTCATCGACTCGAGCACCACCGGGCTGGAGGAGTCAGAGAGGGTGTGACCCGTCCGGGTGTCCTTGAGGCCCATGACGGCCACGATCTGGCCGGCGCCGACCGAGGCGATCTCCTCACGCTTGTTGGCGTGCATCTGGTAGACCTTGCCGATTCGCTCCTTGCGTCCGTTGCTGGAGTTCAGCACGGTGGCGCCAGCCTCGAGCTTGCCCGAGTAGACACGCACGAAGGTGAGGCGACCCAGGTGAGGGTCGGCGGCGATCTTGAACGCGAGCGCGGACAGCGGCTCGTCGGCCGACGGCTTGCGGACGACCTGGTTCTCCTCGGTCTCCTCCGCGTTCGGCTTGTGACCCACGATCGCGTCGACGTCGAGCGGCGAGGGCAGGTAGTCGACGATCGCGTCGAGCAGGGGCTGGACGCCCTTGTTCTTGAACGCGGTGCCGGTGAGGATCGGGTTGACCTTGTCGGCCAGCGTGGCACGACGGATGGCGGCCTTCAGGGTCGGGACGTCGAAGTTGTCGCCGTCCTCGAGGTAGACCTCCATGATGTCGTCGTCGGCCTCGGCGAGGGTCTCCACGAGCAACTCGCGGTACTCGGTCGCCTTGTCGGCGAGATCGGCGGGGATCTCCTCGACGACGTAGTCCTCACCCTGCTGGGTCTCACCGCGCCAGACCTTGGCGTTCATCTCGACCAGGTCGACGACACCGATGAAGTCGCCCTCGGCGCCGATCGGGATCTGCAGGATCAGCGGCGTCGAGTTCAGCTTCTGCACGATCGAGTCGACGACGCGGTAGAAGTCGGCACCGGTGCGGTCGAGCTTGTTGACGAAGCACATCCGCGGGACGGAGTACTTGTTCGCCTGACGCCACACCGTCTGCGACTGCGGCTCGACACCGGCAACACCGTCGAACACCGCGACAGCACCGTCGAGAACGCGCAGCGAGCGCTCCACCTCGACGGTGAAGTCGACGTGGCCGGGGGTGTCGATGATGTTGATCTGGTGGTCCTTCCACCAGCAGGTCGTCGCGGCCGACGTGATCGTGATGCCGCGCTCCTGCTCCTGCTCCATCCAGTCCATCGTGGCAGCGCCGTCGTGGACCTCACCGATCTTGTAGGAGATACCGGTGTAGAAGAGGATGCGCTCAGTAGTGGTGGTCTTGCCGGCGTCGATGTGCGCCATGATGCCGATATTGCGAACGACGTTGAGGTCCGTCGTGATGTTGACAGCCACGGTGGTCTGCGTTCCTTACGGTTGGGAATCGGCGGTGAGGACGGCGCCCGCCCGGGTAGGGCAGGCGCCGTCTGAGATCACCAGCGGTAGTGGGCGAATGCCTTGTTGGAGTCAGCCATCTTGTGGGTGTCCTCGCGCTTCTTCACCGCGGCACCGAGGCCGTTGGAGGCATCGAGGATCTCGTTCATCAGACGCTCGGACATCGTCTTCTCGCGACGGTCCTGGGCGTAGCCCACGAGCCAGCGCAGGGCCAGCGTGGTGCCACGGTTGCCCTTGACCTCGATCGGGACCTGGTAGGTCGCGCCACCGACCCGGCGGGACTTGACCTCCAGCGCCGGCTTGATGTTCTCCATCGCACGCTTGAGCGTGACGACGGGGTCGGTGCCGTTCTTCTCACGGCAGCCCTCGAGGGCGGTGTAGACGATGCGCTGGGCAACCTGCTTCTTGCCGTCCTGCAGCACCTTGCTCACGAGCTGGGTGACCAGCTGCGACCCGTAGACCGGGTCGACGTCGATCGGCCGCTTCGGGGCCGGACCCTTGCGCGGCATATCAGCTCTTCTCCTTCTTGGCGCCGTAGCGGCTGCGAGCCTGCTTGCGGTTCTTGACACCCTGGGTGTCGAGCGAGCCGCGGATGATCTTGTAGCGGACGCCGGGAAGGTCCTTCACACGGCCGCCGCGGACGAGCACGATCGAGTGCTCCTGAAGGTTGTGACCCACGCCCGGGATGTAAGCGGTGACCTCGACGCCGCTGGAGAGGCGCACGCGGGCGACCTTGCGCAGAGCGGAGTTCGGCTTCTTCGGGGTGGTGGTGTAGACGCGCGTGCAGACGCCGCGTCGCTGGGGCGAACCCTTCAGGGCAGGCGTCTTGTTCTTCGACACCTTGTCCTGTCGGCCCTTGCGGACCAGTTGCTGAATGGTGGGCACCGGGTGGTTCCCTTTCGGTCTACTCTCAGAACTCGGCGACTTGCCGAGCACGGGTGTTGCGGTCTGGCTCTCGTGCCGCGCACGCCAGATCCGACCGAGTCGATTCAGGGCGCGCCTCAGTGCCCGGCGCAAGCCAGACACGGTGAACGAGGCTACCGGCCGCTTCGGAGCGGGGCAAAACGGGACGACCGGGATCTCCCGAAGGCGCCGGCGTCGAGCTCACGAGGCCTGTGCCACGACGTCCTCGGCCGGCTCGATACGGCTCCTCATCGGCCTGGTCTGCCCCCAGAGCCACCGCATCCCGCCGCTGGAGCGGGCGAACACGACGACCGCGAGCACAGCGCCCAGGATCGTCATCGCTCCCCCGACCGCGAGGGTCCAGCGCGGGCCCCAGTGCTCACCGATGGCCCCGATGATCGGAGATCCCACCGGGGTGCCGCCCATCACGATCGTCATGTAGAGCGCCATCACGCGTCCCCGGAACTCCGGGGCTGCGCTGACCTGCAGGATCGAGTTCGCCGAGGTCAGCAGGGTGAGCGTGCAGAACCCGATCACCGGACAGAACAGCATGAACGCGGTGTAGCTGGGCAGCGTCGCCGCGACGATCTCGGCGACGCCGAAGCCCACCGCGGCCAGCACCAGCATGCGGTGCCTGATCCGGGTGCGTCGTGCCGCGAGCAGGGCGCCGGTCAGCGACCCGACGGCCAACGCCGATCCCAGGACGCCGAACTCACCGGCTCCTTTGGCGAAGACGTCGGTGGCCATCAGTGCCGACGTGATCTGGAAGTTCATCCCGAACGTACCGGCGAAGAACACCACGATCAGGATCAAGACCATCCGGGGCTGACCGGCCACGTAGCGAACGCCCTCGCGCAGCGCCCCGCGCCGTCGCTGCGTCGGCCGGGCCGGGTGCAGCAGATCCTGATCCATCCGGCGGAGCTGGGCTATGACTGCGAGGTAGGAGACGGCGTTCAGTCCGATCACCCACCCGGTGGCGCTCGCGCCACCGCCGAACGCACCGATCAGGAGACCTGCGAGCGCGGGCCCGAGGATCCGCGCGAGGTTGAAGCCCGCGGAGTTGAGCCCGACGGCGTTGGTGACGTCGTCGGCGTCCACGAGCTCGGAGACGAAGGACTGACGCGCGGGTCCGTCGAAGGCGGCTCCGACACCGAAGACGAACGCCAGCACGTAGACGTGCCAGATCTGGGCGAGGTCGAGGATCGCGAGCAACCCCAGCGCTCCCGCCGTGATCCCCATCGACGCCTGGGTCACCTGGAGCAGCCGCCGTTTGGGCAGCCGGTCGGCGACGACCCCGGCGTAGGGCGAGAGCAGCAGGATCGGCAGGAACTGGAGCCCGGTCGTGATGCCCAGCGCCACGCCGCTGCCACCGAGAGAGAGGACGAGCCAGTCTTGGGCGACCCGCTGCATCCAGGTTCCGGTGTTCGACACCAGCGACCCGGCTGCGTAGCGCCGGTAGTTCGGGTTGGCGAGGGATCGGAACGTGGGACTCATCTGACCTGCACAACGCCGCGGGCCGCCCCGAGCAATCCCGCGGGGGGGGNNNCCGCGGCCCGCCGGGACATTCCCGGCGGGCCGCGGTGACGGCTTTGGCGGAGGCGGGTCGGTACCTGCTCCGCCGGTGATCAGGTGAGCAGTTCGGTGATGGGGTCGATCCCGAAGTAGACGACGAAGAGCGCGGCAACGATCCACATCAGGGGCTTGACCTCGGCGGTCTTGCCGACCACCACCTTGATCAGGACGAAGGAGAGGAACCCGGCTCCGATGCCGACGGTGATCGAGTAGGTGAAGGGCATGAGCACGATCGTGAGGAACGCCGGGATGGCGATCTCCAGATCGGTCCAGTCGATGCCGGTGACCTGCTGCATCATCAAGAAGCCCACCAGCACCAGAGCCGGGACGGCGGCCTCGGACGGGATCATCTCCACGAGCGGCGAGGCGAAGATCGTGAGGAGGAACAGCACCCCGGTGACGACCGAGGCGAGTCCGGTGCGCGCACCCTCGCCCACGCCGGAGGCGGACTCGATGTAGCTGGTGTTGGACGAGACGCCGCCCATGCCGCCCGCGGCGGCCGCGATCGAGTCGACGACCAGGATCTTCTGCGTGTTCGGCGGCATCCCCTCGTCGTCGAGCAGCGAGGCCTCGGCGCCGATGGCCGTCATCGTGCCCATGGTGTCGAAGAAGTCGGCCAGCATCAGGGTGAAGACGAAGAGCAGCGCGACGACGACGCCGGCCTCCTTGAACCCTCCGAGGAGGTTGAACTCACCGAGCGTGCCGAACTCGGGCCAGGTCCAGGTGTCGGGGAACCGGGGCACGGTCAGTCCCCAACCGTTCGGGTCGGCATAGGACGCACCCAGGTCGCCGATGGCCTCGATCACGATGGCGACCGCGGTGGTGATGACGATCGAGATCAGGATCGCGCCCTTCACCTGGCGCACCCACAGGGCGATCGTGAGCACCAGGCCGAGCGCGAACACCACGACGGGCCAACCGCCGAGCACACCGGTGCGCCCCAGCTGCACCGGCGGGCTGGCCGCCCCCGAGCCGGTGGCGAATCCCGCGTCGACGAAGCCGATGAGGGCGATGAAGAGGCCGATGCCGACCGAGATGGCGATCTTCAGCTGCGCCGGGACGGCGCGGAACACCGCTGTGCGGAATCCGGTGAGCACGAGGATCAGGATGAGCACACCCTCGATGACGACCAGGCCCATCGCGTCGGCCCACGTCATCTCGGTGGCGATCGAGAACGCCAGGAAGGCGTTGAGCCCCAGCCCCGTGGCCAGGGCGAGCGGGAAGTTGGCGACGACTCCCATCAGGATCGTCAGGACCCCGGCGACGAGCGCCGTTCCGGCCGCGACCGCCGTCAGGTTCGGATCGCTGCCGTCGGAGCCGAGGAACCTGCCGTCGGCGTCGGGCTGGGTGCCGATGATGAGGGGGTTCAACACGACGATGTAGGCCATCGTGAAGAAGGTGACCACACCTCCCCGGACCTCACGGCCGATCGAGGAGCCCCGCTCGCTGATCTTGAAATAGGTGTCGAGAGCACTCACGGGCGTCACTGTGGCAGAACGGGATGCTCTCGTGGGTTGCCATCAGATTTCGGCGAGTGCGCGGTCCAGACCGATTCGAACCGACGGCGTCGGTGCGTAGGGTGGCCTCGTGGACCTGCGTGACGATCAGCCGACTCAGCACGACTTCGGACGTCGGTCCTACCTGGTCGCCCACGTCGAACCGCTCGACGTCGACGGCGTGCGGACGGTCGAGGTCGGGACCGCGGGTTTCTTCCTCGCCTTCCTGGCCCTGTTGCCGTTCTACAGCCGCCTCGAGCGGGAGGGCACGACGTGGTGGCTGTGGATGTGTCTGGCCGGCGTGGGGCTCGGCCTCTTCGGGTTGGAGTACTGCAGACGGCGCCGACGTTTCCGCGCAGAGCGCGACGCCGACGCCGTCTGATCGCACAGCAGGTCTACCCGCAGGTGCGGGAGCTGCAGGTCACGCCGTGCGCGAGTCCTGCACGGTCTGCGAGCCGTCGGGGTGCGTGGTGACGCTGCGCGAGCGGTTGCTGCTCGCCATCGAGATCGCCGAGAGCGCGATCGTGCCCGCGCCCACCGCCGCGAGGATCCACCCGACCATCACCAGATCGACCCCGTTGATCGAGTCCTGCACAGCCAGAGCCAGGATCAGGCCCACGGCGAGAAGGAACGCTCCGAATCCGTAACCCATCGAACCTCTCCATCCTTCGAGGGCTCCCGTTGAAGCCCTGTATCTCCAGGGATCCTCACCCCGGAGGACCGGTCCCAATCCACCCTGACGGGTGGGGCGTGCCGGGAGCAGCGGATGGGCCGGACTGGTGGCTCAGACGGTGTCGTAGGTCTCGCTGAGCGAGTCGAAGACGTGGTCCGGCAGCGGCTGCGGACCCTGGCGCTTGCCCAGGCGAACCTCGGAGTGTGCGCCGCACCCGTGGGAGAACGCCACGACGCGACCGTCGTCGTTGGCATCGCCGTTCGCACAGACGCCGAACGTCTCCGACAGCGAACCGGCGATCCGCAGCATGAACCCGCAGCTGTGACAGGACTCCGGCGCCGCCTGGGCCAACGGCGAACCGGGGCCCTGGTCGCCGTCGAACCAACGCTGGGCGGCGGCGTCGCGGCCCTCGATCGAGAGGGTGCGGACCCGCCCGAGGCCGAGATCCTTGGCGACCGTGCGGATCTGGGCCTTCTCGTCGGCATCGAGGACGTCGTCCCCGAATGAGTAGGTCGGCACCAGGCGCGGGTCGTCGTCGGCGACAGGCAGCAGGTCTCCCGGCGAGAGGTCGCCGGGGCGGATCCGCTCGCGGTAGGGCACCCAATCGGGCGCGACGATCGACTCGGAGCCGGGCAGCAGCACGACCTCGTCGACGGTGACCACCTGCTGGCGATAGGCGCGCGTGACCGTGACGGCCCATCGCCATCCGACGTAACCCGCCTGGCGGCAGGCGAAGTAGTGAGTGACCAGTCGCTCGGAGTCCGCCTCCGCCTCGACGCCGAGGTGCTCGCCGACCTGGTCGGCTCCGACCTCGTCGACCAGCGCGGTGCGCGCCACCTCGACGGCGCGCGCGCTGACCGTGTCGGGCTGGGAACGCTGGAGGGTGGTCACGCCCGGCATCATCGCCGATCGACCGAGCGGAGGCCAACACTGGGCTCGCGCGAGGCCCCCGCCGCGCCCGCACCGGGGGAGGTCGTGCGTACGGGCATTGGGCAGGATGGTGCCCATGACCTCGCTGCCACCGGACCCGCCGGTCCCCGGCCGCGATTCCGGAGCCACCCCGGACGGCGCCCCTGGCGGCGCAGGCGGCCAGCGGAGCCGCGCCGTCGGCCAGGGTCTGACGACGAGCGCCAAGGCGACCGGCAAGGGTCTACGCGCGACGGCGCGCGTCACCGGCCGCGGCGCCAAGTTCGCCGTCCGACAGGCTCAACGGGCTGCCAACGCTCAAGGGGCCGAGCAGTCCGGCCTGAATCGCCTGATCTACCTGCACGCGGTCAACGCGGCCGGCGACGCGGCCGTGGCGATCTCCCTCGCCACCACGGTCTTCTTCGCCGGCGCCACGAGTGAGGCGCGGGGCCAGGTGGCGCTGTTCCTGGGCCTGACGATGCTGCCGTTCGCGATCGTGGCGCCGCTGATCGGTCCGTTCCTGGACCGCTTCAGCCACGGTCGCCGATGGGCCATCGGCGCGACGTTCGCACTGCGCGGCTTCCTCTGCTGGGTGCTGGCGGGCGCCGTCGCCGCCGACTCCGCGTTGCTGTACCCGGCCGCACTCGGCGTGCTGGTGTCCTCCAAGGCGTATGGCGTGACCCGGGCAGCTGCCGTGCCGCGTCTGCTGCCCCAGGACTTCACCCTGGTCAAGGCCAACGGGCGGGTCTCGCTCGCCGGCGTGGTCGGGGGCGCGCTCTCCGCGCCGATCGCCGGCCTCGCGGCCTACGTGGGCTCGGAGTGGTCGCTGCGCTACGCCTTCGTGGTCTTCGTGGCCGGCACCGTCGCGGCGATCCTGCTCCCCGCGAAGGTCGACTCCAGCGAGGGTGAGCAGCAGCTCCACCTGCGCGCCGAGGACGGCGCTCGGCAGGGCGGGCGACGCGGGACGCTCATCCCGCCGCAGGTGGCCTTCGCCCTGCGCGCCAACCTCGGGCCCCGGTGGCTGTCGGGGTTCTTGACGATGTACATGGCCTTCCTGCTGCGCGACCATCCGGTCGACGGCTGGGAGGGCAAGGAGGCGCTGCTGATCGGGATCGTGATCGGCGGCGCCGGCGCGGGCAACACCATCGGCATCCTGCTCGCCTCGGTACTCAAGAAGATCAACCCCGCGGTCACCGTGATGTTCGCGCTCCTGGCCGATGCCGCGATGGTGCTGGTCGGTGCCATGTTCTACGGCGTACTCGCGTTGGCCGGTCTCGGCCTCGCCGCCGGCCTGGCCCAGTCGCTGGCCAAGGTGTCGTTGGACTCCACGATCCAGTCCGGGGTCCCCGCCCACGTGCAGGCCAGCGCCTTCGCGCGCAGCGACACCACGCTGCAGCTGGCCTGGGTGATCGGCGGCTTCGTCGGCATCGCGATGCCGCAGCAGCCCAACCTCGGTCTCGGCGTCGCGTTCGCGGTGCTGGCCGCCTGGACCCTGTTCGTGCTCTCCTCGCGCCCCGGACGTCGTCCGGCGCGGTAGGCGGGCACCCTGCCCGAGGGGCTCAGGACTCCAGCTCGTCGGCGAGCGCGCGCAGCACCTTCGCCGCCGCACGACCGCCGGCGCGTTCGGGGTGGCGACCGTGCCGGTAGGCCTCACCGACGGCGTCCAGCATGGTGATGGCGTCCTCGACGATCGTGGCCATCTCCTCGGGCTTCTTGCGCCGGGCGTTGGCCTGGTTGCGCGCCACGGACGAGGGCTCCGAGAGCACGCGGACCTGGAGCGCCTGCTCGCCGCGGCGCCCCTGGGCGATCCCGAACTCCACGCGCGTGCCCGGCTTGAGCGTCTCGGTGCCGGCCGGCAGCGCATCGGCGTGCACGTATACGTCCGGCCCGCTCTCCTGGGAGAGGAAGCCGAAGCCCTTCTCGGTGTCGAACCACTTCACCTTGCCACTGGGCACGGCGATCCCCTTCTACTCACGTCACGAAGCCCACGCCGTCGAGTGCGTGGGCCAGGCCGAACCCTAGTCCAGCCATCCGGCGAGCCACGACGGGAAATCCCCGAGCCCCTCCAGGACCACGTGCGTACCGGCGGCCAGCAGCTCCTCGCGCGTGCAACCCCCCGTCAGCACCGACACGCTCAGCGCGTCGGCGGCGAGCGCTCCTTCCACGTCGTGCACGTGGTCGCCGACGTAGATCTGAGCACCTTCGCGACGCAGGACGTCCGCCTTGCCGACGCCCCACACCCAGCCTTCGAGGTGGTCGACGTCCAACGCGAGGTGATCCAGGTGCAGCTGGGCGTTGGGCGCATACTTGCCGGTGACGACCAGCACCCGACCGCCGCGGTCGCGCACGGCGTCCACCGCCTCGGCGGCCCCCGGCAGGAGCGGGACGGAGCGGACCGCGTGCTCGGGGTAGAGCGAGCGGAAACGGTCGCCGGCGGCAGCGATCTCCGAGGCGGGCAGATACGGCTGCAGCATCAGGTCGAGCGGCGGCCCGAGCGCCGCCGTCATCAACTCGACGGGGAACTCGACACCGAGCTCGACACCGAGCGCGCGAAGGACACTCTGGAAACCGGGCACAGTGTCGATCAGGGTCATGTCGAGGTCGAAACCCACGACCAGTGGGGCGGGCGGGGCGGACACCTCGCCACGGTAGCGCCCGCTGCCGATCCCGAGGTTCGCTGCGCGTTCGCTCCGCCCGTGAGGAAGAATGGGGCGCGGGTCGCGGCATGCCCGACCCACGTCCTTCCCCGCACACGAACGGCCCGCACCATGTCCATGACCCCCACGACGATCCGACAGCGCCTCGGCGCGCGTCGCCGTCGCGGCGCGAGGACGGCCGTCGCCGCGACCGCGGCTGTGGCATGCCTGGGCGGGCTGGGCCTCGTCTCCGGAGCGGGATCCGCCGCGGCGGGGGCTGGGCCGGGCGACGGGCACCGCGACCGGCTCTACGTCGTCGTGCTGCACGGCCCCGGCACCGCCGGTCATCGCGAGGGTGACGCGGCGACCGCGCCCTTGGCTGCGTTCGCCATGGCGCTGGAGCAGTCACGCCTGCTGGCCGAGGTCGGCTCTCCCGACCCCGTCTACCGCTGGACGAGCGCGCTCAACGGCTTCGCTGCACGACTGAGCAGTTCCCAGGCCGCTACCTTGCGCGCCGACTCGGCCGTGGCTCTCGTCGAGCCGAATCGGATCCGTCCGCTGGCTGCTGCCCCCGCTGCGGCGATCGGCGCGCTCGGCGCAGCGCCGCGCCAGGGCGGTGCCGGACGTGTCATCGCGGTGATCGACACCGGGATCTCTCCGGAGAACCCGCTCTTCGCCGGCGCAGCGACCGCGCCACAGCGCCGCTTTGCCGGAATCTGCCAGACCGGCGAGCGGTGGTCCCGTGACGACTGCAACGGCAAGGTCGTGGGCGCGCGGTACTTCGTCTCCGGCTTCGGCGCCGACGCACTCCGCTCGGCCGCTCTGCTCTCACCTCGTGACACCGACGGCCACGGCACGCAGATGGCCTCGCTGGCCGCCGGCAACGCCCGCGTCCCCGTGCGGGTCGCCGGCGAACGGCTCGGACGCTTCAGCGGCCAGGCACCGGATGCGGCCCTCGCCGTGTACAAGGCGTGCTGGAGCGCACCCGACCCGGCCGACGACGGCTGCGCCAATGCCGATCTCGTCGCCGCGATCGACCAGGCCACTCGGGACGGTGTGGACGTCGTGAGCCTCTCGGTAGGCGGACCGGGCGAGATCGACGCCGTCGAGCTCGCACTGCTCGGTGCCACCGAGGGTGGGAGCGTGGTCGTCGCGGCCGCCGGAAGCCGCGGGCCCGACGGCGCCACCGCGCACCCCGCCCCCTGGGTGACCACGGTCGGAGCAACGTCCGAGCAGCCGCGCCGGGGGCGCGTCGTCCTCGGTGACGGGCCACGCCTCGTGGGCGCGATGCTGTCGCGCGCGGGCCTGCCGCAGCGCCGCCTCGTGGATGCCGCCGAGCTCGTCGCGCCGGGCGCCCGCATCGGCGACGCGCGCGCCTGCGTGCCGGGCAGCCTCGACGCTCGCGCCGCCGACGACGTCATCGTGGTGTGCCGTCGTGGTGTGGTGCCGCGAGTGGAGAAGTCCCGCGCGGTCGCGCTCGCCGACGGCGTGGGGATGGTCCTGGTCAACGAACGCGGCTCGGCGGTCGCCGCCGACGTGCACCGCGTCCCGACCGTGCATCTGGGCGCCGGGGAAGGACGCCTTCTCCTGCACTGGATGCGCCGGAACGACGACGCACGTGCTGCCCTGCGCTCGATCGCGCCGCGTTCCTCGCCGGCTCGGGTCGCCCGCTGGTCTGCCGGTGGCGATCTGAGCTCGGGCTTCCTCAAGCCCGACGTCGTCGCGCCCGGTGCCGGCGTGCTGGCCGCCGTGCCAGCGGGCCGCGAGAGCGCGTGGGACTTCGTCACCGGATCCTCCGCGGCGACGGCACACACCGCGGGCGTCGCCGCCGCGCTTCTCGGCTCCGGCCTGAGCCCCGAGGCGACCCGGTCGGCCCTGGTCACCGCCGCCCGGCCGGTCCCCGGTCCCGCGTTGCGCTCCGGCGCCGGCCGGGTAGCCCCCGCCCGACGTCTGCCGGGGCTGACGCTGGAGGTCCCGGTCGAGAGCTACCGCGCCTGGTGGGACGGCGGGCGCGGTGTGCTCAACACGACGGCCGTGGTGCTGACCGACGGCGTGCTCGATGCGCGCCGTCAGGTCACGGCGATCGGCCGCGGACAGCAGACCTACAGCGCCACCGTGGTGGGCACCCGCCACGCCGTCACCGTCTCTCCGACGACACTCACGCTGCGGCGCGGCGAGCGTGCCGCGGTGACGATCTCCGCGCTCGCACCCGCCGGAGGCCGGGTCGACACCGGCTGGATCGAATGGCGGGGCAGCGACGGCAGTCTCACCCGGGTCCCGATCGTGCTGGCGCGGTGAACCGGTCAGCGACACTCCGCCCCGCAACGGGTTGGGCACAGGTTCCCATCCTCGCTGGCGTAGGGTCCCCCCGTGCCTGAAGACGACGTGGAGCCGACGTCCGCCCCGTCGCCCGACAGCGGCAGCCAGGAGTCATCTCCCGAGCCGGCGACGAGTCGACACGCTGGTCGGCGTGCCGAGCGCACCTCGCGCAAGACGCCGCTGTGGCTGGAGACGATCGTGCTCCTCGCGGTCGCGCTGGGCATGGCGCTGGTGATCAAGACCTTCTTCGTCCAGGCCTTCTACATCCCCTCGGGATCGATGGAGCCGGGCCTGGTGGTCAACGACCGGATCCTGGTGCAGAAGGTCTCCTACTGGTTCGACGACGTGCCCGACCGCGGCGACGTCGTCGTCTTCGAGGACCCCGGTGACTGGCTCTTCGGCCCTGAGCCGGGTCCGCAGACCTTCCTGGCCAAGGCGCTGGCCAGGGTCGGCCTCTACCCGACCGGCGGGCACCTGGTGAAGCGCGTCATCGGCCTGCCGGGCGACACCATCGAGTGCTGCGACGAGCAGGGTCGCCTGATGATCAACGGCGTCCCGATCGACGAGGACGACTTCATCGCGCCGCAGCCGGACTGCGACGGCCCGATGGTCAACGGGTGCGACCGGGACTGGGACGTCACCGTCCCGCCGGACCGTCTCTTCGTGATGGGCGACAACCGCGCCGCGTCGGCGGACTCCTCCGACCGGCTCTGCCCCCCGCGTTCCAAGTCGTGCGACGAGGACCGGGCCTTCGTGCCGCTGGACCTCGTGGTCGGCAAGGTGTTCGCGCTGGTGTGGCCGCTGGGGCACGCCGGCTTCATCGGGACGCCGGGCGCCTTCGACGACGTCCCGGACCCGAAGGACTGAGCGGCGCGACTCCCCGGGCCCATCTCGACAAGCTCGATGACCACGTTCCAGCGGTCCAGCCTGTTGCGATGGTCTACCCCTGCGCGAGTTCGATCAGGCGCGCGATCGCGGCCGGCGCCTCGGCGGTCACCATCGGTCCGATGCCCTCGGCGCCCGGGCCTGAGATCACGGTGCTGACCGTGATGACGCTGCCGTCCGGCGTCGCCTCGACGACGTGGTCGATGGCGATCACCAGCTCGCCCATCGTGAGCCGATCCAGGTAGCGGCGACCAGGCTCGACGACGTCGAGCGCGAGCGGAACCTCGATCGGGCCGGCCAGCGTCATCGTGCCGGTCGTGCCCGCCTCGAACGGACCATCGAGCCGGGCGTCGGCCACGGAGGGGTCCCAGTCCGGCCACGTCGCGACGTCGTTCCAGATCTGCCAGACGCGATCAGGTGAGGCGGTCGTCGTGGCGGTCTCGGTGTGCTCGAAGGTCATGCGTCGGACTGTGGCACATCGGCGGCGCGATCCACGCGGGTGACGCGCATGCTGCGGTCGCCGAACCGGACGACGTCGCCGTCGATCAGGGTCGTCGGACGGCCCGCGGTGAGTGACTTGGTGACCTCACCGCGCACGACCACCGAGCCGTTGGTCGACCCCCGGTCCATCACGACGAGCGCGCCGTCGGGCACGACCTGGAACTGCGCGTGGGTCTTGGAGACCGACATGTCCGAGGACGGGAGCGGCACCAGGTGCCGCACCGGCTCGCCGGCACGCGCCTCGGGACGGCGACCGACCAGCGCCAGGCCCTCGACGAGGAACCCCTCGCCGGTGTCGAAGTCGACCCGCCACTGGCCGCGCCGGGTCGCTGGCGCCCCGGCGATCGGCGGCGGCGAGGAGGGCCGCGGACCGAGCGAACCCGCGGGAGGACTTGCGGGCCGACCACCCGGCGGGGACGTCGGACGTGGGCCCCGGCTCGGCGCGGCGTCGGGAGGCACGCTGGGCGGCGCTGCCGGAGCGGCAGCGGCCCGCAGCACACCGGACGCTCCATCAGCTCGGGTCGAACTCGATGCCGCCGGGCCCGTGCTCGCGGATACGGCCGCCCGATCGGCCGGCGCGGGACGCAGACGCATGGCGGTCAGGTTCACGACCTGACGCAGACCGTCGGCGTCGGGGGCCTCCGGCTCGGGGCGAGGTCGGACGTCGACCACGACGGCGTCGGTCATCCGGTCGTGGATGCCGCGCCGCTTGCCGCCGGGATCCATCACGGCCGTCCACGCGAGCGTGGCGAGCCCGAGCCCGAGCGTGGGGAGGGTGAAGATGCCCAGCAAGGCCGTGCGCACGAGCGCCGCCGCGATCCCGATCGGGCGGCCGTCGACCGACCTCACCACCCGTAGCCCGAGCGCCGCCTTGCCGGGCGAGACACCCGCGACGCCGAGCGGCACCGCGAAGGCCAGCGACACCACCGCCACCGCGCCCACGATGACGCCGATGCCCGCACCGACCCGGCCGTCGTCCAGGTAGAAGCGCCAGGAGGCATACCCGGCGCCCGCCATCAGTCCCCATGCCACGGCGCGATCGAGCGCGAACGCGTAGAAGCGGCGATCGAGCTCGGCGGCGAGAGCGGTATCGGGAGTCGGCATCGTCGGTCAGGATCCGTCGGAGATGGCTGGAGTCGGCAGGCTCAAGCGCTGGCGACCTGGATGGTGATGCCGTCGCCGAGATTGATCACCGCTCCGGGGATCAGCTGCACTGCGATGCCGGGCTTGAGCTCCTCGGCGCCGAGCCCGGGCTGGATCACGACCGTGCCGTTGGTCGAGCCCAGGTCGGTGACGACCGCCGAGCCGAGGTCGGCACCGGACCCGGGACGGATCTCCACGTGCGTCGCGGAGATCTCGTGCATCGGGCTCGGCACCACGACCAGCTGCGGGTCGGGATCGGGGATCCTGCTCGCCTCGGGTGCGCGCCCGATCAGCACCACGCCGTCGACGTCGACGGACTCACCGCTGGAGAGCACGAGTCGAGCGACCAGACCGCGCGGCGCGAGCGGTGCCAGCGGCACGGACGGGTCGAGCGCCGAGCCGTCAGCCGGCGTGCCGGGCACGATCGTCTCGGCGCTGGGCCAGTCCGGCGGCGGGGGCGGCGTCGGGACGGCCGGCCGATCTGCCTCGAAAGCCGGCGGCAGCGGCAGGGACGCCATGGGAGGCGGGAGGGGGGCGCCCATGTTGCTGGTGTCGCCCTCCGCATCCAACGGCGACGGCTCGGCAGGGACCGGCTCTCCCAACAGGTCGTCGAGGGCCGACGGCGGCGCGAGCTCGTCACTCTGGTCGAGCTCGTCGACCCACGGGTCTGCCTCGCCGGCACCGACGTCGGCCGGACCTGACCCGGCGACGGGGACGACGGCGAGCGGAGGCGCCTCGGCGAGCTCCGGTGCGGCGTCGACATGGTCCCCCGGCTCGGCTGCGAGGACAGAGTCCGTGGCGACCTCCGGCGGATTCGTCGGCCGAGAAGGCACCGGCGGAAGGTCGAGACGGCCGGCCCGCACCAGACCTGCGACGACCGGCAGGTCCGGAGAGGCGGCGTGATCACCGACGACCACCGAGAGCGTCTGCACGGTCTCCATGGTGTGCTCGACCCAGGTGATCGCCGATCCGCCGTCGAGGTCGACGGGAGGACCCTCGCCCTGCACCCGCGCCGTCACGCCGGTTCCGCGGAGGAGGATCTTGGACGGCGAGCCCGCAGGGTCGATGCCGACGAGCACGAGGCCGGGCAGCGAGCCCAGGCCTCCCTGCAGTACCGCGTCGAGCACGGCGTCGAAGCCCGCGCCGTCGTCGACCATCGACCACAGAGCGGCGACCCGGGCCTTCTCCGTCGATGGCATCAGGACCACTGCGGCCGGACCCACCACGGCGAACCACTCACCGTGACGGTAGGACCACGCCGGTGCGACGTCGGTGAGGATCGGGGTTGCGGACTCGTTCACGGCAACGCTCCCAACTTCTGCTCGAGACTCTCGCGCTGGGCGACCGAGTCGTAGGGCCGGTCGGGAGCCCATCCCACCACATCGATCACGATGGCCGTCGCGTTGTCATGGCCTCCCGCGCGGGGGGCGGGGGGCGCCCACGCAGCAGCGGG
>NZ_JAHRHK010000002.1:0-157340 GCF_021246465.1 Nocardioides sp. R-C-SC26 | reverse complement strand
GGGCCCCCCCCCCCCCCCGGGGGCCGGGGGGGCGGGGGGGGGCCCCCCCCCCCCCGCCATGATCCGCGCCATCGTCGCGTCGTCGATGAGCCCACTCACGCCATCGGTGCACAGCAGCAGCCGCTCGGCGTCGGCGACGGGCGCGAGGAAGAAGTCGGCGTCGGGCAGGATCTCCCCGCCCAGCGCACGGGTGACGACGTGGCGCTCGGGGTGCAGGGCGGCGTCGGCGCGCGAGATCTCCCCTGCGTCGACCAACTCCTGGACGACGCTGTGGTCGGTGCTCAGCTGTTCCAGGACGCCGTCGTGGTAGCGGTAGACGCGCGAGTCGCCGAGATTGGCCAGCAGCCACCGCGGCTCGCCGCTCCCCGTGACGAGCAACGCCACGACCGCCGTCGTACCGGCGCTGAAGTGATCGTCGCCCGAGGCGCGGCCCGCCTCATCGAGCGCCGCCAGCCTCCGATGACACTCCACGAGCGCCGCCTCGACCGCGCGGGTGGCGCTGACGTTGTCGGCGGACGCCGCGTCGGTCGCGAGGGTGCCGAACACCTCGACCACGATCCGGCTCGCGGCGTCGCCGCGGTCGTGGCCGCCCATGCCGTCGGCGACGACGAACAGCGGCGGAGCGACGAGGAAGGCGTCCTCGTTGACCTCCCGCACGCGGCCGACGTCGGTGGCCGACCCGTGGTGGAGCTCGACGCCGCTCATGACACTCCCGCCGACGGTGCGGAGCGCACCGATAACGTGGGAAGGATGGCCGAGGAGCTCCGATTCCGCTCGCTCGCCGACCAGCTGCGGAACTGGTCGGACGAGCAGTTGAGCGCGCTCCTCGCGCACCGGCCCGACCTCGCCACCACCACTCCTCACGACTTCGGCCAGCTCGCGTCGCGATCGGCCGCACGGGCATCGCTCGCACGGGCGCTCGACGGACTGACCACGTTCGAACTCTCGGTGCTTGATGCCCTGGTCGTCGCCGGCCAAACCACACCCGCCGAGTTGACGACACTGATCGACGCCGAGCCCTCGGCTGTCGCCGAAGCTCTCGCGCGGGTCGAGGCGCTCGCGCTCGCGTGGCGGTCCACCGACGGGCTGCGCGCCGTCGGTGGGTTGAGCGACGCGCTCGGGGGCGGGCCGGGGACGAGCGGGCTCTGGCCGCGCACGGCCGACGCACCGAGCGGCGACGTGCTCCGCACCCGGCTCGCGGAGCTGTCCGAGCCGGCCCGGCGCATGCTCGAACACCTCCTCGAGTCGCGCAGCGAGGCCACGACGTCCGGCTCCCGGGTCGTGGTCGCCGTCGACGACGCCCGGACCCCCGCGGAGGAACTGCTCGCCCGGCGACTCCTCGTGCCACGGGGTGGCAACGGCACGCTCGTGGTGCCCGGGGAGGTGGGCCTGGCGCTGCGCGGAGGACACACCACCGACCGCGCCGTCGACGTCGAGCCGAGCGTGGCGACGTCCCCCCGGACGACGGCGCTGATCGACCGCACCGCGGCGGGCGCCGCCTTCGAGGCGATGCGCCGGGTGGAGATGCTGCTCGAGCGCTGGGGTACGGCACCGCCCGCCGTGCTGCGCAACGGAGGGCTCGGTGTCCGTGACCTCAGGGCGGCCGCCGCCTGGATGCAGGTCGACGACGCCCAGGCGGCGCTGCTCGTCGAGGTGGCGGTCGCAGCGGGCCTGGTGGGCCAGCGCGCCGACAACGAGGGCGACCTCGCCTGGGTGCCCAGCGACGCGTTCGACGCCTGGCTGGACCAGCCGACCTCGCAGCGATGGGCACGACTGGCCACGACGTGGCTGACGATGCCGCGCTCGCCGGCCCGCGTGGGCGGGCGCGACGAAGCCGGCAAGGTACGCAACTGTCTCAGCGCCGAGATCGGCGAGCCGCAGGCGCCGGCGACCCGACGGGCGACCCTGGAGGCGATCGCCGAGCTTCCCGCCGGCGAGACCCTCGCGGCAGGCACCGGCCTGGCCTCGCTCGTCGCACACCTGACCTGGCGTCGACCACGGCGCCCCCGCTCGTGGGGCCGGTTCACCGAGGAGGCGTGCCGCGAGGCGGCGGCGCTGGGAATGCTGGGGCTCGGCGGCGCACCGGCGTACCTCCGCGAGCTGCTGGACCACGAGACGGCGAGTGCCCTCGACCCGTTGCTCCCCGAGCCGGTCGACCACGTGCTCATCCAGGCCGACCTCACCGCCGTCGCTCCCGGCCCGCTGGAGTCGACGCTGGCCCGCTCGCTCCACCTGGTGGCCGACATCGAGTCCCAAGGCGGCGCGACCGTCTACCGGTTCACCCGCGACTCGGTGCGCCGCGCACTCGACGTCGGTTGGACCGCGGTCGAGCTGCACGACTTCCTCGGCTCGGTCTCGCGGACACCGGTGCCACAGCCGCTGACCTACCTCGTCGACGACACCGTCCGCACCTTCGGCTCGATCCGGGTTGGTCACGCCGAGGCGTTCCTGCGCGCCGACGACGAGAACGCGCTGACCGAGCTGCTGCACCACCCCCAGGCCGCCGGGCTGGGGCTGCGTCGCCTGGCCCCGACCGTGCTGATCAGCAGCACCTCGCTCGACGTCCTGCTGCCGCGCCTACGCGAGCTGGGCGCCGCCCCGGTCGTCGAGGGGCCCGACGGCGCCGTCCAGGTGACGCGCCCCGACGTCCTGCGTGCGCGCACACCGCGATCGGGTTCGGGACAGCGGCGCAGCGATGCGGCGTCGTCGCGCTCGAGTGCCGCGCGGGAGACGGCACGGATCGCGGCGGCCGTGACGAGCCTGCGGGCAGGCGACCGTGCCGCGGGTGCCGTCGGCGCCGCGGGCCCGCCGTCCGAGGTGCTCTCGCCGAGCGGTGCCCTGGCGGCACTGCGCGAGGCGATCGACACCGGCACGACCGTCGTGATCGGCTACCTGGACAACCAGGGCATGACCTCGGATCGCGTCGTCGATCCGCGCTCGGTCGACGGCGGCTCGCTGGTCGCGTTCGACCATCGCGCCGACGACGTGCGCGGCTTCGCCGTCCACCGGATCCGCACCGTGCGCCCGCTCGCGCCGTCCGGCTGAGGGCGGTCCGTAGAATCCTCGGGTGAACGACGGGCCTTTGATCGTGCAGTCCGACAAGACCCTGCTGCTGGAGATCGACCACGAACGCGCCGCGGACTGTCGGCGGGCGATCGCCCCGTTCGCCGAGCTCGAGCGCTCTCCCGAGCACGTGCACACCTATCGTCTGACGCCCCTCGGACTGTGGAACGCGCGCGCCGCCGGTCACGACGCCGAGCAGGTCATCGACACGCTGCTGACGTTCTCGCGGTATGCGGTGCCGCACGCGCTGCTGGTCGACGTCGCCGAGACGATGGCGCGCTACGGGCGGCTCCGGCTGGAGAAGCACCCGACCCACGGCCTGGTGCTGGCCAGCTCGGACCGCCCCGTGCTGGAGGAGGTGCTGCGTGCCAAGAAGATCGCCGGGATGCTCGGCAGCCGCATCGACGACGACACCGTCGTCGTCCACGGCTCCGAGCGCGGCAACCTCAAGCAGGCGCTGCTCAAGCTGGGATGGCCGGCCGAGGACTTCGCCGGGTACGTCGACGGCGAGGCGCACCCCATCGATCTCCTGGAGGACGGCTGGACGCTGCGTGACTACCAGCGTCACGCAGCCGAGTCGTTCTGGCACGGCGGCTCGGGCGTCGTCGTCCTGCCGTGTGGGGCGGGCAAGACGCTGGTGGGCGCGGCAGCGATGGCGCAAGCGCGGGCGACCACGCTGATCCTGGTGACCAACACCGTCTCGGCACGCCAATGGAAGGACGAGCTGGTGCGGCGCACGTCGCTGACCGAGGACGAGATCGGCGAGTACTCGGGCACCGTCAAGGAGATCCGTCCGGTCACCATCGCGACCTACCAGGTACTGACCACCCGCCGGAAGGGCACCTACCCGCACCTGGAGCTGCTCGACGCTCGCGACTGGGGCCTCATCGTCTACGACGAGGTGCACCTGCTTCCGGCACCGATCTTCCGGATGACCGCCGACCTGCAGGCACGCCGTCGGATCGGGCTGACCGCGACCCTGGTGCGCGAGGACGGACGCGAAGGCGACGTCTTCTCCCTGATCGGGCCCAAGCGCTACGACGCGCCCTGGAAGGACATCGAGGCGCAGGGCTGGATCGCGCCCGCCGACTGCGTCGAGGTGCGGGTGACCCTTCCGACGTCCGAGCGGCTGACCTACGCCACCGCCGAACCCGAGGAGCGCTACCGGCTCGCGTCCTGCACCCACGAGAAGGTGCGGGTGGTGCGCGACCTGGTCGCGCTCCACGCCGACTCCCCCACCCTGGTGATCGGCCAGTACCTCGAGCAGCTCGACGAGCTGGCCGCTGCCCTCGACGCGCCGGTCATCACCGGCGAGACCCCGGTCAAGGAGCGTCAGCGGCTCTTCGACGCGTTCCGCACCGGCGAGATCGGCCTGCTGGTGGTCTCCAAGGTCGCCAACTTCTCCATCGACCTGCCCTCGGCCGAGGTCGCGATCCAGGTGTCCGGCTCGTTCGGCTCCCGCCAGGAGGAGGCCCAACGGCTCGGCCGCCTGCTGCGCCCGGGCCCGCCGTCCCCGACGGGCGAGCGGAAGGTCGCGCGCTTCTACACCGTCGTCTCCCGCGACACCGTCGACGCCGACTTCGCCCAGAACCGGCAGCGGTTCCTGGCCGAGCAGGGCTACGCCTACCGGATCGTGGATGCGGAGGACCTGGGGGTATAGGGAACCGCGGTCGCACTGCGGGGCGACGTGACCTCGTCCTCTGCCCCGACCGCCGAGACGTGCGGCTCAGCAGGCGGTGCCGCGATCGACCGAGAGCACGGCGCCGGTCACCGAGGCCGCGGCGTCCGAGGCCAGGTAGGCGACGGCGTCCGCGATGTCGCTGGGCGGCATGAAGCCGTAGCGCGCACCGGCGGTCTCCATGAGCAGGCCCCAGTCCAGGTCGGTGTCGGGGTGCTCGGCGGCGGCGTTCGTGGGCAGGTCGGTCTGCACGCCGCCGGGGCAGATCGTGTTGACCCGGATGCCGTCGGCGGCCAGCTCGAGGGCGAGCGACTTCATCAGCAGCACCACGCCGCCCTTGGAGGCGCAGTAGGCGGCCTGGTACGGCTGGGCACGCAGACCCGCGATCGAGGCGATCGTGACGATGTTGCCCTTGCTGGCGCGCAGGTGCGGGAGCGCGGCGTGGCTCACCAGCATCGGGCCGGTCAGGTTGACGCCGAGGTGGCGTTGCCAGGTCGCGACGTCGAGGTCCTCGAACTTGCGGAACTGGTCGATGCCGGCGACGTTGACCACGACGTCGATGCCGCCGAGCGTCGCGGCGGCCTGCTCGACGGCGCTTCGCACCAAGGTCTCGTCGCTGACGTCGCACGCCAGCACTCCGTCCGAGGCGTGCAGGTCGAGCCCGACGACCGTCGCGCCCTCGCGCTCGAGCAGCTCGACCGTCGAGCGGCCCACGCCACCCGCCGCTCCGGTGACCACTGCCCGCTTACCGTCGAACCGTCCGCCCATCGCGTGTTCCGCCTGTCCTGTGGTGTGTCTGTCGGGGGTGAAGCCGGTCGGACCCTATCCGCTGGAGACGGCGTGGGCGACGGGAGTGGGTCGGGTGCGGGGGTTTCGAGACGGGCCTCGTTCCTCGGCCCTCCTCAACCACCGGGAGACCCACCTCGTTCCTCGGCGCCCTCCTCTCGACCACCGACGGGAGGGCTACTCGCCGGCGAAGGCGGCCTGGAGGGCGGCGACGTCGAGCTTGCCGTGCATGGTGAACAGGGCGGAGAGCATGCGGCTCTTGGCCGCCTCGTCGTCGGAGCTCATCGCCTCGTAGTAGGCCTGGGGCGTCACCTGCCACGAGAGGCCGTACCGGTCGGTGAGCCAGCCACACGGAAGCTCCTCACCGTCGACGGTCAGCGCGGCCCACACCCGGTCGAGCTCGTCCTGATCGGCGACCGTGACCTCCAGGGAGACCGCCGGCGTGAACTGGAACTGGTCGCCGCCGTTGATGGCGACGAAGCGCTGGCCGTGCAGCTCGAACTCCACCACCATCGGCACGTCCTGGGGCGCCGGCGTTCCGGGGTGCGGCGGCACGACGGTGACGATGCGACCGACACCGCCGAGCGCGTCGATGTAGAACGCAGCGGCCTCCTCGGCCGCGCGGTCGAACCAGAGGTTCGGGGTGATCTTGGTCCTGATGCCGGTCATGTCGCTCTCCTCGTGATCCTCGGTGCTGTGACCACTACCGACCCGGGTTCGCCCTCGGACTCATCGCCCGCCACCGGCCCGGTCAGCGGAAGGAGCGCAGCCGCAGGCTGTTGCCGACCACGAACACCGAGGAGAAGGCCATCGCCGCGCCCGCCAGCATCGGGTTGAGCAGGCCCGCCGCGGCGAGCGGCAGCGCGGCCACGTTGTAGCCGAACGCCCAGACCAGGTTGCCCTGGATCGTGCGGAGCGTGCGGCGGGAGAGCCGGATCGCGTCGGCGACCACACGCAGGTCGCCGCGCACGAGGGTGAGGTCGCTGGCCGCGATCGCCGCATCGGTGCCGGTGCCCATCGCCAGGCCGAGGTCCGCCTGCGCGAGCGCCGCGGCGTCGTTGACGCCGTCGCCCACCATCGCCACGACCCGGCCCTCCGCCTGCAGACGGCGCACGACGTCGGCCTTGTCGGCGGGCATCACCTCGGCGACCACGTCGTCAGGCGCGATGCCGACGTCCTCGGCCACCGCACGCGCCACCGACTCCGCGTCACCGGTGAGCAGGAGCGGCCTCAGCCCGAGTGCGCGCAGCCGAGCGATGCCCTCGGCCGACGACGGCTTCACCGTGTCGGCGACGACGATGCGACCCCGCGCCACGCCGTCCCACCGGACGTCGACGGCGGTGCCGGTCGCATGCGACCGCTGCGACCGCTCCACGACCACAGCGCGGCCCTCGACCACTCCCTCGACCCCGACACCGGCGGTCGCCAGGAACCCCGTCACCTCGGGCAGGGCGCCGCGAACCCGTGCGGCGTCGGCGATGGCTCGGGCGATCGGGTGCTCGGAGGCGGCCTCCACCGCCCCCGCGGCCCGCAGCACCTCGTCAGCGTCGTGGCCGGGCTCGGCGTCGACCTCGAGCACGGTCATCTCGCCCGTGGTGATCGTGCCGGTCTTGTCGAGGACGACGGTGTCGATGCGCCGGGTCTGCTCGAGCACCTCGGGACCCTTGATCAGGATGCCGAGCTGGGCGCCACGACCCGTGCCGACCATCAACGCCGTCGGCGTCGCGAGCCCCAGCGCGCACGGGCACGCGATGATCAGGACGGCGACCGCGGCGGTGAACGCAGCGCTCGCGCCGCCGCCGTTGCCCAGCCAGAAGGCCAGCGTGCCGACGGCGAGCGCGATCACGACCGGGACGAAGATCCCGGAGATCCGGTCGGCGAGCCGCTGGGCGGCGGCCTTACCCTCCTGGGCCTCCTCCACCAGGCGCGCCATCTGCGCCAGGTGGGTGTCGGCACCCACCCGCTCCGCCCGGACGACGAGGCGCCCGCCGGCATTGAGGGTCGCGCCGACGACCTGGTCGCCCACGACGACGTCGACCGGCACGGACTCACCCGTGACGAGGGCGGCGTCGATGGCCGAGGCACCGCTGACGACGACGCCGTCGGTGGCGATCTTCTCCCCCGGCCGCACGACGAACTCATCGCCGACGCCGAGCTCGTTGATCGGGATCCGCAGCTCCGCGCCCTCCCGCAGCACTGCGACGTCGCGGGCGCCGAGGTCGAGCAGGGCGCGCAGCGCGGCACCGGCACGACGCTTGGACCGTGACTCCAGGTAGCGGCCGGCCAGGATGAAGGTCGTGACGCCCGCGGCGGCCTCGAGGTAGATGTTGGCGCTGCCGTCGCCGCGCCGGATGGTCAGCTCGAACGGGTGCGTCATCCCGGCAGTGCCCGCGGTTCCCCAGAAGAGGGCCCAGACCGACCAGCCGAGCGCCGCTAGCGTGCCCATCGAGATCAGGGTGTCCATCGTGGCGGCGCCGTGACGCAGGTTGACCCAGGCGGCGCGGTGGAACGGCCAGGCTCCCCACACCACGACGGGTGCGGCCAACGTGAGCGAGAGCCACTGCCAGTACGTGAACTGCAGCGCGGGCGCCATCGCCATCGCGACGACCGGCACGCTCAGTACCGCGGACACCACCAGACGCTGCGCCAGCGGGTCGTCGAGCAGCCCACCCACGGACGACGCGCCCCCGTCGTCCGGTGCATCGGCGGACACCGGTCGATCCGGCTCCCGCACCGTCGCGCCGTATCCCGCCGACTCGACGACGGCGATCAGCTCGGACGTCGTGACCTCGGGGCCGCTGAGGCGCACCACGGCCCTCTCGGTCGCGTAGTTCACCGTCGCGGCGACACCCGGCACCTTGTTGAGCTTGCGCTCGATCCGGTTGGCGCAGGAGGCACACGTCATGCCGGTCAGCTCCAGCTCGACGCGCCCTGCCGCGTCCGCCACCGCGGCCGTCTCGGCCAGCTCAGTGCGCATGGCCCGCGCCCGTCTCGTCCGTCTCGGCATCCACGTCGCCCGAGTCGACGTCGGAGGCGGCGGCGCCGCGCGCGGCGTCCAGCACGAAGTTCGCGGTGCGCACCACCCCGCCGACCCGGAAGTCGAAGTAGAGGTGGTAGCGACCGAGGCTCGGCGCCTCGGTGCCGAACGTCGTGCTCTCGCCGTCGGGGTGCACGTGCAGGTAGGCGAGATCACCCTCGCGCAACGCGACGAGGTGCCCCAACGCACCCAGATACGGCTCCGGCGTCACGGGCACGCCGTCGCGCTGTACCTCCACGTGCAGCATCTCGTGCTGGCCCGCGACGAGGTCTCCGTGCAGGCGCACGGTGAAGCCGTCGACCTCGTCGGTGCGGCTCTCCTCTCCCGGTCGCGCCGGGGGCACCGAGCCCGGCACCTGCAGGTCCGCGCCGAGGGTGACCGGCGATCCACCGGCCGGAGTGAAGTCCGCGAACACCCGCCATGCTCCAGGGCTCACGTCCACCGACGTCGACCAGATGCCGTCGTCGAGCACGGGGTGCAGGTGTTGGAAGCCGCCGAAGTCACGACGCACGGCGATCAGGTGCAATCGCTTCTCGTGCACGATGTCGTACTCCGTGACAGGACGACCGTCGGCTCCCTCGACGACGAAGCTCAGCGGTCGCGTGCCCGCGCGAAGGGTCTGGTCGGCCAGCACCAGCCGGACGCCGTCCTGCGCGACCGCCAGGCCGCCAGGCCCGCCCACGTCGCCGGAGTCGGAGTCGGAGTCCGAGCCGTGCTCATGCTCCGCCCCACCCTCGACCGGGTCGAGCACCGTGCGACCCGTCGAGTGGGAGCCGTGCCCGGTGTCGTCGGTGCCGATCGGTCCGACGGCCGCGCCGACCGCCCAGGCCCCACCGAAGATGACAGCCAGGATCGCGACGAACGCGAGGACGCGGACTCCGGTGCTCATGCCGGGTCAGACCACCCGGTAGCCGGCCTCGACGACGGCCGCCTGCACGTCGGCCTCGGCGAGCGGCTGTTCGCTGGTGACGGTGACCGATCCCGTGGTCACGTCGACCTCGACGGCGACGACGCCGTCGATCTCCTCCAGCTCCTCGGTGACCGAAGCGGCACAGTGGCCGCAGGTCATGCCCTCGACGGTGTAGTTCTGCACGACGCTCTCGCTCATGCCGACATCATACCCCCTAGGGGTATAAGATCGACGTCATGGAGACCCAGGCGCACGGCTACCACCACCACGGGCACCAAGAGGCCCTCCTCAAGCGTCTTCGTCGTATCGAGGGTCAGGTGCGCGGCATCCACCGGATGGTCGAGGAGGACACCTACTGCATCGACGTCCTCACGCAGGTCAGCGCTGCCACCAAGGCGCTGCAGCAGGTGGCACTCGCCCTGCTCGACGATCACCTCGGCCACTGCGTCGTGGAGGCGGCGCGCGCCGGTGGCGCCGAGGCCGACGGGAAGGTGGCGGAGGCGTCGGCCGCCATCCGCCGTCTCGTGCGGTCCTGATCGCGCGGGAGGCGCCCACTACCCTGGGGGCTCGTGAGCACCCCGCCAGAGTTCCGCTACTCCGACCTGCTGCCGACCGGCGCCGACGAGACGCCGTACCGCCTGATCACCACCGAGGGCGTCTCCACGTTCGAGGCGAACGGGAAGACGTTCCTCGAGGTGGCCCCCGAGGCGATCCAGCGACTGACCGCCGAGGCGATGCACGACATCAGCCACTTCCTGCGGCCCGCGCACCTCGCCCAGCTGCGCAAGATCATCGACGATCCCGAGGCGTCGGGCAACGACCGCTTCGTGGCGCTCGACCTGCTCAAGAACGTCAACATCTCGGCCGGCGGCGTGCTGCCGATGTGCCAGGACACCGGCACCGCGATCGTGATGGGCAAGAAGTCCGAGGGCGTGCTCACCGGCGCGGACGACGGCGAGGCGATCAGCCGCGGCGTCTTCGACGCCTACACCAACCTCAACCTGCGCTACTCCCAGCTGGCGCCGCTGACGACGTATGAGGAGAAGAACACCGGCACGAACCTGCCGGCCCAGATCGAGCTCTACTCCACCGCTCAGGGGCCGAAAGGTCCGGAGTACAAGTTCCTCTTCATGGCCAAGGGCGGCGGCTCGGCGAACAAGTCGTTCCTGTTCCAGGAGACCAAGGCCGTCCTGAACCCCAAGCGGATGCTGGAGTTCCTCGACGAGAAGATCCGCTCGCTCGGCACGGCCGCCTGCCCGCCGTACCACCTGGCGATCGTGATCGGCGGGACGAGCGCGGAGTACGCGTTGAAGACCGCCAAGTACGCGAGCGCGCACTACCTGGACAACCTCCCCACCGAGGGCTCGATGAGCGCCCACGGCTTCCGCGACCTGGAACTGGAGGAGGAGGTCTTCAAGCTGACCCAGAGCTTCGGCATCGGTGCGCAGTTCGGCGGCAAGTACTTCTGCCACGACGTGCGCGTGGTCCGCCTCCCCCGCCACGGCGCCTCCTGCCCGGTGGCGATCGCCGTCTCCTGCTCGGCCGACCGGCAGGCGCTGGGCAAGATCACCGCGGACGGCGTCTTCCTCGAGCAGCTCGAGATGGACCCCGCCCAGTACATGCCCGACGCCGGCGTCGCCGAGGACATCAGCGGCGGAGAGGTCGTCGCCATCGACCTGAATCGGCCGATGTCGGAGATCCTCGCGGTCCTCTCCGAACTCCCCGTGAAGACACGGCTCTCACTGACCGGACCGCTGGTGGTGGCCCGCGACATCGCCCACGCCAAGATCCAGGAGCGCCTGGACGCCGGTGAGGAGATGCCGGAGTACCTGAAGAACCACCCCGTCTACTACGCCGGTCCGGCCAAGACGCCGGAGGGCATGGCGTCAGGCTCGTTCGGCCCGACCACGGCCGGCCGGATGGACTCCTACGTGAAGTCGTTCCAGGCCGCCGGAGGCTCGATGGTCATGCTCGCCAAGGGCAACCGCTCCAAGCAGGTCACCGAGGCGTGCGACACCTACGGCGGCTTCTACCTCGGGTCGATCGGCGGCCCCGCGGCCCGGCTGGCCCAGGACTGCATCAAGAGCCAGGAGGTCATCGAGTACCCCGAGCTCGGCATGGAGGCGGTGTGGAAGATCGAGGTCGAGGACTTCCCGGCCTTCATCGTCGTCGACGACAAGGGCAACGACTTCTTCACCGACCCCTCCGGCACCGTCACCGTGCCCGTATCGGGGATCCGGGTGCGCTCGGCCGAATAGCGGTGTCACCGGCACACGCCGTCGGGGAACAGACGAGCCGGCCCTCCGCATCAGCGGCGGGCCGGCTCGTCTCACGTCAGGGCAGATGCCTCAGCAGGAGCGCGTGAAGTTCGCCGAGATCGACTTCCACTCGGTCCAGGCCGAGTTCGCGTCGGCGCGACCGCGCGCACTCAACGTGGCCGAGATCGACTTGCCGCACGGCACGACGCCACTGTTGAACGTGATCGTCTGGTTCGGCGCGAGATCCCGGATGCCGGAGACCTGCGCGGACTTGCCCTGGATCTGGCGCTTGAAGATGACCTGGCGATCGCCGGACTGGTTGCCGTTGCGGTTGATCTGCACGTACAGACGACCCTGCTTCTTGACCGGCTGCGCGACGCGAGCACGCATGTCGAAGAGGTAGCTGGAGTAGCTGCCGTAGCTCGGACCGGCCTTCTTGGCCGCCTGCGCCGGGGCCGACATCGTGACGGCGGACGTCATCAGGCTCGCGAGGACGAGCAGGGCGGACAGGTAGCGCTTCATGAGGAATGGCCTTTCAACACCGAGGAAGGGACGACGGGCGCGCCGACACATGGTTCAACGAGCCCAGGGAGCGTAAGTGACGCCCCGATCCCCGACGAAGCCGGCGGGCACCGGCGCCGGCCCTCACCACGGGCTCGACCACGCGGGAACGGTCGATCGCCCCGGGTCGTTGGACACGATGGGAGCCGCTCCGGCTCCGACGGCGACCAGGAGGACCCACATGCAGTGCCCGACCGACGGGGCGACGCTCGTGATGAGCGAGCGCAGCGGCATCGAGATCGACTACTGCCCCACGTGCCGTGGGGTCTGGCTCGACCGCGGCGAGCTCGACAAGATCATCGACCGCTCCCTCAGCCAGGGGCCGACTGTGCCCGCGCCCCAACAGGCACCCGCCGCCCGGTACGAGTCCTACCAGGCACCGCCGGCTCCGCGTGGCTATGACCAACGTCACGACCGCGACTACGACAAGGGCTACAAGAAGAAGCGCCGCGAGAGCTGGCTCTCCGAGCTGTTCGACTGAACGTCCGCCCCCGCGGGGGGGCCCCCGGGGGGGGGGGCCCCGGGGCCCCCCCCGGGGCCCCCCCCCGTCGGCTCTTCTGCACCTCGTCGAGGCGACGCCGCGGTGACGGTGGTCGCTCAACGCCCGCCGGACGTCGTGACGAGGCGCCGTGCGGCGCGCCACACGCGTAGGAGCGCCACGCGCTGCGGCGTGGTGACGTGGCCGCGCCGGCCAGCCAGCACCACGTGACGGTGGAAGCGACGGACTTCCCGGCGCGCCACTCGCCGTCTGTCGGCCTCCTCCCACCGGATGGCATTGCGCAGCGCCGCCCGCATCGGCCTGGTCAACGTCGGCCGCAGGTGGTGCAGACGCACGATCGACTCGAATCGCGCGAGCAGTCGGGTGCCGGTCGAGGGCCGGCCGGGCGTGACCGGATCTGGATCGACCGGACCGGGATCCACCGGACCGGGATCCACCGGACCGGGATCCACCGGACCGGGATCCACCGGACCGGGATCCACCGGACCGGGATCCACCGGACCGGGATCCACCGGACCGGGATCCACCGGACCGGGATCCACCGGACCGGGATCCACCGGACCGGGATCCACCGGACCGGGATCCACCGGACCGGGATCCACCGGACCGGGATCCACCGGACCGGGATCCACCGGACCGGGATCCACCGGACCGGGATCCACCGGACCGGGATCCACCGGACCGGGATCCACCGGACCGGGATCCACCGGACCGGGATCCACCGGACCGGGATCCACCGGACCGGGATCCACCGGACCGGGATCCACCGGACCGGGATCCACCGGACCGGGATCCACCGGACCGGGATCCACCGGACCGGGATCCACCGGACCGGGATCCACCGGACCGGGATCCACCGGACCGGGATCCACCGGACCGGGATCCACCGGACCGGGATCCACCGGACCGGGATCCACCGGACCGGGATCCACCGGACCGGGATCCACCGGACCGGGATCCACCGGACCGGGATCCACCGGACCGGGATCCACCGGACCGGGATCCACCGGACCGGGATCCACCGGACCTGGATCCACTGGACCGGGATCGCCTGGGTCACCCGGCACCGGGCCGCCCCGACCGTTGCCCGCGATCGTTGTTGTGGCGATCCGCGTGGACCCACCCGGTGTGGTCGCGGTGATGACCACGGCGTGCTGGCCCTCGGGCAGGTCGCCGAGCCGGGCGCCGTAGACGCCGTCCCCGGCCGGGCCGTCCCCGTGTGCTCCGTCGTCGACCATCGTGACCTCCTGAGCACGACCGATCACGCGAGCCGTCACCGTGCCCGCGGCGGGTTGCTCGAGTCGGACGAGCCGGGCGGTGACCTGACCCGGGGCCTCGGAACGTGCAGGTCCGGACGTCGTACCCGCGCGCGACCACGGTGACGTGGCGGCCTCAAGGGTGAGCGGGCTGCCCGCCACGAACGTCAGGAGAGTCACGTCGCGCGCCTGACCTGAGAGGTCGGTGACCCGGAGGGTGCCGGCACCGCGAGTGGCGCGAAAGTTCGGAGTGGCGACCTGCACGACGCCGTCGGCGCCCTGCTCCTCGTCGGTGGCCAGCACCTCGCCGGCCGCATCCAGCAACGTCAACCGCAGATCATCGGCCACGGCGAGTGCGCCCATGGTGGTGGCGTTCTCCAACTGGTACGGCAGGTTCACGGTGCCGCCGGCTGGCACCGAGGCGGTGCGGACGCCGTTCGGCTGCGAGCGCTGCTCGAAGATCACCGGGTCCTCCTCGACCCCCGGCTCGACCGAGAGCGGACCCAGGGCAGCCGCACGTCGTTCGCTGGGACTGACCGGCGTGGAGAGCCGAGGGAGCACGTACTTGGTGAAGTCGTCGGCGGATTCGGTCATCGCGGTGTGGAAGTCGTAGGGCGAGTCCATCGTGTCCGCGAGCGTCCAGCGAGCACTGTCGGCCGGCACGATGCCGTCACCGGCGAGCCAGGGCAGCAGCGGCATGCCGACCAGCGGCAACGACGTGCCGACGAGGTTGGAGATCGGCACACCGCGAGTGTCGGTGACAATCTGATTGAAGTAGCCCTCGACCCACTCCGGGGTCAGGTGGTACGACGCCGGAAAGAACGGGATCTTGTCTGCGCCGGCAGCACCGAAGGCCATCAGCATGTCGGCGAGCTGGGAGCCCCGGTTCGGGGTGCCCATCTGGATCAGGCGGTGCACGACCGGACGCCCGTCGTTGTCGAGCGGCATCAGCTCCTGCAGGTAGTACCGGGAGATCAGACCTCCCATGGAGTGCGCGAGGACATCTACCCGCCACGCGCCCGTGGCCGCGCGAACGCCCTCGATGTAGCGAGCCTCCTCCGCTGCGTTCTCGGCCACGGTGTTGGTGCGGCAGGTCTGGCAGCCGGTGCCCCCGCCGTTGGTGTTCATCCGCCCGGGGAACCGGCCGTCTCCCACGGCGTAGCCGCGCAGCCAGGGGTGCCCCGTTTCCACGATGTCCTGGTAGGTGCCCCACGACGACTCGGCATAGGACTTCCAACCGTGGACCAGGACGACCGGGCGGGGCTGGACGACGACGGCGCGGCGCACGGCCTGCTTCTCACGCCCGACACGGACGTCGACCTCTACCTGCGATGCCTGCACGTTCGGCAGGCCGGGCGCGAGCCAGGCTCGATCGGTGGTGTCCCAGCGGGTACTGCGCTCGTAGGTCGCGCCCGGTGGAAGATCGAAACTCTCCTCCGAATCCGGGAGCGCCTGCCCCGTCGCGACGTCACGGAGGGCGAGGTCGATCGACTTCTCCTCACCCGAGACGTTGCGCAGGGTGGTCACGACCCGCACCGGATTGCCGGCGACGACGTTCGCGCCGTCGGGCAGTTCGCTCCACTCCGTCGAGGGGAACACCTGCGTCTCGAGGCGCACACTCTTCTCCAGCGCCGGAGGCACGGTCGCTGCGACGCCTCGGTACCAGAGACAGTCGACGCCGTTGAACCACCCGTACGTGCTCTCCGGCGGTACGCCGACCGCCTCCGTGCTGGCATAGAAGCAGACATAGCCGTCACCCAGCGCATGCGGAGCGAAGGTGGCGGTGTGGGTGGCTCCGAAGCCGCCGGACGCGAAGCACTCGCTCTTCGTCGGCAACGTCCCGGTGTACGCGCAGCCGAACGTCACCTCGACGGGGCGCCCGACCTCCAGCTTCGCACCCTGCGCAGGTGCAGTGATCTTCACGATCGAGTGCTCCTGTCGGTACCGCACATTCGCCGGAGTGCTCGCCGTGGCGAGGTGGCGTACCCGGGTGATGAGTTCGCCGTCGCAAGCGGGCTCCCCGTCGGTGCGTGCCAGGTGCCAGGTGACCCGCGTCTCGCCGAGCTCGTCGCCGTGGATGCGTAGGTCGTTGACACCGCGGAACAGCGGGAAGTCGGTCGGGTCGCCCCATCCGAACACCGGCAGCTGTCCCGACCCCGGGTCGTAGGTGACGGTCCGGCTCTCGCCACGCACCCACGAGGCCGTCAGGTCGATCTCCGGACCGGCATCCAGGATCCAGGGCATCCCCTCGTTGAAGGAGATGCTCTCCTGCGCCAAGTAGCTCAGGTCCAGGTCACGACACCCGGGCGTGGGCGCGGCGCTCGCACCGGGGCCGACGACCAGAAGCGGCTGCGGTCCGACGATGCCGTCGTCGGCGCGCGACGGTTCCGCGGCCGGAGGGGCTGAGCCGGAAGCCGCGGGGGCGGGATCACCCTGGGCGGTGGCCGTCGGGACGACGAGAGCCAGGAGTCCGACCGACAGCATGAACGCCGACACGGCGGCCGGCAGGGAGGACAGTCGAGTTCGCATAGGGACGACGTTCGCCCTCCCGGCGACCCGGTCGACAGGGACAGCCGCACCTCGTGGCCGGGACGAGCATCCGAGTGCGCGGGGCCGACGCGGACGGCGAGGTAGCGTCGGAAGCGTGAGCACTTCGGGCGAGGGCGCAGCGGACGGGTTCCGCATCGAGCACGACTCGATGGGCGAGGTGGAGGTGCCGGTCGCGGCCCTGTGGCGAGCCCAGACCCAGCGCGCGGTGGAGAACTTCCCGATCAGCGGGACGCCGATCGAACCGCGGCTCATCCACGCGCTCGGGCACGTGAAGGCCGCCGCGGCCGCGGCGAACGGCGAGCTCGGAGCGCTGGACGACGACCAGGCCCAGGCCATCGTCGCCGCCGCCGATGCGGTGGCGTCGGGCGAGCACGACGACCAGTTCCCGGTCGACGTCTTCCAGACCGGATCAGGCACCAGCTCGAACATGAACGCCAACGAGGTGATCGCCTCGCTGGCGGCCGATTCGGGCGTGACCGTGCACCCCAACGACCACGTGAACGCGAGCCAGTCGAGCAACGACACCTTCCCGACGGCGATCCACGTCGCAGCCGCGCTCGCGGTCGGCGGCGACCTGACGCCGTCGCTCGCGGTCCTCGCCGACGCTCTCGAGGCCAAGGCCGTCGAGTTCGCCGACGTCGTCAAGGCCGGCCGCACCCACCTGATGGACGCCACCCCGGTGATGCTCGGACAGGAGTTCGGAGGCTACGCGGCGACCGTCCGCTACGGCATCGAGCGACTCGACGCCGTCCTGCCGCGGGTGCGCGAGCTGCCGCTCGGCGGCACAGCAGTGGGCACCGGCATCAACACCCCGGCCGGGTTCGCCGAGCGAGCGATCGCGGAGTTGGGCCGACGCACCGGCGAGCCGTTCACCGAGGCCCGCAACCACTTCGAGGCCCAGGCGACGCGGGACTCCCTCGTCGAGCTGTCCGGCGTGCTGCGCACGATCGCCGTGGGGCTCGCCAAGATCTGCAACGACCTGCGCTGGGCCTCCTCTGGCCCCACCACCGGACTGGCCGAGATCCACCTCCCCGACCTCCAGCCGGGGTCGAGCATCATGCCCGGCAAGGTCAACCCGGTGCTGCCGGAGGCGACCCTGATGGTGTGCTTCCAGGTGATCGGCAACGACGCCGCCGTGACAGCGGCCGGGGCGAGCGGCGCCTTCGAGCTGAACGTCGCCATGCCCGTGATGGCGCGCAACGTGCTCGAGTCGATCCGGCTGCTCTCGACCTCCACGCAGATGCTGGCCGAGCGCTGCATCACCGGCATCACCGCGGACGTCGAGCGGATGCGGCACTACGCCGAGTCGTCGCCCTCGGTGGTCACCCCGCTCAACCGTCACCTCGGCTACGAGGCGGCCGCAGCGATCGCCAAGCACGCTCTCGCGCAGGGGTGCACGATCCGCGAGGCCGTGGTCGATCTCGGCTACGTCGAGCGCGGCGAGCTCAGCGAGGCCGACCTCGATGCCGCCCTCGACGTCGACGCGATGACGCGACCTCCCGCGTAGCCGTCGCCCGCCCCGACCCCGATCAGCACGCGAGTCGACGCGCCACGACGCTCTGGCCACTACGTTCGTGACATGGCGAACGTGATCGTGGTCGGCAGCGGGCCCAACGGCCTCGCCGCCGCGCTGACCCTGGCCCGCGCAGGCGCCGACGTCACCGTGCTGGAGGCGCAGGACGAGATCGGCGGTGGTACGAAGACCTCCCAACCGTTCGGCGACGGCATCCTCGTCGACCACTGCGCGGCCATCCATCCCATGGCCGTGCGTTCGCCGGCGCTCGCGGGTCTCGAACTCCACGGCCTGCGGTGGGCGTGGCCCGACGTGGACGCCGCTCATCCCCTCGACGACGGCCCCGCGGCGCTGCTTCATCGCTCGGTGGAGCAGACCGCCGCGGGCCTCGCGGCTGACGGTCGGCGATGGCGGCGGCTGTTCGACGGACCGTCGCGCTCCTACGATCGCCTCGCCGCGGATGTGCTCGGCCCGGTCCTGCACCTGCCTCGGCATCCGCTCCTACTGGGACGGTTCGGCGCCCCGACCCTGCTGCCCGCCACCACGCTCTCCCGGGCGTTTCGCACCGAGCGGGCCCGGGCGCTCTTCCTCGGCACGGCCGCGCACGCGATGCGACCGCTCACCGAGATGGTCTCCTCCGCCATCGGCGTCGGCATCCTGACCGCGGGCCACCACGACGGGTGGCCGGTCGCCGTCGGCGGTACCCGTGCGATCAGCGACGCGATGACGGCGGCGCTGCGCGGACTCGGTGGTCGCATCGAGACCGGCGTCACGATCACCTCGCTCGACCAGGTCGAACACGCCGACGCCGTCCTGCTCAACCTCTCGCCGCGTGCGGCCCTCGAGCTGTGCGGTGACCGTCTGCCGGCAGGGACTCGACGCTCCTACGGCCGCTACCGGTTCGGGCCGGCCGCGTTCAAGGTCGACTTCGCAGTCGAGGGCGGCATCCCGTGGCGTGACGAGGGAGTCGGAGCCGCTGGCACGGTACATCTCTCCGGCGGAGCCGAGGAGATCATCGCCAACGAGCGAGCCGTCGCGTCGGGCCGACTGCCGGAACGTCCCTTCGTGCTGCTGGGCCAGCAGTACCTGGCGGATCCTTCTCGGTCACGGGGCGACGTACACCCGATCTACGCCTACGCCCACGTTCCCGCCGGATACGCCGGGGACGCCACGGCTGCGATCGTCGCTCAGATCGAGCGCTTCGCCCCAGGCTTCCGCGAGCGGATCGTGGACCAGCATGTGACCAGCCCTGCGCGCTTCGCGGCGGCCAACGCCAACTACGTGTCCGGCGACATCCTCACCGGCTCGAAGACGCCCGGCGCGCTCGTGCTCGGACCGCGCCCGGGCCGCAATCCCTACCGAACCGGCGCGCGGAAGGTCTACTTGTGCTCAGCCGCTGCGCCGCCCGGGCCGGGAGCCCACGGCATGGTCGGGTTCCGTGCCGCCGAGCTCGCGATCCGCGACCTGCGACTGGGCTGATCCGGCGGGGCGGAGGCCTCACCGCTCGCCGCGGTCAGTACCAGCCGTTGCTCTGGCTGTGCGACCACGCGCCGCACGGGCTGCCGTAGCGGTCGGCGATGTAGCCCAGGCCCCAGCGGATCTGCGTGACGGGGTTGGTCTGCCAGTCAGCGCCGGCCGAGGCCATCTTCGAGCCCGGCAGCGCCTGCGGGATGCCATAGGCACTCGACGTCGGGTTGGCCGCGCGGGGGTTCCAGTTGGACTCGCGGATGTAGAGCGAGTCCAGGCAGGAGAACTGGTCGAGCGAGAAGCCGAACTCGCCGAGCAGGGCGCGAGCGATGTCGCGCGGATCGGCGTCGCTGAGGTTCTCCTCGCCCGTGACCGCCGGGCCCGACGGCGCGGAGAGCGCGGCCGCCTTCAGCGGGTCGACGTCGTCGCGGCGATCGGCCGAGCGGGACACCGTCTGGTCGCGGGCGACATCGGAGACCGCCAGCAACGCGGCCTGCGCCGCGTCGAGGCCGCCGGGGGTGGCCGACGTCATCGACCCGGCGGCCGCCGAGCTCGGGGCCGCGGAGGTGAGCAGGCCCGTGGTGATCGTCCCGCCCGTCGCGGCGACCGCCACGGAGGAGACCACGACCGTGGCACGCAGTGCGGCCGGCGCCTGACCGATCACGCCTGCCACGCGCGAGGGCCGCGGCGAGCGCGCGGCACGATGGCGCGGCGGCACGGCACGGTGACGCGGGGCGGGCTTCGACAAGAGGGAATCCAGAAGTCGTAGGTGATCGCCGGAAGGCAACAGCATGGGGAACCGGACGACGTCAGTGGCGGCCAGTGCGCGACCCACCATGCCTCGTGCGGCAGGGCCGTGCAAACCGAACGGCGAAACTCGTGGGACTTCCGGGGCTTCTGCGCGCCTCGTGCGTCACACAAGGCACATCGAACACGCAGGTCACACCGTCGGCGTGGCGCCGGACGACCAGCTGATCGCCCGACGCCACGCCGCGTGCGGCTAGAGCGTGACGTTCTCCAGCATCTCGGTGACCAGGGCTGCGATGGGCGAACGCTCCGAGCGAGTCAGGGTGACGTGCGCGAAGAGCGGGTGCCCCTTCAGCTTCTCGACCACCGCCACGACGCCGTCGTGACGACCGACCCGCAGGTTGTCGCGCTGGGCGACGTCGTGGGTCAGGACGACCTTGGAGTTGGCACCGATACGGCTCAGCACCGTCAAGAGCACGTTGCGCTCCAGCGACTGCGCCTCGTCCACGATCACGAAGGAGTCATGCAGCGAGCGGCCGCGGATGTGGGTCAGCGGCAGCACCTCCAGCATGCCGCGGGCCAGCACCTCCTCGATCACCTCGCGCGAGGTGATCGCACCGAGGGTGTCGAACACGGCCTGCGCCCAGGGCGACATCTTCTCGTTCTCCGAGCCCGGCAGGTAGCCGAGCTCCTGGCCGCCGACGGCGAACAGCGGCCGGAAGACGACCACCTTCTTGTGTGCGTTGCGTTCCAAAGCCATCTCCAGGCCGGCGCACAGCGCCATGGCCGACTTGCCCGTGCCGGCTCGCCCGCCGAGGGAGACGATGCCGACCTCGGGGTCGAGGAGCATCTCCAGCGCGATCCGCTGCTCGGCGCTGCGGCCGTGGATGCCGAACGCCTCGCGGTCGCCGCGCACCAGGTGCACCTGCTTGTCCGCACCGACCCGGGCCAGCGCCGTCCCCCGGTCGGAGAGAAGCACCAGACCGGTATGGCAGGGCAACTCGCGCGCGGGCTGCAGGTCGAGCGTGCCGTCGTCGTAGAGCTCGTCGAGGTCGGCCGACGTCACCTCGAGCTCGGCCATGCCCGTGTAGCCGGTGTCTGAGTCGCTGATCGCCTCGGCCCGGTACTCCTCGGCGTCCAGACCGACGGCCGAGGCCTTGATCCGCAGCGGCAGATCCTTGGAGACCAACGTGACCTGGTGGCCCTCGTCGGCCAGGTTCTTGGCGACGGCGAGGATGCGGGTGTCGTTGTCGCCCAGCCGGAACCCCGACGGCAACGCCGCGGGGTCGGTGTGGTTCAGCTCGACCCGCACCGTGCCGCCGACGTCACCGATCGCGACGGGCTCGTCCAGTCGGCCGTGGATGACGCGGAGCTCGTCGAGCATGCGCAGCGCCGTTCGCGCGAAGTAGCCGAGTTCGGGGTGATGCCGCTTCCCCTCGAGCTCGGTGATCACGACGACCGGCAGCACCACCTCGTGCTCGGCGAAGCGCTTGAGCGCTCCCGGATCGGCCAGCAGGACGCTGGTGTCGAGCACATAGGTGCGCGTGTCCGCGCGGTGGGACTTCTTCGTCCCCGCGGACTTGCCGGAGGACTTCGGAGAGGGCTTCTCCGATGACGTGCGCTGGGTCCGGACGGCGGCGTCGGCCACGACTACCCCTTCACGATGGCCGCACGCGCACTCCCGCCGGCCCTCAGTCTGCGCAGATGGACCGGGAGTGAGCCCGTGCGCCGGAGTGCCGACGCCCTCCTGACGACGCGCGGTCGCGGGCGGGCGCCCGTCGACCGGTGTCGACATTCGGTTCGTGAGTGATCACGATCGGGCCTCCAGGTAGGACGAGCTTCCCCACTCGTCCGTGCTCGCGAACGTACGCCTGCGACCCGACCCGTCCAGGGCGACACGCGGCAACGTCATGTGAAGTTCACGTGACGCGGATCGACCGGGTCAGGTGCCGTAGCGACGTTCGCGCTGCGCGTACGCGCGGATCGCGCGCAGGAAGTCCACGCGCCGGAAATCGGGCCAGTAGGCCTCGCAGAAGTAGAACTCCGAGCGCGCGCTCTGCCAGAGCAGGAACCCCCCGAGCCGCTGCTCACCGGAGGTACGGATCACCAGGTCGGGGTCGGGCTGGCCCTTGGTGTAGAGGTGCTCGCCGATGTGCTCGACGTCGAGCACCTGCGCCAGCTCCTCCAACGAGGTGCCCAGGGCGGCGTGCCCGTGCAGCAGCGAGCGGACGGCACCGGCGATCTCGCGGCGCCCGCCGTAGCCGACCGCCACGTTGACGACCATGCCCTCGACGTCGGCCGTCGCGTCGGCGGCGAGCTTGAGGCGGCGCGCCGTCTCGTCGGGCAGGAGGTCGAGGGCGCCGACGAGGTGCAGCCGCCATCGCCGTTGAACGGCGAGCGCGTCGACGGCGTCGGTGATGATGCCGAGCAACGGCTCCAGCTCGGCCGCCGAGCGGTTGAGGTTGTCGGTGCTGAGCAGCCAGAGCGTGACCACCTCGATCCCGACCTCGTCGCACCAGCCCAGCAGCGGCTCGATGTTCGCCGCTCCGGCACGGTGACCGCTGGCGGAGTCCTGCCCGACCGCTTTGGCCCAGCGACGATTGCCGTCGAGCATGACGCCGACGTGACGCGGGAGACTGTCGGGCATCCGACGCAGCATCCGGGCCTCGTAGGCCGGGTACAGCACTCGCCGCACGCCACGCTTCCAGTCCGCCACCGAGCCAGCGTACGGGAGGCGCGCCTCTGGACGCCGGATATCCTTGCGCCATGAACCAGGCATTCCAGCACGCCGGCGATGCCGCTCACGCGGCGCTCGACGCGCTCGGCGACAAGCTCGCGGAGGTCAAGCCGAAGCTGCGTGGCTGGCTGCATCTGGGGATCACCCCGCTGACCCTGGCCGCCGGCATCGTGCTGGTCTGTCTCTCCCCCACGGCGGGCACGCGGATCGGCTCGGCGCTGTTCGCCGCGACCGCGTTGCTGCTCTTCGGCGTCTCGGCGATCTATCACACCGGCACGTGGTCGCCCCGAGCCTGGGCGTTCCTACGCCGTTTCGACCACGCGAACATCTTCCTGCTCATCGCGGGCTCCTACACGCCGTTCAGCATCATCCTGCTCGAGGGCACCGCTCGCGTCGTGCTGCTGTCGGCGGTCTGGGGCGGGGCGATCCTCGGCGTCGCATTCCGCATCTTCTGGACCAGCGCGCCGCGCTGGCTCTACGTGCCGATCTACATCGCGCTCGGCTGGGCGGCGGTCTTCTTCATCCCGGCCTTCTACGACGGTGCGGTGAGCCTGGGCCTCGGCGTCGGCATCGCGATCTTCGTCCTGATCGTCACCGGCGGGGCGCTCTACACCTTCGGCGGCGTCGTCTACGGATTCAAGCGGCCCAACCCCTGGCCGCGGTGGTTCGGCTTCCACGAGGTCTTCCACACCTTCACGATCCTGGCCTTCGTCAGCCACTACGTGGGCGTCTCGCTGGCGACGTACTCCTTGCGCTGAGGGGGCGCCCGGGCGCGGTCGTCGAGCCTGTCGCCCGGTCGTCGAGCTTGCCGAGACGCGGCGAGGGGTGTCGACAAGCTCGACCACCGGGTGGTGCCGCGTCGCTCAACGCTTGGGCAGCGTGGAGCCCCGCCCGTGCAGCAGCGACATGATCTTGACCAACTGCTGGTCGGCCTTCTCGGTGCGATCGAAGGTGGTCAGCGCCATCATCGGCTTGAACCGCTGGCGCGCGGTCGCCTTGGCGTAGGTGAACTCACGGAGGCCGTCGGCACCGTGGATACGACCGAAGCCCGACTCCCCCACGCCGCCGAAGGGCAGCGAGGGGATCGCGGCGAAGGTGATGACGCCGTTGATCGCGGTCATCCCGCAGCGCAGCTGCGCGGCGATCTCCTGCGCGTTCTTCTTGGCGAACACCGTCGAGCCGAGCGCGTAGCGGCTGGCGTTGGTGCGCTCGATCGCCTCGGCCATGGAGGCCACCTTGGTGACGGTGACGGTCGGACCGAAGGTCTCCTCGGTGACCGCCAGCGAATCCTCGGGCACGTCGACGAGCACCGTCGGCTGCACGTACCGCTCACCCACCGCGTCCGCACCACCGACGACGGCGCGCCCACCACGGGCCAGTGCGTCGTCGATGTGGGTGCGGATGACGTCGAGCTGCGCGGGCATCGTGATCGGGCCGATCTTGGTGTCCTCGGAGTCCTCGGCCCGGAGGTCGCGGGCCTTGGCGGTGAGCTGGGCGAGGAAGTCGTCGTAGACCCGCTCGTGCACGTAGACGCGCTCGACGCCCGCACAGGTCTGGCCGGCGTTGGCGCACGCGCCCCACAGCGTGGCGTCCGCGGCAGCGGCGAGATCGGCGTCGTCATCGATGATCACCGCGTCCTTGCCGCCTGCCTCGATGACGACCGGCGTCAGGCTCTCGGCGCAGGCAGCCATCACGCGCTTGCCGGTGGCGGTGGAGCCGGTGAAGGCGAGCTTGTCGACGCCGGCGCGGCACAGCGCGGCACCGGTCTCGCCGTAGCCGGTGACCACCGAGAGCACCGGGCGCCCGACGGCCTCCAGGAACATCCGCGCCATCCACTCGCCGACACCGGGGGTGTACTCGGAGGGCTTGAAGACGACGGCGTTGCCGGCGGCGAGCGCGTAGGAGATCGAGCCGAGCGGGGTGAAGACCGGGTAGTTCCACGGCCCGATCACGCCAACGACACCGAGCGGTCGGTACTCCAGGTGCGCGGCCTGGTTCGCCATCAACAGCCCCGAGGCGACGCGACGACGCTTGAGGTGCTTGCCGGCGTTGCCGGATGCCCAGGCGAGATGGTCGATACCCAGGGCGATCTCGAGCAGCGCGTCGCCGCGCGGCTTGCCGGTCTCGGCGTGCATCAGCTCGGCGAGCTGGTTGATCCGCCGCGTCATCACCGCCTTCCAGGTGCGCAGGTGCTTGGCGCGCTCGTCGAAGGTCAGTGCGCCCCACCACTCCGCCTCGACGCGGGCACGCTCGACGGCCGACGCGACGTCGTCGGCGGTGTGCACGGGATGCGTGCCCACGACATCGCCGCTGATCGGGCTCAGCGACTCGAAGGTCACGGGCGGGCTGGACGCCTCGGTGGCAGTGACGGCGGTCGTGGTCATCGGGTGCTCCTGATCAAGTCGGCGGCCTTCTCGGCGATCATGATGGTGGGGGCGTTGGTGTTGCCGCGGACGACCGTCGGCATGACCGAAGCATCCACCACCCGCAGGCCCGCGACACCGCGTACCCGCAGCTCGGGATCGACGACGGCATCCTCGCCGGTCCCCATCGCGCACGTGGACGTCGGGTGGAACGTCGTCTGGGTCTGGGTGCGCACGAACTCCTCCAGGTCGCCGTCCGACGGCGACTCCGGGCGCTCCCAGGGGCGGTCGATCAGGCGCGCCAGCGGGCCTGCCTCGGCGATCTCGGTGATGCGCCGGCAGCCGGCGACCATCGCGTCGAGGTCGGCTTGGTCGTCGTAGTAGGCGGCGTCGATCGCCGGGTGCCACGTCGGATCGGCCGAGCGCAGTCGCACCGAGCCGCGGCTGCGGATCTCGACCAGCGTCGCGAGCACCGAGGTCATCCGCGTCTGCGGCTCGTGCCAGCCGTCGCCGTGGATGCCGGTCGGCAGGGCGTGGGCCTGCATGTCGGGGGCCGAAAGCCCCTCCCGGGTGCGCCAGAAGCCGCCGGTCTCGGCGACGTTGGAGGTGAGCGGCCCGCTCTTGCGCGCCTTCCAGCGCACCAGGTTGGCGAGGTTGTTGAAGTCGGCCAGATCGGTGGTGTCACGGGTGTGCCAGATCATCGGCACGAAGGGGTGGTCCTGCAGGTTCGAGCCGACGCCGGCGAGGTCGACGCGCGCGGTGATGCCGTGCTCGGCGAGGTGGGCGGCCGGCCCGATGCCCGAGAGCATCAGCAACTGCGGTGAGTTGATGGCGCCCCCGCTGAGCACCACCTCGCGCCGCGCCTGCACGATCTGCTCCCGACCACCTCGGCGGACGACAACCCCGCTCGCGCGCTCGCCGTCCAGCTCGACGCGTGCGGCGAGGGCCCCCGTGAGGATGGTCAGGTTGTCGCGGCCCTGCACGGGCTTCAGGAACGCGTGGTACGTCGACCAGCGGACGCCGCCTCGGCACGTCACCTGGTAGGGGCCGACGCCATCCATCTCGGCACCGTTGAAGTCGTCGTTGCGCTTCATCCCGGCGCTGACGGCACTCTCCACGAACGCCGACGTCAGCTCGTGGGTGTAGCGACGGTCCTCGACGGTGAGTGGACCGTCGGTGCCGTGGAACGGCGCCCCGAGCCGGCTGTTGGCCTCGGAGCGACGGAAGTACGGGAGAACGTCGTCGTAGCCCCAGCCCGTGGCCCCGAACGCGTCCCGCCAGCCGTCGTAGTCGACCCGGTGCCCGCGGATGTAGATCATCGCGTTCATCGCCGAACACCCGCCGAGCGCCTTCATCCGCGGCCAGCTCGTCCGACGACCGTGCAGTTGCTTCTGCTCGGTCGTCCAGTAGTTCCAGTCCCACTTGGTGCGCAGCAGCGCGGGGAACGCCGCCGGGATCGCCACCTCGTCGATGTCGGGCGCCCCTCCCGCCTCGATCAGCGCCACACTGAGGCGGGGGTCCTCGCTGAGCCGGGCCGCGAGCACGGCCCCCGCGCTCCCGGCGCCGACGATCACATAGTCGTAGGTGTCCTGCGTCACACCGCGACGCTACCCGCGACGCGACGTCACGGCTACGCCGTCACGCACTCTCGCCCATGACACTCCCTCGATCAGGCCAGACGCGCGAGCTCCTCCTCGACCAGTGCGGTGTCGAGTTTGACGAAGATGGGCGTCGGCTTGTCGACCGTCGCGCCGACCTGCACGGGACGGCGCGCCCACGCCGGCATCTCGCTGTAGTCGCCGGTGATGATCGGGTACGGCGCGCCACCGTCGAGGTCCTCGACCTCCTCGATCCGCGGCATCGGCGCGACCTGGCCACTGCCGCCGAGGGCGGCGTCGACCAGGTTGGCCGAGAACGGCAGGAAGGGCGACAGCACGACGTTGAGGTCCGCGACGCACTGCGCCATGACGTGCAGCACCGTGGCCAGACGCTCGCGCTCGGCGTCGCCGTCGGACTTGGCGAGCTTCCACGGCTCCAGGTCGGAGACGTACCTGTTCACCTCGGCGACGCCGCGCATGGCCTCGCCGATCGCCTGCTTCTGGCGATGACGACCGATGAGGTCGCCGACGGTGCCGAACGTGGCCTCGACGGCGTCCAGCACCGCACGATCGACGTCGGTGAGCTCGCCCGCTGCCGGGATCTCGCCGAAGTTCTTGTGGATCAGCGTCGCCGTGCGGTTGACCAGATTGCCCCAACCGGCCACCAGCTCGTCGTTGGTGCGACGGACGAACTCCGACCACGTGAAGTCGGAGTCCTGGTTCTCCGGGCCGGCCGCCGCGACGAAGTAGCGGAACGCGTCGGGCTGGTAACGGCTCAGCAGGTCGCGCACGTAGATGACGACCTTCTTCGACGAGGAGAACTTCTTGCCCTCCATCGTCAGGAACTCCGAGCTGACCACCTCGGTCGGCAGGTTGAGCACGCCGTACTCGCGCGGCTCGCCCCCCTTGGATCCGCGTCCGGAGTAGGCGAGCAGCTCCGCCGGCCAGATCTGGGAGTGGAAGGTGATGTTGTCCTTGCCCATGAAGTAGTACGAGAGCGCTTGGTTCTGCGCGCCGTCCGCGGTGTTCCACCAGCGACGCCAAGCCTCGGGGTCGCCCGAGCGACGCGCCCACTCGATCGAGGCCGACAGGTAGCCGATGACGGCGTCGAACCAGACGTAGAGCTTCTTGGTGGGGTTCTCGCGCCAACCGTCGAGCGGCACCGCGATACCCCAGTCGATGTCGCGCGTCATGGCGCGCGGGCGGATCTCCTCCAGGATGTTCTGGCTGAACCGGATGACGTTGGGCCGCCACAGCCCGGTCGCCTCGCGCTCGTCGAGCCAGGCCGTCAGCGCCTCGGCGAGCGCCGGCAGGTCGAGGAAGAAGTGCTGGGTCTCGATGAACTCCGGCGTCTCCCCGTTGATCCGTGAGACGGGGTCGATCAGGTCGGCCGGGTCGAGCTGGTTGCCGCAGGTGTCGCACTGGTCGCCACGAGCACCGCCGGCCCCACAGATCGGACAGGTGCCTTCGATGTAGCGGTCTGGCAGCGTGCGTCCCGTCGACGGCGAGATCGCACCCTTCGTCGTCTGCTCGACGAAGTAGCCGTTCTCGTAGACCCCGAGGAACAGCTCCTGGACGACGGCGTGGTGGTTGCGCGTCGTCGTCCGGGTGTAGAGGTCGTAGCTCAGCCCCAGGGCGCAGAGGTCCTCGGCGATGATCCGGTGGTTCTGGTCGGCGAGCTGCTGCGGCGTCATGCCGGCCTCGTCGGCCGCGATCAGGATCGGCGTCCCGTGCTCGTCGGAGCCCGACACCATGAGCACCTCGTGTCCTGCCATCCGCATGTACCGGCTGAACACGTCGGAGGGCACGCCGAAACCGGCCACGTGGCCGATGTGGCGCGGGCCGTTGGCGTACGGCCAGGCGACGGCGGACAGGACATGCGTCATAGGGACGATCCTATTGACGCCCGCGACCGCGGTCCGCCCCGGTGGTCGAGCTTGTCGAGACCCGCATCTCGGCAAGCTCGATGACCGAACGCCGGTGGTCGAGCCTGTCGAGACCCGTCAGCACGCACAGGCGACCGCCTCGACCTCGATTCCACATCCCCACCGTCGCTGCCCGTCGACCGCGCCTCTTGGTCGGCGACCGTGCAGGATGCCTTTCACCTACATGCTGCAGTGCCGTGACGGCTCGTTCTACGTCGGCAGTACCTACAACCTCGGCCGACGCCTGGAGGAACACGCAGCCGGAGCCGGCTCCGCCTACACGCGCTGTCGACTGCCGGTGCGTCTGGTCTGGCACGAGGAGTACATGCGGATCGCCGACGCCTTCGCTCGCGAGAAGCAGATCCAAGGCTGGGGCCGCGCCAAACGGATCGCACTGATCGAAGGGCGTTATGGCGACCTCCCTGACCTGGCGCCATCTCGACAAGCTCGATGACCGAACCCCGGTGGTCGAGCCTGCCGAGCCCGACCCGCCATCTCGACAAGCTCGATGACCGGTGCGACGGGTCGATGACCGAGCGGTTGGTCGAGCATGTCGAGACCGGGCGATGCGGCGACAGGTCAGCGCAGCGGGCCGCCGCCGGGCTCGACCGCCTCGAGGATCTCGACGTCGTCGCCGAGCCGAAGCCGGTGCACGCGCTGCGGGTCGTCGGGGATCAGGTTGACGCCGAACCAGGTCGCGCCGTCCCAGCGTCGCATCCGTGCGAGCGAGGCGATCGGCTCCCTCTCACGCACCGCGGTCTCGGGATCGACGGTGGTCATCACACAGCGTGCGCAGCCCTTGACGGCCCTGAAGACGACGTCGCCGATACGCAGCCGTCGCCAGTCGTCCTCGGCCCAGGCCGTCGCGCCGGTGACGACGACGTTGGGGCGGAAGCGGGTCATCGGCAGCGGCTCGCGTGGGTGCGCCGACGCCCCCAGCACGACGTCGTTGAGCGCAGCCAGCGACTCCTCCGTGGCGAGGAGCAGCGGATAGCCGTCGGCGAAGGAGACCCGGTCGCCGACTCGGGAGTACGTCGGGTTGGTCGGCCGACGGCGCGGGTCGTCGAGCCAGACGAGTCGTGCCGGGCGCCCGAGGACGGCGGTGAGCCAGCCGTCCGCGTCGGGGGCCGGGGCTGCGGTGAGACGGGAACGCCACAGGCCCACGGGCTCCTGGCGGTGCGCGTCCGGCGGCGCGACGTCGAGTCCGGTGACGCCGGGAGCGGTGAGACGCAGACCGCCGTCCTCGCGTGCCTGCGCGCCCACGAGCAGCAGGCTGTTCACCTCCCGCGCGGTGATCGCCAGCTGTCCGGGGTTCTCGGGATCGACGACCATCCACCGGCGATCGCCGGCCAGGCCCCAGGGCTCGACGTCGACGGCGTCCAGGGACTCGCCCCGCCCGGACTTGAGCGGGTAGCGGTGAAGCTCGACGAGCCGCCCCATCAACTCGCCTCGACGACCGGACCGACGGGCCTGGAGGCGCTCACGCCGGGGGCGTAGCCCGGCCGGGCGACTCCCTCGACCACGACGATGGCGCGACCGACCATGGCGGCGTCCACGAGGAGCTGCGGACCGTACTGGCCCTCCACGACCTGGTCGTCGACGAACCAGACGTAGGCACGCTTGGCGGGCTCCACCGACCAGCCTCCGGGCTGCGCCGTCAGGGTCTGCCCGACCTGCGGTGTCCCGAGGATGCGCGGGGACACCCGTCGTTCCAACGCTCCGCGGCCGACCGGGCGCGGCACGGCGACCCGCGCCTTCGCGGGACGATAGCCGGGAGCGCGCAGGGTCAGCCGCACGTGGATGCGACGTCCGGCGAGCTCAGGTCCGATCCGTAGCCGGGGTCCCGAGGCGTCGCGGATCCGACGATCCCCGGCGAACCACTGGTAGCGGGCGCGGACTCGCGGCTCCCACACGCCGGGGTCCGCGACGACGATCTCGCCCACCCGCGCGCTGCCGATGATCCGGGGTGCGCGACGGCGGTCGATCACGCCGAGATCCACCCGGCGCGCAGCACGCATCGTCGCTGTCGCGGCCTGGTACCCGATTCTCGAGGCGTCGACTCGGACGTCGACCCGCTTGCGCAGCATCGACGGCGTGAGTTCCAGGCGCGAGCCGGTCGCTCCCTTGATCGGGCGACCGTCGAGGAGCCACTGATAGGAGAGCGCGACGTCTCCCGGGCTCCAGGTGCCCCCGGAGGCGTTGAGCACCTCCCCCACCCGCGGCGTTCCGCTGACGCTCGGCGAACGGACGGCGCGCACCCGCTCGTCGGCGAAGTGGATGAACCCGGTCGGCCAGGCGGCCTCGCCTCGCGTCAGCGTCCGCCAGCGGAAGTCCCCGTTGTAGATGTCCTCGGAGATCGTGATCGTGTTGGCGGTGACGCGCTCGACGTAGGCGACATGGCCGTTCTCGCCCCAGCCACCGCGGAAGGCGTCCCACCAGGCGACGGCGCCCACCATCGGCGTGCCGTCGGTGATGCCGGCCATCTCATGGCCCCAGCGGTTCGCGTCGCCGCTTCCGCTCCATGGCCTGGAGTTCGGGCGACCCGCCTGGATCATCCGGTACGCCGCATAGGCCGTGCAGTTGTGGCCGAGCGCCATGTTCCAGTAGTAGCGGTTGTTGACCGCCCCGTAGCCGGAGTCGCTGAGCCCCTGAGCACGGCAGCCGGAGTAGCCCACGCAGTGCGTCGTCGCGCCACTCGCAGACGACGTCGGGACGAGCAGCAGGGCGGCCGCCAGGACCAGTGAGATCACCGTCGCCAGACCGGTCGCCCGAGCTCGAGAAGACGCGACCCGGTACACCCGGTGATTATCGCCGACGTCGCGGCGAGCGTCAGGAGAAGTCGAGATCCCCGCTCCGGGTGCGCTTGAGCTCGTAGAAGTAGGGGAACTTCGACACGGCGACGCAGCCGTCCCACAACGTCCCCGCTTCCTCGCCCCGCGGGATCTTGGAGAGCACGGGCCCGAAGAACGCCGACCCGTCGAAGGAGATCGTCGGCGTGCCGACGTCGTCGCCGACCTGATCCATGCCTTCGTGGTGGCTCGCGGCGACCGCGTCGTCCAGGGAGGAGTCGTCCATGGCATCCACGAGGTCCGCCTCGAGACCTGCCTCGGCCAGAGCCTCCGCGATCAGCGCCCGCCCGCCGTCGCCCTCCTCGTGGAGCTTGCGACCACCGGGGTGGATGCGCTCCCCCAGCGCCGTGTAGAGCGGCAGCAGGACCTCGCGACCGTGCCGCTGCTCGGCAGCGATGCACACGCGCACGGGTCCCCAGGCGGGAGCGAGGATCTTCCGGTACTCGTCGGGGAGGTCGCGGTCCTTGTTCAGGTACCCCAGGCTCATCACGTGCCAGGTCACCTCGATGTCGCGCACCTGCTCGACCTCGAGAATCCAGCGGGAGGTGATCCACGCGAACGGGCAGAGCGGGTCGAACCAGAAGTCGGCGGTCCCAGAACCTGGTGTCTGCGTCATGGCATCGATTCAACCACCGCGACCTACTACTTGACGGTGGCGACCTTCGCCGTGCGCGACGCCTCGACGGCATCGGTGCCGCGGTACTCGAACTGCACGCGGCGCTGGCCCGTGCTCAGCCCGTCCAGCCGCAGTCGCACCAGACCGTTCTCCAGGCGACCGCGAACCACGTGCTTGCCCACGGTCATCACGACCAGGCCCTTGGGCTGGACACCCGCGGCGACCACGCGCACCACGGCCTTGACGCCACCCCGGATCGGCGTCAGCTTCGCGATCCGGATCAGCGAGCCGGTGGTGGTGCGCCCGAAGTCGAAGGTGCGCTCGAGCGAGCGGTAGTGCTGCTTGGTGGCCGTGATCCGCAGCCCCAGCCGATGTCCGACGTCGGCGGGCGTGGGCTGGTACCTCGCGGCACCGGCACCCTCGATCACGACACCGTCGCGCAGCCACTCGAACGTCGCCTGGGCATCCGCGGGCGCGAACGCTCCCCGCACGGCGGACAACGTCGATCCGAAACGGTTGCGTCCCTCGATCGCGATCGGAGTCGCCACCTCGATCACGCCCGCCAGCACCGGACCGACACTCATCGGCGAGTCGACCGTGGCTCGCTCGTAGCCGTTGCGACGCGCCACCTGAGTGACCCGGATCGTGCGACCGACCAGCGCAGGAGTCAGTTCGAGCGAGGCGCCGTTGGCACCTTGGATGACCCGGCCGTCGGCCAGCCACCGGATGCCGGTCGTGGTCGGCTGGGGGGAGAACGACGCGGGATCGACACGCAGGACCTGGCCGACCATGCCCTCGCCCTCCAGGGTCGGCGCACCGCCGACATCGATGAGCCCCGGTGCGACCGCGACGGTCGACGCCGTCAGCGCGGTGCCGTTGGCGTACCCGGTCTTGCGAGCGGTCACCCGCACGCTGATCGCCTTGCCGACGTGCGAGGGCCCGGGCGTGAAGGTCGCCGCGGTGGCACCCGGAACGGCGACGCCGTCGGCCAACCACGAGTAGGCGTAGGCGCCGGAGGGCTTCCAGGCCCCCGAGGTCGCCGTGAGGGTGGACCCCACCTGCGGTGTGCCGCTCACCGCAGGCGGGGACGTGTTGGTGACCGCCTGGTCGACGAAGTGGATGAATCCGGTGGGCCATCCGCGTCCGTCGTTGACGATCGTGCGCCAGTGGAAGTCGCCGCTCCAGCTGTCCTCGGAGATCACGATCTCGGTCGGAGAGACGACACGCTCGACGTAGGCGACGTGTCCGCTCGACCCGGCACCGGACACACCGCGGTCCCACCAGGCGATCGCGCCGACGGCGGGAACCTTGTCGGTGATCCGCGACATCGCGTATCCCCAGTTGTAGGCCATGCCCGAGCCGCTCCACGGCCGCTCGGCCGACATGCCGGCCTGGATCATGCGGTAGGCGGCGTAGTTCGTGCAGTTGTGGCCGGAGTACATCCGCCAGTACATCTGGCCGCTCCGGGCGGCGTAGCCCGAACTCGGATAGCCGGCCTTGGCGCATCCCTCGTACCCGGTGCACAGGTAGGTCGAGGAGGCCTGGGCGGACGGCGCGCTGTCCGGCACGAACGAGGGGACGGCGAGGGGCACCAGCGCTGCGATGAGCAGCACGGGCAGCAGTCGTCGGAACCGGTTCAGGCCAGGCACGGGGAACACTGTCAAGCACATCGGGTGCGTTTCGCAACAATTTCCCCATAACTCACATCAGTAACATTTTCTCGCATTCGCGTAATTACACGCGTGTCGTTTCGCTCGACAGCGACGATCGACGGAAGAACTCCCGTACCCGAAGGTCGCGCAGCCGGCGTCGCCCCCGAGGCCCTCTCTCCCGGCTGACCTGCGGGAATGACAGGATGCCGACCATGCCCGGAACCAACCTGACCCGCGACGAAGCGGCCACCCGCGCCGCCCTGCTCGATGTGTCCACCTACGACGTGTCGCTCGACCTCACCACCGGTGATCGCACGTTCGCCTCGACCACCGAACTCCGCTTCACCTGCGGAGAACCCGGCGCGTCGACCTTCGCCGACCTGGTCGCCGAGACCGTCCACGAGATCACGCTCAACGGCGTCACGCTCGACCCGGCGACCTACGCCGACTCCCGCATCCCGCTGCCCGACCTCCAAGCCGACAACGTCCTGGTCGTCCGCGCGGATTGCCGCTACTCCAACTCCGGGGAGGGCCTGCACCGCTTCGTCGACCCCGTCGACGATCGCGTCTACCTCTACTCCCAGTTCGAGGTGCCCGACGCCCGCCGGGTGTTCGCCACCTTCGAGCAGCCCGACCTCAAGGGCACCTTCACCTTCCACGTCACCGCGCCCGACCACTGGGTCGTGGTCTCGAACGCACCGACGCCCGAGCCCACGGCGTCCGAGCGCGACGGCGTCGCGGTGTGGCACTTCCCCGCGACGAAGCCGATGTCGACCTACATCACCGCGATCGTGGCCGGCGAGTACCACGGCGTCTTCGACACCTACGAAGGTCCTTACGGCACCATTCCGCTCGGCCACTACTGCCGCCAGTCGCTCGTCGAGCACCTGGACCGTGAGGAGCTGGTGCGCATCACCCGTCAGGCCTTCGCGTTCTTCGAGACCCAGTTCCAGATGGCGTACCCGTTCGAGAAGTACGACCAGCTGTACGTGCCCGAGTACAACATGGGCGCCATGGAGAACGCGGGCTGCGTGACGCTGCGCGACGAGTACCTCCCCCGCTCGCGTCAGCCGCGCTCCTTCTACGAGTTCCGCTGCTCGGTGATCACCCACGAGATGGCGCACATGTGGTTCGGCGACCTGGTGACGATGCGCTGGTGGGACGACCTCTGGCTCAACGAATCGTTCGCCGAGTGGGCCTGCTACTGGTGCGAGGCCGAGGCCACGGACTTCACCGACGCCTGGACCGGCTTCGCCAACGCCCGCAAGCAGACCGGCTACCGCGCAGACCAGCTGCCGAGCACCCACCCGATCGCAGCGGACAACCACGACCTCGAGGCCGTCGAGGTGAACTTCGACATGATCACCTACGCCAAGGGCGCCTCGGTGCTCAAGCAGCTGGTGGCCTGGGTCGGGCTCGAGCCCTTCCTCGAGGGCCTGCGCGCCTACTTCCGCGACTTCGCCTACGGCAACTCCGAGTTCGACGACCTGCTGACCGCCCTGGAACGATCCTCGGGCCGCGAGCTGCGCGGCTGGGCCGCCGAATGGTTGCAGACCGCAGGGGTCAACACGCTCTCCCCCGAATTCACTCTCGCCGACGACGGCACGTACGCCTCGCTCGCCGTTCGCCAGACCGCTCACCCGGACTGGCCGACGCTGCGCCGCCACCGTCTCGGCATCGGTCTCTACGACTGGGTGGAGGAGCAGGGCGCGCGCCGGCTCGTGCGCCGGGAGTATCTCGAGGTGGACGTCGACGGCGAGCGCACCGAGGTCGCCGAGGCGGTCGGGCTGCGTCAGCCCGACCTGCTGCTGCTCAACGACCAGGACCTCGCCTACGCCAAGGTCCGGCTCGACGACCGGTCGCTGCAGACCGCGATCGCCGGCCTCTCCGCGATGCCCGACTCGCTGGCGCGCGCGATCATCTGGGGCGCCACCTGGGACATGACCCGCGACGGCGAGCTCGCGACATCCGACTTCGTCGACCTGGTGCTGGGCAACATCGGCTCGGAGACCGACGCCTGGGGCGTCACCCGCATCCCCGACTCCACGGCCCTGGCGGTGAACTACTACACGCCGCCCGAGCACCGCGCCGAGATCAAGGACCGTTGGGAGCGCGGACTACGGCGACTGCTCGACAGCGCCGAGCCGGGCAGCGACCACCAGCTGACCTTCGTGCGCGCTCTAGCGGCCGCCACCCGCTCCGACGCCGGGCTCGACGACCTCGAGGCGATCCTCGACGGAACGCTCACCTTCGAGGGGCTCGACGTCGACACCGACCTGCGGTGGTCGCTGCTGACCGGCCTCGCCGCAGCCGGGCGCGCCGACGAGGCACGCATCGAGGCGATGCTCGCCGAGGACTCGACGATCTCCGGCAAGGAGAAGGCCGCCGCTGCGCGCGCCGTGCGACCTGACGTCGCGGCGAAGGAGGCAGCCTGGACCGCGGCCCTCTCCCCCGACACCCCGAACGAGACCGCCCGCAGCATCGCCGTCGCCTTCAACGTCGCCGACCAGGGTGCCGTGCTCGAACCGTTCGTGGAGCGCTACCTGGACGCCGTCGGGTCGGCGTGGGAGAGCCTCGGCGCCCACAAGGCCGCCGTCGCACTGCAGGGGTTGTTCCCACGCGCGCTCACCTCGCCCGAGCTGGCCGCGCGCATCGATGCGTGGCTGGAGACGGCGTCGGCGAATCCGGGCGCCGTCCGCTACGTGCGCGAAGGACGTGCCGAGATCGGCCGCGCGCTCCACGCCCAGGAGTGTGCTCCGCGCTGAGCGCCCCCCGGTGGTCGAGGAGCCCGAGCGCCAGCGAGGGCCTCGAAAACCCCACCAGCCGGCGTCGGCGTTCGACCCATCCGGTCTCGAGACGGTCGCAGGGCGACCTCCTCGACCACCGAAGCGAACCGGTGATCGAGGCTCAGCCCGTCTTGGCGGTGGCGCGAGCGTGCTCGGCGAGGTGCTGGATGCCTCGCCGCAGACCGCCGGTGAGGTCGCCTTCGCCGAAGGAGCGCGTCATCGTCTCGATCGCGAGCTCGACCTGGACGTCGTCGAGGGTGCGGCGGACGAACCCGCCGGTGACGACCTCGAGCGAGCGGCGCCCGGGGTCGACCATGATCAGGATGCTGCGCGAAGGCGCCACCAGCGTGTTGTGCAGGCTCGTCGCGAATGCGCGCGCGTCCTCGCCGTCGGCGTGGCCGACGAACACCGAGAACTCCGCGCGGGAGAGCTGCTCGGCCTTGCGGATCGTCTCGTCCAGCGACGCCCGGTCGGCGCCGGAGAGCACGTCACCAGCGGCCACTGGCTCCGCCTGCCTGCGAGTCGTCGCCGTCGGGAGCCGCCAACTCACCGGCTGCCTTGCGCGGGCCTCCGAGCCACTGGCTCTCGGTCGCCGCACCACCGGGGGCGATCGACTCACCGCGCACGAGCGAGGGCAGGTAGCACAGCAGGGCGATGACCAGAGCGCTCAACAGCGGGATGCCGAGCAGCACCAACAGCGCGTGGAGCGGCTCGACGGTGTCGTTGACCGGCCACCCCTCGGGGACGTCGGCGGCGGCGGAGCCGGCACCGAGCACGGACGAGACGGCGAGACCAGCGCAGACGGAGACGGTGATCGCGAGGCGACGGGCGACGGGCGTATTCACGCGGCCAGGATATCGGGCTCTCGGAGCGCTCTGCGCCACGCCGACGTGGCGTACCCCACGCCGGGAGCTCTCGCCGTCCACCTGTTATGCATGGAGGCATGGCGAACCCGTGCGAGAAGGGCGAGACCGTCTGCCGGCTGATCTATCAGTGGACCGGTAGCGAACCGCTCGCCGAGTCCTCCGACGTCCTGGTCACCAAACCCCTCGCCGTCCTGGGACTGCTTCTCCTCGCACTCGTGGTGCGGTGGGTGGCACACCGACTCATCGACCGGGTGGTGCGACGCGCGGCGCACGCCGCCCTGCCGCCTCGGGTCGGCGAGCGCATCGGCCTGGATCGGCTCGGCTTCCAGCCGCCCGTGCGCCGCCTGCAGCGGGCCGAGGCGATGGGCGGGCTCTTCAAGAGCGTCGTCACCGGGCTGATCGTCGCCGTGTTCGGCACCATGATGCTCAGCGAGATCGGCGTCGACATCGCCCCGATCATCGCCAGCGCCGGCATCGTCGGGATCGCGCTCGGCTTCGGTGCTCAGTCGCTGGTGAAGGACTTCCTCTCGGGCATCTTCATCATCCTCGAGGACCAGTACGGCGTCGGCGACTCCGTCGACCTCGGCGAGGCGATCGGCACGGTCGAGGCCGTCTCGATGCGGATGACGCGGGTCCGCGACGTCAACGGGACGGTCTGGTACGTGCCGAACGGGGAGATCGTCCGCGTGGGCAACCAGAGCCAGAACTGGGCCCGCACCGTGCTCGACGTCAGCGTCGCCTATCACGAGGACCTCGCCCGCGTGCGACGCGTGCTCGCCGACGTCGCCCACTCGCTGTGGGAGGAGGAGGACTTCAAGCACCAGGTCATCGAGGAGCCGTCGGTGTGGGGGGTACAGGATCTCGGCCCCGACGGCGTCACCGTGCGCGTGGTGCTCAAGACCACGCCGGGAGAGCAGTGGGCGATCGCTCGGGAGATGCGTGAGCGGATCAAGGCTCGCTTCGACCACGAGGGCATCGAGATGCCGTTTCCCCAGCGGGTGGTCTGGCAGCGCACCGACGCCGGCGACGGCACCGGCTCGGGCGCCGACACCGGCACCCGCCACACTGGTGTCACCCCCAGCAACGAGGACGCCTCATGACCGACCTGAAGCTCAGCGATCACGGCGATCCGGAGCGCTCGTTCTACGACCAGATCGGCGGCGAGCCCACGATCACCACGATCGTGCGCGTGTTCTACGAGGGCGTCGCGACCGACCCGCTGCTGCGCCCGATGTATCCGGACGCCGATCTCGGGCCGGCCGAGGAGCGATTCCGACTCTTCCTGATCCAGTACTGGGGCGGGCCCACGACCTACTCCGAGCAGCGCGGTCACCCACGTCTGCGGATGCGGCACGCACCGTTCCCGGTCGACCTCGAGGCGCGCGACCGCTGGCTGGTGCACTTCCGCGCCGGCCTGGACGCCGCGGCCCTGACACCGGAGCAGGACGCCCAGTTCTGGGACTACGTCACGCACGCCGCCCAGTTCATGGTGAACACCCAGGGCTGAGCCTGGAATCAGGCTGAGACACCGCTCGGCTCCCGTCCGGCGCCGGCGCGGGTACGACGACGTCAGGCCGGCGCAAGCAGCGCCATCAGGGTCTCACGCAGCGCCGCGGGCGGTTCGGCCGAACGCTGGGTGGCCGGATCGAAGAAGACGAGAGTGACGCGAGCCCGCGCGTAGACCCGGGCCTGATCCGCGGGGTCGACGATCTCGCCGGCCACCGTCACCGAGCGCGACCCGACCGCCACGATGCTGCTGCGACACAGGTACGGCTCGGAGCGTTGCAGCATCGGTGCGAGGTAGCCGACGTCGGCCGCGGCGACGACCACGTTGCCGACGACCCCTGCGTCGCGCGCAACCTGGGCGAGGAGACGGATGCGCGACTCCTGGAAGTACTCGAAGTAGACGACGTTGTTGACGTGGCGGTACGCGTCGACGTCGGAGAACCGCACGTGGACGTCGTAACGGAGCGCGTCCTGCGCCTCACGCGACACCACCACGTCGTCGACCTCGACCGCGACGAGCTCGCCCCACCCAGCACCCCCATCGCCAGGAGACTCCAGGACGTCGCGCAGCACCCGACGCTCCTCGACGTCCAGGCGGCGCGGGCGTTCCTCGGCGAAGACGAACGGTGCGAGCACCGACCGCGCCCGGGCATAGACCCGTCGCCCGTCAGATCCGCGGTCGGGAGCGGCATGGAAGATCTCGTAGGAGATCGTGAAGGTGGCCGCCTTGACCTCGCTCACCCAGCACTCGACCGAGACGGGTCCGAACCCGAAGCCCAACGGAGCCAGGTAGCTGATCTCCTGGCGCACCACGACGACGCCTTCGACGAGGTCGGCGGCACCGATCGGCCGCGGGCCGAACAGGTGGCGCATCAGGTCGATACGGGCCTCTTGGAGGTAGTCCACGTAGATCACGTTGTTGACGTGACCGAGCTGATCGAGGTCGGCCCAGCGGGTCGGACAGTCGTAGACGTGACGCACGTCCCGGATCCTCTCAGCCACCGACACGAGAACCTGTTCTAGGCTCAGGCTGACATCCCTGAGAACAACGGAGTGCCTCCATGCCTGAAGCCGTCATCGTCTCCGCCGCGCGTTCGCCGATCGGGCGCGCCATGAAGGGGTCGCTGAAGGACCTGCGTCCCGACGACCTCGCCGCCACCATCATCCGTGCGGCGCTGGACAAGATCCCCGAGCTCGACCCGACGACGATCGACGACCACTACCTGGGCTGCGGTCAGCCCGGTGGCGAGGCCGGCTTCAACGTGGCCAAGGTCGTCAACACGATACTCGGCCTCGACTCGGTCCCCGGCGCGACCGTGAACCGCTACTGCTCCTCCTCGGTGCTGAGCACCCGGATGGCCTTCCACGCGATCAAGGCCGGTGAGGGCGACGTCTTCATCTCCTCCGGCGTGGAGACCGTCTCGCGGTTCATGAAGGGCACGCCGGACCACTGGCCCGACACCAAGAACCCGAGCTTCGCCGACGCCCAGGCCCGCACGGTCGCCACGACGGCGTCCAACGCCACCTGGCACGACCCGCGCGAGGACGGCCTCGCCCCCGACATCTACATCGCGATGGGCGAGACGGCCGAGAACGTCGCGACGATGCGCGGCCTCTCCCGCCAGGAGCTCGACGAGTTCGGCGTCCGCTCGCAGAACCTCGCCGAGCAGGCCATCGCCAACGGCTTCTGGGAGCGCGAGATCACTCCGATCACCACGCCTGACGGAACCGTGGTCACCGCTGATGACGGCCCGCGCGCCGGTGTCACCATCGAGGCGATCTCCGGCCTCAAGCCGGTCTTCCGCGAGGACGGCGTCGTCACCGCCGGCAACTGCTGCGCCCTCAACGACGGCGCGGCCGCGGTCGTGATCATGAGCGACACCAAGGCCAAGGAGCTCGGCCTCAAGCCGCTGGCGCGCATCGTCTCCACCGGCGTCTCGGGCCTCTCGCCCGAGATCATGGGCATGGGTCCGGTCGAGGCCACCAAGAACGCGCTGAAGTACGCCGGCATGACGATCAACGACATCGACCTCGTCGAGATCAACGAGGCGTTCGCCGCCCAGGTCGTGCCGTCCTACCAGGACCTCGGCATCGACATCGACCGGCTCAACGTCAACGGCGGCGCGATCGCCGTCGGCCACCCGTTCGGCATGACCGGTGCCCGCCTTCAGAACACGATGATCAACAGCTTCGACTTCCACGACAAGTCGACCGGTCTGATCACCATGTGCGTCGGCGGCGGCCAGGGCATGGCGCTCATCCTCGAGCGGATGTGAGCGCGCCTTCCACGGCGACCTCCTGATCGCGTTCCACCACGACGCCCGGCTGCGAGTTCGCAGCCGGGCGTCGTGTTCTGACCGCACCTGCCTCGCGCCGCAAGTAGGGTCAGCGATGTGACAGGCAGCACCCCGCCGCGATGGCTCGACGAGGAGCAGCAACGCTCCTGGCGAGCGTTCCTGCTCGGAAGCACGCTGCTCTTCGATCGTCTCGACGACGACCTCCAGCGCGCGCACGGCGTCTCCCTGGTGGAGTACGAGATCCTCGTGCGACTCTCCGAGCGCGACGGCCGGATGCGGATGGCGCAGCTGGCGGATGCGCTCGCACACAGCCGCAGCCGGGTGACCCACACCGTCAAGCGGATGGAACGCGCGGGACTGGTGGAGCGCACGAACTCACCCGAGGACGGCCGCGGCGTCGTCGCGGTGATGACCGAGGAGGGCCGGAGCCTGCACGCCTCGATCGCGCCCACCCACGTGCACGGCGTCCGTGACCACTTCGTGGACCTGGCCTCCGCGGAGGATCTCGCGGCAGTGGGACGGGTCTTCGACGCCGTCGCCGACCATCTCATCGCCGCACACCCCGACCGCGAGATGCGCTGACCCGGGCGCCGAGAGGGAGGTCAGCGGTCCCGCTGGGAGGTCGCGCGGCCGCCTATTTGCGACGTCGCACGCGGTCGTCGAGGAGCGCCCGCGCGATCAGCGTGAGCACTCCGTCGGTGCACAGGTGCGGGCCCTGCAGATGCAGGGTCTGACGCTGCGGCCAGACCACGGCACCCACGTTCGGGTTGCGCATCAGCCAGAGCTCGAGGTCCACCCGGCCGCCCTCGTCGAGGTGCAGCCGCGCGCCCTGACCGAGCCAGACCTCCCAGTGGAACGGCCCGACCGGGCGCTTGCGGAACTCCAGCTGCGGGCCCGGGAATCCCGGGCGCGCGTCGATCTCGTGGCTCATCACCAGGTCGGAGACGCGTCGCGGCTCCAGCCCCGACGGTGCGGTCTTCCCGAACGGCACGACCTCCATCAGGAAGTCCTCGAGATGGTGGACGCACGCGCACTGCCCACGCTCGGGCGGTACCCAGGACCCGACGGCAGAGGAGTCGAACGACTCGGGACCGCCGTAGCCGCCCGGCTCCTCGAAGCCCACCGGCTCCCCCGGCGCTCCAGGTGCCGAGGGCCCGCCGGCGGCGTACCCGCCGGGTCGGGCAGGTGCACCGGGCTGGGGCGCGGGGCCTGACGGCCCCGGCACCGGCGGTGCCGACGTCGGCGCGCCGCCTCCGCGGCCACCCTCGGCCTCGGCCCGAGCCGCCTCGAACCAGGACGGGAAGTCGGGCAGGTGCTGCACCAGACCGCGGCCGGGGTCACGGACGTCGACCGTGACGACCTCGAAGCCCTGCGGCCCCACGCGCGCGGCGTCCAGGCAGGCGACGAACGACGTGCCCTTGCGGAGCGCGAAGGGGACGAACTCGCGAGGGAACGCCTGCCACAGCTGGGCGGCGGCCTCCCGCAGTCGCGCTCCCTGCAGCCACTCCCAGTCGCGGAAGGAGTAGTCGCGGATGCGCTCCACCACGCCGTCCGGGTAGGCGAAGCCCTCGGGCAGGTCACCGGGCCCGAGCAGCTTCGGCGTGCGCCGGAACACCATCAGACTCTGGCCTCTCTGCCGTCGGCTCGCCGACCTGGGATCAGGTCGGCGTCAGTCGCGGGTCAACCGGCGGTGGGTGACCCGATGCGGGCGGGCGGCCTCGACGCCGAGGCGCTCGATCTTGTTCTCCTCGTAGGAGGCGAAGTTGCCCTCGAACCAGAACCAGGCGCCCTCTTCGTCCTCGGTGCCCTCCCACGCCAGGATGTGGGTGGCGATCCGGTCGAGGAACCACCGGTCGTGGGAGGTCACCACGGCGCAGCCGGGGAAGTCGAGCAGTGCATCCTCGAGCGAGGAGAGCGTCTCGACGTCGAGGTCGTTGGTCGGCTCGTCGAGCAGCAGCACGTTGCCACCCTGCTTCAGCGTCAGCGCCAGGTTCAGACGGTTGCGCTCACCACCGGAGAGCACGCCGGCCTTCTTCTGCTGGTCGGGGCCCTTGAAGCCGAAGGAGGCCACGTAGGCGCGGCTGTTCATCTCGAAGTTGGCGACCTTGATGAAGTCCAGGCCGTCGGAGACGACCTCCCAGACGTTCTTGTTCGGGTCGATGCCGCCACGGCTCTGGTCGACGTAGGAGAGCTTCACGGTCTGGCCCACGGTCAGGTCGCCGGAGTCGGGCGTCTCGCCGCCGGTGATCATCCGGAACAGCGTGGTCTTGCCGACGCCGTTCGGACCGACGATGCCGACGATGCCGGCACGCGGGAGGCTGAAGGAGATGTCGTTCCACAGCACCCGGTCCTCGAAGCCCTTGGTGAGGTGGTCGGCCTCGAGCACGACGTCACCCAGGCGCGGTCCCGGCGGGATGTTGATGTCCGCGGTGTCGATCTTGCGGGCCTTGTCGGCCTCGGCGGCCATCTCCTCGTAGCGGGCCAGACGCGACTTGGACTTGGTCTGTCGGGCCTTGGCGTTGGAGCGCACCCACTCGAGTTCCTTCTCGAGCATCTTGGCGCGCTTGGCGTCCTTCTGCCCCTCGATCTTGAGACGGTCCTTCTTGGTCTCCAGGTAGGTGGAGTAGTTGCCCTCGTAGGGGTGGGTCTTGCCGCGGTCGAGCTCGAGGATCCACTCGGCGACGTTGTCGAGGAAGTACCGGTCGTGGGTGATCGCCAAGACGGCGCCGGGGTAGCTCTTGAGGTGGCCCTCCAGCCACTGCACCGACTCGGCGTCCAGGTGGTTCGTGGGCTCGTCGAGCAGCAGCAGGTCCGGCTGCTGCAGCAACAGCTTGCAGAGCGCCACGCGGCGGCGCTCGCCACCGGAGAGATTGTCGACCAGGACGTCGGGCGGGGGGCAGCGCAGGGCGTCCATGGCCTGGTCGAGGCGGCTGTCGAGATCCCACACGTTGGCGGCGTCGAGCGCCTCCTGCAGCTCGCCCATCTCGGCGAGCAGCGTGTCGAAGTCGGCGTCGGGGTCGGCCATCGCCTCGGAGATCTCGTCGTAGCGCTTCTTCTTCGCGAGGATGTCGCCGACGGCCTCCTCGACGTTCTCCAGCACCGTCTTGCCCTCGGTCAGGGGGGGCTCCTGCTGGAGCATGCCCACCGTGGCGTCGGGGTCGAGGATGGCGTCGCCGTTGTTGGCATGGTCGAGCCCCGCCATGATCCGCAGCAGCGAGGACTTACCGGTGCCGTTCGGACCGACGACGCCGATCTTGGCTCCGTGCAGGAACGACAACGTCACGTTGTCGAGAACGACCTTGTCGCCATGGGCTTTGCGCACATTGCGCAGGGTGAACACGTACTCCGCCATGCCCTCAAGACTAGGGCGTGCCGGGTCAGGCGAGCGCGGCGGCCAGCGACCGCGAGACCTCCGCGTGCGCGGCCAGCTCTGCCCGCACGGGCGCGACGACGTGCTCGCGTGCGGCTGACTCCACGGCGTCCCCGACCGCGGCCATCACCTGCGCCCGCCGGCGGCGAGCACCGGTGGAGGCCAGCGCGCCCGCGACGATCCACAGCACCAGGCCCAGCACCACGGCACCAACGGCCGCGGCGATCGCGACCGGCAGGTCGAAGATCGTGGACTCCCGCAGCTCGCCCCGCGAGCCGAGCAGGCCCGCCCAGACGCCGCAGCCGATCGCTGCCAGGAGCAGCAGCCACTGCACGACGCCGACGGCACGAGCCCAGCCCGGAACGCCGGTGCGCTGCGGGTCGACGGCCGCGACCGCGGCATCGAGTCCCGCGCAGATCGGGTCGATCGCCGCCTCCGCGACGTCGTCGACGGCGTCGACCCAGGGCCGGCCGAGCCCAGCCGTCGCATCCGCAGCGAACTCGCGCACCTCCGCGGTGACCTGGGCTCGCGGAGTCTGGAGCCGCGCTCCGATGCCGCCGCGGTCACGGCGACCGCGCCGCAGCAGCAGACCAGCCGGCGGCCACGCCACCATCCGGCGCATCCGCGATCGGACGACGGTCTCGACGGCGTCTGCCACGACCGGCACGGCAGCGGCCTCGGCCAACCGTGCCTCGAACTCCTCCACGCGGCGTGCGTCCAACGACACGGCAGTCGGATTCGCGAGGTCGGCGTCGCCGTGCTCAGCGGCGATCCGCTCGGCGCTCTGCCGCAGGTCCGACTCGACCCGCTCGCGCGTCAGGCGCTTCTCCGCCACGCGTCGGGCGATCTCGGTGCGCAGCTCGTCGACCCCGATGCCTTCGCGCGCGCTGATCGCGAAGACCGGCACGGCGGCAAGACCGTCGAGTGTCAGCAGCCGCTTCACGTCGTCCACCATCGCCTGGCGACGGTCCTGCGGCACGGTGTCGATGTGGTTCAGCACGACCACCATCACCGAGGCGTGGGTGGTGAACGGCGCCAGGTAGCGATCGTGGATCGCCGCGTCGGCGTACTTCTGCGGATCGAGCACCCAGACGATGAGGTCGGCCAGGAGAACCAGGCGGTCGACCTCGAGATGGTGGGCCACCTCGGTGGAGTCGTGGTCGGGCAGATCCATCAGCACGACGCCGTCCAGCTCGCGGTCGGCCCGGTAGGCGGCGTCGTGGTCGAGGTCGAGCAGCGAGTCGCGCATCGTCTGGTGTCGCGGCGGGATGCCGAGCCACTCCAGCACCTCGCTCGCGCCCGCACTCCCCCACACGCAGGCCGTGGCCCAGGACGTCGTCGGGCGGCGCACCCCGGTGGAGGAGAGCTCGAGGCCCGTCAGGGCATTGAACGTCGAGGACTTGCCCGAGCCGGTCGCACCCGCGATGGCGACCACGGTGTGCTGCGCGGAGAGCCGGAGCCGGGCTGCCCCGCGGTCGGCGACGCCGAGCGCGTCGGCCAGGGCCGCGTCGTCCAAGCGCCCGCGGGCTGCGTCGACGGCAGCGTCGAGCGCCTCGATCCGGGCGCCGATGTCGCTGCCGCGCAGCACCAGGTCGCGCGCCTCGTCGAGGTCGGCTGCCGTCACGTGCTCACTCCCTTGTAGCGCAGATCGTCGACACGCCGCGCGGCCTCGCGTAGTCGCTCGGCCACATCGGTGGTGCCGGGCGTCACGGTCGCACGATCGGTCGCGTCATCGGCAACCGGGCCCAGAAGCGCGATGAACCGGCCCTCCTCCTCGCCCATCAGTCGGCCCAGGCGCTGCTCCAGCGACGCGGCGGTGGAGGTGAGGAGGTCGTCGAGCTCCTCGGCGCTGAAGACCGCCGACAGGACGCGACGTGCGGCCGTCGCGGCGTCGTCGCGGTCGCCACGACCGGACGTCCCCGTCGAGCGGCCCAGCACCGCGACCATCAGGGAGACCGCCAAGCCGTTGAGGCCGATCGTCAGGAACCGTGCGGAGGTGCGTCGGTCGGACGCCTGACCGCGCACGGACTCGGCGACGTCGAGCTGCCAGTCGCGGACGGTGCGCTCGGCGCGGCGCCGCAGGTCGGCCGAGGCGCGGCCGAGGCTCCGGGGCTCCTCGCTGAGCGCGGCACGGCCCTCGTCGGTGTCGTTCCAGGCCCGGTAGACAGCGGCTGCTGCGTCCTCGGCCTCGCCGAGGACCAGTGCCTCGAGCGCCGACTCGACCGCCACGGTGACCCGCTCGGCCTGCTGCGCCTTGCCCCGGATGGTGTTCACGACCCGGTCCCGGAGACCGCCGACCCGGCTGTCGAGCGATCGGAGCAGCTCGCCGCCCCCGGCGAACTCCTGCCAGCGGGCCAGCACCTCTCCCTGCAGCACCGAGCCGTCGCCCGCTCCGCGGCCGAGCCGATCGCGGGCGTTCGCGTACTGCTCGTCGGCCTCGGCACGCAGCGCAGCGGCGGCCCGCGCCTGCTGGTCGACGGCGTCGGCGATGGGGTAGGCGTGCCGCGTGATGGCGCGGACGGCACCGTCGAGGGTCTGTCGGACGACGAGCTCGCGCGCCTCGACATCGGCCGCGAGCGTCTCGAGCCAGCCACGGATCTCCGCGACGTTCGAGGCGGGCAGCAGTCCCTCGTCGTCCACCGCGCTCTCGTGCACGGTGAAGAGCGGAGAGTCCTTCAACCCACGGCTGGCGAGCATCCGGGCCAGGTGGGTGGCGACGGTCTGGACGGCCTCGTCCGGCGTGCGGTCGAGCACGACGGCGACGGCGGTCGAGCGCTCGGCGGCCTGGCGGAGGTAGACCCACGGCACCTGGTCGGCGTAGCGCGCGGCCGAGGTGACGAAGAGCCAGAGGTCGGCGGCCTGGAGCAGGTGAGCGGCGAGCTCGCGGTTGCGCTGCTCGACGGAGTCGACATCGGGAGCATCGAGGATCGCCAGTCCGCGCGGCACCGCGTCGGTGGCGACGAGCTGGATGCAGCCGGGATCGTCGGTGGAGTGGTCGACGCGCACCAGGTCGGGGAGCAGCCGGTCCTGACCGAACCACGTGGCCTCGTCGGGGTGATGCACGAGCACCGGCGAGCGAGTCGTCGGGCGGAGGACACCCGGCGTCGTGACACGGTGACCGACGAGCGAGTTGACCAAGGTGGACTTGCCCGCGCCGGTGGACCCACCGACCACCGCCAGCATCGGCGATTCCAGCGACATCACGCGGGGGATCACGTAGGTCTCGAGCTGGGTGATCACCTCCGCACGCTGCTGCCGCAGGCCGGCCACGTCCGGCACAGCGAAGGGGAGCTCGGCCGCCGCCAGCGATGCGCGCAGGTGCACCATCGCAGTCAGCATGCGGACGGCGTCCTTGCCTTGTGCGGCGTTCATGCGACCGGAACCACCTGTCCGGGGAAGGCGACATAGGGCCGGATCGTCCGGATGCGGGTTACATGTGCTGCACCGCGCTCCTGCCAGTCCGCGGGCGGGGTGCCACGTAGAAGTCGGTGATGCAGGAAGCCCAGCTCGATGGCGGCCTGCTGGTAGGCCGCCATCGCGCGTGCCCCGGCAGGCCCGGCCGAACGCGAAGCGTAGGAGCGCGCGGCGCGGCGGGCGCGCAGGTCCACGACCCAGCCGATGTCGGTGGCGGGGATGAGATTGCGCTGCGCGGCGTCGGCGAGGGCGACGCTCAGCATCCGCTGCTCGGCCGATCGGGCCCAGACCGCGAGGCAGACCAGACCGATCAGCGCCGGCAGCATCAGCACCAGGTAGACGCCGGCGAAGCCCGCGAGCCCGAACACCGTCGAGCCGTTCCACAGACCGTGGAGGAGCACGGCGACCAGGTAGCCGAGCATCGGTGCGCCCCACCGCACAGAACGACGTCGCGAGGCGACGGCGAGCCCGACCCCGATCCCGATGCACGCGGTGAACAGCGGATGCGCGAACGGGCTGATCAGGCAGCGGAGCACGAAGGTGGAGGTGACTCCGGCGACACCGCCCGGCCCCATCCCGTCGGTGCCGTTGTAGGCCGCGGCGAGATAGAGGATGTTCTCGGTGAAGGCGAAGCCGATGCCGACCATGCCCGCATAGACGATGCCGTCGAGGACGCCGTCCAGTTCGGCGCGACGCCACCACAGCAGCAACGCGAGGAAGAGGCCCTTGCTGGCCTCTTCGGTGAACGGCGCCACGACCGCCAGCGACACCTCGTCGGTGACGGCGACGAAGAGGCCGCCCACGCCGCCGATCACGATCGAGGCCGCCGTGGCCACGAAGGCTCCCCAGAGCAGGCCGTAGAGGAGCAACGATCGCGGCTCGGGCTCGTAGCGATCCAGCCACAGATAGCACGCGACGAGCGGCCCCACGGGGACGGCGGCCAACAGAGTCGCGAGCAGCACGACGCCGGGCGCGCCGGAGAGCGCGAGGAGCAGGAACATGCCGAGCGCGCCGACGCTGACTGCCACCGCGACCACGACGGTGAACGTGATCGTGTCGAGACGACGCCCCACGGGCGCCTCGATCACCACGTTCGGGCCCGTCCTCGGCATAGGGGCAGCCTATCGGGAGCGAGAGGTCCATTCGGCTCGTACAGTGGCCTGATGAACGGGGACATCGAGGAGCAGCGAATCTCAGAGGACTCCGAGACGGCCTCGGAGGAGGCCGCGGGCACGCAGTCGCACGACCCGACGGTGCCGGAGGCGCTCGCCGCGTTCATGCGCACCGGATGGCGCGACGAGGACGCCGACCTCCCGCTCGCGCCTGTCGCCGAACGCGCCGCCGAGCGCCGGGCGCGCCTGGCCTCGCTCTTCCCCGGCGAGCGTCTCGTGCTCCCCGGCGGGGGCTATCAGGTGCGATCGAACGACACCGACTACCGCTTCCGGGTCGACACCGCTCACGTCTACTACTGCGGCAACCAGACCAGTGACGCGACGCTCGTGCTCGAGGACGGCGAGGCGGTGCTCTACGCCCGCCCGCGATCGGGACGCGAGTCCGACGAGTTCTTCCGTGACCGGCAGTACGGCGCGCTCTGGGCCGGCAAGCGGCCCTCGGCACGCGAGCTGGCCTCCTCCCTCGGGATCGAGGTGCGTCCGATCGGTGAGTTGGAGGCGGCGCTGGCACGACCGGGCAAGACCCGCGTCCACCGCGGAGTCTCGGCCGATGTCGACCGCCTGGTGTCGGCCGACGAAGGGCGCGACAGCGAACTGAGCCGGGTCGCCTCCGAGCAGCGTCTGATCAAGGACGCCTGGGAGATCGACGAGCTGCAGCGGGCCTGCGATGCCACCACTCTCGGGTTCACCGACGCCGTCGCGGAGTGGGACCGTGTGCTGGAGTTCGGCGAGCGCTGGATCGAAGGCACCTTCTTCCGCCGCGCCCGGGCGATGGGCAACGACCTCGGGTACGACTCCATCGTCGCGGGAGGTTCCCACGCCACGACGCTGCACTGGATCGACAACACCGGGCCGATTACGCCCGGTGAGCTGGTGCTGCTCGACATGGGCGTCGAAGGGCATCACCTCTACACCGCCGACGTGACGCGCACCCTTCCGGTGGATGGCCGGTTCACACCCCTCCAGCGCGAGCTCTACGAGCTGGTGCTGCAGGCCCAGGACGCCGGGATCGCGGCCGTCGCGCCCGGTACCCCGTTCGCCGACGTGCACCTGGCCGCCATGACCGTGCTCGCCCACGGCCTCGCCGACCTCGGACTCCTCCCCGTCTCGGCCGAGGAGGCGCTGGAGCCCGATTCGCTGCTCTACCGTCGCTGGACCCTGCACGGCACCAGCCACATGCTCGGGCTCGATGTGCACGACTGCGCGCAGGCGGCACCGGAGTCCTACGCCAAGGGTGATCTCGCGGCGGGGATGGTGCTCACGGTCGAGCCCGGCCTGTACTTCCAGGCCGACGACCTCCTGGTGCCGCAGGAGCTGCGGGGCATCGGCATCCGCATCGAGGACGACGTGCTGGTGACCGACACGGGCGCGCACAACCTCTCCGCCGCGCTGCCTCGCGCCGCGGACGACGTCGAGGCGTGGATGCAGGCGAACCGCGGCTGACCGCTCAACCGAAACTGTCCGGACCGTCGCTCCCGGTAGCGAGCGCCTCGGCTCGTCATCGGGCTACGGCCGTGACGACGAGGTTGTCGCGATAGTGGACGCGGCCCCCCGAGACCGTGCGGTCGGCACAGGTGATCAGGTGCACCAGCCGACGCCCGTCGGTGCGGAAGAGGGAGGCGGGGAGTCCGTGCGCGCGTGGGAACCGGCGTACGGACACGACATCGAAGAGCCGCATCGTGCCGTCGTCGGCGCGCCACCGCACGACGTCTCCGCGTTGCGCGCGGTGCAGTCGGCCGAACGCGCCACGTCGGTCCCGGCGGTCGGAGACGTGCCCGGAGATGATGCTGGCGCCCATCACGTCGTCGGGACGGGCGCTGACGGAGAGCCAGCCCACTGTGCGCACGTCGTCGGGGATCGCCATGACACCGCCGTCGAGCCGCGCGGAGACGACCGGAGCGACGAGCCCGATCCGGTCGATGCTCACTGCTCCCGCATCGGCTCGGACCCTCCCGCGCACCGACGGTGAGTCGCCAGGCGCGTCCGTCCCTGGAACGGGGGTCGAGATCTCTTCGGAGTAGCGGCGCTCCAGATAGCGCGGCGCGACCCGCTGCGTGGGTCGCACCGCGATCTCCGGGCCGGTGGGCACCTCCGGCACGACCGGCGTCGCAGGGCGGGTGACGAGCGCCGTCTCGACCGCGATACCCGGCTCGTGTCGCGCCGACGTCGTGCGGGCTGTGGCGGGCACCCGGACGCTGTAGGTGAAGCAGCCGGGCGTGACCAGCGTCGTGGACCGCGTGCGGTAGAGGCCGTCGCCGTGCGCCAGCACCACACCGCGGTCAGCGATGGGAGCTCCGCGCCACGACAGTCCGGCGCAGCGTCCGTTCCGGGGTGCGATGGGGCCGTGGAGGGTCCAGCGCAGCTGGACGGCGGTCTCGCTGACTCCGGCGAGCTCGATGGTGTCGTGGATCCTGTCCCCGGTCAGGGCGCGCTGCGTCGACGCGCGGGTACCGACCTGGGGTGTGAGCCGCCGGACGAGCGTGGTCTCCTCCGCGATGCCGCACGCGTGCCGCACCGGCAGACTGTCGAGATCGGCGGGCAGGGCAGCGACCCAGGTGTAGTACCCGGCTTCGCTCACCACCACGCCGGGCGTGCGATAGGTGCCATCGCCCGCGACGGCGAACCGGACCGTGCCCACGCGCTTGTCGGCGGTGCAGTCCGCCGCGCCGGGCTGCTGGCGGTACGGGCCGAAGAGCTCCGCCGTCGCGAGCAGGGGACGCGCGCCTGGGAGCCCGCTGATCGTGACGTCGTCAGCGAGCGCGGCACCGACGCTCGTCGTCGCCGCGGACGCCCGCGTGGTGAGCTCCGGGCGTGCGCGGCGCACGCGGATCTCGTCGCTCGCCTCCACTACGGCACGGCTCTCCTGCGCGATCCAGCCACGTTGGACACCGGCTCGACGAGCGGTCCAGCTCGCGTGGGTCGACCACCCGCGTGCTCGATAGAGCACACCACCCGCGGATGGCGCCCTCACCGCGGCCCGCAACGAGAAGCGTCCGGTGGCTCGGGGTTCGACGACGACGTCGCGACGGCGATTCCCGGTCCCGACGGAGTCGAGGTGGCAGGTGACCGGACCGGTGCAGCGCACCACGACGCCGGCGTCGGTGACGGCACGGCCAGCGGCCGAGGTCACCCGGACGGCGAAGCGCCGCGGCGTACCGACGCGCATGGGGTCCGCGTCGCGTGGGATCAACGAGATCCTCCAGGGCCCACGCAGGCGCCCGGCCTCACGCCACATCTTCTGGGCCCGGTCCAGAACGCGCCGGTCGAGGTCGCCGCGTGGCTCGCGGACTCGGTCGCCCACCTTCAGCGCCCGGGGGTAGACCACGACGCCGTCGCCGCGCACGCCGTCGGACATCACCTGGCGCACGATGAGCGCGATGGCCGCGTCGTCGACGTCGCTGCCCGTGGACCCGCGACCGGCCCAGGTGGAGACGAGGTAGTTGAGCGCGGCGACCTCGGCGACGCCGATCCGATCACCGAACTGGTTGACCAGACGTCGGGTCGAGACCTCGCGCGCATCGGCGCGCAGGCGTGAGTCGTAGAGGTAGTCGATGCAGAAGAAGACCCGGCCGTCCGGCGCCCGGTAGGAACCCAGCCAGGTCAGGGCTGTGCCGCGCCGGGTCGGATAGCGCAGACAGACGCCGCGTACCAGGTTGGGATCGACCGTGCGGCATTCCTCGGCCGCCACGCGGCGCGCCGACCGCTCGAGGTCGAGTGCGAGCGGCGGCGGTGTCGACTCCTCCCAGCGCGGCGAGACCGAGGCGTGCCCCTGTGGTGTACCGACGGCGAGCGGCACCAACGCCACCGTGGCGAGCAGCGCCGGTGCCAGGGTGCGGAGCACGAGGGCGCGCCGCACGTGACGACGTCGCGGACGGTCGGAGGAGGGCGGAATGTGCGCGGCGGTAGGCATGGGCCCACCGTCGTCGAGTCAACCGACGCGCCGACGCAGGTGGTCGTGCGGCTGTGGAGCAGTCACTGCTCCACAGCCGCACGGTCGTCGAACGGTTGCCGACCGTGCGCGACGTCGATCAGGGTGCGCCGGGCGCGGGCGACTGGACGGCGTCGTCGATGAAGACGTCACCGATGCGGTGCGACACCTCGGTGAAGGTCTGCGGCGAGGTGAGGCACAGCGTGATGAAGGCGCCAGCCAGGCCGTACTTGATGGGGTCGGGCACCAGGGAACGCCGACGCTCGCGCCCCGGCCGCGCGACGGCGCTCCGTTGCGGGAGATCGTCGCGGGTGCCGCCCCGCGCGGCTGCCCGAGGTGGGGCGGTGCGCGGTGCCGCAGGCCGCTGGCGGCCAGGAGCGGCGTGCCCACGGGGCGCGCTGGGCGGCGGGGTCGGCGGCGCGACCCCAGCCGCCGGCGTCGTCGGCGCGTTGGCGTAGGAGGCAGCCACCGTCCCGGTGTTGAGTCCCGCCCGCAGCAGCTGCGCGACGATCGCGATGTCGGACTCGCTGAGCATCGACGGCCGACTCGCCATCACCTGGACGATGTCCAACGGCGAACACACGGCGATGTCGTCGATCGCGCCGCGGACGTGGTCGCCCCCGACGAGGCAGGCCACCAGGTGCACGTGGTCGGGCCGCAGGCCCGGGACGACGCCCAGCATCGCCGGCTCGACGCCGTGCAGCGAGGTCACCAGCTGCGACCGGTTCTTGCCGTTCTGCTTGAGCACTCCGCCCTGCAGCGCGACGTGGCCACTGAGATTGATGGCATCGATGACGAACACGCCAGGTGGTCCGACGACGATGTGGCCGACAGCGCGGCCACGCGCCCCCGGCACGACGACGTCGTCGAAGACGACCCAATGAGGCTCACGCAGCACGGACAACGCGGACGACGTGGTGCGTTCGGCGCGGCTGCCCTCGACGGTTTGGCGCGCACGCGCCTGAGTAATTGCGGTCACGTTCCCCCCAGAGCGTTCCCAGATGTGGCTCGCATCATATTCGGCAGTCGACCATTGCGGCTGAGGCTGGCTAGACCAGCGAGGCTCCGCCGCGATCGTCCCGGTCCGCACGCGTCATCACACGGCGGCCCCGGCGGGCGCGCTCAGTAAGCGGAGTCGACGCCGGGGAACACGACGTCGCGCGCGCCGTCGATCGGCACCAGTCCGTCGCAGCGGCCCTCGGCGAGGTCGCAGGAGAGCAGTTCCCCGGGGATCGTGTCCGGCACGGTCGGGTCGTAGGAGAAGCGGTACCGATCCTGCCCGAGCACCAGCAGCGTGTGATCGTCGAGCCACTGGCCGGCCGTCTGCCAGCGGTATCCGAAGTCCGGCTGCCGCGGGGCGATCCGGAGCTTTCCGGTGGTGCTCGCATCGACGTCGTAGGCACCGTCGGGAGAGGAGAACTCGAATCCGCTCGTCGTGCGGAGGCGCTGGCGATCGACCGCGCTCAACCGCTCGGTGTCGCCGGTACGGACATCGGAGCGCAGCGTGTCACCGCTGCCCTCGGCGTTCACCCAGATCAGGTCATCTCCGTCGAACATCGTGACGCTCGGCGGCAACTCCTCGTAGCGGTCGCCGAGGTCGTCGCCGGCATCGCCGCCCATGCCCTCGCTCGTCGTGAAGATCTCGTCGCCGGTCTCGGTGTCGACGACCACGACCTCCGCCACCCGCCCTGCAGGGCGACGGGGCCCTTCGAAGTCGATCCACGCGGCCAGACCGCCGTCGGCGGAGGTGACGACGCGGCTGATGTGATCGCCGCCGAACTCGGCGGTGCTCTCGCCGTCGAAGAAGACCGTGCGCGCGATCCCCTCGATGGGATCGCTGGTCAGCTCGAGGTAGACGCCGTACGGAGTCCAGTCGAGGCTCGTGATCACCTCGGGCGCGACGTCGAAGCTGCGCTCCCCCACGTGCAGCGTCGAGCGCAGCGCATAGGTCAGGTCGCCGGCCGGGAAGACCACCGGGCGCGGCTCGCGGGTGGGCTCACGCGTCGACGTCGAGGCGTCGGTGCCGCATCCGGCGAGGGCGACGACCATCCCCGCCGCGGCCGATGCCGCCACGGGGTGAGAGCCGAGTCGCGTAGCCATCCGGCCATGTTGGCACGGAGACGGCGGAGTCCTGATGACGGCAGCGGCCCGCCTGGGCCGGAAGACGCTGACGGGCCGCTGCTCGTGGGGTGGGACTCAGAAGCCGTACGACGGCGCGAAGAGACCGTCGGTGAGCGTCCACGGCATGCCGTAGCGAAAGACGGTGAACATCAGAAGCGCGGCGCCGGCGAGGGCGATGTCCTTGTTGAAGGCGACCATCTCCATCTGCTTGTTCATCGGGTCGGTCTCCTTCCAGAACGGGTGCATCATCACGGCGGTGATGATGAGCAGGATCGCGATACCGAGCGAGCCGAGGTCGGCCCAGATGCCGAGCAGGATCGAGACGCCGCCGGCGATGAGGGCGACGCCGCTGATCTGCACCATCAGCTTGGCGTTGGAGACGCCGCGCGACTCGGCGTAGCCGGCCATCGCAGCGGTCTGGGTGAGGTGGCCGATGCCCGAGCCGATCAGCAGGAACACGAACATCACGCGTCCGATGAACTGCACGAGTTCGAAGAAGGTGGAATCCATAGCCGTAGTGCTCCTTGATGGTTGATTGTTCAGCCAATGTGGAGCGCGACGGAGCCGCGGTCAAGCAGGCGCTCCGAGCGAGCCGCCGCCGTCCGTGTCAGGGTCGGTTGCGGCCCAGGTCGTCGTGGGCCTGCACCCACTCCTCGGCGACGACCGCGGAGCCGAGCGAGAGCTCGCCGGCGAGCACGGTGGCGGCGATGATCTCCGCCAGCTTGAGCACCTTGCCCGCGCCGTAGCAGTCCATGATCTCCAGGCACTCGCGCTGGGTCGCCAGCCCGGTGCCGCCGCCGTAGGTGGCGATGATGAGCGACGGCAACGTCACCGAGGCGTAGAAGTCGCCGTTGGGCAACAGCTCGGAGAAGCCGTACATCGCCGAGCTCTCGGCGACGTTCGCGACGTCCTGGCCGGTCGCGATGAACATCGCGGTGATGCCGTTGGCGGAGTGGTTGCCGTTGTTGTTGGTGACCGACATGATCGCGCCGAGCTGCCCGCGCATGCGCGCGGCGTACAGCTTGTCGGTGCTGACGTGCATCTGCTCCTCCACCAGCGCCGCGGGCAGGGTGATCTCGGCGACGACGCGCTTGCCGCGGGTGTGCAGCATGTTGACCACCGAGGTCTTCTTGTCGGTGGCGAACTGTCCTTCGAGGATGAAGTGCACCTCGGCCGGATAGTTCTGCTTGATCCATGCGCACGCGGCGAACGTCGCCTTGCCGGTCATGTTCTGGCCGGCGGCATCGCCGGTGGTGTAGTTGAATCGCGTGTAGAGCAGCTTCGACACCGAGAACTGCTGGATCTCGATGAGCCGTCCCGACGACGTCGTGGTCTGCGCCGCGGCGGCGATCTCCTCGAAGTGCTCGTCGAGCCAGACGGCGAACGCGCGCGCCTCGCGGGCGTTCGCGAAGCTGAACACCGGCGCACGCTGCATCTTGTCGTCGAGCACGGTGGTGGTGACGCCCCCGGCGGCGCGGCACAGCTTCATGCCGCGGCTGTAGGACGCCACCAACGTGCCCTCGGTCGTCGCCAACGGCACCAGGAACTCGCCCTGCGCATGCTCGCCGTCGACCAGCACCGGGCCGGCGAGCCCGATCGGCACCTGCGCGGCGCCGAGGAAGTTCTCGATGTTCCCCGGCAGCGTCGCCGGGTCCAGCGAGTACCTGCCGACGTGCTCCAGCGCGGACTCCGTCCGGTCGCGCACCAGCTGCTGCCGTGCGGCGATGGCCTCGACGCCGTAGTCGTCGTCACGGTCGCGCGGGATCCTCAGGTCGGTCATGGCGCTGAGGATGGCACCTCGGCTGCTCCGCCGAGCCTCCTCACCCGGCGGGGGGACGCCGGGGGCACGTCGCCCGACGACAGTGGGGGTATGAGCCACGACGGATCGTCCACCGGAACCGGCGCACCGGCGCCTTCGGATCGCAACAGCCTGACGGTCGGACCCAACGGACCGATCCTGCTGCACGACCACCACTTCATCGAGCAGATGGCGCACTTCAACCGCGAGCGGATCCCCGAGCGGAACGTGCACGCCAAGGGATCGGGGGCATTCGGCACGCTCGAGATCACCGGCGACATCAGTCGCTACACCTGTGCGGCTGCGCTGCAGCCGGGCGCGACGACCGAGGCTCTCGCGCGTTTCTCCACCGTCGCCGGTGAGCTCGGCTCCCCCGACACCTGGCGTGATCCGCGCGGGTTCGCCCTGAAGTTCTACACCAGCGAGGGCAACTGGGATCTCGTCGGCAACAACACCCCGGTCTTCTTCATCCGCGACACCATGAAGTTCCCGCACTTCATCCGCTCCCAGAAGCGACGCGGCGGCAATGGCCTGCGCGACAACGACATGCAGTGGGACTTCTGGACCCACAACCCGGAGTCGGCCCACCAGGTGACCTGGCTGATGGGCGATCGCGGGATCCCGCGGACGTGGCGGCACATGAACGGCTACGGCAGCCACACCTATCTGCTCTACAACGAGACGGGCGAGAAGACGTGGGTGAAGTTCCACTTCATCTCCGACCAGGGCGTGGAGTGCCTCACGCAGGAGGAGGCGAACCGCATCGCCGGCGAGGACTCCGACCACCACCGCCGCGACCTCTACGAGTCCATCGAGGCCGGAGAGCACCCGTCATGGACGCTCAAGGTGCAGTTGATGCCGTACGAGGAGGCGATGACGTACCGGATCAATCCGTTCGACCTCACCAAGGTCTGGCCCCACGGGGACTACCCGCTGGTCGACGTCGGGACGCTGAGGCTCGACCGGAACCCGGAGAACCACTTCGCCCAGATCGAGCAGGCGGCGTTCGAGCCGTCCGCCGTCGTGCCGGGCATCGGCTTCTCGCCGGACAAGATGCTGCTCGGCCGCGTCTTCGCCTACGCCGACACCCACCGTCACCGCCTCGGCACCAACTACCTGCAGCTGCCGGTGAACCGGCACCGTGTCGAAGGCGCCTACACCTACCAGTTCGACGGCGCGATGACCTTCGACCACACCGGCGACCGCTCCAAGTACGCCCCGAACAGCTACGGCGAGCCGTACTCCGACCTCACCGGACCCGTCGTCGATGGTTGGGAGACCGACGGCGAGATGGTGCGCGAGGCCTACACCCTGCGCGCCGACGACGACGACTTCAGCCAGCCCGGGACCCTGGTGCGCGACGTGTTCGACGACGCCGCCCGCGACCGTTTCGTCGGCAACGTCGCCGGCCATCTCCTCGGCGGAGTGAGCGAGCCGATCCTGCAACGTGCCTTCGCGTACTGGAGCAGCGTCGACGCCGAGATCGGACGTCGCATCGAGGACGCCGTCCGCGCCGACCAGGGCAAGGACGTCGCCCCCGGCCCGACCGAGGCCGAGGAGCCGATCGGCTGAGGGCCTCAGCCGCGACGCAGGGCGAACTCGGGACAGGGGGCGACCGCGGCTCCGACGAAGGACGCCCGCACGAGATCCTCACCGCTGGGGAGCAGGTCCATCGTGATACCCCCAACGCGAGCTTCGAAGCGAGCGCCGGCCCGCTGATCACTGATCGAGCCCGGAATCGACAGGGCCCCTGCGCTCGACCGTGCGCTGACTGTCGTCGCCTGTCGGTCGGATCCACCATCAGGAGCCGAGACTCGGACGATGACGCGGATCACGCCGTCGCCGCAGTCGACGTCGCCGCGCCAGCGCCCGGTGAGATCCGCCGGCACGGTCGGTTCGGCGGGGAGCGGTGCTGCGGCTGTAACCACCACCCGGTCTGCCACGAGGCGCGCGACGTCGGGCAGGAGGGCGAGCCCTGCGATCGCGACGGCGATCACGCCGAGCAAGCGCGGCCATGGGAGGGACCGGCCGCGGGAGAAGGGTCGCGACGCCGTGCCTCGACTAGGTCGGAGTGAAGCTCCCGCCACCACCCGTCGACCGACGTCTGCGGAAGCGTTCGGAAGCGCGAGTCGTTGGGTCGCGGGTGTCGGTGCCAGCCCGGTCTGATGAGGTGCGGCCAACGCCGTTCGGGTGACGGCGTCGAGCTCGAGACAGATCTCACGCAATCGCTCGGGCGAGAGCCGTGCGGGCCGCGAGCGCAACATCTCCACCAACGTGGCGCTGTCGGCGATCATCACTTCGCGAACCCACCCCGGCGGCGGAGCATCGCCGACGAAGCACAGCACCGGCAACACACTCTGGTCGCCGCCACCACGCAAGACCGCCGCGACGGCCCGCGCTGCGTCCACGACGCCGGCAACGCTGCGGTCGCGCGATCGACCCCGCTGGCGGAGGACGCCGTCGCGCACGACGATCGGGCCGCTCCAGTTCTTCGTGTCGATCACGAAGACGCCCGGCGGACCGACCACGACATGGTCGATGTTGGCGCGTTGCCGCCCTGGCCAGCGAAGGTCGTGGAACGTCGTCCACTCGTCGGGAGGCAGCAGGGCCAACGCGGCCGCCGTGGTCTCCTCGCCGACTGCTCCCCGCTCCCAGAGTTCTGCGCGTCGCAGCTCACGCTCCGCCGCGGTGCGACGTCGCTGTGCCTGATCTCGAGCGGACTTGCCTGCCACCGTGCGACCTCCTCGCGCGCGGCGCCCGGTCCACCGCGGTCTGCGAGTCATCGGCCCGCGCGGGCCGAAGCTGAGCGGGACGGCGGTCGGGCTCGTCAGGTACCGGTGAGAACCGGCGGACGTCGTTCGAGGAAGGCCCGCACCGACTCCAGATGATCGGCGGTGGCTCCGCAACGACGCTGCGCCGACGCCTCGGCGGCCAGCACCTCGGCCAACGGCATGGTGCCGGCGACGGCGAGGAGGCGCTTGGACTCCGCGTAGGCGTGAGTCGGACCAGTCGCGAGCCGGTCGACCAGGTCACGGGCCGTGGCCAGCACCTCGTCGGGAGCAACGACGTCTCCGGCGAAGCCCCAGTCGATCGCCTGCTCGACGGTGAAGGTCTCGGCCGTCAGCACCAGTCGACGGGCGCGCATCGCGCCGACCGCCTCGGCCAGGGAGCGCGACAGGCCGGAGTCGCAGGTCAGGCCCACCCGGGTGAAGGCCGTGCCGAGCGTGACGCCGCTTCCCCATACCTGCAGGTCGCACGCCAGAGCGAAGCCGAGTCCCGCGCCGACGCAGGCTCCGTGCACGGCGGCGACGACCGGCTTGGGCATCGTGGCCAGTGCCGCGGTGATCGGGTTGAAGTGCTGCTCGACGGTGTCGGCCGCCGAGGCGGGGTCCTCCTCGAGCGACCGCACGAGGTCGCGAAGATCCTGACCGACGCAGAACGAGGCGCCGTCCGCGGCGACGAGCACCGCGCGCACACTGTCGTCGGCTCCGACGTCGGCGAGGGTCTCGACCAGCGCCGACTTCAACGCTCGGTCCAGGGCGTTGCCCTGGTCGGGGCGGGCGAGCACCACCTCGGCGACGGCGCCGCGCCGCTCGACTCGCAGCGGGCCGGCGCCCGAGGCGCTCATGCCGGACTCTTCTCATAGACGCAGACGGCGGCGCCGTCGGGCGGTCGGACGACGACGCGCCGTTCGTGCGGACCGTCGACGACCGCGCCGATCTCATAGCCGTCCACAGATCGCCACGCCTCCAGCGCGACGTCGAGGTCCGGCACCTGGACCGAGACACAGACCTCACCCGGCACCGGTTGCTCGGACTCGGCCGCGAGACCGAGCGTTGTGGTGCCGTCGGTGACGGCGGCGTAGCGGTCGCCGTCACGGAAGCGGAGCTCCAGCCCCAGCTCGTCGACGTAGAAGGCGATCGCCGCGTCGAGGCCACCCTCCGCCGGCACGATCACGTGGCCGATCCGGGCCGCGCTCACGGGCGGAACCTCGGCATGACCTCGCGGGCGAACCGCTCCACGATCTCGATGCTGCGCTCGATCGGGAGCCCGAGCCACTGCGCCCGGAAGACGAAGTGGTTGTAGCCGGCGTCGGCGAAGTCGGCCACCTTGGCGGCGATGTCGTCGGGCGACCCGAAGAAGAGCGCCTTGTGCTTGATGCCCTCCCACTGCGACTCGAAGTAGTCCATCCCGTACTGCACGTACTCCTGGTAGGAGCGCTGCACGCCCTCGCCGGCGATCTCCCATGCCTGGTCGAAGGAGTCCGCCACGCACAGGTCGCGGTGGATCGGGAAGGTCATGCCCTGCTCGTCGTGACCGGCCTCGGCGAGCTGCGCGCGGTAGTCGGCGAGATTGCCGACGGCCCAGTTGCGGCGCACGTTGCTCGGCGCCAGCCACGGCAGGCCCTGCCCGGCGATCCGCTTGATGCCGATCGGCCCGTTGGCACCGACCCAGACCGGGATCTCGGCCTGCGCCGGCACCACGCTGCAGCGGACGCCGTCGAGAGCGAAGTGCTTGCCCTGGTGGTGCACGGGCTCTCCGGTCCACAGCTGCTGCATCACCGAGAGCGCCTCGTTCATGCGCGAGACCCGCGTGCGCCTCTCCACGCCGAACGAGGCGAACTCGTCCTCCCGGTAACCGGACCCGATACCGAGCACGAACCGGCCACCCGACATCTGATCGATGGTGGCGATCTCCTCGGCCCAGTGCACCGGGTGACCGAGCGGGAGGATCAGGATCCCGGTGCCCAGCTGCATCGACCCGGTGTGGTCGATGAGCCGCGAGAGCAACGGCAGCGGCTGCGGGGTACGCAGCGAGGAGAGGTAGTGATGGATGCCGAAGAGGGAGTCGTAGCCGAGGTCGCGGATGTGCTGGGCGAACTCGATGAGCTCGCCGGCACGCCTGCCGACGTCGTCCTCGCGCTCGTACTGGTGGTCGAGCAGGATGCCGAAACGCACGGCCGACTCACGCCTCCTGGGAGCGGTCGTCGCTGAGGCGGAAGTAGGGGGCCACCAGTCGGTCGCGGTCGGCCAGCGCCTGGCTGACCCCCTTGTCGCGCCGCTCCTTGAGGAAGTTCCAGTCGCCCTCGTCGAACGAGGCGTTGGTGGCCCAGCCGTGACCGACCCAGCCGGTCATCGAGCCCAGGCCCTTGCCGCGCGCCTCCATCACGATCTGCATCATCGACTTGCCCATCATCAGCGAGTCCAGCGGCATGACCGCGATGGCGTCGGCGTAGTCGTCGACCCACTTCTCCAACTCGTCGTGCTCGACGACCTTGGTGACCAGGCCCTTCCGCTCGCCTTCCTCGGCACCGATCGCGCGCATGGTGAGCATGACGTCCTTCATCGTCGTCAGGCCCATCTTCTCGATCCAGTGGTACATGTCCTGCGGGCCCGGGCCGAGGTACCGGAACGCCGGGTGGGTGAACTTGGCGTCCGGCGTCGCGATGACGATGTCGGCCGACAGCGCGATCTGGAAGTGCCCGCCGTAGCAGTAGCCCTGCACCTGGCAGATCGTGGCCTTGAGCGACTCCACGATGGGCCTGGTGAAGCCCGAGCTCAGGACGTTGCGGTCCGGCAGGATCCGCTGGCGCTGGGCCGGACGACGGCGCGAGGCCTTGTCCGTGCCCGACTTGTAGCCGATGTAGTGGCCGAGCTCCGCGGCGTCGGCCCCGGTGCCGAAGTGGTCCCCGTTCCCCTTGAACACGATGACCTTGACGCGGTCGTCGGCCTCGGCCTCGCGCACCAGGTCGCCGACCCGCTCGAAGGCGGCGACCGGGATCGCGTTGAGGCGCTCGGGGCGGTCGAAGGTGATCGTCGCGACCGACCTCTTCTCGTCGACGTCGTAGGTGACGTAGCGCGCGAGCACCTCGGGGTCGACCTCCATGTTCTCCACGTCCCACTGGTTCTCCAGCAGCTCTGCCTCGGTCTTCTTCACGTCGTTTCCTCACTCGTGTCGGGTGGTGCCAGGGGTGGGTCGAGACGGCGGGCGACGGGTCGCTCGCCGGGTGCGGGTGCAGGGGCACCCGGTGTCAGCGGAAGGCGGGGAACACCTCGGTCGCGAAGAGCCTCAGGGATGCGCGCACCTGCTCCGCAGGCATGCCGAGCCAGCCCGGCCGGAAGATCAGGTGGTTGAACCCCAGGTCGCGCAGCGCGCCGATCCGCTCGATCAGCGCGTCGGGCGAGCCGAGCAGCAGGGTGTTGACCACCAGTTCGTCGAACCGGTCGCGCTGCCAGCGCAGCGCCGGGTACTCGGCGTAGGTGGAGTACTCGGTGCGCGCGTGCGGCAGGGCGACGTCGACCGCCCGCTCGGTGGTCGGTGCGCAGTAGAGCTCCACGCCGACGGGACGCTCGACGCGGGCCGGATCCTTGCCGGCCTCGACGAGGGCCTCGTCGTAGATCTCCACGTGCTCGGGCAGGAACCGCTTGCTCGGCGAGTTGCCCGGGGCGTACCAGGCATCGCCCAGCCGCGCGGCTCGCCGCACGGCCTTCTTGCCGCCGGCGCCCACCCAGATCGGGGGCCCGCCAGGCGTGAGCGGCCGGATCCCGATGGTGGCGTCCTGGAGTGGATAGAACTCGCCGTCGCTGGTGACCGGCTCACCGCTCCACAAGTCCCGGATCAGGCGCAGGCTCTCGTCGAGCCGGCGGAAGCGGGAGTCGGGATCGATGCCGAACGCGGCGAACTCGTTCTCGCGGTAGCCCGCCCCGACACCGAGCACGACACGGCCCCCGGAGAGGTGGTCGAGCGTGGCGAACTCCTCGGCGACGTGCACGGGGTGGAAGAGCGGCAGCAGGAGGATGCCGGTGCCCAGGGTCATCTCGCCCGAGTAGGGGATCAGGCTCGCCATCATCGAGATCGGCTGAGGGGTGGCGAGGTTGGACTGGAAGTGGTTGATCGTCCACACCGAGTCGTAGCCCAGCTCCGCGGCCAGCTCCACCGTCCCGAAGAGGTCGCGTAGGTGCGCACCGAGATCGTCGGCGTGCGGGTACTGGTGCGAGGCCATGATCCCGAAGCGCATGCCCTCACCCGACGGCGACGTCATGCGCCCTCCCCCGTCGCAGCTCCGCTGAACGCCGGCACGTCGCCCCGCTTGACCTTCCCGGCCTCGCTGCGCTCGAGCTCGGCGACGAACTCCACCCGACGCGGGGTCTTGAAGTGGGCGAGCCGTTCGCGCGCGAACGCCACGAGCTGGTCGCGCAGATCGTCCTCGGAGCCGTGTGCCGACGCGTCCTCGCGCACCACGAGCGCGGCCGGGATCTCGCCCAGACGCTCGTCCGGCACCCCGACGACGCGGACGTCGCGGACGGCCGGGTGCGCGCGCAGCTCGTCCTCGATCTCTTCGGGCCAGACCTGGAATCCGCCGCACTTGATCATGTCGCGCTTGCGGCCGACGAGCCACAGCACGCCGTCGTCGTCGACGTAGCCCATGTCGCCGGTGTGCAGCCATCCGTCGCGCACGAGATCGGCTGAGGCCGCGGCGTCGTCGACGTAGCCACGGGTGAGCTCGGAGCGCACCACGATCTCACCGGTGTCGCCCTGCGCGAGGGCCCGACCCTCGTCGTCGCGCACCTCGAGCTCGACGCCGGGGTACACGCGACCGGCCGAGCCCGGCTTCCAGAGCCCCGCCTTCATGTCGCGGCCGTTCCAGCCCGCGATGTGACCGGACTCGGTGGAGCCGTAGTTGACCAGGATCGGGATGCGGTAGCGCTCCTCGAACGCACGGCGGATGTCCCAGCTGAGGGCCTGGCCCGCGACCAGTACCGAACGCACGGAGTCGAGCGGCAGCTGCTCCTCGGCGTGCACGACGTCGTAGAGCATCGTGGGCAGCAGGAAGAGATTGTCGAACCGGTAGCGCTCGGCGAGGTCGCGCAGGCGGTCGATCCCGAAACGCTCCCAGACCACGCAGCCGCGGCCCATGTGGAGGGCGAACAGCAGTGCGTGCTGCCCGCCGCTGTGGAAGAGCGGCAGCGCGATCAGGTTGGGGGCGACCTCGGCGCGGCCGTCCCCGCCGTCGGGGCGACCGGCGGAGACCTGCGCCAGCCGACGCAGGGAGCCGCGAATGCCGCCGTGGGTGACGCTCACGGCCTTCGGTCGTCCGCTGGTGCCGCCGGTGAAGAGGATGCACGCCTCGTCGTCCGGAGCCGTCTCGACCGCAGGCCAGGCCGTGGGGCTGGACCACGCGAGCGCCTCGACGTCGGGCAGCGAGCCGAGCACGCTGCGTGCCGGAAGGTGCTCCACCTCAGGGCGCGCGAGCGCATCGGCCACGACGTCGGCCCTGGCGTCGTCGACGAGCACCAGTGCGGGCGCGGTCTTGACCAGGGACTCGGTCAGCTCGTGGGCGTTGTACAGGCTGCTGATCGTGACCGGCACGGCGCCGACCTTCCAGATCCCGTGCAGCAGTAGCGCCAGTTCGGGGCCGTTGGCGACGTAGGTCGCCACCCGCTGCCCGGCCTCGACCCCGGCTCCCTGGAGCGCCGCGGCCACGCCGCCGGCCGCCAGGTCGGCCTCGGCGAAGGTCCAGCTGCGGCCGTCCTCACCGGCGAGACCCAGCGCGTCGGGTGCCGTGCGGGCACGGGATTCCAGGATCCCGGCGAGGTTCACCTCGGCGCTCCCCGAACTCACGCGCTCACCCCGCTCGGCTGCTCGGCGACGTGCGGGATCACGTCGGCGCCGAACCGGGCGATCTGGTCCAGGGCCTCCTCCTGGCTGGCACCGACGAACTGCAGGCGCAGCGACGCCTCGGTGATGCCGTGCTCGGACTCCCACCGGCGCAGCTTCTGCACGACCTCCTTGGCCGTGCCCACCAGGCAGTCCTCCTCCAGGTAACGGTCGAGGTCGAGCTGCTGGGCGTCGTCCCAGGACTTGTAGCCCGCGTACTGCCGCTGCAGGTGCGGCCGGACCGAGGCGATCGCCTCGGCATGGGTGTCGGCGATGAACGCCTCCCGGCTCATGGGATAGGCGCGCTCCACGGAGTGCCCGTGCTCGGCGAGGGTCTCGCGGTAGACGGCGAGCATCTGGGCGACCTCGGTCTCGTTGCCCTTGGGCCCGATCAGCCACGGGCAGTCCAGCCGGGCGGCACGGCGCACGGCGGGCTCGGCGAAGGCACCGATCCACAGCGGCGGGCCACCCGGCTGCACGGGGCGTAGCGCGAGGGAGGCGCCCGGGACCTCTCCCCAGCTGCCCGCGAGGTCGTGGGACTCGCCGTTCCACAGCGCCCGCAGGATCGGCACGTAGTCGCGCAGCCGCTGCAGACGGTCGGCCCACTCCACGCCGAACGCCGTGGTCTCCCGGCGACGGTAGCCCGCGCCGATCCCGACCGTCAGCCGGCCGTCGCTCAAGACGTCGAGCGTGGCCAACTCCTCCGCGAGCGCGATCGGATTGAGCAGGGGCGCGAGCAGGACACCGAACCCGATGCGCACGCGTGACGTCGCGTGCGCGAGGTAGCCCGCGAGCGGGATCGGCTGCACGAACGCCGACTGCGCCAGGTAGTGGTGACCGAGCATGACCGACTCGAAGCCGCCCGCCTCGGCCGCGACGGCCTGGGCGAGCACGTCGTCCACACCCGCGACCGCCGACGCGGCCGGGTCGAACTGCGCGCTCAGGAAGACGCTGACCTTCACCCCGCGACCGCTTCCATGGCCTCGTCGGCCGCGGCGCTGGTGCTCCGTGCGGCTGCCTCGTCCTGGGCGCGGAAGTGCGGGATGACGTGCTCGGCGAACATCTCCATCGAACGGAGGGCCGCGCTGCGCTCCAGACTCGGGATGCGGAGCCAGCCGATGTAGTGGGTGATGCCGAGCTGGTCGCGCAGCATCTCGATGGTCTCGATGACCTGCTGGGGAGAGCCGAAGTTGCCGCCGTGCGTGAGGGTCTGCTCGAGGGTGAGCAGCTCGATGTTGCGGGCGACGGCCTCGTAGTAGGCCTTCTCCTTCTCCATCGCCTCCTCCGATCCGGGGATCACCTTGCCGACCGACTTGTAGTAGGTCAGCGCCGCCTGGGCGGCCTGGCGCAGCCCCTCCTCGCCCTCACCACACCAGACCTGCTGCATGAAGGGAAGGTCGTAGGAGGCCATATCGTGACCGTGCTCGGTCATCGCGGAGCGGTAGAGGTCGTAGTTCTTCTTCATGATGCCCAGAGGCGTGAAGTTCGGCGAGGTGATGATCCGCTCGCCGACGGCGCCACGCTCGGCGAAGCTCTCGGGCGAGACGGTGCCCTGCAGGATCGGCGGCCCACCCGGCGTGAAGGGGCGCGGGTAGGTCGTCACCTTGTCGTAGCGGAAGTGGCGGCCCTCGAAGCTGAACTCCTCCTGGCTCAGCGCGAGGCGGATCACCTCCAGCGCCTCCTGGTAGCGGGTCTTGGACTCCTCGAGCGGGATGCCGAAGCCGGCGAACTCCAGCGGCTGGTAGCCACGGCCCACTCCGATGGCGACACGCCCGCCGGTGAGCACGTCGAGGGTGGCGATGTCCTCGGCGAGACGCAGCGGATCGTGCAGCGGGATCACCAGGACGGCGGTACCGATGGTGATCCGGCTGGTGCGCTCGGCAACGGCCATGCCGAAGTTCAGCGGGCTGCCGAGGATGCCGTAGGTGGAGAAGTGGTGCTCGGCGAGCCAGACGGAGTCGAAGCCGATCTCGTCGGCGAGCTGGATCTCCTCCAGCGTCTGCCGCAGCACCTGGTGGTCCGACCCGCCACCCTCGTTGGCGGGGAACAGGTTCATGATTCCGAACTTCACAGCGACTCCTCGATTATTCCGACCAGACGGTATGTTACGGGCCTTCGCGTGCCACGGCAAGGGCCACGCACCAGGCGGTGTGTGAGCTGTTGTCAGGGGCGGGGCGCGGTGGCGGCGATCCGCAGCTCACCGACCCGACGGCGGTGCCACGAGCCGGCACCGAGCGTGGCGTCGAGCACGAACGCCCGACGCAGGTAGAGGTGCGGGTCGGCCTCGCGCGTGATGCCCATGCCACCGTGCACCTGGATGCACCGCTCCGCTGCGAAGACGGCGGCCTTGCCCGCTGCAGCCTTGGCTGCATGGGCTTGGATCGCGGCATCCGGACGGCCGTTCTCCACCGCCCAGGCGGCGTGGACGGTCAGATCCCAGGCAGCCTTGCCCGCGACGGCGACGTCGGCGAGCTGGAAGGCGACGCCCTGGAAGGAACCGATCACCCGACCGAACTGCTGTCGCGAACGGGCATGGTCGCCGGCCAGCGCGAGTGCGCCCTGCGTCAGTCCGCAGAGCTCGGCAGCGACGACGAGCGCCGAGCGCAACGGCCCCTCGGCCTGCGTGGGTCCACTCGCTCGGGCGGCACCCGTGACCACGACGTCGGCCAGCGGACGCGCTTCGTCGAGCGACTCGCGCGAGGTCCAGTCACAACCGGCCGCGTCGACCAGTCGCGCGCCGTCGGTGCCGAGCGCGACGACGGCGTCGGCACCGATGTCGGGCACGAGGGTCTTGGCGGCCGGCGCGTCTGCCCTGTCGGCCAGCCCGGCCCAGCCGGACACGCCCGGTTCGTCGACGGCGAGCGCCCACACCTCACGGCCCTCCAGAGCCGGCTCGAGATCGACGTCGGATCCCACCAGGGCCTGGACCGCCGCGGCGTGCACCGACAGGCGCGAGGGCACCGCCCAGCGACCGAGCGCCTCGACGGCGATCATCAGGTCGACCAAGGAGGATCCGACGCCGCCGTCGGCCTCGGGTACACCGAGGACGGCGAAGTCACGCAACAGGCCGGCGTCGGACGCCGGCGCGCTCCAGCCGTGCTCCAGGCAATGGCGCGCGTGCGCCCGCTCGCCCTCGGCGACGCTGCGAACGGTCTTCTCCAGGTCTGACTGCTCCTGGGTGAACGTGGCCCGCACCGGGCCCTCCTCTCAGCGCGAGCGGGGCAGGTCGAGGACCCGCTCCGCCAGGATCGACTTCTGGACTTCCTCGGTGCCGCCCTCGATGGTGTGGGCCCGCGCGCGCAGGTAGCGCCGCATCCGCGAGGCCGCACCCTGGTCGTCGAGCAGCACTCCGCCCGCGACGTCGAGCTGCACGGCGAGCCGGTTGGCGTTCTGCACGACACCGGCCCACAGGCTCTTGAGCGCGGAGGTCTCCGGCCCCGGCACACCGCCGGCCTGGGTCTCCCCGACCATCCGCATCGAGCCGACGCGGACGGCTTCGGCGTCGCAGTGCAGCGCGCCGATCGCATCGACCACGGCCGCGTCGGAGAGCGCGCCGGTCTCAGCGGCGATCTCGATGACGCGGTCGACCGCCTGCCGCGCCCAGACCCAGAGGTTGAGCGCCATGCTGCCGCGCTCGAAGGCGAGCGTCGTCAGCGCGACGCCCCAGCCCTTGCCCACGCCCCCGAGCACGTCTTCGTCGGCGACGAACACGTCGTCGAGGAACATCTCGTTGAACTCGGTGTCCCCGTTGATCATCACCAGCGACCGGACGGTGAAGCGGTCCATGTCGGCCAGGAAGTAGGTGATGCCGGCGTGCTTGGTCGCCTCGGCGTCGGTGCGGGCGAGGAGCATGCATTTGGTCGCGTGGTGGGCGTTCGAGGTCCAGATCTTCGAGCCGTTGATCACCCACCCGCCGTCCACCTTGCGGGCCGAGGTGCGCAGGCTCGCCAGATCGGACCCGGAGCCGGGCTCGGAGAAGCCCTGGCACCAGTACTCCCGACCCTCCAGGATCGGCGGGAGGTAGCGCGCGATCTGCTCGGCGGAGCCGTGCGTGAGGATCGTCGGTCCGGCGAGCATCGTGCCGACGCCGTTGAGCGGGTACGGAGCTCCGCGCCGGGCGCACTCCTCGTTGAAGATCCCCTGCGCGAGGGCGTCCAGTCCGCGACCGCCGTGCTCGACAGGCCAGTTCAGCCCGACCCAGCCGCCTGCGGAGAGGCGGTCCTGCCAGACCCGCGACCACTCCTCGCGCTCGGCCTGAGGCAGGTCCTCCTGGTCGGGGATGTCGGCGAGCGCCTCGTCGAGCCAGGCCCCCACCTCCTCGCGGAACGCGAGGTCCTCCGCGGAGTCGTCGAAGTCCATCAGGACACCTCCTGCGGCTCTCGCAGCCGCGCCTTGTAGAGCTTGCCGTTGGGATCGCGCGGGAGCGCGGGGTGCACGAGGTAGTCGCGCGGGCACTTCACCGCGGCGAGGTGCTCGGCGGCGTAGGCGCGGATCGCGTCGAGCGCGACGTCGGGGTCGGCGTCGCCGGCGAGCACGACGTGGGCGATCGGCACCTCGCCGAGGTCGGGGTCGGCGCGCCGCACCACACCGACGTCGGCGACCTGCGGGTGGCCGAGCAGGACGCCTTCGATCTCGGCCGGGTAGACGTTCACGCCACCGACCAGGATGAGGTCGCTGGCCCGGCCGGTGAGGAAGAGGAACCCGTCCTCGTCGACGTAGCCGACGTCCCACACGGTCAGCAGTCCGTCGCGGCGCGCGCCGGCGGTCTTGCCGGGGTCGTTGTGGTACTCCACGACGTCTTCGCCCTGACGCATGTAGACGATGCCCTCGGTTCCGACGGGCACCTCCTCGCCGCGCTCGTCGAGGATCTTCAGCGTGGAGATCGACGCCGCACGACCGACGGTGCCCGGGTGCTCGAGCCACTCCTGCGGGCGCGCGATGGTGGTGCCAACCTCGGTGGAGCCGTAGTACTCATAGACCACCGGCCCGAACCAGTCCATGATCTGCTGCTTGACGTCGCGCGAGCAGGGCGCCGCTCCGTGGATCACGTAGCGCAACGAGGAGACGTCGGCCGCGGCACGGACATCCTCGGGCAGCTGCAGCAACCGGTTGAAGTGCGTGGGAACCATGCTCGTACCGGTGATGCGCTGCCGCTCGACGCGAGCGAGGAAGCCCTCCGGCGTCCAGCCGTCCATCAGCACCATCGTCCCGCCGGCATGCAGGGCGCCCATGGCCGGCGTGATGTTGGCCGAGTGGTAGAGCGGCGCGGAGACCAGCCAGGCGCCGAAGGCCTCGCGCGCCATGCCGAACTCGGCGAAGAGCCAGACGTAGCTGCGAGCGCCGGTGTCGGCGTCGACCCCGGAGAGCGGGCGCTTGACGCCCTTGGGACGACCGGTCGTACCCGAGGTGTACATCATCAGCGACCCGGCCGGCGTGTGCTCGGGCGACGTGGACGGCATGCCCTCGGTCAGCGCCGTCCAGGGCCGGGAGCCGTGCGCGGGGCTGCCGTCGACGACGACGTCGACCGGGGTCCCACCCGCGGCTGCGGCTGCGGCCGCGGCGACCACGACCTCCTCGGCTCGTTCGGAGCAGACGACCAGGCGCGCGCCGGAGTCGGCGATGATGTGCGCGATCTCGCGCGGCGTCAGGTGGTAGTTCACCGTGACCAGGTAGATGCCCGACTGCATCGCGGCCAGGTAGAGCTGCACCATGCCGGGCGAGTTGGTCATCACGCAGGCCACGGTGTCCCCGGGCTGCAGCCCGTGCAGTGCCGTGAACCCGTGGCTGATTCGATGGACCTCGGCGGCAAGCTCCCCGTAGGTGAGGGTGCTGTCGTCGGCGGCCACGAGGGCGGTCAGATCGGGTTCTGCCGCCGCCCAGAGGCGGAAGCCGACCCGGTCCAGCTCACTCATGGTCTCCTCCTTGAGACAATTCCGACCATTCGGTATGTTCTGCCGTCACAGTAGACGGGACCCCACACCTTGTCCATACCCGACACCTCATCCACTCCCCCGCGGCCACCGGCGGCCCCGGACGCCGAACCGCGCCCGGTGCCCCTCGACGTCGAGCATGCCGCGGCCCACCAACGCCGCGAGATCCCGGCGCCGAGCGACCTGGGCCACGGGATCACCGCGATCCCCGTGCCGCTCGCCGGGAGTCCGCTGCGCTCGGTGATGGCGCACGCCATCGAGCCCTCCGCGGGTCTGGTGCTCGTCGACGCCGCCTACCGGCACCCCAGCTGCTGGGACGCCGCCGTCGCCGCGCTGGCCACCCGCGGGCAGCGCGTCGAAGACGTCGCGGCGGTGCTGATCACCCACAACCACCCCGACCACGTCGGTTTCGCCGAGCGGGTACGTCAGGTGTCCGGCGCCGAGATCGTGATCCACGCCGGCGACGACTTCGCCCGGCAGGCGGCCACGCGCGGCGGGTTCCTGGAGCAACTGCAGAACGCCCTGGTGGCCTCCGGTGCGCCGGACGACGTCGTGAGCGCGATGTACGACGCCGCGGTGACGGTCGCCGTCCACGACGAGAGCCTGGTGGCCGACCGGGTGATCGACGGCGTCACCGACCTTCGGTACGGCGACACCGTGATCACCGCACTGCCGACGGCCGGGCACACCTACGGCCACGTCTGCTTCGGGCACCAGGACGGCGTCCTGTTCACCGGAGACACCCTCATGCCCGAGGGACAGGTCCAGCTCGCGATCGCCTCGCGCCCCGACGACGACCCGATCGGCGACCTGCTCGCCAGCCTCGACGCCATCGCCTCCTTCGGCGCCTCGGTCGCCGCCCCGGCTCATCAGTACCCCTACCTCGACCCCGGTGCCCGAGCCCGCGTCCTGCGCGACCACCACGCCCGCGAGCTCGCCCAGGTCGCGAGCCTGGCGCGCGACCACGAGACGGCCTGGGAGATCGCACCCCACCTGTCCTGGCCCAAGCCGTGGAGCGAGATGGGCCTGGGCACCCAGCGCTTCGCGCTCATGCACACCGCCGCGCTGCTGCGCGGCGTCCCCGCCCGCTCCGCCAGTGGCTGAGAACCCGCCTCACCCGGTCTTGTGACCGTCGCAGAGCGACCTCCTCGACCACCAGTGACCGCGCGCGACGTCCCCGGCCAGCGGATCAGTCGTAGGACCAGGACGGCGTGAGCTGCGGTCGGAGGGCGCGGAGGTCTCGTTTGAGGACCTTGCCGGACGGATTGGTGGGGAGATCGGAGACGACGAAGATCTCCTTGGGCACCTTGTACGGCGCGAGTCGCTCCCGGGCGTGGCCGACGAGGTCGTCGACCTCCAGGCCCGGGCGGCCGACGACGAACGCCACCGGAACCTCCTGCCACCGCGGGTGCGGTGCGCCCACCACCGAGGCAGCGAGCACCAACGGGTGGTCGGCGAGGGCGGCCTCCACCTCGGCGCTGGCGATGTTCTCGCCACCACTGCGGATCATGTCCTTGAGCCGGTCGCGGATCGTGAGATAGCCGTCCTCGTCGATCACACCGACATCACCGGTGTGGAACCACCCGTCGCGGAACGCCGCTGCCGTCGCATCAGGGTCGTCGAGGTAGCCGGGACTGACCTTCGGGCCCCGAGCCACCACCTCTCCGTCGACCCCCGGAGGTACCGGCCGACCGTCGGGGTCCACCACCCGGACGTCGACGCCCACGAGCGGAAGCCCGACCGAACCGAGCTTGCTCTCCATATGGGCGGCGTCGAGGTAGGTCAGGCCGCTGCAGGTCTCCGTCAGCCCATAGCCCTCGATCAGCCGAGCGTTCGGGAACAGCTCACGCGCGACGACGAACAGCGCCGGCGTCACCTGGCTGAAGATCAGCCATTCGACGCTGGTGAGGTCGTAGGGCGTCCCTGCGTCTCGTGCCCGATCGGCCTCGCGCCGCACCAGATCGAGCATCGTCGCGGCGAACACCATGCCCTGCGCCCGCTCGGCGCTGATCGCCTCGAGCACCGACGGCGGATCGAACCGCCTCAGCAGCACCATCGCGCCGCCGACGTGCCAGATGCCGTAGCCCGGAAGATCGGTGCCACCGACGTGATACAGCGGCGCGGCGTTGAGGATCGTGTCGCCCGCGCGCAGACCGAGGTCGACGACCTGGGCATGCATGTTCGCCCTCACGTTGCCGTGTGTGAGCAGCACGCCCTTGGGCAACGACGTGGTGCCCGAGGTGTAGACGATGCGCTGGAGGTCGTCGGCGCCGAGGTCGGCGTCGTCCACCTCGGCGCCTCGGTTCACAGCGACGAGCTCCCCCACCGACTGCCAGCCGTCGACGTCGGGGATCGGCTCCAACGCCAGCTTCAGCCGGAGAGCTTCGTGGTCGAGCAGATCGAGTGCCGACGTCGTGAGGTCGGCGAACTCCGGCACCGTCGCCACGGCGACCACGCCGGCGTGGTCCAGCAGCTGGGCGAGCTCGCGGGGCGTGAGGCGATAGTTCAGCGGCACCAGGACGCCACCGACCTTGGCGAGCGCGAGGCCGAGCTGCAGGTACTCCGGCACGTTGTGCGCGACGACGCCGATCCGGTCACCGCGCCCGATGCCATGGGCGACCAGACCGGCGGCGAGAGCCTGCACCTCGGCCTCGAGCTCGGCGTGGGTCCAGCGGCGGCCCTCGAAGACGAGCGCCGTGCGATCGCCGAATCGCCGGGCGTTGCCTCGCAGCATGCGGGCCAGGTTCTCGGTCATCGCTCCTGGGTCTCCCGCGCTTGAGCCTCCTGCTGACGCAGGATCGTCTTGAGCACCTTGCCTGAGTCGTTGCGCGGCAGCGAGTCGACGACGTCGACGTGCGCAGGCACCTTGAACCGCGCCAGGTGGGCGCGGCAGTACTCACGGACCGCTTCCGCGTCCAGTCCGCTGCCGGAGCGCGCGATGACGAACGCCTTGGGCACCTCGTCCCACCGGTCGTCGGGCACGCCGATCACCGCGACCTCCGCGACGTCGGGGTGGCCGGCGATCACCCGCTCGACCTCGGCGCTGGCGACGTTCTCGCCACCGGACTTGATCAGGTCGGTGCGACGGTCGACGAACCACAGGTAGCCGTCGTCGTCGAGGTAGCCGACGTCACCGGTGAGGAACCAGCCGTCGCGACGCGACCGTGCCGTGGCCTCCTCGTCCCGCCAGTAGCCGGGCGAGACCTTCGGACCACGGACGACGATCTCGCCGGGCTCTCCCGGCGGCATCGGGCGCAGTTCCTCGTCGACGACTCGCAGGTGCACCTGCGGGAACGGCGCCCCCAGCGCGCCGACCTTGGACACCTGATGTGCTGCGTCGAGGTAGCAGGCGCCGTTGGTCAGCTCGGTCATGCCGAAGGTGTCGATGATGCGCACATGCGGCAGCTGCTCCTTGACCCGCAGCCGGACGGCGGGCGCGACGCCGGCGAACAGCAGGTAGCGCAGCGACGAGACGTCTCGGCGATGAGCGGTGGCCGTGTCGGGACCGACCAGGTCGAGCAGGCCGAAGAGGATCTGCGCGGCAAGCACCATGCCGGTGATCTGCTCGCGCTCGACGAGCTCGGCGATGTCCTCGGCGGCGAAGGTCGGGCCCATCACGAGCGTGCCGCCTGCGGCGAACGTCGCCAACCCCGGCGCCTCCAGTCCGCTGACGTGGAAGAGCGGCGCCGACATCAGGATGCGGTCGCGCTCGGTGAGCTCGAGCTCGAGCACCTGACCCAGGTGGTTGGCCGCGACGTTGCCACAGGTGTGGATCACGCCCTTGGGCCGAGCCGTGGTGCCGGAGGTGTAGAGCAGCCGGTGCACGTCGTCGGCGTGCTTCTCCGCATCGGGGACGCGGACGCCGTCGGGTTGGGCAGCCACGAGGTCGGCGAGTCGGTGCTGACCGACGGCGTCGGAGTCGCCCATCGCGATGCCCAGGCGCAGGCCGGCCTGGTCGTGCAGGGCGGCGGCATCGGCCTCGAAGTCGTCGTCGTGCACGAGCACGGCGATGCCGGCCTGGTCGAGCACGTAGGCCTGCTCGGTCGGGTGCAGGCGCCAGTTGAGCGGCACCGAGACCGCGCCGATGCGTGAGAGCGCGAGCAGCACCAGCAGATAGGTGGCGTGGTTGCGTCCGAGCACTCCGACGAGATCGTCCGCCCCGACTCCGCCGGCCACCAGCGCGGCGGCGTGCCGGTCGACGTCGCGGTCGAGCTCGGCGTAGGTCCAGCGGCGCTCGCCGTCCACGAGCGCCTCACGGTCGCCGCGGCGCAGCCGCTGGCGCCGCAGCACCTCACTGGGATTCAGGGTCGCAGCCATGGCAGGCCCGGCCCCGCCAGGGGAGCTCATGACGTCTCGTCGTTCGCCGCGCGGTAGGCCAGGATCTCCTCCCGCGTGGGGAGCGAGACGAACTCCAGCAGGTTGCCGTCGGGGTCGCGAGCGGCGAACGCGTGGATGTAGCCGTAGTTCTCCAACAGCACCCGATTCGGTCGGGTGAGCGGGGATCCGCCCTCGGCCACGACGCGGTCGTAGAGTTCCTCCAGCTCCGGCAGGGGTACCTCGAAGCTCAGCAGGAAGGTCCCGAGCTCGAGGTGCCCCGCCGTCTCCGAGCGCTGCGTCTGGCCGTTCCACTCGATCAGCTCCAGCTGACCGACGCGGGTGGGCCCCTGCAGGTACTGCACCTTGCCCGTCGTGCCGCTCGGCAGGCCGAGGGAATCCTCGATGCCCGGGCCGCCGACGTCGGAACGCAGCGTGCGGGTGTACCCGAGCGCGCGCTCGTAGAACCCGGCGGCACGCTCGAGATCGGAGACGGTCATCGCCACGTGGTGGACTTCGCTGACAGGCATCGGACTCCTCGTCCTGGTCGGGGTCGCGCGCCGACGGTGGGCGGCGAGCGGGTGAGGTGCGGGCTGTGTCTCAGGCCGAGGCGTCGCCCAGCAGGGCGGCGCGGATCAGCTCGACTTCGCCGGTGCCGTCCTCGGGCACCACGAAGCCGTCGAGCGAGCAGATCTCCTCGATCGCGTCGTGCACGTCGTCGGGGCTGACGGGCTCGCGGCCGCCGTACCACCCCGGCGTGGTGCCGACGAACAGCCGCGCGACGCGACCACCGCCGGCGGAGAGCACGTGGTGGTTGAGCGTGCACGCCTCGGAGACCAGGTACGCAGCCACGGGAGCCACGTGCTCGGGCTCGAACCGATCGGCGAGCTCGCCGAGCAGCCCCTCCGTCATCCGCGTCGCCGCCGTCGGCGAGAGCGCGTTCACGGTGATCCCGTGTCGCCGGCCCTCGATCGAGAGCACGTTCATCAGCCCGAGGAGACCCGCCTTCGCGGCGGCGTAGCTGGCCTGGCCGTAGTTGCCCAGCAGGCCGGAGGCGGACGTCGTCAGCAGGATCCGGCCGTAGCCCTGCTCGACCATCACCGGCCATGCCGGTCGCAGCACGTGGAACGCACCCCGCAGGTGGACGTCGAGCACCGGGTCGACGTCGTCGGGCCCGGCCTTGGCGAACGACCGGTCGCGCAGGATGCCGGCGTTGTGGATCACGGCATCGAGGCGACCCGTGGCCTCCAGAGCGGTCGCGACGAGCAGCTCGCCTCCGGCTTCCTCGGTCACCGACGCGGCGCATGCCGTCGCCCTTCCGCCGGCGTCCTCGATCTCCGCGACGACGGCATCGGCGACCGCCGACGACCCGCCCTCGCCGTGGACCGAGCCACCGACGTCGTTGACGACGACGTGGGCGCCGCGCGAGGCGAGCAGCAGCGCGTGGGCGCGGCCGATCCCGTTGCCGGCACCGGTGACGAGCACGGTGCGACCGGCGAAGTCGACGCTCACGCCGCCTCCCCCTCGTCGCCGGTGCTGGTGCCCGTGGTGGCGCCAGCACTCGCGGACTCGGCGTACTCCGGGTCACGATCACGACCGAGCACGGCGACGAAGGCCACGCACGAGCCCGGCTGACCGCCGAGGTTCTGCACCAGCGCGAGCGATGCGTCGGGAACCTGCCGGTCGCCGGCCTCGCCGCGCAGCTGGGTCCAGGCCTCGAACATCATCCGCAGCCCGGTCGCGCCGATCGGGTGGCCGAACGACTTCAACCCGCCGTCGGTGTTGACCGGCAGGCCACCGCCGAGGCCGTAGCGTCCGTCGAGGACGTCGCGCCATCCCTGCCCACGCTCGGAGAACCCGAGGTCCTCCATGAGCACGAGCTCGGTCGGCGTGAAGCAGTCGTGCACCTCCGCCAGCGAGATCTGGGTCGCAGGGTCGGTCACGCCGGCCTGTTCGTAGGCGACGCCGGCTGCCTGGACGACCTCGGGGAACGTGGTGAAGTCGTACTCGTCGGCGGCCAGCCCCTCACCGGACCCCGACACGAAACCCATGCCACGCAGGAAGATCGGGGTGTCGGTGTAGCGGTAGGCGTCCTCGGCTCGCACCAGGATCGCCGCGGCGGAACCGTCGGAGACGCCCGAGCAGTCCATCACGCCGAGAGGGCCGGCGATGCGCGGGGCGCGCTCGACGGCTTCCGCGGTGACCGGGCTGCGGAACTGGGCGCGCTCGTTGAGCGCGCCGTGGGCGTGGTTCTTGACCGCGATCGCGGTCAGGGTGCTGCGCAGGTCGGCGTCCTCGAGCCCGTAGGCCTGCTGGTAGGCCGGCGCCAGCAGCGAGAAGCTCGCCGGCGCCGTCCAGTCCACGTCGGTGCCGTCGGCCGGGGGCCAGACCGCGGTCAGCCCCGAGAACGAGGAGTCCTTGAGCTTCTCCACACCCGTGGCCATCACGACGTCGTAGGCGCCGGAGGCCACCGCGAACGCGGCGTTGCGGAAGGCCTCGGAGCCGGTGGCGCAGTAGTTCTCCACACGGGTCACCGGCTTGCCGCGCAGGCGCAGCGGTCGCGAGAGGGTCTGGCCGGACATGCCGGAACCCTGGGTGCCCACCCAGAACGCGTCGACGTCGTCGAGGCTCAGGCCGGGCACGCCGGCGACACACTCGCGGACGGCCTCGACGAGAAGGTCGTCGGCCGAGCGGTCCCAGTGATCGCGGAACGGCGTGCAGCCCATCCCGACGATCGCCACGTCGTGGGTCATCCGCCTACTCGCCATCGGTGTGGTCCTCCCACGGTCGCAGCTTCCAGAAGTAGTTGTGCACGGCGTCGGTGGTCCACAACCGACGGAAGGTCGGCCGCATCCGATCGCCGACGGCGAGCGTCGCAGGGTCGACGTCGGTCGCGTACGCCGTCAGCCGGCCACCGCCCTCGACGTCGGCGACGACCATCGCCACCTCGCGCTCGGGCATGGTGGTCAGCCGGTCCTGCGCGACGCTGACGATGCGGGCCGGCAGGTCCCGCAGGCTGACGTGCTTGCCCCCCTCGACCGACCCGCACCGGGCGCACACCGGGCCGGGGGGCGTCGTGACAGCGCTGCAGGCGTCGCAGCGCATCCCCTCCAGCCGGTACTTCCAGTCGCGGCGGCGGTGGATCGGCGGCGCCGCCGGTGCGGGGGCCGCGGGCCGCGCCGGACCCTGGACGTCGAGCAGGCCCCGCCAGCGCAGGTAGCGCGCGTAGCTGACCGGCACTCGCCGGGCGAGCTGCTCGGCGACGCTCGGGCCGCCCCGCGCCGCGCGCACGCCTTCCCCGACTCTCAGGAGCAGTGCGTCCGCACCATCGGTGGCGCTGACGAGCAGGACGAGCGTGCCGGGCTCGGCGACGTCGAGAGCCGAGGCGAGCAGCAGCCCCGGGTGGGCAGCGCCGGTGAACCCGGTCTGCGCCTCGACCGCCGCGTCGGCACCGTCTCCGCCCAGGCGCTTGCGCAGGGTGGCGGCGGCACGCGCGTTGGACGAGCTGACCACGACGACGTCGGGGCGCTCGATGCCGGCCTCGGCGAGCACCTGGCCGACGACGTCGGTGGCGGCGCGCACGAGCAGGTCGGCGGTGAAGCGCTCGTCCCACACCCGGTCGACCCGCTCGCCGGGCAGGCGCCAGCGCTCGAGCATCTCCTCGGTGCGGGTCGCGCGGGCGACCAGTTCAGCGGCCCGGGCGTCGCCACCGAGGAACGCCGCGGCAGCGTCGCCCTGGGCGAGCTCGTCGGGCGCTCCGGGGCGGGTCATCCGCAGGTCGGCGGCCGTCGCCAGTCCCCCGGTGCGCAGCGCCAGGTCGAGCCCGCTCAGTCCCGAGCGGTGACCGCGCAGGTCCAACGAGGTCACCGACGGTTCGAGTGCGAGCGCCTCGTGCACGATCGTCGCCGCGGTCTTCGCGTCATAGGGCGAGGAGGTGGTGGCGAGCGTCAGCAGCCCGTCCTCGGCCGGGGCGCGACCCAGACGGCGCGCGACCTCGACGGCCATGGTCACCGGGTCCTCGTCGTAGGCCGCGACGGCGCGAGCCCCTCGGGGCCGGGGTGCGTCGGGATCGAGCCGGTTGTCGTCGAGCACGTGAAGCGGCACGTAGGCCGCATAGGCGGCCAGTCCGATCGACGTGCGTGAGGGCACCTGGTCAGGCACCTGGTCAGGCATGGGGGTTCTCGACTCCTTCGGTCCAGGTGGGCACGGCGGCGAGCAGCCGTCGGGTGTAGGGGTCCTGCGGTCGGTCCAGCACCTCGGCGGTGGGTCCGCTCTCCACGACGCGTCCCTGCGACATGACCACGATCCGGTCGCACAGGTCGCTGGCGAGCATGAGGTCGTGAGTGACGAAGAGCAGACCGAGGCCGAGGTCGTCGATCAGCGTGCGGAACAGCCGCACGACCTCGGCCTGGGTGGTGACGTCGAGTGCCGTGGTGCATTCGTCGGCGATCACCAGCGAGGGGCGAGTGACCACGGCGAGCGCGATCGCGACCCGTTGGCGGAGTCCGCCGCTGAGCTGGTGGGGATAGCTGTCGAGCACCCGATCGGGATCCTCGATCCGCATCTCGCGCAGCACGTCCTCCGAGCGTCGGGTGACGTCGTCGCGGCTGATGCCGGGCTCGTGGCGACGGAGCACCTCGGCGAGCTGGCGGCGCACCCGGATGAGGGGGTTGAGCGAGCGCGAGGCGCCCTGGAAGACCATGCCGACACGACGACCCCGTGCCTGGTCGGTGGCGCCGACGCCGGGCGCGACGATCGTCTCGCCCGCGAGCTCGATCGCTCCGCCGGCGATGCTCACGTTGCGCTCGAGCAGGCCGACGACGGCGCGCGCGAGCGTGGTCTTGCCGCTGCCGGACTCCCCCACGACGCCGAGCACTTCGCCGGGCGCGATCGCGATGCTGACGCCGTCGAGCAGGGTGAGCGAGCGATCGGCCAGAGCGGCCGTCGCCGTCAGGTCGCGGACGGCGAGCAGGTCGCCGTCGGGGCGGGCGGCGGGAGCGGTCTCGAAGGTTGGCTCGGCGGCCATCATCGCCTCCTCTTGCGCGGGTCGTGGTGGGTGAGCAGGGCGTCGCCGAGGAGGTTCACGAGCAACACGACCACGGTGATGGCGAGGCCGGGGAAGGCCGCGACCCACCATGCGCGCGAGAGCACGTCCTGGCCCGAGGCCAACATCGCGCCCCAACTGATGTCGGGCGGCACGATGCCCAGGCCGAGGAAGCTCAGCGCGCTCTCGACCAGGATCGCGGTCCCGACCTGCAGGGTGCCGAGCGCGACGATCGTGCCCGCCAGGTTCGGCACGACGTGGCGCAGCACGATGCGCACCTCGGATGCGCCTGCGGCACGCAGCCCGAGCACGAACTGCCGCTCGCGCACGGTCATCGCGACCGAACGGGTCACGCGGGCGCAGGGCGCCCACCCGGTCAGGGCGAGCACCAGGAAGAGGATCGGCAGCGAGCTGCCCTGGCTGGCGATCACCGCCAACGCGATGAGGATGAAGGGCAGCGCGAGCTGGGCGTCGATGACGCGCGAGACCACGACGTCGACCCAGCCGCGGCAATAGCCGGCGAGCACCCCGACGAGCGTGCCGGGACCGATCGCGACCAACGCTCCGACCAAGCCGATCAGGAGCGTCAGCCGCCCGCCCTCGACCAAGCGCGCGAGCACGTCCTGACCGAGCTTGTCGGTGCCCAGCGGGTGGCTCCACTCACCGCCGGAGAGGACCGCCGGCGGTGCCAGCGGGTTGCCGAGGTCCTGCTGGTGCGGGTCGTGCAGCAGGCCGGTCCACGGGAGCACGACCACCGTGACGGCGATCAGGATCAGCGGCGCGGAGAGCCAGAAGACCGAGGTGCGGCGGGCCCGGCGGGGGCGGTCGCCACCTGCTCGTCGGGTCGCGCGGCGGCGCCCCGGAGGGGCGGGTGCGAGCTCGACCGCGGATGCGGTCGCGGAGGCGTCGAACTGGGACATCGCGGTCACCTCAGCCGGGGGTCGATGAGCGCGTGCAGGACGTCGACGAGCTGGTTGAGCAGCACGAACGTGATCGCGCCGAACACCACGATCGCCTGCACCAGCGGGAAGTCGCGGAACTGGATGGCCTGCAGCGCGAGCTGCCCCAGGCCGGGCCAGGAGTAGACGTACTCGACGGCGACGGCACCCGAGAGCAGGGTGCCGGTCTGCAGCACCACGATCGTCAGCACGGGCAGCGCCGCGTTGCCGAAGCCGTGTCGCCAGACCACCTGCCGGGTCGCGAGCCCGCGTGCGCGGGCGGCGTCGATGAACGGCTCGCGCAGCACCTCGCTCATGGTGGCGCGGGTCAGACGGGCGATGTGCGCCATCGGGTAGAGCGCCATCGTGAGCGCGGGCAGCACCAGATGCTGGGGCGAACCCGACTGACCCGCCGGCAGCAGGTCCAGTTTCACCGCGAAGAGCAGGACCAGCATCATGCCGAGCCAGAAGACCGGCACCGACTGGCCGAGGAGTGCGAGCGCCGAGGCGCCGCGGTCCCACCAGGTGCCCTCGCGGGTGGCGGCCAGGACGCCGAGCGGCACGCCCACGAGGACGGCGAGCAGCATGCCGGCGCCGACCAGCTGGAGGGTGTAGGGCAGACGGTCGGCGATCATCTGGGTGTTGGACTGGTAGAACTGCAGCGAGGTGCCGAGGTCGCCGGTGACGATGCCGCGCAGGTACTCCAGGTACTGCACGATCAACGGCTGGTCGAGACCCAGCTCGGCGCGGAGGGCCTCGCGTTGCTCGGGCGAGGCCATCGGTCCGAGGATCGTCGACGTCGGATCGCCCGACATCCGACCCAGCGCGAAGGCGATCGTCACGGCGATCAGCAGTGTCACCAGCGCGCCGCCGACGCGCAGCAGGATGCGGCGGGCACGCTCCGCGCCGCGCCCTGACGGAGCCGGTGACTGCGCAGCCGGAGCCGACCGGTCCGACGGAGCCACCGGTGGCGATCCCGCGAGCGGGGCCTGCAGTTCCTGGGTCATCGCCGCGCCCTCCATCGCGCTCCGGGCATCGCCTCGATGAGCCGACGCGTGTAGGGGTCCTGCGGGTCGGTGAAGACCTGGTCGACCGGGCCCGACTCGACCACCTTCCCGCGGAACATCACGTGCACCTGCTGACAGATGCTGCGCACCACGGCGAGGTCGTGGCTGATGAAGAGCATCGAGGCGCCCGCCGTGCGCTGCGAGGCTCGCAGCAGCTCCAGCACGTCAGCCTGGACCGAGACGTCGAGGCCCGACGTCGGCTCGTCGGCGACGATCAGGCGCGGCCGCATCACCAGCGCGCGGGCGATGCAGACCCGCTGGGCCTGCCCGCCGCTGAGCTGGTGGGGGTAGCGGTCGAGCAGCTCCGGAGCCAGACGCACCTGCTCCAGCAGCGCCTCGTCGTCGATCCACGACGTGCGCTCGGGCTGAAGGCCGCGCAGCTCGCGCAGCCCCGACCGCACCGACTGGCGCGGATCCAGCGAGCCGTGCGGGTCCTGGAAGACGACCTGCACCTCCGGTCGCAGGGCACGCAGCTCCCGCGACCGGAGGGCGCGCAGATCACGTCCGAGCAGGCGCAGCCCGCCCGACCCAGTGGCTCCCAGGCCCGTCGCAGCCATGGCGAGTGTCGTCTTGCCCGAGCCCGACTCGCCCACGACGCCGACGGTCTCCCCGGCACCGATCGCCAGCGAGACGCCGTCGACCGCGCGGAACATCTCGCGGCTGCGTTCGCGTCGGTGCTCGATCACCAGGTCGGTGATCTCCAGCACCGGGCCGGTGCCGCCGTCGCCGGGAGGCGTGCCGGGACGGCGGCCGGAACCGGCCGCCGTCCCCTGCTCGAGCGTGTTCGCCATGGTGTTTCGGATCAGCCCTTCGTCGCCTGGGAGAAGTTCCACGCGTTCAGCGGGCTGTAGACGACGCCGCTGACGTCGTCGGCGGTCGCGTAGGCGTAGACCTGGCGGTAGAGCGGGATGTAGCAGTTCTTCTCCACGACGGCCGTGGTGTTCAGCGCGTCGTAGATCGGCTGGCTCGCCTCGGCGTCCGGCTGCTCCAGCGCCTCGGCCACCTGGGCGTCGATCGCGGGGTCGGGGCAGTTGCCGGTGATCGAGGCGGTCTTGAGGAAGCCGCTGGCGAAGAAGTCCGGCACGGCGACGTTCGGCACGCCGGCGAACAGGTAGAGACCGTTCAGCTCGCGTCCGACCACCTGGCCCACCAGAGAGCCGTAGTCGAGCGGGTTGTAGGTGACCTTGAAGCCCACGGCCTCGAGCATGCCGCCCACAGCCTGGGCGACCTCCTCGATGTTGGTGTACTGGCCGGCGGGGTAGGTGATCGGCACCTCCGGCGAGGCACCGTCGAGCAGGTCACGCGCCGCATCGGGATCGGGCGAGACGGCCTCGGTGGGCTGCTCGCCGGGCTTGACGTCGAGCAGGCCGCCGTCGGCGACCGCCTTGCCGTCGAAGATCCCGGAGACGATCTGGTCGCGGTCGACGGCCAGAGCGGCGGCCTTGGCGACGTCGGGGTCGTCGAACGGGGCCTTGTCGGTCTGCAGGAAGCCGATGATCTTGATCGCCGACTCCTCCGCGACCACGGTCAGACCGGCATCCTCGGCCTCGTCCTGCTGGGTCGGCGGGAGGTCGAGGGCGACGTCGACGCTGCCGCTGCGCAGCAGGGCGAGACGCTGGCTCGGCTCGGTCGACCAGCTGAAGACGATCTCGTCGTTCGCGGGCTTCTCGCCCCAATAGTCCTCGTTGGCGACCACGGTCATGTCGCGGCCGGCGTTCTGACCCTCGAACACGTAGGGGCCAGTGCCGATCGGCGCGGCGGCGAAGCCCTCGCTGCCCTGCTCCTCGTAGTACGCCGGCGGCACCAGGTACACAGTCGTGAGCTGGTTGGGCACCGTGTACTGCGGAGTCGAGGTCTTGATCACCACGGTCGTGGCGTCGGGCGCCTCGAACGACGTCGCGTTGGCCCAGTAGGACTTCAGGATCGAGGTGTCGGTGTCGCGGGTGAGCTCGAGGGTCTTCACCACGGCGGCGGCGTCGGCGGGCTCGCCGTTGCTGAAGGTGACGCCCTCACGCAGAGTCAGCGTCCACGTCGTGTCGTCGGTGCGCTCCCAGGCCGTGATCAGACCGGTGTCAGTCGGGTCCAGGTTCTCGTCGGTGGCGATCAAGGGCTCGATCACCGTCGACCAGACGACCTGGGCCGAGCGGGCGCCGACGATCGGGTCCAGGGTGGCGGGCTGGGCGTTGAGCAGGACGCGCAGCTCGCCGCTCGCGCCGCCGCCGCCGGGCGAGGACGCGTCGTCCCCACCGCAGGCGGCCAGGCCGAACGAGAGCAACGCGGCGGCGGAGACGCCGGCGACGCTGCGGCGCAGGGTCGAACGTCGTGCCAGGCGACGGTGCTTGGTCATGGTCTCTCTTCTCTCTCCAGGGCGGACTCGGTCGCCGTTGCGTTCCCGAGACGCGGACCGTGAACGCAAAGTACCGACCAGTTGGTATCAAGTCAACGATTTCCTGAGACCGTGATCACATCCTCTCCGGTCGGGGGTAGCCGTCGAGGCATCGGCCACCCTGAGGGCGCCTGTCGCCGTCGGTCGAGGAGGCCGCACACGCTGGGGACCCAACGGTCGGGACGGCTGCACTGCGGCCGTCGCACGACCCCACGCGATCGATCGCCGCCGCCCTCTTCCATTCATACCGACTGGTATGTATTATCTGATCCCATGTCCGAACACCACGTGGGCCTGACCAGTGACGGTTCCGTCGCCACGGTCCGCTTCGACCGCTCCGCCCGCGGCAACGCGATGACGGCACCCGCACTCGCCGACCTGGTCGCCGCGCTGGAGCGAGCGGCCGACGACGAGCAGGTCCACGTGCTCGTGCTGGAGATGGCCGGAGCGCACTTCTGCGCTGGGTGGGACACCTCCACCTTCGCCGACCTCGCGATGGCATCGGAGCGCCAGATCGCGGACGATCTTCGCGACAACGACGCGCTCCTGGCCCGCATCGCCGCGCTTCCCGTGCCCGTGCTGACGGCGGTACGCGGCCGCGTCGCGGGCTTCGGCGCCGGTCTCCTCGCCTCGGTGACGGTGCCGATCGTCTCCTCCGAGGCGACCCTGGCGCTGCCGGAGGCGCGCTTCGGCATCTGCCCGGGCGGGGTGCTGCACACGATGCTCGACCGCCTCCCCGCGCCGGCCGTCGCGCTCCTCGTGCACACCGGAAAGGTCGCGACGGCCACCGAGCTGACGGCGTGGGGGCTCGCGGCGCGCATGGTCGACCCGGACGAACTGGACGACGCCGTAGCCGATCTGGCCGCCCAGATCGCAGCGAACCCTCCCGGCACCTCGCGCGCCGTCGTCGCAGCGACTCGTGCCGTGCTCGACGTCGGGTCGCCGGAGCCGGCCTATCTCGCGGCCGCGAGGTCGCTGCGCAGCGGATCGGCGCGAGCATGAACACCCTCGGTCGCACCCGCTTCCTCGCCGGCGAGCCGGCCTGGATCGAGCTGAGTGCCGCCGACGCGGACGCCGCCGAGGAGTTCTACGTCCGCCTGCTCGGGTGGAAGGTGCGCCACGAGCGCCTGGGTGACGGCGTGTACCGGATGTGCTCACTCGACGGCCGCGACGTCGCCGGGATCGTCTCGGCCGAGCACCTGCACGGCGGGGCGTCCCGCGGGTGGATCACCTACGTGGCCGTCGACGACGCCGCGGACGCCGTCCGCCGCGCGCTGGCGCTGGGCGCGGAGATCGTGCAGCCGCCCCGCACCCTGCCCGACGCCGGCGTCGGCGCCTGCGTGGTCGACCCGTTCGGCGCGATCCTCGGGCTCTACCAGGGCGAGGCGCGCGCCGGCATCGAGTCGCTCAACACCGTCGGCGCCCTCTGCTGGAACGAGCTCTCGACGGGCGAGCCCGACGGGTCGATCGCCTTCTACCGCGAGCTGTTCGGCTTCGACACGCGCCGTGACCTCTCCCCGACCGATCAGCCCTACACCGTGCTCACCGTCGGCGAGGACCTGCCGGTGGCCGGTGTACTGGAGCTGGAGCAGGTCTGGCCCAACGTGCTGCCGGCACGGTGGCTGCCCTATCTCGGCGTCGCCGACATCGACGCGGCCGTCGAGTCGGTGCTCGCCCTCGGCGGCGCGCTGAGTCTCGGCCCCGTGCGTACCCAGCACGGCGTTCTGGTGGTCGTGCACGACCCCGGAGGCAACGCGCTCAACCTCATCGCGCTCGAGACCGGCCTGCGCCGGAGCGCCCTCTTCCCGACCACGACAGGTGCCTGACATGACCGAGCCGCTCTTCGACACCGCCCAGTTCCGGGCCGTGTGCTCGCAGTTCCCCACCGGCGTCACCGCGGTCACCGCCATCGACGCGGACGGCGAGTGCGCGGCACTGACGGTCAACTCCTTCACCTCGGTCTCGCTCGAGCCCGCGCAGGTGCTGTTCTGCATCGGCACCTCCGCCTCGAGCTATCCGCTGATCTCCCGCGCGACCCGAGTCGCGGTGCACGTGCTGCGCCAGGACCAGGAGGAGATCGCCCGTCGGTTCGCGACCTCGGGCGTCACCGCTGCCGAGAAGCTGGCCGGCGTCTCGTGGAGCGCCGGTCCAGGTGGCGTGCCGGTGCTGCCGGACACGTCCGCGACGCTACTCGGCACGGTCGGCGACCGGATCCACAGCGGTGACCACGTCATCGTGCTGCTCGACGTCGACCACGTCGACCTGAAGCCGTCGCCGCTCTCGGCCTTGGCCTTCTACCAGGGCCGGTTCGCCGCGCCCGTCGGCCCGGTCGCGCCGACCGCCTGACCTGCCAGGTCTCAGGGCCCCCGGTCGTCGAGGAGCGAGCGGACCCCGGTGGTTGAGGCGCGAGCGCCAGCGAGCGTCTCGAGACCCGGTGCGCCGAGAGGCTGCCGTTCCTCTCGCCGGGTCTCGAGACGGTCGCAGAGCGACCTCCTCGACCACCAACGAATCCGCGCGGCCTCCTCGACCGCCGGACGACGTGGTCAGTCCTGCAGCAGGCCGTCGAGCACGATGGCGCCGAACTGGTCCGCGACGTCCTCGATGCTCAGCGAGCCGGCCGGGTTGAACCACTGGAAGGCCCAGGCGCACATGCCGAGGATGCCGAAGGTGACGATCCGGGCGCTGACGTCGGAGCGGAACCGCCCGGCGTCGATACCGGCCTGGACGACGGAGCGGAAGATCGTCTCGACCTCGTCGCGCTTGCGGGTCACCTCGATGAGCCGTTCGCCGGTGAGGTGACGTCGCTCCTGCTGGAAGATGGCGACGTGCGCACGGTGCTCGGCGACGCCCTCGAGGCTGAGCTGGACCAGGGCACGCAGCTGGTCGAGCGGATCGCCGCCCTTCTCGACGACGGCGAGAGCTCCCTCGCGCTGGGTCTCCAGGTACTCGTCCTGGATGCGCCAGAGCAGATCTTCCTTGCTCTCGAAGTGGTGGTAGAACGCGCCCTTGGTCAGGTTGGCGTCGCCGACGATCTGCTGCAGCGAGGTGCGGTCGAAGCCGTGCTCCTCGAAGAGGCGCAGGGCGCTCGACACCAGATGGCTGCGAGTGCGCTGGGGGTCGTACCCGTCCGGCCAGCGTCGACGGCCCGTCTTCTCCTCGGCCATGTCCAACTCCTGCGTCTATCCAGTGGGCCGTTCCGCGCCTCAGTCGTAGTAGCGGAACACGATGTCGGCCACACAGCAGGTCTGTGCGTCGCGCGCGAACTCTAACGCCACGCGGGCTCCTGCCTGCACTCCCGCGCCGTCGCCGATCGGCGTGGCGTGGGTGAGGACGGCGACGGCGCGCAACTCCTCGCCCGGCGGGAGCGGCTTGACGAACCGCACCCGGTCGAGCCCGTAGTTCACGCCCATCGAGAACTCCTCGACCACGAGGATGTCGGCGAGGAGCCGCGGCACCAGGGCGAGAGTGAAGAATCCGTGCACCACAGTGCTGCCGAAGGGCCCGGACGCTGCGCGCTCGACGTCGACGTGGATCCATTGGTGGTCGTCGGTGAGATCGGCGAAGGTGTCGACCTCGGCCTGACTGACCACGATCGGGCCGCTGCGGCCGAGTTCCTGCCCGACGAGGTCGAGCAGGCCGGCCGGCCGGTCGACCCGGGTGGTGCGGGGGGCATCGGGGGCGGCTGTCTCGGTCATGGACTCTCCTGGAACTCGGGTGGGCTGAACGATGTGGCGGCGTGGTCGGTGTGCAGGCGCGGGGGTCTCAACGGCGGAACGCCGCGGCGTGCTCGCGGGCGCGCGACCGGTCGACGTGCTCGAGCAGCACCTGCCACTCCAGCTCCAGGGCGTCGTCGAGGTCGGCGGACCTGCGCCGGGTCAGGCGGAGCATCCGGTCCACCGCGTCTGCGTCGTGAGCGGCCAGCACGTCGACGGCTTCGGCGACGCGGGCGTCGAGGCGGTCGATCGGCACGACGTCGCCCACGAGGCCGATCTCCTGGGCCTGCTCCGCCGTCCAGATCTCGCCGCCGAGCAGCAAGCGGGTCGCGGACGTCGCGCCGATCGCCGCCGCGAGCAGCGCGGAGGAGCCCCACCCGGGCACCTGGCCCTGACTGAGGTGACGGTCGCCGATCCGTGCGCGCGGGGTCGCCATCACCAGGTCGCACGCGAGCATCAGCTCGAGGCCGCCCGCGAACGCGACGCCGTCGACGGCGGCGATCACCGGCACGCGTGCGGATCGGAGACGGGTCACCAGATCGCGGCCGCGGCGCAGGAACGCCACGAGCGCATCGCGGTCGGCGGCGAGCGAGCCTGCCTCCTTCAGATCGGCTCCGGGGCAGAAGATGCCGCCTGCACCGGCGAGCACCAGCACCCGGACGGCGGTGTCGCGCTCGGCGTCGTCGAGCCATGCCTCGAGCGCGGCCATCACCGGGGTGCCGCACGCGTTGGCGCGGTCGGGCCGGTCGATCACGGCCCAGCTCGCCGGGCCGCGGCGCTCGCGGCGCACCGCCGTCGATGCGCTGGTGCTCACGTGAGGTCCACCGCGATCTTGCCGAACGGCCGGCCCGCGACGAGCCGCTCGAACTGCTCGGGTACGCCGTCGAGGGTGGCCACGACGTCGATCGCCGGCTCGAGCGCGTGCTGCTCGACGAACGCCACCAGGTCGTGGAGTTCGGCGAGCGTGCCCATGGACGACCCGAGGATCCGCAACTGACGGGCGAAGACCCGGGCGAGATCGGTCTCGGCGTGGAAGCCGGTGGCGGCGCCGCACACGACGACGGTGCCTCCGGGGCGCAGGGCCCGCAACGAGTGCTCCCACGTCGCCGCGCCGACGGACTCGATGACGACGTCGACCAGTGCGGGCAGCCGATCGCCGGCGGCGACGACGTGCGCTGCCCCGAGCGGGCGGGTGCGCTCGGCACGCTCGACGTCGCGGGCGGCGACGGTCACCTCGCATCCCATGGCGGCGGCGAGCTGCACCGCGGCGGTGGCCACTCCCCCACCCGCACCCTGCACGAGCACGCGGTGGCCGGCACGTACCCCGGCCTGGGTGGTGAGCATCCGCCACGCCGTCAGCCAGGAGGTGGGCAGGCACGCCGCCTGAGCCCAGTCCAGATGCGCCGGCTTGGCGACGAGATGGGTGCGGGGCACCGCGGTGCGCTGGGCGAGAGTCCCGTACCCGCCGTCGCAGAGCAGCGTCGCGCCAGGCGCCAGGGTTCCCGGCGCATCGGGCAGGACGGCGTGCAGCAGCACGTCGCGACCCTCGGCGACGCCGGCGCCGTCACTGCCGAGGACGAGCGGCAGCAGGTCCTCACGCAGCCCCGCACCGCGCAGCAGCCAGACGTCGTGCAGGTTGAGCGCGGCGGCGCGCAGGCGCACCTCGACCCAGTCCGCGTCGGGCGGGGTCGGTACCTCGACGTCGTCGCGGACGGCGAGCGCCGACAGCGGATCCTTCGGCGCCGCCCGTTCGACGACGGCGGCCTTCACCGCTGCTCCCCCGAACCGTTCCAGCTGACGACGTCGTGCAGCGGCCCGCGTGCGGCCGGAGCGAAGGTCAGCCCGCGGGTGTAGGCGACGGGCACGAGGGTGATGGGACGCCATGCGGCGGGGAGCCCGAGCACGTCGCGCACCTCCTCCGCGCGGTGGGCCAGCGCGGTGGCGAGCACCGAGCCGAGGCCGCGCGAGCGCAGCGCGAGCTGGAAGGACCACACGGCGGGGAAGATCGAGCCGTAGTAGCCCGAGGCGGTGCCGCCGACGATCTCCGATGGCAGCGGCTTCACGCTGCAGGCGACGACGAGCACCGGAACCCGCTCGAGGCGGTGGACGAGGTGCTCGACGCTGCCGAGCACGCGCTCCTGACGGTGACGCGTGGCGTCGTCGGGCCGGGTGCTGGGCGCGAGGCGCGTGGTGGTCGCCTCCTCGCCCGAGGCCAGGGGCGCGACGACCGTCTCGTGCCAGATGTCGCGATAGAGCGCGGCGACGCGCTCCTTCAGTACGTCGTCGTCCACCGCGACGAAGCGCCAGTGCTCCAGGTTCGAGCCCATCGGCGCCTGCTGCGCGAGCGCGAGGCACTCCTCGACGACCTCGCGTGGTACCGGCCGGTCGAGGTCGAGCCGGCGGCGGACCGCCCTCGTCGTCGTGAGCACCTGGTCGATGTCGGTGATCACCGGGCCACCTGCTGCGTGGTGCGACTCGCTCACCGGGCCGCCTCGGCGACTCCGGCCCGTCCACGGGCGAGTGTGGCGTGGCGGGTGGCATCGGACCGAGGGGCGAGCCGCGCGACCACGGGCGCGAGCGGCGCGCCGAGGGCCAGCAGGAACTCCCCGAGCATCTCGACGGGCACCGGCCGACGTCGATCGAGTCGACGCCGCGCACTGCGCGTCGTCGCCAGCATGTCGTGCAGATCCGTGCTCACGGAGCCTCCCTCATTCCGACCGGATGGTATGCATGTTCGACGCGTCTGTCCACCTCCTCCCACGGGGCGAGCTTTCAGGAAGCGGTGAGCTGATCCAGGTCGCGCAGGGCGAACCGGAGGTGCTCCCACTCCTCCTCGAGGATCGTGCGCAGGCAGGCCAGCGTGGTCTCCGGATGCCCTGGCGCCCAGGGGTTGTCGCGCGGGACGGCGAGCTCGGCGTCGGTCAGGGTGGCGAGGTGATCGCGCACCATCGCCTGCCGATCCGCGCGCAGACGGCGCACCTCGGCGAAGGTCGGCGTGCGGTCGTCGAAGACGCTGGTGTCGTAACCGTCGGTGGCGTACTCGGCGTGAGGCATCCCGAGCGGGTGGTACGGGTCGGCGATCTCGAGCACCGCTCCGCGCAGCCAGACGTCGGTCGCGAGCACGAGATGGCGCAGGGTCTGGGCGAAGGACCACTCGCCGTCCACGCTGGCGTTCAGTGTGTCCTCCGGCAGCGCGTCGGCACGGGTCATGGCGAGTGCCCAGGCCTCCTCCAGCACCGCCCACGCCGCCCGCAGCTGGTCGGCATCAGCCGCGCGACGCAGGTGTCGGCCGGGGAATCGCCGGTTGAGCTCGGCCTCGACGAAGGGGGCGACGTCGATGCCGTTGACGACGAGCGACCCCTCGCCCTCGAGCAGCCAGGGCGCGTCGATCTCGGCGCCGTCGACGTGCACCGCACGCAGCACGACGTCGCTCAGGTCGCAACGTTCGAAGCGCGCCCCGCGCAGACTGGCGTCGGTGATCCTCGCCCCGCGCAGCGACCCGTCAGGCCCGTTCTCGATCGGCATGGCGCCAGTCTGGGGCGTCGGCCGCCTCGCGGGAAGGCGCCGGTGCGAGCGTCACGAAACCCTGACGACTCACCAGGCCTCGTGACGGTCGCAGAGCGACCTCCTCGACCACCAGCCACCCCGGTGGTTGAGGAGCTCGCGCTAGCAGCCACCCCGGTGGTTGAGGAGCTCGCGCTAGCGACCGTCACGAAACCCCGGGTGCCGTCGGCGGCACCGGGTCGGCCGGCCGCGACTCGATCTGCTGGTGCTCGCGCTGGCGCACCGCCACCTTGATCTGCTCGAGGTTGTTGCGCAGCAGGTCGGAGATGAGCTCGTCCATGCGCGGGTCGCCGAGCATGGAGATCATCACGCGCAACGTCGTCTCGGTGACCTCGTCGACGATGGTGTCGTAGCCCGGCAGCCGCTTGACCACGCGTGAACTCGGGTCCTCTCGCACCTTCTCGGCCACCAGTGCCTTGAGCTCCTCGTGGTTCTCCCGCAGCGCCTCGGAGATGTTCTTGGTGTAGTGGCCGGTCTGGATGACGGCGGCCACCTCGTCGAGCACGACGATGGTGAGCGGCCGCTTGATGAGTTCGAGCAGCTTGAACGCCAGAGCGCTCGCGCGGCGCAGCACCCATGGCTGACGCATGCCGAACCGCACCAGCACCGCGCCCACGATGGCGGCGACGACGGAGGTCGCGACGAGCAGGACACCGATCAAGAACAGCAGGTCGAGTGTGCTCAGACCGTTGAGCCAGTCGCTCACGGCCGCCCCCTCACGACGTCGTTCCCGCGCATGGCACCAGTCTGGTGCATCGCCGGCAACTCGCGCCCCGATGGTTGCGGAGCCCGCACCCCTCCGGTGGTTGAGGAGCGAGCTCGGCGAGCGTCTCGAAACCCACGTCGGCCGGGGCAGGCGTCCGGCTCACCGGGTCTCGTGACGGTCGCAGAGCGACCTCCTCGACCGCCAGTCGACCGTCCCCGGCTACCGCACACCCAGCCCCGGCACCAGCCCCGGCAGCGCGAGCAGGTTCTGCCACAGCCCCTTCGTCGGGATCCCGCCGTCGCAGAACACGATGTTGCACTGCGGATTGGTGACGAGGTTCGTCAGCAGCACCGATGGATCGAGGAAGTTGCGCGGGTCGAGGTCGAAGGAGATCGGATCGCCGCGGTACGGCCCCGCGTCGGGCACGTCGACGTCCTGCACGGCGGCCATCAGCTCGCGGAAGAAGGTCCACTGCATCTCGTCCGGCGCCGCACCCAGGACGACGCCGGGGTTGAGAGCGAGGCTGCCGAAGTAGCCCGTGGTCACCACGGTCATGTCGAGGCTGGGGATCATGACGACGAGCTGGCCGCCGGTGCCGTTCATCTCGTAGGCGTCGACCGGGGCGGACGGGATGGCGCGTCGGTTCAGCGTCTGCGCGGCGGGGATGTCGGCGCTGGTGCACGAGGTGCCGCGGTTGGTCCAGAACAGCAGGCCGTAGCAACCGTTGGTGCCGGTGGGGCGGCTGACGGCGCGCACGTAGGAGCGCGGCACGATCTGCTTGCCGGCCCACCGGCCCTCGTTGCTCATCAGCAGCCCGAGGCGCGCGAGCTGCCCGGGAGTGAGGAACAAGTTGCTGTAGCCGTAGGCCATGCCCGAGCGGTCGCGCAGCCACAGGTAGCTGCCGTCGCTGATGCCGATGGGCCCGAAGAGCCGGCGTTGGGCGAAGGCGATCAGGTCCTCGCCGACCGCGCGCTGCACGACGTAGGCGAGCAGCGCAGGCCCGAGCTGGGAGTACTGGAACTTCGCACCGGGTCGGTACACGAACGGCTGGGCGAGCGCCTCCCGAGCGAGGTTCGGGTCGGTCGCCGTGGACGCCGCCTCAGCGAGGATCGACTGCCGGGTGCCGCTGGTCTGGGTGAGCAGCTGACGCACGGTGATCGCCCGGTGCGCGGCGTCACCCCAGCCCGGCCCGGTCGGCAGGTGGCGGCCGATCGGGTCGTCGAGCGCCAGCTCGCCGTCACCGACCGCGATGCCGGTGAGCAGCGACGTGACCGACTTGGTCACGCTCCACACGTTGTTGTGCACCGACGACGTCAGCGCCGTCAGCGGACTCTGGGACACCAGGCAGTTGTTGCGGAAGACCTGCACCGAGAGCCGCAACCGCAGGCTCAGCATGCTGACCGCACGAGCGACCTTCGCCGCATCCAGGTTCTGCTCCGACGGCTTCGCCGCGCCGAAGGCCTGCCCCGCGCCGGGCAGGGCGCAACTGGTCGGCGGACGCGGAGTCGTCGCGGCCGCGGACGCCGTGGGCACGGCGGTGAGGGCGGCACCCGCGATCAACACCGCAGCGACAGATCCGGCCAGACGCATCCGCTTCACCGCAGTCACCTCATCGTCTCCATGGTGGATTCCCGCGGACGCTACCCCAGCACGCCGACCCGCCCCGGTCATCGAGCCTGTCGGGATGCCGGACGCCACCCGCCCCGGTCATCGAGCCTGTCGAGATGCCGGACGCCACTCCGCCGGCGGGCGTCTCGAAGCCCCCGCACCCGACAACGGCGGAAGACCCCGCACCCCACCAGCCACGACTACGATCACCCCAACGTCGCGTGCCGGTGACAGACCGTGTCAGGCATGGAGGCGTCGGACCGAAGGACGTGACGATGACGTCGTCCAGCCCTTCGCCCTCACGTGACTGAGGGCGAGAACGCCAGGCTCGTTGCCTGGAGCCGTGAGATGCGCGCGGTGCACGATCGACTGCGCGAGGCCCTGCACGTGACTCGTGAAGCGGTCATCGCCGGCGACCCCACCGAGACCGCGACCCGCGACCTCCAGCTGTTCTGCCACGGCTTCTGCACGGCCCTGACCCAGCACCACGAGGGCGAGGACCGCGAGCTGTTCCCCACGATCGCCGCAGCCCACCCGCACCTGCGAGAGACGTTGCGCAAGCTGGAGCAGGACCACGCGATGATCGGCTACCTGCTCGCGGGACTCGAGCGCGCCGTCGAGCAACGCGCCGGTCCGAGCGAACTCGACCGCCATCTGGAGGGCATCGCGGCCATCATGGAGTCGCACTTCGGCTACGAGGAGCGTCTACTCCTCTCCGTGCTCGACTCCCTCGACCTGCGAGCCGACGTCCACGACGTCTTCGGCCCACTCTGAACCAGCCCACCACCCGAACCGAAGGAAACGCGATGTCCCGAGTCCGGCTCGACCTCAACATCTCCCTCGACGGCTACGTCTCCGGCGGGCAGAGCCCCGAGCAGCCCATGGGCGAGGACTGGGGTCCGCTGATGGCGTCCTACGTCGCGACCCGCAGCGTCCGCTCCCGCACCTTCGGAGACACCAGCGGCGCCGGCACCACCGGTGTGGACGACGGGTATGCCGCCCGCTACGCCGAGAACATCGGCGCGGAGATCCTCGGCGCCGGGATGTTCGGCTTCCACGCCCATCCCGACGACGCCGACTGGCAGGGCTGGTGGGGCGAGGAGCCGCCCTTCCACTGCCCGGTCTTCGTGCTGACCGGCACCGCCCCGCGCCCGGACCTGGAGATGCAGGGCGGCACGACCTTCCACTTCCGCAACGCGCCCGTCGAGGACGTGCTCGCCGAAGCCAAGACGGCCGCAGGCGGCGCCGATGTCCGGATCGGCGGGGGCGTCGGCACCGCCCGCACCTTCCTCCTGGCCGGGCTGGTCGACGAGTTCCACGTGACCGTCACCCCGATCATCCTCGGCCGCGGCATCGCCGTCTGGGACGACCTTCGTGGCCTGGAGTCCGGCTACGCCGTCGCCACCGAGGTCGCCGAGAGCGGCGCCATCCACCTCACGTTCTCGCGGTAGGCAGACGGCCTCTGCGGCACCCCTTGCGGTGCAATGACGCACCTTCGATTCGATGAATCACATATGGGCGTGGCGGAAGCTATCGGACCCGTTGCGTAGCGTCTCGACCATGGAGACCACTATTGCGGTGATCGCGGCGCTGGCGGCGGTCGCAGCCGCTGCTGCGGCTGCGGTGTCGGGCCGATTCGTCTGGCAACAGGTCGGCGAGATGAGACGGCAGACTGACCTTCAGCAGGCGATCTCGGAGGGTTCGTCTTCGCCCTACATCTGGGCCGACGTTCGCCTTCAATCGCGGAATGGTTGGAACTTGGAGTTCGTTGTCGGCAACTCCGGTTCGACCGTCGCAACGGACGTGCGGGTGCTGATCGACCCACCGTTGCCAACCGATCACGAGGGTGAATACCTCGAGGCAATGCATCAGCGCCTGCGTGACGGTCTCTCGTCGCTCGCACCCGGGCGCACTCTTCACTGGACTCTCGGACCCTCGCCTGCCCTCGTGAACCGGACTGGTTCGTTGGCCCACAGCGTCCGCATTTCCTGCGAAGGCCCTCATGGAGCGGTGCCGGTCAACAAGTACATCATCGACCTGGCTGACTTCCGTGAGTCCGTGGCGCGTCACGATGGCACGCTGGTCGACGTGGCGCGTGAGATCGCCGCGCTGACGAAGAAGCTGCCGGACCAAAGCAAGCCATTCCGGGTCGAGATCGACGACGCTGACGCCTGAGCACGGCGAAATGGGCTCCGTCCGGTTGAAACTGGGCGGCGTGGCATTCCGCTTACCAGCGGCGGCCGTGCTCTCGGACGAACTCGGCCGTGTCATCTGCCGCCTTGGTCGCCCTAGCCACGTCGTTGCCGAATGCGGCGAGCATCGCCCAGTCCGGCGTGATCTCGCCGGCGATGCGGGTGGCAACGCCGTTTCCTGCGCGGTCAGTTCTGTCGTCTAGGACGAACTCACCCATCCACGGCGCATTGCGCGACGGTTCACGGACAGCATCGACGGCGACGTAGGAGGCCAGGCATTCCAAGCGGTCGCACGCCTCAGCGTATGCCGCGTCGTCGGGCAGGACTCGGTTCACCGCGTCCCGGGCGTCCAACCGGAGCACGTGGCTAGCGGGGTAGATCCAGCGGGCCCCTTCGCCCCATCTCGGCATTTGGTTGAGCCAGGTGGGCTCCAGCAACCAGATAGGGCGTAGAGCATCTGCCGCGCACCGTGGAGTGCGGTCGTTGAACTGCGGCCGCCAGGTCGGCTTGGTGAGGAGTTCGGCGAGGATGCCTTCGCGTTCGGCCGCAATCGCGGCGACGCCGGCGACCCACAGGGCCAGGAGCGCCGGGTAGTGCCGGTAAGAGTCGAGGTACTCGTTGAAATTCCCGTCGATTCGGCTGCGGGCTGTCATGAGCCGTTCGATAGCGCTGAGCCAGATGCGGTCGTGAGCACCGTCGTCGTGGAATATTCCAGTGGCGAGCAGGTGCAGCAGGGTGTCGGACTCGGCGCGCATGGAGGCGAGGGCGTGGTCGTAGGCAGCAGGCACGTCCGGTTGGGATGTAGACCGGGAACCTGGCTTGGTCGGCGATCCACGGGACAAGGCGGTCGGTCTCGGCGTGGATCGTGTCGGCGACCTCGATCCGTCGCACCGGGTCGTGCAGGACCCGCTTCAGTCGTGCCACCGCCATGTCACGGGTCAGGGGTGGCGCCGCGAGCCGATCGAGCGCGTCTAGTTGACTGGTAAGCGTCCCGAACAGGGCGTCCGCGGTGACGTTCGAGATCAAGCCGCCGTCTTGTTGTGCGATAAGCCGGCGGGCCTTCCCCGAGGGGCTGGAGTAGGCGCCCCAGAAAAGGGGGTACCGGCGGGTGGCGCGGCGTTCGAGGGCAGCGACGAGGGCGTGGTCCCAGTCTGCTGACCAACCCGAGACGATAAGGCCGTATTCGTCGAAGACCCGGTCAAGGAGGTGGTCGTAGGCCTCGGGATAGGAGGAGAGTTCGTCGACGGTGTTGCGCTGTTCCAGGTCAAGGTAGTCGCCGTGGAGCTTAACGATGGTGACTCTGGAGTGCGCAAGCGGAGTTGCCGACTTGACTTGGTCAGGGTTATGGATGACCTGGGGTGAGATGCCGAGGTCTTCGAGGGCACGCTCCATGAGCCGGTCAAAGTTGGTGGTCAGGATGACTCTGATGGACCCTCGCGCCGCCAGGGATGCGATCGCTCGGTGGGCGGCGGTGGGATGCTTCGCACCGGCCTCGCGGTCCTCATCCGATGGTTCGAAGTAGCCGGCGAGCAGGGCTTGGCGCGCTGCCGAGGTGGAGGCTAAGGACCCCAGGAGGTTCGAGTAGCCCAACGGCGCGCCGTCACCGTTCTCGCTCCACCATCTCTCTGGATCACCAGCGGCGGCGTCCACGGCTGCCGGGTCGTCGGGTTGGGTTGCTGCGGCAGCACGACGAACCAGATCCACGACCACCTGCCACCCCGTGGGAATACCCGCGGCCGTCGACACCCCGGACCCCAAGAGCAGCGCGTAGACGCCTGGGCAGGCATGAACACCCGTAGCGAGAGCAACCGCTGGACTGAGCGCACGACCAGGTACGACCGGCACCATGGCCTCCGCTGCGACTGATTCAGGTTCGGGTTTCGTCACGCTCACAGTGTTGCGCGGAACGCCGACCGATTCCGAAAGGTCACCAAGAAGGCGACGCCCACGGTCACCTGGACGCGGCATCGCAGCGGTAACAGACGGTTAGGGGGCGCCCATAGTGGGTGGCGTGCCGCGGAAGCTACACGCCTGCGACGTAGGCAGTGAGGAAGTGGACGCCGTGGCGGTCGAGGTTTCCTCGGGCACGGTCGTAGTGCTCGGTGGTTCGCGGGTCAGCGTGCCGGGCGAGGATCTGAGCGTCCCGCAGCGGGACGCCCGCGTCGAGGGCATTGGTGATCGCGGCGTGGCGCAGCGAGTGCGGGCTGATGTGTCGCGGGATCTCTGCGGCTCGGGCGATGCGCTTGACCATCCGATACACGTCACGTCGATCAACTGGGTTGCCGGTGAGCGGACGCAGGATGAGGGGTCCGGTACTCCTCTCGCCTCGGCATGCCTCAAGGACTCGCAGAACCGGGACTGTGATTGGCATGGTGGCGGGCTTGTTGCCCTTGCCGACGAGGCGCAGGACGCGGTGGCCACGCAGTGTCTCGGCGTAGTCCTCGATCCGGACCGCTGCCGCCTCCGGGGCCCGCAAGGCGTTGATGCCCAGCAGGTAGGCGAGAGCGCCGTGATGGACGGTGATCGTCTTGGCAACCTGGAGGAACCGTATGAGCTCGAGCCGGTCGAGTCCTTGGGTACGCGACTCGTCACGATGCACCTCGGGTAGCCGGGCGTAGACCGCTGGGTCGGTGGAGGTGAGGCCGTCGATGTGGGCGAATCGGAAGTACCCGCGCACCCCATGCATCATCGTGCCGACCGACGGAGGCCATTAGGCCACCTTCGGACAGCGAGCGGACGTAGAGCTCGACGTGTGCACGCTCTACGCCGATCAAGGCGTCAATCCCGTTGGTCTCGCACCAGGCGAACCACCGGCGCAATTGGTAGGCGTACAGGCGGTGAGTCAGTCCGGAGTAGCGGGCGAGGAACGAGACGGCGGCAAGTTGCGCGGGCGTCAGGTTTGCTGGCTGGAACGGCATCAGCTCCCGAAGAGCGTCTTGGCTGGTCATGGAGTTCTCCGCGGCGATGCCGGGGTGACCTGCCGTGCTCGCCGTCGACACGACGAGGTCAGAGAATCGACGCTACGCGCAGCAGTGGCACCCGACGGTGTTGATGAGTCGGCTGCTACCAAGCCGCGCAAGCGGCGGAAAGTCGCGGAGCTGCAAGTCCGTTGAACCGGTGGGAGGCGACGATCTGACGCGGGGCGTCGACCCTGCGGAGAGATTCCTCAGGGTCGACGCTGTGACTTCGTTCAGCCGCTACGCGACCTCCGCGTCGGACTCGCCCTTGACGACCGCGGCGATCTGCTTGGCCACCTCGTCGATCGACGTTTCCGCCGTGCTCAGCGCCACCTTGTCGGCCAGAGACGGGCTGTGCGCTCGTACTTGGTCGGCGGAGAGGGCGTGCCAGATCGGCAGGAGGGACTGCTCACCAGCGACGTTGCGGGTGACGAGTCCGTCGAGTTCGTGGTTGGTCCAGCCCTTGGCGAAAAACGTCTCCGAGAGCACGACGATGCCGAAGCGACTCGCGCGGATGCCTTCGTCGATCTTGCGCCGCAGACTGTCACCGAGGCGAAGCTCGGTCTTGTCCAACCACACCGTCACGCCCAGCTCAGCGAGAGCGTTGCGTAGCGGGATGGCCACCGCCTCCTTGTCCTCGCTCGCGTGGGAGATGAACACATCCCAGGTCTGACCACCCAGCACGTCGCCCTCGGGCTCGACCGGCTCGCGGACCTGCACGTCCCTGAGGCGGTTCTCCTGCCGCAGCGCCGGAAGCATGCCGGGCGGCGGAGGCTGAACTGCGACGCTCGCGCGCACACGGCCTGCGAGACCGCCCAAGTCCACCACGACAAACCAGTGCCCACTGCTTGGGATGGCGAGCCTGGCGGGCGACTGGGTCGCCTTTCCCCCTTGGTAGGAGTAGCGGCGGCCGGACTTGAAAGACCTGTAGTTGGAAGCCGTCATCAGGCGAACGTTGGCCTGCTTGTCGAGCGTGACGACTGCAGTGGCGCCCTTCTTCTGCTGCTTCAGGTCGAAGTAGAGGTGCTGCATGGTTGCCTCACTTCTTGTCGCGCGGCGGGTTCGGGTCGTTACCCGGCGCGATGGTGTCGGAGTCGCGGATCCTGCCGTCGCGGCCGTGAATCCTCACCTCGCCGCCGCCGGCGTTGCGGACGATCTCGCGGGCGCGGTCCTGCGCCTGCTTCTGGGTGGAGGTGTGGGCGCTGGCCTTGCTGGAGCCGGGCTTCTTGACGTCCCAGCCGCCGTTCTTGCCTGGCACCACATGCCGGTTGTTGTTGCCGCTCATGATCTTCTCCTCGAACTGTTCATCCGAGGAGGAGCGCCCGGCGTCTTCCCGCCGGGCAGGGGTCTCCGTTAGGCTCTTGGTCTGCTGGTTCCCAAACTATGCAGACCGACGGTCCTTGACCTCGGATATGAAGAGGCGACCTCGTTGGAGCGGGGTCGCTTCTTTGTTTCTTGTTGCTGACCGGCCGGTCGCTGGATCCGAGCCACGCGCTGCCCATGCTTCAGGGACGAGCCTCTGTTTGAACTGACTCGTCTCTGCATCACGGCGATCGTCGGTATGACGCGCGTCGCATCTGCCCCCAACCTGTTCTTTCGGGAATGATACACCCAGACATGTTGTAGTGTGTAACGAGATCGGTGACAACTGTGCGAGTCGAGTATGACGACCCGAAGCTAGAGCGGTTGTGCACCGACGACGCCTGGATGCGGCGCAAGCGGGCAGATGTCGCGAAGAAGCTTCCGCTCCGAATCAAGGCGCTGGAGACAGCAAGCACCGTGGGGGACCTTCCAACGATCGACCCGCTTGGCAAGTGGCACGAGTTGAAGGCTGACCGCCCGGGGCACTGGGCAGGGAAGGTGAGTGACAACTTCCGGCTGATCTTCCGCCCCGAAGGAGACGGGGAGACATGGGAAGCACACGTAGTAACCGTCACTGAGATCACCGACTACCACTGACCCATCGGCACACGCCACTGGCACAGGAAGAGCCGAAAGGAGTGAACACCATGACGAACACCAACTACGCAGTCGCTCCTGGCGCGTACCTCGAGGAGTGGATCGACGAGTACGACCTTTCCCAGCAACGCGTGGCCGACATGCTCGGCTGCAGCCGCAAGCAGGTCAACGAAATCATCAACGCACGTGCGCCAATCACCCCCGACACCGCCATGCGACTCGAACGAGTCGTCGGGATACCGGCAGACGCGTGGCTGCGATACGAGGCTTTGTACAAAGCGGACCAGACCCGAATCGCCGAGGAACAGGAACTCGCGAAGTACGCGGACCAGATCGATCCGGAAGCCGCCAAGTACCTCCGCAAGATCGGCGCCACGAAGGCGACCAAGACAACTCCCGGTCAGTTGGTTTCCGACTTTCTAGCGTTTCATCGCTGCGGAACATGGAGCGCATACGAGTTGCTCAACGAGACCGCGAGCCAAGGCGACTACGCACTAGCCGCACTCAAGCAAGGAGCGAATGTCCCCATTGAGCCAACGCTGCTTTCAACTTGGTTGCGCGCGGGCGAGCAAGCCGAAGGCTTCGAGGCAGGCCGGCGCTTCAACTATGACCCCGCCGAGCTGCAACGCATCTTGCCCGACCTTCGCGCACGTGCGGCATTGTCTGACGCAGACCTCTTGAATGACTTGGCAGAGATGCTCGCCCGAGTCGGTGTCGTCTTCATGATGGTCGAGCCTCCGGCCAAGTTCCCACTACTCGGGATGACCAGATGGATCGACAAGAAGGTCCCCGTCATTCAGCAAACGGGCCGATGGGGCAAGGACGGCTTCATCGTTTGGACCCTCTTTCACGAACTCGGCCATGTACTCAACGATCCACGAGGAGAGATGCACTTCGACTTCAAGTCGGAGAAGCAAAGGAACAGCGTGGCGGAGAAGAACGCGAATCTCTTCGCCAAGGACACCCTCTTCGGCCAGGGCGGAATGGAGCAATTCCAAGGTCATACCTCCGACCGTGCCATCGAGCGAATCGCTCGCGAGGTCGGAGTGTCGCCCGGTGTTGCAGTACATCAGATGCATCGCATGAGGCTGCTCGACTACAAGTGGGGCAACAAGTTGTGCGTGGACCTCCGCGGGACGTTCACACGCTCGGCGTGGTAGGTGAATGCGCGCTCGGGTGGGGATCAACGGCCTGCCAAGACAGCCGCCGGCGCTACCGCGCGACTCCGATTGAGCGCCGTGATTTTGGAGCGTCGGCAAGCGGCGCGTCCGTCCGTGGAGACGGGAATCGGTTTCCGATTCGCTCCTGCACCTTGGCCATACGAGGCGGACCAAGCGCGGCCTGGTCGCGGCCAAGGCCGCATCGACGGCTCGATGGGCCACTCGTCGGACATTTGCTGCTGTCGCTCATACGTGCGTCTTTGTGGGCGAAGTGACGCACCTCAGCGCACACGCGATCCCGAGGCCAGCCGCTGGAGAGACATGTCACCGAATTGCAGCGAGCCCGGGCGAGGTGAGTACCTCGCCCGGGCTCGGATGACGCTGCCTCAGGTCAGCTGCAGCCGCTGGTGGAGCCGCAGCCCTCGCAGACGTAGCAGGAGCCGGCGGGTCGCATCTTGGTGCCGCAGGTCATGCAGAGCGGGGAGTCGACGGCGGTGCCGGTGATCTTCTCCAGGAGCTCGGCAGAGGTCTTGGCCTCGTGGGTCTCCGCCTTGGGGGTCTCGACAGGCTCGACCACCGACGACGTCTCGACCACCGGGGTCTCGACAAGCTCGACGACCGAGGCCTGGGGGGCGCGAGGAGCGTCCTCCAACAGCTCGGCGGCGTTACCGGTCTCCTCGGCGAGCAGCTCGTAGGAGCCGGTCTCGAGGTGGCGCTGGCGCTCCTCGGCCGAGTAGATGCCGAGCATCGAGCGGGCGTCGAAGTCCAGGTAGTCCAGCGCCAGACGACGGAACACGTAGTCCATCAGCGACTGCGCCATCCGGACGTCGGGGTCGTCGGTGAGACCGGCCGGCTCGAAGCGCAGGTTGGTGAACTTCGAGACGTAGGTCTCCAGCGGGACGCCGTACTGCAGACCGATCGAGACGGCGATCGAGAAGGCGTCCATCACGCCAGCCAGGGTCGAGCCCTGCTTGCCCAGCTTGAGGAAGACCTCGCCGAGCTCGCCGTCATCGTGGGCACCCGAGGTCATGTAGCCCTCGGCCCCACCCACGGTGAAGGACGTCGTGCGGGAGTCGCGCGACTTCGGCAGGCGCTTGCGGGTCGGGGCGTAGACGACCTTCTCCACCACCTTGGTCTCCGCGGCCTCGGCCACGGCGGCCTCGGCGTCGGCGGCGTCCTTCTTGGCCTTGCCGCCACCGTCGGCCAGCGGCTGACCCACCTTGCAGTTGTCGCGGTAGACCGCAGTGGCCTTGAGGCCGAGCTTCCACGACTGGAGGTAGACGTCCTCGATCTCCTCGACCGAGGCCGACTCCGGCAGGTTCACCGTCTTGGAGATCGCGCCGGAGAGGAACGGCTGGCAGGCCGCCATCATCCGCACGTGGCCCATCGGCTTGAGCGAGCGCGCGCCCATCGCGGTGTCGAAGATCTCGTAGTGCTCGGTGCGCAGGCCCGGGGCGTCGATGACGTGGCCGTGCTCGCCGATGTAGTCGACGATCGCCTCGATCTGCTCGGGCTGGTAGCCCAGCTTCTTCAGCGCCCGCGGAATGGTCTGGTTGACGATCTGCAGGGAGCCGCCGCCGACCAGCTTCTTGAACTTGACCAGCGAGAAGTCCGGCTCGATGCCGGTGGTGTCGCAGTCCATCATGAAGCCGATGGTGCCGGTCGGCGCGAGCACCGAGGCCTGGGCGTTGCGGAAGCCGTTGACCTTGCCGAGCGCGACGACCTGGGCCCACGCCTCGGTCGCGGCCTTGTGCACCGCGCCGTCGGCGATCGCCAGGGTGCGGACGTCGTCGTTGGCGGCCTGGTGCTTGCGCATCACGCGCTGGTGGGCCTCGGCGTTGCGGGCGTAGCCGGCATAGGGGCCGACGATGCCGGCGAGCTCGGCCGAGCGCTTGTAGGACTGGCCGGTCATCAGCGAGGTGATGGCCGCGGCCATCGAGCGGCCGCCCTCGGAGTCGTAGCCCAGGCCCATCGCCATCAGCAGCGCGCCGAGGTTGGCGAAGCCGATGCCGAGCTGGCGGTAGTCACGGGTGGTGACGCCGATCGCCTCGGTCGGGAAGTCGGCGAAGCAGATGGAGATGTCCATCGCGGTGATGATGATCTCGACGGCCTGGGCGAACCGGACAGCGTCGAAGGTGTCGTCGTCCTTGAGGAACTTCAGCAGGTTCAGCGAGGCCAGGTTGCACGAGGAGTTGTCCAGCGACATGTACTCCGAGCACGGGTTGGACGCGGTGATGCGGCCGGTCTCGGGGTTGGTGTGCCAGTCGTTGATCGTGTCGTCGTACTGCAGACCCGGGTCGGCGCAGGCCCACGCCGCCTCGGAGATCTTGCGGAAGAGCTGTCGGGCGTCGACGGTCTCAATGACCTCGCCGTTGGTGCGCGCCCGCAGGCCGAACTCGGTGCCGTCCTCCACCGCGCGCATGAACTCATCGGAGACGCGCACCGAGTTGTTGGCGTTCTGGTACTGGACCGAGGTGATGTCCTTGCCGCCGAGGTCCATGTCGAAGCCGGCGTCGCGCAGGACGCGGATCTTCTCCTCCTCGCGCATCTTGGTCTCGATGAACTCCTCGATGTCGGGGTGGTCGACGTCGAGCACGACCATCTTCGCCGCGCGGCGGGTGGCGCCGCCGGACTTGATGGTGCCCGCCGAGGCGTCGGCACCGCGCATGAAGGAGACCGGGCCCGAGGCGGTGCCACCGGAGGAGCGGAGCAGCTCCTTGGAGGAGCGGATGCGCGAGATGTTCAGGCCGGCGCCCGAACCGCCCTTGAAGATGAAGCCCTCCTCCTTGTACCAGTTGAGGATCGAGTCCATCGAGTCGTCGACGCTGAGGATGAAGCAGGCCGAGACCTGCTGCGGCGAGGCGGTGCCCACGTTGAACCAGACCGGGCTGTTGAAGGAGAAGTACTGGTTGACCAGCAGCCAGGTGAGCTCGTGCTCGAAGACCTCGGCGTCGGCGTCGGTGGCGAAGTAGCCGTGCTCGATGCCCGCCGCGGTGTAGGTCTTCACGATCCGGTCGATCAGCTGACGCAGGCTCCACTCGCGCGCCTCGGTGCCCACCGCGCCGCGGAAGTACTTCGTGGTGACGATCGTGGAGGCGTTCAGCGACCAGGAGGCCGGGAACTCCACGCCGCGCTGCTCGAAGACGGTCTCGCCGGTCTTCCAGTTGGTCTGGACGACGTCGCGACGCTCCCAGGTGACCTCGTCATAGGGGTGCGTACCCGGGGTGCTGAACACCTGCTCGATGCTCAGGCCAGCGGCGGCGTCGCGGGCGGTCTCGGTCATGAGCGCGTCTCCTCAAAGGTGGTGCTGTGGTGGGCGTGGTGATGAGTCTGGTGGTGACCACCGACATTCCTGCGGTACCCGCAGCAGCGGGACCGACCGGCTCGGGGACAGCCGGATGTCGGGGGCCGATCGGGCGCGGGGAAGGTGCGCACAGGGTGGGGGCGGGGCGGGAGCGACGAACACGGGGAAGCGTGGTGGAACGCGAGGAAGAGACGGGGAGATGGTGCGCCCGGCAGGCAGCTTCCCCACTACCTGCCGGGCGGATCGGGGTCAGCCGGTGGGAACCGGCTGGGGGGCGTCTGCCCGCGGGGGCGAGACGTCGTCGTCGATCGCGGGCGCAGCCTCGGCGTGCATCTCGGCGATCTCCTGGATGAAGTCGTCAGCGGACTCGAAAGCGCGGTAGACGCTCGCGAACCGCAGGTAGGCGACCTCGTCGAGCGCGCGCAGCGGCCCGAGGATGGCCAGGCCGACCTCGTGGGCGGGCAGTTCGGCCGCGCCGGAGAGACGGAGGGCGTCCTCCACCTCCTGGCCCAGGCATGCGAGCTGGTCCTCGGTGACCGGGCGGCCCTTGCAGGCCTTCCGCACGCCGCCGATGGCCTTCTCGCGGTTGAACGACTCGGTCGCACCGGAGCGCTTGAGCACGGTCAGCTGGACCTGCTCGACCGTGGTGAACCGGCGCTCGCACGCCGAGCAGGTGCGCCGGCGTCGGATCGCGGAACCGTCGTCGGCGACCCGGGAGTCGAGGACACGGGTGTCCACGCCGCGGCAGTAGGGGCAGTGCACCGCGGTCTCCTCTCCGACGTTGTCGACAACTACGCAGAACCTGTGGATAAAGTCCCGCTCGATGTGCACCAGATCCGATCCGATGTGGACTAGATGTGGATAACTACATCGTTGTAACTACTAGATGTTGTGGCAACCGTACGCCTCGGTCCGCAGAGACGCAAGAGGTGGATCAGCGTGTCTGCCGGCGATCCCGACGAGGGTTCCCCGACACGCTCGGACACGACGTCTGACCCGTCGACGGCCGGCTTTCCCACCCCTGCGGGTGAGCACCGCGGCGGCGTCGCGGGGCTCGCGTGGGCTCCGGGTCGGAGCCCGGGTTGCCTCGTCGGGGAGAATGGGCGCCGTGAGTCAGGCACCGCGCACCGGCGGAGGCGGGCGACGAGCCGAGAAGGCGCCGTCCAGCACCGCCCTCCGCTCGCTGCTGCCCCTGGCTCTCGCGGGCACCGCGGCGCTCGTCGCCTGGGGGTTCCTGGTGTACTCCGCGATCGACTTCGGCGTCGCCGCACGCGACGGCAAGGGCGCGGCCTGGCTGTTCCTCGTGCTCGCCGGACTCGGCGCCGTCGCCTGCCTCTTCCTGGCGCTGCTGCTGTTGTCGCGGATCACGCGGGCGCTCGGCATCACCTCCGCCCCGCCACCACGTCAGCCGAAGCCCCCGCGAGAGCCCCGTCAGCCGGGCGGACGGCGAGCGGCGCGGTAGGTCTGTCGGCTCACCGGGTCTCGAGACGCTCGCTGCGCTCGCTCCTCAACCACCAGACCACCCGGTGGTTGAGGGGGCCGAGGAACGAGGCCGTCTCGAAACCACCCCGCCCGGCTCACCGGGTTTCGAGACGCTCGCTGCGCTCGCTCCTCAACCACCGGCGACGACGGTCGCCCGCGCGATCTCCTCGACCACCGGCAGCTCCCACCGTCGGTGCGAGGTCAGCGCAGCAGACCGCGGACGACGCGCAGGGCCACCGACATACGGGCCAAGTCGACGGCGTCGTCGGCGCAGATGTCGGCCAGGGTGGAGGCGGTGCGTTCGACCCGATCGACCTGCTCGGCCTCCCACGCCGCGATCGCGGCATCGACGTCGAGCGCGTCGCCGCGGCTGTCGTCACCGCTGCCGGCGTCCTCGATGACCTGGCGGGTGAGCTCGGCGTGGACGGCGTGCAGGTCGTCGCGCAGCGTCGCGCGCGCCATCGTCTGCCAGCGGTCGTCCCGCGGCAGCGCGAGGATGCGGCGCACCAGACGCGGCAGGCCGAGCCGCTCGCCGAGCACGAGGTGCAGCCGGGCGACCTCCAGCAGGTCCACGCCGTCACCGGCGGCAGCGTCATCGGGAACCGCGCGCGCCACGGAGTCCGCGACGTCGACGACGTGCAGCAGCATGTAGGCGGGTGGCAGCACCGCCACCGCAGTCGCCAGTGCGTCCTCGACATCGGAGTCCGCCAACGCGTCGCGACGCTCCTCGAACGCGGATCTCTCCTCACCGACCAAGAGGTCGGGCAGCGCAGCCATGACCCGCTGCACGCGGTCGGAGAAGTGGTCGACCAGCGCCTGGCTCTCCAGAGGTGCGCGGCGGTTGACCACCAGCCACCGCGACGCGCGCTCGACCAGGGTGCGCATCTCGATGCGCATCCTGGTCTGCACGGCGGCGTCGATCAGGTTGTCGCATGCGCTGATGCGGGTCCGCAGAGCCAGCGACCCGAAGATCTCCCGGGCCACGAAGTTGGCCCGCGTCAGCTCCGCTGCGCTGGCTGCCGTCTCGCCCGCCAGGCGGGGCCAGTAGGTGAACCCGGCACCGTTGACCAGGTCGCCGACCACCTGGGTCACGATGATCTCCCGGCGCAGCGGGTGCTCGCTGATCCGGTCGAGGAACCGCTGCTGGATCGGTGTCGGGAAATAGGCGCGCAGGTCCAGGTCGAGGTACGGATCGTCGGGCAGGTCGGAGGCGAGCAGCTCGTCGGCGAGCACGATCTTGGTCCAGGCCATCAGCACCGACAGCTCCGGCACCGTCAGTCCCTCGCCGCGCTCCAGGCGGGCCGCGACCTCGGTGCTGCTGGGCAACGCCTCCAGGTCGCGGTTGAGCACGCCGCGACCTTCCAGCTCCCACATCCACGACTCGTGCACGTGCAGCAGCGGCGCGGCGTTCGCCGCCGCGTTCGCGAGCGCCAGGTTCTGCTCGTAGTTGTCACGCAGCACCAGGTCGGCCACCTCGTCGGTCATCTCCGCGAGGACGGCGTTGCGCTGCTTGCCGGTCAGGTCGCCGGTGGCGACCACCCGGTCGAGCAGGATCTTGATGTTGACCTCGTGGTCGGAGGTGTCGACGCCGGCGGAGTTGTCGATGAAGTCGGTGTTCACCCGACCGCCGGCCAGGGCGTACTCGATCCGGCCGCCCTGGGTGAGGCCGAGGTTGCCGCCCTCCCCCACGCACCGCACCCGCAACTGCTCCCCGTTCACCCGGATGGCGTCGTTGGCCTTGTCGCCCACGTCGAGGTTGGTCTCGTCGACCGCCTTGACGTAGGTGCCGATGCCCCCATTCCACAGCAGGTCGACGGGCGCCAGCAGGATCGCCTTGATCAGCTCCGACGGGGTGAGCTTGGCGACGTCGTCGGGCAGGCCGAGCGCCGTGCGGATCGCCGCGTTGAGCGGCACGGACTTCGCACTGCGTGAGAAGACCCCGCCGCCCTCGGAGATCAGCGATCGGTCGTAGTCCTGCCAGCTCGAGCGCGGCAGGTCGAAGAGTCGGCGGCGCTCGGTGAAGGAGGCCGCGGCGTCGGGCTCGGGGTCGATGAAGATGTCGCGGTGGTCGAAGGCCGCGACCAGACGGATGTGCTCCGAGCACAGCATTCCGTTCCCGAAGACGTCGCCGGACATGTCGCCGATGCCGATGCAGGTGATGTCCTCGGCCTGGCAGTCGATGCCCATCTCGCGGAAGTGCCGGCGCACCGAGACCCAGGCGCCTCGCGCGGTGATGCCCATCGCCTTGTGGTCGTAGCCCACCGAGCCGCCGGAGGCGAAGGCGTCACCGAGCCAGAAGCCGTAGTCCAGCGCGATCCCGTTGGCGATGTCGGAGAACGTCGCCGTGCCCTTGTCGGCCGCCACGACGAGGTAGGAGTCGTCGCCGTCGTGGCGCACCACCCGCGCCGGCGGCGCGGTCTGACCCTCCACGAGGTTGTCGGTGACGTCGAGCAGCCCGCGGATGAACGTGCGGTAGCAGTCGACGCCCTCGGCCAGCCATGCTTCGCGCGTCCCCGGATCGGCCGGATCGATCACCGGCAGGTTCTTCGCGTAGAAGCCGCCCTTCGCACCGACCGGGACGATCACGGTGTTCTTCACCATCTGCGCCTTGACCAGGCCGAGGATCTCGGTGCGGAAGTCGTCGCGCCGGTCGCTCCAGCGCAGACCTCCACGCGCCACCGCCCCGAATCTCAGGTGCACGCCCTCGACCCGCGGCGCGTAGACGAAGATCTCGAACCGCGGGCGCGGCTCGGGCAGGTCGGGGATCGTCGACGGCTCCAACTTCAACGACAGCTGCGGCGCGCCCTCGGCGTAGGTGGAGTAGTAGTTGGTGCGCAACGTCGCGCGCACGTGCGCCAGGTAGGAGCGCAGCACCCGGTCGTGGTCGAGGCTGGCGACGTCGTCCAGCGCGGCCAGGATGCGCGCTTCGACGGCGTCCTGGGCTGCGGCGCGTGCGGACCCGTCCGCACGCGGGTCCTCGGCGACGTGCTGATCGGGGTCGAACCGCGCCTCGAACAGCTCCACCACCATCCGGGTGATCTCGGCGTTGGCCAGCAGCGCCTCCTCCAGCGAGTCCAGCCCGAACGGAGTCAGCCCCTGACGCATGTACTTGGCGTAGGCGCGCAGCACGCTCACCTGCCGCCAGGTCAGCTGAGCCGCGAGCACGAGCCGGTTGAACCCGTCGGTCTCGGCTCGGCCGTCCCACAGCGCTCGGACGGCGTCGTGGAAGAGGTCGCGCGCGTCGTCGGGGAGACGCCCGGGGTAGCGCAGGCCGAACTCGTAGATGAACGTCGGCTGAGTGAGACCGTCGAGACCGTAGGGCCGCTCATCGACCACCTCGACGCCCAGCGAGGTGAGCACGGGCAGCACCTCGGAGAGCGAGAGCGGCGGACCGATCCGGTAGATCTTCAGCCGCGCCTCGCCCGGCGCGGCGTCCAGCTCCTGGTAGAGCGCGTGGTCGACCCCGCGCATCGTGGGATCGGCGATCACCGCCTCCAGCCGCCCGATGTCGACCGAGGCGACGCGGGCCGCGAAGTCCTCCTTGTAGGCCTCGGGGAAGGAGTCGGCGTAGCGGCGGCCCAGGATCGCACCGACCTCCTCGCCGTACTCGTTGAGGACGGCGGTCGTCAGGTCGTCGCGCCAGGAGCGGGCCGCGTCGGCCAGGCGCCGCTCGAGGTCGGCCACCTCGCCCGCGTCGAGCTCGGGCACCAGCGCGCCGCGGGGGACGTGCACGACGAAGTGCACGCGCGCCGTGGTCGACTCGTCGAGGCGGGCGTTGAACTCCACCGAGTCGGCGTCGAAGCGCTCGGTGAGGATGCGGGAGAACCTCTCGCGCACGGCCGTGTTGTAGCGGTCGCGCGGGAGGTAGACGAGCACCGAGGCGTACCGACCGTAGGTGTCACGGCGGACGAACATCCGCACGGCACGACGCTCGCGCGCCTGCATCGCCGCCCGCACCAGCGGCCCGAGCTCGCCGACCGGCGTGTGGAACAGGTCGTCGCGCGGATAGGTCTCGAGGGTGTCGAGGAGCGTCTTGCCGTCATGACTCTGGGGGTCGAACCCGCTGCGCCGCACCACCTCCGCAACCTTCTCCCGCACCAAGGGGATGCGCAGCAGCGACTCGGTGTAGGCCGCGCTGGAGAACAGCCCGAGGAACCTGTGCTCCCCGCGCACCTCGCCGGACTCGTCGAAGGTCTTCACGCCGACGTAGTCGAGGTAGGCCGGCCGATGCACCGTCGCGCGGGAGTTCGCCTTGGCCAGCACCAGCAGGTGCTTCTCACGTGCCTTGGCCTTCACGGGGTCGGGGAGCCGCGCGAACGACGCGCTCGCCGCCTGCTCGACCCCGGTCGTGTTCCGCGCCGAACCCGTGCCGGCTCGTGACCGCGATGCCCGCAGGATGCCGAGCCCGGTGCCCTCGATCGGTCGCAGGACGTCGTCCTCCCCCGGTTCGCCGTCGGTCGCCGTCGAGCGGTCCGGCCCTCCGGGCTCGGGCTCGACCCGCTCGAGCACGTACTCGCGGTAGCCCAGGAACGTGAAGTGTCCGGCGGCCAGCCAGCCCAGCAGCTCCGCCGCCTGCTCGATCTCATGACGAGGTACCGGCGGGGGCGCCTCGGACAGTCCCGCGACGACGCCCTGGATCCGCGCCTGCATCTGCGGCCAGTCCTCGACGGCGACGCGCACGTCGCCGAGCACGCGCTCGACCTGGGCGACGATCTCGGGGAGGGCGTCGCCCTCGCGCACCCGGTCGATCTCCACGTGCATCCACGACTCGCGCAACCAGCCCTCGGCGGGCGGCGCCGCGCCGTCCTCGACCGGGCGGACGGCGAGCAGCTCGCCGTCCCCGTCGCGCTCGACGTCGAGGTTGGGGTGCACCACGAGATGCACGTCGCGCAGCTGACGAGACAGCTCCATCGTGAGCGAATCGACGAGGAACGGCATGTCGTCGGTGACGACCTCGACCACCGAGTGCCCGCCCGCCGACCACCCGTGCGTGCTCACCGACGGCGTCGAGACCCGCACGACGGCCTGACCCGGCGTCCGCAGTCGAGCGACTCGGTAGTGGGACGCGAAGGCGCCGAACACGTCGGCGGCGGTCCGGTCGGCGAGGTCCTCGGCGGTGGTCTGCCGGAAGTAGCAGCGCAGCAGCTCGTCGATGTCGCCGTGCGGCGGCCCTCCACTCCCCTTGCCGTGGCGCGCGTGCTCCGCCGCCTGGTCGATCAGTTCGGACAGGCCCGGGAGGTGCGTCGACGTTGACACACTCGCCACGGTAGGGGCGTGGCACCGCGAGGACAACGCCCGCGAGCGCGAACAATCGGGACCCACGCACCCCGCGCTTGCCGGGCCGATACGGTTCCCTCCATGCGCGTGTCCCTGTCCGCCCGGCCCCTCGCCGTCGCGGCCGTGCTCGCCGGCTGCGCACTCTCCGCGTCGGCGTGCGCCGAGCGCGACACAGAGCCCATCACGGCGCAGCTCCGGCTCGACGATGCGATCAACGAGTTCAACGACGACAACACCGGCTCCTACCAGCTGGACTACACCCTCGACGGAACCGCCCGCACCGACCACGGCTACTACCGGGTCGCTCCCGACTCCAACGGCACCCTGCACACGGTGATCGACACCGCGGGAGGGAGCGAGGCCGTGAGCGCACGGTTCCTGCGCACCGTCGCCGACACCTTCCTCCTCGTGCCCGAGAGCGCGGTGGCCGACGTCCGCAACAGCTGCTGGGTGCGCGGCGACCTCGTCGACGCCGCACCCGTCGCCGGCGTCGACCCGCTCGCCGTCGCCGACGTGCCGAACAGCTCGCCCGCGGTGGAGGTCGTCCTCAGCCTCCGTGCGGCCGAGGAGGGCGAGAGCGACGACGAACTGATCGCCCAGGCGAATCTGCGCGCTGCCGCCGCGGCACTGGGCCCGCAGGTGATGCGCAGCCTCGGCCTCACCCGGGCCCGCATCGACGTGCCCGCCACGATCACCCTCGACGACGACCGCATCGTCGGCTGGCGGATCCTGCTGAGCGACATCGCCGAGGCCGCCCCCGACGGCGAGGCTCTCGACGACGTCGGCGACAGCGACGCCATCGAGGTGGTGTTCACCGAGCCACGAATCTCCGTGGACTTCTCGCCGCCCGCCACCGACCGCACCATCAACACCAAGCGCTCCGACAGCCAGGTCGCCGCCTTCCTGGAGTCCTGCGCGGTGGACGTCGAGTCCGACGCGACCGACGAGTCCGACGACGTGGCCTCCGACGAGTCGACCGACGGCACGGACGAGGAGTCCGGCAGCCTGGGCGACCCGGTCGAGGAGGCCGACGCCCCGACCACCGACGAGAGCCCCACCGCCGACTCGACCGAGTCGGGCGATCCGCTGTCGTCGCCGTTCGACTGACCGCACGGTCCCCCGCTACCCCACGCACGCCGTCCGCGAGTCCGAGAGACAGGAGCACCCATGTCCAAGACCGTCAGCCACGAGATGCACTACGAGGCACCGATCGAGGCCGTCGCGGCGATGCTGGCCGACCCTGCGTTCCGCGAGGCCGTGTGCCGTGCGCAGAACGCGACGTCGACCTCGGCCACCATCGAGAAGCGTGCCGACGGCACCCACGTGCGCATCGAGCAGAGCCAGCCCGCCGAGGGCATCCCCTCGTTCGCGCGCAAGATCGCGGGCAGCTCGATCGACATCATCCAGGAAGAGCACTGGACGACGCCGGAGCAGGGCACCGTCACCGTCACCATCCCCGGCAAGCCCGGCGACATGGTCGGCACCGCGCGTCTCGCCGCGTCGGGCGAGGGCACGATCGAGACCGTCGAGCTCACGGTCACTGCAAGCATCCCGCTCATCGGCGGCAAGATCGAAGGACTGATCGCCGACAAGCTGGTGCGCGCGCTGAAGTCCGAGCACCGCGTGGGTCGGGAGTACCTCGCAGGTTGAGTCCCTCACGGTGGTGGAGGAGGCCGAGGAACGAGGCCGTCACGAAACCGGTAGCAGCCGCCCGAGCCGCCAGGTCTCGTGACGTCGCAGAGCGACCTTCTCGACCACCGGCCCGCTCCACCAGTCGGAGCGACACCCTCGGCCAGCGGTCAGGGTCGGCCGGTGGGCGCGTCGGCCGGAACGGCGTCGGGGTCGTGAGCGGCGGCGTCGTCGGCGCGACGGCGCAGCACCACGACGATCGCGAGCACCAGGACCGGACCGAAGGCGAGCACGAGCGTGACCGCCTTCTCCACCGGGTGCAGCGCACCCAGGTGCCAGAGCGTGAGCCCCAGGCTCATCAGCACGTCCACACCGACCATTGACTCACAAGGTCCGAACGCACCTCATCGCGGGCCCTGGTGCGGGTGCCGGTGCTCGACGGCGGGCACGAACGTCTCCTTGATCGAGCGCGGCGAGGTCCAGCGCAGCAGATTCGAGGCGGCACCTGCCTTGTCGTTGGTACCGGAGGCCCGACCACCGCCGAACGGCTGCTGGCCCACGACGGCGCCGGTCGGCTTGTCGTTGATGTAGAAGTTGCCGGCGGCGAACCGCAGCTCCTCGCTCGCCCACGCGATCGCCGCCCGGTCGCGTGCGATCACGGCGCCGGTGAGGGCGTAGGACGCGACCGACTCGAGCTGGCGCGCGACCTTCTCGAACGCGCCGTCCTCGTAGACGTGCACGGCCAGGATCGGGCCGAAGTACTCGGTCGTGAACAGCTCGTCACGCGGATCGCTCGCCGTCACGACCGTGGGCCGCACGAAGTACCCGACGGTGTCGTCGACCTCGCCGCCCGCGACGATCTCGACGCCACGCGCATCACGCGCGCGGTCGATCGCCGCCGCGTGCCGGGCGAAGGCACGAGCGTCGATCACGGCGCGGGTGAAATTGCCGAAGTCGGTGACGTCGCCGACGGCGAGCGCGTCGACGTCGGCGACGAACTGCTCGCGCATCTGCTTCCACAGCGACGCCGGCACGTAGGCGCGCGAGGCGGCGGAGCACTTCTGCCCGCTGAACTCGAACGCGCCGCGGATCAGCGCCACGCGCACGACGGCGGGATCGGCCGAGGGGTGGGCGAGCACGAAGTCCTTGCCCCCCGTCTCGCCCACGATGCGGGGGTAGGAGCGGTAGCCGGCGATGTTGTCGCCGACGGTGCGCCACAGGTGCTGGAACGTCGCGGTCGAGCCGGTGAAATGGATGCCGGCCAGGTCGGGGTGGGCCAGCGCGACCTGGGACACCTCGAGGCCGTCGCCGGGCAGCATGTTGATCACGCCCGGTGGCATGCCCGCCTCCTCCAACAGCTCCATCGTCACCGAGGCCGCGAGCTGCTGGGTGGGGCTGGGCTTCCACAGCACGGTGTTGCCCATCAACGCCGGCGCGGTCGGCAGATTGCCGGCGATGGCGGTGAAGTTGAACGGGGTGATCGCGTAGACGTAGCCCTCGAGCGGGCGGTGGTCGGTGCGGTTCCACACGCCCGGGCTGTTCGCGATCGGCTGCTCGGCGACGATCTGGCGGGCGTAGTGCACGTTGAAGCGCCAGAAGTCGATCAGCTCGCACGCACTGTCGATCTCGGCCTGGAACGCGGTCTTCGACTGGCCCAGCATGGTCGCCGCGTTGAGGCGCTGACGCCACGGGCCGGCCAGCAGGTCGGCGGCCTTGAGCAGGATCGCGCACCGGTCGTCGAGCGGCATCCGGCGCCAGTCCGGCGCCGCCTGGCCGGCGGCCTTCACCGCCGCCTCGGCGTCCTTGATCGTGCTGTTGCGCAGGACGCCGAGCACGTGCGCGTGATCGTGCGGCTGCACGACCTCGATCTCCTCGCCGCCGCCGTGGCGCCGGCGTCCGCCGATGTGCGCTCGCAGCGAGTGCTGACGGCGCTCCATCCGGGCCAGCTCGGCCTGCAGCTCCTCGCGCTCGGCGCTCCCCGGCGCGTAGGTCAGGTTCGGCTCGTTCACGGGCACGGGCGGTGTCGTGATCGCATCCATACCAACGTCCTACGCCACGCCTGGGGGGAAGTCCAGCCGAGTGGCAGTGTCAGACCGGCCACGGCACGCGGGTCGTGGGCTCAGCCGAGCAGCGCAGCGATCTCCTGGGTCGCGTACCACCCGAGATCCTCGTCGGGGTCGCCATCGGCCGGGCGCACCTCGCCGTCGGCGTGCAGGGCGACGACGTCGCGCAGCCTGATCGCCCCGATCGCGCCGCCACCGACGGCGGCCGGGTCGAGCTCGACGACCACGACGATGCGCCGACCGGGAGCGCCGGCCAGACGCTCGGCCGAGAGGTCCGCTGCGGTCATGAGCGCGGCGTACTCGTCGTCCTCGGCGTCGGACTCCGCGACCACCGCGTCATCGAGCACGACGTCGAGCGTCCCGGCCTCGGCGAGGCTGCGCAGCTCCTCGACCGTCACGGGCACGTAGAGTCGCGTCGCCGCGCTCATCGGTCCGACTCCGGCTCCTCGGCGCCACCGGCGGCCCGCTTGACCGCCTTCGTCACGCTGGCCCGGGCGGCCGCGGCCTTCTTCGCCGCCGTCGTGCGACCGCGTGGCGCGCGGGTCGCGGTGGAGGCGGCGAGGAGCTCGTCGAGCGACTCGATCAGGCAGCCGCCGAGCACGTCGATGTCGGGCAGCAGGTCGCGGTCGGCGGTGATGCCGTAGAAGACGCGACCGTCGTAGGAGGTGACGGCGATCGAGAGCGGGTGCCGCTCGAGCAGCGGCGCGACCGGATAGGTCGCGACCATCCGGGCTCCGGCCGCGTACAGCGGTGTCTGCGGGCCAGGCACGTTGGTCACGCACAGGTCGTAGCCGCGGTTCAGCTCTTCGCTCGCCACCCGCGAGCCGATGGCGTGGAAGGTCGTCGGCGCGAACCCGGCGATGCCGGCGAGCCGGTTGGCCGCGACGCTCCGCCCGGTCTCCTTGTGCGCCTGGAAGGAGTAGGAGACCTGGTGCAGCCGCACGATCGGGCTCGGCTCGGCGATCGGGAGATCGACGAAGTGCGCGGCGATCTGGCTGCCCAGCGACGTCGCCTCGAGTTCCTCGTCGATCACCGAGACCGGGACGAGGGTGCGCACCTGGCGGATGCCGCTCATCGACTCGGTGCGTGTCATCAGGTAGGAGCGCATCCCGCCGGCGATGGTCGCGAGGATGACGTCGTTGATCGTGCCGCCGTGAGCGGCCCGCACTGTGCGGTAGTCGGCCAGCGAGGTCTCCAGGGTGAGCACCCGGCGCTGCTGCGAGAGCGGACCGAAGATCGCCGAGCGGCGCGTGCGGCGTCCGGTCAGTCCGCGCGCGACCTTGCGAGCCCGACGTCGGGCCTGCTGCGCCGACCTCAGCGCGGCGGCCGTCGCCATGCTGGCGGTGTCCACCAGGGTCGTGCGGTCGGTGAGGGTGTCGCGGATCGCGTCGACGACGACGCCCGCGGTCGAGGGCGCGCCACGCGGGTACCACTCGTCGGGCTCGAACGCCTTCGGCTCGGGCGTGACGTCGAGCAGCAGCTGGCCGAGGTCGACGGTGTGGACGCCGTCGACCAGCGCCTGATGCGACTTCGACAGCACCGCGACACGGTCACCGCTGAGTCCTTCGACGAAGTACATCTCCCACAACGGACGCGAGCGGTCCAACGGGCGCGAGACGATGCGCCCCACCAGCTCCAGCAGTTGCTCGTCGCTGCCCGGGCGGGGCAGCGCGGAGCGCCGCACGTGGTAGGCGAGGTCGAAGTGCTTGTCGTCGACCCAGACGGGTGCGGCCAGGTGACCGGGCACCTCGACCAGACGTTGCCGGTAACGCGGCACGAACGACATCCGGTCGGCGATCAGCTCCAGCAACCGGTCGTAGTCGAAGCCGGAGGCACCGGGCTCGAAGATCTCGATCGTGGCGTTGTGGCGCGGAGCGGTCGCCGTCTCGGTCGCCAGGAACGACAGATCGCGGGCGCGTAGACGCTCACCCATCCCGACCTCCTACCCGTCGACCGCGATGCGACGTCGCATCGACTGCCGTGCTCGTGCCCGACCCCGTGCCGGACCCGTTGCCCGCCATGGGATTCTGGCAGAAGAAGCGCCTACCGAGCGCACCCACACACACAGTGGAGGACGACCGTGTCGCACGTCGGCTCACAGCACAGCCCGCAGCCCAGCGGCCCCACGACGCCACGGCCCGCCGTCAGCGGTCGCACAGCGCGACGGATCGCCGCCGCCCTGGCCGCCGGCGCGGTGGCGCTGGGCCTCAGCGCGTGCGGCGGCGACGGCGGGTCCACGACGGTGAAGAAGATCGACATCACGTTCTCGGGCTCCAGCGTCACCCCCAACGGCGACCGGGTGAAGGTCGACGTCGACCAGCCGATCGACCTGATCGTCACCGCCGACGAGCCGGGCGAGCTGCACGTGCACTCCGAGCCCGAGCAGAGCTTCGAGTACGAGGGCGGCGGCGCGACGACCACGATCGAGTTGCAGATCGCCCGGCCCGGCGTGGTCGAGGTCGAGTCCCACGACCTCGACGAGCTGGTCGTCTCGCTCGAGGTCAGCTGACCGTGAGGGGTGGCTCGACCGGTCTCCCTCCCGACGGCACGTGGACCGACCTGCAGGCCCACGGCCTCGGCGGCCAGAAGGACCTCCCGATCCCCCTCGACCTCGCCGTCGCGGGAGCTGTGGCGGCGCTGGTGGTGTCGTTCACCGTGCTCGCACTCGCATGGCGACGCTCGCGCTTCGACCGCCCCGACGCCGAGTCCGCGGGCCGCCCCGCCCCGGCCTGGTTGCAGACCATCGTCGGCTCGCGTGCGTTCACCCTCGCGCTGCGCGGCTTCGGCATGGTGGTCTTCGCCTACACCGCGTTCGCCGCCGTGTTCGGGCGCGACTCCACGATCAACCCGTTCTTCGGCATCTTCCTCGTCTGGCTCTGGGTCGGGCTCGTGCCGATGTCGTTGCTGTTCGGGCCGTTCTGGAAGGCGATCAGCCCGGTCCGGACGATCAACCGCGCGTTCGCCGCGATCGCCGGCACCGACCCGGCGGAGGGCCTCTACTCCTACCGGGAGCGGTGGGGCTACTGGCCCGCGGCCATCGGGCTCTACGCGTTCGTCTGGTTCGAGCTGGTCTACCCGCACCTGACCGAGCTGGGCCCGGCCCGCTTCTGGTGCGCGACCTACGTCGCGATCATGCTGATCGGCGGCGCGCTGTTCGGCGAGCGCTTCTACGAGCGCGCCGACCCCTTCGAGGTCTACTCGACGCTGGTCGCCAAGCTCTCCCCGTGGGCCACCCACGAAGGTCGACTGCTCCTCCGCAACCCGCTGGCCAACCTCGCGACGACGGTCCCCGGACCGGGCCTGATCGTCGTCGTCGGCATCCTGTTCGGCAGTACGGGCTACGACTCGTTCCGCGAGTCGCCCACCTTCGTGACCTTCGTGCAGGAGTCCTCCCTGCACGGCGACCTGCTGCGCAACGCGGCGCTGATCGTGTTCTGCATCGGCGCGACACTGGCGCTGATCCTCGGCACCATGGCGATGGGGCTCTCCTCCTGGGTTCCGGCCCCTGTACGAGCGGTGCTCGCGAGGGTGCGCTCCGGGACCGCACCCACGCCCGCCGACTCGCTGCTGCCTGACGGCGTCCGACGCCGGGCACTTCCGAGCCTGTTCGCACACTCGATCGTGCCGATCATCGTCGGCTACATGATCGCCCACTACCTGACCTACCTGATCGAGACGGGATCACGCACGTTGATCCTCGCCAGCGATCCGCTCAGCAGGGGATCCAACCTGCTCGGCACCGCCGACTGGCAGCAAGTCACCTGGCTGAGCTATCACCCGACCCTGCTGGCCAACATCAAGGTGCTCGCGGTCGTGATCGGGCACGTGGTCGCGGCTGTCGCCGCCCACGACCGCGCGGTGCGGCTGCTTCCCGCGCGGCATCAGCTCACCGGCCAGCTCCCGCTGCTGATCGCCATGGTCGGCTTCACCAGCGGCGGGCTGTACCTGCTCTTCTCCTCCTGAGCATCAGCGCTGCAGCCCGACCCGGCGCCCGACCCGTCGTGCGCGACGAGGGCCTCGCGCCCCGTCGACTCCCAGGTCGCTGACCAGCGACTCGACCGCACGGGTCAGCGACGACTCCCCGCACTCGAGCAGGCCCCGGCCCGAGATCGCGGCGCGGTCGCAGGCCGGTTGGTCGTCGGGCAGGAACGCCACCCCTGCCACCGCGGCGACGTCCACCCCGCCGAGCATCGCCGCGACATCGCGCTCGGACCAGCCGAGCCCGGGGCGCATCCGGTTCACGACCACCCGCACTGCGACGTCCGCACGCACCTCACGAAGGTCGTGGATGGCGCGCGCCAGCCGGGTGAGCCCGACCGGGTCGGCGCTCCCGATCACGAGCACTTCGTCGGCCACCTCGATCGCCGCGAGGGTGAGGTCGTGGCGTCCGGGTCTCCCGGGATCTGCGTTGTCGCGCTCCAGGCAGAATCCGGTGTCCACCACGACGTCGGCGCGACGGCGCAGCGCCTCGACCAACTCCTCCAGCACCTCGCCCCGTACCTCGGGCCACCGGTCGGCGCGTGGGAGCCCGGTGACCACGGCCAGGCGCTCGGAGAGGCCACGCACTACGCTGCCGACCTGCTCCTCGAGTCGCCCGGCCGTCTGCGCGCGGGCCGCGGCGAGCAGTCCGGACACCTCGTCGAGCACGCCGAGCGTCTGGGCGACCGCGCCCCCGTAGGGGTCGGCGTCGACGAGGGCGACCAGCCTCCCGCGACGGGCGATCTCGGCGGCGACCGCGCATGCCACCACGGTCCGGCCCGGCGCACCGGCGGCACCCCAGACGGCGAGCACGCGGCCGCGACCACCCGGGGGCGCACCCCCGCCCACCATCGCCGTTCCAGGGTCGGCGACGTCCGCCGACGCGACCTGCGAACCCGCCAGCGGCGCGGGACCGGCGAGCAGGGCCGGGATGGTCTCGAGCCGATCGGATCGCACCGTCTCGCGCACGCCGACAGCGACCGCGCGTGCCGCAGCAGCGTCGGAGCCGAACTCGCTCGGCGGCGGCACGACCGCGAGAACCCGGAGGCCGTGTCCGTGCAGTCGCGCGAGGGTCGCGGCGTCGAGGCCGGGCGACTCGACCGCCACGATCGCGGCGTCGCCCTGCCCGGACGACGCCACGGCGAGGAGGTCGTCGACGTCGACGCACCGCTTGAGCACGGCGACTTGGCGGGCGGCGTCCAGAACGCGCATCGCGGCGGACTCCCAGGCCGCGCCGGAGCCGAGCACGATCGTGACGATCACGGATGCACCGCCACCGAGATCTGCGGCTCCTCGGTATCCGCGAGCACCTGCTGGAAGGGCGCGACGTCGTCAGGCGCGACGGCCAGTACCAACCGTCGCTCCTCGGCCAGACCGAGGCCGTCATCGGATCGAGGCGCGGCGACCACCCGCACCTCCCGCAGCACCGGGCCGGACCCGGCGTCCGGTCCCGTGCGGCCGAGTCCGTCGATGTAGAGGTCGACGATCGTGCCGGGACCCACGGACGGCGGCAGTCGGAGTGCGGAGACCGGCACGGCGATCTGGACCTCTTCGGAGCCCGCCGTGGCGCCGAGCGCCCCGCGGGGCAGCAGCTCGCCGGCTCCGAGCGCCCGCGTGACGACCAGGTCGGGCAGCTCCTCCTCGACCCCAAGGTAGGCGCCGGCCGCGTCGGCGTCGGCGAAGCGCACGTCCCGCGCCTGCAGATCCTCCGTCGTCAGCTCCTCCCCCGGCGCGACGTCGCGCACGAGGCTCCATACCGACACGGTCTCGTCGCCGGCTGCGAGCACGCGTGCGCCCAGGAGCACCGAGGCGGCCATGATCGCGATCCCGATCCAGACGCGCGCATCGCGCCACCCGGGGCGGTGCACACGCACGGCGCGCTGCTCGGCGACGGACGGAAGTGCGGCGGGAGCACTGCTGAGACGGTGGCTCGCCGAGGAGCCGGACGGCGGCGGTGAGGACGACGGGGCTGTGCCCCCGAACCCGAGAGTGGACACCTCGCCATCGCACCACACTCCGCGGCGCGGGTCACGCCTTCGTCCACCGGACCGCCTGCCGTCCACAACGCAGGGGACAGAGGTGACGGACGGGACCCCTGAGGTGCGACGATGACCCCATGGGCACTCCGCGGTTCCTCACGCTGGCCGACGTGGCCGAGGCGCTGAACACCTCGAGCGCACAGGTCTACGCCATGGTGCGCCGCGGCGAGATCGCCGCCATCAAGATCGGCGGGCGGGGTCAGTGGCGCGTCGAGGCCGACAAGCTGGAGGAGTACATCGCGCGGATGTACACCGAGACCGCCGAGTTCGTCGCCCAGCATCCCTTCCTGGAGAGCGAGTCCGAGGCCGGCATCGACTGAATCCTCGGCTCACCCGGCTTCGAGACGTTCGCAGAGCGACCTCCTCAACCGCCGGTGGTGGGGAGGTAGGTGGTCGAGGAGCCCCGCGAGGAACGAGCGGGGCGTCTCGAACCCCGGCCCGTCCTCGCTCAGCCGACCTCGGCGGCGAGCTTCACCTTCGCCGTCCGTTCGTCACCGCCGCGCAGGTAGGTCACCTCGATCGTGTCTCCCGGCTGGTGCGTGCGGATATTGACGATCAGCGAGATCCCGTCGGTGACCCGCACCCCCTCGACGGCGACGACGATGTCGCCCGACTCCAGGCCGGCGTCGTCGGCAGGTGCTCCGGAGGACACCTCGTCGATCGTGGCCCCGATGAGCGTCTGCGTGCCCGCGGTGCGCACCTGCGCACCGATCACGGGGTAGCGCGCCTCACCCGTCTTGAGGATCTGGTCGGCGGTCACGCGCACCTGTTCGACCGGGATGGCGAAGCCGACGCCGATGTTGCCCGACTGCGCGCCCATGCTGCCGCCGCCCGCCGTCGCGATAGCGGTGTTCACGCCGACCACCTGGCCGGCGAGGTTCACCAGCGGGCCGCCCGAGTTGCCGGGGTTGATCGCGGCATCGGTCTGCACGGCGTTGATGTAGGAGGAGACGTCGCCCAGGGCGCCGGTGGTCACCGGACGGTTCAGCGCGCTCACGATGCCGGCGGTCACCGTCGAGCTGAGGCCGAGCGGCGACCCGATCGCGACCACGCCATCCCCGACACGCAACTGCTCGGCGGCGCCCAGCGCCGCGGGCTCCAGGCCGTCGGCGTCGGGCAAGAAGAGCACCGCGAGGTCGTAGACGGGGCTACGACCGACCAGCTGGGCGTCGTAGCGCTCACCCTCGGAATCGACGACCTGGATCTGGCCGTCCTCGTCGGCGGCGCCCTCCACCACGTGGTTGTTGGTGACGATGTGTCCCTGCTTGTCGAGCACGAAGCCCGAACCGGTCGCGCTGTCGCCCGCGCTGCCCGCCTCGGCGAAGATCTGAACCGTGCTCGGCAACAGCGCCTCGGCCACCGCGGCCACGCCGCCGGGCTTGACCGGCGGCAGGTCGGCCAGGTCGACGTCGGCCAGGCCGCCCTCGTAGCGACCGACACCTCCGGGACCCTCGATGCGGTCGTAGATCGCGCTGCCGGCCAGCCCGCCGGCGATCCCGACCAGCAGGGCGGTGGCGCCCACCGAGAGCAGACGGCGGCGCGGGCGCGCCGGCACGTCGGCCAGGAACGGCGACGTCGCGGCAGTCCGCGGGGGCGCATAGTCGTGCCAGGCCACCGGCCCCTGGGCGAGCACCGGCCCCTGCGCGTACGGCCGGGGTGGATAGGGCTGCTGGTATCCCGACTGATGCGGGGGCTGAGGGGGCGCCGCGTGCTGGCCTGGCGGCCGATAGCCGTCCTGCGCCTCTGACCGACCACTGCTCGAGTCGACCGGGCCCGCGGTCGGCACCGTCCCGGGCGGCGCGGCGGTCGGCGCCGGCCAGGCGGGGTCGACGGGCGTGCCCTCGGGCGTCGTCATGCCGTCGGTGGGCGAGGACTCGACGCCCGCTGCCTCGCTCGTTCTCTCCGCGGACTCAAGACCATCGTCGCCCGCGGAGTGCCGCGGGGTCGGGTCGTCGTGCTCGCCATTCACCCGGTCATCTTCGCAAGGCCCTGGTCACCCCGACGGCGGTGCCCAGGGCCTGACGAGCCACGGGGGCGCTCAGGGCGTGAGGCGGGGCAGCTTGACGGGGTGCGGGGCCGGCGTGGAGATCTGGGCCGGCGGCGTCCGACGCTCGGGTACGTCGGCCGGAGCCGTGCCCAGTGCGAGAACGCCCATCACCGCCGCACCGACGGCGCTTCCCCCGATCGCGACCAGTCCGGCCGTGCGGCGCGGACGCCGGTCGGGGCTCTGCGACATCGCGAGCAGCACGTCGCCCGGGGGCATCCCGAGCAGTGACCCTTTGAGGCGCTCGGACGCACCGAGCTCGTCGTCGGGGTCGACCGAGAGCCCGGCGAGCCGGGTCTTGATCCAGCCCTCGCGCTCCACCTGGTCGCGACATATGTGGCACAGGTGCACGTGCGCCCACGCCCGCTCGGTCTCCTCGGCGCCGAGCTGGCCGTCGAGGAGCGCACTGACGCGGTGACCCAGGTGACCGCCGATCACGCGCGCGCTCCCCGGGGGCCCTCGGGCACGGTCGGCGCCGGGCCGGCGTACCTCTCCCGGCCCGACGTCGGCGCGCGGTGGGCCAGCGCCTCGCGCAACAGGGCGCGGCCGCGGTGGATCCGCGAGCGGACCGTGCCGAGCTTCGCGCCGAGCACCTCGGCGATCTCCTCATAGCTGAGGTCCTCGACGTCGCACAGCACGACGGCCGCGCGGAAGTCCGGCGGCAGCGTGGCCAACGCTCGCTCGACGTCGTCGTCGAAGGTCTGCGCGTCCAGCGCGTCGTCGGGGCTGGGGCCGGCGCTGCGCAACCGGTCGGCACGCTCGTCGGAGAGGGCGTCGAAGCGGATGCGCTGGCGGCGGCGCGCCTGGTCGAGGAAGAGGTTGGTGGTGATGCGGTGGAGCCAGCCCTCGAAGGTGCCCGGGGTGTAGGTGGAGAGCGAGCGGAAGACCCGGACGAAGACCTCCTGGGTGAGGTCCTCGGCGTCGTGACGGTTGCCCGTCAGACGATAGGCGAGCCGGTAGACCCGGTCGGAGTGCTGCTCGACGATCTCCTGCCACGACGGCAGCGCGTCCTCACGCGGCGTGGCCGAGGTGGCCGGCGGGACGGCGGGCGTGCGCTCCATGAGCTTCACGGTAGGGATCCTTGCTGAGGTTTGCCTGTGAGTGACCTGCATCCTGTCCAACGATCCAGTCGGGCCCGGTGTTCCGGCCGTGTTCCCCCACGTCCGTCGGGCCGTCGAGCACCGGCGCGGTCGTCCCCCGCGCGAAGCACGGTTCGCGCTACGGTGCGTGCCATGTCGACCCCCACCGAGCCGATCGCCACGGAGAGCTGGATCTACGCGGAGAACTTCGTGGCCGAGGATGCCGTGCTCGCTGCGGCGCGGGCCCGGGCCGACGAGGTGGGCGTCGTCGGCATCGGGGCGGGGGCAGGGGCCGCACTCTCGTTCCTGGCCTCGGTGATCGAGGCACGTGCCGTGGTCGAGGTCGGCACGGGCACCGGCGTCTCCGGCCTCTGGTTGCTGCGCGGCATGCGCGCCGACGGCGTCCTCACCACGGTGGACCTGGAGGCCGAGCACCAGCGCCTGGCCCGCGAGACCTTCACCGAGGCCGGCATCGCCTCCCAGCGGGTGCGCACCATCGCCGGGTCCGCTCTCGACGTCCTGCCGCGACTGACCGACGGCCACTACGACATCGTCTTCTGCGACGGCGACAAGGCCGAGTACGGCGCCTACCTCGACGAGGCCCTCCGCCTGCTGCGCCCCGGCGGCGTGGTGGCCTTCGACAACGCCCTGTGGCACGACCGGGTCGCCGACCCCTCACGTCGCGACGAGGAGACGGTCGTCATCCGCGACCTCGGTCGTCGCATCGCCGAGGACGAGAACCTCGTGCCGTTGCTGCTGCCCGTCGGAGACGGCCTGCTGCTCGCCAAGAAGGTCTGGGTCCCCGAGGCCTGATCCGGCAGGTCGGCAGATCCCTGCTCGCAACCGCTCAGGACGTGCCGACGCCGGCCAGCGGGTCGGCGCTGCCGAGCCAGGTGAGCAGCGCGCGAGCACCGAAGCCCGTCGGGCCCTTGGTCCACTCGTGCCGCTCCTCGGGGGCATCGCCCACGGAGGCGACGTCGAGGTGCGCCCACGGAACGGGGCCGCCGGGGCCACGCACGAAGTGCTGGAGGAACAGCGCCGCCATGATCGCCTGCGGGCCCGACGGGCCGTTGTCGGCGTCGGCCACCTTCGAGGCGAGCTTCTCCTCGTACGCGGGGTGGAGCGGGAAGCGCCACAGCGGTTCGCCCGCCTGCTCCGCGGCGGAGAAGACAGCGTCGGCGAGGGCATCGTCGTTGGCGAAGAGACCGCCGACCTGCTGGCCCAGGGCGACCTTGATGCCTCCGGTGAGCGTCGCGACGTCGACGACGGCGGCGGGCTTCAGCTCACGCACGGCATAGGCGAGGGCGTCGCCGAGCACCAGGCGCCCCTCGGCGTCGGTGTTGGTGACCTCGGTGGTGCGTCCGCCGTAGTGACGCAGCACGTCGCCGGGGCGCGTGGCGCTCCCGGAGATCGCGTTCTCGGCCGACGGCACGAGTCCGACGACCTTCACCGGGCAGCCGACGGCGTGCAGCGCGGCCATCGTGGCGAGGACGACGGCACCGCCCGTCATGTCGCGCTTCATCGTCTCCATGCCCTGGGCGGGCTTGATGGAGATGCCTCCGGAGTCGAAGGTGATGCCCTTGCCGACCAGGACGACGGTCGGGGTGCGACGGCCTGCCTTGGGAGGGGTGTAGTCCAGACGGATGAGCCGCGGCGGGGACACCGAGCCCTGGCCGACACCGAGGATGCCGCCGAACCCCTCGTTCTCCAGCTCGTGCTCGTCCCATACCCGCAGCGTCAGGTCGTGCCGCTCGGCGAGCAGCGCTGCCTGCTCGGCCATCCAGGCGGGGTTCTTCAGGTTCGAGGGCACCGTCGCGAGGTGGCGGGCGTACCAGCCCGCACCTGCCAGGGCGACGGCGCGGCGCAGCGCGGCGTCGTCGGCGACATCGTGCTCCCGGCCAGCCAGGACGACGCGCGTCACCGGACGCTCGACGGCCGGGGGCGGCGCGGAGCGCCAGGAGAACCCGAAGGAGGCCAGGCTGAGCCCGACGACGACGCCCTCGATCCCGTGCTCGGCGTCCAGGCCGGCGAGCGTGGTCGCGACGGCGACGCGCCCACGGCACGGCCGCGCGAGCGCGGCTGCGGCTCGCCGCAGGTCGGTCGGGGTGGCGTCGCCGACACCGACGAGCACGACGAGGCGCAGGTCGGGGTTGTCAGGCGCGCCGAGCGCGAGCGGGATCGTCGCGGTCTCGCCGGTACGACCGGTCAGTCCGGACGCCTCGGCCAGCGCGAGGAGATCGACGCCCAGGGCCTCGCCGAGATCGGCCGCGCCCGGGCCGAGCAGTACCGCCGCCTCACCGGGCGCTCCCTCGTCGGGAGTGATCGGGGCAGGCAGCACCGGAAGCGCGACGACGTCGACCCCGCCGACGCCGTGCCGGGGGCCGGCGGAGAGAGCGAAGCCGGGCGCGCCCACCTGCGGCGGCAGCACCCCCGACGTCGGCGAGGTCACCGCGCCGCGATCGGGAGCTGGGGTCTTCGACGCGGACCGCACGAGCAGCGCGTCAGCCGACGACGGCCTTGAGGGCATCCCCCAGCGCGCCGGCTTCCTCGGCATTCAGCTCGACGACGAGGCGACCGCCGCCTTCGAGGGGCACGCGCATCACGATGCCGCGGCCTTCCTTGGTGACTTCCAGCGGACCGTCGCCGGTCCGGGGCTTCATCGCCGCCATGGGGACCTCTTCCTCATCAGATGCCGAACGCGTCGCTGGACGGCGCCCGTGGCCGTCCGGCTCGACCATTATCGCCCATCGGGCGAAGCGGACGCACCTCCGGTGCGCCCGGGTGCCTCAGGTGCCGCTCCCGGGCACCCACCGCTCACCCGCGTCGATCGCTCGGCGGGCTCCGAACAGGTGCAGGATCTGGCGCGGAACCGTCGTGGAGAGGTGTCGTCGAGAGGGTCGCGCCGCGTACTCCACCGTGTGTGCCGAACCGGCGAAGTTCTGGTTGAACCACATGGTCAGCGTGCCGTGGCAGGTGCCCCCGCAGTCGAAGCGACGGCGCGGAAGATGCAGCTGCGCGGCGATCCGGCGGGCGAAGGCGGCGTCCTTGGTGTCGGTGTCCACGCCGTACAACGGCTGGTGGAAGCTCAGCAACCGGTCCGGACGCACACGTCTCAGGAAGCGCATCAATGCCCGGGTCTCCGGCTCCGAGGCCGGCCCTGCGCCGGACTCGTAGCGCCCGTCGAGATCGACCCAGCGGTAGGGGAAGTTGCGGTTGAGGTCGACACCTCGGCGGTTGGCTCGGGCGCCCGCCGCCAACCCGTCGGGGTTGGGGCTCGGCACGACCCACAGGTCCAGACCGACGATCGGCGGGCCTGCGATGAGACCGCGCGCGATCGCACGGACGTCGCCCTCGTCGCCGTGCATACTCGTCACCACGACGACCGTGGGCACATCGGCGTCGACCTCCCCGACGAGTGCGTCGCCGAGGCGGTACGCCGAGATCGGTCGGCCCTGCACAGAGTGCCCGATGACCACCCGCTCGGCTCCCTGACCGACGCGAGCCGACGCTCCGGCGACCTGCTCGGCGACCGACGGTGGCGCACCGGCCGCCACGCTCGCGAGCGCCAGGATCCCCACGAGACCGTTCCTCGTGCGGGGCACGGCTCTCACACAGCGCTGACGAGGTAGGCGTAGGTGAAGTAGGCGGCGCCGCCCACCATCCCCAGGTGCCCCAGCAGGGAGAGCCCCGGTCCGCCGGTCCAGGAGTCGGCGAGCGCCTCGTCGGCGGAGTGCCGCCCACGACTCGGCAGCCAGCGCGCCAGCAGCAGGACCCCCGCGACCGCGACGACCCACCACAGCGCGAGGGAGACCAGACCGATCAGCGTGGTGGTGTCCTCGCTGAGCCGATCGCCGCTGGCCAGGAAGACGACCCAGCTGACCAACGCCAGCGCGCCGGCACCGGTGTGGACCGCGACCGGGGCGCGCGCGATGTCGACGCGACCGCCCCCCCTCGCGGTACGGCGCAGACGCAGGCGGGTGAGCACGACCACGACGGCGGCCAAGGCCGTCAGCACCCACACCACCACGGTCTGCGACATGCGAGGGAGTCTCTCAGAGTGCGCCGGAGGGTCCCTGGTGACCCGCGTCGTCGTCCTCCGCGACCGGCCCGCCGTCGAGCTGCCGCGCCACGCGATCGAGCAGCGCGTCGACGTCGTCCATGCGGTAGCCGCGCAGGACGACGGGGAATCGCACCCGCCGAAGGTGCTCGCCGGTGAGCGGGAGGGTGCCATCGCGTCCGACGCTGCCGGGGAGCACGTCCGGGCGATCGCCGTGCTCGACGGCCATCGGCGCGCCGCGGCCGGCCGCCACCGCGGCGACCGCGCCGAGCACGAGGATCGCGACGATCGCGCAGAGCCAGACCACGACGTCAGCCCCGGTGCTGGTCGCGGGCGTCGACCATCAGGGCCACCGCCTCGTCCAGATCGTCGGTGACCAGGAGCCGGTCGAGGTCGCCGGGCGACATCTTGCCGTCAGCGGTGACGGTCTCGCGCAGCCAGTCGACCAACCCACCCCAGTAGCGGGTGCCCACGAGGGCGACCGGGAACTCGGTGATCTTCTGCGTCTGCGCCAAGGTCAACGCCTCGAACATCTCGTCCAGCGTGCCCAACCCGCCTGGCAGCACGATGTAGCCCTGGGAGTACTTCACGAACATCGTCTTGCGGGCGAAGAAGTACCGGAAGTTGATGCCGACGTCGACCCACTCGTTGAGGCCGGACTCGAACGGCAACTCGATACCGAGCCCGACGCTGACGCCGCCCGCCTGGCTGGCTCCCTTGTTGGCGGCCTCCATGGCTCCGGGCCCGCCGCCGGTGATCACGGCGAAGTCGGCCTCGACGAGCTTGCGCGCCACCTCTTCGCCGAGCGCGTAGAAGGGATCGTCCGGCTTGGTGCGCGCCGATCCGAAGACCGCGATGGCCGGCCCCAGTTCGGCGAGGGCGCCGAAGCCCTCGACGAACTCCGCCTGGATGCGGAGTACCCGCCAGGGATCGGTGTGCACCCAGTCGCTCGGGCCACGTGAGTCCAGCAGGCGCTGGTCGGTGGTGGTGCCGTCGACCTGCGCGCGGCGCTGGATGATCGGGCCCTTGTGCTTGGCCATCAGCTGTCCTCTCCACTCAACCAGGCGCGGAGGGTGGCCTCGCAGCGCTCGATGTCGGCGAGCGGCACGTGCTCCTCCTGCTTGTGTGCCAGCATCGGGTCTCCCGGACCGAAGTTGACAGCAGGCACGCCGAGCGCGGTGAAGCGGGCGACGTCGGTCCACCCGAACTTGGGGTTCACCTCGCCGCCGACGGCGTCGACGAAGGCGCGCGCGGCCGGTCGGTCGAGCCCGGGGAGAGCGCCGGGGCTGGAGTCGGTCAAGCGGACCTCGAAGCCGTCGAAGAACTCCCGCACGAACGCCTCGGCCTCGGCCTCGCTCCGGTCCGGCGCGAACCGGTGGTTGACCTCGACGACGCACTCGTCGGGCAGCACGTTGCCGGCCACCCCGCCGCGGATGAACACCGCGTTCAGCCCCTCGTGGTACTCCAGCCCGTCGATCACCGGACGGCGGGCCTGGTAGCCGGCGAGCCGGTTCAGCACCTCGGCGGCACCGTGGATGGCGTTCACTCCGCGCCACGACCGCGCGCTGTGCGCCCGCTCCCCGCGGCTGACGACCTCCACGCGCAGCGTGCCCTGGCACCCGGCCTCCACGACGGCGTTGGAGGGCTCCATCAGGATCGCGAAGTCCGCCTCCAGGAGCTCGGGATCGCTCTCGGCGAGCAGCCGCAGCCCGTTGTACTGCGCGTCGATCTCCTCGGCCTCGTAGAGGATGTAGGTGACGTCGCGCACCGGCTGGGGCAGCGTCGCGGCCAGCCGCAGGATGACGCCGTCGCCACCCTTCATGTCGCAGGTCCCGAGGCCGTGAAGCAGGCCGGCGGCCTCGTCGAGACGGCTCGGCAGGTTGTCGTTGACGGGCACGGTGTCGAGATGGCCCGCGATCACGACCCGCTCACCGTGACCCAGTCGGGTGCGCGCCACGATGGTGTGGCCGCGGCGCACGACGTCGAGGTGCGGGAGGCCGCGCAGGGCGTCCTCGACGGCGTCGGCGATCTGCTGCTCGTCGCGGCTCACCGACTCGATGTCGACGAGCTGTCGGGTGATGCCGACGGCGTCCTGGCTGAGGTCGAGCGTGGGGCGTGCGGACATGACCCTCAGTCAAGCAGGGCGCCGCGCCGTCTCCGCGAGCGGTGAGGGCCGCGGGACACGGAGCAGAGGCGGACACATCGCCGACACCTCACGCACGCATTCACGTCAGGTCGGCGATGCCCGGTGCCGATAGAAGAGGTCTCGATCTCACGGCCAGCACCGAAGGAGCACAACGATGTGCGACCACTCCCCCGCCTGTCCCGAGGCCCAGTCGCCCGACTGCGCCTGCGCCCACGTCGTCGTCGATCACAGCGAGCAGGGTTGGTGCCGACTCTGCAACGGCGTGATCCTCTTCAGCGACGGCGGCTACCTCACGCCGGACGGCCACGCCTCCCGGCTGCAGCGCACGGCCTGATCCGACCTCGGCCCCTCCCGGTCGGCCGACGGGCGCCGCGGGTTCAGCCGGGCGGTTCGGGGAACACGCAGAACTCGTTGCCCTCCGGGTCCGCGAGCACGCTCCACCGCGGCATGTCCCACAGCAGTGTGGCGCCTGCCGCCGTGAACTCGGCGACGTCGCCGAAGACGTCCCAGTGCAGGCGGTTCTTGACCGTCTTCGGTTCCGGGACGTCGACGAAGACCCAGGCCTCGAACGGCATGCCTGGCACACCCTCGAGCCAGCGCCAGCCCTGACCCTCGTCGCGTGCCTCGACGCCGAAGCGCTGCGCCCACCAGGCCGCGATCGACGCCGAATCGACCGAGTCCACGCAGAGCTCGTAGATGCGGTAATCCGCCACGGTCGGCCGTCCGAACGCACACAGTTCGCCGCCCTCGGGATCGGCGAGCACCGTCCACCGCTCGAGCTCCTCCACGACGGTCGCGCCCGCAGCGATCAGGCTCGCGATGTCGGCGGTGTGGACGTCGAGATGCACCCGGTGCTTGGCGGCCTTCGGCTCCGGCACCGGGCAGAGCGCGATGCCGGCACCGGTGTGGTCCACCAGATCGCCCGGCGATCCCGGCGTCGACGGCGGTGCTATCCGCAGACCGGTCGCCGTCGCCCAGAAGGCCTCCATCGCCGAGTAGTCGGTGCCCTCGGTGACGTCGAGGCAGAGTTCGTGCCATCGCGCGGTCATCGACCGAGGCTACGCCGGCAGGAACCGCCTGCGCCCCCTCCCGTCAGTGCTCCTGCGGCCGGTACCGCGATCTGCTCGCATGAACGCTGTAGCCGAGAATGAGGGCCAGGTAGGCACCCAAGGCGATCCAGAGGACTGGGCCGACGGACGGATCGGCCCGCCGGGAGACGAGCGCCGTCCAGGCGAGCAGCGTCGTCAGGAGAGTCATGGTGGCCGTGCCGACCAGCCACAGGTCGTGTCCCATCATCGTGCGCATCCGCTGCTCGCGGTCGGGGGTCGCGGTCCACCAGTCCTTGTGCGGGACGTTCATCCAGGCCGTCGATGTCGACCGCATCGTCCGACCGAGCCACGCCATGAGGCCGCCCATCGCGACACCGAGCACCGCGAAGAAGAACAGCGCGAGCCCGCGCGACGCCGTCCGGTCGACCTCGCCGGCGACGTCGAAGTGCATCGGCACGACCGCGGGGAAGCGCACCGCCGCGAGCACCCACGCCGCAACGTAGGCGGCGCAACTCACCGCGAAGGCGCGCCGCACCATCACCAGTGCTCCAGGGAGGCGCCGAAGATGGCGGCGAGGTCCTCGTCGGTGACGGCCTTCGGCGCCGTCGCCAGGAGCCGCTGCTGCTTCAACGCGCCCTCGACCAGGTCGTCGACGTCGCCCTCGCCGAATCCGACCGCGGCGAGGCCGTTGGGGATGCCGACGTCGCGCATGAGGCGCGCGATCGCCGCGGGCAGTGCGTCGGCGTCGCCGGCCGGCAGGTCGGGCGCGAGCAGCTGTGCCGCGCGCAGATGGCGCTCGGGAGCGGCGTCGAAGGTGAAGCGGAACGCCTCGGGCGCCGTCAGGGAGACCGCCATGCCGTGCGGCACGATGGCGGCGTCCTGCGGGTAGCCGTCGGGGCGGTACTCGCGGACACGACCCGCGATCGGGTAGGCGTTCGCATGCGGGATATGCACGCCGGCGTTGCCGAAGCCGAGACCGGCGAAGGTCGCGGCCAGGGCCATCTGCTCGCGCGCCCGGACGTCGCCGCCGTCGCGCACGGCCTCGCGGAACGAACCGGCCAGCAAGGTCAGCGCCTTCTCCGACCACATGTCGGCGATCGGGTTCGAGCCGCAGTACGGCACGCGTTGCTCGGGTGCCTTGGCCTCGAAGTCGCCGAACCACTTGGCGGTGTAGCTCTCCAGCGCGTGGCAGAGGATGTCGAGCCCCGAGGCCGCGGTGACCATCGCAGGCTGGGTCATCGTCAGCGTCGGGTCGACGACGGCGAGGCGTGGGCGGAGCGCTGGATGGCTGATGCCGGTCTTCACTTGGAGGCTCAGGACGTCGAGCACACAGATCGTGGTGCTCTCACTGCCGGTGCCGGTCGTCGTGGGCACCGCGACCAGCGGGAGCAGCGGCTGCGTCGGGGCGAGGCCCTTGCCGACCGGCGCGTTGAGGTAGTCGAACAGGTCGCCCGGATTGGTGGTCAGCAGGTTGACGGCCTTGGCGGTGTCGATCGCCGACCCGCCGCCGACCGCCACGACGGCGTCGAACGGCCCGGCGTCGCGGGCGAAGGCGATCGCCTCGAGCATCGACTCGTCGGTCGGCTCGACGCGGGCGCCGTCGAACAGGACGACCTCGATGCCGGACCGGCCGATCTCCTCGGCGATCCGGGCTGGAACCCCGGTCGCGGCCACCCCGGCGTCGGTGACGAGCAGGGTGCGACGGGCGCCGAAGACCGCCAGGTCGTGGCCGATCTCTGCCGAGGCACCCGAGCCGAACTTGAGGGCCGGCGCGGCGTAGGTGAAGACGGTCTCGCTCACCCCGACACCCTAGTGTCGCGGGTGCGACGTCGCCGGATGGTGCGCGTCGTCAGGGTGCGTGCATCGCCAGGCGGCCTCGGACAGGGCTACCGAGTGCGTCACCAGCGACGCCGCCGCGGCGAGGCGCGTGCCATGGCGGCGTCGACCGTCCACGAACGTCGCGATCGCGGTACTCGTGTCGGCGTCTGCTCACCCGGGGTAGGTACGGAGGCCGTCGAGCACGATCGGCAGGACGTCGAGCGTGCCCGACATGATCTCGGCTTCCTGGACCCAGGCGACGGCGTCGCTGGTGCCACCGGCCTCCGCCACCAGGACGGCGTCGGCATCGCGGGGAGAAGCGGCGTAGAGCAGGCCGATCGACTGCAACGACTCGTCGCGCCCGTTGGGAGCGGTGCCCTGCACCTGGACGTCGTCGACCAGCACCACTCGCCCGGCGACCACGTCGAGGCCGGTCTCCTCCCGCACCTCTCGTACCAAGGCCGCCGTCGGGTGCTCGTTGTGCTCGACACCGCCACCGGGGAAGGTCCAACGCCCGCGGTGGAAGCCCGACGTCGAGGTGCGCACCAGCAGCACCTCCGGCTCGACGTCGCGCACCCGCCGGATCAAGCCGTAGGCCGCGACGCGCTGGTGAGGGAAGGGCCGGTAGTGAGCGAGCGCCTCGCGCACCAGGCTCACGGTCGGCACGCGGCCGGTCAGCACCGCCTCCAGCGGCTGCCAGGCGGCTTCGATGGTCGAGCCGTCGACCTCGAGCACGCGCGGCGCGGGCGAGTCGAGCGGCACCCAGCCCTGGTAGACGATTCGCAGCGAGTGCGCGTCTACGCGCCGTCCCCGTCGCCACGTGTCGGGCAGGTGCAGCGAGAAGGTATGTGCGGTCTCGCCGATCGTGACGGCGAGCCCGGTCTCCTCGTGCACCTCGCGCACCACGGCGTCGCGGGGATCCTCACCGTGGTCGAGGCCACCGCCGGGCAAGGTCCACTGCTCGGTGCGGGAGACCTTCGGCGCCAGTCGGCTGAGCAGGACGTGGCCGTCGCGCACGATGACGGCGTACGCCGCGACCCGCTGCACCTGCTCGACCATGCTGCCAACCTATCGGGGCACCAGGCGCCCCACAGAACTCTCCAGTAACGCGCTCGGCGTTGACCCGTCTCTACGTGAAGACGGGTCAACGCGGATCCGGCCTGTTGACCCGTCTCTACGTGAAGACGGGTCAACGCGGATCAGCTGAAGGGCGGACGAGCGTCGCGAGCCAACGAACGGCGGCCGGCCCAACGCCACACGCGCGCCGACCGGTCTCGGTCCTCGTCGGTGACCAGGTTGCCCATCCAGCGCAACGCGAGCGTCATCAAGGTGTCCGAGCGCATGCCGATCGGGCCGAGGGCCGGCAGCAGACGGGGCACGGTCACCAGCCCCGCCATCCGCCGTGCGATCGAGAACGCCTCGCCGTAGTGGTCGCGCAGGAGCGCGGGCCACAAGGTCGCCAGGTCGCCGTCGTCGGCGATCATCTCGGCGACGAGACGACCGGTCTCCAGGCCGTAGTCGATGCCCTCGCCGTTGAGCGGGTTGACGCACCCCGCGGCGTCGCCGATCAGAGCCCAGTTCGCGCCCGCGACATTGCTGACCGCTCCCCCCATCGGCAGCAGCGCGGACGTCTTGTCACGCAGCTCGCCGGTGAGCTGGAAGTCCTCGCGACGCTGGCGCGCGTAGTGCTCCATCAACGGCTTGATCGCGACGTCGGCGGGCCGCTTGGCCGTGGCGAGCGTGCCCGCGCCCAGATTCACCTCGCCGGTGCCGAGCGGGAAGATCCAGCCATACCCCGAGAGGATCTCGTCCTTCTCGCCGCGCAGCTCCAGGTGGCTGCTGATCCACGGATCGTCGGACATGTCGGACGCGACGTAGGAGCGTCCCGCCACGCCGTACACGGTGTCGCGGTGCCATTCCCGGCCCAGCACCTTGCCCAAGGGTGAACGCACACCGTCCGCGACGACGAGACGGCGGCACGCGATCTCGTAGGTCGCGCCCCCGGCGCCGCGGAACATGACCGCAGCGACCCGATCGCCGTCGCGACGCACGTCGACCGCACGCGCGCCGTCCAGGGCGAGCGCCCCACTCTTGATCGCCACCGTGCGGAGGTGGTCGTCGAGCTCGGTGCGCGCGACCGCACTTCCCCAGCTCGGCAGAGTCCCACCGGGCCAGGGCAGCAGAAGCGTCTGGCCGAAGCCGTGTGCGCGCAGACCGTGGTTGACGGTGTGCGCGCGCAACCAGTCTCCCAGGCCCAGGCCGCACAGCTCGTGGATGGCGCGCGGGGTCAGACCGTCCCCGCAGGTCTTGTCGCGCGGGAACACCGCGGCGTCGGCCAGGACGACGTCCAGTCCGGCGCGGGCTGCCCAGGCCGCCGCCGCCGAGCCGGCGGGGCCCGCGCCCACCACGAGGACGTCGGTGGAAGTCGGGCGCGTGGTCACGTGCCCATCCTCCCAGGTGACCTGTCACCCCACCGAACCGTCTCTGCCCGGTGGCACCGACGGGCCTGATCACGCAGCCCGGAACGGACCGTGCTGGATGAGGTGCACCTGGTCGGAGGCGCAGCCCGTCGTCGTGTGCTCGACGAACTGGCTGCGTGTCGCGTTGGGCACGTACACGCGGAATCCGTCGACGGGTGTCGGCTCGCACATCCGCCGCGGGTAGTTCTCGGCGACGACCTCGTCGACGCGGCTCCGTACCCGCTCACCAGGCTCGACCACGAAGGTGCGCGACCTCCCCGGCGTGCGATCGGCGGCTGCGCCGACCTGCACGCCGTCACCACCCCCGACGTAGGACAGTCCGCCGTAGCCGCCGGTGCGGCACTCGTGGTCCGAGGTGTTCCTCAGCACCAGGACGCCGTACCGGTGTCCGACGCCTGCGTCGGTGACCCGGTAGGACGCCGTCAGGTCGGCGTTGCCGCACTGCGGGACGCGAGCCGGAGCGGCCGCGTCGGCCGACGGTCCCGGCACCATCACCAGGCTGCCGGCCAGCACCAGCCCGACCGCCACCCGTGCCACTGTCCTGCGCTCGTTCATCTGGCTCATCTCCTCCGGGGCCTACCGTGGGCCCCACGGTGATGGGACTGCCGTCGCGGCGATGGAGTTGCGCATCGCGCCTGAGAGAACGCGAAGAACCTCCGGCTCGGTGAACGGACCGAGGCCCTCCCCCGCGACTGCGGGAGAGGGCCTCGGTGTGATGACTCGGCTGAGCTCAGTCCTGGTACGGCTGGTCTCGAGACGCCTCACGTGTCTCGCGCTGGCGCGCGATCCACCTCGAGGCTCCTCGACCCGGCTCTTCCACCAGAGCTGAGCCGGCTTCGCTCGCTCAGTTCTGGTACGAGCCGAAGTCGAAGTCGTCGAGCGCGACGGCCTGCGAGCCACCACCGAACTCATAGTCATAGGAGTCGTAGCCGGTGACGGCGTGCGCGGCAGCGCGCGCCTCCTCGGTGGGCTCCACCCGGACGTTGCGGTACCGCTCCAGGCCGGTACCCGCCGGGATCAGCTTGCCGATGATCACGTTCTCCTTCAGACCGCGCAGCGAGTCCGAGCGACCGTTGATGGCAGCGTCGGTCAGCACTCGGGTCGTCTCCTGGAAGGAGGCGGCCGAGAGCCACGACTCGGTGGCGAGCGAGGCCTTGGTGATGCCCATCAGCACCGGGCGACCCGAGGCCGGCTTGCCGCCCTCGGAGACCACGCGACGGTTCTCCTCCTCGAAGATGACCCGGTCGACCAGGTCCGAGGGAAGCAGGTTGGTGTCACCGGACTCGATCACCGTGATCCGGCGCAGCATCTGCCGCACGATGATCTCGATGTGCTTGTCGTGGATCGACACACCCTGGCTGCGGTACACGTTCTGGACCTCGTCGACGAGGTGCTCCTGCGCCTTGCGGACACCGAGGGTGCGCAGGGCGTCCTGCGGAGACTCGGTGCCGACGATCAGCCTCTGGCCGACCTCGATGTGGTCGCCGTCGGCGACCAGCAGGCGCGAGCGCTTGGAGACCGGGTACTCCAGGACCTCCGAGCCGTCGTCGGGAGTGACGAGGACCTTGCGGGCCTTGTCGGACTCGTCGATCTCGACCCGGCCGGCAGCCTCGGAGATCGGCGCGAGACCCTTCGGCACGCGCGCCTCGAAGAGCTCGACCACACGGGGCAGACCCTGCGTGATGTCGTCGGCCGCGGCGGACCCACCGGTGTGGAAGGTACGCATGGTCAGCTGCGTGCCGGGCTCACCGATCGACTGCGCCGCGATGATGCCGACGGCCTCACCGATGTCGACGAGCTTGCCGGTCGCCAGCGAGCGGCCGTAGCACTTGGCACAGGTGCCGGTGCGGGCGTCGCAGGTCAGCACCGAGCGGACCTTCACGGTCGGGATGCCGGCCGCGATGAGCTCGCCGATCTTGACGTCGCCCAGGTCGCCGCCCGCCTCGACCAGCACCTCGCCGGTCTCGGGGTGGGTGACCTCGGTGGCTGCCGAACGTGCGTAGGCAGCGGTCTCGGCGTTGTCGTCCTTGCGGACCACACCGTCCTCGCCCACGACGCCGATGACCTTCGGCAGGCCTCGCTCGGTGCCGCAGTCGTCCTCACGGATGATGACGTCCTGCGACACGTCGACGAGACGGCGCGTCAGGTATCCCGAGTCGGCGGTCCGCAGCGCGGTGTCCGCCAGACCCTTGCGGGCGCCGTGCGTGGCGATGAAGTACTCCAGGACGGTCAGGCCCTCGCGGAAGTTCGACTTGATCGGCCGCGGGATGATCTCGCCCTTGGGGTTGGCCACCAGACCACGCATGGCCGCGACCTGACGGATCTGGTTCATGTTTCCCGACGCCCCGGAGTCGACCATCATGTAGATCGGGTTCGCCCGGTCGAAGTTGGCCTCCATGGCCTTGCCGACGTCGTTCGAGGCCTCGGTCCAGATCTCGATGAGCTCCTGACGGCGCTCCTCGTCGGTGACCAGACCACGCTCGAACTGCTTCTGCACCTTCGCGGCCTGGGCCTCGTAGCTCGAGAGGATCTCGGCCTTGTTGCCCGGGGTGACGACGTCCTCGATGGAGACGGTGACACCCGAGCGGGTCGCCCAGTGGAAGCCGGTGTCCTTGAGTGCGTCCAGGGACGCTGCGACCTCGACCTTGCTGTACCGCTCGGCCAGGTCGTTGACGATCGAGCCGAGGGCCTTCTTGCCCACCTCGTAGTTCACGAACGGGTAGTCGGCGGGCAGGGTCTCGTTGAACAGCGCGCGACCGAGCGTGGTGTCCAGGGTCAGCGACTGACCCTGCTCCCAGTCCTCGCCGAACTCCAGCGGCGGCACGATGTCGTCGAAGCGGATCCGGATCTTGCTCTGCAGCGCGATCTCGGCACGATCGAAGGCCATGATCGCCTCGGCGACCGAGCTGAACGCGCGACCCTCGCCGGGGGCGCCCTCGCGGTCGGTGGTGAGGAAGAACAGGCCGATGATCATGTCCTGCGTCGGCATGGTCACCGGACGGCCGTCGGACGGCTTGAGGATGTTGTTGGTCGACAGCATCAGGATCCGCGCCTCGGCCTGGGCCTCGGCCGACAGCGGCAGGTGCACCGCCATCTGGTCACCGTCGAAGTCGGCGTTGAACGCCGTGCAGACGAGCGGGTGGATCTGGATGGCCTTGCCCTCGATCAGCTGCGGCTCGAAAGCCTGGATGCCGAGTCGGTGCAGCGTGGGCGCACGGTTGAGGAGCACGGGGTGCTCGGTGATGACCTCTTCCAGAACGTCCCAGACCTCGGGGCGGACCGCGCGCTCGACCATCCGCTTGGCGGACTTGATGTTCTGGGCGTGTGAGAGATCAACGAGGCGCTTCATCACGAAGGGCTTGAACAGCTCGATCGCCATGTTCTTGGGCAGACCGCACTGGTGCAGCTTGAGCTGCGGGCCCGAGACGATCACCGAACGACCGGAGTAGTCCACGCGCTTGCCGAGCAGGTTCTGACGGAAGCGACCCTGCTTGCCCTTGAGCATGTCGGAGAGCGACTTGAGCGGGCGGTTGCCCGGACCGGTGACCGGACGACCGCGACGTCCGTTGTCGAACAGCGAGTCGACGGCCTCCTGGAGCATCCGCTTCTCGTTGTTCACGATGATCTCGGGCGCACCGAGGTCGAGCAGACGCTTGAGTCGGTTGTTCCGGTTGATCACACGGCGGTACAGGTCGTTGAGGTCCGACGTCGCGAACCGACCACCGTCGAGCTGCACCATCGGGCGCAGGTCCGGCGGGATGACCGGGACGGCGTCCAGCACCATGCCCTGGGGCTTGTTGCCGGTCTTGCGGAAGGCGTCGACGACCTTGAGTCGCTTGAGGGCGCGGACCTTCTTCTGGCCCTTGCCGTTGGCGATCGTGTCGCGCAGCGACTCGACCTCGGCCTCGATGTCGAAGTTCTCCAGGCGCTTCTGGATCGCCGTGGCGCCCATGTAGCCCTCGAAGTACTTGCCGAACCAGTTCTTCATCTCGCGGTAGAGCAGCTCGTCGCCCATGAGGTCCTGGACCTTGAGCGACTTGAAGGTCGACCAGACCTCGTCGAGGCGGTCGAGCTCACGCTGTGCGCGGTCGCGCATCTGCTTCATCTCGCGCTCGGCCCCGTCGCGCACCTTGCGGCGCTGGTCGGCCTTGGCACCCTCGGCCTCGAGAGCGGCGAGGTCCTCCTCGAGCTTCTTGGTGCGGTCCTCCAGCGAGGAGTCGCGACGCTTCTCGAGCATCTCGCGCTGCTGGGCGACCTTGGTCTCCAGCGAGGACAGGTCGCGGTGGCGTGCGTCCTCGTCGACGGAGGTGATCATGTAGGCCGCGAAGTAGATGACCTTCTCGAGGTCCTTCGGAGCCAGGTCGAGCAGGTAGCCCAGACGGCTCGGGACACCCTTGAAGTACCAGATGTGGGTGACCGGGGCGGCGAGCTCGATGTGGCCCATCCGCTCGCGACGCACCTTCGAACGGGTCACCTCGACGCCGCAGCGCTCGCAGATGATGCCCTTGAAGCGCACGCGCTTGTACTTGCCGCAGTAGCACTCCCAGTCCCGGGTGGGACCGAAGATCTTCTCGCAGAAGAGGCCGTCACGCTCGGGCTTGAGCGTGCGGTAGTTGATGGTCTCCGGCTTCTTGACCTCGCCGTGGCTCCACGTGCGGATGTCTTCCGCAGTGGCCAGGCCGATCCGAAGCTGGTCGAAGAAGTTCACGTCGAGCACGATGGCTGCAATCCTTCGTTAGTTCTGTGATTCAAGCTGAGGGACCGAGGGCGTCTCGGCAGGCTCGACGGCCCGGGGGCCGGTGGTCGAGCCTGCCGAGACCGCCACTCAGACTTCTTCGACCGAGCTGGGCTCGCGGCGAGAGAGATCGATGCCGAGTTCCTCGGCAGCACGGAAGACGTCCTCCTCCGCGTCGCGCATCTCGATGGTGGAGCCGTCCTGGGACAGCACCTCCACGTTGAGGCACAGCGACTGCATCTCCTTGACGAGCACCTTGAACGACTCGGGGATACCGGAGTCGGGGATGTTCTCGCCCTTGACGATCGCCTCGTAGACCTTGACGCGACCGGGCACGTCGTCGGACTTGATCGTGAGCAGCTCCTGGAGGGCGTAGGCGGCGCCGTACGCCTCCATCGCCCACACCTCCATCTCACCGAAGCGCTGGCCACCGAACTGGGCCTTACCGCCGAGCGGCTGCTGGGTGATCATCGAGTACGGGCCGGTGCTGCGCGCGTGGATCTTGTCGTCCACCAGGTGGTGCAGCTTGAGGATGTACATGTAGCCGACCGAGACCGGGTCGCTGAACGGCTCGCCGGAACGGCCGTCGAAGAGGCGGGCCTTGCCCGACTCGTCGATCATCCGCACACCGTCGCGGGTGGGGATCGTGGCGCCGAGCAGACCGGTGATCTCGTCCTCGCGGGCACCGTCGAAGACCGGGGTCGCCAGCTTCTGACCCGGCCGCGCCTTGTCGGCGTGGATCTTGATCAGGCGCTGCTTCCAGCCGTCGGGGTCGTTCGACTTGTCGTCGGAGAGGTCGAGGTCCCACCCCTGCTTGCCGAGCCAACCCAGGTGGAGCTCGAGGATCTGGCCGATGTTCATCCGTCGCGGAACGCCGAGCGGGTTCAGGACGACGTCGACCGGAGTGCCGTCCTCCATGAACGGCATGTCCTCGATGGGCAGGATCTTGGCGATGACGCCCTTGTTGCCGTGGCGTCCGGCGAGCTTGTCGCCGACCGAGATCTTGCGCTTCTGCGCGACGTAGACGCGGACCAGTTGGTTCACGCCCGGGGGCAGCTCGTCGCCGTCCTCGCGGTCGAAGACACGCACGCCGATGACCGTGCCGGACTCACCGTGGGGCACCTTCATCGAGGTGTCGCGCACCTCGCGCGCCTTCTCGCCGAAGATGGCGCGGAGCAGACGCTCCTCGGGGGTGAGCTCGGTCTCGCCCTTGGGCGTGACCTTGCCGACCAGGATGTCACCGGTGGTGACCTCGGCGCCGATGCGGATGATGCCGCGCTCGTCGAGGTCGGCCAGCATCTCCTCGGAGACGTTGGGGATGTCCCGGGTGATCTCCTCGGGGCCGAGCTTGGTGTCGCGCGCGTCGACCTCGTGCTCCTCGATGTGGATCGAGGTGAGCACGTCCTCCTGCACCAGACGCTGGCTGAGGATGATCGCGTCCTCGTAGTTGTGGCCCTGCCACGGCATGAACGCGACCAGCAGGTTCGTGCCCAGCGCCATCTCGGCGTTGTCGGTGCACGGACCGTCGGCGATCGGCGAGCCTGCCTCCACGCGGTCGCCCTCATTGACCAGCGGGCGCTGGTTGATGCAGGTGCCCTGGTTGGAGCGGCGGAACTTGGCCAGCTTGTAGGCCGAGTAGGTGCCGTCGTCGTTCATGACCTCGACGACGTCGGCCGAGACCTCCTTGACCACACCGGCCTTGTCGCAGACCAGCACGTCACCGGCGTCGACCGCGGCGCGGTACTCCATACCGGTGCCGACCACGGGGCTGTCGGTGCGGATCAACGGCACTGCCTGACGCTGCATGTTGGCGCCCATGAGCGCGCGGTTGGCGTCGTCGTGCTCGAGGAACGGGATCAGCGCGGTCGCGACCGAGACCATCTGACGCGGCGAGACGTCCATGTAGTCGACCTCGCCGGCCAGGATCTCGGAGACCTCGCCATCGCGCTGACGGACCAGGACCCGCTCCTCGACGAAGCGGCCGGCCTCGTCCAGCGCCGCGTTGGCCTGGGCGATGACGTAGCGGTCCTCGTCGTCGGCGGTGAGGTAGTCGATCTGGTCGGTGACCAGGCCACCCTCGACCTTGCGGTAGGGGGTCTCGACGAAGCCGAACGGGTTGATCCGACCGTAGGAGGCCAGCGAGCCGATCAGACCGATGTTGGGACCCTCAGGGGTCTCGATCGGGCACATCCGGCCGTAGTGCGACGGGTGGACGTCACGGACCTCCATGCCGGCGCGGTCGCGGGAGAGACCACCGGGGCCGAGCGCGGAGAGACGACGCTTGTGCGTCAGGCCCGCGATCGGGTTGGTCTGGTCCATGAACTGGCTCAGCTGCGAGGTTCCGAAGAACTCCTTGAGCGCCGCCACCACGGGGCGGATGTTGATCAGCGACTGCGGCGTGATCGCCTCGACGTCCTGGGTCGTCATCCGCTCGCGGACGACGCGCTCCATCCGGGCCAGGCCGGTGCGGAGCTGGTTCTGGATCAGCTCGCCGACGGTGCGCATGCGACGGTTGCCGAAGTGGTCGATGTCGTCCGGGCCGACCTCGATCTCGCCCTGCGGAGCGGCGATCTCGTCGCGGCCGTCGTGCAGCGCCACGATGTAGCGGATGGCGGCGACGACGTCGCTGATCGTCAGCGTCTGCTGGTCGAACGCCTCGACCAGACCGAGCTTCTTGTTGATCTTGTAGCGACCGACCTTGGCCAGGTCGTAGCGCTTGGGGTTGAAGTAGTAGTTCTTCAACAGCGTCAGCGCGGCCTCGCGCGTGGGCGGTTCGCCGGGACGCAGCTTGCGGTAGATGTCCAGCAGCGCGTCGTCAGGACCCTGGGTGTTGTCCTTCTCCTCGGTCAGCTGGATCGACTCGAACTCACGCAGCTCGGCCATGACGGCCTCGTAGTCGTAGGCCTCGCCGGTCTCCTCGGCGACAGCCTGGAGCGCCTTGAGGAGGACGGTGACGTTCTGCTTGCGCTTGCGGTCGAGACGGACGCCGACCATGTCGCGCTTGTCGATCTCGAACTCGAGCCACGCGCCGCGCGAGGGGATCAGGCGCGAGGTGTAGATGTCCTTGTCGGACGTCTTGTCGGCGGTGCGCTCGAAGTAGACGCCCGGGCTGCGCACGAGCTGGCTCACCACGACGCGCTCGGTGCCGTTGATGACGAAGGTGCCCTTGGGCGTCATGAGCGGGAAGTCGCCCATGAAGACCGTCTGGCCCTTGATCTCACCGGTGTCGTTGTTGGTGAACTCTGCCGAGACGTAGAGAGGGGCGGAGTAGGTGAAGTCCTTCTCCTTGCACTCCTCGACGGTGTACTTGGGGTCGTAGAAGACCGGGTTCTCGAACGAGAGCGACATCGTCTCGGAGAAGTCCTCGATCGGCGAGATCTCCTCGAAGATCTCGGTCAGTCCCGACTTCGTCGACACGTCCTCCCCGGCCTCCTGCCGGCGGCGGACGACCTCGGCCCAGCGCTCGTTGCCGATCAGCCAGTCGAAGCTGTTCGTCTGGAGCGAGAGGAGCTGCGGGACCTCGAGAGGCTCGTCGATCTTGGCGAACGAGATCCGCCGGGGATTGTCGACGTTGTTCGGGTGGGTGGTGCTGGAGGCAGAGGAACTGCGCGCGGCCAAGACACGTCCTTCGTACAAACGCGGGCGGAAGGCACCGGCTCCCCCACATCATCGGCCACCGGGCAGGCAGATGAGCATTTGAGGGCAGGCGCAAAGCGCCACGTTACACGAAATCCGGGCGCGCTTCAATAGCGCAGGCAAGCCGATCGCGTTCGCATGATCATGGCCCGCGATCGCCGGTTTGGCAAGCACCCCGCCTCCCCCTGGGGACGGCCTACTGCGCTGCAGACCGGGAACCGATCCGTCGACGCGTGGGCGGACCGTGCCCCGATCAGGGCGTGGCGTCGCCGCGCGGGGTGGCCCGGGGCGAACCGCTCGGCTGCGGCGTGACCGGATCCGTCGCGGTCGAGCTCGGCTGGCCCTCGGGCTGCTGCGGTGTCTCGGCCCCCGGCTCCTCGTCGCCGCACGAGCCCCCGGGCTGGGTGATCAGGCAGTCGACCAACCAGTCGCCGCTCACCTCGACCATGCGCGCCGTCACCTGGTCGCGATACTCCACGGTCCGCTGTCGGTTCGTGGTGGGCCGGTTGACGAAGAGCAGCACGTCCACGCGATCACGCCCTGTGCGCACGACACCCGAGGCGATCACCCGCGTGGTGACGACCGACTGGGTGGAGGCCGCGTTCGGCGCGATCTGCTCATCGAAGAGCAGGTCGTAACGCTCCTGCTGCCCCTCCGTCAGGTAGCCCTGAGCGGCGGCACGGGAGGCGTCGAGGTCGCGGTAGTCGTAGGAGAGGACCGGCACGATCGCGGCCTCGGCGGCCGCCCGAGCCGCCGCGACCTCACGGGAGTCAGGCAGCGTCGAGACGGGCCCTGCGTCGTCCCGCAGCACGAGCACGGCCGAGACGACGAGCGCGACCGCGAGCACGGCGGCCGAGGCGAGCACCCACGTCTCGGCGAGGATCGCGACGGCGCGCGACGGGACCCGCGTCGTGGTCGCCCTCATCGGCGCCGATGTCGGCGCCGAGGACGGCGGTGCGTGCTCCGGGGCCGGCGCCGGTGTCGCAGGCTCGGCGGCCGTCGTCGTCATCGGCGCGGGGGCCGCGGACGAGGCGGGCGCCGCGGACGCCGCCAGGGCCTCGTCGTGCTGACGACGCCGCTCGGCGTCGAGCAGCACCTCGGCAGCCCGGCTGAGCGACTGGAACCTACGGTCGCCCGGATCGAGGTCGGCGATCGCGGAGCGCCAGGCGGACCTGATCTCCTCGGCGGACGCGGTCGGCTCGACGCCCAGGACGTCGTACCAGCTCGGGGTCGACTCGCTCACGGCGTGCTCCCCTCGGTCGGCGACGCCGCCCCGCCCGGGCGCGGGGTGCCGGTCGGCGTGGAGGTCTGGGGAGACGGTGACGGCTCACTCGCGCCGTCGTCGGGCACGGGCGCCTGACCCGGATCGGTGTCCTGACCCGTCAGGGGGGTGAAGTCGTCGACCAGCCACTCCCCGTCGATACGTACCAGGCTGACCTCGAGTCGGAAGGGGTCCGGCTCGAAGGTGAGGCGGCGGTCGGTGTCCTGCGGGTCGGGGTAGGAGCCGCTGAACTGGCCGGCCACCAGCACCTGCGCCGAGGTCGGACCGGTCGAGGCCACACCGGAGGAGAAGATCTGCACGGTCCGCGCGTAGCCGGCCTGGGCGACGGTCTGCTCGGCATAGCGCAGTCCGTCGTCGAAGGAGACACCGAACTTCGGGGTGATCACCGCCTTCACCTTGGCGGCATAGTCGGTGAGCCGGTTCTGCTCATCGAGATCTGCCGGCCCGTAACTGTTGACCGCGACGACGAACTCGGTGGCGCGAGCCATCAGCGCCTCGCGCGCGGCCTGCCCGTCCCCCGCCTGCGTCTCCTCGTCGTCGAACGCGCCGATGATCAGGACGACCGCGGCGGCGAGCGCGACGGCGAGGAGCACCGCGCTGGCGACGGCGCGCACCGCCCAGCCCCGCGGGGCCTGGTCGTGCTGGGAGGTGCCTGGCTCGGCGTCGCGTCCGTGGGGGGTCAGGGACCCACCATCGGCTGCTGGTACAGCCACGTCCAGGACTCCTCTCCGCTCGTCCGCGGGGCCACGGTAGTCGCTGCACCTCGGGTCGGCAGAGTCGAGAGGTCGGCCTCGTCGGCCCAGGTGACCTCGCCGGTCTCCGGGTCGAAGGCAGCCACCGGCTGGTCGTAGTCGGTGCTCACGCGGTTGCGGTTCTGCGGGAGGTTCTGCGGACCACGCGCGTTGCTCTTGGTCGCCGGCTCGGTGCAGCCCGCCTTGGTGTTCATCGGCAGGTTCGACCCGTCGCTGGGGCTGCGGCGCACGGTCGACTCATATCCCCCGTGACACGGCGTGTTCGTGGTGATGATGAGTCCGAAGTGAGCATCGTAGAGCCCGGTGTCGCTGTCCTTGGAGACGACGGTGAACGCACCCTCGACCGCGTAGGGGTAGATCACCAGCACCTGCTGGATCCCCGGCAGGTTGCGCACCGTGATCTCGCCGGTGGTGATCAGGTTGTTGAGCAGGTCGCCGAACTCGACCCGGTTCTCGTCGAGGAAACCGCGCAACTGGTTGGCGGCGAAGGAGCCGTCGTCGATGATCTTGCGCAGATCCGGGTCGGCGTCGGCCAGCGAGGTGCTGAAGAGGGCGAGCTGCGAGGCGAACGTGCGCAGAGCGCTCTCGCTCGCGAGCTGACCGTCGAGCACGGTGTTGCCATCACGGATCAGCTGGCGGGTGATCTCGAAGTTGTCGTCCGCGGCCTGGATGAAGGAGGTTCCGGTGTCGATGATCCGCTGGAGGTCCTCCCCGGACCCACCGAACGCCTTGCCGAGCTCGCTCACCGAGGTGCGCAGCGCGTCGAGGTCGACCGACTCGACCGTGTTGGAGATATTCTCGAGCAGTACGTCGGTCTGGATCGGAAGCTCGGTCATCGACTCGTCGATCGTCGAGCCTTCGGCGAGGAACGGGCCGTCGTCGACCTGCGGCTGCAACTCGACGTACTGCTCACCGATCGCCGAACGGTTCCCGACCACGGCCTTGGCGTCCGCAGGGATCGCATCCCACGACTTCTCGATGTCGAGATAGGCATCGACGCCGTCGTCGGTGAGGACCAGCTTGTCGACGCTCCCGACGGCGACGCCGCGGTAGGTCACCTGACTACCGGCGAACATGCCGCCCGAGTCGCTGAACGAGGCGACGACGGTGTAGCTGTCGTCGCGCACGAGCTTGTCGAGCCGGGCGTACCGCGCCCCGACGTAGGTCACGCCCACCGCTGTGATGATCGCGAAGATCAACAGCTGGAGCTTGGTCCGACGAGTGATCATCGCAGTGCTCCCGGTGCGAGCAGGCTCACCAGAGCCGGGTCATAGGTCTGCTTCAAGGACTCCACCCGAGCGTCGGCCGCCATCTGCGACGAGGACGCGACCGGTGCACGGCCCAGCAGGCCACCGCCGAGCAGATCGGCGATGCCCCCGAGCAGCCCCCAGCCCTTGGTGTCCTTGCCGTTGCCACGCGCGTTGCCCGACGCACCCGTCTTGCGACCACCGCCGCACAGGATCGGGATCTTGGTCGGGAGCGAGTTGCACACCGAGCGGACCAGGCCGCCCGGAAGTGCGGCACACGTGCGCGTGGACGGCGTGTTCAGGCAGTCGGCCAAGGCGTCCTGCGCATCGGTGCACAGCCGGGTGAGGTCGATCGGCAGTGCGTCGGGGATGGCGTCCAGCTCGAAGCAGGGCAGGCCCGGCACATCGGGAAGGTTGGCCAGGTCGACGTCGAGCTGGACCGACAGGTTGGTGTAATCGCCCATCTGCAGGTTGCGCGCCACCTGCGGGTCTCGTCCGACGACCTCGTCGACGAATGGGAAGGTCAAGAAGACGTTGAACGCGTTCACCAGGTCGTCGCCGCTGTCGGCCAGCTGGGTGAGCACCGGCTGGAGCTGGCGGAAGGACTGGATGGTGGCGACCTTGGACCGCTTGATCACCCGCACTCCGACCTGCCCGAGGCGGTCGAGGGCGGTGAGCATGTTCACGAGGTCCTCGCGCTGGCTGTCCAGCGACCTCAGCGCACTGGGCAGCTCCTCGAGTGCGGCGTCGATGGAGTCCTGCTGCTGACGCACGGAGACCGCGAGTCGGTTGAGCGACTCGATCGCGTCGACGATGTCGTCCTTGTTGTCGTCGAGCTCGCCCATCAGGTCGGCGATCTGGGTGAGCACGGAGCGGGCGGAGTCCTCACGACCCTCGAGTGCCTTGCCGAGCTCGGTGGTGATCGTCTTGAGCTGAGCCACACCGCCGCCCGCGAGCACCATGCTCAGGGCGCCGAGTACCTCCTCGACCTCCGGATTGCGGCCCGTGCGGTCGAGGTCGATGCGGTCGCCGTCGGCGAGCCGTTCGGCACTGCCGCCCCCTGCGGGTGCGGAGAGGGAGACGAACTTCTCGCCGAGCAGGCTGGTCTGACGGATGGCGGCGACGGTGTCCTCGGGCAGGTCGACGTCGTTGCGCAACTCCATCGTGACGACGGCGGTGTAGCCGTCCAGGTCGACGTCGGTGATCTTGCCGACGCTGACGTCGGACACCTTCACCGTCGACTGGGGAACCAGGTCCAGCACATCGCTGAACTCGGCGGTCACCGTCATCGGGTCGCTTCCGACGTCGGTGCCTCCGGGCAGCGGCAGGTGGTACACATCGAAGTCGCACCCGCTCAGGGCGAGTGCCCCGGCCAGGGCCACCGCACCGACCCGGGCAGCACGCCGGGTCGTCCTCCGTGTGCCGATCATCGGGCCACCTCCACGAGTCCACCCAACGTCGGGTCGCTGACCGCACCCGAGGACGAGCCGGTACCGAACGGCGTCACGCGGGGCAGCGGCAGCGTGTTGATCAGGTCGCACAGGGTGCCGCTCTCGTCATTGGAGGAGATCAGCGCGCACAGCAGGTCCTTGGGGTTGCTCACGAGGTCGTGCTCGAGGTTGCCGATGTTGGCGTTCGTGTCGAGCGTGCCGGCGTCGGGGTTGTAGGTCAGCTGGAGGTTGTTCAGGGCCAGCGGCGCCACCTCCAATGTCTCCTCCAGCGCAGCGCGCTGGCGCACCAGGACCTTGGCCACACGGTTGAGACCGCGGATGTTGCGACCGAGCGAGGCGCGGTTCTCCGCCACGAAGCCCCCGACCTCGTCCAGCGCGACCGCCAGGAACTTCAGCGCCTGGGCGAGGTCGTCGCGCTCGGCGGAGAGCACCTCGGAGGCCTGACCGAGCGAGCTGTTGAAGTCACGGACGGTCTGGTCGTTCTCGGCGAGCTTGGTGATGAAGCGCTGCAGCGCGGCCGTCGAGCCGAAGAGCTCTTCCTTGTTGTCGTCCAACGTCTCGCTGAGCCGGCTGAAGTTCTTCAGTGTCTCGTTGAACTTCTCGCCCTGGCCGCCGAAGTTCTTCGCGGTCTGCTGCAGCAGGTCGGTCAGGGCGCCATCGGCGTTGGCGCCGTCAGGGCCGAGCGCGACCGTCAGCCGATCGATGCTGGAGTAGATCTCGTCGAGCTCGAGCGGCACGGCGGTCCGTCCGACGTCGATGACGGCGTCGTCCTCGAGGACGTCGCCGTTCTTGTACGCCGGCGTGAGCTGGACGTAGCGGTCGCCGACGATCGACGGCGAGATGATCACGGCCTCGGCCGTGCTCGGCACCTTGACGTCGGCGTCGTAGGACATCACGACCTTGACGCGGGTGCCGTCGGGCGTGACCTCCTCGATGTGGCCGATCGGAACGCCGAGCACGCGCACGTCGCTGCCCTCGTAGAGCGCGATGGTGCGCGGGAAGTAGGCGGTCAACGTGCGCTGGTCACTGCCACCGCCGAAGACGACGACGGCGGCGACGACCACGAAGGCCAGGGCCAGGATCGGAACCAGGAACCGACGGAGAGCGTTCATCAGCTGACTCCTCCGTTCGGGATGTTCGGGATGGGCGGCAGGTTGTAGATGAACGTGTCGAACCACGGACCGCTGCCCAGCGTGCTCGCGAAGACCCGGTAGAACGGCGCCATCAGCCGCAGGCTGTTGTCGAGGTTGTCCTCGTTCTTGTTGAGGACCGCCAGCACACTCTCGAGCTTCGCCAGAGCGGGTGCGAGATCCTCGCGCGATCCACGCACCAGCTGGGTCAGCTCATCGGAGAGCTGCGCGGTCGAGGTCAGCAGATCGTGGACCTGGGCGCGTCGCGCCACCAGCTCGCGGAAGAGGACGTCGGAGTCCTCCATCAGCTTGATGATGTCGTCGTCGCGCTCGTCCAGGACCCCGGAGACCCGGTTGAGGTTCTTCAGCAGCGAGTTGATCTGGCCGTCGCGGGCAGCGATGTTCTCCGAGAGCGCGGAGACGCCGTCGAGCGCCTTCTGGAAGGACTCCGGGGTCGTGCGCGTCAGGTCGGCGATGGTCGTCAGCGAGTCGGCCAGTTGGTCGGTGTCGATGTCCTCGGCGGTCTCGGCCAGCCCGGAGAAGGCATCGACGACGTCGAAGGAGGACGTCGTGCGCTCCAGCGGGATCGCGTCGTCTGCGTCGAGCTGGCCCTCGCCCTCGGGCTCGAGGGCCAGGAACATCGAACCGAGGATCGTCTGCACCTTGACCTGCGCTCGGGTGTCGGGACCGAACTCGGCGTCGCTGGTGATCCTGAAGGCGACTTCGACGTGGTCACCGTCGAGCTCGATCGACTCGACCTTGCCCACACGGACGCCGGCGATGCGCACCTCGTCACCCTCCTTGAGGCCTCCGGCCTCGGAGAAGTCGGCGCGATAGATGGTGCCGCCCCCGATGATCGGGAGGTCCTGCAGGCGGAAGGTCGCGACGAACAGCAGCACCAGCACGCCGATGCTGACCATGCCGACGATGACGGGATTGCGTTCGCGGAACGGCTTCATGACTCGATCACTCCCCGCTCAGCCGAGATCGCAGCGCTTGGCGCCGACGGTGTAGTTGACGGGGACAGTGACTCCGGGGAGCTTGACGCGACCCTTGAAGTCACACAGGAAGAAGTTGAACCACGAGCCGTAGATCGCCGTGCGTCCGATCTTGTTGAGCTTGATCGGGAGCACCTGAAGAGCACGGTCGAGCTCCGCCTTGTTCCGGTCGATGTTCGTGGTCAGACGACGCAGCTGCTTGATGTCCTCGACGAACGGAGCACGGATGCCCTTGACCAGGTCGGCCGTCTGCACCGACAGCTGGCTGATCTGGTCCAACGAGCCGAAGATCGCCTCGCGGTCGGCACGAAGCCCACGCACCAGGTCGCGGTAGCTCACGATCAGGTCCGTGAGCTGGTCGTCACGGTCGGCGATGTGGTCCAGCACATAGTCCAGGTTCTCGAGCAGATCGCCGATGACGTCGTCCCGGTCGGCCAGGGTCTGGGTGACCGAGGCGGTGCTGCGCAGGAGGTTCTCCAGCGTGCCGCCCTCGCCCTGGAAGACCTGGATGATCTCGAACGAGAACGTGTTCAGGTCGTCGGGCGAAAGCGCCTGGAAGAGGGGCTTGAACCCGTTGAAGAGCACCGACAGGTCGAGCGCGGGCGTCGTCTGGTCGACGGGGATGGTCGCACCTGCGTCGAGAAGGCTGCCGTCACCGGGCTCCGGCGTCAGCGCGAGATAGCGCTGACCGACCAGGTTGCGGTAGCGGATCGCGGCCGCCGTCGACGTCGTCAACGGGGTCCCTTCCTCGACGGTGAACGTGAGCCGCGCGCGGTCGCGATCGATGATCTCGATGTCCTTGACCGTGCCCACCTTCACGCCGGCCACACGGACGTCGTCGCCCTTCACCACGCCGGTCACGTCGGAGAAGACGGCCCGGTACTGCTGCGAGCCGCCGAAGCCGAGGTTGCCGATCGTGATCACCAGGATGCTGGTCGCCAGTGCGGTGACCACGAGGAACACCACGAGCTTGACCAGATCGACGCTGGTCTTCTTGTCGAGCAACTTCATCGCGTCGTCACCGTCGCCCCCCGAGCCATCGGTCCCAGCAGCAGCGAGCCCAGGTCGTCGACCTCGTCCGCGTTCACGCCGTAGGTCGGCGCCACCAGTGAGCGGTAGAGCTCGGCCTCGGCCGCGCTGCCGACGTAACCCTCGCCGTCGACGACGGCGTACTGGGCGTACTCGGGCGCGACCCGCGAGGTGCCCTTGCCCGTCGGCCGGTTGACGCCGTCGTTGAAGTTCGGAACCCGCTTGTTCGGGTTCGACTGGCTCCACGGCGGATTGGGCAGGTGCAGGCAGTTCGGACCGCGGTTCTCACCGATCACGGGCACGTCATTCGCGTCGTAGGCGCGCGGCTGGCGCGGCAGCGTCTCCAACACGATGTGGAGCTTGTAGTTGCGGAACGCCTCGGCCTCGAGCTTCCCGGCGTTGACCAGGCCACCGGCCAGGCAGGGGAAGACCGAGGAGTAGCGCGAGAGCACCCGCAGCGTCGCGGTGCTCAGTTCGGCGAACCTCACCAGGTTGTCCTCGTTGTCGTCGAGGAAGACACGCGCGGAGCCGGCGAGACCGGCGACGTCGCGGAAGAGCTGGTTGAGCTTCTGCTCACGCGTCTCGAGCGTCTGGGTGGTGGTGATCGTGTTGTCGAGGATCGTCGCGACCTCGGGCAGCACGTCCGCGTACACATCGGAGACCTCCGCCGTCTTGCGCAGGTCCTCCACGAGCGTCGGCAGTTCGGGGTTGAACCGCTTGAGGTAGGAGTCGAGAGTCTCGAGGTTCTCGCCGAGCAGCTCGCCGCGGCCCTCGAGGGCGTTCGCCACCGCGGTCAGCGTCAGGTTGAGCTGATCGGGCTGCACGGCGGTGAGCAACGGGTACAGGTCGGAGAGCACGCGCTCGACCTCGACGCTGACCTGGCTCTTCTCGATGACGGCGCCGGCCCGGATCGGCTCGATCGCGCCGCCGGGCGGCACCAGGGAGACGTACTTCTCGCCGAAGAGGGTCTTGGGCAGGATCGACCCGGTGACCCGTCGGTCGACGAGGTCGGCCTTGTCGGGGTAGAGACCCAGGGTCACCTCGGCGCCGGCTTCGGTCGAGCGGAAGTCCAGCACCTCGCCGACGATCACGCCGCGTACCTTCACGTCGGCGCGCTGAGGCAATTGAAGGCCGATGTTCGAGGTACGGAGCGTCACCTCCTCGTAGCTGGCGAACTTCTTGGTGAAGACCGCGTAGGTCAGGTAGGCCGAGAGGACCAGCAACGCGATGAACACGATGCCGAGCGTCTTGTGCATGCGAAGGACTGCATTCATGGCGCTATCCCGCCAATCTCACGGTGACGGTGGTCCCCCAGATCGCCATCGACAGGAGCAGGTCGATGACGTTGATGGCCACGATGCTGGTGCGGACGGCACGTCCCACGGCCACGCCGACTCCTGCCGGGCCGCCTGAGGCCGTGTAGCCGTAGTAGCAGTGGATCAGGATGACGACGACGGCGAAGACCAGGACCTTCCCGAAGGACCACAGCACGTCGACGGCTGGGAGATACATGTTGAACGTCTGGTCGTAGGTACCGGTCGACTGGCCGTAGAAACCGGTCACGACCAGGCGTGCCGCCAAGTAGGACGAGAGCAGCCCCACGACGTAGAGCGGGATGATCGCGATCAGGCCACCGACGATCCGGGTGGTGACGAGGAACGGCATCGACGGGATGGCCATCACCTCGAGGGCGTCGACCTCCTCGGAGATCCGCATCGCACCGAGCTGCGCGGTGAAGCCGCAGCCGACGGTCGCCGCGAGCGCGATGCCCGCGACCAGCGGTGCGATCTCGCGGGTGTTGAAGTACGCCGAGACGAAGCCGGCCAGGTTCGCGGTGCCGAGCTGGTCGAGCGCGGCGTATCCGGAGAGGCCGACCTGGGCACCGGTGAAGAAGGTCATGCCGATGATCACGCCGACCGTGCCGCCGATGACCGCGAGCGCACCCGACCCGAGGGTGACCTCGGCCAGGATCCGCAGGATCTCGCGCGGGTAGCGAAGGATCGAGCGAGGCGTGGCCGCCAGCGCGCGCAGGTAGAACGCCAGCTGGACGCCCATGTCGTCCAGGGCGCTCATCGGCTTCTGGTAGACCGCCTTGAAGTTCGCCATCGCCGTCAGCCTGTCTTCGGGGGCACGAGTTCGAGGTACACCGTGCTGAGGATGAAGTTGACGACGAAGAGCAGCAGGAACGTGATGACGACCGACTCGTTCACGGCGTCGCCCACGCCCTTGGGGCCACCGCCGGCGTTCATGCCCTTGTAGGAGGCCACGATCGCGGCGATGAGACCGAAGATCAGGGCCTTGACCATGCCGACCCAGATGTCGGGGAGCTGAGCCAGCGCTGTGAAGCTGGCGAGGTAGGCGCCAGGGGTGCCGTCCTGCAGCACCACGTTGAACACGTAGCCACCCGCGACACCGACGACGCTGACCATGCCGTTGAGGAAGACCGCGACGAGCATGCAGGCCAGCACGCGCGGCACGACGAGGCGCTGGATCGGGTCGATGCCCAGCACCATCATCGCGTCGAGCTCCTCGCGGATCTTCCGCGCGCCGAGGTCGGCCGCGATGGCCGAACCCCCGGCGCCCGCGATCAACAGCGCCGTGGCGATCGGACCTGCCTGCTGGATGACGGCGAGCACCGAGGCCGAGCCGGTGAACGACTGGGCACCGAACTGCTTGATGAGGGCGCCGACCTGGAGTGCGATCACCGCACCGAACGGGATGGCCACCAGCGCCGTCGGGATGATCGTGACCGAGGCGATGAACCAGGCCTGCTGGATGAACTCGCGCAGTTGGAAGGGTCGGCGGAACAGCGCGCGCAGCACGTCGAGCGCGAACGCGAAGAGGTTGCCCGCGGCGCTGAAGGGCGCGAGCGCACGTGTCGCGGTGAGCGAAGCCACCTGTCGGGTCTCCCAGGTCTAGTGGAACGGTGTGGTTCGGCTCGGTCGCGGCGGGACTGCGTCCCGGGCGGCCAAGCCGGCTGATCCTACGAGATAGCTGTCAGTTGCCGCCGGGGGTCATCGACATCCCAGCCTGGAACGACCCTGGAGGCGGGGTCACGCCATTCTCCCGGCACCACCCACCCGGCTCACGCTGCGAACGACGCGGAATCCCATTGC
>NZ_JAHRHK010000019.1:51702-52736 GCF_021246465.1 Nocardioides sp. R-C-SC26 | reverse complement strand
CGGGGCGTCGCTGCGGGGGGTCGTCGACGCCAGGGGTGCCGATGACGCCGGCGCCGCGTTCGGCGACGTCGCCACCTGGGCGAGCGACCAGGACGGCGTCGCGAACGCCCAGGTGGTCGCGACCAACGCCGACCCCAGCGACCCCGACGCGGTTCCGACCGGTGCGCTGATCCAGGTGCTGCCCGAGAAGGGGCCCGACGACACCGCGACCCAGGACCTGCTCACCGCCCTGCGGGACGGCCAGGCCGGGGTCGAGCAGGACAGCACCACGACGATCGGCATCACCGGCCTCACGGCCCTGACCACCGACGTCTCCGACCGCCTCTCCGGCGCGCTGCCGGTCTACCTGGCGGTCGTCATCGGCCTGGCGTTCGTGCTGCTGCTCCTGGTGTTCCGCTCGATCCTGGTGCCGCTGACGGCGACCTTCGGCTTCCTGCTCTCGGTGCTGGCGACCCTCGGCGTCACCGTGGCGATCTTCCAGGAGGGCACCTTCGGACTCTTCGACCCGCAGCCGATCGTCAGCTTCATGCCGATCTTCCTGATCGGCGTGGTGTTCGGCCTGGCGATGGACTACCAGGTCTTCCTGGTGACCCGGATGCGCGAGGCACACGTGCATGGCGCATCGACCCGCGACGCCGTCATCGACGGGTTCCGCAGCTCCGCCCGCGTCGTCACGGCAGCGGCGGTGATCATGATCGCGGTGTTCTCCGGCTTCATCCTCGAGCACGACCCCGTGGTCAAGTCGATCGGCTTCGCCCTCGCGATCGCCGTCCTCTTCGACGCGTTCGTCGTACGGATGATCATCATCCCGGCGCTGATGGAGTTGCTCGGAGAGCGTGCCTGGTGGCTGCCGCGCTGGCTGGACCGGATCCTGCCGAAGGTGGACGTCGAGGGCGAGCGTCTCCAGCGAGCCGACCGCAGCGCGGCGGACGAGTCGGGCACGACGGCAGACGCACCCGCACCCGCGCAGGCCTGAGAGATCGCGACTCACGCTCAGAACGTGGTCGAGGCCCGGACGCCGTACGGCGTCCGGG
>NZ_JAHRHK010000019.1:10649-51692 GCF_021246465.1 Nocardioides sp. R-C-SC26 | reverse complement strand
CGCGCGCCCCCGCCGCGCCCGGGCGCCGGGGCCTCGCGCGCAGGGTGGTTCAGAGGTTTCCGAGAGACTCCACGAGCAGCAGGGCGAGTACGAACCCGGTGCCGATCAAGGCGATCGCAGCGGCGGCGAGCACCCATACGGAGTCGCGGTCCTCAGAGTGCGCGTGGTGCGCGAGTAGGTGGTGGCGCATAGCGACCTCCCTGGGCCGGGGAACCGGCGAACCGGTGTGACGCGAGCCACACTACGTCGCTGTGACCTGGGCCACAAGGAGGTCGCACGAGTCGAGCCTGCGAGAAACAGGCCCGAGGAGGTCAGCCCTCGCCGTTGACGACGCGCTTGAGCGCCGCCGCAGGCTTGAACGCCGGAGCCGTGCTCGCGGCGATCTGGATCTCCTCGCCGGTCTGGGGGTTGCGGCCGGTGCGAGCGGCACGCGAACGGGCCTCGAAGGTGCCGAACCCGGCCAGGGTGACGGCGTCGCCGGACTTCAGCGCCTCGCCCACGACGTCGCCGAACGCGGCGATGACCGCCTCCACGGTGCCGTGCGGCGCGTCGGCGCGATCAGCGATGGCCTCGATGAGCTGCTTCTTGTTCACGAACGGTCTCCTTCAGTCGTTGCGCTCGACGCCGAGGTGGCGCCGTAGCGGCGGTTGAACTTCTCTACCCGGCCCTCGGTGTCGAGGACGCGGCCGCGGCCTGTCCAGTAGGGATGGCTCGCGGTCGAGACGTCGACGTCCACGACCGGATAGGTACGCCCGTCGGACCATTCCACGTTCGGGTGATCCTCGGCCAGTCGGCCGACGATGGTGGACCGCGTGAGGAAGACGGCGCCGGCCGAGGGATCTCGGAAGACGACGGGCCCGTAGGTGGGATGGATGTCCTGCTGCATCACGACTCCTTCTAAACGATAACGGTTCCTATACTCGCACACGGGGCGTGACGGTTGACGTCGACGGTGGTCGAGGAGCGAACGCAGCGAGCGTCTCGGGCCCGGCGAGGCAGAAGCCGACCTCGTCGACAGGCGAGGCGTCAGGCGCCGAGGAAGACCCGCAGTGCGGAGACGAACGCGTCGGGCTGGTCGGCGTGCAGCCAGTGGCCGGCGTCCTTGACCGTGACCAGCCGGGTGCGCGGGAACAGGCGCCGCATCTGCTCGGCGTGCTCGGGCCGCACATAGGGCGAGCGGTCGCCGGCCAGCCACAGCACGGGATGGTCGAACGTGGCCTCGACGGCGGGGAAGTCGCCGATGACAGGCAGCTCTCGCCGCAGGAGGTCGAGGTTGGCCTGCCACTCCCAGCCGCCATCGCGGCTACGCAGGTTCTGCAGCAGGAATCCACGCACCCGCTCATCGGGGATGTCCTCGACGAGCAACCGATCTGCGTCGGCGCGACGTTCGACGGCGTCCAGGTCGAGACGAGCCAGGCTGTCGAGCAGGTGCACGAACTCGCCGGCACCGTCGCTGACCGTCGGCGAGATGTCGACGACGACGAGCCGCTCGACCAGGTCAGGGTGCCGCAGCGCGAGCACCATCGCGATCTTGCCGCCCATCGAGTGACCCACCACGTGCACCGGACCGCTTGCGGCGACGCCATCACGCAGCCACTGCGCCATCGCGTCGGCGATCTCGACGTAGTCGGCGGCGTCGGTCCACGACGAACGGCCGTGGTTGGGCAGGTCCACGAGCACCGAGGAGAACTCCGGCTCGAGTGCGCGGGCGATCTGGGTGAAGTTGCGGCCCTGTCCGAAGAGTCCGTGCAGGAAGACGACCGTCGCGCCGGTCTCGCCGACGGTGGTCGCGTGGAGGGAGGGACTGACGCTCACTGACCGCAGCCTAGGCCGACCATCTCGAGACGGACGTCAGTCGACCGGAAGCGACTCGGTCGCGCAGTCGCTCTGAGCGCGAGTGAGCTCGGCGATGGCCGGGCTCTCCATCCCGCCGCTGAGCGCCGCGACCTGCGCGTCCCGGATCTGCTCGGGCTCGAGCGCGCCACGCAGGCACGCCAGGTACCGCTCCCCGTCCAGCTTGCCCTTGCTCTGCGCCGTCAGCGCGCGGGTCGAGGCGAGCACGTAGTCGATGCAGTCGGCCTGGGCGTCGACCCACGCGGTCGCCGTGTCGACGTCGAGCACCGGCAGCGTCGTGACGACGTCGCCACGGGTGTCGAGGATGCCCGCGGAGACGAGGTCGTCGGAGTCGAGTCGACCGAGCAGCGCATCGGCGAAGCACTCGCCCTCCTCTCGCTGGGACCCGGTGGCGTGGTCGCCGACGTAGACCGCCGCCAGGCCCGTCCGCACCCGATCGGCATCGACTGCACCGTCGGCGGACGGCGTGGTGCCCGGGGACTCGGGGCCGTCCGCGCCGGAGCAGCCCGCGAGGGAGCCGAAGGCGATGCCGACGACGGCCGTCGCGACCACCATCCGAGCACGCCGGGAGCCCGCCGCGAGACGGGGACGACGCGGTCGCGAACCGAGGGAGTGGGAGGCCACGGAGCCAGATCCTCCCAGGTGACCCGCCGACGTCGGGAACGACCGGCGTGGGCTGCGTGGCGTTCCCGGACGGACGGCGAGCCTGCGCCGCGGCCGCGCGGGGCACAATGACCCGACCACGTAACCCCCGAACTTCCCGAGGTGCGACCCACGATGCGGCCCATGCGGCGAGGACACTCCCGAACTTCCCGACTCCTCGGTGGCATCGGAGCCGTCGTCCTCGCGTTGGCGACGGCGTCCTCGGCACTCCCGTCGGCACCGGCGGCCGCAGCAGAGGACCCTGCTGCGTCGACGTCCGCCGTCGCCGGGAACGTGCCGCCCGCGCCCTCGGCGCGGACCTCGCCGTCCGACACCGGGCCGCTGCCCGCCGGCCTGCGCCGGGTCGTCTTCGTCGGCAACAACTGGGAGGGCACCGCGACGGTGCTCGATGCCAAGACCTTCCGCGCGGTCGCCGAGATCGACGTCGTGCCGGACTACGCCGAGCGGATGCAGGAGATCGCCACCAATCCCTACCGGTTGGCGTTCTACCTGGGCATCCGAGCGCTCATCGGCGAGGGCAACGACCAGTTCGTCGACGACATGTACTCCTCCAACGACGGCCGTCTCGTCGTCATCTCGCGGCCCTCCTTCGCCGACGTCGTCGCGATCAGCCTGCGCACCAAGAAGATCGTGTGGCGATTCCCGGTCTCGGGTGTGCGCTCGGACCACATGGCGCTCTCGCCCGACGGTCGTCACGTGATCGTCAGTGCCTCCACCGGCAACGTCGTCCACGTGCTCCGCGTCCGCGACGGGAAGCCGACCGGGAGGTTCTCCTCCGGCGGTTCACCGCACGAGAGCACCTACATCGACGGCGGCCGCCGGATCCTGCACGCCAGCATCGGCACGGTCTACAGCCCGTTCGACAATCCGGACCTGCCCGACCCGCTCGAGGGCGAGCGGGTGCTGCAGATCGTCGACGCCCAGACCAACAAGGTCGTGCGCCGCTACGACGTCCGCAAGGCCCTCGACGAGCGCGGACTGAAGAACGTGAGCATCTCGGTGCGCCCGATCACGCTCTCGCCTGACGAGAAGAAGTTCTACTTCCAGCTCTCCTTCTTCCACGGCTTCGTGGAGATGGATCGCCGCTCGGGCAAGATCACCCGCGTCGTCCGCCTGCCCAACCTCATCCCGAACACGCCGCGCCCGCTCTACCTGCTCGACTCGGCGCACCACGGGATCGCGATGAACCCCGAGGGCACCAAGATCTGCGTCGCGGGCACGATGAGCGACTACGCCACCGTGGTCACCGCGAAGGGCTTCCAGCGCGGCAAGCTGATCAAGGGCGGCCTCAAGCCGTACTGGGTGACGCCGAGCTGGGACGGCCGCTACTGCTACATCTCCTGGAGCGGGTCGGACACGGTGTCGCGGATCGACTACCGCACCGAACGGATCGTCACCACGACGCGCGTCGGCGACCACCCGCAGCGCGTGCGCAACGGCTACATCCGACGCGAACTGGTCGCCGGGCTCGGCTTCGCCGACGCTTCCAAGCCCTTCCGAACCTCGGCCCGCACTGCCTGGGAACGGCCGACCGAGTAGTCGCTGGTTCGGCCGCACCGGCGACTGAGTGCCCGGTCACGCCTCGACGGACCTCCGCTCCTCACTGCGGTCGCGGGTGGCGATCAGCGAGGTGATGGTGGTCAGCACCAGGATGCCGACGACGACGATGAGCGAGGTGAGTGTCGGGATCTCCGGAACCGACTCCCACTGCAGGTGACCCCAGTGCAGGGCGAGCTTGACCCCGATGAACGCGAGGATCGCCGCGAGCCCGAACCCCAGGTGGACCAGCTTGGCCAACACACCCTCGAGCACGAAGTAGAGCGCACGGAGGCCCAGGAGGGCGAAGGCGTTGGTCACGAACACGAGGTAGGGGTCGCCGGTGATGCCGTAGACCGCGGGCACCGAGTCGATCGCGAACACCAGGTCCGTGGCCAGAACAGCGACGACGACGACGGCGAGTGGAGTGAGCGCCCTCCTGCCCGCGACCCGGGTGGTCATCCGCGGACCCTCGTAGTCGTCGGTCACCGGGACGAAGCGGCGCAGCAGACGCACACTGCGCAGCGTCGCGACGTCGACGTCATGGTTGTCCCCGCCCAGCGCATCGCGCAGGATCTTCACCGCCGTCGCCACGAGCACCAGACCGAAGACCAGGAAGACCCAGTCGAAGGCCGAGAGGGCGGCCGCCCCGAGCGCGATGAAGATCGCTCGCATCACCAGGGCGCCCACGATGCCGTAGAGCAGCACGCGCTGCCTCAACTCACGCGGGACGGCGAAACCGGCGAGGAGCAGGATGAAGACGAACAGGTTGTCGACGCTGAGCGACTTCTCCACCAGGTAGCCCGTGTAGTACTCCAGCCCCCGCTGCGAGCCGTACTGGCCGAGGATGAACACGCCGAAGGCCAGCGGCAGCGCGATGTAGAACGCCGACCAGCCCACGGCCTCCTTCATCGAGACCTCGTGAGGGCGACGGGTCAGCACGAAGTCGACGGCCAGGAAGCCCACCACCGCGGCGACGGTGACGAGCCACAACGTCGGGGTGGCGATGGTGTCGAGCGTGGATGCCGAACCGCTCTCGGCGGCGGCGAGCAGGGACGCGGGCACAGGTCTCCTCAGGGTCAACGATCTCCTGAGGTCTCCTCCGCCGCGCGGGCTCCCACCCGGGGCGACCATCGGGGCGCCGTCATGACCGGGTGAGGATTGTGGAGTACTCCCCTCGACTTCAGATTAGCGGACGGTACCTCCACGGACGGGTGAGAAGGTGGACACCTCCTCACCAGGTCAGCCTCCACGTGGCGACGTCGATCACGAAGTAGGAGAGCACGAGCGCCCCCAGGTAGAAGGTCGCGACCGCCAGCGCCGCGGCGGTCCGCGTGGGGAGCGACCGCGTGCGTACCTGGTTGAAGGCGAACGCGGCCGCCCACCCGAGCGCGGCCTCCGCCGGCAGGACGTACACCGCGATGCCGAACATCCGCGTCGTGTCACCCACCGGCTCCCAGAGGTCGAGAGCAGGCGCGAGCACCTCAGCGCCCGCGAAGACGACCACCGCGTACAGGGCCGCGCGCGCAGGCCTCCCGGCGCTGAGCGCGAGCGCGACGAAGAGCGGCGCCACCCACATCCCCGCCATGGCCAACGGAACGACGTCGTCCACCCGTGGCCCGCCCGTGTCGGGGAAACGGAGAGTGCCGAGGACCTCGGCCAGGATCCAGTCCGGCAGGACCTGGAAGATCGAGACGGGGACCAGGAACCCGACGAGCGCGAGCAGGTCGGGGCGCGACGTGACGCGGCAGACGACGACCAGCGCGACGAGGTAGCCGACGACGCAAGTCAGGACGGCCCAGCCATGAGCGGGCGGATCGGCCGAGACGGCGACAGCGCCCGCGACCAGCAGCGCGGCATGCACCACCACGAGGGGCACCGGACCGGTGCGGGAAGCGCGAGCGGTGCGACGTCGGCCGGAGGGCATGGGTCGCAACCTAGGGCACGAGCGCCTGTGGACGGCTACTCGCCGTCCACAGGCACGCGCCGGGCTCAGCCTGCCTGCCTGATCAGCTTCGTGGCCCGACGGTGCAGCACGTGCGAGCCCACCCAGTAGCTCCTGAACTTCGGGTTCGTCGTCTGCTTGTGGTGGTAGCGGTAGTAGATCTGCTGGAGGATCCCCGCGAGCCGGAAGAGCCCGTGCACCTCGTAGAAGGTCCACTGCCGGTCGGTGAGCTCGATCCCGGTGCGTTCGCAGTAGTGCTCGACCACCTCCCGGCGCGTGAGCATGCCGGGCAGGTGGGTGGGCTGGAGCCGGAACCGCTGAGCGAGCCGGGTGTCGCCGGCCTCGACCCAGTACGCCAGCGAGCAGCCGAGGTCCATCAACGGGTCGCCGACCGTGGCGAGCTCCCAGTCGAGGAGTGCGACAGGCCGGGTCGGGTCGTCCTCGGAGAGCACGACGTTGTCGAGACGGAAGTCGTTGTGGATCAGGCAGGTGCCTCGATCCTGGGGCTGGTTCTCCTCCAACCAGGCGATCACCCGGTCCCAGCTCGGTACGTTCCACGTCCTGGCGGCCCGGAATCGCCGCGTCCACCCCTCCACCTGGCGGCCGACGTAGCCCGAGCCCCGACCGAGTTCACCCAGGCCGGCGGCGTCCACGTCGACGGCGTGGAGGTCGACCAGGAGATCGACCACGTTCGTGCACAGTCGGCGCACGTCGGACTCATCGAGGTCCAGTCCCAGCTCCTTGCGCGGGATGTGCCCCTCGACCCGGTCCATCACGTAGAACTCGGAGCCGAGCACCGAGGCGTCGTCGCAGAGCGCGACCATCGGCGGCGCGTAGGGGAACGCCGTCGCGAGGGCGGCCTGGATGCGGTACTCACGGCCCATGTCGTGGGCGCCCTTGGCCTTGGTGCCCGCGGGAGGGCGACGCAGGATCAGGTCCCGCGCGGGGTAGCGCAGCAGGTAGGTCAGGTTGGACGCACCGCCGGAGAACTGGCGCACGTGGGGGACGCCGTCGCCCCACGTCACGCCGTCGGCGTGAGCGCGGAGCCAGGCATCGACCGCGGCGACGTCGAAGGCGTCCTCGTCGCGGACGGCGCGCGCGCCGTCGGGGCTGTCGAGTTCGCCCATCGTCAGGACAGTCGTCGGACGACGCCCATCGGGGCGTGCTTGAGTGCGAAGCCGATCGGCACCCACGGCCACGCCGGGACGTAGGCCCGCTCCTTACGCTTCTCGATGGCCGCGACCATCGCCTTCACGCCGGTGGCGGTGTCGACCATGAACTTGGTGTTCTGGGCGACCTTCTCGTTCATCTCCGAGCGGATGTACCCGGGGTAGATGATCGAGACGTCGATGCCCTTGGCCTTGACGTTCTCGTTGATGAGCCCCTCCGCGAGCGCCGCGACGCCGGCCTTGGTCGCAGCGTAGGCGGTGATGGTCTTCCGCATCCCGCGGAGCGCCGAGATCGAGCTGATCATCACCAGGTGTCCCGAGCCCTGACGCCGGAAGATCTCCATCGCGGCCTCGGTCTGGGCGAGCGCCGCGACGAAGTTCGTCATCGCGGTCTCCTTGTTCGCGTCGTAGCGCCCGGTGCCCAGAGGCGCTCCCTTGCCGAGCCCGGCGTTGATGACGACCCGATCGAGGGTGCCGAACTGCTCGGCGACCGCACCGAAGACGGCGAACACGGCGTCGTCGTCGTTGACGTCGAGCGCATGCAGCTCCACGCGCCGGTTCGGGTGACGCTCGCGGATCTCGGCGCTCAGGGCCTCCAGGCGCTCGGCGCGGCGGGCGGCGAGCGCCAGGTCGTAGCCGAGATCGGCGAACTGCCGCGCCATCTCCTCGCCGAGCCCGGAGCTCGCGCCGGTGATGAGGATCGTTCCTGTCGTCATGGTTGTCCTATTCGTCACGGGGGCGGAGGTCGTCGCGTCGGCGCGACGGTCAGCGGGAGAGGCCGTGCTTCATCAGTTCGAGGCGCGCGACGAGACCGAGGTGCACCTCGTCGGGGCCATCGGCGAACCGGAGCGAGCGCGCGCCCGTCCAGGCCGCGGCGAGCGGGAAGTCGTCGGTGAGCCCGGCGCCGCCGTGGATCTGCATGGCGAAGTCGATGACCTCCAAGGCCATCTGGGGCGCGGCGACCTTGATCTGGGAGACCTCCGAGATCGCGTTCATCGATCCGCCGACGTCGAGCTTCCACGCGGCGTCCAGCACCAGCAGTCGGGTCGCGTTGATGGCGATGCGCGCGCGGGCCACCCGCTCGCGGTTGCCGCCGAGGTCGATGAGTCGCTTGCCGAACGCCTGGCGCGACGTGCCCCGCTCGATCGCGAGCTCGAGCGACTTCTCAGCGAGCCCGATCAGGCGCATGCAGTGGTGCACCCGGCCTGGCCCGAGGCGACCCTGGGCGATGGCGAACGCCTCGCCCGGCCCCGAGATGACGTGGTCGAGCGGCACGCGGACGTCGGTCAGCGAGACCTCGCCGTGGCCGTGGGGCTCGTCGTAGAAGCCCATCGTGGACAGCATCCGCACGATCTCGACGCCGGGGGTGTCGCGCGGCACGAGCACCATGGAGTGGCGGTGGTGACGGTCGGCGTCGGGGTCGGTCAGGCCCATCACGATGAAGATCTCGCAGTCGTCGTGACCGACACCGGTGGAGAACCACTTGGTGCCGTTCAGCACGATCGAGTCGCCGTCCACGACAGCGGTCAGCTCCATGTTCGTAGCGTCGGAGGAGGCGACCGCGGGCTCGGTCATCAAGAAGGCGCTGCGGATCTCAGCCCGGAGCAGCGGGTCGAGCCAGCGGTCCTTCTGCGCCTGGTCGCCGTACTTGAGCAGCACCTCCATGTTGCCGGTGTCGGGCGCGTTGCAGTTGAAGACGTAGGGCGCGATGAAGGAGCGGCCCGTCAGCTCGGCGATCGGCGCGTAGTCGAGGTTGGTCAGCCCCGCGCCGCCGAGGGTGCCGTAGCGCTGGGCGTAGGGCCCTTCGTGACCGGCGGGAAGGAAGAGGTTCCACAGGCCCCGGGCGCGCGCCTTGGCCTGCAGCTCCTTGAGCACCGGCAGCTCTTGCCACTGCTCGCCACCGCCGGCCGCCCGACGTCGGGCGATCTCGGCGACGTAGTCGGCCTCGACCGGCTCGATCTCGGTGCCGATGAAGTCGGCGACCAACGCGGTCAGCTCCTGGGCACGCGGTGACGGCGAGAAGTCCATGCCTTGACCATGCCAGATTTGTTGAGCGATGCTCAATAGATGAGCGAGGATCGCGGCGCGGAGCGCACCCGCACGCGGCTGCGTCGCGACGACCGCCGTCGGCAGCTGGTGGGCATCGGACTGCAGATGCTCGTCGACAAGCCGATCCAGGACCTGTCACTCGACGACGTGGCGGCCGAGGCCGGCATCTCCCGCGGCCTGCTGTTCCACTACTTCCCGACCAAGTCGGACTACTACGACGCCGTGATCGGCGCCGCTCTCCGCCGGGTCCTGCGCAACGTCTCCCCCGACGACGGCGCCGGGCCCGACGTCGCCCTGCCGCAGTTCGTCGAGCGCTACATCGCCCAGATCGAACGCCGCCGCGACTTCTACATGGCGCTGGTGTTCGGCAAGGGCACCCTGGCCGTCGGAGGGGAGGGCGTCGACACCCACCGCATGGCCATCGCGCGCCGCATCGCTACGTCGCTGCACCTGGACGAGGCCTCCCTGCCCATCGTCCACGCCTGGACGGCGTACGTGGAAGACCTCGCCCTGCAGTGGACGGCGGACGATCGGCAATCGCGCCCGCACCGCGACGACGTCGTGGCACACGCCTGCCAGGTGCTGCACGCCCTGATCGGTCTCGACGCGCCGTGGTGAGCCGCCCCTCACGGCGACGCCGCCCAGGGCCCGAACCCGGACGACGTCTCAGAAGGTCACCTGAAGGTCCTGGCGCGCGAGCCGCCTCGCAGCCCACGCAAAGGTGATCAAGGGGAGCGTGCACCAGAAGGCATTGAGGAGCGCGAACTTGATGATGAGATCGGTGGTGCTGGAGATATTGCCCAGCCCATTGGCGATCTCCGTGCCGAAATAGACGGCCGGCAGCGTCACCTCGACGATCATTCCGGCCATGATGAAGGTGAGTTGGGTGTTGGTGAACCGCTTGCCCTGCCTGAAGAAGCGAACGACCGCATAGAGCTCGAAGGCCCCGGCGAACAACGCGATGCACTCAAGCGTAACCACCAGGGGATCGCCGTTGAGATAGCGAGCATCGCCACCAACCAGGTACGGGGACCAGAAGTAGGTCCAGAGTGCGCCCTCGGCCACGCCGCTCTTGATCTGGTCCAGAGCGAGAAGCCACGGCAGCTCCCAGATGAACCGCGGCGCCAGGCAGATGAACAGCCAGACGATCACCATGCCATCGAGGCGCTGCGATCGCGCCCGCGGCCCCATGCCGGGGAGCCGGATCCACGGGAGGCCGAGCGCCGTCGCGAAGAGGCAGACATGGATCACTGTCATCGTGTTCGACGCGATCTTCTGGGACACCCCGAGATGGATCTCCAGATACCAGAAGACCGGGATGATCGCGAACCAAGCAGCCACCACGCCCAGCAAGGCGCGCTGAAGCGGCGAGAGCCCGCGAGTCGGTCGGTCGGTCGGCAGTGTCGCCGTCATCGGTCGTCTCCGTGTCTTCCATGCCCGGTTCAGCGTGAGGATCCGCCGCGAAGTCGGATACTCAGCGACTCTGCGGAGAACTTGACAGATCTGTCGCATGGTGTCAACCATGTCATGTGACTTATCGCACAGTGAGCGCTCGCCGCACCGTCGCGCTCATCCTCGCTGCGACGACGTTGACCGCCTGCGGAACTCAGCTCGATCCGGAGACGGTTGCCGATGCGCAACGAGGCCCCGGAACTTCCTTTGCGACCAGTGATGTCGGAGTCGCGCCGAACGCGATCGTCGAGGATGGGCTGTCTGGCGCGAGCACGGACGGACCCCTGCTGCCGACCGAAGCCGAAGGCCCGACCACGTCGGACGCCCCAGAGTTCACGGGAACGGACGCGACGGGCTCGATGGGTGGTACCTCGTCCGGGCCGGAGAACGTGCCACCCATCGACGTGCCGAGTGAGGCGCGCTGCCAGGACATCCCGCCCGGACCAGGGATCACCGACAACGAGATCGTCCTCGGGAACGCCTCGGACGTCTCAGGTCCCGTACCCGGTCTGTTCGAGGCAGCGCAGGATGCCACCCAGGCCTTCATCGCCTACTTCAACGCCACCAACGACTTGTGCGGACACTCACTCCGGCTGAAGACCTACGACACCCGCACCGATGCCAGTGCGGACCAACAGGCCTACGCCGCGGCATGCCGCGAAGTGTTCGCCATGGTGGGTTCGATGTCCGCATTCGACTCCGGCGGCGCGTCGACAGCGCAATCGTGTGGCCTACCCGACTTCAGAACCGCGAACGTGACGGCTCAACGCGCAGCATGTACGACGTGCTTCGGTGCCCAGTCCTCCCGGTCTGGGCAGTGGCCGAAGGCCTTCGCGAACTTCGCTCGCCGTGAAGACCCGGAGGGCTCTCGCAACGCCGCGATGCTCTACCTGAATGCCGGCGGCGCGGCGGAGAACGCCAAGTCCGAGGTCCGCGCGCTGGAGAAACTCGGTATGAAGTTCACCTACGTCCAGGCGATCGATGTCGCCGAGTTCGACTACGCCTCCTACGTCCAGCAGCTCAAGGATCGCGACATCAAGGTCGTCTTCTTCGTCGGCGCGTACCAGAACTCGCTGCGCCTGCGACAGACGATGGCGCAGGTCGCCTACAAGCCCGGCATCTACTTTCGGGACCCCACCGACTACGAGACGGCCTATGTCGAACAGGGCGGCGCATCTGTCGACGGCACGACGGTCGCCCTTAACTTCGTGCCGTTCGAGGAGGCGGCTCGCAGTCAGGAGATGTCCATCTACTTGTCGTGGCTCCAACAAGTGAAACCGGGTGCCTCGCCCAGCTTCTTCGGGGTCTTCGCTTGGTCGGCGACCCGCCTGTTCGTCGAGCAGGCGGTTGGACTCGGTGCCGGCTTGAGCCGCGCGGCTCTGGTCAAGGGGCTGAGCCGGGTGAAGAACTGGACCTCCAACGGCCTGCACTCGCCTCAGCAGGTCGGACCCAAGGTCCTCGGCGACTGCTGGCGCTTCATCCGACTCGAGGAGGGCCGATGGTCCCCCGTTGGAGGAAACTCCTACGCGTGCGACGGGCTGTCCGTCGGATGAGATCGTCATGCGTCAGGCCGGTGGAAGCGTCCGGCGGTGTCCCCGAGTCGGTCGTATCGTCCCGCCAGGTGCGGCGGAGCCGGATGGTTGACTGATGTCCATGGTGAACGGTTCGGAGACACGCCGCGCAGCGTGGTCTCCCCTCCCGGTGTCGCTGAGCAAGGAGCCTCGACAGCGCATCCTCGACGCCGCCGTCCGTGTCATTGCCAAGCATGGACTCGAGAAAGTCACCGTCGCAGCCGTCGCACGCGAGGCCGGGGTCTCACGCCAGACGATCTACACCTACTACAGCAACCGCGACGACATCGTCCGCGACGCCGTCGACGACACTGCGCGCCAGATCGTAGACCACCTTCACGAGCAGTGCCGGAGCGCCCCCACGGCCGCCGACTTCATGGTCGAGCTGACGACTCACGCCTACGACGCCATCAGTCACAGCCCGGTCATCGCGACATTGCTGTCGGCCTTGGACACTACCGAGGGACGGGCGCTGACGATGTCGCCCGCCGTGATCGCCGTGGTGCGCGACATGCATGCCCCGCTTGCGGCGTATCAGCCAGACCTCGCCGAACGGCTCGACGAGATCGCCGAGACCGGCCTCCGGCTGATGGTCTCCCTCCTCACTTACCCCAGTGACGTCACCCGTGACGAGAGCGCACTTCGCACCTATATCCGTCGCGTAATGGTCCCCGCCGCGGGCATCTCCGTCTGAAGCGGACCGCGCGCTCCGCCTGCACCCTACGCACGATCGGTTCCGCAGATGGCCGGCATACGAACAAAACTGACCCTGACCTGCACGATTGTGCTGGTCAGGGCCAGATCCAAACCGAGCCGCCTGTCGGAATCGAACCGACGACCTAATCATTACGAGTGATTCGCTCTACCGACTGAGCTAAGGCGGCACCGCCGCTCGGTGACGAGCGACTCGCGAACGATACCGGACGGCGTCAGGCGTCGCGAAACCGAGGACCGGCCGCGCACGACGGGCGCGCGAGAGGGTCGGATCAGGCGGCGACGACGGCCGCGCGCGTGCCCTCCGCGCGCTCGGCGTCCCGGCCGGTGAGCAGCTCCTGCTCAGCGCCGCACCAGCAGGTGAAGCGGACGACGATGCCGTGATCGGTGTTGTCCATCGAGGTGATCTGGCTCGGGAAGATCAGCTGACGGCGGGTGCAGGAGGTGCAGTGATGCGCGAACATGACTCCATTCTGGAGCCACGCGACCCATAGGGGTAGCCAGTCTTTCCATCACGAACTCAAGGTTGAACCTTGAGATTGTCGTAACCTGGCTCACATGCTGTCCCTGCATCAGCTCACCTGCTTCCTCGCCACCTACGAGCAGGGTTCGCTCACCCGCGCCGCCGAGGAACTCGGCTACGCGCAGCCGAGCGTGAGCGAGCAGATCCGCACGCTGGAACGGTCGCTCGGGGTGCAGCTCTTCCGCCGGGTCGGCCGCGGGGTGGTCCCCACGACCGTCGCCGACACGCTGCGCCCGCACGCCGAGCGTGTGCTCGCCGAGGTGGCCGAGGCCCAGCGCGCCGTCGCCAGCGTGACGTCGTTCGAGAGCGGCACGATCCGCTTCGGCATGTTCGGCATCGCCCGCCTCTACGCGGGCGCGGGCCTGGTGGCCGACGTGCTCGCCCGCTACCCCGGCGTCCGGGTCGAGCTGGTCGGGCAGAACTCGATGGAGGGCGCGGGGGGCCTGCGTCGCGGCCGCCTCGGGGCGGCCATGCTCGCCCTGTCGTCGGTGGAGAGCGAGGGCATGAGTGTCACACCGGTCGCCCGGGAGGAGCTCGTCTACATCAGCGCCGACCCCGAGCACCTGACGTCGCCCGTCACGGCGCACCGGCTCTCCCAGGCCTCGCTCGTGATGAGCGAGACCTCGTTCCGCCACGTCGACGGCACCCGCACGACGCTGCGGCAGATGCTGCACGAGACCGGGCGCAATCCCCAGACCCGCATCGAGGTCGAGGACATCGAGACCGCCGTCGAGCTGGTGGGCCTGGGGCTGGCCGACTCCGTGGTGCCCAAGGGCGCCGCCGAGCAGCTCATCCCTCGGCTGGCGCCGACCGCCGGCTACGTCTCGCTGCGACCACGGCAGTTCGACACCTTCGCCGTCGTGCACCGAACGGGCGCTGTGCTCTCCCCCGCCGCGCGGCTGATGATCGAGCTGGCCACCCAGCGCATCCAGCAGATCGCCGAGCCCGTACGGCAGCGCTGAGGCCGACCGGCCTCAGCGAGGCAGGCGCACCTCGACACCGAACAGGTCGCGCTCGCGACGGACGTAGCCACGACGGCCGAGCGCGAGCAGCATCCGGACGACGGCGCCACCCTCGCTCAGCAACGGGCCGAGGTCGGCTTCCCCCAGACCGTCGGCGATCCACGGCAACATGAAGAGCAGGTCGCGGGGGCCTGGCTTGGCGGCCAGCCCGGCGCGCTCGAGCTGCTGCCACTCCGCCGAGCTCAGGTGGTGCTGGATCAGCGCGACGGCGTCGCGCTCCTCGTGGGCGAGATGCTCATCCAGCGTCCGAGCGGTCTCCGCGAGCGTCGCCGCGAGTCCCTCCCGGTCCGAGGAGTCGCCCCCGCGGGCCAGCAGCTCCAGCCCGGCAGAGACCCGCGCGACCAGCGGATCGAGGACCTCGTGCTCGGACTCCATCGCGTCGAGCAGGTCCGCACCCGCGATGTCGGCGGCCGCGTCCACCCGGGCACGCAGCGCCGGCCAGAGGATCTCATCCTCCTTGGTGTGGTGCTCGTGCAGGAACGTGGTGAACCGGTCCCACCGCCGAGCCAGGCCCGCCCAGCGCGCACGCTCGCTCGTCGGGACGTCGCCGACGGTCGCGGCGAAGCGGCCGAGATCGCGGCGGAAGGCATGGTGCATCACGTACATGCCCCACAGATCGCACGGGCCCTCCGGCGCCGCGGCCTGCCCCGGCAGCATCACGACGGGCGCGGTGGTGGCGGGTTCGTGGGTGTCTCTGGTGTTCATGCGACGGTCTCCTGGGTCTGGTCGGTGGGGTCGGTGTCGTGCAGCGCGTCTGTGCGACGGCGTTCGTGGGTGCGGTCGCGATCACTCCGGTCGCGACGCTCCTCGTCGGGCCGGCGGTCGACGGTGTCGAGCAGGCCGAGATGCGTGAGCTGCCCGGTCGGCGCGAGGGGCACGAGCACGTCGTCGAGCCGCATCGGCCAGTCGTCGAGGTCGATGACGTCGAGACCGTCGGCACCGACGTCGTCCACGGTGGTGCGCACCGACCACTCGGCGCCGGCGAGTCCGGCGCTGTGCCTGAGTCGTCCCCCGAGCCTGCGTACCTCCACTCGCCCCGGAAACGCCGCCAGCACCTCGACGGCGTCCTCGGGCAGGTCGGCGACGAGCCAGCCGCGCTGCCACCGGGGCCGCCTCAGCCCGGGGTCGCCGTGCTGTGCGAGCCAGCGGGCTGCGGACTGGTCCGACCCGCCCGCTCGCTCGACCCGCGAGGTCACCTCGTCGGCGACCCCGTCGTGGGCGACGGCGAGCGCGGTGACGCCGTCGGGCATCTCACGGTGGCGCCGCACCCAGTCGCGCAGCGCGTGGGGCCTCGACACCGTGACCCGACCACCTGTCACGGCGACGTCGGCGTGGAGCCGCAACGTCAGTCGCACCACGACAGCCGCCGAGTCCGGGGCCTCGACGTCGATCCGGTCGTGCACGAAGCCGTCGACGCCGACGACCCGCACCGAGACGACGTGCTCGGAGCAGAGTCCGTGACGGCGCGCCTGCGGGCCGAGCCCACCGCGCAGCACCGACCCGACGACGCCGCCCCAGCGCGCGTGCGTGCTCACCACGGCGAGGCCGTGCGCGTCGGCGGCATCGGCGACGTCCTGCCAGCGCGCTCCCGCAGAGACGCTCGCGGTCTCCGCGTCCGCGTCGACCACGACGTCGCGCAACCGGTGCGTGAGGAGCAACAGCCCGCCGGTGGGAACCGCGTCCGCACCGTGGCCGGTCGCCCGCACGTGCAACGGGAGCCCGTGGTCGCGTGCTATCTGCGCGGTGGCGACCAGATCGTCGTCGGTGGCGGCGACGACGACCACGACCGGCCGCTCGTCCTGCTCCACGTACTCGCCGTACCCGACGTCGGCCGGGTAGGCCACCACGCCGCTCACCCGGCGACGGAGTGCGGCGACGGCGGCAGGAGGGATCTGTCTCATGCGACGACGGTCGCCTGACCTGCTTGCCGGCGACTTGGCGCCGACTTGCAGGCCGTCCCGACGCGGAGCGGGTGGCTCAGCCGCGCAGGTGAGTCGGCGTGCGCACCCAGCTCCGCGACCACGTCGTCGCGCCACCCGGGCCCGTCAGCGCGCGCGCCGCCTCGAAGCGCAGAGCTGCTGCGTTCTGGTCCCCGAGGGTCAGCTCGAGGAGGCCGAGGAAGTGGTCGACCGGGCCCATCACCAGGGCTCCGTTGAGCGTGCGCGCCAGTTGGCCCGACCAGGGCAGGAGGTCGTCGCGGACCACGCGGGCGGTCTCGACGTCTCCCAGCGCGTGGACGACGTGTGCCCGCACCGCGGCGTCGAAGAGCCACGTCGCGTCCCGGGGCATCGGCTGGGGCGGCCGCTCGTGCCAGACCTCGCGGGCACGCGCGACCTCCCCGGCGTCGAGGAGGGTCAGGACCCACAGGTCGCGGGAGTGCCAGGTGAGCTCCTCGGTCATCTCGCGGGCGGCGTCCTGGAGCGTCGAGGTGTCCCCCGCCGCGTACTCGACGGCGAATCGCGTCCACAACCCGATGAAACGAGCGTTCGCATCGCCCGCGGCCTCGATCGCACGCGTCACCTCGGCGAAGCCCCGGCGGGCGTGGTCGAGTCCTCCGGTGAGCAGATGGGTGGTCGACTCGAAGATCGAGGCGAGCAGCAGCAGCTCCGGCAGCTGACCACTCGTCCCCGCCGCCATCGCCTCCTGGATGTGCTCGGCCGCCTCGCCGAGATCACCCGCGCCGATCGCGACCGACTGCAGCATCATCCGTGCCACGGCCACGAAGCCGTGGAGCCCGGCGCCCTCGGCGACGCCGAGCATCCGCTCGGCGATCGGGGCGAGCACGTGCGGTTCGGCGTCGTGGAAAGAACCGAGGCACAGTGCGTTGAGAGCGCGGCAGAGCAGCACGGGATCGCCCAGCGCATCGGCCAGCTCGACGGCCTCGGACGCCGCTGCGTGCACCGTGGCGGGGCTCTGGGGGTCGGCCTCGATCGCGGCCGCCGCGAGTAGACCGATCCGGACTGCCGGATCGTCGTGACCGATGCGCTCGACCAGTGTCAGCAGCTCCGCGACCCGGTCGGAGGCGACGTCGGACGGTGCGCGCGACCACATGAGCGGGGCCGGCCAGCGCCACGCACGCGCCTCGTCGAGGGGGCCGCCCTCCTGGCGGGCGAGTGTGACCGCCTCGTCCCGTTCACGACGTGCCGCGACGGTGTCGCCGTCGTTGGCCAGCGCCTCGACGAGGGCGAGCCTGATGTCGAAGACCTCGCCCCACGAGGCGCCGTCGAGATCGAGCGCGCGCAGCGCCACCCTGAGGTGCTCGACGGCGACGTGCGGCGTCGCCGCAGCCGCAGCCGCCCGTAGCCGGGGCAACGCATCCGCCGCGCTGCGGCGGTCCAGGCTCGCGGCAGCGTGCCGCGCGATCTCCTCGACCGCGTCCGGACGCTCACGCTCCAGCACGGCGACCGCCGCCCGGTGCATCCGGTGTCGGCGCAGCGGCGCCAAGCGTCCGTAGCAGGTGTCGCGCACCAGTGCGTGGGTGAAGCGGAGCTCGGCAGGACGCGGGTTCTCCAGCAGGCCCGCGACGAGGCCGGCGTCGAGGTGGTCGGCCAGGGAGTCCTCGTCCAGCTCGCCCACCTCGGCCTCGAGCGCCGTGGCGAGGTCGACGTCGACCTCGCGGCCGAGCACCGCCACTCGAGCGAGGGCGTCCACCGTGGTCGTCGGCAGGCGTTCGAGCCGTCGGTCCAACACGTCGCGGATCGCCACCGGCACCGCGTCGAGGGCCACGGCGGCCCCCTCCGAGGCGACGAGTCGACCCAGCTGCCGAAGGAACAGGGGGTTGCCGCCGGTCCTGTCCACCAGCACACGACGCAGGTCGACAGGGACGTCGGCGGCGAGGGCGCCGAGTTGCGTCGTCAGCACCGCGTCGGCGGCGCCGGCCGCCAGGCCCGTCAGTTCGATCCGATCCAACGTGCGCTCGACGGAGAACGCCAGGGTCGCCGCCAGATCCCGTCCGGTCTCCTCGGCACGGAACGTGGCGACCACCAGCGCTCGTGCCGTCGTGGTCTCCAGGACGTGGCGCAGCACCTGCAGCGTGCCGTCGTCCGCGCGGTGCACGTCCTCGAGCACCACCAGGAAGGCGGTGTCCGCGCGCGCCTCCAGCGTGCGTCGCACCTCGTCGGCCAGGTGGTAGAGCTCCCAGGGCGCAGCCCCGACGTCGACCCCGAGCTGACGCAGGGCCTCGGCCCAGGCGAGTCCCGGCGGGGCGCCCATCACCTCCGGGCACTGTCCGCGTACGACCGCCCAGGCAGACACCGACTGGTCGCAGAGCCGGTTCACCAGCGCCGACTTGCCGACGCCGGCCTCGCCCGACACCCACACCATCCCGGGTCGGCGCCCGACCGAGGCGGCAGCGCGCTCGAGACGCGTGAGCTCGTCCTCACGACCGACCAGCTCGGACACGTCGGCCGTCTGGTGCGCTCGCGGAGTCTCGGGGGAAGGCTCGTGGCCCGCCTCCGCCCGGGGGCGGGGGCCGGGCACGCGCGTCGTCGTCGGTGGCGCAGGAGCCAGGTGCTCGGCCTGCCGCAGGATGTCGGCCTCGAGTGCACGCAGGTCGGGACTCGGGTCGAGACCGAGCTCGTCGACGAGACGCTCCCGCAGGGCGGCGAGCTCGGCGAGCGCCTGGCTCTGACGACCCGCGCGGTACAGGGCCCGGGCGAGCAGGGCCACGGACGGCTCGCGCAGCGGATGCTCACGCACGTGCGGTTCGAGGTCGGCGACGAGCGCCGCCGCCTCGGCGGAGGTCCCCCCGTCGCCCAGCATCGACTCGGCCCGCAGCTCCACCGCCTCGTCACGCAGCTCACGCAGCCGAGCGATCTCCGGGGCCGCCCACTCCTCGTCGGCGTACTCGGCCAGCGGCTCGTCGGACCACAGCGCGAGAGCGTCGTCCACGATCGGCCCGCGCGATGCAGGTGTCGCCGCGCGGGCCGTTCGCACCAGGCGCTCGAAGTGCCACAGATCGACCGCGTCGTCCGGGAGGGCCAGGGCGTACCCGGGCGGCGCACTCACCAGCACCGACGCCGGGGTGCGCTTGGCTCGCATCGGCTCGAGCGCCGCACGCAGCCGCGAGACGTAGGCCTGCAGCGCACCCGCGGCACTCGGGGGCGGCTCCCCGCTCCAGAGCTCCTCGAGGAACCGGTCCACCGACACCGTTCGCCGCCCGGAGGCGACGAGGAGCCCGAGCACGGATCGCTGCCGTGGACCGCCGAGGTCCAGGGCTCGCCCGTCCAGACGGGCGCGCACGCCGCCGAACGCGCTGATCTCGAGCATGGACGCATCGTAGGGACGCCCGCTTGCAACTCACTTGCATGCGGGCGCCCCTCCGAGAGCGTGGCGGGGAGCCGTCCCCGAGCCGGTCAGCCGCGACCGGCCCTCACCTTCACGATCCGCACCGGCGAGGAGGCCGAGGCGGCGGTCGCCGTCCCTGCGAAGGTGGCCACGAGCGTGTGACGACCGGCCTTCAGGCCGCTCAGGCGTGCCGTGCCGGTGGCGACGTCGGTGCCCGCGCGTTCCAGACGCACCACGGCCACCTGCCGTCCGCCGTCGGTCAGCATGACCGTGCCGGACTCGACACCTGCCACGCGCACCCCGACGCGGACCGGCCGGTCGGCGCGCACCTGCCGTGGCGTCAGCACCCGCACCGACGTCGGCGTCTTGGGCGCCCGGTGCACGACCAGGACGTGACGTCCGCCGGCCGCGACCGTACGGAACGGCGCGTGCCGGGCGATCGCGGCGGGGACGGGTGTGGCGCTGTCACCCCAGCTGATGACGCGACCGGACGCCGTGAGCGCCACCGCGATCTCGGCGCCGACGTCGATCGCGAGGATCCGCTGTCCGGTCAGCTCGGGCGGCAACGAGACCGTGCCCGTGCCGTCGTCGCCCCACGCGATCACGCGGCCATCGTCGAGCAGTGCCATCGAGACGGCGTGGTAGGCGGCCACGGCCACCGCCCGGGTGCCGTCGAGCTCAGCGGGCAGACTCACCTGTCCCTGGTCGTCGCTTCCCCACGCCCAGACCCGACCGGTGCTGTCGAGGGCGAGCGTGTGCCGCCCACCGGCCGCGACGTCGATCGCGTGGCGAGTCCCGTCCTCCAGCGGATCGGGCACGTCGAGCTGCCCCTCGTCGACGTCACCGAAGTTCTGCTCCGCGCCCCAGGTGACGACGCGAGCGTCACGGGTGAGCGCGACGGAGTGGTAGAACCCGGCTGCCACATCGACGACCGGTCGTTGCGGGTTCGGCCCGGTGAACGCGGCCGGCACGTCGGCCTGCCCCTCATCGGTCTCCCCGCCCGCGCCCCACGCGCGCACGCTGCCGTCGGCGAGCACCGCCAAGGAGTGCCACGGACCGGCGTCGATCACGCCGACCGGGCTGCTGCCGTCCTGGAGGTCGGCGGGCGGCTGGGCCTGTCCCTCGCCGTTCCAACCCCAGCCGGCGACCCGGCGTCGTGGGTGAGGGCGAGCGAGTGGTCGTCGCCCGCGGCGATGGCGGCGACGTCATGGGCGCGAAGCCATCGCGGCGTCCGCAGCTGGCCGTCGGCGAACCCGCCCCAGCCCGACACGGTGTGCACACGCTGGTACTCCACCGGAGCAGAGGCACCGAGCAGCCGAGGGGCGCTCGCCGTCTTCGATCCCCGCACCGTGACCCGGGTGATCGGCGAGGTGGACGGCGCCACGCTGCGCGAGCCTTCGAAACGAGTCGAGAGGCGATGCACGCCCGGCGTCAGGCGGGGGAGGCGCAGACGGACCCGGCCCTGGTCGGCGCGCTCCACGCGGCCGCGGGCGATGACGCGGGCACCGTCGCGCACGGTCAGCGCACCGACGGCGGGCGCGGAGCTCGACACGACGACCGTGGCCGAGCCCGAGCCGGTCGAACGGGCGACATAGGTGGCCTTCACCCGCGACGGCGCAGCGCCCGGCGTGCCCGGCCCCGGCGTCCCTGCGCCGTCGGCGAACAGAGCGACGTACGGCGTCACGTAGGACTTGGTACCGCCGTGCCCCCCGACGGTGAAGGCGACCTGCAGGTGGTCGCCCGCCTGCGCGACCGGGCACGGTCGCGTGCCCTCGCGCCGGCTCTGGCACTCGGGTCGCTGGGTGGCGGGGCCCTTGAGACCGCGCTCGGCCACGACCGGGACCTGCACCTCCAACACGTCGCCCTGACGCAGCACCCACGCCTCGTCGCCCGGCGCTTCGACGGTCACGCCCCCGTTCACTCCGAGGTGGTAGCCGAGTCCGCCGGTGCGCAGCCGCGGGGTCTCGCCGCTCCGCGTCAGCGACCAACGCACCGGGTACCCGGGCACCTCGTCGGCGAACTCGACGCCCGCCGGACGCAGGATCTCCGGCACGACGGCGACCTTGCCGCTGCACGGCAGCCCGACGAGGCCCGCGTACAGGCGGACGTAGAAGGGTTCACCGACGCGCGGGACGCGGTTGCCCACGGGCGCCCACCCGACGTTCGCGCTGACGCCGGTCGAGGGCCCGCTCGTGATGCAGTCGACGATCTGGTCCTCGTCGTGGGAGCCCTCCTCCCACGACGTCGGAGCCGGCACGTTCGGGGTGGTTGCGGCGTGGGCCGACGGCGTGAAACCGAGCGCCGGCGCCAGAGCGCCGGTCAGCCCAGCGACCAGCAGGAGGGTCAGAGCCGGGGTCCGCGGAGTGCGGACGGGTGGGGACGAGCGACGGTTGGTGCGGATCCTCATGGGGAGAGCTCCTTTCAGGACGACCGGACGGCCGTGGGGTCGGTGGAGGCGAGGGAGTCGGGTGCCGTCTCGCCCGGGCGCGCCCGGCGCAGGATCAGGAGGCCGAGGGTCGCGACGGTGAGACCTCGGGGCACCTCGACGAGGACGCCGCTGAGCACGGCGTGCTCGGGGATCGGCGTCATCAGCGCCAGGGCGCCCAGGAGGAGCAGTGCGGCGACCGGACGGGGGAAACCCGGCGCGCGAAGAAGGGCGATCGCGATCAGGATCATGCTGAGGACGAACACCAGACCCCCGACGACCTGCAGGGTCACGAACGGAGTCGCGTCGATGATCTCGCTGTTCTCGCCGATCAGGTGTCGACCGTCGGGGTCGGCGGCCACGGTCGGGGCGACGAAGCCCTCGACCACGAGGTGCGACATCGCGCTGAGCGCGTTGCCGAGCATGTAGCCCGCGAAGCCGACGAAGCCGAGCCTGCCGACCCGGTCGCGCAGGAAGAGGTAGCCACCGGGCAGGCCGAGCATGAGGAGAACGGCGCCGGCGTAGATCAGGTACTGGGCACCGGGGGTGCGGCCAGCGAGCAGCGAATCCACCGAGTGGGCGTCGCCGTCGACGACCGGGTGGGCGAGGCCGCCGGCCAGGCTGAGGACGAAGGAGCCGATGAGGCACCAGGCACTGAGTCGATACAGGGTTGTCGTGGACATGGCGACACCGTCGGCGCACGTCCTTGCGGCTCGGTTGCGGGCCGCTTGTGGCCGATGCTGTGCGCACACGGTCGGTCCGTTCAGCCGGCCGCAAGCCGGTGCCCCGAAGGTCGCCGCATCGACCGCTCACTCTCAGGAGGACCACCATGACGACCCACCCCTGGCTACCCGCCGACTGGCGGCACCCCACCGTCGTCCCACTTCCGACCGGCCACCACCTGCGCCCGATCCATCCCGACGACACCGACCTCGACATGCCCGCCGTGATGGGATCGCGGGAGCGGCTGTGGTCGATCTACGGGGCTGCCTGGGGGTGGCCGCCCGCGTCGATGACAGCCGACCAGGACCGCGCCGACCTGCAGCACCACTGGGACGAGGCGCAGGCCCACCTCTCCTTCAACTACGCCCTCTTCGACGCCGACGAGACCGAGTTGATCGGGTGCGTGTACATCGATCCGACCGACAAGGCCGGCGCGGACGCCGACATCTCCTGGTGGGTGCGCGAGGAGTACCTGGGCACCGACGTCGAGGCCGCGCTGGATGCCTTCGTCCCACGATGGATCAGCGACGTCTGGCCCTTGAAGGCGCCGCGGTACGTCGGACGCGACCTGACCTGGTCGGACTGGATGGCGATCCCCCGCGAGGGCCGCTGACCCTCCGGCCGCGGCGGCCCACGGATCTTGCTCCGCTCTCAGCCTGCGTTGGGCATCTTCTGCCACTGTGGACGCCATGACGCACGACTCGTCCCCGCCCGCTGCCGCGTCCGACGTCGTCGGCACCGACGCGCCCGAGGACGCCGTCGCCGCCGAGGCGCGGATCGCCGAGGCGGCCCAGGTGCTGGAGCGGGCGCTCATCGAGGTCAAGAAGGTCGTCGTCGGCCAGGACGCGATGGTCGAGCGGATGCTGGTCGGCCTGCTGGCGCGCGGTCACCTGCTGCTCGAGGGCGTGCCCGGTGTGGCGAAGACGCTGGCCGTGCGCACGCTCGCCGACGTCGTGGGCGGCAGCTTCGCGCGGCTGCAGTTCACCCCCGACCTGATGCCCGGCGACATCACCGGCACCCGGGTCTGGCGAGCCAGCCACGAGTCGTTCGAGGTCGAGCGCGGCCCGATCTTCGCCAACCTCGTGCTCGCCGACGAGATCAACCGTGCGCCCGCCAAGGTGCAGTCCGCGCTGCTCGAGGCGATGGCGGAGAAGCAGGTCAGCATCGCCGGCACCAGCCACCGACTGCCCGACCCGTTCCTGGTACTCGCCACCCAGAACCCGGTCGAGTCCGAGGGCGTCTACCGGCTGCCTGAGGCTCAGCGCGACCGCTTCCTGCTGAAGGTGGACGTGCCCTACCCGACCGGGCAGGAGGAGTTCGAGATCCTGCACCGGATGTCGGTCGACCCGCCGCGGGCGCAGCGACTGCTCACGCCGGAGGACGTCGTCACCCTGCAAGGCGTCGCCGACCGCGTGTTCGTGCACCACTCGGTGATGTCGTACCTGGTGAACCTGACCGTCGCGACCCGCGATCCCGCCCGCTACGGCCTGCCGCACCTGGCCGGCGTCATCGAGCTCGGTGTCAGTCCGCGTGCCTCGCTCGGCATGCTCGCGGCCGGCCGGGCGCTCGCCTTGCTGCGCGGCCGCTCCTACGTCCTGCCCTCCGACGTCGCCGAGATCGCCGGCGACGTGATGAGTCACCGGCTCCTGCTCACCTTCGACGCCGTCGCGGACGGCGCCGACCCCCGCGCCGTCGTCGCCGACGTGCTGCGCGCGGTCCCCCAGCCGCACGTGGCCACCCGAGAGCAGTCCGCGTGGGCCCGACGGGCCCGGTGCCCCAGCCAGTACCTCTGGGCAGCACCGATCCGGAGACGGTGTTCGCGACCCTCGACCTCGCCGTCCGACGTCGTCTGCCCGGACGCCTGCACGGTGAGCAGGCCGGCCTGACGCTCGGGTCGGGCACCGACCCGGAGGAGATCGTGCGCTACCGCCCCGGTGAGCACGACGTCCGCCGGATGGACTGGAACGTCACCGCGCGCGTCGGCGAACCGCACGTGTGGCGCCCCCAGGCCACCCACGAGCTCGAGGCCTGGGTGCTGGTCGACGACAGCCCGTCGATGGCCTTCGGCACCGCGGCGCTGGAGAAGCGCGACCTCGCGGCGGGGGCGGCGGCGGCGATCGGGCTCCTCACCCAAGGCCCCGGCAACCGGCTCGGCGCCGGCTACCTCACCGCCGGCGGGGTGCGCTGGGAGGCACCGCTCCCCTGCCGCGCTGCGGCCCAACGCGCACTGCGTCGACGGGGCGGCGACGCCCCGACCCCCGCCCCACCACGTGCAGAGGCTCCCGACCTGGCCCGCGCGATCCGCGAGCTGGCGGCCCGCCACCCGCGACCCGGCGTCCGCGTCGTCGTCAGCGACCTCGTCGAGGCCGACGGGAGGACCGATCGTCCCTTCGCCTGGGAGGTTCCCCTGCGCCGACTCGCCGCGCGCCACGAGGTCCTCCTCGTCGAGGTCGTCGACCCTCGCGAGCTCGAGCTGCCCGACGTCGGGGTGCTCACCCTGCGCGACCCCGAGAGCGGACGTCGTCGCGAGGTCGCGACCTCTGACCGGCGCCTGCGCGAGCGCTACGCCGCTGCGGCAGCCGAGCACCGGTCGGCGACCGCGGCGGCCGTGCGCGCGGCTCGCGCCCAGCACGTCACCCTGCGCACCGACCGCGACTGGGTGCGCGACCTCGCGCGCCACCTGCACCGCGCCGCCGTCCGGCCGAACGCACGGACCGCGCCGTCGATCACCCCGGGGACGCGATGAGACTCGCCGAGCCGTCCTGGCTGTGGCTGCTCGTCCCGGTGGCGGTGCTGGCCCTGCTGTACCTGCTGCAGCGCCGCCGCAGCGGGCGGTACGCCGTCACGTTCGCGACGCTGCCGATGCTCGACCGGCTGGTGGCGGAGCGTCCGCAGTGGCGCCGCCACCTGCCGCCACTGCTGCTCGCGCTGACGTTCGTCACGATGTGCGTCGCGGCCGCCCACCCCCAGGTCGACCGGCAGGTGCCGCGCGAGCGCGCGACGGTGATGGTGGTCGTCGACGTCTCGCTCTCGATGCAGGCCACCGATGTGGAGCCCGACCGGCTGACTGCGGCACGCGCCGCGGCGAAGAGCTTCATCGAGGGGCTGCCGGGGGGCTTCAACGTCGGTGTCGTCGAGTTCGCCGGCTCGGCCACGGTGCTCGCCAAGCCGAGCACCGATCACGCCGGCGCGATCGACGCGCTCGACCGGCTGCAGCTCGCCGAGGGAACCGCCATCGGCGACGGCGTCCTCACCTCGCTCGCGCAGATCGAGGCGATCGCCGCCGAGAGCACACCGGAGTCCGGCGCCGAGGACCAGGAGCAGGTGCCCGCGCACGTCGTGCTGCTCAGCGACGGCACCAACACCGTCGGCAGCAGCCTCGACCAGGCCGCCACCGCGGCCGTGGAGGACGGCGTGCCGGTCTCCACGATCGCCTACGGCACGCCCGACGGCACCGTGATGGTGGAGGGCCAGCTCGTGCCCGTGCCCGTCGACGAGGCGTCGCTGGACTCCTTCGCCTCCGCCACCGGTGGCGAGAGCTACGCGGCGGAGTCGGCATCGGAGCTGAAGGAGGTCTACGGCGACATCCAGTCCGCCATCGGCTTCCGCACCGAGCCGCGCGACGTCACCTCCTACGCCGTCGCGGTCGCCCTGCTGCTGGGACTCCTCGCTGCCGGTCTCTCCATCCGCTGGTTCGGCCGCGTGGTCTGATCCGAGCGCAGTCCGAGTGACGGAGGAACCGACACGCTCGACCACCGGTGGTGAGGGTCTCGACAGGCTCGACCACCGGGTCGGTCATCGAGCGTGCCGAGATGGGGTGAGGGTCTCGACAGGCTCGACCACCGGGTCGGTCATCGAGCGTGCCGAGATGGGGTGACGGTCTCGACAGGCTCGACCACCGGGTCGGTCATCGAGCGTGCCGAGATGGGGTGACGGTCTCGACAGGCTCGACCACCGGGTCGGTCATCGAGCGTGCCGAGATGGGGTGAGGGTCTCGACAGGCTCGACCACCGGGTCGGTCATCGAGCGTGTCGAGATGGGGTGAGGGTCTCGACAGGCTCGACCACCGGGTGGGTCATCGAGCGTGCCGAGATGGGGTGACGGTCTCGACAGGCTCGACCACCGGAGGAACGGGGTTTCGAGACCCTCGGCCGTCGTCCTACGTCAGCACTCCGTGCCGTCGTCGGGCACCACGTCGTCGATCAGGAATGCCTCGACGGCCGCGTCGATGCAGGGGTTGCCCTGGTTGTAGGCGGTGTGACCGTCGCCGTCGCGGCTGAGGAGGACCCCGGAGTCGAGCTGCTGTGCCAGGGCCACGGCCTCCTCGTAGGGCGTGGCGGGGTCGCGGGTGGTGCCGATGACCAGGATCGGCGCGGCGCCGGCCGCCTTGATCGCCGGGGCCTCCTCCGTGGCCGCGACCTCGATGCCGGCGCACCCGAGCAGGCCCCAGGCGAAGACCCGACCGAAGGTCGGCGACGCATCGTCGAAGCGCGGGAGGAGATCCGCGATCTCATCGGGCTGCACCGACGTCGGGTCGTCGAGGCAGCTGATCGCGATGTTGGCCTCGATCAGGTTGCTCTGGAAGCCACCGGAGAAGGTGTCGCGCTGGGAGTAGGAGTCCGCGAGGGTCAGCAGCACAGTGCCGTCCCCGCCGATCGCCGTGCGCAGACCCTGGTCGAGATAGACCCAGTTCTTCTCGTTGTAGAGCGGCGCGACGATGCCGTAGAAGGCGTTGCCGACGGTGAGCTCGCGCCCGAGCATGGTCGAGAGCGGCTGGGTCGTGAGCCCGTCGAGGAGGCCGCTGATGGTGGCGAGACCGGACTCGACGTCGTCGCCGAGGAAGCACCCACCGCCGTCCACGCAGTGCTGGACGTAGGACTCCAGCGCCCGCTGGAACCCGGCGGCCTGACTCAGCGAGTCCTCCACCCGGCCCAGCTTCGGGTTCGTCGCGCCGTCGAGCACGAACCGGCCCACGTTCTCCGGGAACAGCGAGGCGTAGGTCGAGCCGAGGGTCGTCCCGTAGGAGAAACCCAGGTAGTCCAGCGCGTCCTCGCGCAGAGCCCCGCGCAGGACGTCGAGATCGCGCGCGACCTCCACCGTGGTGACGTGGCCGATCAGAGCGTCGCTGTTGGCGACGCAGCCGGCGAAGAACGTCTGCATCTCGCCCATCAGCCCGGCGAGCTCCTCGGGCGAGTCGGGAACCGGGTCGGCGGCCAGGTAGGAGTCGAGCTGGTCGTCGGAGACGCAGTCGATCGGGTCGGAGGCGCCCGTGCCGCGGGGATCGAATCCGACGATGTCGTAGTGGTCGCGCAAGTTCTGCGGGAAGTAGGAGCCGGCCTGGTCGACCATGGTCGTGCCGCCGACTCCCGGGCCACCGGGGTTGACCACCAGGGTGCCGACGCGCTCATCGGGCTCGGCGGCGGGCAGCCGCTTCAGGGCGATCGCGACGACTGCGCCGTCCGGATCGGTGTAGTCGACCGGTACCTCGAGGGTGCCGCACTCGACGGCGTCGCAGGGAGTCCAGTCGACGAGCTGGTCGTAGAAGCCGGTGAGTCGGCGCGGCACGTTCACCGGATCGCCGGTCGCCTCGGCGCCCTGCGGCATCGACTCACGATCGTCGGCCCGCGGCCCGGCGTCGTCGTCGGTGAGGACGAACGCGGCGAGCGTGCCGCCGCCGACGCCGAGCGCCATCACCAGCACCCCGATGACGATCCACGTCATCTGTCGCTTCACGGCTCGACCACGGCGTCGATCACACGGACTCCTTCAACTGCGAGGCACGACCAGCGCGACCATCATGGCTTCCAACGCCAAAGCCATCGGCACGTTGAACTCCAACATCTGCTCTCTGGCCTCGAAGATCGCCTCGATCCGCCGCAGGTTCAGCTCCGGGGTGGAGTTCTCGACCAGCATCTCGACGTCGGCGCGCGCCTCCTCGTTGATCAGCCGGCCCGGCGCACCCAGCGCGACGGCGATGGCGTCGCGGTAGACCGAGACGAGATCCATGAGCCCGCGGTCGACGACGTCGAGCTGGCGCCGCTTGGCGCGCGTCTTCTGCGCACGTTCCAGGGCCGCGAGCGCCGGCGCATACTCGCGGGGGCGGCGACCCCGTTCGACGACGCCGTAGCCCGCGTCGAGCTCGGACTTCTCGCGCGCGTCGAGCTCGGTGGTGATCGCGTCCGCCTCCTCCTTCGCCATGTCGGCGAGTTGGGTGGCGGCGTGCATGCACGCACCCAGGGAGCGCAGTCGCGCCGGCACGGCGACGATCTCGCGGCGGCGGTTGCGGGTCGACTCGTCGCGGGCCAGGGCCCTGGCTCGCCCGATGTGGCCCTGGCTGGCGTAGGCGGCGTAGGTGGCCAGCGCCGCCGCGACGCCGTCGTGGCGCACCAGGTAGCCGGCGATCTGCTCGGCGGCCGGTGTGGTCAGGGTGAGCTGGCGACACCGCGAACGGATCGTCGGTAGGACGTCTTCGACGCTCGGCGCGCAGAGCATCCAGATCGTGCGCGGCGTGGGCTCCTCGATCGCCTTGAGCAGCGCGTTGCAGGCCTGCTCGGTGAGCCGGTCGGCGTCCTCGACGATCAGGATCTGCCAGCGTGGTCCGGACGGCGCCAGCGCCGAGCGCCGCACCAGGTCGCGGACCTCGTCGACACCGATCGAGAGCTTCTCGGTGCGCACGCGGGCTATGTCGGCGTGGCTGCCGGCCATGGCCGTACGGCAGTCGTGGCAACGCCCGCATCCAGGCCCGGGCGCGCCACCTTCGGCGGAGCCGGCAGGCGTGGCGCACTGCAGCGCGGCGGCGAAGGCGACGGCGGCGTTGGACCGTCCAGAGCCCGGTGGACCGGTGAACAGCCACGCGTGGCTCATGCCCTGGCCGGCGGCGGCGCGCCGCAGCAGTGCGACGGCGTGGGACTGGCCGATCAGGTCGGAGAAGACGCTCTCGTCCGCTGCGACACTCATCGGTCTGCCTGCGCCAGCAGCGGTCGGACGGCGTCACGGATCGCGGTCTCGATGGTCTCGATATCGGACCGGGCGTCGAGCACGAGGTAGTGCTCGGGGTCGGCAGCGGCCATCGCGACGAAGGCATCCCGCACGCGCTGATGGAACTCCAGCGACTCGCCCTCGATGCGATCGCGCCCCTCGAACCTGCCCAGGCCCGCCTCCGGCTCGAGGTCGAGGACGACGGTCAGGTGCGGCCGCAGGTCGCCGGTCGCCCAGCGGGCCACGGCCTCGACCTCGCCGACGTCGAGGATGCGGCCCGCGCCCTGGTAGGCGAGCGTGGAGTCGACGTAGCGGTCGGTGATCACGACCTCGCCGCGGTTCAGCGCGGGCCACACGACGGTGTCGACGTGCTCGGCCTTGTCCGCGATGTAGAGCAGCGCCTCGGTGCGGTCGGACAGCTCGCCGGTCTCGGGGCTGAGCACGATGCGGCGCAGCTCGGCGCCGACGAGGGTGTCGCCGGGCTCGTGCGTGAGCCGCGCGTGGAAGCCCTCGCGGGCCAGCCAGCCGGCGAGCCGGCGCGACTGGGTCGACTTGCCGGAGCCGTCGCCCCCCTCGAAGCACACGAAGACCCCGCGCTCGGCGTAGACGGGCTGGCCGGAGGTACTCACGGAGTCGAACCTACGAGCCCACGCCGACAGCGGCCAGACCGGGGCCGTCCGGGGCGCGCGAGAGCAACGGAGGCATCGACCCGTCGCCCCGCCCGGGCTGGACGTGACCGTCGACACTCCCGTTCGTTGAGACCTCTGTGAAACACCTGCCGACCCTGCTCCGTCGTCCCGTGATGCTGCTCGCGTCAGGTCTCGCCGCCGCCCTGATCGGGACGTCGTTGCCCGACGGCGTCGCCGCGAGCGCCGCGCAGACGCCGGGCCGGACACCGGGCCAGAGCGCGGCCCAGACCCGTGCCGCCGCCAAGCCGTTCACCGTCACGCCGCTGTGGTTCCGGGTCGAGGTGGGACCCGACCGCGCGACCACGTGCCTGGTCGTCGCCGACCTGTACCTCCCTCGCGCGGCGTCGCGCACGCGACCGGTGCCCGCGATCATGGCGACCAACGGGTTCGGCGGGTCGAAGGACGGGCTGGCGGGCTACGGGCGCGAGTTCGCGCGTCAGGGCTACGCGCTGCTGGCCTACTCCGGGCTCGGCTTCGGCGGCTCCTCCTGCGCCATCCACCTCGACGACCCGTTGTGGGACGGACGCGCCGCCCAGCAGCTGGTGAGCTACCTCGGCGGCGCCACCGGCGCGGCCTTCCTCGACGCCGATCTGACCCGCCCGGCCCCCGCGCTGCAGGTGATCCGCCGCGACACGCGCGACCACACCGGCCGTCGCAGCGTCAACGACCCCCGCGTCGGCATGGTGGGTGGCTCCTACGGCGGGGGTGCCCAGTTCGCGGCTGCCGCCGAGGACCCCCGCATCGACGCCATCGTGCCGCTGGCCACCTGGAACGACCTCTCCTACTCCCTCGCCCCCAACAACGTCGCCGGCCAGGGTGTCGTCGCGGGAGTGCCTGGCGCACCCAAGACCAACTGGGCGCTGGGATTCGTGGCCGCCGGGGTCGCGTCCGGCCTGACCAACCTGCCCGCGGACACGCCGCGCCTGATCGGCTGTCCCAACTTCGAGACGTGGGTCTGCAGCTCCCTGGCCCTCGCCGGTGTCACCGGCACGATCGACGCCACGACGCAGGGTCGACTGCACCGGCGATCCGTCGCCGGCTTCATCGACCGGATCCGGATCCCCACGCTGCTCGGGCAGGGGCAGGGCGACACGCTCTTCAACCTCAACGAGGCGGTCGCGACCTACGAGGCGCTGCGATCGCGCGGCGTGCCGACCCAGATGATCTGGTTCAACGGCGGCCACTCCGCCGACTTCGCGCCGGGTGAGATCGACGAGTTCGCAGTCGACACGCGGCGTCAGTACGTCGCGGGTCGCATCAAGGGGTGGTTCGACCGCTACCTGAAGGACCTCGACGTCTCCACCGGTCCCGGCTTCACCTACTTCCGCGACTGGGTCCGCTACCGCGGCAATGCCCGTCCCGCCTACGGCACCGCGCCGCGCTACCCCCTGCCCTCGCAGGCGAGGCTCTATCTCTCCGGCTCGGCCCTGGTGCCGGACACGGCGAGCGCCCGCGCCGTCTCCCGGTCGCTCCTGACGCCGCCCGCCGGCGCGCCGACGTCGTTCGACCCGCTCGACGTCTTCGGCGGCGCCGTCCCCGTGCCGCTCCCGGAGCTCGATCTGCCCGGCACGGCGCTCGACTTCACGACCGCCCCGCTGCCCGAGCCGTTCGTCGTCGCCGGGGTGCCCACCCTGCGGCTCGGCGTGTCGGCCCCGCTGGCCGAGGTGACCGGCATCGCCGGCTCCGTCGGCGGCCTCACGCTGTTCGTCAAGCTGCTTGACGTCGCGCCCGACGGCACCACGACCCTCATCCGCAACCTGGTCGCGCCGGCGAGGGTCCTGGATCCGCAGAATCGGTTCACGGTCCGGCTCCCGGCCATCGTGCACCGGTTCAAGACCGGGCACCGGGTACGGCTCGTCGTCGCGGGCGGATCGACGAACTACCGCAGCGGCCCCGTGCCGATGCCGGTGACCATCACCACCGGAGCGTCTCAGGTGCTCACGCTTCCGACGCCGGGCTGAGCCTGGAGCCACGCTGAGTGCGGGTTCAGCGGCGGCGCACCGTCGCCAGCAGTGCCGGCTCCGCGCGGAAGACGATGCTCGCGACGCGTCCGTCGACGATGGTGAAGTCGAAGGCGACCTTGGCCTCTCCACGATTGATCCACGCCGCGCCGGGCCGGCCGTCCACGAACGACGCGAATGCCGCACTCGCCGCACCGTTGAAGAAGGCGGCGACCTCGTCGCGTCCCTCGATGCGTTCGGGCGTGCCCATCAGGACCGCGGCCGCATCGGCTCCGATCACGCTGTCGGGGGCGAGCAGGTCGAGCAGTCGGGCGAAGTCCCCTTCCCGTGCCGCCGCCAGGAAGGCGTCGACGATCTCCCAGTCGGCGAGGCGGTCCTCCGGCGTCGGCTGCCCGATCTTGGCGCGCGCCCGGGAGGCGAGCTTGCGCGCCGCGGCGTCGCTGGTGTCGAGCACGGAGGCGATCGTGGCGAAGTCGAACCCGAAGCTGTCGTGCAGCACGAACGCCACCCGCTCGGCCGGGCTCAACCGGCTGAGCACGACCTCCAACGCCAACCCGACGGTGTCGGCCAGGGCGATCGCATCGGCCGGGTCGACCGGCGCCGTGGCGCCCCGGTCCGGCTCGGTCAGCCCCGGGTGCTCGGCGGGATCCATCGGCGCGGGGACCCGCTGGCGGAGCCGGTCGAGGCAGAGGCGGGTCGTGACCGTCGTCAGCCAACCCGGCAGATTCTCGATCGGTGCGACGTCGTCCCTGACGTCGGCGTGGTCGTGCCACCGCAGCCAGGCCCGCTGCACGACGTCCTCGGCCTCGGCGGCGTCGCCGAGCATCCGGGTCGCCAGGTGCGTCAGACGCGGGCGCTCGGCCTCGAACGCAGCGGGGTCCGGCGTAGGACGGGAATCGGGGCTGGCCATGGTGGTCACACTTTCATCGCGGGGATCGTCATCACCATGACGACGGCGGAGCGCGCGTTGTGACCCGCACCCACCCCCCACACCAGGAGAACCGATGAAGACGATGACCTGCCAGCAGCTCGGCGGCCCCTGCGACCTCGCCCACCGCGGCGAGACCGCCGATGAGGTGATCCAGGCTCAGGACCGCCACCTCAAGGACGCGGTGAAGGCCGGCGACACTGCGCACGAGCCAGCACGCAACGACATGAAGGGCCGCTGGCGTCACCCGAAGAAGTCGCTCGGTTGGTACAACGGCGTCAAGGAGACCTTCGCCGACCTTCCCTCCGACTGAGCCGCGGGTAGTCGGACGCACCGAGAAAGCCGACACGCCGACGTCCCTGGCGGGGTCGTCGCGTGTCGGCGTCGTCGGTGGGTCTGACTACGAGGACTTCTTGGCAGCAGCCTTCTTCGCCGTCTTCTTCGCGGCGGTCTTCTTCGCGGCGGTCTTGGTCGCCTTCTTGGCGGTCTTCTTCGCGCCCGCCTTCTTCGCGGCCTTCTTCGCCGGACCGCGCTCGCGACGCTCGGCGAGCAGCTCCGCGGCACGCTCGAGGGTGATCGACTCGACGGTGTCGTCCTTGCGCAGGGTGGCGTTGTACTCGCCGTCGGTGACGTACTCGCCGAAGCGACCCGACTTCACCACGACCGGCTGCCCCGAGACGGGATCGTTGCCGAGCTCCTTGAGCGGCGGAGCCGCGGCGGCACGCCCGCGCTGCTTGGGTTGGGCATAGATCGCCAACGCCTCGTCGAGGGTGACGGTGAAGAGCTGGTCCTCGCTGGTCAACGACCGCGAATCGGTGCCCTTCTTCAGGTACGGCCCGTAGCGGCCGTTCTGGGCAGTGATCTCCACGCCCTCGGCGTCGTTCGGGTCGACGCCGACCACGCGCGGCAACGACAGCAGCTTGACGGCGTCCTCGAGGGTGATCGTGTCCAGCGACATCGACTTGAAGAGCGAGCCCGTACGCGGCTTGGCGTTCTTCTTCGCGTCCTCGGGAAGGTCCTCGGTCACGTAGGGACCGAAGCGGCCGTTCTTCGCGATCACCCGCAGCCCGGTCTCCGGGTGCACTCCGAGCTCGATCTCCTCGCCCGCAGGATTGGCGAACAGCTCCGTCGCCTTCTCCACGGTGAGCTCGTCGGGCGGGAGGTCGTCGGGCACGTTGGCGCGCTTGCCGGCGGGGTTCCCCTCGTCGTCGGGACCCTCCAGGTAGGGGCCGTACCGACCGACGCGCAGGTTGATGCCCAGCTCCGGGTCGCCGACCGGGAAGGTGGCCAGCTCGCGGGCGTCGATGTCGCCGAGCTCGGTCACGAGCGTGTGCAGGCCCTGCACGCGGTCCGAGCCGTAGTAGAACTCCTGCAGCTCGCTGACGCGGTCCTTGCGTCCGCCCGCGATCTCGTCGAGGACGTCCTCCATCAGCGCGGTGAACTCGTAGGAGACCTGTCGCGGGAAGTGCTCCTCCAGCAGCCGGATCACCGAGAACGCCAGCCAGGCCGGCACCAGCGCCGTGCCCTTCTTGTAGACGTAGCCGCGGTTGAGGATGGTGCCGATGATCGAGGCGTAGGTCGAGGGCCGGCCGATCTCGCGGTCCTCCAGCTCCTTGATCAGCGTCGCCTCGGTGAAGCGGGCCGGCGGCTTGGTCTCGTGACCGTTGGCCGAGACCGACGCCGCCGCGACGGCGTCCCCCTCGGCGAGGGAGGGAAGCCGGGTCTCCTGGTCGTCCTTGGCGCCGCCGTCGTCGGTGCCCTCGACGTAGGCCTTCAGGAAGCCGTGGAAGGTGATCACCCGGCCGGACGCGGAGAACACGACGTCCTCGCTGCGCCCTGCGACGGGGGCGGCGGCGCCTCCCAGACGCACGGACACCGACTGTCCGGTCGCGTCCTTCATCTGCGAGGCGACCGTGCGCATCCAGATCAGCTCGTAGAGACGGAACTGGTCGCCGGTCAGGCCGGTCTGGGCAGGAGTGCGGAACGACTCACCCGCCGGGCGGATCGCCTCGTGCGCCTCCTGGGCGTTCTTCACCTTGCTGGCGTAGGTGCGCGGCGCGTCCGGCAGGTACTCCGCGCCGTAGAGCTCGCGCACCTGCGACCGAGCCGCCGAGACCGCGCCGTCCGACAGCGTGGTCGAGTCGGTACGCATGTAGGTGATGTAGCCGTTCTCGTACAGCCGCTGCGCGACCGACATCGTCACCGAGGCGCTCATGCCGAGCTTGCGGCTGGCCTCCTGCTGCATCGTCGTGGTGCGGAACGGTGCGTACGGCGAACGGCGGTAGGGCTTGGACTCCACCGAGCGGACGGCGAAGTCGGTGTCGGCCAGCGCGACGGCGAGAGCCTCGGCCCGCGGACGGTCGAGGTGGACGACGTCGGACGAGGTGAGCTGGCCGTCCTGGCCGAAGTTGCGACCGGACGCCACGCGCACGCCGTCGACGGAGTACAGCTTCGCCGGGAACATCCGCGGGTCGTGGCTGGCGCCGGCGTCGAAGGTGCCCTCGAGATCCCAGTAGGAGGCGACCTTGAACTTGATCCGCTCGCGCTCGCGATCGACCACCAGGCGCGTGGCCACCGACTGCACGCGGCCGGCGGAGAGGCCGGACATGACCTTCTTCCACAGCACCGGGCTGACCTCGTAGCCGTAGAGGCGGTCGAGGATGCGGCGGGTCTCCTGGGCCTCGACGAGATCCATCGCGAGCTCGCGCGGGTTCTCGGCGGCCTCGAGGATCGCCTGCTTGGTGATCTCGTGGAAGACCATCCGCTTGACCGGGATGTTCTTCGGCTTCAGCTCGTCCAGGAGGTGCCAGGCGATCGCCTCCCCCTCGCGGTCCTCATCGGTGGCGAGGAAGAGCTCGTCGGCGTCCTTGAGCAGGCCCTTGAGCTTGGAGATGTGCGACTTCTTGTCGCGCGGCACGACGTAGTAGGGCGTGAACTCGTTCTCGACGTCGACCGCCAGGCGGCCCCACGGCTTGTCCTTGATCTTGGCCGGCGTGTCGGCCGCGTTGTTGGGCAGGTCGCGGATGTGGCCGATGGACGACTCCACGACGTAGCCGTCGCCGAGGTACCCGCCGATGGTGCGGGCCTTCGCCGGGGACTCGACGATCACCAACTTGTGCGACACGGACCTTCACTCCTCACCATGAGCGCCCGGTGAGCGCGGCCGACACGGCGACCGCAGGGCGCTCAGTGCGGAACGGTAGCGCGTGCACGTGACCGCATCGTCCTCAGTGGCTCTGCGGTGGGGCACGGCCGCGGCCGGGGTCTCGACGCCGGAACGGAGCGGTGCTGCAGCTGCGAATCAGTCGCCAGGCCCCGTCGACAGGGCCCGGACGGACGCCGACGGCGTCAGCGGGCCAGCCGCAGGAGCCCCTGCTGCTCGGCCTGCTGACCGATCAGGGCGTCGTCGCCGATCGGGACCACGCTGACGTAGAGCCCGAAGGACAACGGGTCGCCGACGTCGACCACGGTGACCACGACCCGGTCGCCCTCGACGCTGAGCTCGGGGTTGTCGACGCGGATCTCGCTGGTCACGCTCCACGCGGGGCGGCCGTCGACCTCGACCGCCTCCGAGGACACGTCGGTGCGTCCGCTGACGTTCTCGTAGAAGACCGGCGACTGCTCCATGCAGGTCATCACCGCCTCGGCGGCCTGCTGGGGGTTGCCGAACCCGTTGGCGCGCTTGAGACCCCCGAGCGCATAGACGGCCACCCAGCCCGACGTCTCGGTCTGCTCGATGATGCGCGAGGGCGCGACCACGCCGTCCGCGAAGGTGAAGGCAGCGGCCTGGTCCAGGCCCGTACCGGCGGCGAAGCCGGCGATCTCGGGCATCTGCAGCCCGCCGCCGACCAGGAAGCGGCCTTGCTCCCCGATCACGCCGGCCTGCGGGAGGCCTCCGGCGCACTGCAGTTGGGTGGGTGCCGGTTGCCCGGTCCCCGGGTCCGTCCCGGTGCTCGGGTCGGGGTCGCTCGGCTCCGGGTCCTCGCTCGGGCTCGGACCGGCGTCCGGACCACCGTCGGGGCCGGGTCGCGCGGGTGTCGACGTGCCGACCGTCTCCCCGTCGTCGATCAGCCCCCGCACCACGAAGAAGGTGCCGACGCCGAGCGCCAGGGCCACGACTGCCGCGAGGAGCACGAACAGCACCGGGCGGGCGCGCCGCGGGTGGCTGCCCGGCGGGGGCGTTCCGTAGGGCTGGACTCCGTAGGGGGACTGCGGTGGCCAGGGCTGCCCGGGCGCGCCCGGGTCGTGTCCGGCGTTGCCGAACCCCGCGGACTGGCCGGAGGGCTGATAGCCGGCCTGGGGGAAGGGCGACGTCGGCGGTGCGGGCGGGAGCGCCGTCGTCGGCGTCGGATCGTCGACGGACCGGCCGCCGTCGCCCGACGCGGCGTGGCCGGCGTCGTCGGGCCTGAACTGGGTCGCGAACGGCTGGGTGTGCTCGAGCGGCGGAGCGACCGGGCTCGGAGGCGGGGTGGGGGTCGGAGTCGGTGGGACAGCAGCGCCGGGGTGGGGGCTCGTGGGATCGCCGGTCAGCTCCGCGGTCCAGACGGCGCCGTCCCAGTACCGGAACGCGCCGGATTGTCCTGCGGGGTCGGGGTACCAGCCGGGGATCGCCACGTCGTGAGGCTATCGACGTCGCGATGATCCTGCCGCGTCGCTCCGGCCGAGTCCGACGTCAGTCGGAGAGGAACCCGTCGGCGACAAGCTCGCGGACGACGGGCAGGTACTCGGCGCGGACGGCGTCGCCGTCGAGGTCGAGGAGCTCGGCGAGGGCGCCGAGGATCTGGTCGACGGTGAGGTCGCCGTCGCAGGCTCCGACGAGCGCGGCGACCACGGTGTCGGCGGTGCGGGCGCGCCGGAAACCGCGCTGCTGACGTAGGACGACGGTCTCGGGATCCTCCACGCCGATCGCTCCGTAGGTCTCCTGGACGACGTCCTCACGGGCGTGCAGGTAGGCACCGCCGTCGATGCCGGCCTGCACCGCCTCCGTCGCCTCACCCCACGCCGCGATGGCCGGTGCGATGGGCTGCTCGACGTCGTAGGGCCACTCGATCAGCTCGACCCGCGGCTGCTCGTGACCGGTGGCGCGGAGGTTGATCCACCCGAATCCGATCGCCTCGATGCCCTGCTCGTCGAACCACGACAGCCAGGTCTCGTACCGCTCGCGGTAGTCCGAGGCGCCGTGACGACCGGCGTCCTTGAGCCACAGTTCGACGTAGGAGGCGGGGTCGACGACCTCGCGCTGGACGACGAGCGCATCGTGGCCGGGCTCGACCCACGAGGCGAGTCGCTCGTCCCACGGGCGGTCGCGCTCGATGATCCAGTTGCCGAGGATCTGGCACCAGCCGCCGGGGTTCAGGTGGCGCGGCGCGGCGCACACGATGTCCTCGACGACGCGATCGCCGGGCAGCCCGGAGTCGCGGTAGACCAGCCTCTCGCCCGTCGCCGGGGAGATCACGAACGGCGGGTTGGTCGCGATCAGGTCGAATCGCTCGCCCGCCACCGGCTCGAAGAACGAGCCGTCGCGCACCTCCACGCGGTGGGTGACGTCGTTCAGCGCCGCGTTGAACCGCGCCAGCGCGAGGGCCCGCGCGTTGACGTCGGTCGCCACCACGCGCCCGCTGTGCCGCGCCAGGTGGAGTGCCTGGACGCCGCACCCGGTGCCGAGGTCGAGCGCGGTGCCGACCGGCTCGCGCAACGTCAGCTGAGCCAGCGAGGACGACGCGGCGCTGATGCCGAGCACGTGGTCGGGACCCACGCGCGCGGGGCCGCCGTCGAGGCCGGGCGTGAGGTCGCTGACGACCCACAGGTGCTGGTCGTCGGTGGCATAGGGCCGGCAGTCGAGTCGCGCGACGACCTCGCCCACGCTCATCTCGAGCAGGCCGGCGACGGCGAGCCGGTCCACGAGACCGGGCAGGGCCGCCTCGGCGGCGTCGAGGTCGACGGCGGTCTGCAGCAGGAAGAGCCGCACCAGGGTCTCCAGCGGCGTGCCGCCGCGCGTGCGCCGTCGTCCGGGCACCGTCTCGTTGCGTGCCAGCGCCTCGTGAGCGCGGGTGCCCAAGAGATCGGCGACAGCGTCGTAGGTGAAGTCGGCCGCCTGCAAGGCATCGCGAAGCCGCGGGGCGAGATGCACGTCCACGGAGGGATCCTCCCACCGATCACCGACGAGACCTCAGGTCGTGCTGTCGGCGGCCGATGGCCCGAGCATGCTGTCTCCCCAGCGCGCCGTCGGCGCCGTCGCCATCACGTCCGCTCTCGCACTCGGCACCGCGGTCGCGGCTCCGGCGAGCCTCGCCGCCGACCCGCAGCCGCGCGCCACGCATGCGGCGCAGTCCGATCTGCTCGGCGGCCTCCTCAACCTCGAGGTCATCACCGCCCCGCTGCTCGGCGGCAGTCCGCAGGTCGGCAACGTGCTGACCGCGGTGGCGCCGGTGTGGAACCTGCTCACCGGCGTGACGACGTCGGTCACCTGGTTGCGCGACGGCGTCGCGATCCCGGGCGCGACGGGGCTGTCCTACCTCTCGACCGCCCAGGACGTCGGCCGCACGATCACGGCGCAGTTCACCGGCAACGCGCTCGGTGGCCTTCTCGGCACCGTGCTCTCGCTCGTCGTACCGACCAATGGCGTCGTGGTCACCCAGGGCGCATCGCCCGTGGCCACCAAGCCCACCGCGATCAGCGGCGTTCCGCAGCTCGGCAGCACGCTGAGCGCGATCGCGCCGGTGTGGAACGTCCTGAACGTGCTCACCAGCTTCCAGTGGCTGCGCGACGGCGTGCCCATCGCGGGAGCCACCGGGCTCACCTACTCCTTGACCAGCAACGACCTCGGCCGACAGATCTCGGTGGTCGCCACCGGGCTGCTCGACGGTCTGGACCCGACCCGCAGCGTCAGCTCGTTCGTGACCGCGTTGCTCGGCGGTCGGCCGGAGATGGTCGAGGCGCCGAAGGTCGTCGGCGGGGCGAGCGTGGGCAGTCTGCTCACCGCCGACCCCGGCGAGTGGACCCAGAAGATCGAGTTCGTCTTCCAGTGGTTGCGCGACGGCGTGCCGATCACGGGCGCCACTGCCTCCACCTACACCACCACCGCCGCCGACGCGGGCCGCGAGGTCGCCGTCAAGGTCGTGCCCGACATCACCGGCTACGACGGGGCAGCCGCCACCACCGGCGCCCACCTGGTCGACAAGCTCGCCTCGCTCACGGCGCTCAAGCCCGCCTCACGGCAGGTCACCCGCGGCACGACCGCCGTGGTCAAGCTGGCGGTGTACGCAGCCAGCGGCGCGCCGTCCGGTGAGCTCGCGCTGCTCGACGGGTCGACGGTGGTCCAGCGCTTCCCGCTGCCCGGCGGCAGCGAGCTGCAGGTGGTCACCGCGCGGCTGAGCAAGCTCGGTGTCGGCACCCACCGACTGCGCGCCGTCTACCTGGGCGACGACCGCACCGCGGCGACCGCCTCGAACGTCGCCGTCCTGAAGGTGGTCAAGGCCAAGAAGGGCAAGAAGTCCGGCCGCTGACACCACGCTCGACCTCACGCACGACGGGGCCCGCCCCGGGCGCCCGCGCG
>NZ_JAHRHK010000019.1:0-10641 GCF_021246465.1 Nocardioides sp. R-C-SC26 | reverse complement strand
GGCCCCCCCCCCCCCCCCCCGCCGGCCCGGCGGGGGGCGGGGCGGCCCCGTCGTGTCGTGGTGGGTCGGATCAGCTCGTCGGCGTGACCTCCGGAGTCTCGGTCAGGCTGGAGGTGCGCTGCTTGGAGAGGTAGACCGACACCGCGATGCCCAGCGCGGCGAGCACCGCGATGAGGATGCGCACGACGTCGTTCTCGCCACTGCCGTAGGAGAGATCGACGACGGCGGCCACGATGAGCAGCGAGACCAGGTTCATCACCTTGATCAGCGGGTTGATCGCCGGGCCGGCGGTGTCCTTGAATGGGTCGCCGACGGTGTCGCCGATGATGGTCGCCTCGTGGGCGGCCGAGCCCTTGCCACCGTGGTGTCCGTCCTCGACGAGCTTCTTGGCGTTGTCCCAGGCACCGCCGGCGTTCGCGAGGAACACCGCCATCAACGTGCCCGTGGCGATGGCGCCCGCGAGGAAGCCGGCCAACGGCGCGATGCCGAGGCCGAAGCCGACCGCGATCGGCGCCAGCACCGCGAGGATGCCCGGCGTCGCGAGCTCCCGCAACGAGTCGCGGGTGACGATGTCGACCACGCGGCCGTACTCCGGGCGTCCCGTGCCCTCCATGATCCCGGGGATCTCGCGGAACTGACGACGCACCTCGAAGACGACGGCGCCCGCGGCGCGACCCACGGCGTTGATGGCGAGGCCGGAGAAGAGGAACACGACCGCGGAGCCGAGCAACGCACCGACGAGCACCTTCGCGTCGTAGACGTTGAACGAGGTGAGGAACTCGACCGCCCCGTCGACCCCGGGCACGTTCTCGCCGTAGGACTCCAGGGCCGTCTGGATGTAGGAGGCGAACAGGGCGCTCGCCGCGAGCACGGCGGTGGCGATGGCGATGCCCTTGGTGATCGCCTTGGTGGTGTTGCCGACCGCGTCCAGCTCGGTGAGGATCTGGGCGCCCTCCTCCGAGACGTCACCGGACATCTCGGCGATGCCCTGGGCGTTGTCGGAGACCGGCCCGAAGGTGTCCATCGCCACGATCACGCCGACCGTGGTGAGCAGGCCGCAGCCGGCCAACGCGACGGCGAAGAGGGCGAGTCCGGTGGAGCCGCCGGCCAGCAACGCCGCGCCGAACACGGCCGCGCCGATGACCAGAGCCGTGTAGACGGCCGACTCCAGACCCACGGCCAGACCCGAGAGGATCACCGTGGCGGGGCCGGTCAGCGACGTCGCGCCGACGTCCTTGACCGGGCGGTACTCGGTGCCGGTGAAGTAGCCGGTCAGCGCGAGGATCGCCGCGGCCAGGACGATGCCGATGACGACGGCGCCCGCGGCGAAGGCTGCGGGTCCGATGTCGGCGGTCTGACCGGTGGCTCCGGTCAGATCGGCCCAGTCGCTGGGCAGGTAGACGAAGGCGAGCACGACCGAGGCGACGGCACCGACCGCGGCGGAGAGGTAGAAGGCCCGGTTGATCGTGGTCAGGCCGCTCTCCCCCGGACGCGGCTTGGTCAGGTAGACGCCGGCGACCGCCGTCAGCGCTCCGATGGCGGGCACCAACAGCGGGAAGACCAGGCCGGCGTCACCGAACGCCTGGGAGCCGAGGATGAGGGCAGCGACCAGCGTCACCGCGTAGGACTCGAAGAGGTCTGCAGCCATGCCCGCGCAGTCGCCGACGTTGTCGCCCACGTTGTCGGCGATGGTGGCCGCGTTGCGCGGGTCGTCCTCGGGGATGTTGTTCTCCACCTTGCCGACCAGGTCGGCGCCGACGTCGGCGGCCTTGGTGAAGATGCCACCGCCCACGCGCATGAACATCGCCAGCAGCGCGGCGCCGAAGCCGAAGCCCTCGAGAACGTCGGGGGCCTCGTCCTTGAAGATCAACACCACGACGCTGGCGCCGAGCAGGCCCAGCCCGACGGTGAGCATCCCGACCGTGGCGCCGGTACGGAAGCCGATGTTCATCGCGGGGTCGCGACCCTGGGTGTTCGCCGCGGCAGCGACGCGGAGGTTGGCCCGGACGGCGAGCGCCATCCCGAAGTAGCCGACGGCTGCGGAGAAGCCGGCGCCGAGCAGGAAGAAGAGTGAGCGGCCGAACCGGACGGCGGCGTCGTCGGCCGGGAGGGCGAGCAGCGCGAAGAACGCGATGCCGGCGAAGATCGCCAGGGTGCGGAACTGCCGCTGCAGGTAGGCGTCTGCGCCCTCCTGCACGGCCTGCGCGATGGTCTTCATGTTCTCGGTTCCCTCACCCGCGGCCAGCACCTCGCGGCGGAACATCACCGCCATGGCGAGGGCGCCCAGCGCGATGAGCGCCACGACGATCACCAGCACGAGGTTGCCGTCGGCGACGTCGACTCCGGCTGTGTTGCTGGCGAGTGGGCTGATGAGTGGGCTTGTCCGGGCCATCTGTTACCTCCTGCATCGAGGGGTTCCGCCCAGGCCGGACGTCGCGGCGCGACGTCCGATGTGACCCAGGCCACAAGAACGCTCGGGAGTCTACGCACGGATGACCGCCCGCAGGCGACTCCCTGTGACCTGGCTCACACCGCGTCGCCGACGGTGAGAGCGGCCTCCGACGTGATGCCGAGCGCAGCGGCGGACCCCACCCGGGCACATGAGGCACGACGTCTGGGCCGCCACGCGGACAGGCCGGAACGGGCGGAACTGGCACTGGACGGGCAGACCTTCGCGCGTCTAGTGCCGGTTTCGCCTGCTGGCCGGTGAAACCTGCATCTGCTGCTCGCAGGTTTCACCGGTCGACCGGTGAAACCTGCACTGGGCGGGGAGAACCCACCACCGGAGGAATCGGGCGCGCAGGTCAGGCGAAGACGGCGTCGGTGGAGGCGTGGATCGTGAAGACCTTGGCCAGGCCGGTGATCCGGAAGATCTTGAGGAGCCGGTCTTGGTGGCACACGAGCTCGAGCGAGCCGTCGTGTGCCCGCACCTTCTTCAGCCCGCCGACGAGCACGCCGAGACCGGTGGAGTCGAGGAACTCGACCGCCTCCATGTCGACGACGATGTGGTAGCTGCCGGCGGCGACGAGTTCGGTGATCCGGTCACGGAGCTTCGGCGCGGTGTAGACGTCGATCTCGCCCGCTACGGCGACGATCGTGCGGCCATTCAGCTCGCGCGTCTCCAGCGTCAGGTCCACGTGTTCTCCCGGGAACTGCCAAGGGCGCGGGCACCGTGCCCGACCTCCTGGCCCCACAAATCGGCCGGAGGCAATCAAACCACGCCGCGCCGACCCGCGACACACCGCGCCCACGCCCGTCCGCGACACATCGGAGCGAGAGCCCATCCGCACCCGCGAACGACGCCGGTGTCGGCGCCACCGACGAGAATGGCCCGGTGCAGCAAGGGATCCCGCCGTCGCGCGGCTCGACGTCGTCGCTGCGCCGCGCCCCTGACGAGGCCTTCGCGCACATCCTGGCGGCGCCCGGGCGACGCGAGCGCCTCACCCATCTGGAGGTGCTTCCGCGCCGCGAGGCCCGGCACTCGACGTGGCCGGAGTGGGCCGACCCCGACGTCGTCGCCGCCCTTCGGGCGCGTGGCGTCGACGCGCCCTGGACCCACCAGGCCCGGGCGGCCGACCGCGCGTGGTCCGGCGAGCACGTCGTGCTCGCGACCGGCACGGCGTCCGGCAAGTCACTCGCCTACCAGGTGCCCGCCCTGACGGCGAGCCTGAGGAGCCGCGGCTCACGCGGTCAGCGCGGCGCCTCGACGCTCTACCTCGCGCCGACCAAGGCGCTGGCTCACGACCAGTGGCGCGGCATCGACGCCCTCGGGCTGGGCGTCCGCGCCGCCCCCTGCGACGGCGACAGCACGCGGGAGGAGCGCGACTGGGTGCGCTCCCACGCCGAGCTCGTGCTGACCAATCCCGACATGCTGCACCGCTCGATGCTCCCGGGACACGAGCGCTGGACGGCGCTGTGGCGCACGCTCCGGTTCGTCGTCGTGGACGAGTGCCATGCCTACCGGGGCGTCTTCGGTGCTCACGTCGCCCACGTCCTGCGCAGGCTGCGGCGGGTGTGCGCGAGCTACGGCACCGAGCCGACGTTCGTGCTGACCTCGGCCACCTCGGCCGATCCGGGCCTCACGGCCACGCGTCTGGTCGGCGCCCCGGTGGCCGCCGTCACCGACGACGGATCGCCCCGCGGGGCTCTCACCCTTGGCCTGTGGGAGCCGCCACTGACCGATCGTCTCGACGAGTTCGGCGCCCCTGTCCGACGTTCGACAGCCTCCGAGACCGCCGACCTGCTGGCCGATCTCGTCGTCGAGGGAGTGCCGACGCTGGCCTTCGTGCGCTCGCGCAGCGGCGTGGAGCAGGTCGCGATGACGACGGCGAACCTGGTCGCGGAGGTCGACCCCGAGCTCGCGGGTCAGGTCGCCGCCTACCGCGGGGGGTACCTGCCCGAGGAACGCCGAGCCATCGAGGCGGACCTACGCAGCGGTCGTCTGCTCGGTCTGGCCGCGACCAACGCCCTGGAACTGGGCATCGACGTCCCCGGATTGGACGCCGTGTTGATCGCAGGCTTCCCCGGCACCAGGGCGGCGTTCTGGCAGCAGCTCGGTCGGGCCGGACGTGGCGCCGACGACGCCGTCGGCGTCTTCATCGCGCGCGATGACCCACTGGACACCTACCTCGTGCACCACCCCGACGCTCTGGTCGGTCGGCCCGTGGAGGCCTCGGTGTTCGACCCGGCCAACCCGCATGTGCTCGCGCCCCACCTGTGCGCGGCCGCCCAGGAGATTCCCCTACGTCGCGGCGACCTGTCGACGTTCGGGGATCCGGTCGCCGTCGAGCAGGTGGTGCGGGCGTTGGTCGCGGACGGGCGGCTGCGGCGTCGGCCGCACGGGTGGTTCTGGACCTCGCCTGACCGCGCGGCCGACCTGGTCGACATCCGCTCGGCGGGCGGGCGCAGGTTCGACCTCGTCGAGTCCGAGACCGGACGGGTCGTCGGTCACGTCGACGCCGGACGCGCACACGGCACCGCACACACCGGCGCCGTCTACGTGCACCGCGGCGAGACCTGGATCGTCGACGAGCTCGATCTGGACGACCACGTCGCGGTCATCACCCGCCGCGACCCCGGCTACACGACCTCGACCCGCGAGCGCACCGACATCACGATTCGCGAGGAGCGTGTCTCGACGACGTGGGGCGCGTGCCGCGTGGCGTTCGGCGAGGTCGAGGTCGAGCAGCAGGTCGTCTCGTTCCTGAAACGGCGCACGCCGTCAGGCGAGGTGATGGGCGAGGTGCCACTCGACCTTCCTGCCAGCACTCTGGTGACGTCGGCGGTGTGGTGGACGGTGCCGGCCGAGGTGCTCGCAGAGACGACGCTGGACGCCGACGCGCTGCCGGGGTCCGCCCACGCAGCCGAGCACTGCTCGATCGGTCTGCTGCCGCTGTTCGCCACGTGCGACCGGTGGGACATCGGCGGCGTGTCGACGGCCCTGCACCCCGACACCGGTGAGCTCACCGTCTTCGTCCACGACGGGCAGCCCGGCGGGGCCGGGTTCGCCGAGCGTGGGTTCGGCGAGGCGGCCCGGTGGCTGCGAGCCACCCGCGAGGTGATCGCGACGTGCGAGTGCGCCGAAGGCTGCCCGTCCTGCGTGCAGTCGCCCAAGTGCGGCAACCAGAACAACCCCCTGGACAAGGCCGGTGCCGTGACGCTGCTCGACGCACTGCTGCGAGGCGCTCCACCGGAGGTCGCCGCGGAGTAGCCTCCGAGCATGCTGCTCCTGGGATTCCTCCTCGTCGCCGGTGGTGCCGGCCTCATCGCCGCCGGACTCCTCACCGCCGAGGATGCGCCTGGAAGCGCCGTCCAGGTCCTCGGCATCGACGTCAGCCCGCCCACGCTGTTCCTCCTGGGCATCGTGGGTGCGGCTCTGGTGCTGTGGGGATTGTGGGTCGTCAAGTACGGCGCCAAGCGCGAGTGGCGCCAGCGGCGCGACCAGCGCCAGCTCGACGAGCTCTCGGAGAAGCTGGACCGCGCCGAGCGCGGACGCCGCCGCGATCTCGACGAGGACGAGCCGAAGTTCTCCTGAGGGTCGCGCGGTGACCGGTCCGCGTCTGTCGACCGGTCACCGCACCCCGGGTTCACCCCGGTCCGGCGCGGGCCTCGGCCTCGACCCCACCGGTGACCCACCACCAGGCCGGCCCCTCACGTCCGACGACGAGACGTACCTCCCGCCCCGACACCGCGCACGACGTCAGGTGGGAGCCGTTCGCGGCGGCGACGACCACCGCGGCGTCGCATCCGTCCGCGCCGTGCGCGAGCGCTGACGCCGCGGCCAACGCGGCGAGATCAGCCGCCGCCTGGTTGGCGCGGTGTGCGGTGATCACCCCGCTGATCAGGGCGAGTGCCGCCCCCACGAAGACGAGCGTGCTGAGGAACGCCAGCATCAGCACGCTCGCGGATCCCCGTTCAGCACGGCGGGCGCAGCGCGACGCGCTGATCACCGACCGCCGCTCTTCTGCTCCAGAGCCGCGACCGCCTCGGCGTCCACCCGAGCATCGGGCAGTACGTCGAAGAGACCGCCGGGGCCGGCCACCGTGGCCGCGACGGTGACCACCACATGCTCGCCCTCGAAGCTGACCGTCACCTGCGAGCCGGAGGGCGCGACCCGTCGACCGGCGGCCACCGCGGCGCCCTGATCGTCGCCACGTGCCAGAGCCCGCGCCGTCTCGCGTGCGGCGTCGACGACGCGGGCCTGCGCGACACCCAGCGTAAGGAGCCAGACGAGACCGATCGTGACGGCCATCAGCAGTGGCAGGGCCATCGCGAGTTCGGCGGTGACCGCGCCACGCTCGCCACGGCGACGGCGAGCCCACGTGCTGGTCCCCGGGTGCCGACGTCTCATCGCATCTCCTCGATCGTCTCGATGCCGCGCCGTGGGCCGTGCGTCAGCCCAGGCCGATCAGTCCGAGCACGTGGTCGTACAGCTGGGTGATCAGCGACTTGCCGAGTCCGCCGGTCAGCAGCGTGTAGAGCAGGCCGGCCAGGCCCGCACCAGCCGCGGTGCCGACGGCGTACTCGGCCGTGGTGATGCCGCGTTCATCGCGCGTTCGGGGCACCGGGCGCGACCGGCCCGTTCGCTCGCTCGGGCCGGCCGGTCGGTCCACACTCCGGGTCGTCTGCATCGCGTCGCTCATCGATCTGTCTCCTCTGGTCGGTAGCTGCCGCAGGGTGCGGCACCTGCCACGCTGCTCCGACTCGGCTCGCGACGTCGGGAGCGCGTCGAGTCGCTGTGGAGCGAGGTCCGCATGGCGCACTGTGGAGGACGGCGGGCCGACGCGGTCGGCGCGGATCACCACACCGACACCTCCGCCAGCAGGGCGGCGACGACCGGCACGATGCCGATGAGCACGAACGCGGGGAGCAGACACAGGCCCAACGGCACAGCCGCCTTCGCTCCGACCGAACGCGCCCGGTCCTCCGCCTCGGCGCGACCGCGCTCGGCCAGGTCGTCGGCCAGCCGTTCGACGGTGTCGGCCACCGAGGCCCCCGTCCGTGCCGAGCGGGCCATCGCGCGGGCCAGCGGCGCCACCGCGCGCCCGGACCGGGTGCGAGCCAGACCCGACCACACCGTCTCCGGCGGCGTACCGAGGTCGAGCCGGGCGCCTACCGGAGCCAACAGGTCGGCGGCCGGACCGGGATAGGCCCGCACAACGACGGAGACCGATTCACCGACCGGGCAGCCGGCTCGCAGGGCGATCGCGAGAAGCCGGACGACGACCGGAAGCTGCCGAGCGGCCCGCTCACGCGCCTCCACCTCGGCTCGCGGCTCGCAACGATCGATGAGCACCAGAACGCCGACGGCTCCGGCCAGCGCGGCAACGAGCCCGACACCGCCACCACCAGCGACCGTCCACACCGCCATCGACGCCGAGGTCGCCCACCACCATCGATACCTCGTGAGCCAGTCGCCCTCGACGTCGACGCCCGCCGTCGGCGCCGGGAGGGACGGACGCGGCGCCACCGCGGGGACGAGCAACGCGGCGCCGACGGCCGCGGCCGCGCCGCACCAGATCACCGTGTCCACTCTCGCCGCTCCCTCCTCGTCGGGGAGGGGCGCGCCGCCCCAGACGGGTTCCGCGCACTCATCGCGACGTAGCGCCGCGCGCGAGCGCCTCGATCCACCACACGCCGAGGCCCGCGAAGGTGAGGCCCAGCGCCAGACACCCGACGCCGACCGGATGGCCCAGCAGGAACCCCCACGGGTCGGCGCCGGAGGCCGTGCCCAGCATCAGGGCTCCCAGCGGCAGCATCGCCATCAGCCGCGCGGTGGCGCGCGCGGAGGCCAACTCACCGACCACGACCCGCTGGGTCGACTCCGCGGCGCGCAGCTCGCGGGCCACTGCGGTGAGGGCGACGTCGAGCCCGCCGCCCGTGCGGTGGGAGACCTGCCACGCGGCGGCGACGACGGCCAGGCCGTCGGCCCCCGGTGTCGCCTCCGCGCGCCGCCAGGCACTGCCCACGTCTGCGCCGACACGCTGGGCCTCGGCCACGGGCGCAAGCTGGGCCCACGCCTCGGCAGCGTCGTCGAGTGCGTCGCCGGGCGGCCGGCCCGACGCGAGGTCGGCCGCGAGCGCCTCGCACATCTCCACGACACGTGCGCTGGTGGCCTGCGCGGCGCGGTCGGCCAGCCGACGGCGCCAGAGGTGCAGACCGACCCACACCGCCCCGGCACCGCAGCCGACGGCGACACCCCGTGCCGGCCCTGCCAGCGCGATCACCACGAGAACGACGGCCACTGTGGCCGCGAGCACGGCGCGGGGCGAGACCGACGACGTCACGCTGCGGGGGGACGGCGCCCCACCCGGCGCGGCAGGACTGACCGCGTCGGTCTCGACTCCACGCGCAGCAGCCGGCAGGAGCAGCACCACGGCTCCGGCGACCGCCGCGCTCGCGACCAGCAGCCCCGGGGTGACGCCGTCTACGGCCGTCGCCACCGCGGCGGTCACGACGCCGACCCGCGCGAGCGACCAGGTCTGGAGGACGTCGACCCGTCGGCCGGGGCGCGTGACAGCAGCTCGACCAGTCGCGCACACGCGGGGCCCTCCACGACCTCGCGTCCGTCGAAGGCCACCGCGAGGTCGATCGCCACCAGGCCCCGCTCGCCCTGACGGGGGACGCCGATCTCCCGCACCGTGCGACGTCCCACACGGTCTCGACCGAGGTGCACCACGACGTCGAGGGCCGCAGCCAACTGGCTGTGCGCAGCTTCCCGGTGCAGCCCTCCGGCCAGCGCCAGCGCCTCGACCCGTGCCGGCACATCCGCTGCCGAGTTGGCGTGCAGCGTGCCGCAACCCCCGTCGTGCCCGGTGTTGAGCGCAGCCAGGAGATCCACGATCTCGGCGCCACGCACCTCACCCACCACGAGTCGGTCGGGTCGCATCCGCAGCGCTTGCCGCACCAGCGTGCGGACCTCGATCGCACCGACGCCCTCCACGTTGGCCGGGCGACCCTCCAGGGAGACGACGTGAGGGTGCGGCGGCCTCAGCTCCGCGGCGTCCTCCACGATCACCAGGCGCTCGCGCGGATCGACCTCGGCGAGCAGTGCCGAGAGCACGGTGGTCTTGCCCGAGCCGGTGCCCCCGGTGACCAGGAACGCCAGCCGCGCAGCGAGCACGCGGCGCAACAGCCGAGCACCGTCGGGCGACACGGCTTCCGCCTCGACGAGCTCATCGAGGCGGAACCCACCCGCCCGTGGCACCCGCAGCGAGATCACGGTGCCGGGCGAGGCGACCGGCGCCAACACGGCGTGGAAGCGGGTGCCGTCGGCGAGTCGCAGGTCGGCGTAGGGCATCGCGTCATCCAGGCGGCGCCCGGCATGTGCCGCCAGGCGTTGGGCGAGTCGACGGACCGCGCCCTCATCGGCCAGCACGACGTCGGAGCGCTCGAGGCCGGCTCCGCGATCGAGGAACACCGTGCCGGCCCCGTTGACGAGGACGTCGGTGACGCCGGGCAGCCGCAACAGCGGCTCGAGCGGACCGGCGCCGACGACGTCGCGATGCAGATGTTCGTAGACGGCGAGCACCGTCGCGTCCCCGACGGGGCGCCCTGCGGCCCGTAGCGCCTCGGCCACCCGGTGCGGGGTCAGTTCTCCAGGGACGTCGGCCAGCTTCTGCCGGACGGCGTCGACGAGCGTCGAGGTCGCGTCGTCCGACGACGCGCGGGTGGCGGCGACCGCCATCACGACCACCCGTGTCGCACGGCGTCGAGCAGATCGCCGCACGCGCGGGCGTAGGGCGTTCGGAAGGAGCGCAGCGGCCCGAGGCCGAGGTCGACCGACTCGGACGTGCCGCGTTGCTCGGGCAGATGCGCGACGACCGGTGCACCGACGAAGGAGTCGACGCCGTGTGGATCGACTCGAGTACCGCGCAGCACCACCCCCGCCGCGAGATGGGACGGCCACCGCGCGAGCAGTCGTGACGCCGAGGTCAGGCCGGCGACGTCGGGACGGGTGAGCACGAGCAGGACGTCGCAACGGGCGACGACGTCGCCGAGGAGCCCTTCGGCCGACCGAGGCAGATCGACGATCACCGTGTCGTGGCCGCGGCGCGCCGCCGAGAGGGCCTCTCGCACCACCGAAGGCGGCACCGGCGTCTCGGCGCCGACCGCCCCCCCCCAGGCGGCGGGGCCGGCGCG
>NZ_JAHRHK010000018.1:23510-61760 GCF_021246465.1 Nocardioides sp. R-C-SC26 | reverse complement strand
GCCGGCCTCGCGGGCTCGCACGATCGCGGCGCGGAAGAGTCCGAGGACCTCGCGGATCTGCTCCGGCGTCGCCTCCTGGGAGGGCCGACCGGTGAGGGAGGACGGGGTCACCGAGGGGCCGAGCGGGGCGACGCCGAACATCTCCGGCCCGAGTCCGTCGGGGCCCGCGTGCACGATCTGAGGCTGGATCCGCGCGCCGTGCGCGTGCACGGCGCCGACCACCCGACGGTGTGCGGCGACGGAGTCGTCGGTGCCGAGCTGCAGCCCACCCGGCGTCTCGGGATGGCGGTGATCGACGCCGGTCGCGCCGACGGTGATCAGCCCGATGCCGCCCGCGGCCCGGGCGGCGAAGTAGTCGACCGTGCGCTGGCTCGGCAGACCCTCCGGCGTGCCGTACATCGTCTCCATCGGCGACATCACCAGACGGTTCCGCAGCTCCATCGAGCCGATCCGGCCGGGGCTGAGGAGTCGCGGGAACTCCGATGCGGAGCCCGGCAGCCCTGACGACGCTGGCATGGGGCCGAGCCTCGCATGCGCGGCGCCATCGATTCAAGACTTTGACAGAACCCTCTTTGAAACGCAGGTGGCGCTGGCTACTGTGCGGCCATGCAGTTCGCCGTGGTGACCGCCTACCTGCCGCTCGGAGAGCTGCCGGTGCTCGCTGCCGAGATCGACCGGCTGGGCTACGCGAGCATGTCGGTCGCCGACCATGTCGTCGACCTGGAGACCTTGGCGACGCCCTACCCCTACGAGGCGTCCGGCGAGCGGCGCTGGCCCCTCGACGTCGACTGGCCCGACACCTGGGTGACCATCGGGGCGCTGGCGGCGGTGACGACGCGGCTGCGCTTCTTCACCTCGATCTACGTGGCCGCGCTGCGCAACCCGTTCTCGGTGGCCAAGGCCGTCGGCACCGCCGCCGCGCTGAGCGGCGGGCGGGTCGCCCTCGGCGTCGGGGTGGGCTGGTGTCGCGAGGAGTTCGAGCTCATGGGCGAGGACTTCGTCAGCCGAGGCCGCCGTACGGACGAGGGGCTCGCCCTGATGAAGGCTCTGTGGGAGCCGGGCATGACCGAGTTCGAGGGCGAGTTCTACTCCGCCCCGCGGCTGATGATGCGGCCCGAGCCTCCCGCCCCGGTGCCGATTTGGGTCGGCGGTCTCTCCGACGTCGCCTACCGGCGCGCCGCGCGTCACGACGGTTGGGTGGGCGACATGTGCACCGTCGAACAGGCGGCCGAGGTGGCGGGCATCCTGCGCGCCCACCGCCGCGACCTCGGCCGTGAGGATGAGCCGTTCGAGGTCGTGCCCGCCCTCATGGACGCCTTCGTGCCCGACGACTTCGCGCGTGCCCACGACGCCGGCATCACGCAGACGATGACCGTGCCGTGGATGTACTACTACGGCCAGCACTGCACGCTGGAGCAGAAGCTCGACGGCCTCCGGCGATTCCGCGACGACGTCCTCGAACCGGTCGAACGGCTCGTCGGCGGCACCGCCTGACGTCGCTCGCCCGCTCTTGCGCCCGTGCGATGGGCGGGCGGCGGGCGGCGGGCGGTGAGGTGCAGAGGTTCTGCCCGCGGTGAAATCTCCGCAACTCACCACCCCCGGCGCCCCACGTGGCGAAAGCCTCCGTAGCTCACCGCCCCACCGCCCCGCGGCGAGGCCTCAGGGTGCGGAGAAGTAGGCGATGATCGCCTCGCCCAGACCGGCGCGAGCGAGCGCCAGGTCGGTGTAGGTGCCGAGCTGCTCCTCGGAGACCAGTCCGCGGACGGCGCCCGGGATGAACGCGGCCACGGCGCGCACCCGCTCCACCGGCACGTCGAGATCGCCGAACGCCGCCTCGCAGGTGGCCGCCCACCCGGCGTTCCACCCCTCGAGCGCCGCCGTGGTCTTGGGGAACTGCGCCTCGCGCTCGGTCTGCTCGCGCGGGAGGGTCGAACGGAGCGTGTCCATCGCGCGGGCGTCGGTGGTATCGAGCCCGCGCCACAGGTTCGCGACGACGTCGTGCACGCGGTCGGCGAGCGCCGCGCCGTCGTCGGAGGTCAGCACGATCTCGCCACGGCGCTCCGCGAGGTAGTCGAGCACGGCCGCCCAGAGACCGTCGACGTCGCCGAACTGGTACTTCACCGCGCCCCACGTAGCACCGGCCAGCTTGGCGATGTGGTTGGCCGAGACGGCGTGCGGGTCGCCGGAGGCCAACGCCTGGCGCGCGGCCTCGAGGAAGGCCGTCCGGGTGGCGGCGCCACGCCGGTTGGCCCGCCGACCAGGCTCGGCGGCGGGAGCGGTCATGGCGGCGGAGCCTACCGGCACCCTCGTCGCCAGACCGTGCGGTCGACGGCCGCCGGCGCGGGTCGCGAGGCGGAGACGTCCGAAAACCTGGACACCTGTCCGGTTCTAGGCTTGGGTGGCCGGGTGATCGAGACGCCGACGTTCTGCCGCCTCTGCGAGCCGTTGTGCGGGCTCGTGGCGACCGTGGAGGACGGCCGGCTCGTCGGCCTGCGCCCCGACCAGGACCACCCGCTCTCCCAGGGGCAGGTCTGCCCCAAGGGCCTGGCGTTCACCGAGATCCAGAACGATCCCGACCGGGTCCTCCACCCGCTGCGTCGGCGGGCCGACGGCACGTTCGAGCGGGTCGCCTGGTACGTCGCGCTCGCCGAGATCGGGCATCGCCTGCGCCAGGTGGTCGACGAGGACGGTGGAGGTTCGGTCGGTGTGTACCTCGGCAACCCCGGGGGATTCAACAGCGAGCTCGCGCTCTGGCTCGGCGCGTTCCGCGGCGCCCTCGGCAGCCCGCAGATCTACACCCCCGGCTCGCAGGACTCCAACAGCCGGTTCGTCGCCAACAAGCTGCTCTACGGCGCCGTCACCCAGACGCCGTTCCCTGACCTGTGGCGGACCGACTTCCTGCTGATGCTCGGCGCCAACCCGCTCGTCTCGCACATGAGCCTGATGCGGGTGCCGCGGGTCAAGGACCACCTGCGCGCCATCGTCGGTCGCGGCGGGCGCGTCGTCGTCGTCGACCCCCGCCGCACCGAGACCGCCCGCGCCTTCGAGCACCTCGCGATCCGGCCCGACGGCGACGTGTGGCTGCTGCTCTCGCTGCTCCACGTCGTCTTCGGCGAAGGGCTGGCCGACGAGGCGGCCATCGCCGAGCAGAGCACCGGGGTCGACTGGGTGCGTGCCACCGTCGCGGGTTTCGCGCCCGAGGAGACCGCGGCGCGCACCGGGATCGACGCCGAGGACGTGCGGGCCCTGGCGCGCGCGTTCGCGGGTGCTCCGTCCGCGGTCGCCTACGGCCGGCTCGGCGTCTGCCTGGGGCGTCACGGCACCGTGGCGAACTACCTGATCGACGTCCTGAACCTGGTCACGGGCAACCTCGACCGCCCGGGCGGGTGGCTCTTCGTGCGACCGGTGATCCCGTTGGAGGAGCTCGCCGAGCGCAGCGGCCAGGCGACCTACGGGGCGACGCGGACCAGGATCGGCGACTTCCCCGACGTCCTCGGCACCTCGCCCAGCGCGGTGATGCCGGCCGAGATCACCACGCCCGGCCCCGGGCGTCTGCGCGCGCTGGTGACGATCGCCGGCAACCCGGTGGCCTCGACGCCGGACCCCGCCGCGCTCGAGGCGGCACTGCCGCAGCTCGACCTGCACGTCGCGCTCGACATCTACCTCACCGAGACGAGCCGACACGCCGACTTCGTGCTGCCCGCCACGACGTTCCTCGAGCGCGACGACATCACCTCGATCCTGGCTCACCCCGGTCAGCCCTTCGTGCAGGCCACCGACGCGGTGGTGCCCGCCTACGGTGAGGCGCGGCCCGAGTGGCGCATCCTCGACGACGTCCTGCGCGCGGCGGGTCTCGGCCCGTTCGCGCCCGGGCGCGCGGGGCGTCTGGTCGGCCGGATCGCCGGACGGCGCGGCCTCACGCCGCGCCGGCTGCTCGACACCCTGCTGCGGCTCGGTCCCTACGGCGACCGCTTCGGTCTGCGCCGCGGCGGTCTGACGGCGCGCCGGGTGCGCGCCAGCGCCCACGGCATCGTGCTCGCCGAGCTGCCACCGACCGGCCTGCGGGAGGACGCCGTCCGGCTGCCGGGGCATCGGGTGAGGCTCGACGCGCCGGAGATCGTGGCGGAGGTGGGGCGCCTCGGCGATCGCCACGACGACGACCCGGCGTATCCGCTCCGGATGATCGGCCTGCGCGAGATGCGCTCGCTGAACTCCTGGATGCACAACAGCCCGACGTTGATGAAGGGCCGCGCACGTGTGCATGCCGCGCGGATCAGTCCGCATGACGCCGCCGTCGCCGGCGTCGCCGACGGCGCCGCCGTCCGGATCACCTCACGGCACGGCGCGATCGAGACGACGGCCAGGATCACCGACGAGGTCGGTCCCGGCACGATCGCCGTGCCGCACGGATGGGGGCACGCCGGCGGGTGGCAACGCGCCGTCGGTGCGGGGGGTCCGAACGTCAACGCCCTGACGTCGAGCGCTGTCGAGGAGGTCGAGCGGCTGGCGGGGATGAGCCACCTCAACGGGGTCCCGGTCGCGATCGCCCCGGTCGTGGCGGTGCCGGCGACGGCCACGACTGACGCCGAGCCGTAGATCCTGACGGCGCGGCAACCGAAGTGCTGGTGCAAGCCAGGCGCCGAGCTCGTCGCTACGCTCGGTGGCCGGGCTCGACACCGACGTGGTTCAGCAATCGTGCAGAGCGCTCACGTCCTTCAGCGCAGCACGACCTTCACCGTGCAGGAATTGCCGGTCGCCAGACGCGTGGCGGTGAAGGTGAAGGTGTCCTTGCCACGGGTGTCGGGCCGGTCGCGGTCGACGTCGATGTCGCGGTCGTCGTCGGCCCGACGGACGACGTTGGCGAAGGTGCGGCCGTTCTGCTTGAGCGTCAGGCGCCAGCGGTCGCTGCCCCGTACGCCGTCGACGTCGGCCTCGACCTCGATGCGACGGTCGTCCTTCTCGGCGGAGAGCTTGATCGTCGAGCCGGAACACGGTCGCCCGCTGCCCACGCCGTCGGCGACGGCGGGGGTGGAGAGGGCGAGGACGGCGAGAGGGGCCGCCCCCAGCGGCGCGGTGGCGAGGACGGCGGTACGACGGATGGTCATCGGATCTCCTGGTCGTCGGCCGGGTCGGTCCCGGCGATGGCTTCAGCCTGTCCGCTCGCGGTGAGGTCCAGGTGAGCGCGGGATGAGGAGGTTCTCATCCGCCGGGGGCGGCGTCATCCACGTGGCAGGCTCGGGTGCCGGACTGGCCGTACGAAACTGTCGGATCCGCATGGAGATCGACCCGGTTCGCGGGAGCTTCGTACGCGCGGTGAGGAGTTTCACCGGGTACCCGGTGAAACTCCTCGAAGCGGCTTGCTCGCCGTCAGTGCGCGAGGTCGGCGAGCTCGAGCGAGGGCGGGATCGAGCGCCACACCACGACGGCGGCGAGCAGGGTGAGCACGCCGCCGGCGAGCCCGACGGCGGAGACGGCCTCGGTGAACGAGGCCATCGCGGCGCCGGCAGACGGTGATCCGAGGGCGCCCGCGAGGGCCCCCACGGCTGCGGGCGAGGCGGAGTCGGGCAGCCCGTGGCGGTAGACGATCCCGGCGAGGCTGCCCAGCAGCGCCACGCCGAGCACGGCCCCGATCTCGTACGACATCTCCTCCACGGCCGCTGCCGACCCTGCCTGGTGGGTCGGCGCGGAGCCCATGATCAGCGCGGAGCCGAGGCCGAGTGCCGCCGTCCCGAACCCGACGAGCAGCAGCCCGACGGCCACGCCGACGTAGGGGAGGGGATGCGGCAGCAGTCCGATGACGAGCAGGCCGGAGGCGAGCACGACGAGCCCGCCGACCAGCATCGTGCGCAGCCCGACCCGCGCTGCGAGGGCAGGTGCCATCGGGGATCCGACGAGCCCGCCGAGCGCCATCGGCAGCAGTGCCACGCCGGCGATGAGGGGCGACCAGCCCTGCACGAGCTGCAGCCACTGGGAGCCGACGAACAGGAGCGCCATCATCACCGTGGCGCTGGTGAGCGCGGTGAGCACGCCTGCTCGGAATCCCGGCACCGCGAACAGCCGGACGGCGAGCATCGGGTCGGGCTGGTGCAGGCAGCGGCGCACGAAGGCCGTCATGGCGAGCACGCCGGCAGTCAGGATCACCAGGGTGAGCGGGTCGGCGCCGTACTTGCCGAGGTGTTTGACGGCGTAGACCACGGCCGTCATGCCGCCGACCGACAGCACGACGCCGGCCGGGTCGATGACCCCGGGCCGGTCCGACCTGCTCTCCGGGAGGAGCCACAGGCCTGCGGCGATGCCGACGAGCATGAGGGGAACGTTCACCAGGAACGCCGCGTGCCAGCTGAACGCCTCGAGCAGCGCCCCTCCGACGACGGGCCCGGCTGCGCTGCCCGCGCCGGCCATCGCGGCCCAGATGCTCAGGGCGAAGGCCCGCTCGTGAGGGTCGGGGAACAGGGCGCGGATCAGCGAGAGCGTGGCCGGCATGATCATGGCGCCGCCGATGCCGAGACCGGCCCGCAGCGCGATCACCGCGGCGGCGGAGTCGGCGAAGAGCACGAGCGTCGAGGCGAGCGCGAAGATCGCGTAGCCCAGCAGCAGCATCCGTCGTCGCCCCCAACGGTCGGCGAGCGCAGCGACCGGGATCAGGAGCCCGGCAAGGACGAGCGCGTAGGCGTCGACGATCCAGAGCTGGGCGACGGCACCCACGCCGAGGTCGCGGGCCAGGTCGGGCAGGGCGACGTTGAGGATCGTCATGTCCATCACGACGACGATGAGGCTGGCCGAGAGCACGGCGAGTCCCGCCCAGCGGCGCGGGTCGCCCACGGGTGCGCCGGTGGCGGCGCCGGCCGGACCGGTGTGGGAGGGCGTGCTGGTCATGCGGAGACTCCATCGACAAGGGTGGTGAGGACGAGATCGGGCAGGTCGCGGCGGGCGACGTCGCCGGCTTCGAGGGCGTCGCGTGCGGCGACGAGGAGGCCGTAGACGGCGTGGCCGATCCAGCGCGCCGGAACGTCGCGGCGCAGAACGCCGGTCTCCTGACCGGCGGCGTGCAACAGCACCTCGCGGTCGAGCAGCGCGTCGCAGCGTTCACGCAGCGCGCGGGTGTGGGTGGCGACGTGGTCGGTCAGCGCCACGCCGAACTCCTCGGCGTCCAGGACGTAGGCATGCATGAGCTCGATGAGGCAGGCGCGGATGCGCTCGCCGTCACCGCTGGCGGCGACCGCCTCGACATCGACATGGTCGAGCCGCTCCTGCCAGCGGTCCAGGGAGCGCTCGGCGATCTCGACGAGCAGCTCGTCGCGGCTGGCGAAGTGGCGGTGCAGCGTCGCGCGGCCGATGCCGGCGGCCGAGGCGAGGTCGCCCAAGGACGCCGTCGGCTCGCTGATCAGGTGCCGCTGGGCAGCGGACAGGATCTCCTCGCGCGTCGCCATCCGACCCACCTCCTCGTTTGAGACACAAATGTCTCACACGAGACGATGATGTCTCGAATCGAGGGCGTCCCCTCGGTCAGGCGTCGCAGTCGGTGTAGCCGGGCAGACCCTCGAGTCGGGCCAGCACGAACAGGCGGGTCTCCAGTTCGAACGGCGCCGACGCGCTGAGGTGCTCCAGGCCCGGGTACTCCCGGAACGTCACCGGCACTCCGCGTCGGCAGTACTCGCGAGCCAGCGCGCGCGCGTCGTCCACCAGCATCACGCCGTCGCCGCGTCCATCGGCGTTGCCGACGGCGAGCAGCATCGGGTGGTCGGGGGTGCCGCGGCGCCCCATCGCCATCGGTCCCACGAGTCGACGCACGATGGGCAGCGCGTACGGGTCTCCCGCGCCCTTGAACATCTGGCGCAGGGAGGTGTGGGGCTTGCGTGCATCGAGGCACTCGCCCGCCACGGTCGCCATGTCCCGTCGTCCCTTCGGGGTCAGGTAGGGAGCGAGGTCGACCTGGAAGGCGTTCGCCAGGCCCGCCAGCGACGTCGGGATCGCACCGGACCAGCTCGCCTCCCCGTCGGCGTAGCGGTACGCGCGCATGAGGTTCGCGGGGAAGCCGCCGGCAGCGGTGGCGACGATGGTGAGCCCACTGGCGTAGGTCGGCGCCAGCTCGGCGGCGTAGGAGGATGCGATCGCGCCGCCGGAGTAGCCCACCATCGCCACGCGGGTCGCCGAGCGGCTCAGGCCCAACTGGTTCTGTGCGGCGCGGATGCCGTCCAGGGTCGCGTGCGCCGACTCGTGACCCGCGGTGTAGCCGTACCTGGTCGTGAGGTAATCGGGCACCACCACGGTGTAGCCCCCCAGTAGGTAACTGGAGATGAGGAAGGCGTCGAGGAAGTCGGCCGTAGGCTCGCCGCCGCGCAGCGTGAAAGACGGCGCGCAGTGGCCGCCCAAGCCGTTGTAGGGCGCCTGGTAGGAGACCAGTCGGTCGGCCCGCGGCACGAGAGGCTGGATGATCGTGGTCACGGCGACCCGCGGTTGCCCGAGCTCTCCGGTGGTGCGGTAGAGCAGCTGCTCCACCGGGTACGGCATCGGAAGGGTGTTGAGCAGCGCCAGGTCGACCATCCGCGAGCGCAGCACCGTGCCTGGGCGGACCCGGTCGAGTCGACCACGCCATCGGTAGAACGGATCACGGTCGGGGTCTCGTACCGCCGGGGGGCGCGATGCGGCGGAGCGCGCCGCGCCCGTGGTCGGTGAGGTGCCGGTGCTGGCCGAAGCCGTGTGCGACTCGGTCGGCGCACCGGCCGTCGCCGCGAAGAACGCCAGCACGACGCTGGATCGGATGACGACCCGTGCCAGCCGTCTCGCTCGCGGGACTCGGCGGCCTGTCAGAGCACGCGGCATCGAGTGACTCCCGTCTCCGGGCTCGACCCGCGCGGATCGAGCGTGGGAAGGAGTCAACGCCTCCCTGCGGGCTGGGTCACCGTACGGCGAGTCAAAGAAACAACCGTTACGTTTGTGCTTCTGTCCAACTGCGATCCCGTTGGACGGGCGGGCCGGATCAGCGCGCGAGCAGGCTGGTGACGACGAGGTCGGCGAGCGCGCGGTAGGCCGCTGCGTCGTTGAGCCCGGTCGCCGCCTCGATGCGACCGCTCTGGATCGAGGTCATCACCTCGGCCACCGCGGCGCCGACGAAACGCGCGTCGACCTGCCGCAGGGCGCCGGCGCTGACCCCGTCCGCGACCAGGTCGTGCACGCGTTGGGCGGCCATCTCCGTGTTGGCCTGGTAGATCTCCGCGGCCGGGGCGAAGTCGGCGAGGTCGGAGTAGAAGGCGTCGGTCGCCGGCGCCAGCTCCTCCGCGACGGCGTCCAGATAGGCGTGCAGGCGCCCGGCGGCGTCCTCGACGGCGTCGGCGTGGCGGTTGATCCGGGCGGCGGCGCGCTTGAAGTAGTGCCGCACCACCGCGGTGATGATCTGCTCCTTGCTCGGAGCCACCAGGTAGAGCGTGCTGCGCGAGCAGGAGAGCCTCTCCGCGAGGTCGCCCATGCCCAGGCGCAGGAAGCCCTCGGCCAGGTAGAGGTCGGTCAACTGGTCGAGCAGGGCGTCGCGGCGCTCACGGGAGCGGGCCGGCAGCACGCGCGTCGACGTCCGGGGCATGGAACCCATCCTAGCAGCGTGGTGTACCGTCGGTGATACTCAAGCACGCCTTCTGGTACCGACAGGAGTATGCCATGCCGGCACGCCGCCACCTCGCGTCCGAGGAGCACGCCGACCTGCTCAAGCTCGTGCGTCAGATCGCGACGGAGGAGCTGCTTCCCAAGGTCGCCGAGGCCGAGGCCACCCAGACCTTTCCGCGGGACGTCTTCACCCTGCTCGGGCGCACCGGCCTGCTCGGCCTGCCCTATCCCGAGCAGTACGGCGGCGCCGGACTGCCCTACGAGACCTACCTGCAGGTGCTCGAAGAGCTCGGCGCGGTGTGGGCCAGCGTCGGCGTCGGTGTCAGCGTGCACGCGCTCTCCTGCTTCGGCCTGGCGACCGCCGGCACCGAGGAGCAGCGCCGGCGGTGGTTGCCCGACATGCTCGGCGGCGAACTGCTCGGCGCGTACTGCCTCTCCGAACCGCACGCCGGCTCCGACCCTGCCGCGATGCGCACCACGGCGCGTCGCGAGGGCGACGAGTACGTGCTGGACGGCGCCAAGGCCTGGACGACGCACGGTGGTCAGGCGGACTACTACAAGCTGATGGCGCGGACGTCGGACGACCGCAACGGCATCTCCTGCTTCCTGATCCCCGCCGACACCCCTGGCCTGGTCTCCGATCCGCCCGAGAGGAAGATGGGCCTCACCGGGTCGCACACCACGTTGATGCGGCTGGAGGGTGTGCGCATCCCCGTCGAGCGCCGCCTCGGCGCCGAGGGCGACGGTCTCAAGATCGCCCTCGCCGGCCTCGACGCGGGCCGGCTCGGCATCGCCGCCGTCGCGACCGGGCTGGCCCAGGGGGCGCTCGACCATGCGCTGGCCTACGCCAAGGAGCGTGAGACGTTCGGCCGCAAGATCATCGACCACCAGGGGCTCGGCTTCCTGTTGGCCGACATGGAGGCGGCGATCCACACCGCGCGGCAGACCACACTGGCCGCCGCCCGCCTCACGGACGCCGGCCTGCCGTTCGGCCGCGAGGCGTCGATCGCCAAGCTGGTCGCCACCGACGCCGCCATGAAGGTCACCACCGACGCCGTGCAGGTGCTCGGCGGCTACGGCTACACCCAGGACTTCCCGGTCGAACGCTTCATGCGCGAGGCCAAGGTGATGCAGATCTTCGAGGGCACCAACCAGATCCAGCGTCTCGTCATCTCCCGCTCGCTCGCCTCGGGGTCGTCCGGGGCCGGCGCCATCACCTGCTGATGGTTGAGCAGCGAACGCAGCGAGCGTCTCGAAACCTGGTGAGACGAACGTTGCGGTGATCGCCCCCGTGGTCGGCTCCTCAACCTCCTCCCGCTACGCGCGCGCTCCTTCGTCGCGCGCGCTGCGCTCGGACGGCCACCAGAAGCGGTCGCCCAGGACGGCGGTCGCGGCGGGCACCACCAGGGTGCGCACGACCAGCGTGTCGAGCAGGACGCCGAGGCACACGATCGTGCCGATCTGGGCCAGCGCGATCACCGGGAGCACGCCGAGGGTCAGGAACACCGCGGCCAAGAGGACGCCGGCGCTCGTGATGACGCCGCCGGTGCGGGCCAGGCCGCGCACCATGCCGTCGACGGTGCCGTGGCTCGCGGCCTCCTCGCGTGCGCGGGTGACCAGGAAGATCGAGAAGTCGACGCCGAGTGCCACCAGGAACAGGAACGAGTAGAGCGGCACGCTGGTGTCGAGCGCGCTCATGCCGAGCGGCCCGGTGAAGAGCCACCAGGCCGCACCCACCGCTGAGGCCCAGGTCAGCAGCACGCTCGCCAGGAGCACCAACGAGGCGACGATCGAGCGCAGCAATCCCAACAGCACCAGCCCGACGGCGAGCAGCACCAATGGGAGCACCCAGCGCAGGTCGCGGTCGGCTGCGCTCGCAGCGTCGAGGTCCTGGGCCTGCGTGCCCCCGACGAGCACGTCGGGGCCGACGTCGGCCAGCGCCGAGCGGAGTCGTTCGATGGTCGCGTCGGCGGCGTCGGTGCCGGGTGCGTCGGCGAGCACGACCTGCACGCTGGCCTTGGTGTCGTCGGCCGCGCCGGGGGCGACCGACGCCACGCCGTCGACCTGGCCGGCCACGCGCAAGGCGCGCTCCAGGTCGGCGGACGGCGCCAGCACGGTCACCGGCTGGCTCGCGCCGGCGGGGAACGACTCGCCGAGCCGGTCTGCGACGGTCACCGACTCGGGCGTGTCGAGGAAGACCTCGTTGCTGGACAGTCCGACGCGCAGGAAGCCGGTGCCGATCGCGAGCGCGACGAGGCCGAGCAGCGCGATCGCCAGTACCCGGCGAGGACGGCGGACGACGGCGCCGCCGACGCGTCCCCACAGTCCGCGCGCGCCGCCACCGGCGGCCGCCGGGTCGGCGTGCGGGATGCGTGGCCAGAAGACCCAGCGCCCGAACAGCACGAGGACGCCGGGCAGCACCACCAGGCCGCTGACCGCGGCGATCACGATGCCGGCCGCGGAGGAGAGGCCGAGCCCCTGCGTCGTCGGCACCACCGAGAGCAGCAGTACCAGGAGCGCGAGGACGACGGTGCCGGCACTGCAGAGCACCGCCTCGGTGACGCCGCGGACCGCGCGGGTCATCGCGACGCGACGGCTCTCGTGCCGAGCAAGTTCCTCCCGGTAGCGCGCGATCAGCAGCAACGCGTAGTCGGTACCGGCACCGAACACGAGGACCGAGAGGATCCCCTGGCTGGACGGGTCGAACGGGAGCCCGAGCGACTGCACGATCTCCGAGCCGACGATCGCGGCGGTGCGGTCGGCGATCGCCACGACGACGAGCGGGATCAGCCACAGGACGGGCGAGCGGTAGGTCAGGATCAGCAGGAGCGCGACCACCGAGGCGGTGGCGAGCAGCAGTGTCAGGTCGGCGCCCTCGAAGACCTGGGCGATGTCGGTCTGGATCGCCGCCGGTCCGGTCACGCCGGCCTCGAGGCCGGCGGGTCGGTCAGTGCCGTCGAGGTCCGCGCGCAGGGAGTCGACGACCTCGGCCGGGTCGGCGCGATCGGTGTCGATCTGGACGGGCAGCACGGCGAGGGTTCGGTCATCGGCGACGGTGGGGCGGGGTGCGAGCACGGTGACGCCGTCCTCCTCGCCCCAGCCCTGCGCAAGGTCGCCCAGCCAGGCGAGGTCGGCGTCGGTGAGTCCGTCGCCGTCCAGCTCGCGCGCGATCACCACGACAGCGGTATCGGTGTCGGCGTCGGTGAGTGCGGGCAGTTGCTCGGCCACCGCCGTCGAGTCGTAGCCGCGCGGTAGGCCAGAAGTGCGGTCGTCCGTGGTGCCGCCGGAGAGTCCGAAGAGGCCCGAGACGACGCCGAGCGCGATGGCGGCCAGCAGTGCGACGGCGGCGATGCTGCGACCCGGCGCCTGGACGAGCCAGGCGGGCGTGGCACGTCGCGGAGCCTCGCGGACGTGGCGGGCATCGGCGGTGCCGGGCGTGTCGGCGTGAGGATGAGCTCGGTGGGTTGGCACGGGTGACACGATGGAGGTCGAATAGTTCGATCGTCAAACTACCAAGGGGTGGTCGTGGCCGGACGCCGACCGCAGGTCGACCCGCTGACCGTGTTGGTGCGCGATCTTCAGGACCGGATGGGTGCCCTCGAGCGAGGGTTCGCCGACCGGCTCGGGATGACGCTGACTGAGGTCCACGCGCTGGGTCACCTCGCCGACGGGCCGCGCGGCGGAGCCGTCCTCGCGCGACTGGTCGGCGTCAAGCCGTCGGCACTGAGCACGATGGTCGACCGGTTCGTGCGGCGTGGCCACGTCGTCCGGGTGCCCCGCGCCGATGACCGGCGCAAGGTCGACGTCGCCCTGACCGCTGCCGGCCGGGCCAGCCTTCTCGGCGTCGTCCACCCGATGGCGGTCGACCTCGACGCCGTCGCTGCCGGCCTGACGCCGTCAGAGCGCGAGGTCGTGGCCGCCTACCTGGGCGAGGTGATCGCCGTCCTCGACCGGCACGCCGTCGGACCGGTCACGCCGCCGGGCGGCACGACTCCCGCACCAACGTGAGCAACCAGGGGAGCGGCCGCTGGACCGTCGACGTCGCCCAGAGCGGGGACATCGCCCAGGCCCGGGCGTAGGCCTGCCGCAGCGCCGCCTCGGGATCGCGCTGCGTCTCCCAGGTCGCGGCCTGGGCCAGGGCCCAGGCGGAGTCGACGGTCAGGTCGTAGAACGTGGCGAAGGCCCGCTGGTCGCCGCTCGCGGCATCGTTCAGACAGCGCTCGAGACGAGCACTGTCGCGGGTTGCCGTGGGGGAAGACACGCGGTCACTGTGCCTCGCAGGTCGCCCGCGGAGTACACCCATGTGGAGGGCGGCCACGCCGGGATCGTGCGCCTGGCCGGTCCCGAGTCGCTCTCAGGCGCGCGACCCGCTCACCGAACGTCGAGCACGACGTCGAACTCGAGCAGTTCGGCCCCGGTCGAGACCGGCTTCTGGCCACCCGACGGCGCGTGCGCGGCGCGGGCGTCGCCGTCGCGCCAGGCTGCGAAGGACTCCTCGTCCGCCCACTGGGTCACCACGAAGTAGCGCGTCTCGCCGCCGGTGGGCCGGAGCAGCTGGAAGCCCAGGAAGCCCGGCGTTCCCTCCATCGAGCCGGCACGCGCGCCGAACCGCTTCTCCAGTTCGGCACCGGCCTGCGGAGGGACGGAAATCGCGTTGATCTTCACCACAGCCATGTGCCCGACCCTAGCCCCGCGCTCGTCCGTGCTCGTTCGCCTGCCCGGCCGCGGACTGGGATACAGAGCGGATATCGGTCGGTGAATCGCCGAGAATCCTCGCCCAGCACCTACCGAATCACGCTCGGTATCCCGGCTCGAGCCCCTCAGGCCGCGACCCGAGCCCGCCCGACGACGTCCTCGACGGCAGCGACGAACTGGGGGAGCCAGTGGGCGGTGTCGAAGACGATCGAGGCGTGGCCGCCGGGGGACTCGAAGACATGGCAGTCGGGGAGCAGCGCCGCCATCTCGCGTTGACGACGGGTCGGGATGGCGCGATCGCGAGCGGTCACGACCACGGCCGAGGGCACGGTGACGTCGGGCAGCCACGCGCGGGCGTCGAAGCGGCCGAGCTCGCCGAGCGCCTCGGGCAGCGACCACGCCGAGGTGCTGCGGAACTCCGCCCAGGCCCAGGCCGAGAGGTCGCCCGAGGGAGGTGCCGGCACCGGTGGCAGACCGGCGGCACGCGCGGCCACCCGGCTGTGGGTGAACGGGCGGATCCGGTCGTTGAGCGCATGCAGGAACGGGTAGAAGGCGCGATCGCCCAGGCTGCCGATCCAGGCCGCCGCGGTCGAGCACAGCACCAGGCCGGCGAGCCGGTCGGGATGGCGATGGGCGATCACCTGGGCGAGCGCCCCGCCCATGGAGTACCCGACGACGATCGCACGCTCGATCTCGAGGGCGTCGAGCACGGCGGCGGCGTCGTCGGCGCACTCCTCGAGGGAGAACCGCTCCGAGGTGATGCCGCGACCGTGCCACCGTTGGTCGAACAGGACGACGCGGTGGGTGGCCCGCAGCGAGTCCAGGACTCCGTACCAGCACAGCGCGCCGGTGGTCGCCAGCCCGTGCAGCAGGAGCACCGTCGGCGCATCGGGCGTCGGAGCGCCGGTGTCATAGACGACGGCGCGACCGCGGTCGGGCAGCTCGAGCACGCGCCCCTCCGGCAGCTCCGGCAGCACGGGGAAACGTTGGGTGCGCCGGATGCCGATCCGCACGCCGGTCACCACGAACCCGAGGCTGAACTGCAGCCCGGCGAGGGTGAGATGGCCGACGCCGCGGGCAGTGGAGGCTGCGCCGCGCTGGAAGTACTGGCTCATGCGGTGGCGTGTCCTTCGGTGGGGGAGTCGGGCGCGGCGCCGACGGAGCCGGCTGCGTCGAGGTCGAGTTCGGCGAGCGCGGCGGGGAAGTAGGAGGCCAGCACCTCGACGTCGGGGAGCAGGTCGGGGCACGCGAGCAGGGAGAAGTTCATCCGGTCGATGTAGGACCAGACCGTCACGTTGAGCCCGATCCCGTCCGCGAGCGGGCCCACGCTGAACAGGTCGGCGAGCCGGGCGCCGCCGATCCGTGCGCGCTCGCGCGGGCCGGGCACGTTGGAGACGATCGCGGTGAAGGCCGCCGGGTGCCAGGCCGCCGCCCGTAGTCGCGAGTAGGCGCGGACGGCGCCCGAGAACGGCAGCGGCGGCGCGAACTGGGTCCAGTCGATCAGGGTGCGGCGCCCGAGCCGGTCCTGGATGTGCTTGGCGTGCGACGTCGTCCGGGAGATCGTCTGCAGTCGCTCGGTCGGGTCCTCGACGTCGGTGGCGAGCGTGGTGAACAGGTTCGAGACGCGGTTGCCGCCCAGGCGCGGCGGCGCGCCGCGCTCGTCGACGCCGACCGGAACCCCCGCCGTCAGCGAGGACGCCGGGCGCTCGCCGTGCTCGGCCATCCAGCGCCGCAGCGCACCGGATACCACGGCGAGCACCAGGTCGTTGAGCGTCACGCCCTGGTGCTGGGCGCGCACGCGCTTGAACTCCGCGAGCGACAGGGAGCAGGTGGCGAAACTGCGCCGCGGCGTGAGGGAGCCGTTGATCGAGGTGCGTGGCGCGTTGAGCACGGGCAGCGGGACGCCGTGCTCCTCGCGCCGCCGGTAGGCAGCGGCGGCGCGCAACCCCGCGAAGGTCCGGGCGAGCAGGCCCGGCAGGTCGCGGAACTGCTGCAGTGCGTCGTGCAGCGCCCAGCGGATCAGTTGACGGCGCCCCGGCGTCCGCGTCGTCGTCAGGTACGTGCCGGGTGCGGCCGTCGGCAGCTCCGCCGAGCGCACGTCGGTGATATTGCCGAGCAGGGCGTTGGCTGCGGCGCCGTCGGCCAGCGCGTGGTGCATCTTGCCGACGACGGCGATCCTGCCGCCCTCGAGCCCCTCGCAGAAGTGCAGCTCCCACAGCGGGAAGCGGCGGTCCAGCGGTGTGCTGGAGATGCGGCCGATCAGCACCTCCAGGTCGCGCATCGTGCCGGCGCCGGGCACCCGGTGCTGGTGGATATGGCGGCTCGCATCGACGGTCGGGCGCGTGACCCACACGGGATGGTTGATGCCGAACGGCACCGGCACGGCCTGGCGGCGCAACGGCGGCAGTTTCTCCAGACGGGCGAGCAGCCCGGCGGTGAACACCTCGAACGTCAGGTGCGGGTCGGCCTCGAGGACGGCGATCTTGAGGGTGTGCATGTGCACGTCGGGGGTCTCGAGGTAGAGGAAGCCGGCGTCGACGCCCTCCATCCGCTCGATGGCCGGGTGCACGGTCACGCCCCGGCCCCCGATGTCCCCGTGCCTGAGCTGGGTGGCAGCTCCCGCACCATCACCTTGCCCGAGGCGTTGCGCGGCAGCTCGTCGAGCAGCACGACGTCGCGCGGCACCTTGTAGCCGGCGAGCGTCGCCTTCACGTGCCCGCGCAACGCATCGACGTCCGGGCTGGTGCCCGGCACCGGGACGACGTAGGCCGCCAGGCGTTGGCCGAATGCCTCGTCGTCCACCCCGATCACCACCACCTCGCGGACGTCGGGGTGGGCGCCGAGCGTCTTCTCGACCTCGATCGGGTAGACGTTCTCGCCACCGGACACGATCATGTCGTCGTCGCGGCCCACGACGTAGAGGCGACCGGCCTCGTCGAGCCGCCCGACGTCGCCGGAGACCATGTAGTCGCCGAGGAAGTCCTTGGTGGCGCCGGTGGTGTAGCCCTCGAACGGGGAGACGCCGTGCACGACGATCCGGCCGACCGCGCCGGTGGCGACGTCGCGGCCCTCGTCGTCGACGACCCGCAGCAGCGTGCCGCGGACGGCGCGCCCGGCCGTGTCGGGCGCGTGCCGGAGGTCGGCCGGCAGCGCGACGCTGATCTGGCCGACCTCGGTGGCGTTGTAGGAGTTGTGCACCACGTCGCCGAAGCGGTCCATGAACGCGGTGACGGCGTCGGGGCGCATGCGGGAGCCGCTGGCCGAGACGAACCGCAGCGATGCCAGCGAGTAGCGGTCGAGCACCTCATCGGGCAGGTCGACGATCCGCTCGAGCATCACCGGCACGACGCTGAGGCCGGTCGCCCGGTGCTCGTCGACGAGCGCGAGTGTCGACTCCGGATCGAAGCGGCGGCGCATCACCACGGTGCAGGTCATCGTCGCGCCGATCACGAGCTGGCCGAAGCCCCAGGCGTGGAACATCGGGGCGGCCACGACGACGGTCTCCTCGGCCAGCCACGGGATCCGCTCGATCATGCCGGCGAGCTCGTCGGTACCGCCGCCGGCGCGCTTCGCGCCCTTGGGGGTGCCCGTCGTGCCGGAGGTCAGCAGCACGACCCGGCTGCCGAACTGCGGCCGCTGGTGTCGCCCGGCGTACCGGCCGAGGAGTTCCTCGATGGTGGGGTGCGGGTGCGTTGCGACCTCGTCGTCGACCCATCCGAGCACCTCGACGAGACCGGGGATGCGCTCGCGGGCGTCGGCGACGATGCCGGCGAACTCCTCGTCGTAGAGAATCACCCGCGCGCCTTCGCGCTCCATCACGTCGGCCAGCTGCGGACCCGAGAACCCGGTGTTGAGCAGCAGAGCCTGACCGCCGAGTCGCGAGTTGGCGATCAGTGCGTCGACGAAACCACGGTGGTTGCGGCACAGGATCGCGACCGTCTCGGGTCGTGACCCCACGAGGTCGGTCAGGGCCACGGCGAGCGCGTCGGCTCGCACCTGCAGCTCCCGCCACGTCAACGAGCCGCGCTCGTCGATGATCCCGATGCCGTGAGGACTCCGGATGGCGGCGAGGCTGAAGCTCGTCGTCGCGTTGGTGCCCTGGGCGCGCAGGGTGCGCACGAAACCGAGGTACTTGTCGGGCCGCATCAGGGTGAACATCCTGCTGCGCACCAGCACCGAGATGGCCCAGAGCTGGGTGCGGAGTCGGGTCCAGAAGCCGGCGGGAGCGCTCATCGCGGCACCTCAGCCCAGCACCGGGAAGCGACGTTCGCGAGCGAGCTCGTCCAGGGCGACCTGCATCCGGCGTCGCACCTCGCCGTCGACCTCGGCCGGCTCGGCGTCCGGGCCGAACAGCTCCTCGATCTCCTCGGGCGTGATCGCATCCAGCACCTGGGTCACGATCTTGGTGGGCAGCGGGATGTTCGCTGGGATGCCGACGTTGAGGCCGAACGGGAAGCCGAAGGAGATCGGGAAGAGATCCGAGCGCATCAGCTTGCGGGTCGGCAGACGGCGTCCGAGCCACTCACCGCGGCTCAGGTGGAGCTGGTCCTCGTGGCCGCCGATGGACACGACCGGCACGATCGGGACTCCGGCGCGTAGCGCGGTACGCACATAGCCCACCCGGCCGTTGAAGTCGACGACGTTCTGGCGGGTGAAGGGTCGGAAGGTGTCGAAGTCCCCGCCGGGGAACACGATGGTCACCGCGCCGGAGGTGAGGATCTCGTGCGCGGCCTCGCGGGTGGCCGGGGTGAAGCCGAACTGACGCATGAGCGGGCCTGCGACCCCGGTGAAGAGCATGTCGTGGGCCAGGCAGTAGAGCGGGCGCTCGGCGCCGAAGGTGTCGGCGAAGGAGACGGCCAGGATCGGCACGTCCATCGGCGTCAGCCCGCCGGAGTGGTTGGAGACGATCAGTGCCCCGCCGTCCGGCACGCGCTCCATGTCGCGCACCTCCGAGCGGAAGTACCCCTTCATGGCGAGCCGCAGCAGCGGGAGCACCAGGTTGAGGGCGGTCGGGTTGCGGCTCTCCAGCGCGCTCATCGCGCGGCTCGCAGCGGCGTGGCGCCGACGGGTGGCTCGTCGGTCCCGCCGGGGCCGTCGGAGGAGGTGTCGGCAGCCAGCCGGGCGACGATCTGGCGCAGCACGAGCGGATTGCTGACCAGGCCGACGTGGCTGCTGATCACCTCGACGTTCTCGGCCAACGGGCCGGGCGAGGCGGGTCGCTCGTCGACGCGGCAGCCCCGCCAGGGCACGACGCCGTCGGTGCGGGAGTAGATCGCTGTGGTCGGCACCGGGACCGGCTCGCGCAACCGGGTCACGATCTCGAGCGCGCGGTCGGAGATGCCGTGCTTGACCCGCGAACGCTCGAACATCGCCGTCGCGCGGGTGCGCTCGCCGTCCGCGCGCCAGGGGGAGCCGAGGCAGACGATGCGGGCCACGCGGTCGGGGTGCTCGTGGGCGAGCCGGCGGGCCAGGACGCCGCCGAAGCTCCAGCCGACGATGCTCACCGGCTCGTCGAATCTCTCGGCGACCCCGAGGAAACGGGCGGTGAGACCGTCGACCAGTTGGTCGGTCAGGCCGATGTTGCGACCCAGCCCCCAGCCGTGGACGGCGAACCCGCGGCCCCGCAGGTGGCTGCGGAGCCGACCGGTGAGGTGGTCGTTCGCAGCGAATCCCGGGAGCACGAGGACCGGCCGGCCGCGGCCGACGTCGCGCGGGCCGGCGATCGGGAGGTTCAACCGCGGAGCCGCGGCGAGCGGCAGCGAGGCGAGATCGAGCGCCCGCGAGGCCGCGTACTCCCCGAGGAACCGGGGGAACTCCAGTGCTGTCAGGGCGATGGGCGGGGCGCCGTGGCCGCCGCCGCTCGGTGCGTCCGACGCAGGCGCGGCACGGCCGGAGGAGTCGGTGGTGTCGGGCGCCCGGTCGCCTTCGAAGTCGTACATGGGAGCACCTTCGAGTGAGAGCAAAGTAGAACGTGTTCTAATTCCGGGCGACTCTACCGGCGATCGCGGCTCACGGCTACCGCGTCTGAGCGGTGCTACGCCGAGCCGCTCTCCGCGCGAGACGTCGACGCCGCCACCGATGCCAGGTCGGCACAATGGCGGCCATGGGAGTGGGGCACGGACACGGGCACGCCGGAGCGCGGCATCGTTGGCGGCTGGCGGTCTCCTTCGCGATGATCGCGACGTTCTTCGTCGTCGAGCTCGTCGCCGGTCTCGCCACCGGCTCGCTCGCCCTGATCTCGGATGCAGGTCACATGGCCGCCGACGTCGTGGCGCTCGGCGCCGCGCTGGTCGCGACCAAGATCGCGACGCGCGCCGACTCCACCGGGCGGCGCACCTACGGCTCCTACCGCGCGGAGATCTTCGCCTCCGGGTTCACGGTGCTGCTCATGCTCGGGGTCGCCGGCTACGTCGTCGTCGAGGCGATCGGCCGGATCGGCAGCGCGGTCGAGATCGAGACCGGGCCCGTGCTCGTCGTCGGCGCTCTCGGATTGATCGTGAACGTCATCGCGCTGCTGCTCTTGCGTGCGGGCGCCGCAGAGTCGCTCAACGTCAAGGGCGCCTATCTCGAGGTCGTCGCCGACACGGCCGGCTCCGTCGGGGTCATCGTGGCGGCCCTCATGGTCGGCGCGACAGGAGACGCCGTCTGGGACACCGCCGTGGCACTGGCGATCGGACTGTTCGTCGCCGTCCGCGCGCTGTTCCTGGGGCGCCAGGTGCTGGCCGTCCTCGGCCAGCACGTGCCCGCGGGCCTCGACATCGACGTCGTCGCCGCCGATCTCGGCGGGGTGCCCGGTGTGGCCGACGTCCACGACCTCCACGCCTGGACGCTGACCTCCGGTATGCACGTCGCGACCGCGCACCTGGTGGTCGGCGCCGAGGCCGCGAGCCAGGACGTGCTTGTCGCGGCCCAGCGCCTGCTGCGCGACGTGCACGGCATCGAGCACGCCACCCTGCAGGTCGAGACCGGCCCCACCCAGGCCTGCGACGAGCTCTCCTGGTAGCCCGACCCCGGTGGTCGGCTGTCCGGTGGTCGAGGAGCGAGCGCAGCGAGCGTCTCGAGACCCGGCGAGGTCGAAGACGACCCGGATCGCCCCGGCACCTTCGGTGACCGCCGTCGTTGACCACGGCGTGATCAGCCTGCTCCGTCCGGCGCGCGTCGCCGTCGCCGTCATCGCCGCCACGACCGCACTCGTCGCGGGCCCTGCGCCCACCGGTGCGAGCGCGGCCCCGCCCGCGCCATGCGCGACCTGGCGCGCCAGCGGCGTGGCCGACGGGCTGGGCACGCTGGAGAATCTGTCGTTCGACGGTCGCGGCGGCCTGTTGCTCTCGGCCGGGCAAGCAGGCGGCGGAGCCGGAGACATCCTGCGCCTCACGCCATCGGGCAGGACCGAGGTGATCGTGCCCGACGTCGCCGCACCGGGTGGTCACGTCGTCGTCGGACGCCGGCTGTTCTTCACCACCGGCAACGGCTTCGCCGACGGTCTGCTCGGCGACCTCGGCTACCGCCGCGGGACGCTCAGCGTCGTCGACCTCGACACCCGCAAGGTCCGCGTGCTCGCTCGCAAGCTGGCGATGCCCAACGGCCTGGTTCGTCTGCCCGACGGGTCGTTCCTCGCCAGCCGCGATCTCGGCCTGCCGGGTCGGACGACACGGCTGTACCGCGACGGCCGGCGCGACACCTTCGCCCCGTCGGTCACCTCGACGAACGGTATGGCCGTGGACGCCGAGCGGCGGCTCGTCTACCTCGTCTCGACCTTCAACCCGACGTCGACCATCAGCGTCGTCGACCTGCGACGCCCCGACCGCACGCCGCGGGTCATCACCCTCGACGGGTTCGGCCCCGCGAACGCAGCCGACGAGATCACGCTCGGTGCAGACGGCCAGCTGTACGTGACGCTCAACGTCGCGGGGAAGGTCGTCCGCGTCGACCCGGCCTCGGGACGGCAGTGCACGATCGCCTCCGGCATCCCCTTCGCCAGCTCGCTCCGCTTCGGTGCGGGCCGCGGCTGGGACCGGGACTCGCTCTACGTCACCGACTTCCTCGGCTCCGTCACCCGGCTGCGCCCGCCGGCCTAGGGCCGCCCTCGGCTGCGAGGTACCCCGGTGGTTGAGGAGCGAGCGCAGCGAGCGTCTCGAAACCCGGTGAGCCGGGCAGCTTCCCTGCTCGCCGTCTGTGGTCGCGGTGGTCTCGTCCCTCGCCGGGTTTCGTGACGCGGTTCTCGACTTCGTTCCTCAGTCGTGAACCGCTCCTCAACCTCCTCGCGCCCACGCCCGGGTTCGTTCCTCACCCGCGCTGCGCTCGGACCTCAACCTCCTCGCGCTACGCGCCCGCTCCTTCGTCGCGGACGCTGCGCTCGGAATCAGCAGCGGGCGCCGCGCAGCTGCCCGAGTCGGACGGCTTGCGCCAACCGCTGGTAGCCCGCGGTCGAGGGGTGGACGCCGTCGCCGGAGTCGTAGGCGGCGCGGAGCAGCTGCGGTCGACGCTGGTCGCGCAGCGCGGCGTCGGCGTCGATCACGGAGGTGGCCAGGCGCTGCTGCCGCACCCACCTGTTGATCGCCTGGCGGAGCCGCTCCGCGGAGGAGTTGGGTCGTAGGCCCAGCGGAGGCACCGTGGCCAGGTGGATGGCGACCCGGGCTGCGCGCGCCTCGGAGATGAGGGCCCGGTATCCCCGCAGCAGATTGCTCCGCGAGCCCGGCCGACTGGTCAGGTCATTGGTGCCGATCAGCACGATCACATCGGTGACGCCGGGGGAGACCAGTGCATCGATCGTGAAGCGCCGCTGTGCCGACGTCCGATAGCGGTCGCGGCTCCCGTCGGGACGGAGCAGCCGATTGCCGCTGACGCCGGCGTTCAGCACCGACCAACGCTGACCCGGACGCGCCTGGGTGACACGTCGGAGCAGGACGTCGGGGTAGCGGACGTTGCGGTCCAGGCCCGCGAAGGACTCCGTGCCGGAGGGGCGCGCCTGGTAGCCGTCGGTGATCGAGTCGCCGAACGCCACGATCGAGCCGATCCGACGCGGCCCGCGGACGTCGAGGCCGGCCACGAAGTACCAGCCGGTGGAGAAGACGCCTCGCGTAGTGCGCGTGAAGGCCGCGCCGTCGACGTCGGCGCTGTGGTCTCCGGTGCCGGACGGCGCCAGATAGCTCGTCTGATTCGTCACGATGTGCTGCGCGGGGTCGGCGACGGTTCCGGGCACGTGGATGCTGACCAGCAGGTCTTCGCCCGCCCGCACGCGGAAGCTCAGCGGGTCGCTGAGCACGTCGTAGCCGGCGCGGATCGTCACGCTGGTGGACCCGCCGAACAGAACCTGACGGACGGTGCTCGCGGCCGGTGTCGCACCGCTCTCGCGCACGGCGACCGTCACCGCACCCAGCGTCACCGACTGGCGGTGGTACCGGTTCGTCAACCGCAACCGTGCCTGGCTCCCCGAGAGCGTCGGCCGCACGACCATGCGCACGGTCTGGTCCTGCAGCGCACGCGAGGTGAAGTCTCCGATGGTGTCGGGGCCGTTCGGCGAGGCCGCCCACGAGCCCACCCACTGCGTGGCGGCGCAGGACGACGCTCCGCGCGTTGCCGACGTCGCAGGCGAGGCCGACGCGGCGGCGTCGGGCGACGTCGACGAGGGAACCGCGATCGTCAGCAGTGCCAAGCCGATCGCGGCGACGGAGAGACGGCGGAAGACAGGTGACACGGCGACGAGGGTAGGTGAGGGCACCACGTCGCGGTGCCTCGCGGGCCCACTGGGCTAGACGCCGGAACTGGTCGACGGGCGTGACGTCGGGGCGCGTCGGTCGTTGACCGGGCATGACGTTGTCGCGCCCGAATGCCTTGCGGGCACTGGTGATCCTGGTTGCCGCCGCTCTGCTCGCCACCCTCGTGGCGACCTCCGCCGACGCCGCTCCGCGCACGAAGTCGAAGCGCCAGACCACGTGGGCGCCAGCTGCCTCGGCGAGCCTGACGCCGGGCGTGATGGCCTACGCGTCGACGGGGCAGTGCACCACGAACTTCGTCTTCACCGACGCCACGGGAGGGGTCTACATCGGGCTCGCGGCCCACTGCGTCGGCAAGGGCGGATCCACCGACACCAACGGGTGCAAGGTCGACTCGCTCCCGCTCGGTAGCGCGATCACCTTCAACCGCGGCGGCAGCCTGCTGACCAACGGATCGGTGATCGGCTCGGGCACGCTGGCCTACTCCTCGTGGCGCACCATGCGGGCGCTCGGCGTCACCGACGCCGCGACCTGCGACTACAACGACTTCGCCCTGGTCAAGGTCGCCGCCAAGGACGTCGCGAAGGTGAACCCGTCCGTGCCGGTGTGGGGCGGGCCGACCGGCATCGACACCGACGGCGTGCGTGCGGGCGAGCGCGTCTGGTCCTACGGCAACTCCTCGCTGCGTGCGGGTGTCTCGCTGTTCTCGCCGAAGACCGGGTTCACCTTCGCTGACGACGCGGCGGACCGAGGCTGGTCGCACACCTTCTACACGCTGACGCCGGGTGTCCCCGGCGACTCCGGTTCGGCCGTCCTCGGTGCCGGTGGCAAGGCGATCGGTGTGCTCTCCACCGTGCTCATCACGCCACTGCCGTTGGCCAACACCGTCGGCGACCTCGGCCGTGAGCTGGTGTTCGCCCAGGCGCACTCGGGCATCGCGGGGCTCCAGCTGGTCAAGGGCACCGAACCCTTCCGCGGCTGAGCCTGATTCCGCCGGTTGCCGCGCAGCAGGCGAGAACCTGTGGTCGAGCTCGTCGAGACCCCCACCCACGGCCCACCCGACGCAGCGGTCGTCCCGCCTTCCGTCGTCTGTGCGGGTCGCCGCTGCGCCCACCTGACTACCGTGGAGCCATGGCGTCCTCCCGCTCCGCTGACCTGCCCGACCTGACCGGCCGCACCTACGTCGTCACCGGAGCCAACTCCGGCATCGGCTTCGAGGCGGCGCGGAAGCTGGCGGTCGCCGGCGGTCACGTCGTCCTCGCGGTGCGCGACCTGAGCCGCGGCGAGGAGGCCGCGACACGGATCGAGGGCTCGACCGAGGTACGCGAGCTCGACCTGGCCGACCTCGCGTCGGTGCGGCGCTTCGCCGAGACCTGGGACGGCGACATCACCGCACTCGTCAACAACGCGGGCATCATGATGGTCGCGCAGGGGCGTACCGCCGATGGTTTCGAGCGACAGTTCGGCACCAACCACCTGGGTCACTTCGCGCTGACCAACCTGCTCCTGCCGGCCATCACCGATCGGGTCGTCACCGTGAGCTCGGGCCTGCACAACGGTCCGCAGCTCGATTTCGACGACCTCGACTCCGAGCGCAAGTACAACCCGACGCGGGCCTATCAGCGCTCCAAGCTGGCGAACCTGCTCTTCACCCGCGAGCTCCAGGCCCGTCTGGCATCGAGCGGGAGCGGTGTTGTCGCGCACGCGTGCCACCCCGGCTACTCGGCGACCAACCTGCAGAGCCACCACGCGAACCCGGTGATGAACAAGCTGATGTGGGTCGGCAACAAGGTGCTCGCCACGAGCGCGGAGTTCGGCTCCCGCCCGACGGTGCACGCCGTCCTGGCCGACCTGCCGCCCGACAGCTACATCGGCCCGAGCGGCTTCCAGGGCATGCGCGGTGAGCCCGGCCCCAACAAGCGCTCGCCCGCCGCCCGCGACGACGCCGCCGCCCGCCGTCTGTGGGAGGTCTCGCAGGAGCGCACCGGCGTGGCCTTCCCGCTCTGATCTGCCCCGACTCCGCGGGATTCCCTGTCCGTAGGCGGGCTGGTGCGGCATCATGCGCAACTGTGACCACCGCCACTCGCCGGTTGCTCCCCGGCGCGGCGGCACTGTTGACCGTGCTGCCCTTCCTGCTCTCGCCCGCCCCCGCGCCCGCCTCGCCCGCCCCTCCGGGGGCACCGGCGCGGCAGGACGTCGTCGCGGGTCCGACCGCGTCGGCGACCCCGGTGTCGGCGCCGCGACGGGTCGACCGGCTCGCCGTCGTGTCGATGTCGAACCGCCCCGACCTGATCTCCGACGACGACGTCCGACTCGCCGTCCTCCTCCCTGACGGCGTGCGCGCGGCGCAGGTGCGGGTCGCCGTCAACGGCCGCGACGTCACCGGGCGTTTCGCCACGCGGGCGGGCGGCGGGTTCGAGGGCCTGGTGACCGGGCTTCGCCTGGGCCGCAACCAGGTCGAGGCCCGTGTCGTCGGTCGTGGCGGGCAGCGTGCGCTGTTGAGCGTGATCAACCACCGCAACGGCGGGCCGGTCTTCTCCGGTCCGCAGACCCGGCACTACCGCTGCCAGCCGAGCGCGCGGGACGCGTTGTGCAACCAGCCACCGCGCTACCGGTACTTCTACAAGTCCAGCAACCCGCTGCTCGGGAACCTCCAGCGCTACGACATCGGCGACCCGCCGTCCGACGTCGCCACGACCACGACCGACACCGGTGTGCGCCTGCCCTTCATCGTGCGTCGTGAGGACGGGTTCCAGGACCGGGACCGCTACACGATCATGACGCTGTGGCAGCCCGGCAAGAGCTGGAGCGCGTTCGCGCCGCAGCCGCAGTTCAACCACAAGATCCTCATCCCGCACGGCGGCGGGTGCGGCGCCTCCTACGGCCCCTCCGATCCGCCTCTGGGCGACTACTCCGGCACGATCCCGATCTCGGTGCCCGGCATCGACGCCACCTACATCACCGCGCTCGGCCGTGGGTTCGGCGTCATCTCGACCGCGCTGGACAACACCGGCCACAACTGCAACGTCGCGTTGAACGCCGAGTCGGTGATGATGGCCAAGGAGCGCTTCGTCGAGCGGTACGGCACGATCCGGTACACCATCGGCACCGGCTGCTCGGGAGGCTCGATCGCCCAGCACACGGTGGCGAACGCCTATCCCGGCATCTATCAGGGTCTGACCACGACCTGCTCCTACCCCGACACCTTCACCGCCGGCGCGCAGTTCGCCGACTACCACCTCATGCGGCTCTACTTCGAGGACCCGCAGCGGTGGGGTCCGGGCGTCGTGTGGTTGCCGACCCAGATGGCCGACGTCGAAGGCCACCTCTCCCACCTCAACGCGGTCGTCGCCGACGAGGGGCTCTTCAAGTCGGCGCTCAACCCGCGCGACGACTGCCCCGGAACCGTCAGCCCACGACGTGGCGACCCCTCGACCCGGTATCACCCCACGCGCAACCCGCGCGGGGTCCGGTGCTCGGTGCTCGACCTGGTGATCAACCAGCTCGGCCCGCGTCCGCGCAAGGTCTGGTCGCCGATGGAGAAGGCGGCCGGGCGCGGCTTCGGAGGCATCCCCTTCGCCAACACCGGGGTGCAGTACGGCCTGAAGTCGCTGCAACGCGGCGGGATCACCCTGGCGCAGTTCCTCGACCTCAACGCGAAGCTCGGCGGCCTCGACGTCGACTCGGTACGCACCGATCGCCGCATCCCGGGCGACCCCGCGTCGATCTCCCGCGCGTACAGCACGGGGTTCATCAACGAGGCGACCAACATGAGCGACGTCGCGATGATCAACTTCGGTGGACCCGACCCGGGCATCGCCCACGACTACGCCCACGCGTTCTGGCTGGAGGATCGACTGCGCCGCGCCCAGGGTCACACCGACAACCGCGTGATGTGGTTCGGCGTGGTGCCGTTGATCGGCGACCTGCGCTGGGCGAACGAGTCCTTCCTGGCGATGGACCGCTGGCTCTCTCGTGTCGAGCGGGACCGATCCGCTCGGCCGTTGGCGCGCAAGATCGTGGCGAACAAGCCCGCCGACCTGACCGACCGCTGCTTCAACGTGCCCGGCCTGCTCGAGCGGCCCGGTCGGGACGACGAGGTCGACTGCGTGCTGCCCGAGTCCCTGCAGCTGCGCCTCAGCACGCCGCGCGAACAGGCCGGCGGAAACCGGCTGAACGACGTCGTGGCCTGCCAGTTGCGACCGCTGCGACGGGCCGACTACGACTTCCTGTTGCTGCCGATGAGCAACGCACAGTGGCGACGGATGCAGCAGATCTTCCCGACGGGCGTGTGCGACTGGACCCGCCGCGGTCAGGGGCAGCGCGGCACGCGGACGTGGCTGGCCTACGCGCGCGACCACGCCGATCCGGAGTCGCCCGTGGTCTACGGCGGCACGAGGCTGCCATCGCCCGCGCCGATGCAGGGGGCCGGGACGATGAGCGGACCGTTCCTTCCCGCTCTCCGTTCCTGACCGGGCACGGCATCGCGACGAGCTCGATGATCGGGGCGGGCTCGATGACCGGGGCGGCCCCGGTGGTCGGCTCGGCACCGGTGGTCGGCTCGGCACCGGTGGTCGAGCTCGTCGAGACCGAGAACACGTTCTAGATCAGGGATAGGGTGCCTCGGCGAGGCGCCCCGTCCTCATCACCCCAGGGAGTCGGAAGTGAAGTTCGGTCGGACGCTCGTGCTGCTCCTCGCGTTGCTCGTCGTCTGGGCGGTGGGGCCCTGGGCGTTGCTGGTCCTGCTCGGGCTCCTGGCGGCTCCCCGCGTGCGCCGGTGGCTGCGGCCATCGCGTCGCACCGTCGGCGTCGGTGCCGCGACCGTCGCGGTCGTCGTCGCGGTGATCGTGGTGATCCCCGACGGTCGACTGCCGATCCCGCCGGGGATAGGTGCGCTCGTGACGCCGTCCTACCGCGGAAGTCCGGCGACGGCCGATCCGCTCGACGTCGTGGTGCCGCAGCACCCGGGGATGGCGCGCAACGGGGCGTCCGCGATGCACAACGACGGCTGGTCCAGCGATGCCTACACCTGGGAGGGCCCGCTCGGTCGGCAGCCCGAGGTGAACACCGCCTGGTACGGCATCAAGGAGTGCGCCACCCTCGCGTTCGACACCAAGAACAGGATGGTCGCGCTCTGCGGCAACATGCGCGGCGCCATCATGCACGTGCTCGACCCCGAGTCGATGGTGCCGCAGGCGACCCTGGTGCTGCCCGCGCGCGGTGACGGCCGCGGCAAGAAGCCGTGGGAGAACCTCTGCGGCGGCTCCTACTTCTACCTCGACGATCTCGACCGGGCGGTCGTCGCGACGACCGAGCGCCGCATCGTCACGATCACGACCAGCGACGCCGACGGGGAGCCGGCGCTGTCGATCGAGTCGTCCATCGACCTCACCGACTACATCCCCGGCGACGACTGCCTGATCGCCTTGATGCCCGACTGGAAGGGCCAGGGCACCTGGTGGGTGACAGAGGACGGCCGTGTCGGCATCGCCTCCGCGGGCCGGGTCGCGATGCTCGACCTGGACGAGGAGATCGCGAACTCGGTCTCGGTCGGGCAGGACGGCGGGCTCTACGTGGTCACTGTGGAGCAGTTCTACAAGCTGGTCCTGCGTGACGGCGAGGTCGTTCCCGCGTGGGAGACCCCCTACGACCGCGGGTCGCAGAAGAAGACCGGTCAGCTCAGCCAGGGCAGCGGCACGACGCCGACCCTCATGCCCAACGGCATGGTCGCGATCACCGACAACGCCGATCCGCGGATGAACGTCCAGTTCTACCGGCAGCGCACGGGTGAGCTGGTCTGTCAGGAGCCGGTCTTCGACGACGACGCCAGCGCCTCGGACAACTCCCTCGTCCTCGTCGACGACAACGGCGTCGTCGTGGAGAACAACGTCGGGTACAGCGATCCCCTGCGCACGGTGCTCGGTCGGTCGACCCACGGCGGCTTCGCGCGGGTCGACGTCGACCCGGAGGCCGGCACGTGCCGCACGGTGTGGACCAACGACGTTGTCGGCCCCTCGTCGGTGGCGAAGGTGTCCTTGGCGACCGGTCTGGTCTACGCCTACACGAAGCGCTCGAACTGGTGGGGCGTCAACGCCTGGTATCTCTCGGCGATGAGCGCCCGCACCGGCAAGCTCGAGTTCGAGGTGCGCACCGGCATCGGCACGATGTTCAACAACCACTACTCCGCCGTGACCCTCGGCCCCGACGGCTCGGCCTACGCCGCCACCCTGACCGGCATGGTGCGGGTGCACGACCGCGACGCCCGGTGATGTCTCCTCGACCGCCTCTGGTGGTCGAGGTGGCCGCTTTCCCCGTCGCCGGTGGTCGAGGGGGGCGCTCTGCGACCGTCACGAGACCCGGTGCCCCGACAGGAACAGTCGCGACCGTACGGGCTCAGGGGTAGTGCACGCCCGTGGTCTGCTCGCTGATCTCCCAGAGCCTGCGGGCGGCGTCGGGGTCGCGGGCGAGCCGGGTGCCGCGGGTGACCTTCGGCCGGCCGGCGAACTCCAGCGGCCCACGAGGGCCGACATAGGTGCCGGTCGGAAGGTCGGCGGTCGCGGCCATCAGCGAGGGCCAGGCTCCGGCCGCGGCCGACTGCGACATCAGCTTGATCGCGCCGTCCAGCACGGATGCGACGCCGCCCGACGAGCGCCCGTACTGGCCGTTGGCGGCCAGGTGGGTCCCGGCGAAACCCGGGTGCGCGGCCAGCGCCGTCACCCCGGACGGCGCCGCGCGCCGCGCCAGTTCGGCGGTGAAGAGCAGGTTGGCCAGCTTGGTCTCGCCGTAGGCGAGCCAGGGCTGGTAGCGACCGGCCGGGACGCGCGGGTCGCCCACCGGGGCGCGCCGGGCGAGCCGGTGCATCTGCGAGGCCACCGAGACGACGCGTCCGCGTGCCTCGACGAGCTGGGGCCAGAGGAGCCCGGTGAACAGGAACGGCCCGACGTGGTTGGTCGCCAGTTGGAGCTCGATCCCGTCGACGGTGGGCAGGTAGGACGGCATGCCCATCACGCCGGCGTTGTTGACCAGGACGTCGATCGGCCCGAGGTCTGCGGCCCGGTGCGCTGCCTCCCGCACGGCGGTCAGGTCCGCCAGGTCCAGAGTGAGTGACTCCAGTTCCGCGCCGGGTACCTCGACGCGGATCTCCGCGGCGGTCTGCTCGACCTTGCTCGGGCTGCGGCCGGCGAGCACCACCCGTGCTCCGCGCCGCGCCAGTTCGAGCGCCGTGTGATGACCCAGGCCGCCGGTCGAAGGCCCGGTGACGACCACGAGCCGCCCGCTCTGGTCGGGGATGTCGCCCAGGCGCCAGGCGCTCACGGGGTCGTGCCGAGGTTGTCGACGATGCGCCGGCCCAGCTCGACGTCGCCCTCGATGGTGACGGCATCCGCCGGGGCCGCGCGGCGTCCACCGGCGAGGACGACGAACGCCTCGCGGTCCATCGCGATCACCAGGTCGGGGGTGCCGGGCAGCCGCTCGAGGCGCTGGCCGCGCCCGTCGTCCCCGACGACGACGCCGACGGGCACGCTGCCCTCGACGTCGAGCACGGCGGTCGTGCCGGCCGGTGCGGCGGCCTTCTTCGCCACGATGTAGCCGAAGGACTCCATCAGGTAGCCGATGGTGTGGTCGGCCGCGCGGGTGTGCAGCCCGCCGTGGCGACCCACGGCGCGGCGGACGTCCTGCTCGTGCATCCAGACGTCGAGGGGGCGGTTGCGCAGGAGCGTGTTCCAGTCCCACGGGACGCCACCGAAGATCACCTCCGGGTGCGCCCGCCCATCGGTCGGCGGGTCAGCGGCGAGCTGCTCGCGACGTCGCGCGGTCACCTCGCGCAGCTCGGCCAGGAGGTCGGCGGGGCTGTGCTCGCGACGGTTGACGACGCCGATCTCGGTGTAGTGACCCATCAGGCTGGTCACGTGGGCAGGCGGCGGATCGCCGAGCTCGGCGTGCTCCTCGCCGTAGCCGGCGAGGACCCGCTCCAGATGCGCGGTGTGGGCGGCGCAGGCGCGCACGTCCCACCCGGCGAGGTCGGTCGGGGTGTCCCACTGCTCCTCGGGCAGCTCGGCCAGCAGGTCGATGAAGTCCTCGATGGCGCTCCACCACACGTCGATGTACCCGGCGAGACGCTCCTGATCGGTCATGGCGCGAGAGTAGTGGCCGTCGACCGACGACGACCACGTGCCGTCACGTGCCGTGCAGGGCGAGCGTGAGGGCGATGGCGAGCATCGTCAGGCCGATCAGCACGTCGAGCACCTTCCACGCGCGGGGCGTCGCGAGAAGGCGGTGAGCTCGGCGTGCGCCGAAGCCGAGCCCGACGAACCAGGCCAGGCTCGCCGCCATCGCGCCCGCCCCGAACCACCAGCGGTCGCTTCCGTGGCTTGCGGCGACGGTGCCGAGCAGCAGGACCGTGTCGAGGTAGACGTGGGGGTTGAGCCAGGTCAGGGCCAGAGCCGTGCCAATGGCGGCTCGGCGTGAGCCCGCTCCCTCACGTGCGGCGTCCAACGTGGCCGAGCGGGTCGCCGAGCGCAGGGATCGGAGCCCGTACCAGGTGAGGAACGCGACGCCGCCCCAGCGCACGACGTCCAGCAACCAGGGGGCGTGCTCCACGATCGCCCCGATGCCCGAGACGCCGGCGGCGATCAGCACGACGTCCGAGACCGCGCAGACCGCGACGACCGGACCGACGTGACGGCGCGCGAGGCCCTGTCGCAGCACGAAGGCGTTCTGCGCGCCGATCGCGACGATGAGGCTGAGGCCGGTGGCGAGGCCGGCGCCGACGGAGCTGATCACGTCGTCGACGTTAGGTGGCGGCGCGACTTGCGTCCATCGAAAGATCTGCAACGTTCTTTAGCATTGCTTCATGACGATGATGCCGCCTCCGGAGCAGCTGGCCGCTCTGCTGGCGATCGTGGAGGAGGGGACGTTCGAAGCGGCCGGCCGAGCACTCCACGTGACGACGAGCGCCATCAGTCAGCGGATCCGAGCCCTGGAGACCTCCTGTGGTCAGGTGGTCGTGCGACGCAGCACTCCCTGTGAGCCCACGGAGGCCGGCGAGGTGTTGGTGAGGCTGGCGCGGCAGACCGCCCTGCTCTACGCCGAGGCCGGGGCTGTGCTGGCCGCGGACGAGGAGCGGCGCGCCTCACTCGCTGTCGTCGTCAACGCCGACTCGTTGGCGACCTGGTTCCGCGGAGTGATGGCGGAGATCGCCACCTGGACGACGTCGCTGCACCTCTTCGTGGAGGACCAGGCGCACTCCACCGACCTCCTGCGTCGGGGAGACGTGCTGGCCGCCGTCACGTCCGACCCGACGCCGGTGCAGGGATGCTCGGTCGAGGCGCTCGGCGTGCTGCGCTACCGCCCGGCCGCCGCACCCGAGTTCGCCGCGCGCTGGCGGCACGGACGCGGGCCCCGCTGGGCGGACATGCCCGTGGTGGCCTTCAACGAGAAGGACACGCTGCAGCGCGACTATCTCGCTGCGCGCGGTGTCGCCGTGCCCGCCGTCCGGCATCGGGTGCCGACGTCGGCGGACTTCCACGAGGCGGTGCGTCTCGGCCTCGGGTGGGCGTTGGTGCCGGAGCCGCAACTGCTGCCCGATCTCGAGGCCGGAAGGTTGGAGGTGCTGCACGCGCGCGACCACGTCGACGTCGCGCTGTACTGGCAGCGGTGGCGCCTGGCCTCCCCGACGCTCGATCGCCTCAGTGCCGCCGTCCGTTCGGCCGCCTCGTCCCTCCGCGCCCCGAAATGACGTTGACCCGTCTTCAGGTGAAGACGGGTCAACGTGCGATCCGGGGTTGACCCGTCTTTGTTTGAAGACGGGTCAACCGCGGTGGGTGGGTCAGAAGGCGGCTTCGTCGAGGTCCATCAGGTCGAGCGTGGTGGCCTCGAGGATGGCGCGCTCGGCCGCGAGCTTCGGCAGGTTGTGCTGCACGAAGAACTGTGCGGCCGCGACCTTGCCCTCGTAGAAGGCCTGGTCCTTGCCGGCGTCGCCGCCGAGCTTCTCCAGCGCAACCTCGGCCTGACGCAGCAGCAGCCACGAGCAGACGACGTCACCGAGCGCCATCAGCAGGCGCGAGGTGTTGAGGCCGACCTTGTAGATGTTGCGGATCTCGTCCTGCGCCGACATCAGGTCGTTGATCAGGTGACCGACCATGGCGTTGGCGTCGTCGAGCGCGGTGGCGAGCAGGGCGCGCTCGTTCTTGAGGCGACCGTTGCCGGCCTCGCTGTCGATGAAGGCCTGGATCTCGGCCGCGATGTGGCCGAGTGCCTTGCCCTGGTCCTTGACGATCTTGCGGAAGAAGAAGTCCTGGCCCTGGATCGCGGTGGTGCCCTCGTACAGCGTGTCGATCTTGGCGTCGCGCACGTACTGCTCGATGGGGTACTCCTGCAGGAAGCCCGAACCACCGAGGGTCTGCAGCGACTCGGTGCCGAGGAGCACCCACGAGCGCTCCGAGCCGTAACCCTTGACGATCGGCAGCAGCAGGTCGTTGACGGCGTGCGCCAGCTGGTAGGCCTCGCCCTTGTCGTCGGCGTGCTCGAGCAGCGCGATCTGGTCCTGCCACGTGGCGGTGAAGAGCACCAGCGCGCGCATCGCCTCGGCGAAGGACTTCTGCGTCATCAACGAGCGACGGACGTCGGGGTGGTGGGTGATCGTGACGCGCGGGGCGTGCTTGTCCCCCGACTGGGTCAGGTCCGCGCCCTGCACGCGGCTCTTGGCGAACTCCAGTGCGTTGAGATAGCCGGTCGAGAGCGTGGCGATGGCCTTGGTGCCCACGAGCATGCGGGCGTTCTCGATGACCTGGAACATCTGGGCGATGCCGTCGTGGACCTCGCCGAGGAGGTAGCCGACGGCGGGAACCTTCTCGCCGAAGGTGACCTCGCAGGTGTTGGAGACCTTCAGACCCATCTTGTGCTCGACGTTGGTGACGAAGGCGCCGTTGCGCTCGCCGAGCTCACCGGTCTCGAGGTCGAAGTGGTACTTCGGAACGATGAAGAGGCTCAGGCCCTTGGTACCCGGTCCCCCGACGCCCTCGATGCCGACCGGGCGGGCGAGCACGAAGTGCACGACCTGGTCGGAGAGGTCGGACTCGGCGGAGGTGATGAAGCGCTTGACGCCCTCGATGTTCCACGTGCCGTCGTCGTTCAGGGTGGCCTTGGTGCGGCCCGCGCCGACGTCGGAACCCGCGTCGGGCTCGGTCAGCACCATGGTGGCGATCCAGCCCTGCTCGATCATGTGCTGGGCGATCTGCTTGTCGCGGTCGGTGCCGTTGCGCTGCAGGATGCCGGCGAACATGGGGCCGGCGCCGTACATCCAGATAGCCGGGTTCGAGCCGAGCACCATCTCGCCGAGCGACCAGCAGATCGAGCTCGGGGCCGGGGTGCCACCGAGCTCCGCCATCGTCGTCAGGCGCCAGAACTCGGCGTCCATCCAGGTCTGGTAGCTCTTCTTGAAGCTCTCCGGCAGCGGCGCGGTGTTGGTCTCGGGGTCGAACACCGGCGGGTTGCGGTCGGCGTCGACGAACGAGGCGGCCAGCTCACCCTCCGCGAGCTGGGCCACCTGGGCCAGGATCTCGCGCGCGGTGTCGGTGTCGATCTCGGCGAAGGGCCCGGTGCCGAGCACCTGGTCACGGCCGAAGACCTCGAAGAGGTTGAACTCGATGTCGCGCAGATTGTGCTTGTAGTGGCTCACTGACCCACCGTTCTCTCAACTCGGGATGGGGCCGGTGGCATGGACGAGCGGGAACGCCATCGCGTGCTACCAGCCAGTAACTTAATAGTAAATCGCTTGCTGGGTGCTTGCAAGACGGCGAACGGGTGCTCGCGATAGCGCGGACGGCCTACGCGGTTGGGGCCTTGAGTGCTTGCTCGCAGCGAACTGACCCGTTCCGCACGATCTGGCGGGGCGACCGCGCAGACGGGGTTGGTCGAGCGATCTGAGCGAGAAATCTGACACACTGGTCTCGTGCGAGTTTCTGCGAAATCCGACTACGCGCTCCGCGCGCTGATCGAGATGGCCGCGCGCGAGAACGCCAAGGCCGTCAGCGCCGAGGAGCTCGGCCGGTTGCAGGACATCCCCCACGGCTTCCTCCAAGCGATCCTGGCCGACCTGCGTCGCTCCGGCATCGTGATGTCGCAGCGTGGCCAGTCGGGCGGGTGGCGCATGGGCAAGACGCCGGAGACCGTCTCGGTCGCCGACGTCATCCGCGCGGTCGACGGCCCGCTCGTCTCCGTCTACGGCCTGCGGCCCGAGGCCGTGGAGTACAACGATCGCGCCGATGTGCTGCAGCACGTGTGGATCGCAGCTCGGGGGGCGCTCCGCGAGGTCTTCGAGCAGGTCTCGATCCAGGACCTCGCCGACGGCGCCATGCCCGAGGTCGTCACCTCCCGCACGGCCGACGAGGACGCCTGGCAGCCCCACTGACGGGGAATACCGGTGCCTGACGGATCAGGCCACCGAGCTGAGCCGAGCCCGCGCCTTGCGGCGTTTGCGCTCGGACCGATCGAGTTCGGCCTCGAGTGACTCGTTGCGTCGGCTGAGGCGCTCGACCTCCGCCAGAGCGTCGGTGAGTGCGTGCTCGGTGCGTCGCGCGACGTCCTCGGGAGACGTCGACAGGGCGAGATTCGGCAGCCGGAGCGCATCCGGCTCCCCCACGACGTCGTGAGCGGTCGTCGTCAGGATCTCGACCCACGACTCGGCCAGCGCGCGCAGCACGTGCACGCGGGCGCCGACCGGCATCGGGTCGCGGTGAGGTGGCGCGGCCGGCGCGGCGAGCGACGCCGTGCCGAAGCCGACGACGCGACCGAAGTCGGTCCAGGCCTGGTCGGGGTCGACGGCCACGATCACGTGCAGTCGCTCGGGCTTGGAGACGACGCTGCCCCAGCGCGCGAGCACGGTGCCGAGGTCGCGGGCCTGGTCGCCGGGCATCGCCCACGCGTCGGGCGCCGCGACTGTGACCACGACGTGCACCTGGAAGCCGGCGAGCGCGTCGACGACGAGCGCGGCCTGGTCGGGGGTCGCGGAGGCGAGCAACGGCTGACTGGCGACCAGCGTGTGACGGCCCTTCAGGCTGCGACGGACGATCCGGGACCAGACACCTTCGACCTCGCCACGCCTGTAGCCCCACGTCTTGTGGTCGCCGAGCATCTCCAGGGAGGCGCGGAACATCTCATCGCGCGACTCGCCCAGCGCGGTGACGCCGAGCTCGACGAGCGCGTCGCGATGGTGGTCGATGGCGAGGTCGATCACCTCGCCGGCGACGTCGTGCAGTCCGACGTGGAGGAAGACCTTGCGCTTCGTGGCCATGCCGCCACGGTCGGTCGCGGATCTGTGCTCGTGATGAGCCCCGGGTGTGCGCCAGGCGTCAGTCAGATGAACAGCTGTGCACCCCGGTCGCGTCCGCAGGCAACCAGAACGGGGTGCGGGAGCGTCGTAGCGGTGGGCTGTCGAGAAGTGTGGGCCCCGGGGTGTGACACGGCGCCGTGGTCAGGCGTCGTATCGGGTGACGCCGATCGAACGATTGAAGGAGTGGGATGTCGAGGCAGCGGGCCGGAGCACGTGAGGTCGAGGAGCAGTTCTCCGACTTCGCGCGCGCTCGGACGCCGCACCTGTATCGGTCTGCCTGGCTGCTCTGCGGAGATCGCGCCCAGGCCGAGGACCTCGTGCAGGAGACGCTGGCCAAGGTCTTCGTGAAGTGGCGCCGGATCGACAACCCGGCCGCCTACGCCCAGACGACGTTGACGCGCACGTTCCTCAGCGCCAAGCGGCGCCGGAGCTCGGGCGAGCAGCCGTGGGGCGAGGTGCCCGAGGCGCCGGACCCCGCGACGTCGTCCGCGACGGACCGGGTGGTGCTCCAGGTGGCGTTGCTCGCCGCTCTGGCCGAGCTCGCGCCGGCCGATCGTGCCGTCGTCGTCCTGCGCTACCTCGACGACCTGGCGGTCGACGAGGTAGCGGAGCGGATGGGCACGACGTCCGGCGCGGTGCGCAACCGGAGCATGCGGGCCCTGGCCCGGCTCCGCCCGTTGCTCGACCCCTCACTCACCGTCACCCCGGAGAGAGGCATCACCCCATGACCAGTCAGAACGATCCAGCCCGTCACGATCCTGCCCGGAGCGACCCGGGCATGTCGGCGTCCGACCTGTTGCGGCAGGCGAGCGCCGGACTGAACCCCGACGTCGAGCGGCTCGTGGCCGGTGGCACCGCACGGGGCCACCGACTGCGACGACGTCGGGACCTGGGGACCCCGCCCCCCCGCGG
>NZ_JAHRHK010000018.1:0-23504 GCF_021246465.1 Nocardioides sp. R-C-SC26 | reverse complement strand
CGCCGTGATCGGCGTCATCGGCGTCGCGGCGAGCGTGGGTCCGGGCTTGCTCTCGGGCGACGGCGGCAGCGATGCGTCGTCGGTGGGATTCGCCGACGGCAGCACGTCGCCGCTGCCGAGCGACGCACCGAGCCCGCCGTCGTCCACTCCCGGCGATGACACGATCGCCGATCCCCTGCTGGTCGATGCCGACATCGCCGTCCGCGCGCAGGCCATCCCGCAGCAGGTCGGCGACCTGATTCCGGACGTCGAGATCGGTGAGACCTCGGGTGACGAGGCCGGCTTCCGCTACCGCGACGACCCCCAGGAGAAGATCGCGCACTTCGCCGTCGACGGCACCTTCACCACGGTGATCATCGAGCGCGCCGACACGCTCGCCAGCTGTGAGGAGTTCGTCGACCCGGCCAACCAGGCCAACCCGGACAACGATCCGGGCTCGTGCATCGTCCGCGACGGCGTGCTGTTGCTCGAGTGGGGCCCCGAGGTGGCCGACCAGATCACCTCGCACGGGCTGATGGCGTGGCGACACGGCTACGTCGTCTCCGCGCTGTCCTACAACGGGCCCGAGGGCAAAGACGTCGCCCCGACGATGGACGCCCCCGCACTATCGATGGACGATCTGCGCGCCGTCGTGCTCAGCGACGCCTGGTTCGCCCCGCGCTGACCGAACCTGCGGGGTGACCCGTCTGCCGTGGCAGGCGGGTCACCCCCGATCGGGGGAGCGCCCGGTCAGTTGCCGGCACCCCCGGCGACGATGCCGGTGCTGTGATTCGAGACGATGCCCGCGCCGTCATTGGCGATCAGGCCCGCGCCGTGGTCTGAGATCAATGTCGTGCCCCAGGCCGCACGGTAGGAGGCGCCGTCGTTGGCCAACAGGCCGGCTCCATCGTTGGCGATCAGCCCGGATCCGTCGTTGGCGATCAGTCCGGATCCGTCGTTGGCGATCAGCGCGTTCGCCAACTTGGGCATCAGGCTGGTCCCGTCGTTGGCGATCAGGCTGGTCCCGTCGTTGGCGATGAGCCCGGTCGCGTCCCGCAGCCGCTGGGTGGGGGCGAGCGGCTGGCCCTTGATCTGCGCCGCGGGCGTGGTGCCGGCGTTCACCGACGAAGCACCGGGGAGCGCGCTGAACGTCGGCGGCAGGATCACCGAGCGACCGTTGACCGTCACCAACGAGGGCGCCGTGGCTCCGCCGGTGAAGCTGCGTGCGACCTGGGCGGCGCCGTCCACGACAGCGGCTGCGGCCCGCTGCAACGAGGTGCCGAGCTTCCCGACGCTGCTGGAGACCAGCCGCACCAGGCCGCTGAACCAGTCGCCGAATCCGCGGGCCGCCGCCTGCCGCGCAGCCGGGGGTGCCGGACCGAGATCGACGATGTAGCGCCCGTTGGCGATGAAACCGCCGGCCTCGTGCCCCAGCACGCTGTTGCCGCCGAGGGCGCTGACCAAAGGGCCGGTCATGGCGGCGGGCACGCCGCTCGCTGCCGGGCGGACCCCGGTGGAGGACCCGCCCTCGACGCCGGTCGCGGGCGCGACCTTGGTCGGCACGATCACGATGCCTCCGGGCGTCCCCGTGTCGAGACTGGCGTCGGTGACCGGCCCGCCCGCGACCGCGTGAAGGCTGCCGAGTTCGAACCCGGTCTGCTCGTGGATGTGCCGCAGGATCGCGGTCGGCTTGCTGAGGATCAGACCTTGGTTGGTCTCGATGATGTCGCGAGCCTGACCTGCCGATGTGCCGTCGGGGGCACCCCGCAACAACTCACGCGCGGTGTTGACGGCGTCTCGCGCCTGCTGCAGGTCCGGCAGCAGCAGGCTGGCCTGGGTGTTGCGCACGTAGACGCCAGCGGCGTCGTGGGTGAAGACGGCGCCTCGCGCCGTCGCCAGCATCGGACCGGTGTCGACGACCGCCCTTCTCGCGAACGACGTCAGCAGACGTCCGCCCTGAGCCTTGATCGTGCCGACGAACCAGAGCTCCGTGGTGTCCTTGACCGGGAAGGTGAGAGTGGTGTCGCCGGCGCCCGTCGCGGTCTGCTCGGCCACCAGGTCGCCGTCGTCGTCGATCACCATCACGGTGCCGAGGCCGTTGATCGACTTGCCGGTGACGCGCTCGAAGAGCCGCACGTTCACCGTCGTGCGGTTGTTCGGGGCGAGTGCGAATCGTCCGTCGACCAACGGGCCGAGCTCGGCGTCGAAGAGATCGGCGTTGGCGGGCGAGTCGAGCCAGAAGGTGCGCGAACGCCCCGAGAGCTGCAGGATCAGGTCCGGCCGAGCAGGCACGTTCAGCTCGAGAGTGACCCGCTTCTCCGCCTTCCGGAACTTCACGTCCCGCACAGCTTCGACGTCCGCGGTGTTGTTGAGCACCGGGAAGAGCTTGATGTCCACGTTGGGGCACTTGAAGCGCTTGGTGAGTGCGTCGACGGCGTAGGCGCGGCTGGTGCCGAGCAGCTCCTTCTTGACGTCGTAGCGCTGCTGGCCCTTCGTGCTCGGGTCGATGTCGGTGTAGATCCCCGTGGCGTAGGGGCAACCGCTGGGCGGGTCCGGCACCGGGGGCAGGTAGACGGTGTAGCTCACGACGTAGGGGAAGTTGAGCGTCGAGGCACGGAACTTCGATCGGTCCACCTTGTGGCGCCGGTAGATCTCGTCGTAGAGGACCTCCTTCACCTCGAGGATGTCGCCGTCGGCGATGTTGCTGGTGTTGGTCACCACGCCCTTGGTGACGTACTGCTTGAGGATCTTCTGTGCCGCGGTGTACGTCGTGACGTACTTGACGTTGAGCTGGTAGTTGAGGCCGCTCGCCTTGAGGCGCTGGCGCGCCTTGGCCTCGGTCCAGAAGGTGAAGGAGCCGCACTTCTTGGGGTTGCGTCCCGCGCAGTAGGGCACGCCGGTGACCTTGGGCAGGGGCACCACGACCAGGCCCTCGCTCACGCCGAACGGATCGACTTGCACGGGCTCGGAGTCGTCGGGGAGCTCGTCGGAGCGCGTCTCGCAGCTGACGACGTCCCCGAGCAGGGCGGCGGCGCCTGTGCGGGCGGCGTGGAGCGCGTCGTCGCCGTCGCCGCAATCGGCGTTGAGCGTGCGGCTGTCGTCCTGGGGCTGGTCGAAGACGATGCGGTCGGCGCCGGCCTTGGTGAGCACGCTGACAGCCGTCACGGATTGGGTGCACACGACCTTGGCGCCCTGGACGGCGCACCCGGTCTCCGCGGCAGGATGGATCTCCAGGGTCGCTTCGGGCGAGCGTTCGGTGATCTCGATCCGGTCGCGGTACAGGTCGACCAGCACGTCGTTGCGGCTGTCGATCGCGTTGTCCGCGCTGGGTGGGCTGATGAACATCTGACCGCCGCCCACGAAGACCTGGAGGCGCGACTGTGCTGCTTGGGCCGGAGTGGAGGAAAGTCCGATCGCGGTGGCGGCGAGCGTGAGGATCAGCGCGAGGCGCCCGATGCTGGCACGTGAGCTTCGGGTCGGAGCCATGGCGGAGTCCTTGGAGGAGTGGCCGGAGCCAGACGGAGGGAGTTCCGGCATTCTCGACCTGGTCCGCCGACGCCGCCAGGGGCGGACGCCGGAATGGCCCGAGTGGATTAGTCCAGTGTCGCGACGATGTCGGTGCGCAGATGGGCGGCCGGTGTGATCGACGGGTCGCTCACGTAGATCTCGATCGCGGACGTCGCGGCGACGGCGTCCGGGCCGGAGTGAAGCCGACCCCAGGACGCCCCGAGGCCCTCGAAGCCGCCGCTGTGGGTCAGCACCAGTGCCCGCCCGGCAGGGAACGTCGTCGCGAGCACGCCGTCTGGCAACTCGGCGGGGACGGCGGCGACGGGGAAGCCGATCCGGAGGTCGAAGGCGGCACCGAGATCGCCCAGGTACACGGCGTAGCCGGGGCCGACCGGCCCGAGGGTCGCGAGCGTGGCGAAGCCGCTGTCGAAGTGACGCGGGAGGTCGGCGATGGTGACACCGCTGTGGTGCAGCTCCACGACGGGCACGCCGTCGGGAAGATCGATGAGGGTGGGTTCGGCGAACGGTTCGGCACGGAGCACCAGCGGGGCGCAGCCGGCGGGGTGGTCGTCGTCGTGATCGGTCATGTCAGCAACGACCCCGCGTCGGCAGGGGATTCATCGGTTTCCGCGCGATTCATCCGGACCCGCCGGATCAACGCCGCGTCGGCGGACCGGGCACGCCGTCGACGGCGTCGGCAACCCAGGAGACCAGCGGACGGAGCCGGCGCCAGTCGTCCCGGATCATCGTGAGCACCTCGGGGGTGTGGATCACCGGCTCGAAGCCGTAGGAGCGGCTGACGAAGAGCGTCCGGTGGCGCAGCAGCCCGATGCGCGGATGGTCGGCGGAGAAGCCGCGCGGCGTCGTCTTGAGACGGTCGCCGCCGACCTCGAACCCGGCCTTCTCGTAGCGCTGCAGCTGGCGGGCCAGCGCGGTGCCGGTCTTCTCCGCGTCCATCGCTGCGCGGATGGCGGCCAGCCGCTCCCCGCTCGCCTCGTAGAACCCACCGCCGACTCGGACGCCGCGCGGCGACAGCTCGACGTACCAGCCGATCGCCGGCCCAGCCGCGACGAAGGCCCCTTGGTGCGTCTTGTAGGGCGTCTTGTCCTTGGCGAATCGGACGTCGCGGTAGGGGCGGAACACCTTCATCGCCCCGAACTCCGGCTCCAGCGCCGCGCTCAGGGCTGCGAAGGGGGCCTTCACGCTGGCGGCGTAGACGTCCTTGTGGGCGTCCCAGAAGGACTTGGTGTTGTCCATCTCCAGGTCGTCGTAGAAGTCGAGTGCCGCGACGGGGAAGCCTTCGAAGGTCACGGCGCGAGCCTAGAGACCGCGCCGATACGGCATCGGTGAGACCAGGCGTGGAGGCCGACGGGCACCTCGCTGGAGGATGGCGACATGCGCCGCGCGTACTCGTTCACGCTCTCGACGACGATCCACGCCCCTGTCGCCGAGGTGTGGGCGCGGGTCGTGACGCCCGCCGGCATCAACGACGAGATGCGTCCCTTGATGACGATGAGCATGCCGCGCGGCGCGAGGGAGGCGACCGTCGACACCGTCCCGCTCGGTGTTGCGTTGGGGCGGGCCTGGTTGCGTCTCGGCGGCGTGGTGCCGTTCGACTACGACAACCTCACCATCGTGGAGCTGGTGCCGGGGACGAGCTTCCACGAGCAGTCGACGATGCTCGCGATGCAGCGGTGGGAGCACCGGCGCGTCCTCGGCGAGGCGGGGTCGACGACCGAGGTCACCGACACCGTCACGCTGACGCCTAGGTTGCCGCTCCCCGGTCTCGGCGCCGTCCTGCGCGCGGTCGTCCGCGCGTTCTTCGTCCATCGGCACCGTCGGCTCCGGCGTCACTTCTCCGCGCCGACAACGTGACGACTGCACCGTCTGCCGCCGGCGAGACCGATCGGTGGCGCCGCTCGTCGGGCCAGGCCGACCGCCGCGCGGGAACCCGGTAGTATCCGAGCGCAGCCACGCGAGTGGTCGCATGCGGACGTAGCTCAGTTGGTAGAGCGTCAGCTTCCCAAGCTGAATGTCGCGAGTTCGAACCTCGTCGTCCGCTCCGTTCCTCTCCTCCCGGCGACGCCTGTCCGCCCGCTCCTCCGGAGCCTGCCCACACCGTCGGGTCGCGACTCAGTCGGTCTTGCAACGCGCGGTGTCCGGGGGCCGCTCCGTCGCGCCTCGAAATGACAATGATTCTCATTATGTGATGAGATGCGGTTCCCTCGAGAAGGAGAGACGCATGGATCGATTCACCGACGGCGCTCGCGGCCGGCGTTCACGACGGCCGATCGCGGCCGTAGCCGGAGCTGCGGCAACCGCCGTCACGCTCGCAGCGATCGCTGGCCCCGTGGCCGCCGCGCCGAAGAAGAAGCCCAAGCCCAAACCCGCCCCGACGCCCAAGCCGGCGCTGGTCGTCACTGACGCGACCGCCCCGGTGGCCACGCTCGTGCATCCGACCACCGGCGCCCTCCTCGGCCGATTCGCCCTCGACGCGCCCGGCCTGGCCTACTCGACCGGCACGAGTCGCTATGCCGTCATCGCCCAGGGAGGTGCCGACCGCACGGTCGTCGTCGACGCCGCCTCGCAGGTCCCGACCCTGCTGGCCCGGTCGATCTCGGGGGACACCCCCGTGCACGTCGTCTCGCACGACGGGATGCTCGCGATCTTCCACGACGGCGACGGGTCGGTCGTCCTGGTGCCCGAGAAGAATCTCGGCACCAAGCCGCTCGGCGCCACCCGGATCCGAGCGGCTCGTCCTCACCACGGTGTGGCGGTGCCGCTCGCGGGCCACGTCGTGATCAGCGTGCCCGACGCTGCGGATCCGTCGGCCAGCCTTCCGACCGGAGTCGAGGTGCGCAACCGTGCCGGGGCCGTCGTGGAATCTGTGGATGACTGCCCGCAGCTGCACGGTGAAGGCAGCGTGGGCGACGTCGTCGCGTTCGGTTGTGCCGACGGGGTCATCGTCGTCGAGGCTCACGGCGACCACTGGCACACCGCCAAGCTCGTCGAGCCCGCCGAGGCCGATCCCGCAGCGCGCGTGGGTACGTTGCGCACGGCTGAGGGCCTCGACTACATGGTGGGGAACTTCGGACCGACCGGGCTCGTCCGCGTGGACCCGGAGGCCGCTGCCCTGGCCCCGATGTCGATCGGTGGGACGGTGCGCTCGTTCGCGCTGCATCGAGCCGCCGGCGGCACCGCGCTCGTGCTGACCACCGACGGGAGGATCCGCGCCGTCGATGCGCGGACGGGAGTCGAGACCGCCGCCGTGTCCGTGGTTCCGGAATTCGGCACGACCGGAACCCGCCCGACGATGACGCTCCTGGGCGACGCTGCCTTCGTCGCCGACCCGCGAGACGGCACCGTCACGCGGGTAGCGGTCGCAGGCTTGAAGGTCAGCGCGCCGTTCAGGGTCGGAGGAGCGCCGACCTCGGTCGCACTCGCCGTCGGCTGATCGCACCGGGGGCGGACCGGATCCCCTCCGGGCCGTCCCCGGCCGCGGTTGCTCCGGGCGCGGTCAGATCCGCGTCAGTTCGGGAAACCGGGGGCTCAGCCCGTCGCCGGACGACGTGCCGGTCAGCCGTCGCTTCACCCACGGCGCGGCGCTGGTGCGCATCCAGTCGGCGTTCTGCTGCCAGGCCTCGCGTCGCGACGGCACCTGACGCGAGATCGGCGCGAGCGGCACCAGATCGTGATCCAGGCCGAGGGTGTCGAGCACCTCGATCGCCATCCGCTGGTGGCCCGGCGCGGCCATGTGCATCCGGTCCTCGTCCCAGTAGCCCCAGTCGCGGTACTCCCGCAGCCGCCAGAAGTCGACGACGTCGGCGCCGTGGCGGTCCGCGGTCTCACGCACGTGCTCGGCATAGAGCGCGAAGCGGCCCCGCAGCAGCTTGTAGGTCGCCGAGCCGCCCGGGTCGAACGGCGTCCAGACCAGCACCCGCGCGCCGGTCGCGCGCAGACGGGCGACGGCGTCGTCGAGCATCGTGCCGAGGTCGTCGACGTCGACGCTGGGGCGCAGGATGTCGTTCGCGCCGCCGTAGAGGGTCACCAGGTCGGGCTCCATCGCGAGGGCGTGCTCGAGCTGCTCGGCGACGATGGGTCCCAGCTTGCGGCCGCGGATCGCCAGGTTCGCGTAGCCGAAGTCCGCGGCGGCGCGGCCCAGTACCTCCGCGACGCGGTCGGCCCAGCCGCGCACCTGGTTGGGCCGCGCCGGGTCGACGTCGCCGACGCCCTCGGTGAAGGAGTCGCCGAGCGCGACGTAGCGGCGGTAGGGGTGGCTCACAGGATCCATCCCAGCACACGCCGACCAGGCACCACGCCCCAGCGGAAGGGATGACACCTCAGGCACGGGCCCAGGCGGTGCGCACCTCGTCCACGGCTTGGAGGACGCCGTCGATCTCGTCCGCCAGGGCGACCGGCTCTCCGGCATGGATCTGAGCCTCCAGCAGCGAGCACCGCGTGGCCAGACGCATCGCACCGACCGATGCGCTGGCCGACTTCAGGCTGTGCAGCAACGCCGCGGCCGCGCTGGCATCTCCGGCGTCGGCCGCCTCGCGGAGCCCGTTCGCCTGCTGCTCCGCCGTCGTCATCCAGGTGCGGACGAGGTCGGCCCGGAAGCGTGCGCCGGCCTCGCCCAGGTGGCCGACCAGGGCATCGAGAACCGCATGGTCGAGGACGGGGTGCTCGTCGGGCACCGCGGCGGGGGTCGCCGGAGCAACCACTCCAGCGGCGATGCGCGAGAGGACCGCGGCGAGCTCCTCGACCCGTACCGGCTTGGTCAGGTGGCCGTCCATTCCGGCGGCGAGACTGGCGTCGCGGTCGTGGTCGAGGGCGTGCGCCGTCATGGCCACGATCCGCGGCTGGCGGTCGGCGGGCAGCTCGGCACGGATCTGGCGGGTGGCCTCCAACCCGTCCATCACCGGCATCTGGACGTCCATCAGGACCAGGTCGTAGGTGGATCGACGGACGGCCTCGACGGCCTGGGCGCCGTCGGACACGACGGTCGGTCGCTGCCCGAGCCGTTCGAGCAGCAACGTCGCGACGCGCTGGTTCACAGCGTTGTCCTCGGCGAGCAGGATGCGCAGTCGAGCGGGTGCGTCGAGCACGGTGTCCACATCGGACACCACGGCTGCTCCGCCGAGGGCACTGGCCAGCGTGGCGCGCAGGGCACTCGCCTTGACCGGCTTCGTGAGATGGACCAGTCCGAGCGCTCGTCCCTCCGGCGGTCGGTCGCCGAGTGAGGTGAGCAGCACCAGCGGGGTGGCGAGGTGATCCGGCAGTTCCCGGATCCCGGTCGCGAGTGCGACGCCGTCGAGATCGGGCATGTGCATGTCCAGGACGACGATGTCGTAGCGCTCGCCGTCCTGGATGCGCGCCAGGGCCGTCGGGGAATGTCCCTCGTCGGTGACGTCCATTCCCCAGGCTTCCAACTGCGCCCGGAGGATCCGGCGGTTCGTGGCGTTGTCGTCGACGATCAGCACAGACCGGCCCGGCAGCTCCGCCGGCGCGACATGGACGACGTCGACGCCGCCGGGTGCCACCGGCAGTGCCACCGAGAGCGTGAAGGTCGAGCCGAGGCCCACGGTGCTCTGGACGTCGAGCGAACCTCCCATCGCCTCGGCGATCCGCAGGCTGATGGCCAGGCCGAGGCCGGTACCTCCGTAGACGCGCGTGGTGCTGGAGTCGACCTGGCTGAAGGCCAGGAAGAGCCGGTCCAGGCGGTCTGGGGGAATGCCGATCCCGGTGTCGCGGACGGCGAACGCCAGTCGCGGGCGCTCGGCGTCGACGCTGTCCAGCACGCGCACGCTGAGGAGGACCTCGCCGCGCTGGGTGAACTTGACCGCGTTCCCGAGCAGGTTCACCAGCACCTGGCGCGTCCGGGTGACGTCGCCGGTGAGGAGGGCAGGCACGTCGGGATCGAGGTGGACCACGACGTCGAGGCCCTTGGCGGCCGCTTGGGCGGCGACCAGGTCGACGGCGCTCTCGACGCAGTCGCGCACGCCGAAGGGCTGCTCCTCGAGCACCAGCTCGCCGGCCTCGATCTTGGAGAAGTCCAGGACGTCGTTGATGATCGTCAGGAGCGCGTCGCCGCTCGTGCGCACGGTCTCGGCGAACTCCCGCTGCTCGTCGTTCAACGGAGTGTCCAGCAGGAGCCCCGACATCCCGATGACCGCGTTCATCGGGGTGCGGATCTCGTGGGACATCGTGGCCAGGAACGACGACTTGGCTGCGTTGGCGGCCTCGGCCTCGGCCCGCGCGTCGATCAGATCCACCTCGCGCCGCGCGACGGCGTCGCGTTCGGCGGCGAGAGCGCTGGCCATCTCGTCCAGCCCGAAGGCGATGTCGCGCAACTCGTCGGGGCCGGCGGGAGTGGCGCGCGCGTCGAGGTCGCCGTGCCGGAGGTCGGCGATGGTGGCGAGCAGCCCCTCGACCGGCTCGACGACGCCGGCCTTGAGTCGGCGCACCTGGAGGCGCACGACGACCGCGCCGGCGACGAACAGCGCGAGCTGGCCGGCGATCGCGAGCCCGAGGGCGAGGCTGCGCCGGTCCTCGAGGTCGAAGCGATGCTGGTCGGCTGCGTCGACGGCGGCCTGGTGCGCGGTCCGGTAGGTGTCGAAGAGGGCCATGCCGTCGTCGACGAACGCGCTCTTGGTCGGGTTGGCCTCGGTCCGGGAGAGCCGGCGGCCCTCCTGGAGTGCCTCGGTGGCCCAGTCGGTCGACCACGCGTTCATGGCACGCTCACGCTCGGCGAGCAATCCGCGGATCGACGCGACGTCGCCGAGCTTGGACTCGGCGCCGGCGAGGTGCTCGGCCTCGTCCTGGACGCCGTCCAGGTAGGGCTGCAGCGAGCGATCCTCGCCGGTGATCAGATAGGCGCGCAGGCCTGTCTCCTGGTCGAGCATGGCCAGGTGGGCCAGGCGCAGTTCGCGCGCGCCGTCGGTGGCCCGGGTGGCTGCCGGGTCCAGGCCGAGAGCGAAGTAGGTGAGCAACGCGAGGTTGAAGACGGCGGCGACCGCGACCATCGCCAGTGCCGTCGTGGCTGCTCGTCCGACCTGTCGCGAGAGACGCACGGGCGAAGCCTCCCATGGGCCGAACCTGTCCCGCGGGTGAACCACCTCGGTCGCGGTGCGCGCAGCGAGTAGGTTGAGGCCGTGCTGCTCTCCGATCGGGACATCAAGACCGAACTCGCATCCGGTCGCATCGCGCTGGAGCCCTACGACGACGCGATGCTGCAGCCGTCATCCGTCGATGTGCGCCTCGATCGGTTCTTCCGGGTCTTCGACAACCACAAGTACCCCTCGATCGATCCGGCGGCGGACCAGTCCGACCTCACCCGGATCGTGGAGCCCGAGGGGGACGAGCCGTTCATCCTGCACCCGGGCGAGTTCGTACTGGGTTCGACCTACGAGGTCGTGACGCTGCCCGACGACATCGCGGCACGGGTGGAGGGCAAGTCCTCCCTGGGCCGCCTGGGTCTGCTCACCCACGCCACCGCCGGCTTCGTCGACCCCGGGTTCTCCGGGCACGTCACGCTCGAGCTCGCCAACGTCGCGACGCTGCCGATCAAGCTCTACCCGGGCATGAAGATCGGCCAGTTCTGCTTCTTCCGGCTCTCCTCGCCCTCGGAGCACCCGTACGGCTCGGCCAAGTACGGCTCGCGCTACCAGGGCCAGCGCGGGCCGACGCCGTCCCGCTCGTTCCAGAGCTTCCACCGCACGTCGATCTGAGTCCGCCCTCGGGCGTCCGGCACGTCGTCCGCCACCGCCGTGAAGGAGGGTGGGCGCGGTGACCTACTGAGGGTCTGGGTGGTGGAGCCCGGCAGGGCGGTGACCTGTTGAGGAACCCGCGCGCGAGTTTCCTCAGCAGATCACCGCCCCACGTGACCGTCATGGCGGTTAGGCAGGTCGAGGTAGCGCGAGTTAGGGTCGCCTTAGTTAGCCGACCCTTCGTTGAAAGGCTGTGCCGCCATGGCTGTGTCGACCACCGAGCTCCCCATGCTGCTGGAGGAGATCGAGGTGACGAGTGTCGAGCGCCTCTCGCCCAGCTTCGTCCGCGTCGAATTCGGATCACCCGCGCTCGCCGACTTCGGTGTCGACGGCGCACTGTACGACCAGCGGATCAAGTTGGTCCTGCCCGACGGCGACCACCCGCTGCCCTCGCTGGAGGGGGCAGACGAGTCGTGGTTCGGCACCTGGCTCGAGCGTCCGGTCGAGGAGCGCGGCCACATGCGCACCTACACCGTGCGCGCCGTCCGCGGTGAGGGTGCCGCGACGCGCCTGGTCGTCGACTTCGTCGTGCACGAGGGCGAGACCGGCCCGGGCGGATCCTGGGGAGAGCGGGCCCGGGTCGGCGATCGACTGGTCACCCTCGCCCCCCGCCGCGGCGCGGACTTCGGGGGCATCGAGTTCGCGCCCGGAGATGCCGACCAGCTGCTCCTCGTGGGCGACGAGACGGCCGTGCCGGCGGTCGGCGCGATCCTCGAGCAGCTGCCGGTCGACGCCGTCGGCGCGGTCTTCCTGGAGGTGCCCCTCAGTGCTGATGTGCTGACCCTGCAGCACCCCGTCGGCATCAGCGTCACCTGGTTGCCGCGTGACGGCGCCCCGCGCGGCGTCGCGCTGCACGCGGCCGTGCTCGCCCACCTCGGCGACGCTGCTGCTGAGACGGAGGTGAGCGACGAGGAGGTCGACACCGACCTGTGGGAGACGCCGGTCTACTCCTCCTCCGGCGAGGCGCTCGACGACGACGCGCGCACCGTCGGTCACGAGCTCCAGGGCCTCTACGCCTGGATCGCCGGTGAGGCGAAGGTGGTCACCGGGCTGCGGCGAGCGCTGGTCAAGGACCTCGGCATGGACCGTCACCAGGTGGCGTTCATGGGGTACTGGCGGGTCGGCGTCGCGATGAAGTCCTGAGCCGACGCCAGGTCGGGGAGCGAGTCCTGCGGGGCGATGCCGAGCATCGTGGCGCGGGGGTCGCTACGGTCAGGGCATGAGCACCCAGCCCAGCTACGACGACCTGCTCGCGCTCCCCGCCTACTCGGCGCAGCCGGTGCCGGTCGCCTTCGAGGACATCAACGGCTACCTCAACGTCCGTCACTACCTCGGGATCGGCAGCGAGGGGCTCGACGAGTCGCTGGTCAACCTCGGCATCCCCTTCAACTGGCCGCTGCTGAGCGGGCTGGCGTGCCTCTCGGCCGAGCATCACCTGACCTACCTGCACGAGCTCAAGACCGGCGACGCGATGTCGGTGCGGGTGCGTCTCGTCGGGCGCACCGAGCGAGCGGTGCACGCCGTCGTCTACATCCTCGACGACACCAACCGTCAGCTCACCTGCGTGTTCGAGGAGATCTTCCTCTGCGTCCGGGTCACCGAGCGGCGCACCGAGCCGTGGCCCGCCGACATCGCGGCGAACTTCGACGCCCGGATCGCCGAGGACGCCGCCTACGCGTGGCAGCCGATGCTCTCGGGGTCGCTCGGTCTGCGCTGAGCGGGGTTTCGAGAAGCCCGGCCTCGTTCCTCGGCCGGGCTCCTCAACCACCGGTGCTGCCGGTGGTCGAGGAGGTCGCCCTGCGACCGTCTCGAGACCCCGGTGAGTCGCGACCCCGCCCTGGTCACCGCGTGGGCAGCGTGAGCACCGAGGGGTAGCGGTTCGAGGCGTGGATCGTCATCGGGGCGATCTGCAGCGGCAGGTCCGGAACGGGCGCGAGCAGGTGCGGGACGTCGAAGGCCTGGATGCTGATCCGCAGCCGGTGCCCCTTCGCGATCACCGCTCCCGTCGGGAAGATCTCGACGTCGATCGGAGCGACGGCGCCACGACCCAGACGTGCCTTGGCGGCGCGGGTGAACGGGTGCCAGGCCTGGATCAGCTCACCATCGAGGTACCGCGACTTGGCGCGCACCAGCGCCCGGTGCGAGATCACCTGCCAGCCGCCGGTGATCCGGTTCACGCGTCCGTTCGGCGCCACGGAGGAGACGGCCACCGACAGCATGCCGTCGCCGGTGGGGGTCGAGGTGTAGAGCCGCGCGTTGAGCGGGCCCTGGAAGCGCAGTGGCTTCGACATCGGCGCGGAGTCGAAGGTGACGCCCGCCAGGTCGTTGAGTGCGTTGTCGCGGAAGCACGGGTTCTCGGCCCAGATCAGGTTCATCACCCCGGCGGTCCACTGGTTGGCCGACCGCGTGCAGAGTCCGCTCACCGGGATCGGCGGCACGACCGCCGTGCCCGCGCGGGCCCCCCGCGTCACCAGGGCTCCGTTGCCGCCTCCGGCCCGGGCGCTGCCCGAGAGTCGGAAGCTTCGCGCTCGCAGGTCGTCGGCGACGAAGGCGTCGGTGCCGACCCAGCGGCCCGAGCCGATCTCGTAATAGGTGAACGGCTTGATGTCGCGGAGCAGCGCGGCGTCCTTACGACCCTTGACGTAGTGGTCGAACCACCGCAGCTGCAGCTCCTGCAGCGTGCCGTAACCGGCGTCGCCGACGTCGGCTCCGGAGGAGCCCTCGAGGTGGTCCCACGGGCCGAGGATCATCCGGGTCGGGACGCCGGCGCGCTGCAGCCGCTCGAAGAGCAGCGGGGTGCCCCGCTGGAACAGGTCGTACTCACCGCCGATGAAGAAGGTCGGCACCTTCACCTTGTCGATCACCTCGATGGGCGAGCGGTCGCGGTAGAACCGGCCGTCCACCGAGGGATCGCCCCCCAGCAGCGCCGACGCGATGAGCGGGGCGGTGAAGGTGGTCGCGGTCATGAGCCGGTCGACGAGCCAGCCGAATCCGGCAGCGGGCTCGGAGGCGCCGTAGGCCGGGGGGACGAGCCCGGTGCCGGTGACCAGCCCCAGCCACAGCGGAATGAACCCGACGTCGATCTGACCGCCGGAGGCGACGACGTCGCGGTAGACGTCGGCCCCAGGCACCTGGGGGAAGAGCGCCTTGAGTCCGGCTGGGCGCCCAGCTGCGGCGAACAGCTGGGAGATGCCCATGTAGGAGGGCCCGGTCATGCCGGAGGTGCCGTCGCTCCACGGTTGCCTGCTGGCCCACGCGACGACGGCCGCGGCGTCCTTGCCCTCGCGCCGCGAGAACGCACCCCACGTGCCGCCGGACGAGCCGGTGCCGCGGACGTCGACGGTGAGCTGGGCGTAGCCGCGCTTGACCAGGTAGGTCGGGTCCGAGCCCTGGCCGGAGAGGCCGCCCCCCGTGCCGAGCACGGTCTTGTTGTATGCGGTGAGCGTGATGATCACCGGCACCTTGCCGCGGATCGCCCGGCCGTCGACCGCCGGCACGGTCAGGTCGCCGCGGAGCACCACGCCGTCGTCCATCCGGATCGGCAGGTCCTTCGTCGTCACCGTCGAGCGGTACTGCGCGGGCCGCGGCGTCCAGCCGCTCTGCCGCGCGGCAGGCATGGGTGACGTCGGCGCGACGTCGGCCGCCACGACCGCGGTCGGCGCCGCGACGCGGAGCGGACCGTCCGTGGTGGCACCGCTGGGCGCTGCGAGGGCCGGTGCGAGCAGGCCGGTCGTCAGGACGGCGGCGGAGGTGGCGAGGAGCAGAGGGCGGAGCATCTGGCCAGTGTGACGGCACTCACCGACGGATGGGTCGGTATCCGCAGGGCGGTCGCACGGCCGGCGGCGAGTGAAGATCAGCCGTCCAGGCGGTCCGCGACCGATCGCAGGCGCGACGCCATCACGCGACGGCGGCGCGCACGGCGTCCGTCGCGGACCGTGGCGCGCGCCGTCCGGACGACGTCGGGCTCGTCGAGTGCGCGGGGGCGGGTGTGTGCGGAGGTGTACTGGGTGAGCGGGTCCATGGTGGTTCCTCGGGTCGTGGGGTGGCGGGGTGATGGCGAGACGGCGCGGTCAGCGAGGTGCCGCGGGCGTGAGGACGACGTCGCCGGAGACGGTGCGGGCGACGACCTCGACGAACGGCTGGCCGGGCTCCGCCTCGCCGGTGGCGACGAGCTCGGAGCGGATGCGTCCGGTGACGGTGGAGACGTCGGTCCACACCGGCGTCCCGGCGGGGACGCCGAGCCGCACGTCGCCCGAGCCGCCCTTGACCTGCACACGGCCCGTCGAGACGACGTCGGCCGTCAGGTCCCCGGAACCGGTGCTGAATCCCAGGCCCCCGCTGCTGGAGGCGACGCGGAGATCGCCGGAGCCGGACTTGACCGTCACCGCGCCGTGGCAGGTGCCGAGACGGACGTCACCGGATCCCGACGAGATCGCGACGTCAGCGTGGGCGTTGCCGACGACGACGTCGCCGCTGCCGACCTTGATCTCGAGATCACCGCGCGCCTCCTCCACGTGCACGTCGCCGGAGCCGGAGCCGATCGAGGCGTCGCCCACCGTCGCCAGGCGCAGCCGTCCCGATCCGGTGGTCAACCGGCAGGTGCGCAGCTCGCCGGAGGTGGTCAGCTCGGCGCTGCCGAGCTTGGCCGCGAGCCGGCTCCCGGCGGGCAACGTGACGGCGATGTCGAGCCGGCGGTCAGAACCCAGCAGCCCACGCGGGCGTGGTGGGGTGATCGTCAGCTGGTCGCCGTCGAGGCGCACGCTGGTCGCCTCGGCGTCAGGACCGTGGAGGTCGACGTGCGTCACGGCGGTGTCGGCGGCCTCGATCGTGACCGAGCCGCGTACGCACTCCAGGTGCACGCCGATCGGTGTGGGGGTGTCCATGCGGTGCTCGACGTGATTCATCGTGAGTGCCTTTCGGGTGAGCTCGTCCGCCGGACGACCGGGAGGTCGTCGCGGTGCGGGCGAGCGGTGTTCGGTGCGAACGGGTGAAGGTGCGGGGCCGGGCGGGCTAGATCCACCCGGTCATGCGGCGAGCGCCGGGGCCGCGCTGCCCGCCGAGGAACGGAACGCTGGAGAGGTCCAGATCCACGCTGATCGTGTCGGGGTCGGTCGCGCGCCGCACGGCGTTGGTGAGCCAGGTGTTGAGTGACTGGCCGGCGGCCGCGGCGGCGTCCTCGGCGCGGGCCTTGACCGACTCCGGCAGCCGCAGGGTGATGCGGGCGGTCGCGTCGTCGATGTCGGGCTCGCCGGGAGGTGCGGGCGGCACTGGCGGCACGGGAGGCACGGGGGGAGCAGGCGGGGCGTCGTGCCCGCCGCGAGGTGCGGGCGGCGTCGTCGACGCGTCGACGACGAACGCGAGGTCGCGGCCGTCGAGCCGGACGTCCACGCCGCCGGCGGGCATCTCGGCGGTGATCTCGGCACAGGCCTGGCTGACCGCCTCCATCAGGGCCAGGCGGGCGGCCGGTTCGATGGCGAAGCCGAGCCGCTCCGCCGCCGCGACGACGTCCGCTCCGGCACCCTGGGCTGCCGTCAGCAGGTCGCGACGCAGGTGCTCGACGTACGGGGCGATGTCCATGACGTCACTATGACATCACAATGACGTCAAATGCAAGCAAGGTGACATCGCTGTGGTGTCGTCATGACGTCAGAGGGGCGTTGACCCGTCTTCAGACAAAGACGGGTCAACGCCCCTCGGGCTGAGCTTGCGCGGTCAGAGGTCGAACAGGCTGCCCGACTCGTTGATGTCGACATCGGTGCGCGGGGTGTGCGTCGCCCCGCTGGACGTCGGCTTCGCCGGCGCGCTCTCCTCGGCCGGCGCGGGCGCCGTGGTGGCGTCGGGCTCGTCGTCGGGCTCGTCGTCGGGCTCGTCGCTGTCTGCCCCGTCGGGGCCTGACGCCTCGGTCTCCGCCGCGGCGTCCTCGGCGTCGACGGAGGTCTCGGCAGCCCGCGCCGCGACGTCGTCGTCCGGCTCCCCGCTGAGCTCGTCGGCCGGTGCGGCTGCGGTGGCGGCGGCCGTCACGGCGGCGCCGTCCGGGGCGTCCGGGGTGTCCGCCGCCTCGGCGGTGGCGGCGGATGCTGGGCTCTCCGCCTCCTCCGTCGCCTCCGCCTTCGGCGTGGACTCCGTCCTCTCCGCCGCAGGCTGCGGCGTGGAGGAGGCCGGAGCCTCGGGTGCGGCGATGTCGAACAGCGACCCGCTCTCCGGGATCGCGGCGGTCGGTGCCGGCTGCTCGGCTGCGGGCGCCTTCTTCGCCGCCGGCGCCGTCTCGGCCGGCGCCTCCTCCGCTGCTGGCTCTGCGGCAGACGCGGACGCGGGCTTCGTCTCCGTCGCGGCACTCGCCGAGGCCTGCGCCGGCTCGGGTGCGCTGAGGTCGAAGAGCGAACCGCCGGAGTTCAGGTCGACGTCGGGCGTCTCCGTCTTCGTGGCAGCCGGCTCAGCCTCGGCAGCGGCCGGTTCGGCGGGTGCGGGCTCGGCCTCGGCGGGGGTCTGCTCGGCGGGAGCGTCGCCCAGGTCGAACAGCGAGCCGCTGCCCAGCGACGACGCCTCGGTCGGTGCGTCAGAAGCCGGCTTCTCCTCGGTCGTGCTCTCGGAGGACGTCGCCGTGGCCGCAGGGGTGTCGAAGAGCGACCCGGCGTCGTCGAAGAGTGATCCGCTCGCGGATGCCGCCTTCTCGTCGGGCTGGGACTCGGCAGGCTTCGACTGGGCCTTCTCGGGCTCGTCGAACATCGAGCCCGCGTCGTCGAAGAGCGAGCCACCGGAGGAGGGCGCCGCCGCCGGGGCGGAGTCGGCCTTGGAGGCGGCGGGCTCGTCGAACATCGAGCTCGCATCGTCGAACATCGAGGAGCCACCGCTGGCCTTGGCGGCCGGTCCGGCGTCCGCGGTCTCGACCACGGTGTCCTCGGTGATGGTCGCGTCGCCCGCTTCGGGCTCGGCCTTGAGGGCCTCGTCGCGCTGGGTGCTCTCCTTCTCGGCCGCGGCCTTCTGGGCCGCCGCTGCTGCGGCCTGGTCGGCGGCAGCCTGCGCGGCCGCGGACTTCTCCGCGGCCTTGGCGGCCTTCGCCTCTGCAGGTGTCGTCGTTGCGCGCTCCCCGTCCTCGGGGGCCAGCTTGGTCGCCCGCTCGCCCTTGACCGAGGCGAGCAGCATCTGGGCGACGTCGAGCACCTCGGTGGACTCGTTGGCCGTGCCGTTGGCCTGGGCGGCGGTGAGACCGTCGGAGAGCATCACGCGGCAGAACGGACAGCCGACGGCGATCTGGTCGGCCCCCGTGCCGATCGCCTCGTCGGTGCGGTTGACGTTGATCCGCTCGCCGAGGGTCTCCTCCATCCACATCCGCGCGCCGCCGGCGCCGCAGCAGAACGAGCGCTCGGAGTTGCGCTCCATCTCCACGTACTGGGCCCCGGGCAGGATCTGCAGCAGGTCGCGAGGCGGGGTGTAGACGCCGTTGTGACGGCCGATGTAGCACGGGTCGTGGTAGGTGATCGTGCGCTGGTGGGCGCCCGCGCCTTCCTTGATCGGCGTCAGCTTGCCCTCACGCACCAGGCGGTTGAGCAGCTGCGTGTGGTGGATGACCTCGAGCTCGATGCCGAACTCGCGGTACTCGTTCTTGAGCGTGTTGTAGCAGTGTGCGCAGGTCGAGACGACCTTCTTGACCTTGTACTCCTTGAAGGTCTCCACGTTCTGCTGGGCCAGGCCCTGGAAGACGAACTCGTTGCCGGCTCGACGGGCGGAGTCACCGGTGCAGGTCTCGCCGTTGCCCAGCACGCCGAAGGTCACGCCGGCCATGTCGAGCAGCTCGGCGACGGCCCGCGTCGTCTTCTTGGCGCGGTCCTCGTAGGCGCCGGCGCACCCGACCCAGAACAGCCACTCGACCTCGTCGAGCGACTCGATCGTCTCCCCGACGACCTTGACGTCGAACGGCAGGTCCTTGGCCCAGTCCATGCGCGCCGACGGCGACATGTTCCACGGGTTGCCCTTGTTCTCCAGGCCCTTGAAGAGGCCGTTGAGCTGGGACGGGAAGTTGGACTCGACGAGCACCTGGTAGCGACGCATGTCGACGATGTGGTCGACGTGCTCGATGTCGACGGGGCACTGCTGCACGCATGCGCCACACGAGGTGCACGACCAGAGCACGTCCTCGTCGATGACGAAGTCGCCGCCCTCGGGGTTGTAGAACCAGTCGGTGACCTCGGCGCCCTCGCCGAGTACGTCGTCGGCGTCGGTCTTGCCGATCAGGGCGCGATCCTCGTACGAGGGGTCGCCGGCGGCCTTGGCGTAGGCGGCGCTGCGCAGGCCCATCACGAGGAGCTTGGGCGAGAGCGGCTTCTCGGTGTTCCAGGCCGGGCACTGGCTCTGGCAGCGGCCGCACTCGGTGCAGGTGGTGAAGTCGAGGATCCCCTTCCAGGAGAAGTCCTCGATCCGGCCGACGCCGAGCGTGGACTCCTCGTCGAGGTCGTCGACGTCGTCGAGGGTGATCGCCTTGCCCCCGGAGGTCAGCGGCTTGAGGGCGCCGAGCGCGGTGCGCCCGGAGTCCTCGCGCTTGAACCAGATGTTGAACCAGGCGGTGAAGCGGTGCCAGGCCACACCCATGGTGAGGTTGTTCGCGATCACCATCAGCCAGACCATCGCGGAGACGATCTTGATCGTGGCGATGACGAAGATGATGTTCTCCAGCGTCCCGATCGAGTCCTCGCCCGTGGGGAACAGGTTGGCGAAGTACTGGGAGACGGGGAAGTGGAAGGCGGTCGCGTGGTCGGCGACCTCGCCGCCGTGCGCCTGCGCGAGGTTGTACTCGGCACCGCGGATGAAGAGGATCGCCGAGCTCTCCAGCAGCACCATCGCCTCGACGAAGTAGGCCTGCCACATGGTGGAGCCGAAGAAGCGGCTGCGGCGTCCCTCGCTGGAAGGGCGGTGGCGCAGGCGGTAGACGATCAACGGGATGATCGCGAGCGCACCCAGGAGGCCGAGCAGCTCGGCGGCCCACTCGTAGATGAAGAACTGGCCGAGCACGGGGAGCGTGAACTCGGGGTCGAACAGCTGCGGGTACGCGGCCGCGACGGCGGTCGAGAGCCCGATGAACGCGGCGAACGCGAACCAGTGCAGGATGCCGACCCAGGTCCACTGGAGCATGCGGGTGTGGCCGAAGGTCTCCTTGAGCATCGTGACCGTGCGACCCACCGGATTGCCCGTGCGGTCCGGGGCGGGTTGGCCCATCTTGATGACGCCGAGCATCCGGCGGACGGCGAGCGTCGTCGCGGCGATGGCGACGACGCTGACGCCGAGGGAGATGACGATGGCAGCGATCTGCAGCATGGGGTGTGTGCGCTCCTCGCGGGGGACCGCCCGCAGGGCGCGGGCAGGGCGAGCCTAGTGACGCCCCGGCCTCGCGTCAGACGCTCGGTGGGGTGAGGCGATCCTACCGGGGGGTAACTTGAGCGCGGACGGCGATCCGGGTGAACCGGATCACCCCCGGACATGCGACGAGCCGGCACCCACGGGTGCCGGCTCGTCGAGCCACGGCGGTCCGGCTCGGCCCACCGAGACCACGCGCCCCGCCTTGTTGAACACGATGTCGACGCCGACCTTGGCGCGCCCCGGCTCGCGGGTGCAGATGCCGAACGTCGTGCCCAGACGCGTGTACGGCTGGCCGACTGCGGACATCACCGCGCGCGTGGTCATGCCCGGCTTGATCCGCTTCAGGACCGTCGACGTCTGCTGGCGCAGGTTCGCGTTGCGGCACGAGTCGGCCGCGACGCCCATCGCGCGCTCCCACATCTGCAGGTAGGCCTCCGCGCCGCGGGACATGTCGTCGAAGATCGCCGCGCCGTCGCGACCCGCCACCTTGGTCAGGTCCTGCACCCAGTCGGGGTAGAGGCCGTACTGGGCGACGCCGTCCTTGTTGATGTCGAAGACGCGCTCGCCGGCGACCTGGCGCGAGACCTTCACGCCGCCGAGCCCCTGGAAGGGGTAGGTGACCTTGTTGGCGACGTCCGCCCCGCGCGGGTTGCCTTGCGCACCGAGACCGTTGATGTCGGCGCCGAAGCCGATGCCCCAGTAGTAGCGCGGGTCGGCCCAGGTCAGATGGCGGCGCCACTTGTCCACGAACGTCGTCGAGTCGCCCGCGTAGGGGGTGATGAAGCCGCCCGCCTTGTAGATGCGGGGGTAGGTATCGGGGGTCGACCAGGAGTGGCTGGAGATCACGCCGGGGTAGTCCATGCTCTCGACCAGATCCATCGACGTCTGACGGGCCTTCACGCTGAGGTGGTCGGGGTCGAAGATCATCGAGCGCTTGGCGAGCTCGCGGATCGCAACCTCGCCGAGGTCGGTCAGACCCCTCGCGTTGCAGTGGGCCGGCGGCCCGTACACCGGGATCGCGGGCAGGACGCCGCCGAACAGCTGGCCGATCGCCCCGAAGAGGGCGTCCTGCTGCTCACCCGCGACGTCGGGGAAGGCGATCTGCGGGTTGTCCGCGGACTCTCCGTCAGCCGGGTCGCAGTGCTTCATGTTCCAGAACGTGCCGGTCTCGAGGAAGTTGGCGGTGTTGACCAGCGGTCCGATGGCGCCCGCGTCGCCGGCAACGCCGGCGAGTGCATTGTCGAACTTGTTCACCAACTCCATCTGGCGCACGCCCATCCGATGCATCTCGCCGATCTGCCGGCGCAGGTCGGCCGCGGTGCACTGGGGGATGTCGTTGCCGAGCACGGCCTTGAACGTGCAGCCGAACGGCACGCTGGTCTCGATGCCCATGACCACGGCCATCTTGCCCTCGTTGATGACCCTGCGGGCCTCCCACGGTGAACGCACGATGCGGTAGAAGCCCTTGCCGGGCCCGCCGAACTGCGCGTCGATGTAGTCCTGGAACTGGTACATGTTCTTGGCCTGCAGACGGATCGACGTCATGTCGTCGCAGCTGTTGCGCTTGAGCGGATAGAGCTGGCACAGCTGGTTGTTCTCGACCAGCAGGTTGACGAACAGCCGCTGCCCGCCGCGCCACGCGCGCTCCATCCAGCGGTAGTAGGTGCCCTCGTGGGTCAAGGAGTTGGGTGCCGGCCAGTCCTTGAACGTCGGCCAGCCGACGGGGTCGTGGGTCGGCTCGCCGGACAGGGCCGCCTCGAGGACGGCGCCCTTGCCGTCGGTGAGCTGGTGGTCCTCGCAGTCGACCAGGGCGTAGGGCGCGCCGTAGCGATCCCACGGCTTGCCGCAGTGCACCTCGCCGCCGAGGAACTGGTAGGCCATCCCGTGGGTGTGGGCGTCGACGAAGCCGCGCACCTCCTGGAAGTCGGTGACGCCCGCGAAGGGCGCGCCGTCGATGTTGATCGCCGACTCCGGGTAGGCGGCACAGCCGCCGGACCGGGTGAGCTTGAACGGCGTCCCGAAGGAGGACAGGCCGTACTCGCGCCCGTCGAAGGTCAGCTGGTTGCCCGAGGGCAGGGCGAAGGTGAATCCAGAACCGCTCTTGCGCACCGTCCACTCGGTCTGCGGGCTCGGCGTGGAGAGCACGCCGAGCGAGGAGCTGCCGCCGAGGAACTTCTGGTCACGGGTGTAGAGCAGGTACTGCCCCAGGTCGACGGCCTTGAAGTAGAACGCCGCACCGGTGCCGATGCGGTAGCAGCCGTTGGCCATGGCGTAGCGGTCCTGCGGGTACAGAGCACGCTTCTGGTAGGCACGGGCACGGGTCAGCTTCGGAGCCGGTAGACGTCGCTGCGAGGCGACGTAGTCGACGGCTCGCTTGGCCTGGGACGCCGACGTCGGGTCGACGGTCTCGGCGCCGGACTCGCCACCTCGCGCCAGCGCGTTGTTGAGCTCGTGGTCGTCGGTGTGCGCCGGCATGCCGGGGAAGTCGGTGTGCGGCAGCCCCAGGCCGGCCTTCCGCGCCTCCTCCAGGTGCTGCAGCGTCAGGCCGCTGCGGTCCGCCTCGCTCTGGGGCAGGTTCAGTGCGACGGCGACCAGCGCGACGGCGGTCGCGACCGCGGTGCCGATCCGGACGACGCGGGTACGGCCGCCTGGCGACGAGGCGCCCGAGGTGTCGTCAGGGTCGCCGGCGTCGTCGCCGAGGGGCGTGGTGGTGGGGCGGGAGCTGGGCATGCAGAGATCCTCCGGAGGTACGGGTGGGGGAACTCTAAGGTCTGAGCCAGAAAGATGACAGCGATTCAGGTTCAGTTTCTATGACGCCGGCAGTGGTCGGGGATAGCAAACGTGTTCTTGCAGGTTTTCGGCGCCGATCGGCCCGATTTCCCTGCTGAAACACGTTTGGTA
>NZ_JAHRHK010000017.1 GCF_021246465.1 Nocardioides sp. R-C-SC26 | reverse complement strand
GGGGGAGCGAGGCCACCGCCGCGCGTTGACCCGTCTTCAACTGGAGACGGGTCAACCCCCCATGGCGCGTTGAGCCGTCTCTCGTTGAAGACGGGTCAACGCGGGGCGGCGGTGCGTGGGCCGGCGTGGACGGCGCCGGCGAGGGTGCAGCCCAGTGCGAGGACGCCGGCCACGATCAGGCCGGCCGCCAGGTGCCAGCGCAGGAGCACGGCGCCGGCGGCGGCGCCGGCGATGATCAACGACACCGCGAGCAGACGGCGTCCGCTGGAGCCGCTCTTGCCGCTGCCGAAGACCGAGTCCGCTGCCAGCCCCAGGATGGTCGAGGTGACCACCACCGTCGTGACCTCCTTGACGGCGATGAAGCGAGCGGTCGCGCCCTGGATGCCCATCGCGACGCCGAGCAGGCCGGTGGTCGCCAGGGCCAACCCGTGCGGGGTGCGCTCACCGGCGCCGATCAGCGCACCGGCCAGGGCGAACTCGATCAGGGCGACGGACCCGAACAGCAGGGTCGTGCGTCGCGTCCAGGCACCTGCTGCGCTCTTGAGCACCCGGCCGCCGAGTGCGGCTCCAGCCATGAACCCGACCAGCGCGAGCACCGGGCCGAGCAGCGGGAGGTCGTCGGCACCGGTCACGGCCATCCCGAGAATCACCACGTTGCCGGTCATGTTCCCGGTGAACACCCGGTCCAGGCCGAGGTAGCCGACGGCGTCGATGATGCCCGTGCCGAAGGTGAGCACGAGCATCAGACTCAGGTGCATCCGATCGTGGGGGATGGCGCGGAGGCGGTGGACCACGACGACCATTCTCCCGACGCCCACGCGATGCACGACGGCACCCCGGGTGGGTCGACCCGCCCGGACGGCTCGCTCACTCCAGACCGGGGATGACGTCCTGGTCGAGCAGGTGCTCCCAGGTGTCGCCGACGGCGATCGTGCCGCCCTCGATCACCCGACAGACCGACCCGGCGCGACGTCGGAGCACCTCCTGAGCGCCACGTCCGATCGTGTCGTCGAGAAGCCGGCAGGGCGCCGCCACGCGGACGACCTCCAGGAGGACTCCCCCTACCCGCAACCGAGTGCCGGGCTGACGGGAGACGTCCCCGCCGCTGACGGTGACGTTGCGCCGGGTCAGCTCCGCCGGGATCACGCGGCCGAACGCCTCAGCAGCGGCGGCCAGCCCCTCGGCACTCTGCACCGTGACGTGCCGGTGCCGGGTGCCGTGGTAGCGATCTCCGACGATGCCGCGGCCCGTCTCGACCTCGACGTCGGCCACCGAACGCATCGGCAGCCGGGTGGCCTTCGCGACGTGCAGGCCTATGACCTGCGGCTCGACGGACATCGGGACCGTCTCCTGGTCGGGCGCACTCATCCGAGGACCGCCAGGCAGGCGAGTGGGATCAGCCAGCTGGCGAAGCTGCCGACCAGGAAGTACTCGGTGACCTCGTGGATGCCCGGCTCGACCGAGGGTGTCGCCGGATCGGCCGAGCGGGCGGCCGAGAGCTCCGGGAACCGCAGCAAGCCCTTCGCCGCGATGACGATGCCGGCCGCCGTCAGATCGCCGGCCAGCCCGAGACCGAGGATCAGGAGTCGCTCCATCGGTCCGAGCAGCCGGCCTCCCTTGAGCGCCGGCGCCGGCCCGCCGTCGCGGCGGGCGTGGAGTGGGTTCGTGGTGCCGTTGGCGGCCAGGACGAGGCGGACGAGCACGTTGCCCGTCGAGAGCTGGACGGCGAGGACGCCGAGCACGAGGAGTGCACGATCCGGGTCCACTCCCCCAACGAGCGGGGACTCCTCGATCCACTCCGCCCAGAGTCCGCCGGTCTCGGGCGCGATCGGCGCCGCCAGCGCCACCGCGACCACGGCGACGCCGAGCACGAACAGCGGCAGCACCGGGCGATGACGCCCGAAGCCACGAGTGACGCTCTCACCCCAGACGAGTGCCGCGAGGCCGATCAGTGCCAGCCCCACCAGGTCGCGACCGGTGATCCCCACGGCGAGACCGGCGCCGACCGCGACGACGGCTCCCGTCAGGGATGCCCCGCGGTTGCGTCGCGTGACGGAGAACGCCAGGTCGCTCGCCGCGACGCCGATCAGCAGGAGCGCGAGCCAGGTCAACGGTCCGCTCCGATGCCGCTCAGCCACTCGATCATCTGGCGTGCGGTGCCGATCGAGTCCTGACGGATGCGCTGGGAGATCGCCGAGGCCGACACCTGCTCGGCGACGGCGAGTTCAACCTGGGTCATCCCGTCCATGAGACCACGCAGCACCGACAGTGATCGTGGGTCCATTCGACCGATCAGGTCGTCGAGCGCGAGCAGTGCCGCCGTCAACGCCGGATCAGCGGCGGCGCCCACCGCGGCGCTCGCCCCTGCGCCTGCAGTCGCGGTGGCCGCACAGGCCACCGTCGTCCGCACGGCGCGCGTGGCCGGACGCGCGGCGTCCCGCTCGGCTGCCTCGATCGCCGCCCTGGCAGCCCACCACCCGGGGCCGTCCTCGACGCCCGTGGCCGCATCGAGCACCTCGGTGGCACCGATGCCGATGCCGTGACGAACGTCGACGTCGGGCAGCAGTGCCAGTCGCATCCGGGTAGCGGCCGCGATCGCGGCACCCAGCGACGAGGCGTGGCCCTGGTACTCATCACCCACCGTGATGGCGACACGGCACGTCGTCGTCGCGTCCACCTCGCCCAGTGCCGCTTCGAGGCGCCGATGCAGCCCGGGGCGGTCGGCGACGTCGCGCGAGGCGACGACGTCGCCGATGAGAACAATGTCCACATGAAGACAATACCTTCATTTTGCTGAAATGAAGGTATTGGCTTCACGCTTGGAGGATGAGGCCGCTCGTCGGCACGCCCGTACCGGCCGTCACCAGTACCGCCGACGAGGACGCCGCGGCCACCGGGTTGACCGAGGTGCCCCGGATCTGACGCACGCCCTCGGCGATGCCGTTCATGCCGTGGATGTAGGCCTCGCCCAGCTGGCCGCCGTGAGTGTTGAGCGGTAGACGCCCGCCCACCTCGATGGCGCCGTCGGCGATGAAGCCAGGGGCCTCACCACGACCGCAGAAGCCGAGCTCCTCGAGCTGCATCAGCACGTACGGCGTGAAGTGGTCGTAGAGGATCGCCATCGGCATGTCAGCCGGCGAGAGCCCGGACTGACGCCACAGCTCCCGACCGACCACGCCCATCTCGGGGATGCCGATGTCGTCGCGGTAGTAGGAGGTCATCACGAACTGGTCGCGACCACTCCCCTGGGCGGCCGCCGCGATGAACGCCGGCTTCTGTGCGAGGTCGCGAGCACGCTCGGCCGAGACGACGACGATCGCCACAGCGCCGTCGGACTCCTGACAGCAGTCCAGGAGGTGGAGCGGGTCGGCGATCATGCGGGAGGCCTGGTGGTCCTCGATCGTGATCGGCTTGCCGTGGAAGAAGGCGTTCGGGTTGGTCGCCGCGTGCCGACGGTCCGCGACGGCGACAGCGCCGAAGTCGCGCGACGTCGCGCCGTACTCGTGCATGTAGCGCCGCGCCTGCATCGCCACCGTCGCGGCCGGGGTGCCGAGACCGAAGGGGTAGGTCCAGGCGTTGTCCAGGCCGTTGGTGTTCACCTGCTGGGCGACCGCGGTCGAGAACTGACCGAAGCGGTTGCCCGAGCGCTCGTTGAAGCCGCGGTAGGCCACGACGACGTCCGCGACGCCGGTCGCGACCGCCATGGCCGCCTGCTGGATCGTGCCGCACGCCGCGCCGCCGCCGTAGTTGATCCGGCTGAAGAAGCGGAGCTCGGGGATGCCGAGCTCACGCGCCACAGCGATCTCCGAGGAGGTGTCCATCGTGAAGGTGACCAGGCCGTCGACGTCGGCCGGAGTCAGGCCGCAGTCGCGTAGCGCGTGGTGCACGGCCTCGACCGAGAGCTGGAGCTCCGAGCGGCCCGACTCCTTGGAGAACTCGGTCTGCCCGATGCCGGCGATCGCCGCCCGGCCCGACAGGGTGCGCGCGCTCATCGGGCCGTCACCCGGACCGTGCCGATGACGTGCGCGCCGAGCGAGACGGCGCCGGTCACCTTGAGCGTCGCCACGCCGTCCTCGATCGACTCCACCAGACCGGTGAACCGCAGCGTGTCGTAGGGGTAGGCCGGCGCACCGAGACGGATCGAGATGCCCTGCAGCTCCAGGTCGTGACCCAGGGTGTCCTCGACGTAGCGCTGACACAGGGCTGTGGACGTCAGGATGTTCATGAAGATGTCCTTCGACCCGGCCGCCTGCGCGATGTCGCGGTCGTGGTGCACGTCTTGGAAGTCGCGAGTCGCGATCGCCGTCGAGACGACCAGGGTCGGGGTGATCGGCAGCTCCCAGGCCGGGAGCTCCTGCCCGACGGTCAGTGCCTCCATACCGGTCGTGCTCATGCTCGCCTCCAGATCGGCATCGCCAACTCGTCGTCGACGCGGGTGAAGTCGACACGCACGCGCATGCCGATCTCGAGCTCGGTGTCGGTCAGGTCGGTGATCTCCCCGACCATCCGCACTCCCTCGTCGAGGTCGATGAGCGCGAGCAGGATGGGCAGCTCCTTGCCCGGCACCGGCGGGTGGCGGTGCACGACGTAGGAGAACACCGTGCCGAGCCCAGAGGCGACGACATGGCCCCGGTCGAGGGCACCGCAGTCGGGACACGCGGGGCCGGGAGGGTGTCGCAGGACGCCGCAGGCGTTGCACCGCTGGATCCGCAGCTCGCCGACCAGGGCGCCATCCCAGAAGTACTGGGAGTCGCGGTTGATCATCGGGCGCACAGCCATCAGGAGGCCTCCTCGTCACGGCGGCGCGGCACGAACTTCAGCACCCGGAAGAGCATCGTCGCAACGACTTCGGGGCCCTCGGCGTGGTCGACGTACCAGGTGTTGCGGGAGGTGACGAAGTAGCCGACACCCATGCCCGTGGCCTTCGGCCCGACGACCGAGTCCAGCGCGGTCGTCACCCGTAGCCGCTCGCCCACGCGCAGGGTGCGCAGGTAGGTCTGCTCGCAGTTGGTCCCGAGCACAGCGGTGAACCCGAGATCGGTCAGGGCCCGCATCATGCCGTGCAACGGGTCGTCTGCCGGGGGCTTGCCTCCGAGGCCGTACATCGTCCAGACCTGCGCCATCGACGGCGGAGCCTCGCCCTCGCTCCACCGCGGGTTGCTCACCCCCATGGCCTCGAGCCAGTTGTTGATGGTGGGCTGGTTGATCTCGTCGCGGGCGTAGCGCTCGGCACCCTCGCCCAGCGCCACGATCCGCTCGGCCTCGGCCATCACCGCGGCGTGGACGTCGGGAGCCACCAGCTCGCCCGTGGGCGCCGCGGCGCTCTCGGCGCTCACCGGGGCACCCGTGGCAGGCCGAGCCCGAACATGGCGATCAGCTCGCGCTGCACCTCCTGGACGCCACCACCGAAGGTGAGCACGAGGTTCCGCTTGGCCTGGTCGTCGAGGTAGCGCAGCAACCGCTTCGTCTCCGGCTCCGCTGGGTCTCCGTGCCGCTGGATGATCGCGACCAGGTCGGCGGAGAGGTGCTGGACCTGATCGGCAGCGAACACCTTGGACGAGGAGGCGTCGGCGACCTTGATCTCGCCCGAGGCGGCCGCGCGGGCGACCTCCCAGTTGAGCAGCTCGTTGACCCGGAAGACGGCCGTCACGCGACCCAGCACGTCACGGACGTCGGGCGCGTCGAGGACGTCGTGCTCGCGCGCCCAGGCCACGATCCGGTCGCGCAGGCCCTCGATGCGGCCCGCGGGTCCGAGCATCACGCGCTCGTGGTTGAGCTGGGTGGTGATCAGGCGCCAGCCCTGGTTCTCCTCGCCCACGAGCATGTCCGCCGGAACGCGCACGTCGTTGTAGTACGTCGCGTTCACGTGGTGCGAACCGTCGGCGGTGATGATCGGGGTGAAGGAGTAGCCGGGATCGGTCGTGTCGACGATCAGGATCGAGATGCCCTTGTGCTTGGGAGCATCGGGGTCGGTACGCACGGCAAGCCAGACGTAGTCGGCCTGGTGTCCGCCCGTGGTCCACATCTTCTGGCCGTTGACCAGGTAGTACGGGTCGCCGTCGTTCTCGACCAGCCGGGCGCTGGTGCGCAGCGAGGCGAGGTCGGTGCCGGCGTCCGGCTCGGAGTAGCCGATCGCGAAGTGCACGTCACCCTCGAGGATGCGCCGCAGGAAGAGGTCCTTCTGCTTCTCGGTGCCGTAGCGGATCAGGGTCGGCCCCACGGTCTGCAGCGTGACGGCGGGCAGGTGCACGTCCGCGTGCTGCGCCTCGTTGGCGAAGATGGTCTGCTCGACCTCGCCGAGCCCGCGGCCGCCGTACTCCGTCGGCCAGCCGACGCCCATCCAGCCGTCGTCGCCCATCTTCCTGATGGTCTGCTGGTAGAGCGGTCCGTGTCGGTCGCGCCCCATCTCGGCGTGCTCGTCGTGTGAGGCCAGACCGTGGAAGTAGGTGCGGACCTCCTCCTTGAGCGCCCGCTGGTCGGCCGTGAGCTCGAGGTTCTTCGCGGCAACCGACTCGACCGCGACGTCGGAGGCCGTCGCGCCGAGCGTGTGGGCGATGTCGGTGACCCAGGAGAAGTAGTGATGCAACGGGTAGGTCTCGTCGACTCCCATGCCCCCATGGAGGTGGTGGCAGGTCCGCAGGGCCTGGGGCGCCTCGGTGCACGTCCAGTAGGAGGCGGCTGCGAGGTCGTCTCCTGCGGGAAGGCCGTGACCGACCCTCCAGACGGCGTTCTCGGCGACGAGGTCGAGGGTGCGCGAGGCGATGTAGATATCGGCCGCCTGCATCGCCACGGCCTGGAACTCGGCCAGGGAACGGCCGAACTGACGGCGTCCCTTGATGTACTCGGCAGTGAGGTCGCGAGCTCCCGCCACCACGCCGGCAGCGGTAGCGACGAGGCCGGCCACGGCGTGCGCGACGAGCCCGGCCGCGGCGTCCGCCCCGGGCAGGACCTCGGCGGGGGCGCCGTCCAGAACGACGGTGTGGGTGGTCAGGCGAGCCGAGGATCCGGACTCCTCCAACCTGACGCCGGGACCCTGCGGGTCGATCAGCACGACGACATCGCGCCCCTCGCCGGTGGTCGCGTCGCTCTCCCGGGCGGTGACGAGCAGGCGGGTCGCCTCGCCGGCGAAGGTGACGCCGATCTTGCGGCCGGTCACGACGCCGTCCGCGAAGGTCGTGGTCGGGGTGTCGCCGAAACGACGTCCGACCTCACGGACAGCAGGGGTGAGCAGGATGTCGCCGGTGGCGACACCGGGAAGCAACGCCTCCTGCTGCTCGTCCGAACCCGCCGCGACGAGAGTCGTGACACCGCAGCACAGCGTCTCCCACACGGGCAGATGGCGCACCCGGGCCCCGGTCTCGCGCAGCAGCACGGCGATCTCGCCCAGGCCCAGTCCCTCGCCACCGTGCGCTTCGGGTACGGGCAGACCGAGCAGCCCGGCGGCAGCCAGCGCCTTCCAGTCGGCATCGCGGTCCAACGCGTCGGTGACGACGGCGCGGACGGCGTCCAGCGATTCGGCGTCAGCCGGCGAGAACCCATCGGGTTCGTACGTCGGGTGGGTGGCGGCGGCCTCGTTCGCGCTCACGGCATCTCCTCCGGTCCGGTCACATCGCCGAAACTGTAACGTGTTCTAGTCTGTCCGACGACCATCCCATCGAGGAGAGGACGCCGGTGAGCGGTCCGAGCATCAGAGCGCCACGGATGCGCGCGTTGCCCATCCCGATGCCGGACCCGATGGGGTTGGTACGCAACCACGTCTACGTGCCCTTCACCCGGATCCCGTCGGGTCGGCTCGTCGAGCTCCCCGGGCGCGGCACCACCTACGTCACCGACACGCCCGGGCCCTCCGCCCAGTCGCCGACGATCGTGCTGCTGCACGCACTGGGGTGCACCGGTCTGCTCACCTGGTTCCCTGCGATCGCGCCGCTCTCGCGACGCTTCCGGGTCGTCACACTCGACCAACGGTGGCACGGCCAGGGCATCTCGAGCCCGGAGTTCTCCCTCTACGACTGTGCCGACGACGTCGCGGCACTCGCCGACGTGCTCGGCCTGGACGACGTCGTCGTAGCCGGATACTCGATGGGCGGGGTCGTGGCTCAGCGGGTGTGGCGTCAGCACTCCGACCTCGTCTCGGGTCTCATCCTCTGCTCCACCACCGACCGGTTCCAGCTCGCGCCGTACGAGCGGGTCTTCTTCACCGCGATGGGCGCGGGGATGGCAGGCCTGCGCGGCGTGTCCCGCTCCGCGACGGTGGCGCGCGCGACCCGGAGCGCCGCCGAGGCGATCGCGATGGCCCCCACCGACATGGAGACCTGGGCCCTGCGCGAGTTCCGCTCGACCAGCCCGTGGGCTATCGGTCAGGCTCTGGCCGCACTGGGCCGCCACCACTCGCGACCGTGGCTGCACCGCATCGACGTGCCGACCGCGGTCGTCGTCACCACCCGCGACCGCGTGATCCCGCCGTCACGCCAGGTCGGTCTCGCACGCGCGATCCGCGGCGCCACCATGCACGAGGTCGACGCCGGCCATGCGGCGTGCGTCCTGCAGTCGGAGAGTTTCGTCCCGGCCCTCCTGGAGGCTGCGACCACCGTGGCCGCCCGACGGCGCGACTTCGCCCGCTGACGGTGGCCGGTCACGAGGTCTCGCTGGTCGCGGAGGTCGCTCCGCGACCGTCACGAGACCTCACCGATTGATCGTCGGCAACCCCTGTTCGTCGGCGGCGACGGCGGCACGGATGCGGTCGAGTTCGGCCGGGAAGTGCGCGACCAGGGCCTCGGCGTCCGGCACCGACTCGCGGCACGCGATGACGCCGACGTGCAGCCGGCCGTTGTTGCTCATCACGGTGACGTTCAGCCCCGCACCGTGGAAGACCGGCCCCAATGGGTAGAGCCCGAGGATCTCGGCACCCAGGAAGTACAACGGCACCGGCGGGCCGGGCACGTTCGAGATCACCAGGTTGTGCACCACCGGATGCCGCTCGGCCAGCCTCAGCCCGGCATAGGCACGGACGGCGAGGCCGAAGGTGCGGGGTGCGGCGAACTCCGCCCAGTCCTGCAGCGAGTCCGCGCTGATCGCGTCGTGGTGCTCGCGGGCGTTCCGGTTGCGCTCGGCCATGTCGCGCAGGCGCTCGAGCGGGTCGGCGGTGTCGGTACCGAGCCGGGCGAAGAGCGAGGAGACCTTGTTGGCGCCGGCGGAGCGACGAGAGGAGTCACGGACGCTGACAGGCACCGAGGCCAGCAGCGAGCTCTCCGGGAGTTCCCCGCGCTGCTCGAGGTAGGCCCGCAATGCGCCTCCGGTCACGGCGAGCACGACGTCGTTCACCGTCGTGCCCGTGGCCTGCTTGACCGCTCGCACATGCCCCAGATCGACGTCGACCAGCCCGATCGTGCGGTGACCGGTGATGGTGCCGTTGAACGAGGTACGTGGCGCGGTGAGCGGCGCGGCCATCGCCGTCCCGGCGCGGGCCCGGCCGATCGTGCGGCCGACGCCACTCGCCGTCGGACCGACGAGCCGAGCGGCCTGCACCGGCAGCGAGAGCCGCGAGGCGACACCGCGCACGAACAGCTCGCGGCTCCCGACGTCGCGGCTGTGCTGCTCTCCCGTGCCCGACGCCATCGGCTCGGCGTCGGGTTCGAGGGCGCAGAGATGACTGATCAGGTTGCTGCCCGAGACGCCGTCGACGGTGGCGTGGTGCATCTTGGCGAAGCAGACGATCTTGCCGTCGTCGTAGCCCTCGACGATCCACATCTCCCACAGCGGGCGCGACCTGTCGAGCGGCAGACCAGCCAGGTGGGAGGTGAGCTGCACCAGCTCCTTGTAGCCACCGGGGGCGGGCAACGCGAGTCGATGCACGTGTCGCTCGATGTCGAATTGCTTGTCGCGAACCCAGATCGGGTGGTCCAGCCCCATCGGCACCCGTCGCAGTTTGCGCGTGAACGTCGGGACGTCGCGGACGTGGCGCTCGATCTCGCGCTGGAACGCGGTGAACTCGTAGCCCTCGCCGCCGTCGGAACGCGGGGGCATCGTGCTCGGGTCGAGCACGATCATCGCGCAGACGTGCATGAGCTGAGCGGGGGTCTCGAGGTAGAGGAAGCTCGCGTCCAGCCCGGAGAGTCGGTCCATGGACGCATCGTAGGGACGCGCGGCCTTCGGCGGGCGACCTCTAGAGTCGGTCCATGGGCTTTCGTCGTCGCCAGGCCGTGATCGCCGCGCTGACCGCCAACGCGGTGCGCCCGGTGCCGGGGTTCCGCACCGGTATCCCGGCGTTCTTCGCCGGCTGGCTCACCGGTGAGCTCGCGCCCCACCTGCTGACCCTCACCGCGGCCGACGCCGCCGCGCATGCGACCGGCCGACGCCGCGACGTCGCCGGCCTCGCGCTGGCAGGGGCGAGCGCCGCGGGACTGGGCTACCTCATCTCGCAGAGCCGGCGCACGGGTGACGACGTCGAGGAGGCTCTGGTCGAGGGCATCGGCGTGGACTATGTCGAGCAGCTGGACGCGAAGCCGACCCCTGCGGACCTGGCGATCCCCTGGCGTCGGGTGGCGCGCCCGTTCTCGATGCGCGATAAGAGCGTGCGCGTCGTGCGCGACGTGACTTACAGCGAGTTCGGCAAGCGCGGCAAGCTCGACCTCTTCCTACCGCCCGACGAGGCGATCTCCGACGCACCCGTGCTGGTGCAGGTGCACGGTGGCGGTTGGACCATCGGCACCAAGGAGCAGCAGGGCCAGCAGCTCATGCACCATCTGGCCGCCAAGGGCTGGATCTGCGTGGCGATCAACTACCGGCTCTCACCGCGCAGCGCCTGGCCCGCCCACATCGTCGACGTGAAGCGCGCGCTCGCCTGGGTGCAGGAGAACATCGCCGAGTACGGCGGCGACCCGGGATACGTCGCGATCACCGGCGGGTCGGCAGGCGGGCACCTGTGCGCGCTGGCGGCCCTGACGCCGAACGATCCCGCATGGCAGCCCGGCTTCGAGGACGCCGACACCACGGTCCAGTGCTGCGTGCCCCACTACGGCGTCTACGACATGGCGGGCTCTACCGGCATGAAGTCGGCGGTGCAGCTGCGCGACCTCTTCCTGGCGCCCCGCATCTTCAAGACGACCTGGGAGGCCGACCCCGAGGTCTTCGAACAGGCCTCCCCGATCCTGCGCATCACCCCCGACGCGCCCGACTTCTTCGTGCTGCACGGTGCCTTCGACACGCTCGTTCCCGTCGACCAGGCGCGGATGTTCGTCGAGCGCCTGCGCGCCGTGGGCAAGCGCAGCGTCGTCTACGCCGAGCTCCCCGGCGCCCAGCACGCCTTCGACGTCTTCGGGTCGATCCGCTCCGCGCACGTCGTCCGCGCGATCGATCGATACCTGCACTGGCACTGGAACGGCTACCGGCGCGAATCCGCCACCCCCGCGCGTTGACCCGTCTTCAGACAAAGACGGGCCAACACAGAATCGCCCGTTGACCCGTCTTCAGATAGAGACGGGTCAACGTGGGCGCGTCAACGCGGGAGGCCCAGGATCCGCTCCCCCGCGACGTTGCGCAGGATCTGGGTGGTGCCCCCGGCGATCGAGAGACAGCGGGTGTTGAGCATCTCCCACTGGTCCGCGCGGACGGCGTGGTCGGGCACCAGCGCGGCGGCACCGTGCAGCTCCATCACCAGCTCGGAGGCGTCCTGACGGCTGCGGACGCCGAGCAGCTTGGCCACCGAGGACTCCGCGCCGGGGCCTTGCCCGGCCAGCGACCGCAGCACCGTCCGGACGCCGAGCAGCCCGCACACGGTGGCCAGCGCGACCGCGCGGCCGACCGCGACCTGCTCGGACGCCGAGCGCTCGGCGCCGTCGTCGCACAGCGCGACGGCGCGCTCCACGCTCTTGTCCAGCCGGCTCGTCGCCATCGCGACCCGCTCGTTGGCCAGGGTGGTGCGTGCCAGCTTCCAGCCGTCGCCGGGTTCGGCGACCAGGCACTCGTCAGGCACGAAGACGTCGTCGAGGAACACCTCGTTGAACAGCGCCTCGCCGGTGATCTCGCGCAGGGGGCGGATGTCGATGCCCGGTGAGTTCTTCATGTCGACCAGGAAGTAGCTGATCCCCTTGTGCTGCGGCACGTCTGCGTCGGTCCGCGCGAGGCAGATGCCCCAGTCGGCGCGCTCGGCGACCGACGTCCATACCTTCTGCCCGTTCAGGCGCCACCCGCCCTCGACCTTCTCCGCGCGCGTCCGCAACGAGGCCAGGTCCGAGCCCGAACCCGGCTCGGAGAACAGCTGGCACCACACCAGGTCGCCCAGGAGCGAGGGGCGCACGAACCGCTCGCGTTGGGCGTCGGTGCCGTGCTCGAGGATCGTCGGCAGCGCCCATCCCGCGATCACGATGTCGGGCCGGACGACGCCGGCGCGCGCCAGCTCCTGGTCGATCACGATCTGGGTGACGGCGTCGGCGGCGAGGCCGGCCGGGGCCGGCCAGTGCGGCGTCAGGTAGCCCGCGTCGACCAGCGCGGCGCGGCGCGCCTCCTCCGCCGTCGCGGCGATGCCCTCCACCACCGTCCGGACGTCGTCGCGGACGGCATCGTCACGCCCGTCGAGGTCGACGGCGACCTGGCGCCGCGTCCCGCTGACCGCGGCAGCCGTCAAGCGCGAGGCGGAGGCGTCGGCGCCGCCCACGAGCGCACGCAACGCCAGCGCTCGGCGCAGATACAGGTGCGCGTCGTGCTCGTAGGTGAATCCGATCCCGCCGAGCACCTGGATGCAGGCCTTGGCGACGTCGACGGCGCCGTCGAACGCGACCACCTGCGCGACGTCGGCGGCGAAGGCCCACTGCGAGTCACCCTCGTCGTCGCGCGCACTCGGCAGCGCGACAGCGGCGACGTCCCAGGCAGACGCGGTGATCGCCTCGGCGGTCTCGAGCATCTCCGCGCACAGGTGCTTGATCGCCTGGAAGGAACCGATGGGGCGACCGAACTGCTCGCGCACCTTCGCGTACTCGACCGCCGTCGCCAGGCACCACCGGGCGACGCCGGCAGCCTCGGCGCTGGCGAAGGTGACCAGGGTGCGCCGCACCAGATCATCGGTGACACCGACGACCAGGGTCTCCTCGGTCAGGGCACCGGGCGCCAGCTCGGCGGCGGTGAAGCGACGGGTCAGGTCGGGACTCACGGCTTCGGCGCCGTCACGAGCCGCCACGGACGACGCCGGGACGACGTGCCACCGATCCACGCCGTCGGGCAGCAGCACCAGGTCGGCGCCGGGAAGGTCCAAGACGACGTCCAGACGCGGATCGAGGGCGAGAGCGCCGCGGGCGCCGCCGGCGACCGTCGCTCCGGCGGCGGACTCGCTGAGCAGCGATGCCGCGACGACGGTGCCGAGCAGAGCACCGGGCACCAGCTCCCGGGCGCAGGCCTCGAGCGCAACGGCCTGGTCGAGCACCGAGCCGCCCGCTCCGCCGGCAGACTCGGGAACGCCGATGAGCGCGATCCCCATCTCGGTCACGGACTGCCAGATGTCGTCGAAGCTCGCCGTGGCGTCGCCCTCCGCCGCACGGGCCACCTCGACGCCGTCGAGCGACGCCGCCCACTTGCGCAGGCTCGCCGCCAGTTCGACGTGCTCGTCAGAGATGCCGATCGACATGGACTCCCCCTGGGATCGCATGGAAGGTCTACTAGAACGCGTTCTAGTTTCGCGCAGTCTAGTCACAGCCGCTCGGCACGTCCCGAGAGTGCCGACCAGACGACGTCGGGTTGCGCCGCCGCGCCCACCTCGGGGATGGTGCGCCCGTGACCGATGCCTCCGCAGCGCCCACCATGCCCGCCGACCTGCTCGAGCACGCGCTCGCCGCGAAGGGCTTCATGCCCGAGGACGAGGGCCTGCTGCTGCATCGCTACGCCCGCGAGCGACTCCTCCACGGCGCGGCGCTGGAGGTCGGCACCTATTGCGGCAAGTCCGGCATCTACCTCGGCGCCGCCGCCCGCGCGATCGTCGACGAGGACCCCACCCGCATCCCGTCGAACACCCCGGTGGTCTTCACCGTCGACCACCACCGCGGCTCGGAGGAGAACCAGGCCGGCTGGGAGCACCACGACGCGACGCTCGTCGATGCCGAGTTCGGGCTGATGGACACGCTGCCGACCTTCCGACGCACCATCGCGCGCGCCGGGCTGGAGGACTACGTCGTCGCCGTGATCGGGCGCAGCACGACGGTCAGCGCCCACTGGCGCACGCCGCTCAGCCTGCTGTTCATCGACGGCGGCCACGCCGAGGTGCACGCCCAGAACGACTACAGCGGCTGGGCACCGTGGGTCATGCCCGAGGGGCTGCTCGTCATCCACGACGTCTTCGCCGACCCCGCCGAGGGTGGCCAGCCGCCCTACCACGTCTATCTGCGCGCCCTGGAGAGCGGCAGCTTCACCGAGGTCGAGGCGCTCGGATCGATGCGCGTCCTGCGTCGGACCGCAGGGTCAGCGGGCGACCCGGTCGGCTGACGGCGAGCGTCGCGGCCCGCAGCCGCACTCCAGCGCGAACTCCGCGAAGTGGGGCGCCAGCGAGGTGCCCCGCATGATCCCGGAGCCCGGCGTGCTGTGACCGTAGGTCTCCCCCAGCGCGTCCGCAGCGAGGATCACCGCGGCGGCGGTGTACGTCGTCTGCTCGTGCGGCCAGTAGACGTCGAAGGGCTCGCCCTCGGGGCGATCCGGCCCGTCGTAGACCCAGCCGGTCCAATAGCTGCCGTCGCCCTCGCGCAGGTGCTGCATGTCGGTGAACAGCTCCAGCGCACGGCGGTGGTCGCCCACCGCGTCGAGCGCCATCGCGAGCTCGCACGTCTCCGCACCGGTCACCCAAGGGTTGGTGTCGACGCAGTGGATGCCCAGGCCGGGCACCACGAAGTCGTCCCAGCGGGTGGCGAGAAGAGCCGTGGCGTCATCACCACGCACCGCACCGCCGAGCACCGGGTAGTACCAGTCCATGGAGTAGGTCGACTTGTCCGCGAAGAGGTCGCGGTGCGCCCGGACGGCGTGCCCGAGGCGTCCGCCCGCGAGCTCCCACTCCGGCTGCGGGTCGTCGAGCAGGTCGGCGAGGGCGACGCCGGCGCGCAGCGAGTGGTAGACGCTGGAGTTGCCGGTGAGCAGGCAGAAGTCGTCGACCGGCGTCCAGGCGATGCCACCCCACTCGGTCTGCAGGGAGACCACCCAGTCGAGCGCGCTGCGCACGACCGGCCAGAACTCCCGTACGAAGGCGATGTCGTGGCGCACCAGCCAGTGGTGCCAGATCCCGACGGCCAGGTAGGCCGACATGTTCACCTCACCGCGCGCGTCGTCCTCGCGCCCCTCGACGATCTTCATCGGGAAGGAGCCGTCGGCACGCTGCATGGTCGGCACCCAGCGGTAGGCGCGCTCGGCCGCCTCCACCTCGCCGCCGACGAGCATCGCCATCGCGGCCTCGACGTGGTTCCAGATGTCGACGTGCTCACCGGGCGTCCACGGGATCGCGCCCCACGGCTCCTGCATCCGCACGAGGGAGGCGGCCGTCGCGGCCACGTCGCCGGCGGTCATCACGCCGCGGACGTAGGGCAGCTGCTCAGACATCGCGCTCCGGCGCCGAGATCGGCTTGCGGAAGTACAGCACCATGCTCTTGCCGATCACCGGGTCGAGCACCTTGCTCGCCAGCCGCAGGGCACGAGGCTGCTTCATGATCTCCCACACCAGCAGCTTGTGGTACGCCTTCGCTGCCGGGTGCTCGTCGTTCTCGACACCCACCGCGCACTTGATCCACCAGTACGGCGCGTGCAGCCCGTGGGCGTAGTCCTTGCCCTCGAAGATCATCGCCGTGCCCGCGGTGCCGTCGTTGGGCGCCCCGGCCTTGGTGACCTTGTCGATCAACTCGTGGTCGGTGTAGATCCGGATGTGACCGCCGGGCGCGTTGTGGTAGTCGGCCGACAGCTTCCAGTTCACGACCTCGGGGAACCAACGCGGCACCGTGATGGCCAGCGTGCCGCCGGGTCGCAGCACCCGCACGAGCTCCTTGATGGCGTCGACGTCGGCCCAGATGTGCTCGAGCACCTCCGCGGCCACGATCCGGTCGAACTCGCCGTCGCCGAAGGGCAGCGCGAGGGCGTCGCCCTGCTTGATGTCGGCCGAGGCGCCCTCGGGCACCTCGCCGGCCTCCTTCATCGCGCCGAAGAGCTCGAGCACGCCGGCGAGCTCGTCGGCGTCCATGTCGAAGGCCACGACGTCGGCGCCACGTCGGTAGGCCTCGAACGCATGGCGTCCGCCGCCACAGCCCATGTCGAGGATGCGGTCGCCGGCACGCAGGCCCAGGCGGTCGAAGTCCACGGTCAACATCAGTCGGTCTCCTTGGCGGCGTCGGGGCCCGTGGCCCGCTCGGCGTTGAACTCGTCGATCACGTCCTGGTAGGCCTCGGCCACCTGCTGGGCGACGGCGCGCCAGCTGAAGAGCTCCTCGACACGGGCCCGTCCGGCAGCGCCCATGCGCGCCCGCCGCTCGGGGTCGTCCAGCAGCGCGGCGAGCGCCGCGCGCAGCGCCTCGACGTCGCTCGGCTCGACCATGTCGGCGCAGAGGCCGTCAGGCCCGACGACCTCGGGGATCGCTCCGGCACGCGAGACCACGAGCGGCGTCGCGCAGGCCATCAGCTCGGCGGTCGGCAGCGAGAAGCCCTCGTAGAGGGACGGCACGCAGGCCAGTTCGGCCGAGCCCATCAGCTCGACGAGCTCCTCGTCGGTGAGGCCGTGGGCGAAACGGACGTGAGCGCCGATCGAGAGCTTCTCGATGAGCTTCTCCGTGCGACCGCCGGGCTGCGGCTTGGTCACGAGCACGAGCTCGATGTCGCGCTCGGTGCGGAGCTTGGCGAACGCCTCCAAGAGCGTCGAGATGCCCTTCAACGGGGCGTCGGCGCTGGCCATGGCCATGATCCGGCCGGGCACGCGCGGCGCCGTCGGCGGGACGAACTTCTGGTCGACGCCGAGCAGGATCACCTGCATCCGCGCGGGATCCACGCCGAAGTCCTTGGCGATGTCGCGCTTGGAGGTCTCCGACGGCGTGAGCACCTTGCGGGCCTGGCGTGCGACCCGGCCCTGCATGCGCAGGAAGCCGTACCAGCGGCTCAGCGTGAACTTGCGCCACGGGTTGCGTGTCTGACTGATGTCGATGCGGCGGTCGAACGTGATCGGGTGGTGGATCGTGGTGATCAGCGGGAGCCCGTAGCCCTCGATGTCGAGCATCCCGCTGCCCAGCACCTGGTTGTCGTGGGCGATGTCGAAGTCGCCCGCGCGCTCCTTGAGGATGCGCGAGATGCGACGACTGAACGTCTTCGGCTCGGGGAAGCCGGCCACGCACATGGTGGCGAACTCCTCGACGTCGATCAGGTCGCGGAACTCCCGCAGCTTCGGCACCCGGAAGGGGTCGGTCTCGCGGTAGAGGTCCAGGCTCGGGACCTTGGTGAGCACCACTCCCTCGTCGAGCTCGGGGTAGGGCTGGCCGGACAGCACCTCGACCTCGTGGCCGAGCGCGACCAGCTCCCGGCTGAGATGACGCAGGTAGATGCCCTGCCCGCCGCAGTGCGGCTTGCTGCGGTAGGACAACATCGCGATACGCATGCGGCGAGTACTCCTCGTGGTTCGAATCGGTCTGTGCTGAGACCGCTGGGCTCGTGACGAGTCCAGATGCATCGACATCGACGCCGCACAAACTGGAACGTGTTCCTATTATGGCCCACGCGTTGCTAGCCTAGCGACAAAGCATTCAACAGCTCGGTCTCCCCGGCGCATTCCACCGACGTAGCGCGCCCGATCCGGAAGCCCGCGCGTCCACCGTCTTCCGGCACCATGGGGGTGACCAGACCTTGAGTTCGGCGAGCACGATCACCACCAGCAATGCCACCGCATCGACGTCGGAGGAGGCCGGTTCGGCCGCCCAGCGCGACCGTCGCAAGCGCATCCTCGATGCCACCTTCGCGCTGGCGACCGAGGGCGGATTCGACGCCGTGCAGATGCGGGCGGTCGCGGAGAAGGCGGACGTCGCCCTGGGCACCCTGTACCGCTACTTCCCGTCGAAGGTGCACCTGCTGGTCTCCGCTCTGGCACGCGTGCTGGAGCGCACCGAGACCAACACCCGGGCGCACGAGGTCCCCGGGGACACGTCCGCCGATCGCGTCATCTTCGTCATGAAGCGGATCACGCGCGGCATGCAGGGCGATCCGCGGCTGACCGAGGCACTGACGCGGGCATTCATGTTCGCCGACGCCTCCGTGGCTCAGGAGATCCACGTCGTGGGCACGCACCTGACCTCGATCCTCACCCACGCGATCCGTCCCGACGCCGACGAGGCCACCCCCGAGGACGTCGTCATCGCGCGGGTCATCGGCGACGTCTGGCTCTCCGCACTGGTCGCCTGGGTCACCGGCCGCTCCACCGCCGCCCAGACCGGCTCTCACCTCGAGACGGCGATCGCCCTGCTGCTGCGCGACTGAGCGCACGTCACCCGTCACCCGCCACCGGCACCCGGTGGTCGAGGTCGCCGGTGGTTGAGGAGCGAGCGCCAGCGAGCGTCTCGAAACCCCCGACGGCCAAGGCAGCACCCGGACTCACCGGGTCTCGTGACGGTCGCAGAGCGACCTCCTCGACCACCACCCCGCGGTGGTCGAGCCTGTCGAGACCCAGCGCTCGACCAGCTCGACGACCGGGCTCGGCCCCGGCGACCGGAGCGCTCAGCCGCCGACCGACGGTGCGGTCGTGCCGCCGAGCGGGATCGGGTCGAGCCCGAGCTTGCGGTGGTCCCAGGAGCGCACGCGCTCGACGTCCAGCCGGACGACGACACGGTTCTTCGCCATGATCTCGACGATCGGGCGCAGTTCCTCGGTGTAGGGCGCGTTGTAGCGCTCGAAGATGCGCACGCACACGTCCCACACGACGTCGGGGTCCTCGACGATCGCGGCCGTTCCCTCGAGGGAGACGCCGCGCAGCTCGTCGTAGGTGTGGCCCGCTTCGACCAGCACGCTCATCCGCGGGTCGCGGCGCAGGTTCTGCACCTTCTGCGACTTGCCCTTGGTCTCCAGCCAGATATGGCCGTCGTGCCACGCGTACCACATCGCCACGAGGTGGATCTGGCCCGATGGCCCCGTGCTGGCGCATGTGGAGGAGCGCTGCTCGGTGAGGAACGCATCGACCTCGGCGTCGCTCATCACGATCTGCCCACGCTGGTTGGCCATCTCAGCCTCCGAAGGCGTGGGTCGCGGTGACGCCACCGTCGACGGCCAGCTCCGCGCCGGTCATGTAGCCGGACTCGTCGCTGGCGAGGAAGACGTAGACGGGCGCGATGTCGGAGGGGTGGCCCACCCGCCTGAGCGGCACCTTGGAGGCGCCGAACTCCATCGCGGCGTCACCGCCGTGGACGCGCGTCATCGGGGTGTCGATCATGCCCGGGTGCACCGAGTTGACCCGGATGCCATGACGGCCGAGTTCCATCGCCGCGCACTTGGTCATGCCGCGGATCGCCCACTTGGTCGCCGCATAGGCGGTGCAGCTCGCCATGCCGGCCAGGCCCTCGACCGAGGAGGCGTTGATGATCGAGCCGCCACCGTTCTTTCGCATCCCGCGCGTGACGGCCTGCATCCCGAGGAACGTGCCCATCTGGTTGACCCGCCACAGCAGCTCGACCTCGCTGGGCTCCTGACGCTCGATGTCGCCGAACCTCAGGATCCCGGCGTTGTTGACCAGCACGTTGACCGGCCCGAAGCGCCCGGTGGCGTCCTCGACGACACTCGCCCACGACGCCGCGTCGCTGACGTCGTGCTGGGCGAAGTGGGCTGCGTCACCGAGCTCGTCGGCCAGCGCCTGGCCCTGCTCCTTGGCGACGTCGGCCACCACGACCCGAGCACCCTCGGCGACGAAGGCTCGCGCGATCTCAGCGCCCTGCCCCATCGCACCGCCGGTGACGATCGCGACCTTGTTCTCCAGCCGTCCCATGTCGGCTCCCCCCTCAGACCGTGAGCTTCATGATGGAGTCGGCGGCGAAGCCCTCCGACGGGTCGCGGTCGGCGAACCAAGCGCCGAGTTGCGCGTCGAGGTCCGACGCCGTCCAGACGTCGCCCGCCTTGTCGAAGCGCGGCGCCACGCCGGGGGCGGCGACGGCGGCGATCATGCCGCCGTAGACGACGAAGACCTGCCCGGTGATGGCATCGGCGGCCGGGGCGGCGAGGTAGGCCACCAGCGGCGCGACGTGCTCGGGCGAGTACGGGTCGATCGTCATGCCGGAGGTGTCCTCGCCGAAGACCGCAGCCGTCATCGCCGTGCGGGCGCGCGGGCAGATCGCGTTCGCGCGCACGCCGATCTTGCCCAGGCCACGCGCCGTGGAGAGCGTCAGGGCGGCGATACCGGCCTTGGCCGCGGCGTAGTTCGCCTGGCCCGGGGAGCCCCCGAGGAACGCCTCCGAGGCGGTGTTGACCACGCGACCGTAGATCGGCGCGTCGGCCTCCTTGGACTTCTGTCGCCAGTACGACGCGGCGTTGCGCGAGAGCAGGAAGTGACCACGCAGGTGCACGCGGATGACGGCGTCCCACTCGTCGTCGCTCATGTTGAAGATCATCCGGTCGCGCGTCATGCCGGCGTTGTTCACCACGATGTCGAGGGACCCGAAGCCGTCGACGGCGGCCGCGACCATGGCGTCGGCGGTGCTGCGCTCGGCGACGTCACCCTCGACGATCGCGACCTCTCCCCCGCGGTTCTTGATCTCCTCGGCCGCCTCGTCGGCGGCACCAGGCAGGTCGTTCAGGACGACGCGCGCACCGGCGTCGGCCAGAGCGAGCGCCTCGGCGCGCCCGAGACCGGCACCCGCGCCGGTGACGACGGCGACCTTGCCGTCCAGAGAGGTCGTGCTCACAGGTTCTCAGTCCTCCAGGGTGATGGCGGCTCGCGGGCAGGCCGCGACCGCTCGCTTGACGTCGGCGATGTTCTCCGGCGTGGTCTCCTCGGTCTTGACCACGAGGTAGTCGTCGTCGTCGAGCTCGAACACCTCGGGGGCCATCGCCTCGCAGAGGGCGTTCGACTCGCACAGGTCGAAGTCGACCTTGATCTTCATCGCTGCTCCTTATCCTTCGCTGGAATGGCCGGGGAAGACCTTGGCGCTCGGGTCGATCGCGACCGTCGCGTTGTTGACGGCGGTCGCCGCCTCGCCGAATCCGACGGCAATGAGGCGCACCTTGCCGGGGTACTCGGTGATGTCGCCCGCCGCGAACACGCGCGGCAGGCTGGTCTGCATCGCCGTGTCGACCACGATGTGGCGCTTGTGGACCTCCAGGCCCCACTGCTGGAGAGGGCCGAGGTCGGCGATGAACCCGAGCGCGGCGACCATCGCCTGGCACGGCAGCGTGGTGGTCTCGCCGTCGACGACGACGTCGACCGACTCGAGCACGGGGTCGCCGGCGAGCGACGCGATCTCGGCCTTGGTGATGATCCGAACCGAGGAGTCGCGCACCTGCTGGATGGTGCGCTCGTGAGCACGGAAGGCGTCGCGACGGTGCACGAGCGTGACCGAGGCAGCGACGGGCTCCAGGTGCAGCGCCCAGTCGAAGGCGCTGTCGCCCCCGCCGACGATGACGACATCCTTGCCGGCGTACGGCTGGAAGCTCGGCACGAAGAACTCCAGCCCGCGGCCCTGCCACCCGTCGCCGGCCGGCAGCGGGCGCGGGCTGAACTTGCCGATGCCGGCGGTGATCAGCACCGCTCCGGCGCGCACGACGGTGCCGTCGTCGAGGCCGACCGTGACGCCGTCGTCGTCGCTGGTCAGGGTCGTCGCGGTGCGGTCCAGGAGATAGGTCGGCTTGGCGGTGTTGGCCTGCTCGACGAGGCCGGCGACGAGATCGCGGCCCTTCACCTGCGGGAAGCCGGCGACGTCGAAGATCGCCTTCTCCGGGTACATCGCCGTGATCTGGCCGCCGAGCTCGGGCAGCGAATCCACCACGCCGACCCGATGGCCGCGGAAACCGGCGTAGTAGGCCGCGAAGAGCCCGGTGGGGCCGGCGCCGATGATCAGGACGTCGACCTCGACGTGGCGGCCGGGCGTCGGCGCGGCTGCTGAGCCGGCCGGCGACGGGCTCGACGACTCGGTGGACGACGGGGCGGATGGGCTGGATGGCGGGGTGCTCACGCGCGCGATCCTCCCCGTCTGACGAGCCGTGTCAATGGTCAGCGCGGCGCGGCGTGCGATTCACGCCGGCTCCACCGGGCCGAACGAACTGGAACGTGTTCTAGTTTCGCACGAATGGGTCGGCGGCCACAACGGGCATCGCCGTCCGGTGAGACACCGCTACCGTGAGCCGGTGACGCACGTTCAGGGCCACGCCCAGCCCGATCAGCCGCGCGAGCGACAGGACGACGAGTCGCTGGAATCCGTCGTTCGAGCGGTGCGCAGCCATCCCTCGGCCGTCCTGCTCGCGATCCAGCTGGTGGCCGTACTGGGATACCCGTTCCTCGACGACAGCGTCGTGGGCCGCGCAGGCCTGGGCGTCGTGCAGATGGCGGCGGTGTTCGTAGGCGCCTGGGCCGTCCGACGCACTCCGGCGCTGCCGTGGGTCGCGGTCCTCCTGGGTGCTCCCGCGATGGTCTTCACCATCGCCGAGGCGGTCTTCGACGACACCGGCTGGGTCATCGGTGTCTCGGCTCTCTTCCACGCTCCGTTCTACTTCTTCGTCTCCTATGCGTTGATCCGCTATCTGTTCCACGACGACAAGGTGACCCGCGACGAACTGTTCGCCACCGGCGCCGCGTTCACCGTCGTCGCGTGGGGCTTCGCCTATGTCTACGCGGGCGCTCAGGTGCTCTGGCCCGGCTCGTTCATCGCCGCGAGCGAAGGCACCGTCCGCGACTGGTTCGAGCTGCTCTACCTGTCCTTCACCACCCTGACGAGCGTCGGCCTCTCCGACGTCGTGCCGGTCGAGGGTCACGCCCGTTCGCTGGTGATGGTCGAGCAGGTGGCCGGGGTCTTCTACGTCGCGCTCGTGATCGCTCGCCTCGTCGCGCTCACCGCGCGACGTCCGCAGCGCTGAGCGCGCGAGGGATCGTCCGGGTAGCCGGGCCCTAGCCGCGGATGCCCTCGAGCTCTGCGCGGTCGATGACCGCACGGGCGCGGCGGCGATAGCGCCAGATCTGGGTCAGGCCCAGCGCCCACAACGGATAGTGCACCGCCATCGCCCAGCGGAACGCGTCCGGCTCGTACGAGGTCTGCCCGGTCGGGGTACGCCAGTCGAGCACCACCCCGATCCCGATGACGAGCAGCAGACTGGCCACGAAGCCGGCCTGGTTGATGATGCCGCTCGCGCTCGCCAGGCGCGCGTTGGGATTGGACGTGCGACCGACGTCGAAGCCGATCACCGACGCCGGACCACCGATGCCCACCACGATCACGAGCACGACCAGCAGCGGGAGCGGTGCCCGGCCGGGCCAGAGCAGGACGACCGTCCACGTGACCACGATCGACCAGACGATCACGAGCACCACCGAGGAGCGGTGCCACGGATGCAGTCCGACCAGCCACCCCAGCGCCGGGCCGGCGGCCATCACGGCGATCACCATCAACGTGAGCAGCGCACCCGCCGTGCCAGAACTCAGCCCCTGCCCCTCCACGAAGTAGGGGTAGCCCCAGAGCAGCCCGAGCGTGGTGGCGCTGAACTGGGAGGAGAAGTGGATCCAGAACCCGAGCCGGGTGCCGGGGTGCTGCCAGGAGGCGCCGAGCGTCGAGCGCACCGCCGCGAGGTCGAGGCGGGCACCGCGGATGGTGCGTTCTGCTGGCGAGTCCCGCAGCACGAGCAGGATCGCGACGGCGAGCGCCAGCCCGAGCGACGCCGTCAGCAGGTAGGAACGTGTCCACCCCAGGTGGTGCAGCGACCAGGTCATCGGCAGCGCAGCGATCACCGCGCCCAGTTGCCCCAGCGTGCCCGTCAACTGGGTCATCAGCGGGATCCGACGGCCGGGGAACCACGTCGTCACCAGGCGGAGCACGCAGATGAAGGTCATCGAGTCGCCGATGCCGACGAGCACCCGCGCGGCCAGTGCGGCCGGGTAGGTCTCGGCGAGCGCGAAGCATGCCTGCGCCCCGGCCAGGAACACCGTGCCCACCAGTAGCACGCCGCGCGAACCGAAACGGTCGACCAGCAGCCCGACGGGGATCTGCATCCCGGCATAGACCGCCAGCTGCAGCATCGTGAAGGTCGCCAGTTGGGCCGCGCTGACGCCGAACCGATCGGTCGCCTCGAGCCCGGCGACCGCCAGTGACGACCGGTGGAACACCGCCACCAGGTAGACCGAGAGGCCGACGGCCCAGATCGGCCACGGTGAGCGCCGACCCTCCATCACCCCCCCGAGGCTACGCCTGCCGCGGCCGGCTCCCGTCGGTGGTCGAGGCCGACGGGCGCCATCGCCCACCCGGTGGTCGAGGAGGTCGCTCTGCGACCGTCACGAGACCTCGCTACTTGGTCGCCTCCATCATCGAGCGCAGCTCCTTCTTCAGGTCGCCGATCTCGTCGCGCAGTCGGGCCGCGAGCTCGAACTGCAGCTCGGCGGCGGCCGCCTTCATCTGGTCGGTGAGGTCCTGGATCAGCTGGGCGAGCTCGGCGCTCGGCATGCCGGCGATGCCCGCGGGAAGCTGGCCGGCCGCCTTCTCCCCCAGCGCCGGTGTCGGCGACTTCTTCTTCACCCCACCTGCGCGCCCCTTCGCCTCGGTGCCGGCCCAGGTCTCGAGCAGTGCCTGGGTCGACTCGTCCTCGCGGGCCAGCATCTCGGTGATGTCGGCGATCTTCTTGCGCAGCGGCTGGGGGTCGATGCCGTGCTCGGTGTTGTAGGCGACCTGCGCCTCGCGACGTCGGGTGGTCTCCTCGATCGCGGAGGCCATCGACGGCGTGATCTTGTCCGCGTACATGTGCACCTGGCCCGACACGTTGCGCGCCGCGCGACCGATGGTCTGGATGAGCGACTTGTCCGAGCGGAGGAAGCCCTCCTTGTCGGCGTCCAGGATCGAGACGAGCGAGACCTCCGGGAGGTCGAGACCCTCGCGGAGCAGGTTGATGCCGACCAGGACGTCGTAGAGGCCCAGCCGCAGGTCGCGCAGCAGCTCGATGCGCTTGAGGGTGTCGACCTCGGAGTGCAGGTAGCGGGTGCGGATGCCGGCGTCGAGGAGGTAGTCGGTGAGGTCCTCCGACATCTTCTTGGTCAGCGTGGTGACCAGGACGCGCTCATCGCGCTCGGCCCGTGCTCGGATCTCGTGGATCAGGTCGTCGATCTGCCCCTTGGTCGGCTTCACGACGACCTCAGGGTCGACCAGTCCGGTCGGACGGATGATCTGTTCGACGACGTCGCCGCCGACCTTGTCGAGCTCGTAGTCGCCCGGCGTGGCGGAGAGGTAGATCGTCTGCCCGATCCGCTCGAGGAACTCCTCCCAGCGCAACGGTCGGTTGTCCATCGCACTGGGCAGTCGGAACCCGTGCTCGACCAGGTTGCGCTTGCGCGACATGTCGCCCTCGTACATGCCGCCGATCTGCGGCACGGCGACGTGCGACTCGTCGACGACGAGCACGAAGTCCTCGGGGAAGTAGTCGAGCAGGCAGTTCGGTGCCGAGCCGCGCTCGCGACCGTCGATGTGCATCGAGTAGTTCTCGATGCCGGCGCAGGAGCCGACCTGCCGCATCATCTCGACGTCGTACTCGGTGCGCATCCGCAGCCGTTGCGCCTCCAGCAGCTTGCCCTGCCGCTCGAAGGTGGAGACCTGCTCGATCAGCTCGGCCTCGATGCCGCGGATCGCACGCTCCATCCGCTCGTGGCCGGCGACGTAGTGGCTCGCCGGAAAGATGTAGAGCTCCTCGTCCTCGGTGAGCACCTCGCCGGTGACGGCGTGCAACGTCATCATCCGCTCGATCTCGTCGCCGAAGAACTCGATCCTGACGGCGTGCTCCTCATAGACCGGGAACACCTCGAGGGTGTCGCCGCGCACCCGGAACGTCCCCCGGGTGAAGGACATGTCGTTGCGGGCGTACTGGATCTCTACGAGCCGGCGCAGGATGGAGTCGCGATCGTGCTCCTCCCCCACGCGCAGCCGGATCATCCGGTCGACGTACTCCTGCGGGGTGCCGAGGCCGTAGATGCACGAGACGGTCGCGACGACGATCACATCGCGTCGGGTGAGCAGCGAGTTGGTGGCGGAGTGACGCAGCCGCTCGACCTCCTCGTTGATCGAGGAGTCCTTCTCGATGTAGGTGTCGGTCTGGGGGACGTAGGCCTCGGGCTGGTAGTAGTCGTAGTAGGAGACGAAGTACTCCACTGCGTTCTTGGGGTAGAGCTGCCGCAGCTCGTTGGCGAACTGGGCCGCGAGCGTCTTGTTCGGCTGCAGCACCAGCAGCGGGCGCTGGAGCTGCTCGGCCACCCACGCGACCGTCGCCGTCTTGCCGGTGCCGGTCGCACCGAGCAGCACGACGTCCTGGACGCCGTCCTGGATCCGCCGGGTGATCTCCTTGATCGCCGCAGGCTGGTCCCCGGACGGCGAGTAGTCGGACTCGACGTGGAACGGCGCGACGCGGCGCTCGAGATCGGTGACGGGGCGCATGCCTTCAGCCTAGGTCGGCCCACCGACAGTCCGGTGGCGCCGTGGTCGCAGGGCATCACGGCCGCCGACGGATCGGTTCGGCTCAGTCCAGCGAATGCCGCAGATGCATCGCGAGCCGCGCCGCGAGCCGGCCGCCGGGCGTCGCGAGGAGGAGGTCGACCGGACGCGTCGGCACCGGCAGTCGGCGGCGTGCGGTCGTCGTCCGGGCACGGGCGAAGGTACGCAGACCGTCGTCGCCGGCGAACGGACCGTAGCCGCGGACGCCGATCGCGGCGCGAGGCAGGGCACCGTCGCGAGCCGGCAGCCCGGGGTTGACCGAGACGTCGGCAGCCGACAGCAGCTCGGCGAGTCGGTCACCGTGCCGACGCGACCACACCACGACCTCGGCACCGGGATGGGCCCGCACCCGGTCGACGACGGCGTCGAACGCGGGCGCGCTCTGGACCACCACACCGGGCGTCGCCGACGGGGTAGTGCCCTGGCTCGACGGCACGCCGTGCGCCTCTCCAGGAGCGGCGCCGAGTGCCGGAGTACGAGGGGTGCGACCGCGTGACAGGGCTCGGGCCCAGCGCCCGCGGGCCTGCTCGTCGTGCTGAGCGGCGCCGGTGAGCACCGCCTCGAACTCCTCCCGGACGACGGGCGCGACGAAGACCTCCTGCTCACCGTCTCCGGCGCCGACGAGCACCGACCGTGCCGCCGCCTCGACGTCGCCGTCGGGAGCGATCAGCGTGATCGGCGGCAGTACCGCGACCGTCGTCACCGGCACCATCGCGCGCGCGGCCGCGGTGGCGTACTTCACCGCGCCGACGGGCGGGCCGAGATAGCAGAGCCGATCGAGCGTGGACCCGGCCAGATCGACTCCGGAGAGCTCGTCTCCGGTCGACAGCTGAAGCACCCCTTCGACCCCGGGGCGAACGAACGCCTCCACGACCGCCGAGGCCGTGGCCGTGAGACGTCGCCCGGGATTCAGCACGACGGCGTTGCCTGCGGCGAGTGCACAGGTCACGGCACTGAACGTCGCGTACAGCGACGGTCGTCCGTCGACCACGATGCCGACCACGCCCTCGGCGGCGTAGCCGACCGTGCTAGACACATCCGGGCTCAGCAGCCCACCGCGACGGTGGGTGTCCCCCAGCACGCGCGCGGCGTCGGACTCGACCCACTTGAGATGCTCGACCACACGGACGACGTCGAGCATCGCGTCGTCCAGCTCCACGCCGGTCTCGCGATGGAGCAGACCGGCGATGTCGGCCGAGGCACGCCACAGCCGACCACGCCAGGCGCGCAGCGCCTTCAGCCGAGCACGCGAGTCCGCCGCCGACCAGACCTGGGCCACCTCGTGGCCGATCTCCACCACCGCGCGCACGGCGTCGGCATCGTGCACCTCGAAGTGACCGAGGACGTCGCCGTCGGCCGCCACCGCGTCGAAGTGGCGCGCGCGTCCGGCGGAGATGCTCACGTTCCTACGGTGCCACAGCCGACGACGCGTCGCCGGCACCGGCAGCGCCAGGACGCGCGCGGTCCACCGGCACCCGCAGGGCCCGCAGGGCCGTCGCGAGCATCCGGTAGTGGCCGACCAGGAGCACGATCTCGACGCACCGAGGTTCGTCGAACTCGGCGCGAAGCGCCTGCCAGCCGGCGTCCGAGAGGTCCTCGGTGGCCAAGAGCTCCTCGGCAGCGGTGAGCAGCACCTGATCCCGGCGCGACCACTGCTCCGCCGTCGACCATCGCCCGTCGCGCGGTCCGGTCGCGAGCTCGTCGACCTGGCCGGCGCTCAACCCGGCGCGCCGTCCGAGCCGCGCGTGCTGGGCCCACTCGTACTCAGACTGTGCCAACGCGGCAACACGCAGGATCACGGCCTCGGTCTCGCGGCGGGTCAGTTTGCCGCCGGGCATCATCGAACCGGCGAAGGCCAACCACGTCCAGAAGAGCCGCTGGTTGCGGCCCAAGGTGAGGAAGACCCCGGGCGGCTCGGTCCCCGTCACCCGGCCCGCCAGGCCGGCGAAACCCCGCACCAGCGGCGCACGCCCTGGAGCGACGCGAGCCCCGCGCTCCGCGTCCGTCATCGGACCGCGTTCGACCGCGAGTCAGCCGCGGGCGCGTCCGCCCGCCGCGCGCGCTCCACCTCGGGCAGCACCCGGTTCGCCCCCGTGCTCATGGCACGCATGGCGAGGGTGTAGCCCCACGGCACGTAGCGCTGCAGGAGATGGATCAGCCTGATGTCCGGTGAGGTGTAGACCCAGTACCGGTTGCGCTTCACGCCGTCCCAGATCGAGGAGGCGGCCTGCTCCGGCGTCACGGCGCGCTTGCGGAAGCCGGCTTGCGCCCGCAGGAAGGACCTACTGGCCTTGTCGATGCCGGCGATGTGCACGGTCTCGGTGAGCGGTGTCGCGACGCCGCCGGGGCACACCAGGCTCACCCCGATGCGATAGCGGCGCAGGTCGAACCGGAGCACCTCCGAGACCCCGCGCAGGCCGAACTTGGAGGCGCTGTAGGCGGCGTGCCACGGCATGCCGATGATCCCGGCCGCCGACGACACATTGACCAGGTGCCCTCCCCGTCCGGCCTCGACCATCGGCGGCAGGAAGCACTCGATCACGTGGATCGGCCCCATCAGGTTGACGTCGACCAGTCGCCGCCAGTGCTCGTGCTCGAGGCTGGACACCGTGCCCCAGAAGGCGATGCCCGCGACATTGAGCACGACGTCCATCGCGCCGTGCTCGGCGGTGATGCGCTGCGCGAGGTCGTGCACCGCCTCGTAGTCGGAGAGATCGCACGCGTCGGCCGACGCGACGACGGCTCCGGCGGCGCGCAACCGATCGGCTACCTCGGCCAGGAGCTCGGCCTGGATGTCGGTCAGATGGACGATCGCGCCCTCTGCCGCTGCCTGCTCGGCCACGGCCCGGCCGATCCCACTGGCGGCACCGGTGACCAGCACGCGCTGGCCGCGCAGCTCTCGGATACGACGCACACGGGCCATGGGATCTCCTCGGTGAGAGTGGGGGTGGGAGCAGGGAGCTCGTGGTCAGAGCAGGTGGCGCAGCGGTTTGAGGAAGGCTTCGGTGAACCGTCGATGCAGGTCGCGTGCCTCCCACTCGTGCCGCGTGAGCGGCGAGCAGTTGGACTCGTCGACGGCGAAGATCCGTTCGAGGTTCAGCGCCAGGTCGGGGTCGATCACCTCGACGTTGATCTCGTAGTTCCCGGTCAGGCTCAGGCGGTCGATGTTGGCGGTGCCGACCGTCGACCAGGTGCCGTCGACGGTGGCGGTCTTGGCGTGCACCATCGCCCCCTTGAACCGCAGCACCGAGACGCCCGCGTCGAGCAGCTGGGAGTAGTAGCCACGCGAGATCCAGTCGGCCACGATGTGATTCGACTTCAGAGGCACCAGTAACCGGACGTCGACACCGCGCAGCGCCGCTGCCTTCAAGGCGTCGACGAAGTCCTGGTCGGGGATGAAGTAGGCGGTCGTCATCCAGACGTTGTGGCTGGCCCGGTTGATCGCCTCGATGTACATCGTCCGGATCGGGAACATCCACAGTCGCGGCACGTTGCGCTGGAAGCGGATCTTCGGCTCCCAGGTCGAGTCCGACTCCAACGGCAGCGGGCCTGCGCTCGACCGGAAGAAGCGACGGCGGTTGAGGTTCCAGAAGTCGGAGAAGGCCCGCTTGAGGTCCCACACACCCGGGCCTGTGATCCGCACGTGGGTATCGCGCCACTCGGTCTCGTAGGCGGATCCGATGTTGTACCCGCCGACGAACCCCACCTCGTCGTCGACCACGAGGATCTTGCGGTGGTCGCGGCCGTACCGACGCAGGTCGAAGAAGCGCCACCCGGCCGCATAGACCGGGTAGCGCAGCACCTTCATCGAGGTCGGGAAGCGCTTGAACCGGGGTGAGACGACGAGATTGGCGAAGCCGTCGTAGATGCAGTAGACCTCGACGCCGCGATCGGCCGCGTCGGCCAAGGCGCGCTTGAAGCGCTCCCCCGCCGCGTCGCCCTTCCAGATGTAGGTCTCGAAGAGGATCTGGTGCTGTGCGCCCTCGATCGCCGCGAGCATGTCGGCGTACAGGTCTCGCCCGAACGTGTAGGTGGTGACGGTGCCGTCGCCTACGACGACCGTCGCGGGCGGGGTCGTTGGGAAGGGCTTGGGCTTCTTGCCACGGCGCCGGTAGGAGTCCACCACCGACATCGAGATCGCCAGGACGAACTGCAGACCGACGACGGTCAGCAGAACCCGCCGGAGGACGTTGAGGATCCGTCCAAACTCGCGTGTGGCATGCCGGCGTCTCACGGCGTCAACCTAGCCAATGGCACGCCGAGCACGCGGCGGTGGCATCGTCGAGCCCACCGCGCCGAATCGTCGGGCCGACGACCAAGGCATGCGGAAAGACCCGCTCGAGGCACTACTCCCCAGAAGTGCCGAGCGGGTCCTTCCAACATCGAACTCGGAGCGGTCCGCGATCCCCCCAGATCCGCGGCGTCGTCTCGATCCGATGAGACAACGCTAGGCCGGGGCCCGCCACGCTCGGGCCACGCACGATCCACAATGAGGTAACAGTCCAGGACCTGGTTCACCAGGACGGTGAGGGGTGCGGAATCCACCGTGCTCCGGCTCACGAGAGCAGATCGTTGACGACGACGTCGTCGACGAGCCAACGACCGCCCTCCAGCACCATCTGCACGGTGACGCGCGGCTGGTCGATGCGCGGCTCGTCGTCGTCGGGGGTGGTGACCTCCTGATCCAGGAAGAGCAGCACCTTGACGTGTTCGGCGTCGTCCGCCGTCGCTGCAGAGTCGACCACCGTGCCGGTGGCCGACGCCTGCAGCGTCGTGATCACCTTCTTCGAGTCCACGCTCGCCGCCGCGAAGTTGCGCTGGAAGCTCTCGGTCGCGTCCTCGAAGACCCATCCGAAGTCCTTCTCGACGCTGCGGTGGTCATAGGTCGTCATCGCGACCGCCGCCTCCTGCGCGGCCTGCTCGGCCGCGGCCTCGGCGTCGATCAGGTCGACGGCGGACGAGGCGTCGCCGCCGGATCCGCTGGTCTCATCCGAGCACCCGGACAACAGCGCCATGCCGATCACTGCGACGAGTCCGGCCAGCAGCGAACTCGTCGCGCCGATCCGACGCGTCGTCGGCGTCCGCCTCACCGGGTGACCGGGCCCGGTGCGTGTGCGGCACCTCGCTGCAGGGTGGAGAACGACGCCGGGCAGTGACCCTCGGAGTAGAAGGGGAACTTCTTCGCCACCCGCGGATCCCGACGCACGTCCCGATAGCTGCACCGCGGGTCCTTGTCGAGGATCAGGCTCAGCTGGATGTGACCGTCCTTCACGTGTCGGGCCAGCGTGCCGAGGCCGAGTTCGTAGGACTGCAGGAGTGCGCGCACGTGCGGGTCGTGGAGAGCGAAGATGTCGGTCACGCTGACGCCGGTGCTCAAGAAGTCGGGCAGAACCTCGCGCACGTCGTCGACGAGCGACTGGAGCTCGCTGATCTGACCTGGCGCCCGCTGGAGGAACCGGTCGAGCTCGGGATCGTAGGAGCGCAGGAAGGAGGCGAACTCCCGGGCGTTTCCGGCGAGGGACCGCAGGTCGTCGCCCTGATCCACGGCGATGTCGAGCACCGGGGCAGCATCCTCGAGCAGCGCCTCGGTCTCGGGCCACACACCGTCGAGCTCCTCGAGCAGCAGCCGCCCGTCGTCGACCAGCTGGCCCAGGTCCTTGCCGCTGCCGTCGAGCGCGGTGCTGAGCTCGACGAGCAGCGAGCGCAGCTTGGTGTCGTCGATCTGGCGCAGCACGTCGTTCACGGCGATGACCGTGGAGGCGAGGCTGCGCGGGATGTCGGTGGAGGACGCCTCGACGACGTCGCCGTCGTCGAGGTAGGGGCCCTCCTCCGAGTCGGGCTGGAAGTCCAGGTACTGCTCACCGACCGGCGAGAGGCTGCGCACCACGGCACGGGAGTTCGACGGGATGTCGAGACCACTGGTGAGCTCGGCCACCGCCTCGACTCCGGTCGAACTCAGCCGGATCTCGGAGATCCGACCGGCCTTCACTCCCCGATAGGTCACCGAGGAGCCCTCGAACAGCCCACCGGCACCCGTCAGTTCGACCGTGACCTTGTCGGGGCGCTCGAGCAACGGGCGGTCCAGGACGCCGCTGATGATGTAGGCGATGCAGAGCACCAGCACGAGACCGACCCCGACCGCGCTGAGGATCAGCTTCGAGCGCAGTGCGCCCAGGATCCGTGTCATCGCCGACCTCCCAGGATTCCTGACAGGGCTGAGCCCAGCCGGTCACCGAGCCATCCTCCGGACCCGTCCTTGCGCTGCCTGTCCGCGCCGCGGGAATCCGACGTGTCGTTCTGGGACGCCGCACGGCCACCCGGAAGGCCAGGAAGAGGCGGCAGATCCGGGATCGGGATCGGGATGCCGAGGTTGGCCAGGATGTCGCCCAGGCTCGGCAGCGTGGAGCCCTCGAGCCTGTTGGCGATGGTGATGGCGGCGTAGTCGTTGGGCACGAAGCTCTCCGCGATCGGCCCCAGCGCCGCCAGCTTCTCCAGCGACTCCGGGTACGAACGGCGCTGCTTGCTGAACTCGTCCAGGACCGGGACGGCCTGGTCGAGCACGCGGATCGTGTCATCGCGGATCGCCGCCACGAAGTCGCCGGCGGTGGCCGAGAAGGTCTCCAGCTCACCGAGCAGCTCGGTCAGCTCGGGGGTGTTCTCCCTCAGCACACGAGCCGCCGGAGTGATCTCGCGGACCGCCCGGTCGATGACGTCCTGGCGTTCCCGCAGGGTGCCCGAGACCGATGCGAGCGATCGCAGCGCACGATCGATGTCGGCGCTGGACTCGTTGGCCTCGGTCAGCACGCGGTCCAGACGCTCCAACAGCGACCGGGCGACGTCCTCGCGGCCGCCGAGTGCGGTGTTGAGCTCCTCCGAGATGGTCTGCAGCTGGTCGAGGCCGCCGCCGTTGACGAGCAGCGACGCCTGGGAGAGCGAGTCCTCGACCGTGGGGGCCGTCGAGGTGTCGTCCAACTCGATCACGTCGCCGTCGGCCAAGGGGGCGCCCGCGTCGGGATTCGTCATGTCGACGAACAGCTCCCCCAGCGGGGTGTCGTAGCGCAACCGCGCGGTCACGCCGTCGCGGAGTCCGGCGTCGGACTCGACGACCAGCTCGGCGACTGCGTGGAAGTCCTCTGCCCGCACCGAGCGGACCTTCCCCGAAGCTACGCCGTTCACCTTGACGGTCGCCCCCTGGGCCAGGTTCAGCGCGTCGACGAACTCGGCCTCAACGCTGACGGTGTCGCCACGGACCGTCGTCCCCGGGAGCGGCAGATCTCCCAACGTGGTGCTGCACGCCGAGAGCGCGATCGCCAGAACCGACACCCCGACTCCTGCGCCCGCGACACGGCGATACCTGCTCGGGACCGTCATCGTCGGCCTCCTCGGTCACCGGAGATGTCGCCCGGCTCGGTACCGGACAGCAGCCTGCACAGGTTCAACGGCAGCTGCTCGCACAGCGCGGCGATCTGGTCGCCGCCAGGCAGCAGCACCGAGGGCCATACCCGCACGGGGATCCGCTCTCCGGCACCCGCGAGCGCCAGGTTCTGCAGTGCGAGCGGGAACACCCGGAGGATCTCGGTGAGTCGCTCCTCCTTGTCCAGCATCGTGTCGAGCACGGCGGTGCTGGAGTCGATGACCTCATCGATGTCCCGGCGGTGGTTCAACGCGAACTCCGCGACCGTCTGCACAGCCTTCTCGAGCCCGCGCAGAGCGGCCCGGAAGTTCTCACGCTCGTCGGCGAGCAGGTCGCTGGCCGAGCTGACCTGGCGGACGAACTCGCTCACGGTGTCGCGGTTCTGGGCCAACACGCCGACCAGATCGCCCACCGCGACGATCGTGCCGCTGATCTCCTCGCGGTTGTCCGACACGTCGCCGACAGCGCCGGCCAGATCGGTGATCGCGTCGTGCGCGAGTTGCCCCCGCCCGGCCAGGGCGCCCTCACCTGCGTCGATGATCCGGCGGATGGCGTCGGTGGTCTCCTGCGAGCCGGCGACGCCCGTCGCAAAGGTGTTGATGGCGGCGAGGACCTCGTCGAAGTCCACGGGCGTGCGCGTGCGCTCGACCGGGATCACCGCGTCGTCACCGAGCTCGGGGCCTGACTCGTAGGCCGGTGTGAGCTCGACGTAGCGGTCGGTGGCGACCGATCGAGCGACCACGACGGCGCCGACGTCCTCGGGCAGCGGCTGATCGTCGTCGAGGCGAAGAGTCACCTTGACCTGGGCGCCCTCGGGCTCGATCGCGGTCACGGCACCGATCGGGACGCCGAGCACGCCGACGTCGTTGCCGACGAAGAGGCCCGCGCTGTCGGAGAAGTAGACGGTGACCGTGCGGTCGTCGCCGCCTGGGATGCACGCGGTCGTGAGGGCCACCAGCCCGCTGAGGGAGGCGGCGAGGCCGAGCACGGCCCTGCGACGGGGGGTGCGTTCGCGCATCACGGGCAGTTCCCCAATCGGCAGAGCATGTCGTCGGTCGGGATCACGGGGCCCTTCGCATAGAGGTCGACCCACGGTCCGCTTCCGGTCGCGTTCGCCACATAGCGCACCGCGGGCGCGATGGTGTCGAGTGCGTAGCGCAGGGTGCGGTCCTGGTTGCGCAGGGCCGTCAACGCGCGGTCGATGTCACGCAGAGCGGGACCCATCGCGCGGTCCGCGTCACCGATGAGGCCGTCGACGTTCGCGGTCAGACGCCGGGTCTCGGTGAGCAGGAGGTTGATCGCCTGCCTGCGAGCGGTGATCTCGGCGACGACGAGGTTGGTCGATCGCATCAGACCGACGATGTCGTCGCTGCTCGAGGAGAGCTGGTCGGCGACGTCGCGGGCCGCCTGCAGCAGCTTCGCCGTCTGCTCGGACCGCGCACTCACCAGTTGCGACAGCGAGGCCACGCCTTCCAGGGCGGGACCGACCTCGTCGCCGGCGGCATCGAGGGTGTCGGCGACCTCGGCCAGCGCCTCGGCGAGGGTCTCGGCATCGAGATCCGTCAGCGCGCCGGTGCCGGCCTCGAGAGCGTCCTGGAGGTTGTAGGGCACCGAGGTGCGCTCCACCGGGATGCGGGAGTCGGCGAGTTCGCCGGATCCCTCCGGTTCGACCTGGAGGTAGTGGGTGCCCAGCAAGGTGGCGACCTTCACCTCGGCGCTCGACTCCGAGCCGAGGTCGATGTCGGAGTCGAGGTCGAACGTCACGACCACCGAGCGACCCGAGAGCTCGATGCCGGTGACCTTCCCCTTCGACACCCCGTGCACCTGGACGTCCTCACCGACCCGCAGGCCGGCGGTGTGCTCGAGCTCCGCGGTGTAGGACTTCGCGCCGAAGGAGGCCACCGAGACGAGCACCACTGCGACGCCCAGCAGGAACACGATCCCGAGCGCGACCAACCCGACCTTGAAGGGATCGCGGGCGCTCAACGGCTTGCGGGCCATCAGCTGCACACCTCCGAGTACCGCGGGTTCCCTGCCGGATTGACGATTCGACTGCCGAGGACGAGCAGGAACGAGCAGGGATAGACGTTCAACGCGCTCTCGTAGGAACCGGACCGCCCCAAGGCCTCGAAGACCTGGCCGAAGCCGCGGAGCGCCTGGTTGAGCCGCTGTCGGGAGTCGGAGGCGATCGCCGCCACCTCGCGCAGCTCCCCGAGCGTGGCGACGGTCGGGCGGCGAACCTCGGCCAGGAAGTCCGAGGTCGCCCCGACGAGCTGGCTGACGCCGTCGATCGAATCGCCGATCGACTGTCGATCGCGCGCCAGTCCGTCCATCAGAGCACGCAGTTCCTGGACGGTGGAGGTGATCTCGCCGTCCTGGTCGGAGAGGTTGTCGAGCACCGGGACCAGGTTGTCGATGACGTCGCCGAAGAGGTCGTCTCGCTCGGCCAGGAAGGTGGTCAGCTGGGTCGTCTCCTGCAGGAGCGACTCGACCGTGCCGCCCTCACCCTGGAGGACCTGGACGATTGACGTGGCCAACCGGTTCACGTCGTCGGGCTGGAGCACCTCGAACAGCGGCCGGAACCCGTTGAGGAGCACCGTGAGGTCGAAGCCCGCGTCCGTGCGCTCTGTCGGCAGCGTGGCGCCGGCCTCGAGCTCCGCGCCACGGTCCTCGCCCTGGACGAGCGAGAGGTACCGCTGGCCGAGGAGGTTCTGGTAGCGCATGACCAGGCGCGTGGAGTCCAGCAGGGGCTGCTGGTCGGCGAGCTCGAACGCGACGTCCGCGCCCTCCTCGGTGACCTCGATCCCGGTCACCCTGCCGACGCGCACGCCGGCGACCTTGACGTCGTCGCCGACCCGGAGCCCGCTGACATCGGTGAACTCAGCGCGGAACTCCCGCCCGGAGTCGGGCAGTCCGTTGCGCATGGTGTTCAGCAGCAGCATCGCCAGCAGGAGGCTCACCAGCGCGAAGAGCGCGAACTTGACGGCGATCGAACGCAGCCCGGTCATCGGCGGCTCTCCTGTCGCGCGTAGCCGCGCAGCGTCGCCTGCACGAGCGGGGACGGCGGTCCGTAGTCGGGTCGTTCGGCCTCGGTGTAGAACGGCGGCACGTTGCCCATGAAGTTGGAGTCCGAGCGCAGGAATCCGCGGATGGCGGTGGGCAGCTTGGTCCCGACCGCGATGTTGGTCCGGATGCCCGAGGCCAACCGGTCGCGGTTGTCGTAGAGGATGTCGAGGAGGATCGCGCCGTTGCGCAGGAAGCGCACGACCTTCTGCTCGTTGGCCGAGAGCAGGTCGTCGGTGTCGCGCAGCAGTGTCGTGCTGCCGGTGATCAGCGCCGTGATCGAGGCACGCTGCGCCACGATCGTCTGCATCGTCACCAGCACGTCGTCGGTCGCCGTGAGCAGGTCGGGGGCGATCTCGTCGACGACCTCCAGGTTGTCGGCCAGCGCTCTGAGGTCGCTGCGAACCAGCGGCAGCTCCGGCTCGAGTCGTCCGAGGTAGGTGTCGGCGGTCTCGAGCATCTCACCGAGCGCCCTCCCCCGACCCTCGACGGCGGTCGCGAGCGCGGACACGGCGCGATTCAACTCCGCGGGCCCGAGGGCCGTCACGAGGCGGTCGAGGTCGTCGAGCGCCTGCTGCAGCTCCAGGGTCCCTTGGCTCTGGTCCGCCGGGATCTGCGCGCCGTCCTTCAACGACGTGGTCGAGGCGGTGCCGTTGACGACCAGGTCGACGAACGTCGTTCCGAAGACCGTGGCCGGCAGGATCCGGGCCTCCACGTTGCCGGGGATGCTCTCCAGGTCCTCCGGAGCGATCCTCAGATCCAGACGGACGCCGTTGTCGCCGCCGCGCTGGATGCCGCCCACGCGGCCCACGATGACGCCGGCCACCTTGACGTCCGAGCCGACCCGCAAGGCGCCGCCGGCGTTGCGGACGTCCGCGGTGACCTCGGGGTCGCCGCCGAAGGCGCCGCCGCTGCGCAGGAAGACCAGGGTCAGCAGGACCGCGATCACCACGATGCCCGCGAGTCCTCGGCGGGCCAGGTCGATGCGACGCAACTCCTTGCGCGGCGCGGATCGTCGTCGATTCGCCATCACACCCACCTCAGCCCGAGACCCGGAAGCCTGGATCGCCGCCCCAGAACAGGAGCGTCAGGATCATGTTGAGCACGACGACCGCCACGATGCTGGCGCGGATCGCCGTCCCCGTCGCCTCGCCGACGGCCTGCGGGCCGCCTCCCACCTGCAGGCCGTACCAGCAGTGGATCAACGTGACGACGATGGCGAAGATCAGGATCTTCACGACCGACAGGATGATGTCGCGCAACGCGACGAAGGTGGAGAAGTAGTGGTCGTACTGGCCTGGTGACTGCCCGAAGAGCAGCACCACCGAGCCTTGCGAGGCGAGGTAGGAACCGATCAGGCCGACGAGGTAGAGCGGCAGGATCGCCAGCATGCAGGCGACCACGCGGGTGGCCACCAGGTAGCGCATCGGGCTGACCGCCATCACCTCGAGGGCGTCGACCTCCTCGTGGATCTTCATCGAGCCGAGCTGAGCGGTGAAGCGGCACCCGACCTGGGCCCCGAGCGCCAGGGCGGCGATCAGCGGAGCGAGCTCACGGGTGTTGACGCTCGCGGAGATGAAACCGGTGAGCGGAGCCAGTCCGACGAGCTCGAGGCCGTTGAAGCCCTCGATGCCGAGCGAGGTGCCCGCCGACAGCGAGAGCAGCACCATCACGCCGACGGTGCCGCCGCCGACGATGATCGCGCCGCTGCCCCAGGCGATGTCCTTGAGCTGGCGCAGCATCTCCGAGGGATAGAGCCGCATCGTCGATGGGATGGCGCGCAGCGTGATCCACGCGAACGTCAGGAACGACCCGAACTTCGCGAGGCCGCCCAGCAGGCCGTCGGTGCCGCGCAGGACGGCGTTGCCGATCATGCTCATGCCGGGGTCCCTGCGGGCTTGTTCGCGGAGGAGCGAAGCGGGGGAAGCGAAGAAGGCCGTGGGGTGGATACCGGGGTCCCTGCGGGCTTGTTCGCGGAGGAGCGAAGCGGGGGAAGCGAAGAAGGCCGTGGGGTGGATACCGGGGTCCCTGCGGGCTTGTTCGCGGAGGAGCGAAGCGGGGGAAGCGACGAAGGCCGTGGGGTGTTCATGCGACCCCCTGCGGCACGATCATCACGTAGGCCTGGGTGATCGCGACGTTGGCGAAGGCCAGCAGGATCACGCTCAACACGACCGCCTGGTTCACGGCGTCCGCCACACCCTTGGGACCACCCGAGGCGCTCAGACCCTTGTGCGCCGCCACGATCGTGGCGATGAACCCGAACACGAGCGCCTTGAACTCGGCGAGGAAGAAGTCCGAGGTCTGACTGAAGCTGGTGAAGGCATTGATGAACGTCCCCGCCGACGTCGTGCCGTTGCCGACGTTCATGACGAACGAGGTCAGCATGGCCGTCATCGCGACGATGACCGTGAGCAGGAGCGCGACGACGAGCGCGGCGACGACGCGAGGAGCCACGAGTCGCTGCACCGGATTGATCCCCATCACGCGCAGCGCGTCGATCTCCTCGCGGACCTGACGGGCGCCGAGATCGGAGCAGATCGCCGAACCGACGGCGCCGGCGATCATCAGCGAGGTGACCAGAGGCGCGCCCTGACGCAGCACACCGATGCCGTTGACGGCGCCGGTGAACGAGGTCGCGCCGATCTGGCCCGCGACCGCGCCGATCTGGACCGAGGTGATCACACCGAACGGGATGGCGACCAGGATCGTCGGGAGCAACGAGACCCGGGTCATGAACCACGCCTGGAGCAGGAACTCGCTCCAGGAGAAGCGGCGCGTGGCGATGTCGGTCACGGCGCACTGCGTGGCCTCGGCGGCGAGCATCAGCAGCTTGCCGGTCGTCATCACCGAGCCGCGCGCGCGACCCGAGAGCGACCCCACGGTGGCACGGGCGGAGGCGGAGATCGCGCTCATGCGCGCCTCCTCAAGACGGCCGATCCAGGCGCGCCGAAACAGAATCCCATGAGGCCTCGGTTCAGATGGGGGTGATCCGTGGTCTGTGTCACATGCCGCGACAGGTGTTACAGGTATCACATCGACCGGGGCGCTGGACAGCGTTGCCCGACAAATAGTTACTCGCGCGTAGCATTTGACGCGTGTCCTCCGCCGGGCCGACCTCGCGGAACGACGGTGGCGGGTAGATGGGTGCGCGGGGCCATCCGCGCACCGTGCCGCGGCGGGCCGAGCCTTGCGGCTGCGATCAACAGCTGGATCCTCCCGCGGTGCGGTCGCCACGACTCCAGATGGCGGGCGAGCTCGACGTCGTCGAAGGCCCGACCGGTCAACGCCCAGCCGATGTTCTTCGCCACGTGATAGTCCCCGAAGGAGACGGCGTCCGCGTCACCCCACGCGCGCTGGCGGACCTCGGCGCTGGTCCACTCCCCGATCCCCGGCAGCGACCGCAACGCACGGTCCGCTTCCTCGGGAGGCCGGCTCAGCAGTCGCTCCAGGCTCGGGGCCACCCGCGCGGCGCCGACGATCGTCCGCGACCTCGCCGGATCGATGTGCATGCGCAGCCATTCCCAGGACGGCACCTGCGCGACGACCTCGGCGGTCGGGGGCACCCGGAGCCCCAGCTCGACGGCGTGCAGACCGGGCGCCGTCTCGCCGAAGCGCTGGACGAGCATCCGGTACCCCGCGAACGCCTCCTGGCCGGTCACCTTCTGCTCGATGATCGTCGGGAGCAGCGACTGGAACACCTGGCCGTTACGGCCGAGGCGTAGATGACGGAAGCGCCGCCACAGATCCACGATCAACTCGTGGCGCGGCTCGAACCCGCTGACGTCGTCGCGCTCGCCGAGAAGCTCCGGCACCTGCGCCAGAGCCCAGGCCGCCCCCGCACCCCAGGCGTGGGCCTCGACGGTCGGCGACGCGACGTCCGCTGGCGACGGCGAACGCACCGACGAGAGGAGCCGGAGCGTCGCGGGGCCCTCCGGCGTCTGCAGTCCGCGCCACACCGCGCCGTCGGGCGTGACGCGGAAGGTGGGATCTCCTCGACCGCGGCGGTGCTGATGCGCGATCGCGACCGCCGGGCAGGGCCAGGCCGGGGTCCACACGCGGGACTCCCCGGACGTCGACGGCACCTGGGCACCGTAGCGCCGTCGGCCGACAGCGCTGCCCGTGTGACGACGGGCGAGGCGGGGTGCGGGCGCGCGACCTGGCCCGAGCAGCCCTGGAGGAGCCCGCAGCCGACCACCTAGAACGTGTTCTACTCTGCGCTCATGACGCTTCAGATCGACGACGCCGACCGCGTTCGGACCCTCGTTCTCGACCGCCCCGACGCGCTCAATGCGTTCAATGAGGCGCTCTACGACGCGCTCGCAGAGGCGCTGCTCGCCGCGGCGGCCGACGACGACGTCGCCGTCGTGCTGCTGACCGGATCGGGCCGCGCGTTCAGCGCCGGGACGGACCTCCTGGAGATGCACCAGATCGCGACGGACCCCGACTTCGTGCGCGGAGCCCACGGCTTCCCCGGTCTCATCGACGCCCTCGCGCGGTTCCCCAAGCCGCTGGTCGTGGCGATCAACGGCCTCGGCCTCGGCATCGGGACCACGATCATCGGCTTCGCGGACCTGGCGTTCATGTCGACCTCGGCACGGCTCAAGTGCCCCTTCACCAGCCTGGGCGTGGCGCCCGAGGCGGCGTCCTCGTACCTGATGCCCCTCTTGGTCGGCCACCAGAACGCGGCCTGGATGCTGATGTCGTCGGAATGGATCACCGCGGACCAGGCACGCGCGATGGGCCTGGTCTTCGCTGTCAGCGAGCCCGACCAGCTTCTCGACGACGCGCGTTCGCACGCCGCCAGGCTCGCCGCCAAGCCGATCTCCTCCCTCGTCGCCGTCAAGCGCACCATGACCGAGCCGCGCCGCGAGGCCATCGAGGCCGCTCGCGGGCGCGAGAACGCCGCCTTCGCCGAGTTGATGGGCGGCCCGGCGAACCTCGAGGCACTCGCCGCGTTCGCCGAGGGGCGCGAGGCGGACTTCACCTCGCTACCGCGCGGATGGTGACCTGCGGCCTATAGTGCGCAGATCACGAAGTGTGATCGCGACCAGGCGAGACCCCTTCGCGCCCGGCTGAAACCCCTCGGCCTCACGACGTCGACGAAAGCGATCCCGCTCCCATGGTGACCTCCCCCGCGACCGAGCGACGCGGCCGGCTCGACCGTGAGACCGTCGTGCTCGCGGCCGAGGCGTTGGTCGACCGCGACGGCTACGACGCCCTCTCGATGACGTCGCTCGCCGCCGAGCTCGACAGCCGCGTGTCCTCGCTCTACAACCACGTGGGCGGGCTGGACGACGTCAGGGCCGAGATCCAGACCCGCGCCATGCACCTGATGGGCCGCCAGGTGCAACGGGCGGCCATGGGGCGCACCGGAGCCGACGGCCTGGCAGCGCTCTGCCACGAGCTGCGACGGTTCGCACTGGACTACCCGCGCAGATACGCCGCGATGACCCACCGCGCCATCGAGCCCGACAGCCTGCTCGAGGCCGCGGGCGAGGTCATCGAGGCGGTCGGGGTGATGGTGCGCTCCACCGGCCTCGGAGGTGACCGCGTGATCCCGACCGGAATGGCGATCTTCTCCGCCATCCACGGCTTCGTCTCGCTCGAGGCGATCGGCTACTTCGACGGCATCGACGGGCTCGAGGCCGTCTACGAGCAGGTCGTGCGGGGCGCGGTGACCTCGGCGGTGCTCGAGGTCACCACGCCCCGTTGACGCAGCTACGGCATCATCGCGGTTCGGTGACGGTGATCTGGTAGTCCAGAGCCCCGCCGTAGATGAGGAGCACTCCGCTCGAGACCGCCCCGGGCGGGATCACGACGCTCTCGCCGTCGAGCACGAACCCGCCGCCGGCGATCGCCGCACAGTTCTCGTCGTAGAACCACAGCTGGAACTCCCCGAGCGGCACCTCGGCCTTGATCGTGGCCTGGTGCTGACCGTCGCCGGCGCCCTTCGGAAGGGCGGCGATGTGTGCGTCGACACCGTTGGCGGCCGGTGACCCGTCGCAGCCCCACGACAGTTCGGTCACGCCCGGGCGGTAGGGGTCCAGGCCGAGCAGCGAGCCCTGGAGCGGGTTGCCGAGAGTGACCGAGCCGCCGTAGCTGACCGGCTTGTCCGGCTTCGGCAGGGACGGCGTGAGCTCGGCCGTGGTGCCGAACGCCTGGACCTCCGCGACCACGGCCGACGACGTCACGCTGGCACCCGAGGCGAAGGTGTCGGTGGGGATCACGCGCACGAAGCGAGCTCGCATTGGCTTGCCGAGCTCGTAGGTCTTCAATGCGAGGTCAGGCGCCGTCGGGCGTGGCTTGGCGTAGCGGAACCGCGCGATGCGCACCGTCGTCCAGGTCTTCCCGTCCAGGGAGGTCTGCACCGTGACGTTCTTGGCGGCGGCGAAGCGCGGCACGCCGATCGGCTTGAGCACGCTGACGGCGACCGTCTCGATCGTCGAGGGCTGCTTGAGGGCGATCGTGACCGACTGGTCGGGGCCCTTGTTGTAGGCCCTCGCTCCCGCGGCGGTCTGCCACGAGGTGGCCTCGGTGTCGTCGACCAGGTTGGTCGCGGCGAAGGCCGCCTGCTGGCTGGTCACCTTCACCACTCGAGCCCCCGCCGACGTCGAGAGCAGATTGGGCCGCAGCGCGATCCGCTCCACCTGCGTGGCGCCGGCACGCACCGGAACCGAGATGCGCTGGATGCCGAAGCCCGGCGCCTGGAGGGTCAGGTCGTAACGCCGACCACCGGCGAAGCGAGCCTGCGCGCGACCCTTCTTCGACGTCGTGGCGATGGGAGTCGCGCGGGCCTCGAACAGGCCGCCGAGCACGCGGACACCTGCGACCGGCTTGTCCGTGGTCGCGTTGACGACCTCGAGCGTGAGGGTGCCGTTCGCACGGCGTCCGGGGACGTCGAAACCGGGACGCGGGTCGGTGTCGGTCTCCCCCGTCGTCCGAGCCGAGGCGCCGTAGCCGTGCTCGGCGAAGGCACCCCACACCTGGGGCAGGTAGCGTGAGCCGTAGCGCAGCTGGGCGGCCTTCACGATGGCATCACGCATGTCGAGCATCGACGGCGACGGCGGCGAGATCGGCATCGCATCCATCACCAGGTGCTGGGCGACGTCGGAGGCCTTGACCTGGTTGCCACCGACCGCCTTCAGGATTCGCGTGCGCATCTTCCACAGCACGGCGGTCCAGATCTCGCCGTCGGAGTGCACTTCCGGCCCGCTCATGTCGTAGCCGTAGTCGCCGAAGGTCGCCGGACTCTCGGCGTAGTTCCAGTTGCGGATGCCGCGCTCGGGGTCGCCGACGTAGGCAGCGGTGACGGCGGTGCGGGTCAGGCCGCGACGGAACAGGTCGTTCATCGCGAACCAGTCGCCCCAACCCTCCCCCATCGCCCCGGACTGGGTCGTGCCGAGCGAGCCGAGACCGCCACCACCGACATAGCGGTTGGTGAGGCCGTGGGCGTACTCGTGTTCGATGATCGAGGCGTCGTAGTCGCCGTCGCGCGGGTCGCCCTCGAACGCGTCGTCGACGAACTCCCACAGGTACATGTTGGTGAAGCCCGGGATGCCGTCGGGCAGGGTGAGCATGTTCGCGTTGTTGCGGCCGAGCGGGAGGACGGCGGCGGTGAGATTGAGCGCGCCCGACTGGGCGCCGCCGAAGATCGGGTCGCCCGGCAGGCCCAGGGCCGTGGGGTCGCCGGTGTTGAGGAGCTGGAAGTTGCCGCCGGACTCGGTGAACCCGAACTCGTAGAACTCATCGTGGATCCGGTTGTGGTGATAGAAGAGGTTGGTCGCCGCCGAGTTCGCGTCGGCCTGGTATCCCAACGGCGACCCGTTGCTCTTCGCCCATCCGTCCTCGAAGCCGTAGCGGAACTTCGTGGTCAGCGAGACCGGGCGGTTGTACTGGTCGGCGGCCACCAGCGGCACCGTCCACGCGATGGCCGTGTTGGCGTTGTTGCCGAGCGTGGTGATGCCGGGCAGTCCGATCAGCCCGGTCGGGTCGACCCAGCCGCCGGGCGACTGGTCGGTGGGGCCGAAGCTCTTCACCACGCGGGTGCCGCCCTTGGCAGCGCCCGGGTAGTTCTCGAACACCGTGCCGTCGCTGTCGAACTGCACGAGCGACTTGCGCAGCAGCGGCGCACCGGTGCTCGCATCGATCACGACGGCCCAGGCCTCGTTCAGGTCCTTGATGGCGAGCACCGCGTAGGCGGCGACGGCGCCGTAGGGGGTCGGGAGCGCCACGCGGCGGACGTACTGCAGGGCACCCAGGAGACCGCCGTTGAAGACCTCGTAGCCACCGGCGGTCTCACCCGTGGATCGGACCGCGATGTCGAGGTCGGGCAGCAGTCGGCCGAGCACCGTGGTGAGAGCCTGCGTGGCCGAGAGGTCGAACCCGCCGACCAGACCGGTCTCCCGCACCGAGTCGCCGGCATAGGAGACGACGCGGCCCTCGCGGTCGACCAGGACGGTCATCATGCCGCCGAGTTCGGAGCGCACACCGCCGAACGTCTGGGCGAAGGAGACCACGCGGGCACCGATCCCGGGCAGTTCGTGGTCGCGGACGACGTCCAGCGCTGCGACATCGGCGAGGGTCAGGCCGAACGCGGCGACGTGCGAACGGAGCCACCCTCGCGCGATCGCGACCGGGTCGCCCTTCCGCGGCGCGCTCAGGAAGCCGCCGTCGACGGCGATCATCCGCGGCGTGCCGGCGCGGTTCCACGTCGTCGTCGCACCCACCAGTCGCTCGACGGCACCTCGCTGCGTCGCCGTCGGCGCGACGATCGGCAGCGTGCCCCGGGCGTCGTAAGAGAGGTCGGTCGCCAGGTCGCCCATCGGGGGCACCGCGGTGCGATCCGGAACGAGCGGGCCGAGCAGATCGGCGAGCACCGAGCGCGGAGCGTCGCCGTCGGCGGCGCGGGCGTCGGAGAGCTGGGCGATCGGCATCGCGAGTGCGACGGCGGTCGCGGCGGCGACGAGGGAGAGTCTGGAACGAGTCACGGCTACCTGTCCGGAGTGAGCTGATGGAGTGGCGCCGGCGCCGCTGCGGTCCTCCGAGCGGGTCGACACATCTGCAACGACTCCGCGCTGTCGGAGGTACGCAGTTCAATGGCGGTGTGGTGAATCTCTCCGACCTCGTCGCGACGTCGCAGGACGTCGCGTCCACCCGCGCGCGGACGGCCAAGGTCGCTGCCCTGGCGACGCTGCTGGAGAAGACGGCGCCGGACGCGCTCGAGGTCGTCGTCAGCTACCTCGGCGGCCAGGTCCGCCAGCGTCGCACCGGGGTGGGGTGGCGCAGCCTGGGCGACCTGCCCGCGCCCGCAGAGGTCAGCACGCTCGACGTCGTCGCGGTGGACGCGGCGCTCGAGGAGATCGCGGCGTTCGCCGGCCCCGGATCGCAGGCCGCCCGTACGCAGGCCCTCCACGCGCTCTTCGGATCGGCGACGGCGGCCGAGCAGGCGTGGCTGCGCGGAGCGATCACCGGCGAGCTCCGGCAGGGCGCCTCCGACGCGCTCGTGCAGGAGGCGCTCGCCGTGCGCACCGGACTGCCGGTGGCCGACATCCGCCGCGCAGCGATGCTCGCGGGGTCGACGCGCGCCGTCGCCGGCGCCGCCGTCGCGGGAGGCGCCGCTGCTCTCGCCGCGATCGGGCTCGAGGTCGGCCGTCCGATCCTGCCGATGCTCGCCGCCAGCGCACCGACCGTGGCCGAGGCGCTGGCCAAGCTGGGCGCTTCTCCCGACCATCCGGTGGCGGTCGAGGCGAAGCTCGACGGCATCCGCATCCAGGCCCACCGCCGCGGCGACGACGTCCTGGTCGTGAGTCGCTCTCTCGATGATCTGACCGCGCGCCTGCCTGCCGTGGTCGACGTCGTGCGGTCGCTGCCCGGCGGCGATCTCGTGCTCGACGGCGAAGCGCTACTCACCGACGACGCCGGCCGGGCGCGGCCCTTCCAGGAGACGTCCTCACGCAGTGCCACCCACGGCGAGGTGTCACCCGAGTCGTCCTCCGATCTCGGGTTGCAGCCGTACTTCTTCGACGTCCTGCATCGCGACGGCCGCGACCTGCTCGACGTCTCGGCGGCGGAGCGCGCGGCCGAGCTGGCCGATCTGGTCCCTCCGGCGCATCGCCTCGACCGCGTCGTGACGGGCGAGCCCGCGAGCGCGGAGCAGTTCGTCGAGAACGTGCTGCGTCGCGGCCACGAGGGCGTCGTGGTGAAGGATCTTGCGGCGCCCTACGCCGCGGGGCGCCGCGGATCCGCGTGGGTCAAGGTCAAGCCCGTGCACACCCTCGACCTGGTCGTGCTCGCCGTCGAGTGGGGCTCCGGGCGCCGCCGCGGGTGGCTCTCCAACATCCACCTCGGCGCCCGCGACCCCGGCGGCACTGACGACTTCGTGATGGTCGGCAAGACCTTCAAAGGCATGACCGACGCGATGCTCACCTGGCAGACCGAGCGCTTCCTGGCTCTGGAGACGCACCGCGAGGGTCACGTCGTCCACGTCCGGCCAGAGCAGGTCGTCGAGATCGCCATCGACGGCGTCCAGCGCTCGACGCGCTACGCCGGAGGTGCCGCGCTGCGCTTCGCCCGGGTCGTCGGGTACCGGGAGGACAAGTCCCCTGGCGAGGCGGACACGATCGACGCCGTGCGCGCACTCCTGCACTGACGGAAGTCGAGAGCGTTTGCGTCACACTCTTGCAACTCGGAGTTACACACCACGTACTATCGCGGCATGTCCTCCTCCGCGCCGTCGCCGTCGTCGCAGCCGGCCCCTGAGACCGACGGCCGACGTCGCGCAGCGGCGATCCGTCGACGTGCCCGCGAGGCCGAGATCATCGCCGCCACTCGGGCACTGTTCGACGCACGCGGCGTCCGCGACGCGCAGATCGAGGACATCGCGCGTGCGGTCGGAATCAACCGCGCGATCGTCTACCGGCACTTCACCGGCAAGGAGGAGCTCTTCGCGCTCACGCTGGTGGGCTATCTCGACGAGCTGCGCGACGCGTTGGCGGCGGCCGACGGCGCTCGCACCTCGCCGTCGGACCGGCTCGCCGCGATCGTGGGCGCGTTCGTCGACTACGGCGTCTCGCACCCCGCGTTCGTCGACTGCGCCCAGTCTCTGATGCGCCAGTCCGGGCCTGAACTGCTCGACGAGATCTCCGAGAGCGCCCTGTTCCGCCTCGGTCGCGGCATCTCCTCCTGCCTCAGCATCCTCTCCGCAGCCCTCGAGGACGGCGTGGAGAGCGGAGAGTTCACACCGTCGGCGGACCCGACGTTGATGGCGAACACCCTGTACGCCAGCGGACTCGGCGCGCTGCAGCTCGCGCGCGTCGGCATCCTGGTCAAGGAGGCGGCACCGGGCGTGCCGACGGTCGGCGAGATCTCGCCCGACCAGGTCCGCTCGTACCTGGTCGCCACGGCCCTGGCGGTCGCCGGCCACTGACGCCTCAGGAGCCGCGCTCGCACCAGGGAGTGCCGCACGCGAGGTGTGTCGGTCAGGCACCCATCGCGTGGAAGCCGCCGTCGACGTGCACGATCTCTCCGGTCGTGGCCGGGAAGAAGTCGGAGAGCAGCGCACAGACGGCCTTGGCCGTCGGCACGTGGTCGGCGTTGTCCCAGCCGAGAGGTGACCTGGTCTCCCAGAGCGCCTCCAGGTCCTCGAACCCGGGGATCGCCTTGGCGGCCAGGGTCTTGAGTGGACCGGCCGAGACCAGGTTCACCCGGATCCCGACTGGCCCGAGGTCGCGGGCCAGGTAGCGGGCACACGACTCCAGCCCGGCCTTGGCGACGCCCATCCAGTCGTAGACGGGCCACGCCACGGTGGCATCGAACGTGAGCCCGACGATGCCACTGCCCGGAGCCATCAGGGGGCGGCAGGCCACCGAGAGCGACTTCAGCGAGTACGCCGAGACGTGCACCGCCTGCGCGACGTCGTCCCACGGGCCCTCGAGGAACTTCCCGCCGAGCAGCGTCTCGGGATTGCCGTAGGCGATGGAGTGGACGACGCCGTCCAGGCCGTCGACATGCTCACGGATCGCGTCGGGCAGGGCCGCGAGGTGCGCGGGATCGGTCACGTCCAGCTCCAGTACCGGGGGCTCCACCGGGAGCCGCTTCGCGATACGGCGCGTGATGCCGAGCGCCCGGCCGAAGTTGGAGATGAGCACGGTCGCGCCCTGCTCCTGGGCGACCTTGGCGGTCGCGAACCCGATCGAGCTGTCCATGGTCACGCCCGCGACCAGGATCCGCTTGCCTTCCAACAGTCCTGCCATCGTCTTCTCCCTCGTCTGCCGGTGTGGTCAGTGACCCATGCCCAGGCCGCCGTCGACCGGGATCACGGCCCCGGTGACGTACGCGCCGCCCGGGCCGGCGAGCCAGAGCACCGCGCCGGCGATCTCCGACGGCGTGGCGGTCCTGCCGAGCGGAACCTGGGCACGGATGGTCTCGCGCTGCTCGTCGCTGAGCACTGCGGTCATGTCGGTGTCGACGTATCCGGGGGCGACCACGTTCGCGGTGATGGAGCGGGAACCGAGCTCGCGTGCCAACGATCGGGCCATGCCGATCAGGCCGGACTTCGAGGCGGCGTAGTTGACCTGGCCCGGAGAGCCGAGCAGTCCCACCACGCTGGAGATGAAGATGATGCGCCCGCGGCGCTGGCGGAGCATCGCCTTGGCCGCTCGCTTGGCGAGCCGGAAGGAGCCGGTCAGGTTGGTGTCGATGACGCTCGACCAGTCCTCCTCGCTCATCCGGAGCACCAGGGTGTCTGCGGTGATCCCGGCGTTCGCGACCAGCACCTCGACCGGGCCGAGCTCTGCCTCGATCCTCGCGAACGCGGCGTCGACCTGCCCGGCGTCGGTGATGTCGCAGCGGACGTCGAGCGCTCCCTCGGGAGCTCCACCGGCGCGCGTCGTCACGGCCACGCGGTCGCCCTGGGCGAGGAAGGCCTCGGCGATCCCTCGTCCGATACCGCGGTTGCCGCCGGTCACCAACACCACCCGACCGGTCTCCGGCGCCGCCGTCGTGCTCGTCTGCTCGCTCACGGATGCGACGCTAGAGATTACCCCCAGGTAGACGAAACCGGCCGACCCCGAGGGGGCCGGCCGGCGAGTCCACGGGCGGCCTCAGTCGTCGTCCTCGAGGCGGAAGCCGAGCTTGAGGCCGACCTGGAAGTGCTCGACCTGGCCGTCCTTGATCTGGCCACGCACCTGCGTTACCTCGAACCAGTCCAGGTGGCGGAGGGTCTTGCTGGCTCGCTCGATGCCGTTGCGGATCGCGTGCTCCATGCTGTCCGGCGAGGTACCGACGATCTCGGTGAGGCGGTAGGTGCGGTTCGTCATGCCCCGACTGTAGCGACGTAGACTCGAGATCATGGGCCGCGACCGTAAGCACGACGACGTCGTCCGGATCACGACGGCAGGAACCAACCGCGCCGCCGACATCGGCGCCCGCCAACGTCGCTACCTGCTGTCGATGACGCTGCGCACGCTCTGCTTCGTGGGAGCGATCCTGGCCTCACTCGCCGGGCTCGACTGGCTGTGGCCCTTCCTGATCGGCGGCGCACTCGTGCTGCCCTACGTCGCCGTCGTGATGGCGAACGCGGTGGCTCAGAACTCCGACGGCTTCCGGCTCGATGAGATCGACCACCAGCGTGACGCCCTCTCCGGTCCCGATCTCACGGCAGTCTCCGGGCCGACCGTGCCGCCGTCCCGGTGAGCCCCGACATCTGCTCTGCGAAGGGCTGCAACACCGCCGCAGAGCACCAGCTGCTGTGGAACAACCCGAAGTTGCACACACCCGATCGCCGCAAGGTCTGGCTCGCCTGCGAGGAGCATCGGGAGTCACTCTCGGGATTCCTCGGTGCGCGCCAGTTCCTCAAGGACGTCGTGCCCCACCGACCGGGCGAGAGCGACGAGCCGTCGGCCTGACTCCCAGGCCGATCGACGGTGCGTTCAGGAGGTCGCGATCACTCAGCCGCCGATGGCCGACATCGGACGTGTCGGCTGCAGGAAGCTGGGGTCGTCGATCCCGTGCCCGGCCGCCTTGCCGCGCATGGCTGTCACCCAGCGGCTGGCGAGCTCCTCGTCGTCGGCTCCGGCACGCAGTGCGCTGCGCAGGTCGGACTCCTCGCGCGCGAACAGACAGGTTCGTACCTGGCCGTCGGCGGTGAGCCGAACGCGGTCGCAGTCACCGCAGAAGGGTCGGGTCACCGAGGCGATGACGCCGACCGTCGCCGGGCCGCCGTCGACGAGGAACAGCTCGGCAGGGGCACTGCCGCGCGGCTCGTGGGCCGGCGTGAGGTCGAACCGCTCCTCGAGCGCGGCCAGGATCTCCTCAGCCACGACCATCTCCTCGCGGGCCCACCCATGCTGGGCGTCGAGCGGCATCTGTTCGATGAACCGCAACGAGTAACCGCGCTCCAGGCACCACGCCAGCAGCTCCGGGGCCTGGTCGTCGTTGACGCCGCGCATCAGCACGGCGTTGACCTTGACCGGACCCAGACCCGCCGCGGACGCGGCCGCGAGGCCCGCCACCACGTCGTCCAACCGATCGCGGCGCGTCAGCTCCACGAAGGTGTCCTGACGCACGGTGTCGAGACTGACGTTGACCCGGTTCAGACCGGCGTCCACCAGCGCGCTCGCGACGCGTGCCAAGCCGATGCCGTTGGTCGTGACGGACAACTCGACCTCGGGCGCCGCCCGTCGCACCCGGGCGACGATGTCGACGAAGCCCGGGCGCACCAACGGCTCACCGCCGGTGAACCGCACCTCGGTCACACCAAGGCGTTCGGTGGCCACAGCGACCAGGCGGACCACCTCGTCGTCGCTGAGCTGCTCCTCCCGCGGTAGCCAGGTCAACCCCTCGGCCGGCATGCAGTAGGTGCAGCGCAGATTGCAGCGATCGGTGAGCGAGACCCGGAGGTCGCGCGCCACGCGGCCGTAGCCGTCCGCGAGCGGAATCATCTGCATGTCGCCGAGCCTACGAGGTCGGGCCGCAGATGCCACGCCCTCGGCGCCTCGGTAGATTCACGGGGTGCGCTCCTACCGGTTCCTGCTGAGCCGGCGGTGGCTGGTCTTCGCGGTGATCGTGGCGTTGTTGACCGGTCTCGCCTGGTGGTTGGGCCAGTGGCAGTTCGACCGGCTCGAAGACCGTCAGAGCCGCAACGCCGTGGTCCGAGCCAACGAGACCCACGACCCCGCGCCCGTCGAGGACGTCCTCGCGCCGCCCGGTCAGGGGCTGGACGTCGATCACGAGTGGCGGGTCGTGAACGCGACCGGCCGGTACGACGTCGAGGACACCGTGATCGTGCGCTATCGCACGCGTGACGGGATCGCCGGCGTCGACGTCGTCGTCCCGCTGGTCACCGCGGACGGCACCGCGGTCGTCGTCGATCGGGGCTGGTTGCGTACCGAGAACGCCGGCACCGCCACGGTGGACGACGTGCCCGCACCGCCGAGCGGCACGGTCACCATCACGGGTTGGGCGCGGGTGGACGGCACCGGGGCGAGCACCGAGGTCGAGGAGCAGTCGACCCGTGCGATCAACTCCGCCCGCATCGGGGAGGCCCTCGACCGCACCGTCTACGGGGGGTTCGTCGACCTGCGCTCGGAGGATCCCGAGCCCACCGCGACTCTGGAGCCGCGTCCGTTGCCGGAGCTGAACAACGGCCCGCACTTCTTCTACGGCCTGCAGTGGTGGTTCTTCGGCGTGCTGGCGATCATCGGTTTCGGCTACCTCGCCTACGACGAACGCAAGCGCGGCCCCCGCGGTGAGCGGGCCCGGGCCGGCCGTGTCGTCGCGGGCTCGGCCGCCCAGCCCGGGTCGCCCGCACCGGCCCCGAGAGAGAAGAAGCGCGAGCGGAAGCCGCGCCAGACCAACGTGCCCTCGGAGTACCAGCGCCGCCGCTGACTTGGGGGGCAGGACGACGTCCGTCCTGGGGCAGTCCTGCGGCCTGCTCGATCAGAGTGCGCGGAGCAGGCCGCCGTCGACGGGGAGCATCACGCCGGTCACGTAGGAGGACGCCGGCGCGAGCAGGAACGCGGCGGCTCGGCCGAACTCCTCCGGGGTGCCGTAGCGGCGCAGCGGGATCGTCGCCTCGGCGGCAGCGCGCGCGGCGTCCGGATCGCCGCTCGAGGCGTCGAGCTCGGCGACCCGCTCGGTCGCCACCCGTCCCGGGAGCACGCCATTGACTCGGACACCGCGCGGTCCGAGCTCATCGGCGAGGGTCTTGGCGACCATCCCGAGCCCGGGGCGCAGACCGTTGGAGATGGCCATCTCGGCCAGCGGGGAACGGACGCTGGAGGACAGCACGGCGACCAACGAGCCTCCGTCGTCCAGGCTCTGGCCGATCTCGCGCATCAGCCGCACCGCGCCGAGGAAGACCGACGAGAACGCCGTCGTCCACTGCTCGTCGCTCATCTGCGTCACCGGCCCCTTCGGCGGACCGCCGACCGAGACCAGCGCGCCGTCCACCCGCCCCCAGGTGCTCCGTGCGACTTCGAGCAGTCTCGCGGGTGTCGCGGTGTCGGCGTTGTCCGCGGCGATGCCCCGGGCTTGCTCACCCAGCTCGGTGCACGCGACGTCGACCGACGCGGCGTTGCGTCCCGACACCACCACGCGAGCGCCTTCGCTCACCAGGACGTCGGCGCAGGCACGGCCGAGGCCGCGCGTGCCGCCGGTCACGATGTACACCCGATCACGGAGCCCCAGATCCATGCCGCTCACTCTCCCAGACCGTCTCCCTCGCCGACGACGCCCGGCGGGAGCCTCGATGAGAACAGCCGCTCTCGGCGCGACCTCTTAGTCGGTGAGGCAGCGGAAGGCCCGCGTGGCGATCACCAGCTCGCCGGCGTCGTCGGAGGCATCGAGATCTGCCACCGCCTCGATGACCCAGTCGCGGTCGCCGGCCGGGTCGGCCAGGGTCTGGGTGAGGACCATCAGGCGGCTCGACGTGCCCTCTGGCGCGCCGACCGGCTCGCCGGTGGTGATCTCCGTGCGCAGCAACGCCGGCCCGCGGGCATCGGCATCCGTGCGGACCTCGTCGTGCTGGGCGTAGTAGGCCTCGATCGCGGTGTCCCACGCCGAACGCGTCATGACGACGTCGCGCGGCGGATCGAAGCGGTCGGCCGACTCGCGCTCGAGCCGCATCAGGCCGTCGAGATCATCCCGCGCGACCAGGTCGACCCGGCGCCACATCGCGTTGCGGAGCATGACGGCGAAGGCGCGCTCCTGCCGTGAGATCGGCCGCGGCGCGGCGGGAGCCTCGCGCTCCTGAGCAGCGCGCACGACGGCGTCGGGGTCGCTGAGGGCCTCCCACTCATCGAGCAGCGAGGAGTCGACCTGGCGCACCGTCTCCCCGAGCCACTCCACGAGATCGTCGAGCTCTCCGACGCGGAAGCTCGCGGGCACCGTCTGCCGCAGTGCGCGGTAGGCGTCGGTGAGATAGCGGAGCACGAGGCCTTCGGACCGCGCCAGCTCGTAGCGGCGCACAAAGTCGGTGAACCCCATGCCCTGCTCGTACATGTCCCGCACGACCGACTTGGGGTCCAGCGCATCCTCAGGCAGCCACGGGTGGGAGCCTCGGTAGATCTCGTAGGTGGCCTCGAGGAGCTCCTGGAGCGGTTGCGGCCACCGGATCTCGTCCAACAGGGCCATCCGCTCGTCGTACTCGAGCCCGTCGGCCTTCATCTCCACGATGGCCTCGCCTCGCGCGACGCGCTGCTGGGCGAAGAGGATCTGTCGCGGCGCCTCGAGGGTGGCTTCCACGATCGAGACGACGTCCAGGGCGTGATCGACGGCCTCGCGGTCGAGGACGTCGAACGCCGCCAGCGCGAAGTGCGACAACGGCTGGTTGAGCGCGAAGTCTTCTGGGACGTCGGGCGCGAGCGCGTAGCGCCGGCCGAACCCGTCGACGTCGTCGAAACGAACGACGGTGCCCGACTGCACCAGGCTGCGGGTGAGGCGGAGGGCGCGACGGCTCAGCTTGAGCTGCTGTCGGCGGGGCTCGTGGTTGTCCTGGAGCAGGCGACGCATCACGGGGAACGCGTCCTCCTCCCGCGAGAGGACGTTGACCAGCATCGCGTTGTCGACCTTCATCCGCGAGACCAGCGGCTCGGGGACACCGGCGACCAGCTTGTCGAAGGTGGCCTCGGTCCAGACCACGGTGCCCTCAGGGGGCTTGCGCAGTTGGGCTTTGCTCTTACGTTTGGCCAGCTGCGATGCGCTCATCGCCTCGTTCTTGGCGGCTGCCTTCGCCTTGGCCCGCTCGTTGTCGATCACGTGCTCGGGCGCTTGGACGACGACGTACCCCGCCGTGTCGTACCCCGCTCGACCCGCGCGTCCGGCGATCTGCTGGAACTCGCGCACGCGGATGATCCGCTGCCGCGTGCCGTCGAACTTGGCCAGGCCCGTGAAGAGCACGGTGCGGATCGGCACGTTGATGCCGACGCCGAGGGTGTCGGTGCCGCAGACCACGGTGAGCAGGCCGGCCTGTGCCAACTGCTCCACCAGGCGGCGGTAGCGCGGCAGCATCCCGGCGTGGTGGACCCCGATGCCGCGACGCAGCAGCGGCCCGAGCGTCTTGCCGAAGCCTGCGCCGAACCGCACCCCGGCAAGACGCGCCTTGAGCTCGTCGGAGACCGGCAGCTTCAACTGCGACTTGGAGATGGCGACCGCCTGCTCCACGGCGTCCTTCTGGGTGAAGTGCACGACATAGACCGGTGCCTGGTGGGTGGTGACGATCTCCTCGATGGTGTCGGGCAACGGGTCCAACGACCAGCGGAAGTCCAGTGGCACCGGCCGCTCGGCCTGGTCGACCAGGCCGGTCTCGCGCCCGGTTCGGCGGGTCAGGTCGGCTCGGAGCTCCGTGACGTCGCCCAGGGTCGCCGACATGAGCACGAACTGCGCGCGGGGAAGCTCGAGCAAGGGCACCTGCCACGCCCAGCCGCGGTCGGGCTCGGCGTAGAAGTGGAACTCGTCCATGACGACCAGACCGACGTCGGCGCCGGCGCCCTCACGCAGCGCGATGTTGGCCAGCACCTCCGCGGTGCAACAGATGATCGGCGCATCGGCGTTCACCGCAGCATCGCCGGTGAGCAGACCGACGTCCTCGGGGCCGAACGTCTCGACCAGGTCGAAGAACTTCTCGCTGACCAATGCCTTGATCGGCGCGGTGTAGAACGACACCCGTCCGTCGGCGAGGGCCGCGGTGTGCGCCGCGACCGCCACTAGCGACTTCCCCGATCCCGTCGGCGTCGCCAGCACGACGTTGTTCCCGGCGAGGATCTCCAGGATCGCCTCGTCCTGGTGCGGGTAGAGCTCGACGCCGCGCGCGGCGGCTCGTGCCACGATCTCGTCGTAGACGGCGTCCCAGTCGGGCTCGTGAGCCTCACTCATCGCGTGCCCGGGGGTGCGCGGTGGCGAAGACCTCACGGAGGTTGTCGACCGTGACGAGGGTGTAGATCTGGGTGGTGGTCACCGAGGCGTGTCCCAACAGCTCCTGGACGACGCGCACGTCGGCCCCACCGTCGAGCAGATGGGTCGCGAACGAGTGACGCAGCGTGTGAGGCGACACGTCGGCGCTGACGCCGGCCCGCTCGGCGGTACGCACCAGGATCACCCAGGCCGACTGACGCGACAGCCGCCCACCGCGTGCGTTGAGGAACAGCGCCGGGCCGCCCCGGCCCGCACCGACCAGATCGGGCCGACCGCGGGTCAGATAGGCCTCCAGCGCCTCGTGGGCGTACGAGCCGAGCGGTACCAGCCGTTCCTTGCCGCCCTTGCCGCGTAGGAGCACGGTGCCGCCGCCCGGCGCGCGCTCCGCTCCGGTCTCCCCCGCATCGACGTCGTCGATGTCGAGCCCGACGGCCTCCGAGATGCGCGCCCCCGTGCCGTAGAGCACCTCCAGCAGAGCGCGGTCTCGCAGCGCCAGCGCCGTCCCGGGCTCGCCGGCAGCCTCGAGGATCGCCTCGACGTCACTGAGCGGGAGTGCCTTCGGGAGTCGCTTAGCAGGCGCGGGCGGCTTCACCCCGGCGGCGGGATCGTGGGGCGCCAGACCGTCGGCGAGCGCGAACCGATGGAAGCCGCGGACCGCGACCACCGTGCGTGCTGCGGAGGCTGAGCCGAGCGGTTGGTGTTCGGCGTCGCCCTCACGCAACCGCATCAGGAAGCCGGTGACCGTCGCCTCGCTCACCTCGGCCAGGGCACCCACGCCCTCGGCGTCCAGGTACTCCAGGTAGCGACGGAGATCGCGACGATAGGAGGTCAGCGTGTTGGCGGCCACGCCCTTCTCGACCGTGAGGTGGTCGAGGTAGGTGCGGACGGCGCGCGAGACGTCGTCCGTCGTGGTGGCCATGGGGCCGATCATCGCAGGCGTCGCCGACACGACCGTCGCGGCCCGAGCGGCGACCGTGGCGGGATCTCAGCCGTCGAGCACGGCGTCGAGATCGACGGCGTCGATCCCCACCGCCTGCCCCACGGGCCGGTTGGTCAGCAGGCCCTCGTGGGTGTTGATCCCGAGCGCCAGGCTGCGATCCGCTCGACAGGCCTCGCGCCACCCGCGCTCCGCGAGCGTGACGACGTAGGGCAGCGTGGCGTTGGTGAGCGCGTAGGTCGAGGTGTGTGGCACCGCTCCCGGCATGTTGGCGACGCAGTAGAAGGTCGACCCTTGCACCTGATAGGTCGGCTCGGCGTGCGTCGTGGGCCGGGTGTCCTCGAAGCAGCCGCCCTGGTCGACGGCGATGTCGACCAGCACCGAGCCCGGCTTCATCTGGGCTACCAGCTCGTTCGAGACGAGCTTCGGTGCGGCGGCGCCGGGTATCAGCACCGACCCGATCACCAGGTCTGCTGCCATCACCTGCTGCTCGATCGCGAGCTTGGAGGAGGCCAGGCCGTGAACCCGGTTGTTGTAGCGCCAGAAGGACATGCGCAGCTTGTCGAGATCGGTGTCGAGGAGCGTGACGTCGGCGCCCATCCCCATCGCGATGTTCGCCGCGTTCTGTCCGGCGACCCCGGCCCCGATCACGACGACCTTGGCCTGGTCGACTCCGCCGACACCGCCCAGCAGCACCCCTCGTCCTCCGCGTGCCTTGAGGAGCTCGTGGGCGCCGACCTGCGGGGCGAGACACCCGGCGACCTCGGACATCGGGTACAGCAACGGCAGCGCGCCCGAGGTGAGCTGCACCGTCTCGTAGGCGATCGCCGTCACGCGCGACCGCAACAGTTCCTCGGTGAGCGGCTTGTCGGCGGCCAGATGCAGATAGGTGAAGAGGGTGAGCCCCTCGCGGAGGCGGTGGTACTCCTCGGCGATCGGCTCCTTGACCTTGAGCACCAGGTCGGCCGTGCCCCAGGTCGTGTCGGCATCCGGTGTCATCGTCGCGCCGGCAGCGATGTACTCCTCATCGGGGATGGAGGAACCGACACCGGCCCCGGCTTCGACGAAGACGTCGTGGCCGCGTTCAACGAGTTCGTGCACGCCGATGGGGGTGATCGCCACCCGGTACTCGTTGTTCTTGACTTCCTTGGGGACGCCGACCTTCATCTGGCGACCCTACTGGCGCACGAGGCCCTTCGCTACGGCCAGGAGGACGCACTGCACCACCGGGCCGTCGGCCACCTCGCCCGCCAGTACGGCGGCGTAGAGATCGGCGAACGGCACCCACCCGGTGCTCATGTCCGCCTCCTCGTTCTCCAGCACGAAGTCGCCGCGGGAGCACGGCGAGAGCCCGCGGGCCACGAAGAGGTGATGGATCTCGCTGATGATCCCGGGCGAGGGATAGGTGCTCCCGAGTGCGGTCCAGTCGACCGCCTGCAGCTGGGCCTCCTCGCGCAACTCACGCCGTGCCACGTCCAACGGCGTCTCGTCGGGTCCGGCATCCATCAGGCCGGCGGGGAGCTCGACGAAGCGACGCTGAGCGGCGTGGCGGTACTGCCAGAGGCAGAACACCCGGTCGTCGTCGTCCAGGGCCAGGACGATGACGGCGCCCGGGTGCTCCACAACCAGTCGTTCGTGCTCGAGCGGCGTCCCGTCCGGCGCCTCGACGTCGTCGGCTCGTAGGGCCACCACCCAGTCGTCGCGGTGGATGTCGCGGGTGCTCCTCACCGGCCAGCGCTGGATGACGTCGCGCAGGGGCTCAGGCGCACCGTCGATCTCGACGTCGGTCACGCGTGTCGTCCCGTCGTCGATCCCGCCGGCCAGTGGTCAGTCCTCGTCCGGGTCGCGGCGCAGACCGCTCTCGTCGATCGGGAAACGCAGTTCCTTCTGTCGCTCGATCGCGGCACCCACCAGGCCCGCGAACAGCGGATGCGGGCGCGTGGGCCGCGAGCGCAGCTCCGGGTGCGCTTGCGTCGCGATATAGTAGGGGTGCACCTCGCGGGGAAGTTCAACGAACTCGACGAGCCCCAGGTCGGGATGCGTTCCGGAGAAGACCAGGCCGGCCTCCTCGAGCTGCGGCCGGTAGGCGTCGTTCACCTCGTACCGGTGACGGTGTCGTTCGGAGATCTTGTCCGCGCCGTAGAGCTCGCGGGCCAGCGTCTTCGGCGCGAGGACGGCCTCCTGCAGCCCGAGTCGCATCGTGCCGCCGAGGTCGCCGGCACCTTCGACGAAGGACTTCTGCTCCTCCATGGTCGCGATCACCGGCTCGGGGCACTCGGGATCGAACTCGGTGGAACCCGCCGAGGTGAGTCCGGCCACGTTGCGGGCGTACTCGATCACCATGCACTGCAGTCCCAGACACAGGCCGAGGGTCGGGATGCCGTGGGTGCGCGCGTAGGTGAGCGCACCGAGCTTGCCGTCGAGCCCGCGGATGCCGAATCCGCCCGGCACGCAGATGGCGTCGACGTCGGCCAGTGCGCGGGCCGCGCCCGCCTGGGTCGCGCACTCGTCGCTGGGGACCCACCGGATGTGGGCCTTCGCCTCATGGGCGAAGCCGCCGGCCCGGAGTGCCTCGCCGACGGAGAGGTAGGCATCGGGCAGGTCGATGTACTTGCCGACCAGCGCGATCGTCACCTCCTCCTTCGGATGGTGGACCCGACGCAGCAGGTCGTCCCACACCGTCCAGTCGACGTCGCGGAAGGGCAGGTCGAGGCGTCGGACCACGTAGGCATCGAGGCCCTCGCGGTGCAGCACCTTGGGGATGTCGTAGATCGACGGCGCGTCGGCCGCCGTCACCACGGCCTCCTGGTCGACGTCGCACATCAGCGAGATCTTCTTCTTGATCGAGTCCGGCAGCTCGCGGTCGGAGCGGCAGACCACGGCGTCGGGCTGGATGCCGACCTGACGCAGCGCGGCGACCGAGTGCTGGGTCGGCTTGGTCTTCAGCTCACCCGAAGGGCCGATGTAGGGGACCAGCGAGACGTGGAGGAAGAAGCAGTTGTCCCGGCCGATGTCGTGACGGACCTGGCGCGCAGCCTCCAGGAACGGCAAGGACTCGATGTCGCCGACCGTGCCGCCGATCTCGGTGATGACGACGTCGATCTCCGGGCCGCCCATCGCGAGGATGCGCTCTTTGATCTCGTTGGTGATGTGCGGGATCACCTGGACGGTGTCGCCGAGATAGTCGCCGCGGCGCTCCTTGGCGATGACGCTCGAATAGACCTGTCCGGTCGTGACGTTGGCGATCTGGTTCAGGTCGGTGTCGAGGAAGCGCTCGTAGTGACCGACGTCGAGGTCGGTCTCGGCGCCATCGTCGGTGACGAAGACCTCACCGTGCTGGAACGGATTCATCGTCCCGGGGTCGACGTTGAGGTACGGGTCGAGCTTCTGCATCGTCACGCGGAGTCCACGGCTGCGCAGCAACCGGCCGAGACTCGAGGCGGTCAGCCCCTTGCCGAGCGAGGAGGCCACCCCGCCTGTCACGAATACGTGCTTGGACTGGTCAGATCCCGGTTGCCTCACGGAGTTCCATCCTATCCGAGCTCGGCTCACGATGACAGTGCACGCGCCGGTGAGGCGACCTCGAGCAGTTCGCGCGCGTGGGCGAGCGCGGTGTCGGAATCACTGAGTCCGGCCAGCATCCGCGACAGCTCGCGCTCGCGTTCGGCGTCGTCGAGCACGGACAGTCCGGACGTCGTGACCGAACCGTCGCTGGACTTCTGCACGACCACGTGGCGGTCCGCGTACGCGGCGACCTGCGGCAGGTGCGTGACGACGAGAACCTGCGCGTTCTGCGCGAGCGCGGCCAGGCGGCGTCCGATCTCGACCGCGGCCGCTCCCCCCACCCCCGCGTCGACCTCGTCGAAGACGAACGTCGGCACCGCGTTGGTGCCCGCGAGCGAGACCTCGATGGCGAGCATCACCCGTGACAGCTCACCGCCGGACGCGCCCTTGGCCAACGGCCGCGGCTCGCTCCCGGTGTTCGCGGCGAGGAGGATCGCGACGTCGTCGGCACCGTGGGGTCCCGGTGGTGCCGGCGTCACCTGGAACGTGACGACAGCGTGCGGCATGGCTAGCGAGGTCAGTTCGGCGGTCACCGCCTGCTCGAGCCGAGCCGCGGCGTCCGTGCGAGCCGCGGTGAGCTCGCGTGCGCGCTCATCGCGCTCGGTGGTCAGCTGCGCCACACGCGCGGTCAGCTGCTCGATCTGCTCATCGGTGGAGTCGAGGTCGGCGAGGCGCACCGCCGCGTCGCGGGCCCATGCGAGTACGTCGTCCGCGGTCTCGCCGTACTTGCGTGTCAGCGCCACCAGCGCTGCGCGTCGCTCGGAGACGGCTGCCAGCCGGGTGGGGTCGGTCTCGACACGTGAGGCGTAGGAGGCGACATCGGTCGCGACGTCGCTGACCAGGTAGCTGATCTCGGCGAGCCGGTCAGCCAGCTCACCGGCCTCGGCGTCGTGCTCCCGAACACCGTCGAGGAAGCCGCGGGCAGCCGAGGAGCACGAGAGCGCGTCGGCGCCGCCCTGCTCGCTCGACAGCGCCTCACGAGCCTGCTCGGCCGCCGTGCGCAGGGTGTCGGCGAACCCGAGTCGCGCCTCCTCGGCAGCCAGGTCGACGTCCTCACCCGGCCGCGGGCCGACGGCCTCGATCTCCTCCAGGCCGAACCGGAGCACGTCGGCCTCCCGGGCGCGTTCACGCCCTCGCGAGACGACCTCGTCGAGCTCCCGCGTGGTCTGCTGGAGCTCCGCGTAGACCTTCTCGTAGCCCTCGAGCAGTGCCGCGAGCGGAGCGCCACCGAAGCGATCGAGGCATTCACGCTGGGCGCGCGCCTGGAGCAGTCGATGCTGGTCGGACTGGCCGTGCACCGCGACCAGGGGCTCGGCGATCTGGCCGAGAGCACTGACAGGAACGGCGGCGCCGCCGACGAAGGCACGCGAGCGACCCTCGGCGCTGACGTTCCGGGCGAGCACCACGCGGTCGTCTTCTAGGTCGCCGCCGATCTCCTCCACGGCCGTCGCGAGCGCGGTGTCCGCGGCGGCACGGACCAGCCCCTCGACCCGCGCCTGGCGTGCCCCCGTGCGTACCGCCCCACTGTCGGCCCGTCCTCCGAGGAGAAGACCGAGCGCGGTGACCACCATCGTCTTGCCGGCCCCTGTCTCGCCCGTGATGACCGTCAGACCGGGGCCGAGCTCGAGTGTCGAGGAGTCGATGACACCGAGCGAGCTGATCCTGATCTCCTCGATCATCGCGCCACCTCCCGGGCCTCCGCCGCGGCCCGCGTCGCGTCGTGCTCGTGGAAGCGGCGCTCCCCCGCCCCGCGCCAGCCGCTCACGGGCAGATCGAACTTCGCGACCAGCCGATCGGCGAAGGGCGCGGCATGCAGTCGCGCGAGACGGACCGGATGCGCACCCTTGCGCACCTCGATTCGCGCCCCTGGCGGCAGGTCGACAGTGCGTCGACCGTCGGCCCACAAGACGCCGGAGCCCTCGTTGCGGGCCAGCACCTCGATCGCGATCACCGACGTGGGCGCGATCACCATCGGGCGGGCGAAGAGCGCATGGGCGCTGAGGGGAACGAGGCACAGGGCCTCGACCTGCGGCCACACGATGGGGCCGCCAGCGCTGAAGTTGTAGGCCGTCGAGCCGGTCGGCGTCGCACACACCACGCCGTCGCAGCCCCAGCGCGAGAGCGGCCGGCCATCGACCTCGACGACCACCTCGAGCATCCGCTCGCGCGCGGCCTTCTCCACGCTGACCTCGTTGACGGCGAACGTGTCGGTGACCAGGTCACCGTCGCGGTAGACGCCGACATCGATGGTCAGACGATCCTCCACGGTGTAGTCGCCCCGCACGACCGCGCCGATGGTGTCCTCGATCTGCTCGGGCTCTGCCTCGGCGAGGAAACCGACATGTCCGAGGTTGACGCCGAGCAACGGCGTACGCCACGACCTCGTCACCTCGGCGGCACGCAGGATGCTGCCGTCGCCACCGATGACGATCGTGAGTTCGCAGTCGCGCCCCGCCATCTCCTCGGAGTCGGCCACCTCGACCGAGGCGGTCACGGCGTCGTCGGTCAGCACGGCGGCCTCGCTCTGAAGCATCCGCACCACGACCCCGTGTGCGCTCAGACCGGCGACGAAGTCTGCGGCGACGCGACGCGCCTCGGCGCGACCGGTGTGCGCGAGGAGAAGCACGCGACGTTCCGTCATGGCGCCACCCTCTCATCCGTCGCCGACACGTCGGCGTGAACGGCCGTGGCGATCGATTCGGCGTCGATCCGCGCTTCTCCCCGGCGCAGCCAGAGGAAGAACTCGACGTTCCCCGAAGGGCCGGGCAGCGGGCTGCGGGCGATCCCGACGGCTCCCCAACCGCGACGTTCCGCCGCTCGGGCCACGGCATTGACCGCCTCTGCTCGCAGGGCCGGTTCGCGCACCACGCCGCCCTTGCCGACCCGCTCCTTGCCGACCTCGAACTGGGGTTTGACCATCAACGCCAGATCGCCGTCGGGCTCGGTGACGCCGATCAACGCGTCGAGCACCAACTCGAGCGAGATGAAGGACAGGTCGCCCACCACCAACTGCACCGGTCCGTCGGTGATCTCAGGCGTCAGCTCACGGACGTTCTGTCGGTCGCGCACGATCACCCGCTCGTCGCTGCGTACCGACCACGCCAGCTGCCCGTACCCGACGTCGACAGCGACCACCTGCCGAGCGCCGGCGCGCAGCAGCACGTCGGTGAATCCACCCGTCGAGGCGCCGGCGTCCAGACATCGGCGTCCCGCCACCGTCAGGCCCTGCGGACCGAAGACCTCGAGTGCACCGGCCAGCTTGTGGCCACCGCGGGAGACGTAGTCGGGCCGGTCGGGGTCCTCGAGGACGACGATCGCCACGTCGGTCGTGACCCCCGTCGCCGCCTTGCCGGCCACGGCACCCGAGACCTTGACCCGCCCTGCGGCGACCAGCTCCCCCGCGTGCTCGCGCGACCTGGCAAGGCCGCGTCGCACCAGTTCGGCGTCGAGCCGGAGCCGCCGGACGGCCACGGTGTTCAGGCGTGCTCGGCCGGGCGCTCGTCGAGCGCGCGACGAAGCTCGGTGTGCGCGGTCTCGAACACGGCCACCTGCTCGGCCGGTGCGAGCCCGTCGAGGTCGGCCACCGCGTCGATCACGGCATCGACGCGGTCGATGCCGGTCCGGTCGGGGCGCGGGGCAGCGGGTCGACCGTCCTCGACGTGGCCTTGGAGGTCCTCGCCTTCGTCGACTGCCGGCTGGGCCCAGGGCTCGTCCATAGGTCAGCAGGCTACTCGCCGAGATCGTCGAGGTCGTCGAGGCGTAGGCCCGCGAGATCCGGCGTACGACCAGTTTCGTCATCGTGGCTCCACGCGGCCGCCGCAAGGGCACGGAAGGCATCGACTCGTCCCGCCGGATCTCCCACGGCGTCCAGCACGAGGTGCCCCTCGACGACGCCAGCCCGCCAGCCGCCGCAGGTCCAGACGTCGTCGCGCACGCGCTGGGGCGCCGGGTGTGCGCGAAGGAGGCCACCCAGGTCGGCCGCGAGATAGGTCGGACGCTCGGTCGGCGCCGCCCGCACCAGGTCCACGATCCCGCTGACTCCGGTGAGCACCAGCAGGGTGTCGATGCCCGCGTTGCGCCCTCCCTCGATGTCGGTGTCGAGGCGGTCGCCGACCATGAGCGGTCGTGCCGAGTTCATCCGGGCCACCGTCTCATCGAGCAACGGCCGCTCCGGCTTGCCCGCCACGCGCGGCTGCGCGCCGGCGAAGCGCGCCACGGTGTCGACGAGCACACCGTGACCCGGGGCGGTTCCGAACGGCGTCGGGATCGAGGCGTCGGTGTTCGACGCCACCCACGGCAGGCCGTCACGCACCCGCACCGCTGCCTGCATGATGGCGCTCCACCGGACGTCGGGACCGTAGCCACTGACGAGCGCGACCGCGTCCCCGTCGGCGATCTCGACCGGGCTCAGACCGCGCTCCCGTACCGCCGCGAGGAGTCCGTCGCCACCGAGGACGGCGATCGGGGCGCCGTCCTCGTACTCCGCGGCGAGCAGGCCGGCCGCCGCCTGAGCCGAGGTCACGACGTCCTCGCGGTCGGCCTCGACCCCCAGGCGCCGCAGGTGCTCGGCGACCGTCTCCGGCGTCCGGGCGGCGTTGTTGGTGACGAACGCGAGCCGGAGCGAGGCGGCTCGTGCCTCTTTCAGAAGGTCGGGAGCGCCGGGCACGGCGTCACCGCCGATGTAGACGACTCCGTCGAGGTCGAGCATCGCCACGTCGTAGACGTCGCACAGCCGGCGGTCGCTGGAGATCAACATGCCCCTATCGTCCCTCGCCGGACCGACCTCCTTCACCTGGGTCGGGGGCTGGCCGTGTCGGTTCTGCTGGCGACTCGCCCTCCCCTCGTATCCTGCCCGGATGGACTCCCGGCCAGCCCTGGCACCGCCCGCGCTGGGCGGGCCGCTGCGGCTGACCCCGTTCACGGCGCTCCGCCTGGCGCCGTCACGGGTCGCCGATCCGTCGGCAGGTCGGGCGTTGGCCCGGCCCTATCGGGACGTCGCGGCTCGGTTGCAGCGATGGCAGCGGCGCGGCGCGATGATCCGTGAGCCCGGCCCGGCGCTGTACCTCCACGAGTACACCGCGAGCGGCATCACCGTGCGCGGACTCGTCGGGCTGCTCGACGTCTCCCACCGCGCGGCACCGGGCGAGCCGGGCACGGTCGTGCCGCATGAAGGCATCCACCCCAGTCAAGCCGACGACATCGCCGACCGGATGAACGAGATGGAGCTCAATCCTGCTCCGATCCTGCTCGTCCAACGCTCGCCGGAGGCTCTGCGTGCCGAGTTGGCCGCGGTGCGGGACCAGCCGCCCTCGGCGACGTTCACGGACAGACGCGAGCAGCGCCATCGCCTGTGGTCCATCACCGATCCGGAGACACTCGAGAGACTTGCGGCGCTGCTCTCGGGCACCGACGCCGTCATCGCGGACGGGCACCACCGCTATGCCGCCTACCTGCGCCTGCAGCAACGCAGTCCGGGCGGCGCCCTGGACCACGGACTCGCCATGGTGGTGGACCAGAACGACACGCCCCTCTTCCTCGGCGCCATCCACCGCGTCCTCCACGGGACGTCGGTCGACGACGTTGTCGCGGCGGCCGATGCCCTCGGGCTCTCACGGCGCGAGACGACGCGAGCCGACGCCGTCGCAGCCCTCGCACCCCACACCCTGGTGGCGACCGATACTCATCGGTGGGTCGTGGTGTCGCTCGGCGAAGGCGACCGCCCGGACGTCGATCTCCTGCATCGCTCGCTCATCCCCCAACTGCGGCACGGCCCGACCTCGATCAGCTTCCACCACTCCGTGGGCGACGCCCTCGACGGTGCTGCGCGGGAAGGCCGCGTGGGGGTGCTCTGCGCCGCGCCGGGCTTCGACGAGGTCCACGACTTCGTCGCCGCCGGTCGCCTCTTCCCCGAGAAGGCGACGTCCTTCCAGCCCAAGCCGCCGCCCGGCGTGCTCATGCGTCCCTGGAACGTCGAACGAGCCGAGCAGCGCTGACCTCGACCTCCACACGGGACGCAGCACCCGCGCCGGTCTGGAAGAACCGCCGTCGCAGCGCGCCCTCGACCTCGACGACGTCGCCGACGCGCCATCGGCTCGCCGATCGGCGACAACGTGGTGACCAGGCCGCGCACTCCAGAGCATCCACGCGCTGACGGCCCGGCGTCGTCGCGGGCCGATCGACCGCGAGCCTGAATCCGACCAGGCGATCACCGCTGGGGAGAACCCGCTCGTCGGCGACCGCACTGACGCGCCCCACCAGTCTCACCTCGTTGACCGCCACGTCGGCGGGGTCGTGCGCATTCCTGCCCTGCCCCGGTCCTGCGGGTGACCGTTCCTTGTTCTGCATCTGCTCCGTCGTGGTCGACATCACTTCACCTCCGCGGTCGAGACTGCTCGCCGACGCCGACATCAGGGCGTCCTCGGGGAGGTCTGCCTGTGGAGAGGTGGGAGAACCCTCGCCGAGGGACGATCCCGGGACGACGAGCACAGCCGGACATGCAACGGGGGCGAGCCGGCGTACCGGCTCGCCCCCGTTCGTGCTTCTCGGTGCTCGTTACTTCTGCAGGTAGCACGCCTCCTCGAACTGGTAGCCGGCAGCGGTCGGCCCGGTGAAGAAGTCGACGTCGGGGCCGATGCCGGTGCTCGCGCCCTTCGTCGGGATGCCGAACTGGCTCACCCGTACCGCGGCCTCGTTCGGGTCGCCCGCGTAGTTGCCGGAACCCTCAGGCAGCATGCCCTCGGACTCGACCGTCGTCATCGCCTTCGCGGCAGCGAGCAGCCCCGCCTGGGTCAGGTCGTCGTCGGCGATGGCCTGCTCGAGCACGGCCTTCATGATGTAGCCGCCGCTCCAGCCGAGCGCGTAGTAGTCGTTCGGTGTCTCCGCGCCGTTCGCCTCCCGCATGGCCTCGAACCCGGCGCTGTCGGTGTCCCACAGCGGGAACGACGTCGCCCACAGGTAGGCAGCCTCGAGAGCCGGACCAGCCGGGGAACCGAGAAGCGCGGCATTCCAGGTCGGGATCGAGCCGATGAACTTGCCCTTGAATCCGCTCGCGACGGCCCCACCGACGATCTCGGCCACCTGCGTCGGTCCGGTGGAGATGACGACGAGGTCGGCGCCGGAGTCCAGTACCGCCTTCACGCTGGCGTCCTGGCTCGTCGCGGTCGGGTCGACGGTGATGTCGGTGAACTTCACGCCGCGCTCCTCGGCGGCGATCCTCGCACCGACCATGGCGTCGTCGCCATAGTCGCCGGGGAAGTGCACGGCCGCGACCCCCTTGGCCCCCAGTTCGTCCACCCCGTAGTCGACCGCGTTCATCGCCTCGGCGCAGTAGCTGGTGCCGATCTCCAGGACCCGGTCCTCGAACAGCCAGTTGGAGCCGAGCGTCGCGGGAACGACGAGCAGTTCGTCCGCGTCGGAGTCCGCGAGCATCGCCTCGGTCGCCACGGTGCCGAGCGACTGGGCCATTGCCAGGATGTCGCCCTTGATCTGGGAGTAGGCCTGGGCATGCGTCTCGGGGTTGTACTGGTTGTCCTTGGTGTTCGCCGTGACGTTGACCTCGTAGTCGCCGACACCACCGTTGGCGTTCACGTAGTCCCAGAAGGCCTTGCCACCCGCCGTCAACGGCACACCGACCGGAGCGAACGGCCCGGTCAGGTCGCTGATGACGCCGAGGTAGATGCAGCCCTTGTCCTCGTCGACGGCGTCGGGGCAGGGTTCGCTGGTGACACCGACGGTGGAGCCGTCGGCGGAGGAGTCGCTGTCACGGCCACACCCCGTCAGCACGAGCGTGCTTGCGACTGCACCCACGGCGAGTCGACGGATGGTCTTGTTCATCCAGGTTCCTTTCATCTGCCCCGCCTCAGTAGGAGAACGGGAAACTCTTCCAATAGGTCCTGATTCGCAGCCAGATGCCGAAGAGGCCCCGTGGCTCGAACAACAGGAACGCGATGATGAGCAGGCCGTAGAAGGCGACCTCGACCTCGAAGATGTTCGGATGGTCCGTCGGAGACGACGACACGAACGAGAGGTAGTGCGGCAGCTCGCCGGCGATGCGCGGGAGCATCGCGATGAGCATCGCGCCCATGATCGCTCCCGACACGGTCGCCACTCCCCCGATCAGGACCATCGCGATGAACTGCACCGACAGGAGCAGGCTGAATCGCTCGGGGCCGAAGGTTCCGTTCGCCACGAACAGGAGCGAGCCGCAGACACCGGCGTAGAACGAGGAGATCGTGAACGCGATGAGCTTGTAGCGCGAGAGCTCCACGCCCATGACACCGGCGGCGACGTCGCGATCCCGGATGGCGGCGAAGGCCCGCCCGATCTTGGAACGGGCGATGTTCCGCGCGGCGACGGCCATCACGATGAGCACGACCAGGAAGAACCAGAACAGCTTCTGCTCCTCCGTGTAGGTGCCGTCGCCGGTCAACTCGACGCCGAAGACGACCGGCTCCGGGGCCGGGCGCCCCACCTGCGGTCCGCCGGACAGCTCCCGCCACTCGGCGAACACGTAACCGCCGATGACGACCAGCCCCAGCGTCACCACGGCCAGGTACAGCCCTCGGAGACGAGTCGCCAGCGGCGCCACGATCACCCCGCACAACGCCGCCACGGCCCCGGCGGCGAAGATCCAGAGCGGGACGAACTCGACGCCGAATCCGAGGTAGCGGCCGTCGGGGTCCCCTGCCAGCGCGGCGGCGGTGTAGGCGCCGACGCCGACGAAGAAGGCGTGCCCGAGAGAGACCTGGCCCGCGTATCCGGTCAGGAGGTTGAGACCGATGGCACCGATCGCGAGAACGAGGCCCGCCCCCAGCAACTTGAGCAGGTCGTCCTCGAGCATGAACGGCACGAGCGTGGCCGCCGCGACGAGTGCGAGGACGCCGAGCTGCTTGGGGCGGGTGTTGAGAAACGCCATGTCCTGGCGGTAGTCGGTGAAGAGCTCGGGTCGCCCCCAGAGCCGCCGGGGCCGTCGGGGCCCACGGGCCGGGCCCGTACTCATCGGTGCGCGGTGCCCGGAATGCGTCGAGACGCTCATACTCGCTGGACCTCCTTCGTGCCGAAGAGACCTTGCGGACGCACGAGCAGCACCAGCAGCATCACCACGTACGGAGCCAGGCTCCCGGTGTTGCCGTCCAGCCCCGGGAACCAGTCACGGTGGTAGGACCGCACGACCGACTCCACGACCCCGATCAACAATCCGGCGACGACAGCGCCGCCGAGGGAGTCCAAGCCTCCGAGGATGATCACCGGGAGCGCGGCGAGCGCGATCACCCAGAGGTTCTGATCCAACGGTTGCCCGCCGGAGGCGAAGATGCCGGCCAACGCGGCGAGTACACCGGCGAGCCCCCAGGACACGGCGAAGACCGTTCCCACGTTGACGCCTTGGGCCATCGCCGCCTCCTGGTCCAGCGCGGCCGCGCGAGTCGCGAGACCCAGACGCGTGAAACGGAAGAACCCGATCAGCAGCATGACGACGACGGTCATGGTCACCAGGGCCGCGATGTGGCGGTGCTCGATCTGAACCCCTCCCACCGTGACGGTGTCCAGCCCCCAGGGGTCCCCGATCACGCGGGGATCGACACCGAGGAATGCTCCCGTGACCACACGGACGACGATGTCGACCCCGATCGTGATGATCGCGATCACGAACACCGCCTTGCCGACCATCGGACGAATGACGAGCCGCTCGACGACGAGTGCCACGAGTCCGATCAGCAGTGGCCCGATCACCGCGGCCGCCCAGAAGCCGATCTTCGGAGTCAGATGACTCACCAGCACGGCGCCGGCCATCATGAACGACGGCTGCGCGAAGCTGATGACGTGCGACGACTTGTAGATGATCACGAATCCGAGCGCCAGCAGGACGTAGACCGCCCCTTGTCCTACGCCGTTGCTCACTGCGGTGAGGAGCTCGGTCACGACGCGCCACCTCCGCCGTACATCGCACCGACCAGTTCGCCGTAGGCACGGTCGATCGCGGCGCGCTTGACCTTCTGCGTCGCGGTCAACTCGCCGTCCTCGTGGTCGAGCTCCTTGGGCAGCAACCGGAAGTCCTTGATCTGCTCCACCGGGTTGTGCAGGTCGTTGACCTGCTGCACCACCTGCTGAACGAGGTCGCGCACCTCCGACTTCTCCGACAGATCCCGGTAGGTGGTGAAAGCGAGGCCCTTGCGTTGCGCCCAGTCACCGACGGTGTCCAACTCGATGCCGATGAGCGCTGTCAGGTACTTGCGACCATCGCCGATCACGATGGCCTCCTTGATGAACGGGGACGCCTTCAGCGCGTTCTCGATCTCCGAAGGGGCGATGTTCTTCCCTCCCGAGGTGATGATGATGTCCTTCATCCGGTCGGTGATCGCGAGGTAGGTTCCCTCGACCCAGGCGCCGACGTCGCCGGTGTGCAGCCACCCGTCGCTGTCGACGGTGCGTGCGGTCGCCTCGTCGTCGCGCCAGTAGCCGGCGAAGACCCCGGGATGGCGGGTCAGCACCTCGCCGGTCTCCTCGTCGAGACGCAGCTCGACGCCCGGGAGGGCCTCACCGACCGTTCCCAGCCGGACGCGTCCTGGCCGATTGCCCGTGGCCAGGGCGGCGTTCTCCGTCATCCCGTAGACCTCGTGCACCGGCACGCCGATGCCCATGAAGAACCGAAGCACCTCCGGGGAGACCGGCGCCGCACCACACATGGCGTGGCGCACCCGACGCAGCCCGAGTCGGGTCTGGAGCGCGCGGAAGAACAGCACCCACCCGACCAGATAGACAGCCCGGCTTGCGGGGGTGTGGCTCCCTCCGGTCCGCACCAGGACCTCGCCGATCTTGTCGGCGCGGCGGAGCCAGAACCGTGCGTAGGTGCGCTTGAGTCGCGTGGCGCTGTCGATCTTGATCCGGGTGGTCGCGAGCAGTTTCTCCCAGACCCGTGGCACGGCGAAGAACAGCGTGGGCTGAATCTCTCTCAGGTTCGCCGGCACGGTCTCGATCGACTCGGCGAAGTTCGTCTGAACGCCGGCGCCCGCGTTGAACCAGGTGGTGAAGAACCGCTCTGCGACGTGACACAACGGCAGGTAGGACAGCGTCAGGTCGGTCGGGCCCGGCGCCGGGTCTGCGAACCCGTCGCGCTCCAGGACGGTCTCCAACGCGTAGGCAGCGTTGGCAACGGTGAGCATCGCTCCCTTGGGAGGGCCGGTCGTGCCAGAGGTGTAGACGAGTGTGATGACGTCGTCGTCCTGCGCGGCACGCATACGATCGGCAACGGCTCCGTTCGACGCAGACCGATGGTCGCGACCGATGGCCATGAACTCCTCCCACGACAGCAGCCGCGGATCGTCGTATCGTCCCACGATCCCCCGGGCCTCGCTGTAGACGATGCGTGCCACCTCAGGGCAGCGGTCGCTCACGTCGAGCAGCTTGTCCAGCTGCTCCTGGTCCTCAGCGAAGTGGACCGTGCTGCCGCTGTGCCCGACGAGGTAGGCCACGTCGTTGGCCGGGTTCGTCGGGTACAACCCCACGGTGACACCCCGGACCGCGACGGTCGCCATGTCCAAGACCAGCCACTCGGGCCGGTTCTCCGACTGGATCGAGACGCGGTCGCCGGGTTCGATGCCCAACGAGATCAGAGCGTGTCCCGCACACTCGACGAGGTCCCAGTACTCAGCCCACGAGGTCTCTCGCCACACGCCGAGCGATTTGTGCCGCATCGCGACGTCGTGGGGGTGACTCTGCGCGCGGGCACGCACCATCGAAGCCAGGGTCGACGTCGTCATGACGACACCTCCTCGGACGTGGCCTCCTCGATGACCGCACCGCCGAGGTACGCCGCGACGACGTCCGGATTGCGCTGCACATCTGCTGGAACCCCGGTGGTGATGGGCTTTCCGAAGTCGAGGACCATGACACGGTCAGCGAGATCCATCACCAGGCCCATGTCGTGCTCGACCATGATCATCGGAATCTTCAGCTCGGCGCGAATGTCGTTGATGAAGCGCGCCATGTCCTCGGTCTCCTCCAGGTTCATGCCTGCGACCGGCTCATCCAGCAGGAGGAGTCGAGGCTCCATGGCCAGAGCGCGGCCCAGCTCGACGCGCTTCTGAACGCCGTACGGCAGCATGCCGACCGGCAGCATGCGCCACGCCGCCAGACCGAGGAAGTCGATGATCTCCTCGACGACAGCACGGTGACGAAGCTCTTCCGCGCGGGCCCGCCCGAGCCACGCGATGGCCGCCAACGGCCCGTAGCGCACATGCTGGTGTCGGCCGAGCATCAGGTTGTCGACGACCGTGAGGTTCGCGAACAGCTCGATGTTCTGGAACGTCCGCGCGAGACCACGCTTGGCGATCTGAGCCGGACGTAGCCCGAGCACCGACTCCCCCGCAAGGGACACCGAGCCCTGTTGCGGGCGATAGACGCCAGACAACACATTGAAGATGCTCGTCTTCCCCGCGCCGTTGGGCCCGATGACCGCGAAGAGCTCATGCTCCGCCACGTCGAACGACACCGAGTCCACAGCCGTGACCGAGCCGAATCGCAACGACACATCGCGCACCTCCAGCACCGCGGTCACGACGCCCACCTCTTCCGCCGCCGGTAGTGCTTGATGTCCCGATACGACGTGCGAGATGCATCCTCGGCGCCCAGCCCGAGATAGAACTCCCGGATGTCGGTATCGGCCATCAGCTCCGCTGCCGGGCGGTCCATGACGACTCGGCCCGTCTCGACGACGTAGCCGTGGTCTGCGATCTGCAGCGCCATCGTGGCGTTCTGCTCGACCAGGAGCACGCTGGTTCCCTGGCGATTGATCTCCACGATGATGTCGCGGATCTGCGCCACGACGAGCGGCGCCAGCCCCAGACTCGGCTCGTCGAGCAGCAGATAGGAGGGTCGGGACATGAGCGCCCTCCCGATCGCCAACATCTGCTGCTCGCCACCCGAGAGGTAGCCGGCCTGACCGCCTCGACGTTCGGCGAGCCGCGGGAAGAGGTCGTAGACGTGCTCGAGGTTCTCGCCGAGCGGGCCACGGAACCCGTGGCCGCCGACACGGAGATTCTCCTCGACGCTCAGCTCCTTGAAGACCCGGCGTCCCTCGAGGACGTGCTTCACCCCGCGCCGAGCGACGGTCGAGGCATCGAGATGGTCGATGCGGGCTCCATCGAGCGTCACCGAGCCCTTTCGCACCGATCCGTCGTGAACATCGAGAAGCCCACTCATCGCGCGCAGAAGGGACGACTTACCGGCGCCGTTGGCACCGAGCAGCGCGACGATCGCGCCTGGGGGCACCTCAAGCGACACGCCCCTCAGGGCGAGCACGACCTCCCCGTATACGACCTCGAGATTGTGTACAGCTAGCACGCCATCACCGACACTCGGTTCCCCTCATCTCCGACCCTGTGACTGGCGTCACATAGTGTCGGAGATCGGAACCGATCAGGCTCGCGGCGGTCCTTCGTTACCAAACCGAAATACGAATCTCCAAAGCTCCTGTCACGAACGCGAGCACACCCCGAAGAAAACGTTGCCAAATGCAACAAGAGGGCGACCCTTAACGGGTCGCCCTCTTGCGAATGTTTGTTCGGCGGCGTCCTACTCTCC
>NZ_JAHRHK010000016.1:66333-80342 GCF_021246465.1 Nocardioides sp. R-C-SC26 | reverse complement strand
GCCCCCGCGGCGCGGCGGCGGAGCGGTGCTGGAGTCCGCCAGCGCTGGGGGGCTCCCCGCGCGCCTGCTGCGGCACCTCGGCGGCGAGCGGCGCCTCACCGATCTCCGGCACATCGGCGAGGCGCTGCACGACGTCGGCCACCGCGATCGGCTCGGCCTGGTGGCACTGCTGGCCTGGCTGCGTCGTCATGTCGCCGACGCGCGCTCGGGTCGTACCTCGGGCGGCGACCGGACCCGCCGTCTGGACTCCGATGCCCGCGCGGTGCAACTGGTGACGATCCACGCCAGCAAGGGTCTGCAGTACCCCGTCGTCTACCTGCCGGCGCTCGCAGACCGGTTCGTGCCGAAGGCGGACCGTCCGCTCTTCCACGATGTCGACGGCCGTCGCTGCCTCGACGTCGGGGGAGCCGGCCCGCAGTGGGGCGATCACGTCGCGCGGTGGGCCGAGGAGGAGGCGGGGGAGTGGCTGCGGCTGCTGTACGTCGCCGTCACCCGAGCGCAGTCGCAGGTCGTGCTGTGGTGGGCGCCGACCAAGAACGCCGTCGCCTCCCCCCTGCACCGTCTGCTGCACCGTGAGCCGGGCGAGGCGTTCGTCCCCGACTCCCCGCCGGTGCCACCCGAGGGCGCGGTGATCGACCTGTTGGGCCGCTGGCGTGACGCCGGCGGACCTGCGCCGGAGCTCGCCCAGATCGCGCCGCTCACGGCGTCCGAGGCGACCGTCGAGGTGGCCGATCTCGGCGTCCGCACCTTCGGGCGATCCATCGATCTCTCCTGGCGCCGCACCTCCTACTCCGCCCTCTCGGCGGCAGGTCAGGACGCAGCCCACGCCGGCGCCGGCGTCGACTCCGAGCCCGAGATCGCGCTCAAGGACGACGAGGCCGTCCCCGCTCTGGTCGAGCTCCCCTCGGTGGTCGAGGAGCCCGACCGAGGAACGAGGTCGGGCGTCTCGAAACCCGGCGACCCGACCGCCGACCCCGACCACCGCGCCGACCTCCACCCCCACCCACACCTCGACTCACCGATGGCCACCCTGCCCGTCGGTGCCCGCTTCGGGTCCCTCGTCCACGCCGTGCTCGAGCACGCCGACCCCGATGCTCCCGACCTGCGCGCGGAGCTGGTGGAGCACATCGCCGAGCAGCTGACCTGGTGGCCCGTCGACCTCGACGTCGAGGTTCTCGCGGACGCCCTGATCGCCGTCTGCGACACCCCGCTCGGTGAGAGTGTCGGGGGGCTGTCGCTGCGTCAGCTCCCCCTGCGCGATCGACTCCGCGAGCTGGACTTCGAGCTGCCGCTGGCCGGCGGCGACGAGCATCGCGCAGACGCACCACCGACCCTCGCCGATGTCGCGCCCTTGCTGCGTCGCCATCTGCCGCAGAGTGACCCGATCCGTGCCTACGCGGGCCTGCTCGTCGGTCCGTCCGGGCCGACCACCCTGGGCGAGCAGAGCCTGCACGGCTACCTCACCGGCTCGGTCGACGTCGTGCTGCGTCATCGCGGCGACGACGGCGAAGCGCGTTACGTGATCGTCGACTACAAGACCAACTGGCTCGGCCCCCGCCTCGCCGATCTCCCCGCACCGGTGGTGGAGGAGCGGGCGCGGGTCGTCTCTCCGGTGGTTGAGGAGCGAGCGCGGGTCGTCTCTCCGGTGGTGGAGGAGCGAGCGCGGGTCGTCTCTCCGGTGGTTGAGGAGCGAGCGCCAGCGAGCGTCTCGAAACCCAGCGACCCGACTACCCACCTCGCCCCCCTCAACCCCGCCACCCACTACGCCCGCCCTGCCCTGATCGAGGCGATGGGCCACTCCGACTACCCGCTCCAGGCCCTGCTCTACGCCGTCGTGCTGCACCGTTTCCTGCGCTGGCGCCAACCGGGCTACGACCCGCACCGCCATCTCGGAGGTGTGCTGTATCTCTACGTCCGGGGGCTGGCCGGCCCGGCCACTCCCGTCGTCGACGGCGACCCGTGCGGCGTCTTCGCCTGGACTCCGCCGGTCGCGCTGCTCGACGCGCTGTCCGACCTCCTCGACGGTCGCCTGGCGCGGGAGGAGCGGGCATGACCGAGCTGTTCGAGCCGGTGGGCGAGTACGACGCGAGGCTCGCACTCGGCGCGTCGGGTGCACTGGCGGACTTCAATCGCGCCGGCGTGCTGACCGCCGCCGATCTCCAGGTGGCGACCCGCACTGCCGACCTCGGCGGGGAGGACGACGCGTCGGTGCGCCTGGCGCTCGCCCTCGCCGTGCGGGCCGTCCGCACCGGATCGGTCTGCCTCGACCTGGCGGCCGTCGACGGACTACGCGAGGTGCTGCCCGACCTGCCCTGGCCGGCCGCGGCGGCCTGGGCGGAGGTCGTCGCGGCCTCGCCCTTGGTCGCCCAGGGGGCACTGCGCTGGGAGCCGCCGTTGCTCTACCTCGACCGTTACCACCGGCTCGAGGAACAGGTCGCACGAGACCTGGTGTCGCGTGCGACGGCGCCGCCGCCGTCGGTGGACGATGCTGCACTCGAGGCGGCTCTGCGCCGGGTGCGCGGAGTGCACTTCAGTGCCGAGCAGGAGGCGGCCGCCGTGCACGCCGTCCGCAACTGGACGACGGTGCTCACCGGCGGCCCGGGGACGGGCAAGACCACCACGGTCGCGCGGATGCTGGTGCTGCTGGCCGACCAGGCACGAGCGCAGGGTCGGTCCTTCAACGTCGCGTTGGCCGCTCCGACGGGCAAGGCGGCGACCCGGTTGCACGAGGCCGTCACCGCCGAGCTCGCCGCGATGAGCGGGCTGGACGCCGACCTGGACCGTGCCATGGTCGGCCGCCCGCCCGCGCTGACGCTGCATCGGCTGCTCGGCTGGCGCCCCGACAACAGCACCCGTTTCCGACACGACCGGCACCATCGCCTGGGCTACGACGTCGTCATCGTCGACGAGTGCTCGATGGTCGAGCTGACGATGATGGCGCGCGTGCTCGACGCCGTGCGGCCGCAGGCGCGGCTCGTCCTCGTCGGCGACCCCCGCCAGCTCACGTCGGTCGGCGCGGGCGCGGTGCTCGCCGACGTCGTGCGCGGTTTCGAGTCCGCGTCTGGCAGTGGCTCCGCGGGCGCGCCGGAGGCCGTCTCGGGGGCTACCGAGGGCAGCATCGCGACGCCGGTCGCGGCGGTCACCACCAACTTCCGCTCGACCCGCCGGATCCGTCGACTCGCCGAGGCCCTACGGCTGGGCGACGCCGACGGAGCGCTCGACGCCCTGCGTCTCGCCCGCGACGACGAGGACGCCGCCGAGGTCGAGTTCCTCGAGACCACCGACCCCGCCGACGGCGTTCGGGCCGAGGCCCTGCCCGCAGCGCTCGCCGTCCGAGCGGCGGCGCTGGCCGGTGATCCCGAGGCGGCGGTCACCGCCTTGGATCGGCATCGACTGCTGTGCGCCCACCGGGAGGGTCCGTTCGGGGTGCGTCGCTGGAACGCGATGGTCGAGCAGTGGCTGACCGAGGAGCTCGGCGAGTCACTGACGTTCGGTGCCGGCGGCGGTTGGTATGCCGGCCGGCCCCTTCTGGTGACCGCCAACGACTACACCTTGGAGATCTACAACGGTGAGACCGGCGTCGTCGTGCCCAACGCCGAGGGGCGTCCACGCGCCTGGATCGCCGGCACCGACCGGCTGCGCGACTTCGCACCGAGTCGGCTGGACGCGGTCGAGACGATGCACGCGATGACCGTCCACAAGGCCCAAGGCAGCCAGGCCGAGGTCGTCACGGTGGTGCTGCCCGATGCCGAGAGCCGCCTGCTCACGCGGGAGCTGCTCTACACCGCGATCACCCGCGCCCAGCGGCGGGTGCGTGTGATCGGCACCGAGACCGCCGTCCGCGCCGCGGTGGAGCGGGAGGCTCGGCGCGCGTCGGGCATGGCCGCCCGGCTGCGAGCCGGGATGGACCGAAACGGGGACGCAACGCGACCGCGTTAGCCTGCTGGGGTGCCTTTCCTGCTGCGCGTGGAACTGCCCGACGTCCCGGGGTCGTTGGGTCGACTGGCGACGGCGATCGGTCAGGCCGGCGGTGACATCGAGGCGATCGAGATCGTGGAGAAGCGCCACGACGGCTCCGCGCTGGACGACGTCCTCCTCGAGGTGCCGCCGGAGGTGATGCCGGACTCGGTGGTCTCGGCGTGCAACGCCCTCGACGGCGTGCGCGTGGTCTGGATCAGCCGGTACCCCGGAGGTGGCCTGCTGTTCGACCTGGAGGCGGTGGAGGAGCTGACGGCCTCGCCGTCCGAGGCACCCGACCGTCTGGTCGACCTGCTGCCGACGGTGTTCCGTGTCGACTGGGCCGCGCGGGTGCACCGGGCCCACGGCGTCGCCTACGGCACCGGCGCGGCGCCGTCCGACCTGGAGTTCCTCGAGCTCGAGCGACCGGCCCGGCTCAGCTTCGACGAGGCCGACGACTCCGCAGGGAGCGGTGACACGCTCTACGCGGGCGCCCGCTTCGACGGCAACGAGGTCGTGATCGTGGCGCGTCACGGCGGCCCGGAGTTCGTCGACTCCGAGCTCGCCCGGCTGGGACACCTCGCGGGCCTGGCGGCCTCGATCTCCCGCCCCTGACGCCCCCCGCGTTGACCCGTCTTCAAGTAGAGACGGGTCAACACCCCACGGCCGAGATGTCGAGGTCGCGGTGGCGCCCCCGGCGGTCGCGGAGGTCGTAGGCCGAGCAGAACTGGCGGCTCAACAGCGGTCCGCGCGACAGGGTGATCGGGGTCCAGCGGCCGGGCGCGGTCGGCTCGAGGTAGCGGAAGCGCTGCGCCAAGAGCGGGGCCGCACTGGGCCGATCGCGCAGGTAGCGATCGAGCCAGCGCTGCACGTACACGCTGGTCAGCGCCTGGCCGTACCTGCTCGCGGGGAGGACGAGCGGAATGTCGGTGTACTCCAGATGCGTCGAGGCGTGCGGCACGATCAGCAGGGAGTCGACGCCGGCCTTGCTCCACGCGTCGAAGCCCGCAGCACGTTCGCGCCCCGCAGCGGGGCCGGACGGCGTCGGGGTGGGCAGCAGCCCTCCGCCACCCAGGAACGACGGCGTGGGGGCGAAGAAGTACTCCGACTGGACGGCGAGCGCGGGCACGACCGGTCGTGCGGTTCCGTCGAGCTTGTCCAGGGCGACCACCGTGGACACGCGTCGGTCGGTCGCCTGCACCTGCGAGACGGCGCGGCCGCCGAGGGAGTGCCCGATGATCGCCAGGCGGGTGGTGCGGCCCGGCGCGTTCGGCGTCGGGTCCGGCCGGCGGTCGACGAGACGCCAGAACGGGTTGAAGGCGTCGACCCGCGCGCCGTCGGACGCGGGGTTCGGCGCCGGGGCGCTCGGCGTCGCGAGGAAGAAGTCGATCGCGTCCTCGGTGCCGACGGTGAAGTTCGCGAGCTGCTGGAAGGGCACCCCCGGGCAGCCGGTCATCTCGCCGTCGGTCGGGGCACCCAGCGGGTTGCAGAAGGGGAACGCATCCCCGGTGGTGTGCGGCAGAGTCTCGGCCGCGCCCTGCCCCTGGACGTCGAAGGTGAGGACGACGTAGCCGCGCTCGGCGAGGTCCTGGGCCAGCCAGACGTACATGCCCTCCGAGCCCTGGATCGAGCCCGGCGTGATGACGACGCTGGGATACGGCGGCGAGAGGCGCTCGCCGGTGTACGGGTCGCGGGCGCCGGTGCGCGGCGCGTAGACGTGTCCGCGCAGCAGGGCGCCGTGCCGGTTGGTGAACGCGACCGGTCGCGTCTGGCCACGCTGGGGTGCCCACCCAGCCCGCAGCGGGTTGCCGACGTCCCATCCCGGCACCAGCTGCCCGGCCGTGACGGCGAGCCGGGCCGGAAAGGCGACCTGGGTCAGCATCCGCGTCACGTACTGCGCCGGGATCTGCTCGAGCAGCGCGGCCAGGTAGGCCGGGTTGCGCAGCTGACCGCCCGGGCCGACGATCCGGCCGTACGCGTCGACGGCCGTGCCGATCTCGGCGGCGGGGTCGGGCGCCGCGGCCGTACTGGGACCTGGCGTGACCGTCAGCGTCACAGCCGTCGCGAGAGCCAGGGCAGGGGCGAGCAGGGACCAGCGGGATCGGCGGCGCACGTCGTCTCAACGACGCGAGCACGTCGAGGTGACGCCGGTCACGGCCGTCCGCGCCGGTGCGCTCCGACGTCGCCGGTCAGGCGGGCTCGAGCACGAAGACGGGGATCTCGCGGTCGGTGTTCTCCTGGTACTCGGCGTAGGGCGCGTACACGGCGACCGCGCGGTCCCACCATTCCTGGCGCTCGGCGCCATCGGCGACGCGAGCCGTGTAGGCCCGGGGCTCGGGGCCGTCCTGCAGTTCGACCAGCGGGTTGGCGAGGAAGTTGTGGTACCACGACGGATGCTCGGGGTCGCCGCCCTTGGAGGCGACGGCGGCGTAGACGCCGTCCTTCTCCACGCGCATCACCGGGTTCTTGCGGAGCTTGCCCGATGCCGACCCGACCGAGGTGATCACCACGATGGGCCACTCGGGATGGTCGGGCAGCGTGTTGGCCTCCTGCCCGCCACTGGCCTCGTAGGCCTCGACCTGGTTGCGCACCCACTCGCTGGGGCTGGGGTCGTACTCGCCGTGCAGCACTCGTTCGGTAGCCATGCTCCTCACAACACCATCCTGCGAGCCGCGATTCCACACCCCGATAGCCTCGCCGCCATGAGCGCGATCGCGGGTGTGTCCGAGACGTTCGACCCCGACGCCTGGGACGCCGTCCCCGGCTTCGAGGATCTGACGGACCTGACCTACCACCGGGCCAAGGCGCACGGCACCGTGCGCATCGCCTTCGACCGCCCCGACGTGCTGAACGCCTTCCGCCCGCACACCGTCGATGAGCTGCTGCGCACCCTGGAGCACGCCCGGATCAGCGCCGACGTGGGCTGCGTGCTGCTGACGGGCAACGGACCGAGCGCGAAGAACGGCAAGCGTTCCTTCTGCACCGGGGGCGACCAGAGGATCCGCGGCAAGGCGGGCTACCAGTACGAGGACGTCACCGCCGGCGCGAGCGACACCGGCGCGGAGGAGCCGAGCGCGATCGACAAGGCCAGGCTCGCGCGCCTGCACATCCTGGAGTGCCAGCGGTTGATCCGCTTCATGCCGAAGATCGTCATCTGCGTGGTGCCGGGCTGGGCGGCCGGTGGCGGTCACAGCCTCCACGTCGTCAGCGACCTGACCCTGGCCTCGCTCGAGCATGCCCGCTTCAAGCAGACCGACGCCGACGTCGGCAGCTTCGACGGCGGCTTCGGCTCGGCGTACCTGGCTCGTCAGGTCGGCCAGAAGTTCGCCCGCGAGATCTTCTTCCTCGCCCAGGAGTACTCCGCTGAGGACGGCGTCCGGATGGGCACGGTCAATCGCGCCGTCCCGCACGCCGAGCTCGAGGCGACGGCGCTGGAGTGGGGCCGCCTGATCAACGGCAAGAGCCCCACCGCGCAGCGGATGCTCAAGTACTCCTTCAACGCCATCGACGACGGCCTGGTCGGCCAGCAGCTCTTCGCCGGCGAGACCACCCGCCTGGCCTACATGACCGACGAGGCCCAGGAGGGCCGTGACCAGTTCCTGGAGAAGCGGGACCCCGATTGGAGTCCCTACCCCTGGTACTACTGATCGAGCGCGTCGCTACGGCGCGGCGCTCCCAGAGGCATGCGTGACGGCCCCGGTCACCTGAAGGCGCAGCCGGCCGGCACTCCCAGCCGCCGCAGGATGGTCGCCGCCGGGCAGAAGCCGGTCAGGCTGGCCTGAAGCAGGTTCAGGCCGACGAACACCGGGAGCAGCAGCCACCAGAGCGAGACGACGGCGGTGAGCAGACTGCCCAGCAGCACCAGGCTTCCCGCCAGCGTGAGGACGGCGCGATCGAGATTCATCGGCGTCACCGCCCCAGCAGACGACGCACCAGACCGCTGGCCCGCGGCGCGTCGTCATGACCATCGCACCACTGGTCGGCCGGGACTCCGGCGCGGACGGCGGCCACGTGGCTGCCGCATCCGGCCCAGGTGGTCCTGCCGCAGGTGCGGCATCGAACAGCACGACACATCGCAGCGTCTCCTCGTTCTCGCGGGTGGGTGATTCAGGCGTCGGTGGCTTCGGCGGCGTCGGCGAACGAGCAGAACGCGTCGTAGGCACGGGCACCGTGGATGGTGGCCGGGCCGCCGTGCATCAGGAACGTCACGCCGATCGCCTCGGCGGCCTCCTGCCTGGTGGCGCCGGCACGCACCGCTGCCTGGGCGTGTGAGGCGATGCAGCCGTCGCACCCCTCGACCACACCGATCGCCAGCGCGATCAGCTCCTTCGTGCGTGCCGGCAGCTCCCCGTCGGCGAAGGCGGCCTGGGAGAGGGCGCCGAAGCCCTGGTAGACGCCGGGGGTCGCGCGTCGCAGTTGGCGATGGAGGGGCGAGGGCTCGTCGAGAACGGGCGTGGAGAGCGGTGAGGCTGATGTCATCGAAATGCCTTTCAGGATGGTCGAACGGATGTGGGATGCAGCGGTCAGTCGTGCGCGAAGCTGATGTCCGGCAGCACTCGGCGCAGCCAGGACGGTGCTGCCCAGGCGGCGCGGCCGGTGGCCCGCAGCATCACCGGCAGCAGCACGAGACGCACGAGGAAGGTGTCGAGCAGGACGGCGACACCGAGGATCACGCCCATCTCCTTGGGCGGTAGCGGTCCGGAGAGGGCGAAGGTGAAGAACACCGCGACCATCACCCCGCCGGCGGCGAAGATCACGCGACCCGAGTGGGCCACTGCGCCGACCATCGCCTCACGGGGGTCGCCCGACTTCTCCCAGTGCTCCTTGGCCGAGGCCAGCAGGAACACCGTGTAGTCCATGGCGATGGCGAAGATCATGGCGAAGAAGAACACCGGCGCCCACGCGTCGAGGAAGCCCTGGGACTCGAAGCCGAGCAGCCCCGCGCCATGTCCGTCCTGGAAGACCAGTCGCGCGACACCGAACGCGGCGGCCGTCGACAGCAGACTCGCCAGCGTGCCGAGGAGTGAGATGAGCGGTGCCTGCAGGGCGATGAGCAGGAGCAGGAAGCCGAGTGCCAGGACGACGCCGATGACCAGTGGCGTCGAGCGCTGGAGCTGGTCGGTGAGGTCGAGGTTCTCGACCGCGGCGCCGCCGACGAGCGCGGAGGCCGGCAGGTCGGCGCGGAGTCGGTCGACGGTGTCGGCCAGCTCCGGGGACGACGGGTCGACCGTCGGCATCGCCTGGATCAGTGTCAGGTCCGATCCGTCGGCGCTCGGCTGCGGCGGCAGGACGGCGGAGATCCCGGGGTCGCCGGCCAGGGTGGACGACGCCGCGTCGACGTCGTCGCGGGCCGCGACGATCTGCAGCATGCCGGGCGCGCCGTCCCCGAAGGCGTCCTGCACCAGGCCGTACCCGATGCGCGCGCTGGCGTCCTCGGGCAGCACCTTGATCGACGGCATGCCGGTCTTCAGGCCCAGGATCGGAGCTGCCAGTGCGAGTAGCAGCACCGTCGAGCCCAGCCCCCAGATCATCGGACGACGCCACAGGTGAGCACCCCAGCGGGCGAACAGGGGGGAGCGATGCTCGCCCACGCGCATCCACGGCAGCGCGAACGTGTTGATCCGGTCGCCGAGCGCGACCAGCACGACCGGCAGCAGGGTGAGGGTCGCGGCCAGGACGAAGACGACCGAGAGCATGATGCCGCCGGCCATCGATCGGAACGCCGGTGAGGGCACCAGCATCACCGCTGAGAGTGACACCAGCACCGTGGCACCGGAGAGCAGCACGGCCTTGCCGGCGGTGTCCATGGTCTCGGCGATCGCCGACTCCGCGCTCGCACCGTGCCCGAATCGGGCGGCGCGGTAGCGCGCCACCACGAACAGTGCGTAGTCGATGCCGAGTGCGAGAGCGAACATCATGGCGAAGTTCATCGCCCAGATGGAGACCGGCATCAGCTCGTTGATCAGCACCAGAGATCCCGCCGAGGCGATCAGGCCGGCCAGCGTCAGCAGCAGGGGCAGTCCGGCGGCGACCAGGGCACCGAACGCCAGCACCAGGATGGCCAGCGTCACCGGCCAGGAGTACAACTCGGAGGTGAGCATCGCCTCGAGGTTGGCCTCGTTGAAGTCCGACCAGAGCAGCGAGGAACCCGTCGGGTTCACCTGCACCGTCTCGGTCGAGAGCCCGTGCAGACCCTCCTTGATATCTGTCGCCACCCGCACCATCTCGTTCGTGTCGACGCCCGCCCCCGCGAGGACGACGGCGGTCTCACCGTCGGGCGAGACCGTGGCGCCTGGCACCGGGGGCACGACATCGGCGAGCCGGGGATCGGAGCGCAGGAGCGCGACGACGTCGTCGATGACCGCGCGGCCTTCGCCCTGAGCGAGAGGCCCGTCGGTGCTGTGCACCCCGACCTGGATCGCATGACTGGCGTTGCCGCCGAAGTGCCCCTGGGCCAGGTCGCGCACCGCGACGGACTCCGAGCCGTCGGCCTGCCAGCCGGCCCCGGACAGGTTCTTCTCGACGGCGGGTGCGAACACGCCGAGGCCGACGACGAGCAGGACCCAGACGAGTCCGACGAGCTTGCGGTGGTCGATGACCCACAGCCCGAGCCGGCCCAGCGGGCCGTGGCTCTCGCTGTCGCGGCGCGCCGGGTCGGACGTCATCGAGACGGTCTGCGCCATCGCGGCGCCCCCTTTCGTAGAACCCCCTGGGGGGATATGGTGTTGAAGGTACACAACCCCCTGGGGGGATAGTCAAGTCACGAGAGGACGCGGCCATGACCGCCATCGAGTTCACGTTGTCCACCACGCTCGCCATGCCCATCGACGATGCGGAGGTGCAGGTGCGGACAGCCCTCGCCGACGTCGGCTTCGGGGTGCTGACCGAGATCGACATCGCCGCCACGCTGCAGGCGAAACTCGGCGTGGAGGTGGCCCCGCAGCGGATTCTCGGCGCCTGCCGCCCGCAGCTGGCCCATCGCGCGCTTCAGTCCGACCCGCGGATCGCCGCACTGCTGCCGTGCAACGTCGTCCTCGCGGCAACGCCCGACGGAGGGACGCGCGTCGACGCCTTCGACCCGGCGTTCCTGGCCGCGATCGTGGACGACGCCGAGCTCGCCACCGTGGCCGCGGACGCACGCGAACGCCTGCAGGGGATGATGGAGCGGCTGGTCGCCGGCGCTGGGCCCGAGCAGCGTCCCGACGAGGCAGGAGCGTCCGATGCAACTCGAGCCTGAGGAGATCAAGGCGATCATCACGCGCCTCAAGCGCGCCAACGGTCATCTCGCCTCGGTCGTGCGGATGCTCGAGGACGGGGCTGAGTGCGAGGACGCCCTCCTGCAGCTGGCCGCCGTCAACAAGGCGGTCGCGCGCGGCGGCTACGCGCTGGTCGCCGCCGGCCTGCAGAAGTGCCTGGCCGAGGGCGGGCCCGACAGCGTCGACACCAAGAAGATGGAGAAGCTCTTCCTGGCTCTGGCCTGACGGCACCGGGGCGCGCCCGCGCCTTCAGACACGCCGTCGCGGAGCGGCGAGGCTGACACGGCTGCCACCCGGCGGCACACTGGGGTGATGAACCCGGTGCGGTTGCTCGGGGCGGCGATGGCGGTCTCCAGCGTGGCGATCACCGCGGTGCTGCTCCGTGCCATGGAGGGGGACGCGATCGGCGTCAGCGAGCGGCTGGCCGCCGCCGGCGAGCACGCCTACGCCGTGGTCTTCTGGGTGGTTCTCGCGGCACCGGTCCTGTTCGTCGTCGCGACCGTCTCGATCACCGACGCGGTCGCGCAGTGGGTCGCCCTCAACGTCGGATACCTCGTCGGGCTGGTCGTCATCGCCCGGCACATCGACGGTCTCGTGATCGACGCCATCCGGGTCGACTCGGTCGCCGTCGAGCTTCCCGGGTACTGGTGGGCCGTCGTGGGGGCCGCGTCGCTCGTCGCCGTGGTCTCGTCGTTGACGGCGGTCGCCGCGCGCCGCGACGTGCGGGCACACGGTCACTGGTAGACGCCGGGGACGACGCACCGTGTCCGCACCCTGCGGGTGGGATGAAACCCCGGGTACCGGGGTAAGCGACGGACATGCGACCTGGGATGAAGCGCGCCCTGACCGCGTCCGTGCTGGCCGGCGTCCTGATGTCGGCGGCCGGCTGCGGCTCCGACGACGGCGCCCCCGGCGAGGAGGGGTTCGACCGCGCGGGGTTGGAGTCCGCCGTCCTCGACCGGATGACGGAGGAGGCGACCGCCGACCGCGGTGCCCCGGACGCCGTCGACTGCGACGGCGGTCTCGATCCGGACTCCTCCGCCGACGAGGCACAGCGTTGCGTGGCCACGATCGGCGACCAGCGCATCGGCCTGATCGTGCTCCCGGGCGGCGGCGAGCGCGGCTGGGACTGGCAGTTCGACCCCGGGCTCACGATGGCCGCCGCCGATCTCGAGCAGCGCCTGGAGGCCGGGATCGCGGAGGAGTCGGGCTCCCTCGTCGATTCCGTGATGTGCCCCGAGGACCTGCCCGGCCTGCCCGAGGCGACGTTGACCTGCGAGGTGACCACGCGCGGTGCCACCTACCCGGTCACGGTGACCGTGACCGATGCCGTCGGCAGCGAGCTGAACTTCCGATTCGTCGTGGAGGAGCAGTCATGAACCAGTCGCAGCACGATGCGGCGTCAGCCCTCGAGGACGCCGTGCGGGCGGCGTCCGACGGCACGCCCTACCAGGTGGCCAGCGCGGACGGCGGTTTCGACGTCGTGCTCGACCTTGCCGACGCCCAGTGGTGGGGTGCCTTCAACCGCGCCGGACTGCGAAAGTCGTTCACCCACGAGGTGCGCCTGCGCGGCGAGGGTCGCTACACGATCACCGACGTGGCGCGAGAGGTCGAGTGGATCGCCGGCACGCCACGTATCGCCGCCTCCGGCACGGTCGAGCGGGGCCGGATCCACAAGGTCGGCTTCGAGAAGACCTATGCGCTGGACGACGACCTGCGACCGGCCGAGGTGGTCTCCTACTCCTTCAGCTCCGGCACCGGCCGCCGGCTGATCGAGGATGCGGCGGAGGGTCTCGGTTTGCGGCAGCAGATGCCGATCGAACAGAGGATGGCGCTGGGCGTCGCGATCCTGGCCGGCGGCGGACTCCTGGTCGCCGGGGTCATCCTGCTGATCCTCTGGCTCGCCGGCTCGCTCTGAGAGCGGCACCCAGCGGTCACCCTCAGGCGGTGGCGTCGCCGCCGTCCACCACGACCTCGATCGAGGCGACGTAGCTGCGCCACTCCGACTCCAGGTCCGCCTCCTGCGCATAGGTGGAGGTGAGGGTGTGGATGACGATGGCGATGCGGTTGCTGGTCAGGTCGCGGTAGCCGAAGACCGCCTGCTGCTGACGGATGTCGAACCGGGTGCCGTCGATGTCGACGAGGCCGCCGATGGTCTGGGCGAGCGCCGGTGCGTGATCGGACTCCACCTCGCGGCGTCGCACGACCTCGACGTCGGACAATCCCTGGATCCGCAGCTTCTCCAGCGACTCCTCCGCCACCTGGGCCACGGTCGTGCCGGGGTCGCGCCAGCCGCCGCTGATCGTCAGCGACGGCGTGTAGCTGCCGGCGAGGGGGTCGGCGGGGTCATCGGCTCGGAGCGCGAAGAAGAGTGCGTTGGTCACGCCGACCGTCTCGGGGTCGGTCGGCTGCCACAACGGCGAGGGGAGCTCGAAGCGGAACGGCACCGGCGCCGCGTCGGCGCCGCTGCCGGGCGTCGTGGACTGGGTGGTCGCGTTCATCGGGGATTCCTGTCGGGGTAGTCGAGGTGGTGGAGATGGTCGTCGAACGTCAGCCGGGGACGATCGCGTCGATGAGCTTGCCGCCGTTCGAGGCGATCTCGGGCAGGTCGAGCGTGACGCCGCCGCTGAGCTTGCCGCCGAGGAGGACGGCGACGCCGCCCTCGCCCTTGACCGTCAGCTTGCCGTCCTTCCACCCGATCTCGGCGTCGGCCGCCGCGCCGGAGCCGGCCCAGCCCTCGGCCTTGACCTCGCCTCCGACTCCGCCGACGTCGCCGGGGGGGCCGCCCTGCGGGCC